>JASGIX010000020.1:0-54002 GCA_049840955.1 Polyangiaceae bacterium
GAAGACGCCATGACGCACTCGAACCCGAAAGGGCGGCGGGTGACTGCACGACCTGTTGCACGACATGCAACAGGTCGTGCTTTGGTCTGCTGCCTACACCAGGCTGCGATCCGAAAATGCCGTGATTGCGCGGGATGCGAGTGCACTTGGGCGCCGCCTGAGCTCCCCCATTTTTCGTTTCGAGTCCTCACGTAGCGACGCAACACGGCGGTGTCTGCTTTTCTCGACAAGGTTGTAGAAGGTGTATGCCCGTGACCGCGATCGTCGAGCGTGCAGTGCAAATTGGCGAAACTCGCCAGTTGTTCAACGTCATGTCGCGACGCGAAGTCTCTGGAAAACGGGACCCCGATGACCTTCGAGTCATGTGGTGCGCGGGTGCTGCTTGGGGTATGAATTGGATGCGCGTCGAGGCGGGTGTTTGCACGCGTCGTCACATGCGTGCTGGGCGATGTGTTTGCAAGGCAAGCGTCGCGACGCCATTCGAAGGAGGTTGTCGTGGCATTACTCAAGGGCGAATTGGATCTAGGTGCTATCCGAGACGGGTTCGATGCAGAATTCGAGTTGCGCGTTGCAGCCGTGCGAGGTGGAAAAATCCTTGGTTCCACCGTGGTTCGAGCGAAGAATGCATCGGACCCGATCGCGTTTCAATTCGAGTTCGAGCCGCCGATGCTCCCTCACGCGAAGCGGCCGTGTCCGATTCGCGTTTATGTCGGACCTGCGGCGGAGGACGACGTGCTGGCGTCGGAGGGGACGCTGGTTGGAGAGGTCGATTTTACGTCGCCGGTGAAGGGGGAGGAACGCGCGAACATGCGCGACCGCATCGACCTGGGACGTGTCGCCGTTGCTGCGCTCGATTATGTTCGATGGTTGAACCTGTGCCGGACCTACACGATTCACGGACGACTCGTCTGTCGCGAATGGAGATACGACGCGGAGCATCGACGCTGGACCTTCTGTGATAACCCAGTTCCGGGGGCGACGGTCGAAGTCTATGACGTTGACCGATTCTTGTGGTTTTTCTTTCGCTCGCGAATCGCGTCTGCCGTCACGGATGTCCATGGTAACTTCACGATCCGATTCCGTTGGTGTTGCCGAGTTGGCGTTCCTTGGCTCAGGTCGACTCCTATGCTGGATCCCGAGATACACGCCAAGGTACAGGAGCTATTCGCGCAAAGCGGTGTTCCCTTGTCCGCCATGGCGCTGAATCAGGAACCGGGTCCTCACCTGATCGAAGCGTTGACGACCCAGCTCACTATCGCTCGCGGCATCAATCAGCCGGAAGTCGGTGGACTTGGGGCGGGGTTGGCAACCGGAGAATTGATGGCGCTCCTACCTCCGTCGGCGGAGCTTGCGGCGCTTCGAGTCTGGCCCTGGTTTCACACGCGCGATTGCGCGCCAGATATCGTATTTCGAGCAACGCAGGTGTGTGGCGGTGAAACGAGAATCATCTACACCGAAGGCAACGCGCAGACCCGATGGAACGTATCGACGACGACCAGTGTTACGTTGTTCGCCAACGACCAGGCCTGTTGCATTCCCGCATGCCACGATCCGGAGTGCCCGGAATGCCTAAAGTTGCAATGGATCGGTTGCACTCCGACGGCGCTGATTGGGACCAATTCGGGACCACCAGACTTGCGCGGCTACGGTTATGTCGACGCAAATCTGGACCGTCCCTTTTATGGCGCGCTACGGGTTCGCGGAGGCGTCGGATGGGATGTCGATTACTTCAAGGTTCAGTATTCGCGAGATGGTGGACCCTGGACCGACCTGCCGGTGCCCGTCTTTGCCGGATTTGCTAGGAGCTATTGGGATGGAGTCAGCAATCAGGCCGTGAGCTTCCTGCCGACGTCGAAGGGCGGACGAACCGTGATGATGACGCGACGGCATTTCGAGACTCTCAACCCTGGGATCCCGAGATTTGGTGGGGTCGTCAACTGGGACGATTACGACACCTTGTTTATCTTGGATACCTTCGACTACGCGCTCAAAACTGCCCGGGTTCTCGACGCGCTGTACCAATTTCGTTTCGTAGGGTATTCGGCCGACGCCGCGGACAATTTGATTCTCTCGAGCGAAAGGGTGCTACCTACCTGTGGTCAACAGAGTGAGGAGACGGTGTTCGTGCGGATCGACAATCAGAGCCAGGCGCTACACGTCGTTCCGGGGATCCCGTGCACGCAGATCCATGCGTGCATCGCCGAGCCTGACGTGTACATTCGTCGAATTTGTGTCAACGAAGGCCGCGCCGGCGAGCACTGCATCCAGGCCTGCGAGATCGTGACATTGAACGGGAGCGACACGCTCACGATTCACTTTACAGCGAGTGTTCCTCATACGGTGCAAGATGGACACCTGGGTGGTTATTGGATGCGCGCGGAGTACGGTCTAGCCCAGCTGTTCTATATTGGAACTGGCTTACACGGAACTTTCGAGCCGGACGCAACCGTAGAGGTAGGGCCGGATTACGCTTCGGCCCTGATACAGGGTGCGCCACGACCTCATTGGTACGGTGGTGACTACAAGGTGACCTTGACGGGGGCGGACTTTCCGGAATGTTGTGCCTATCAAATCCACTTGCGAGCCTGGAAGCGGACCACCGATGGCTGCACGGATCCGCAGTGGGTTCACGCAAACGAATTCGAGCTTGCATTTACGGTGCTCCGCCCCGAGCTATGCCCGAATACGTGCCCTGAAGCGCAAGTCGACGGCCGAAAATAGCGACAAAGATCGAGTTCGTTCTCGTGTCGCACGAGTGCGTACTGCTTTCCTCGAACGCTAACGAGCGAATTCATCCTCGCTTCGCGCGGGTGCTCAACGCTGTCATCCTCGCTTCGCGCGGGTGCTCAACGCTGTCATCCTCGCTTCGCGCGGGTGCTCAACGCTGTCATCCTCGCTTCGCGCGGGTGCTCAACGCTGTCATCCTCGCTTCGCGCGGGTGCTCAACGCTGTCATCCTCGCTTCGCGCGGGTGCTCAACGCTGTCATCTTCGCTTCTCTGTTGGCGACGTACACGAGTTCGGTTTGCGCGGGACTCGTGTACGTCGTGGTTCACCGAAGGTGGATCTGACAGGAGACGCATACGAAAGATGAGCCTTCGTATTGACCGTCAGGGCCATTGCTTCTCAGGACGACGTCGCGTGCGTACAATCTATTGACTGGTTGTCGGAAGAGGCTGAACATGTCGATGGGGAAAGCCCAACGCCGCTGCGTCGCGATCTCTAGCGATGAGCGCGGATTCGAGCCTCACCGTGACTACTTCGCGTGGGCCGAGCATGCACAGCGGGTCTTGTCGTGGAGACACATCGAGAACAATGTCTAGTGCCTTTTGGTAGGGGGGCTCAGCTTCGACCCAGGTGCTTTCGCTTGAGGTCGCCCGAGCTGGCGACGGTTCTCATTGGAATGCATCCGCACTCCGACACGAGTCCGCCGAGGCCCGGGCGAGCTAGGGCCTGGTTCTACGGCGTTACGCCCCAAACCAGCGTCCCATTGCGATAGAGTGCAACACGCCAGCTGTCTGCGTACGCCAGCTTGCTGCTATCGAAGGATTGATCGTTCGTTTGGTCGTAATTGCTCCAGTCGATCTTGTTGACTCGGTACTGTAGCTCTCCTGTGTCGTGACCAGGTTGCAGTTGTCCAGCTTCAGTCGCAAATGTGACGGATAAATAGTGATCGGCATCAACGGGAGGAGCGGCAGGTCCGCCTGTGTAGTTGTACTTTGTGGTGCCGATGACCTTTTTGCTTCCGAGTGTCGCGTAGTCTAGCCAGACCTGTTCTAGCGTATTGGGCGCTGCATCGATCGAATAGTAATAACGGATCTCGAGCTCCGAGAGATTGACGGCTTCCGCGCCTACATTTGAGATCTCGAGATGCGGATGAAGACTTGGTCCGTTGACGATTCCATGACCACCGTCGCGGTACTTGACGCGTAGGGGGCGATCATCGGCTGTCCACGAGCGCCCAAAATCCACGCTTTCGACGACCCCGAAGTCGGTTGCGACGTCGATCATTGCTGCATTGCGAGGATCGATGGCGACACCGAGAATGCCCTTCTCCGGTATTGGATTGGTCAACGCGCTGAGGCCCCAACCCGAGGTGGTCCCGGTGACTGCCCAGAGAGGACTCGAGTTCTTCTCAGGCACGACGTCGTATGCGACATAGGCCTGCCCCTCGTTACGATTCGGAGGGAAGGCGATACTCTGAATGCGCACGCGAGGACCCTTTTGTCCAAAGTGCTCGTGGTAGTCGACTCGTTCCCACGTCGGTGTTTCACTAGTGGCGTCGAAGGTTTGATAGAGCTCGCCATTCGAGAAACCAACCCAAACTTCGTCTCGGTCTCCCGGCGCTATGGCTGTTGCCGTGAGTTCGGCAGTGGCGTCGGTAGGGCTAATCTTGCTCCAAGTGGCAAGCCCCGGGGGATTCCATCCGGAAGTCGTGAACGTTTGCCCGTAGTCGGTGCTCACGAACGTTATGTCGACGTTATTGTTGACCGTCACCTTGCTTTCGTCGTCCGGGTTCACCGAGATCCCCGTGATGCTCCACCCAGAGTCGCCGGCGCCATTCAGAGCAGTCCAGGTCTGCCCACCGTTTGCCGTTTTCCAAAGACTCTTGGTGTCGCCTCCGACGAACCCGACGTAGGCAGTTTGGGTATCGTTGATGCCGAGAGCGATACTGGTGATGCGTCGGTTCGGAAGAGACGTCGCTCCCGGGAGTGCGATGTCGTCGAATCCTGGTCCATGCCGGGGTTTCTGCGGCCCCGTTGAACGTCCGATAGAGCGAACCGTCACTGTAGGCGACCCAAATGATTTGGGGATTCAAGGGATGAATCGCGAGTGCGCTAATGAGCTCTCGATTCGCTGGACTTTTGACGGGGTCCCAGGCAGTGACCAACGCGTGTTCCGTTGCGGCGACGTCACCGTCAGACGGTGCTACGCGTGAACAGGACGTCATTAGCGGCATGGCGGACGAGACGAGCAGTGACAAGAGTGCCGAATGGTACAATCGCATGTTTCCCTCCAAAACAAGGAAATGGTTCCACGCTGACGCGCAAAAGTAGAGGTCAGTGCGGGACGCTCGAAACCTCGTTGGAGCCAGTTTGGGACGGCAATCTTCGGGAAAATCGGCTCCATGGAATCGTCCGCATTTTCATGGACTTCTCCGTTGCGACCGCTATCGGCACGAGTGGTCTGGCCCCAGGACGTCGAGCATGCCCAGTGCAACACAAAAGGATCGCCCTTGGCTGGCACCGTGACGATTGCGAGGCGAGAAGCAGCTCATCACAGGGAAAGGACGCACTTTGGGGATGATCTTGCCAATGGAGCTCACCGTCGGGCCAAGCCTTCCGTTCGACGTTTACTTAGTGGTGCCGGTGCCGCGCCTCATCACGCGTCGAAAACGGAGAAGCGTACGGTGCGGCGTCGGTTTTGACGGTGCGGTGTGTTGGGTCGGTGTGGCCTGGTTCGAGAGGTCTTCGCAGATCGACGCCAGGGCTGTCGAAGCTCCCGACCCGAACCGCGGCGCCGTACGTTGCACCAGAGAGGAGAGCTGCCGCCACGAGTCGTTGGTCGAAACTGTGCCACGTGTGCCACCTTAGGCTTTGGCCTTGGGTTGGCTCTCGCTCGAGAGGGAAATCATCCAAAACGCATGGCCGTCAATTGCCGGCTTCTGCGCGAAGCGCTGATGCGATGTGCCATGGCACAGGATGCCGAGCGTTACTGGCGGTACCGATGCGGTTCGTCACGGAACGTTGCGAGGGGCGTATTTAGCGGACTTTTGCACTCGCGGTCGGGGATCCGTGAATGCTCGCGCCACAGATTTTCGTCTATTTTCGGGCAAATCATGACTCGAATTCCGCGTTTTACCGACGCTGCTCCTGGCGGTTGCGCCTAGTCGAGCGATGGGGCATGACGGCGCGCAGTAATTCCCATGACTCGAATCGGTACACCGCTCAAGTCCAACGCAACCCGCGCCCTCCTTCTTGGCTCAGGCGAGCTCGGCAAGGAGGTCGTTATCGAGCTGCAACGCTTCGGAGTCGAGACCATCGCGTGCGATGCCTACGAGAACGCGCCGGCGATGCAGGTCGCCCACCGTTTCCACGTGTTCTCCATGCTCGACGGCAAAGAGCTGCGGCGCGTGGTCGAACTCGAGAAGCCGCATCTGATTATCCCCGAGGTCGAAGCCATCGCTACCGACACGCTACTTGAGCTCGAGAAGGAGGGATATCATGTCGTTCCGACTGCTCGTGCTGCGCGTCTCACCATGAATCGGGAAGGCATTCGTCGCCTGGCCGCAGAGGAACTCGGAATTGCGACGTCGCCATACCGGTTTGCAGAAAGTGAAGCGGAGTTCCGAACGGCAGTCGCCGCCATCGGCTTTCCTTGCGTCGTCAAGCCGGTGATGTCCTCTTCTGGAAAAGGGCAAAGCGTCGCGAAGAGTGAGAGCGACCTCGACCAGTGCTGGAAGTACTCGCAGGAGGGCGGTCGCGCTGGCGGCGGTAAAGTCATCGTCGAAGGCTTCGTCTCCTTTGACTACGAGATCACCCTGCTCACGGTGCGCCATCGAGGTGGCACTTCCTTTTGCGCGCCGATTGGACACGTTCAAGTCAACGGCGACTATCGCGAATCTTGGCAGCCTCATCCCATGGCGCCCGAGGTGCTTGCCGACGCCCAGCGCATCGCCGCAGACGTCACTGGGGCGCTCGGCGGCTATGGTCTCTTCGGTGTCGAACTGTTCGTCAAGGGCGCGCAGGTCATCTTCTCCGAGGTGTCGCCGCGACCACACGACACCGGCATGGTCACGCTGATCTCGCAAGACCTGTCGGAATTCGCGCTGCACGCGCGTGCGCTTTTGGGGCTGCCAATCCCGAACATCACGCAGCACGGTCCCTCTGCGTCTGCCGTCATCCTGCCTGAAGGAAATCGTTCAGAGGTGTCGTTCGACGACTTGGAGAAAGCGCTCACTCTTCCGGATACTGCGTTGCGACTCTTCGGGAAGCCGGCCATCAAGGGGCATCGCCGGATGGGGGTTGCTTTGGCTCGTGGCGCGTCCATCGAAGAGGCTCGTGAGAAGGCCAAGACCGTTGCATCCGCGGTCAAGGTGAAGCTCTAGCTCGCAGGAACGAGGCGGGACGAACGTATCGACGTCCCGCTGCCTTCCTGGCCGTCCGCGCGTGACCGGATCTTCCGTCGAGAGAGCACAGGGCCGTGACGTCGTGCGGCCCGGCTCACCGCTCCTAAGTGTGCGACCGAAGCGCGTTCAGCGCTGAGTTCGTCGAATCACGACGGTTGACGGCAGTTGTCTTGCTTTGGTGAAGGATCGCGGTGACGGGCCGCGCTTCTGCGATCTCGGCGGATTGGTTTGGGTCGTCGTAGTGACTACCGCTTGACGTTTCGGCGCTTCGTCGTTGTTGCGGAATCCATGGGGGCGTTGGTCGATTCCACGTCGATGTCATCGTCCACCACGCGCCGTTTGCCTTCGGGATTCGAGCCAAACGGCGCGTGAGGGTGCGGCCCGTACGCGTGCTCCCCGTTCCAGCCCCCTGCCGGCGTGGCTCGTTGCCATTCGGCGCCACTCGAGGTCGAAACCCGCGAGAGGAGATGGGCCAGTTGTCGATCCGCATATTGGCCAGACCGCATGATGTCATTTGCGGTGCGACGTAGGCTGCGTCCGAAGGGGAGCGACAACACCGTAAAGAGTACGGGCAAGACCACCTGAAGAACCAGAAATAGAGCAACTCGCAGTAGATTCAGGAGCAATAAGATAGGAAACGGGAGGCGCAACGGCCTCGCTCCTGCCCACTCGACTCTTCGATTTGCGGTTTGCCATTCTGCGCTTCGAGCTTGCCCAGCTTGATTCGAACTACGTCGTCCCGATGTCTCGAATGGCTCCGACGTTTGACCGCGCTCGTCGCCGACGTCGTGGGGCGCACCGATACTTCGCAACGTGGGCAACAGAGACGTCAAGTCAGTCATGCGCTTCTCTGGATCTGCGCTCACCAACCGTTCGAGGAGGTTCAGCCAGGGTTCTGGTGTGTTCGACGGGAGTGAGGAGCGGACGTCGATCTCGAGTCCTCGATGCGGTAGCTTGTCCGGTGTCATTCCGGTAAGCAGGGTCATGAGCGTAGCGCCCAAGCCGTACAGGTCCGTTGCTGGCATTGCCCGACCCTGAAACTGCTCTGGTGCCATGTATCCGAAGGTACCGACGACCGTGCTGCCGCCCTGGGGCCGAAGACCGTCGCGAACGCTGCCGAAATCGATGAGCACGAAGCTGCCGTTCGAGCGTCGGATCAGGTTGCTTGGTTTGATGTCGCGATGAACGAGCGGCGGCACTCGACCATGTAAGTAGGCAAATACATCCGCCAACGTGGCGACGAGCTGGAACAGATCGTCGAAAGAGAGGCGCATTCCGCGAGCGACCAGTTGCGCCAAATCCTCCCCTTCGATCTTCTCCATTGCAAGATAGAGCGCGCCGCCATGCTCGAAGTGTGTGACGTAGCCGGGCAGTGCCGGGTGCTCGATTGACTGCAGAACGCGCGCTTCGCGTTCGGCTAGTTCGACGTCTTTCCAACTGGACGCCCCATGTACGTCGAATCGTTTGAGTGCGACGGTCCGCCCATTTGCGCGGTCGACCGCTTCGTAGGTGTCTCCCTGACTTCCCGCACCGAGACGACGAAAGGGGACGAATCGACCATCGCACAGGGGAGTAACGTCCACTGGCGACGGATTAGGGCGACTTCCATCGATATCGACAGGCTGGGTCACGACCGAACAAGCGTAGCGCTCTCGGTCAAGGTTGTCCGCAGATTGGCAACACTACGCACGCGGCCATCAAATGATGCGCATTCTCGCGGCGAGGTGAGGCGTCGGGTGATGCTCTGGTGAGGCCCCTGCAGCGAAGGTGCGGTCGCACGGTGCGCCGGTTTCGGCGTTGCACCTCCGTCCGGCATTCGTTGGGGCAGGAGTCCTGAACGCGACACGGACATCGAAGCCCTCGGCGGCAGATCCAAGGGCGCGGAGTCGATTGCCACTTTGTCAGCCCGGGGCCATCGGTCGTTGTGCGCGTCACGAGCTCGCGTTCGAATCGTGCCCTTGACCCTGAATCTGCGTGTGGCTGCGAGTGAGACCAAAGCGGAGGTCGCCCGCCTTTGCCGTCAGCCGAATCGCGAGGTACGTTGGAACTACGACATCGAAGCCCTACCTGGCGGCTTTCCTGGGAACCAAAGCGGAAGCACTCGGGGTCGATTTGCTGCGATTGGTTGGCGCAAACGCACAGCCTTGAGCCGTAGAGTCCCGGCTCGAACAACTTGGCATGCTACATGCAGTTTGCCGCGACATGTTACGAGCATGGTCACCCAACGTTGCACTCCCTCAGTTCGAGACTGCGCTGCCCAAGGTGGGGAGCTCACTCGAGAGTCGGGTCGCGAGCAATGAGGAACCAGTTTCCTTGGTGCTGACTGCAGCAGGGGAGGGAAGGTTGGACGAGCACGTGAACGATCTCGTCCTCGAGCAATGGTTCGAAGCTGCGGCGTCTGCCAAATCGACGCTCCTCGTGCTGATGACCGTCGATACGCTCGAGCTGTATTCCACCCAATGCAACTTCTCTGCTGCGTGCACTCGTCCCCTCGAGAGCGTAGCGGGTTGGTCGAAAAAGAATCCGCAATTGCGGCAATTCCAGATCACATTCCTGCGAGGGGTGCCCGCGGTGAGGCGCTTCTTTGCCAACGTCGCTGGCATCGGTTCAATGAGCGGCGGGACCCCTGTCGATGGTCGGCAGCTCGCAACGACGACGAGGTTGGCTAGGCGCGCGGGCTGCTTGTGTCACACGACGGCCTCCTTGTTACGCGCCGCCAAGAGAGTGAACGAGCGCGTAGTCCTCGAGGTTTTCGACGGTGACCCTTCACCGAACGCGGCCCTTCGAGAATGGACGGCAGTTGGTGCAGAGCGGATCGTGGAAGAGGAGCTACTGCTATGGCGAACCGAACAAGTGGAGCGCCATCGTGCATTGGCGCGGAGGAGTGGCTCGCCCGCCCGGCGCTCCACGTAATCGCGTAAGAGCATTCCTCGCGTTACTCATTGGCATTGAGGCGTAAATCGTGGGGAGGTGAACTTCCATTGTCGCATGAGCGCACGAAGTCTGCGCTGCCACAATGTCGTTGCGTGCCACCTTGCAAAGGACTACCTTCGAAATTCGATGATGAAGGTTGCGGTAGCGGATGGTGTAGACTCCGGTGGGCAGAAGAACTGGTGCATTTCGAGACCCGTGGGCTTTGGATACTCACTCGTCCTGTCGTTGCTGCAGCCGGCGATTGCGTTCGCTCAAGCAACACCAGCTCAAGCAACACCAGCTCAAGCAACACCAGCTCAAGCAACACCAGCTCAATCCGCTACGTCGGTCGATAGCGTGAGTAGTTCGGATTCCGACGTGACCAATGCTCCACCGGCAATTCCCGCGACAATTCCCGCAGCGATTGCTCCAACGAGTACGCCAATTGACGTGACGGTTCCAAAACCGGCGAATGTCTCCACTGACGATCGCCTCGGGCCGTCGTACGTTCCCGGAGCACCATTGTCGTCGTCGGTAGCTGTTTCGCCGTTGCCGCAAAGTGCATCATCTTCAGGCTGCCAGTGTCACTGTGACGACGCTCGTCACAGCGCCGTCGAGCCCCAGGGGGACCCCTATCGTCGCTTGGCTGGTTACGGATGGCAGATTGCCTTGGGGGATGCCACGAATCTCGCGGTACATCTGATTGCCGTTGCAGCGACGGAGCAGAACTTTTTCGATGGTCCGATGCCGTATACGTTCTTTGGAACCTACTTAGCGGTCGGACCTCTCATTCACGTCGCTCACGGGAGGACGAATCGTGCCGGGCACAGTCTTGGACTTCGGGCGACTACACCGATCGCCCTCGGACTTTTGGGGATGTTGATTTCCCCGAACCACGCGCCTTGGTTCGGGGCAGCCGGAATGGTTGGGAGTGCGGCGGTTGACGCGATTTCCTTCGGCCGCGGTGACTACGCGGGTATGTCGATGGACAACCAAGGGCGTGCGATTTATCCGTGGATCCAACGAGAGACACGCACGGCTGGCGTACGGATGGCTTGGTCGTTTTGAGCAGACGGAGGCGCGCGGGTGATGCCCAAAGCCTTTGGTCGTGGACTGCGCATTGGCCAGTCGACGATCAGTACCGTCCGCAGTGTAGGGTGCACATCGGACGATCGGACGCCTTCGTGTCGAACGCTTTCGTTCAGCGTTCGATGGAATCGCGCCCTCTTGCGCCTTCAAGCGCTCAATCACCAAGTCCGATCTGATTTCGAAACCTCTCATGACGGTTTTGGAAACGGGGTTCCGCATAGCTTACGAGCACAGCGACGATGCCCCTTTTCGACTTCGAATGCCTGGTTTGCGGTAAAGTCAACGAACACCTGCTCATGAGCAGAGAGGTTCCGAAGTGTCCGGACTGCGGAAGCTTGGAACTGAAAAAGCTCATTGGTGCTCCTGCTCCGGTGGGCAAGAGTCAGGGGATGATCGCGCGGGCCCGGCAGCGAGCAGCCGCCGCCGGACATCTCAGCAACTTTTCGAGAAACGAACGGGGCTCGAAGGGGTGACACTTTGGTGCGTGTCATCTTTGGACTCGAACCCGCTTCCGACCGACATCGAAACCGCGGAACTCCGTCCTGGGACTACGGTGTTTTCGGTATCGTTTCGACTTCCCTGTGGAGGCTCGAGGGTTCGACACTCGGGGCGTGACCGCGGACACCGATCGCGTCGTCACGAGTTGCGTTGCAGTCGGGGTGTCCTGCCGTACTCGGCTCAGCCGACGAAAAGAAAAGGACTCGGCGCGTTCATCGTTCGTTAACGCGTCCTAGTGCACACTCGTTTAGGTCAGTCCCGACGTTCTATCACTTGCCGTCCGGCACTTGCTGGAACGCGACGACTCGAATTTGCGCCATTCCGGAGGTCCTCATGGCACCACAAAAGGTCGGTAGCGTAACCTATCAAGTCAAGGATCGTGGCTACTTCGAGAAGCGCGGTCTCAAACGACATGCGCGACTCTGGTCGCTTTGGGCACTCGGTGTCGGTGCTGTGATCTCTGGCCAGTTCTCGGGCTGGAACCTGGGGCTCGCTTCTGGAGGATGGGGTGGTTTATTTTTGGCCGCCATCATCATCGCCGTGATGTATCTCGGTCTTTGTTTCTCGTTGGCCGAGCTCTCGCCCGCGCTCCCGCATACCGGCGGTGCATATTCGTTCGCACGCATCACGATGGGGCCTTGGGGCGGCTTCGTCACCGGGCTCGCGGAGAGCATCGAGTACATCATGACCCCCGCCGTCATTGTCTTTTTCATCGGCTCCTACTTGACCGGGATCTTCGAGACATCACCCTCCTTTCAACCCGTGTGGTGGATAGGCTCCTACGCCGTATTCGTCCTGCTCAACTATTGGGGGGTTGAGTTGTCGTTCAAGGTCTCGGTGGCAGTCACATTGATGGCGCTCGCAATCTTGGCGGCCTTTTGCATCAGTGCATTGCCCTTTGCCCAATTCAGTCGATGGGCGCTCAATATTGGCGTCGGTGCGGACGGCAAAATGATCGAACTGCCGAATGGAGGCGGGGCCTTGCTGCCTTTTGGCGTTACAGGTGCCTTCGCCGCGCTGCCCTTCGCCGTTTGGTTGTTTCTTGGGATCGAGGAGTTGCCTCTGGCTGCGGAGGAGTCACATGACCCGAAGCGGGACATGCCGAAGGCCCTCCTATTCGGGATGGCTACGCTCATCGTTGCAGCGATGTCCGTCATGTATCTCAACGCCACCCTCGGTGGGACCGCGAATGGGCAAATGCGCGGAGCCTATTCCTTGGCAACTGCAGCCGAGCCACTCTTGGACGGCTTTAGGGTCCTTTACGGAAGTGGCATTGCAAAGCTACTGTCGCTCTTTGCCGTAGTCGGACTCATCGCTAGCTTCCACACGATCATCTTTGCGTACGGACGTCAAATCTACTCGTTGTCGCGTGCAGGATATTACTTTTCGTTCATGTCGTTGACGCACGGAACGCGGAAAACGCCCTACATGGGGCTCCTAACGGGAACGTTCATCGGCCTTTCCGTCCTACTCGTCATCTGGTTCTCGCGAGGTCCGAGTGAGGGCGGCGCCATCATCGGTGGGACGCTGATCAACATGGCAGTGTTCGGAGCCATGATCTCCTATGCACTTCAAGGGTTGTCGTTCATACTGTTGCGTCTCAGATTCCCGAAGATCGAGCGCCCCTATCGCAGCCCATTCGGCATCGGCGGTGCTGCTGTCACCATCGTCATTGCCGTATGGACGATGTACTATCAAATGGGGGATCCGCTCTACCGGAAGGGGGTGTATGCGGCTTTCGCGTGGTACGTCGCTGGATTGGCGTATTTCGCCATCATAGGACGCCATCGTCTCGTACTGTCTCCAGAGGAGAGTTTCGCGCTCGAGCACGGCGAGCAAAAGAGCTCGTCGCAACTCGAGACCGTTGGCGCATCTCCTGCGGAGTGATCGAAACCTTCGAGGCCTCACATGAGCGAATATCGTCTCGCCCTCGCTGGACAAACCTATCGATTCGCATCGCTTACGGAAGTTCTCGCCAAGGCATCACCATTGCGTTCCGGTGATGTCCTGGCGGGGATCGCCGCCAGCAGTTCCGAGGAGCGTGTCGCAGCTCAATATTGTCTCGCGGAGATGCCGCTCACGCGCTTTCTCGAGGAGCCCGTCGTTGCCTATGAAATCGACGAGGTTACTCGTCTCATCCTCGACAGCCACGACGACTGCGCCTTCGAGCCTCTGCGCAATTTGACGGTTGGAGAATTTCGTGACTACCTACTCGATTACGAAACCACCACTGCATCGCTGACGGCCATTTCCGCCGGACTCACGCCGGAAATGGTAGCTGCGGTGTCCAAGCTCATGAGTAATCAGGATCTCATCTTGGTCGCCAAGAAATGTCGGATCGAGACGGCATTCCGTAGCACGATTGGGTGTCCTGGTACCTTGGCGGTGCGGCTGCAGCCCAATCATCCGACAGACGATCCCAAGGGTATTGCCGCTACCGTCATCGATGGCTTGCTCTATGGTTGTGGCGACGCAGTGATAGGCATCAATCCTGCGACGGACTCTGTTGAATCCGTCGACAAACTGCTGCGCTTGCTCGATCGAATCATCGCGGAGTTCGAGATCCCGACGCAATCATGTGTGCTGGCCCATGTCACCACGCAGCTTTCCGCTCTCGAACGTGGAGCCCCTGTCGATCTCGTGTTTCAGTCCATTGCCGGAAGCGAGGCGGCCAACCGCGCGTTCGGCGTATCACTCTCGTTGCTCGAACAAGCTGAGGAGGCGGCGTTGGCCCTCGGACGCGGTACCGTTGGCAATAATGTCATGTATTTCGAGACCGGACAGGGGTCGGCTTTGTCCTCGCGGGCGCACCATGGCGTTGACCAACAGACGATGGAAGCGCGTGCATATGCCGTTGCTAGACGATTTCGCCCCTTACTCGTCAATACCGTCGTCGGCTTCATCGGTCCGGAGTATTTGTTCAACGGAAAACAGATCATTCGAGCGGGTCTAGAAGACCATTTCTGTGGAAAGTTACTCGGATTGCCGATGGGGGTCGACGTCTGCTACACGAATCACGCCGAAGCGGATCAGGACGACATGGACACGTTGCTGACTCTTCTCGGGGTCGCCGGATGCAACTACGTAATGGGCATTCCAGGAACCGATGACGTGATGCTCGGATACCAATCGACGTCATTTCACGACGTGCAGTACCTGCGGCAAGTGCTCGGAGTCCGTCCGGCACCGGAGTTCGAACGGTGGTTGCGACATCATCGAATCGTAGATGATGCTTGTCGACTGGAGCGATATGGTGTGGAGCACGCCCAGTTGCTGGGAGTCGCGTCGCTATGACTCTCCTCTCGCGCGATCCGTGGTTCAATCTAGCTAGGTCGACGAATGCTCGTATCGCTCTCGGTCGCAGCGGCGGCAGCCTTCGTACGTCCTCGCAGCTCGAGCTTCGTCTTGCGCATGCGCGGGCTCGAGACGCAGTACAAGCATCGTTCGATGCCGCGACGGTCGTTGAGCAGCTGCGTGAGTCAGGCGTGGAATCCGAGCTCGTAGGTACTCGCGCAAACTCTAGGCAGGAATATCTCATGAACCCCGAGCTCGGTCGTTCGCTTTCGGATGGATCGAGATGTCATCTTGCAAAAATTCGAGATGTTCGGGGGCCGTGCGAGCTCGTCATCGTCGTCTCCGACGGCCTTTCGCCGCTCGCGGCTCAGCGCCAGGCTTTGCCAACTTTGCGTGCATTGCTTCCACATTTGGCGCAACGCGCGCCGTCGTTGGCTCCCGTGCTGGTCGCTCCACTTGCTCGCGTGAAACTTGGCGACGAGATCGGTGCTGCTCTGGGCGCCAAGGTGTCACTCGTTCTCGTTGGCGAGCGGCCCGGGTTGAGTTCGCCTGACAGCCTTGGTGCGTACATCACCTATGGTCCTTGTGTGGCGCGTACGGACGCGGACCGCAATTGTATCTCGAACATCCGCGCGGAAGGTTTGCCGCCCGAGGAAGCGGCAGCTCGAATCGCTTGTGTGATTGCCGCATCTCGACGCCAACAGCTGAGCGGTGTCAACCTGGAGCTTGAAGGGCAGACCACGCCAACTGTCGGTCAGATCCCGTGAATCCGATTGAGCGCTCGTCACTGTTCAGCGGTTAGTCCCGCCATGATGCGCTTCACGTCGGGTTCGACCGGGACGCTTCACGTCGGCGCGTCGCTATGCGTTGGCGCGTCGCTATGCGTCGGCGCGTCGCTATGCGTCGGCGCGTCGCTATGCGTCGGCGCGTCGCTATGCGTCGGCGCGTCGCTATGCGTTGGCGCGCATTGCGGTCGTTTGCACGACGTAAAGACACCCAATCCAAGCCACGACACGAGTTTTGCTGCTTCGACCTCGACGCCGCGGCTTCGGTTCGAATCGATACTTCCGCGTATGACACTTCGATCGAGGAGTGGGTTCTCCGGCGCCACTCGGGCCCTTCTGGCGAGGCGCCGCTCGCGGTGCCGAGGTTCGATATCAGCGGGAATTGGCGAACTCTGCGGTGAACGCGGCTTCGTCGAACCCAACGAGGACGCGTCCTCGAGGAAGAACGATGAATGGGCGCTTCACGAGGTTGCCGTGCTTCGCCAAAAGAGTGATTGCATCCTTGGGCGTCATCGTGGGCAGTCTATCCTTCAAGCCCATGGACTTGTAATCACCTCCGGAGGTGTTGAACAATGCGCGCACGGACGAAACCTGTTTCAACGCCGCCTCCAGTTCCGCCTCAGACGGCGGCTGCTCACGGATTGGAAGTACGTCACTCTCGATTCCATGACCCTTCAGCCAATTGAGCGCTTTTTTGCATGTACCGCAACCAGAGTAGCTGTAAATGCGAGGTCGGTTCGACATGCCGCGAGATTAGCTGCAAACATCCGACCTTTCCAGTCGAGCCACCCAATTCAGGCAACGGATGCCTTCCGGAGTTCGTCGAGGGCTTGCGCGAGCTCGCCAGCATCTGCATAACGCTGGCGCGGATCCTTGGTTAGGCACTTTTGCACCAATGCGTCGAGCTGCGCGTCGATGGCGAATCCGCACGTCGTCGTTACTCTTGGTGCCGACCGTTCCGCATGGGCGAGGAGCACCTCCGTGGGACTTCGCCCCGTGAAAGGAGGCGAGCCAGTCAGCATGAAGTAGATGAGCCCTCCGAGCCCGTAGACGTCCGAGGCTGGAGTGATGGGGAGTCCTCGCGCCGCCTCGGGCGAGATATACGCTGGGGTTCCGAATATGGCTCCTGTATAGGTGAGCTTACTGTCGGCTGTCTCACTCAAGATCTTCGCGATACCGAAATCGAGGACCTTGACGAGATCTTGCTCAGTTCCCGCGTGGGTAATGAAGATATTCTCGGGCTTGATGTCACGATGGACTATCCCGAGCGCGTGCGCTTCAGCCAGCGCTCTTGCAATGCGATGAGCAATATTGAGCGTTCGAGCAACGTTGAGTGGTCCTTCATTTCCGATGAGATCCTTCAACGTCACGCCATCGAGTAGCTCCATGGCGTAATACCAAATTCCGTCTTGGGTCGTCCCATAATCGAACACGCGCACGATGTTCGGATGGGTCAAAAGGGTGGTTGCTGCGACTTCTTGTTGGAAGCGCCGGAGTGCAATCGGGTTGGTTCCATCGTCAGGGTTCAAGATTTTGAGGGCGACGTTGCGATTGAGCCCCGTATGATAGGCTACCCAGACCTCGCCCATGCCACCGCGTCCGATGCAGCGCTTAAGGATGTACTTGCCGATGTTTCTCGATGCAAAGAGCTGCCGGCGCATCTTCCAATTGCCGTGACCACCCCAAACACAGACGCCAAGGGAAGCAGCGAGAACGAAGATACTTTGCCCGAACGTAGCAAGGGCTTCGGTCTCGCCGAATTGTGCTTTGACGTCCTCACGGAACGCGGCCGCAACACCAAACGTTGCGGGAAACGCAAGTAGCGGTACGCCCAGCAACAGAAGCCCGCGCCGCCACGGGGCGGCTAGAACGGAGCTGCGCGCAATCAAGGCCACCATTACTCCGGTAATGTATCGGCTCGCGATGCCGCCGTACTCCAGGCACATGATGGCCATCATGACGTCTACCATCGAGAAAACGCCCCAATCCATCGCAGTAATTTGTGGGCGGGAAAGAGGGACGTCACTGCGCAGTCGGCGCAAAATGAGCAAAATGACGAGCAACCCAAACGCTCGCGCGACGAGAAAGACACCGAGTCGGCCTTGGCCGACGACGGTGACCACAACCAGGTCTTGCAGTAAAAACAAGGTCCAAGCGACGGCACCGATTACCGCGAGCCACCGGAGCCGGAGAATGTCGCTAACGAGCTCTTCGCGGTCGATGCGTTGCTTCTCTGCGAGATTGGCGTCGGTTCCTGTGGCACCGTCGGTCGTCGTGTATTCTGGCGGATGCGCGAGTTGAACTCCCGCCTCGGAATCACGAGCTGCACCTTGGCACTGAATGGTCTGGCCGGCGTAGGCCAGGGACGGGGGCGAAGTGGAGTGAGGTGCCGGATTGGAAGCCATCTTCGGAGCGGACTTGAAGGAGGAAAAGGCGTGGATCCCGACTCCTACGACCTTACGGCCAGGTACGGAGTACCCATAATCGACGATTTTTCCCGTTTGGTCGCTGAAAGGTCTCTCTTAGGAACGTGACGGGGCGTCAGTGTCCAGCCTCGCCGAAATCCCCGGTCGCACTTGGGTGCGCCGAATGCATTTCGCGAACGGTTCATCCTTCGGCGCGAGGAGCAGCTTTCTCGACGGGTTCGTCTCGCCGTGTATGCAGAGACGCAGAGACCCGGACAACTGCATCCTCCGACGAAACCGCTCATGGGAGCGACGTGCCGTTCAGGTGTGGTGCTGGTTTTTTGGGGCGGCCGCATCGGGAGAACGGGATATGGGCGAACGTGCATAGAAAACGAGCAGCGTGAGTTGACTTCGCCGTTCTCGCGCAAGAGGAATGGTCGCAACCTGTTGCGACAATCCCCATCCATTTCGCCTCAGGGTGTGACGAAAGGGCATGTCGCTCAACCGTGTACGCTGCCTCTTGGCGAGACACCGAGGGGCACAAGAGCGGCGTCGATTGGTCGCATGAGGATGGCGAAATCATCCGACAATCTTTCTATTCGCGTTGTGCTTCGTCGCGGCATTGCACGCTCCTGCGGCGAGCGTTCCCGTGGCGGAAAGTGTGTCTGGACTGGACCTCCCACGTGGGGTACGAAATTAGCAATGCGTTGCGACTGACCGAGGGGGTCATATGGGGCACATTTCCATTGGACATGCACATCAACACTCGAGAACCGTGAGTATGAAGCTGATTTCTAGCGGGTTTCTGCGTCGGTTGTTGTTCGCGTCGCTAGCAGTCGGGTTCCCATCGACATGGGGGTGTGAAACCGAACCGACAACGGACGGGACGGCACTCGAGCTCGAATCTGACCTGGTTGTCACGCCCGCACCTGCCGCGGGGACTTTCGTCGGAACGCAACGAATCCGCCTTACCGCCAGTGAAAGCGCGGAGATTCATTATACGCTCGATGGAACGGTGCCAACGTTAGACTCGCCGATTTATCGTGAACCGATCGAAATCACCGAATCGGTACGGTTGTATGCCATTGCATACGAATTCGAATCGGCCCAGGCCGCTCGAGTTCCAGTCAGTGCTGTCAGCGAGTCCATTGTCTCGACGGAGGGCCATGTCGGAGATCGCGGACGCGCAAATCGCAACGCCTTCGGCTGCTCCTGGTCACCTCCCGGGGGCGGTGGAGGTTCCTCTGCAGCGGGTGGTGGCAGTACGAGTGCGGGAGCGGGTGGTAGGTCCGAGACGTCCGAGGGAGGGGCGACGACGGAGACCGGCGGAAGTTCTGCGGTAGCAACCGGCGGAGCGACGGAGTCCGGTGGAAGTTTTGCGGTTGCAACCGGCGGAGCGACGGAGACCGGCGGGAGCTCTCGCGGTAGCAACCGGCGGAGCGACGGAGACCGGCGGGAGCTCTGCGGTAGCAACCGGCGGAGCGACGGAGACCGGCGGGAGCTCTCCGACGGCAGCTGGTGGAACGATTGCTACAGGTGGCAGTTTTGGAACCACGGCGGGTGGCGCCGCAGGTCAACTGGGCACCGGGACGACCGTCCGTCGGATCCTGCGGCAGAGTGCCGTCATCGGCGCAGCTATCTCCGGCTTGCCGAGGACGCAGCGACGTTTACGTCCCATCTTCCCATCCTCATCATTCAAACGGAGAACGCACAGCCAATCGATCGGTGGAGCAATGTCTTCGTTCCGTCCACGCTGCTCGTGTTCGAGCCGATGAATGGTCGTGCATCCATACTCGGCACGGCGACGATGGACACGCGCATGGGCATTCACGTTCGAGGAGAACTTGCTCGGGAGCAGGAGAAGCTAAAGTATACCGTCGAATTTTGGGACAATCACGAGGACGTCGACGTCGACCGTCCGTTCTTGGGAATGCCGGCGGATTCGGATTGGGTGCTACTCGATCCGATCGATGCGGACACGAGTCTCATCAAGAACGCGTTGGCGTCCGTGCTGAGCAATAGCATTCATCGATACGCCCCGAGAACCGAGTTTGCGGAAGTCTATCTCTCTACGGATGGTGGTCCCATCGTGCAAGAGGATTTCGTCGGCTTCTACACGGTAATGGAACGGATCAAGCGCGGCAAAGCACGCGTCGACGTCAAGAAGCTGCCCACGGGGGTTACCGGATCCGATCTCACCGGCGGATACATTTTGCGTGATGACAAGGGTCCGGCAGACTTCATGGCTGCGGACAACAAGTGGCAATTCGTTTACCCAGACGCGGAGGACATGATCCTCCCGGAGCGAGCGCCGCATCTCGCGTATATCAAGTCCTACATCGACGAGTTTGGTGTTGCGCTCGCTTCTTCGGAATTTCGGAACCCCACGACTCAGAAGCATTACGGCGACTACATCGACGTGGACTCTTTCATCGACCACAACATCATCAATGCATACATGAAGAACGTCGATGGCCTCCGTTTCAGTACTTACTTTCACAAGAATCGCGATGGCTTGCTCGTGGCTGGACCCATTTGGGATTTCGATTGTTGCGCGGGAGCTTTGGAGGAGTGGCGTTCGACGCAGCCGGAAGAGTGGTTCCTCGCTGGTACCGATGGGACTGACTACTTCACCTACGGACTATGGGGCCGGCTCTTTCGTGACCCCGCTTTCAAGGCTAGGTACATCGAACGCTTCTCCCAGCTCATTGCGAATGAGTTTTCAGAGGCCAGTGTACACGCGAAAATCGACGCACTCGCGACTCGCGTCGGGGATGCGGCCGAGCGAAATTACGTTCGGTGGCCCAATCATCGGCCCTTTGCCAAGACTCACGCCTCCGAGATCGAGCGCGTGAAGACGTTCTTCTCGCGGCGAATTGCATTCATCGATCGAGAGCTGCGTAGCGGTCTCCCCTGAGTCAGGTGTCTCACGACAACCATTGGTGCTCGGGCTAGTAGCTCGAGCGCCAATGGATGACTTGCAAGACGGAAGGTTCGAACACGCCGTAAATGGATTTGCGAGCCGACTGTGGATGAGCGGGACGAATCAAGTCGAGCTCACATGACCCCGGCGAGCTGCAACTCGACGAGCGGGACGAATCAAGCCGAACTCACATAACCCCGGCGAGCTGCGACTCGACAGGCGGGACGAATCAAGTCGAGCTCACATGACCCCGGCGAGCTGCAACTCGATGAGCGGGACGAATCAAGTCGAGCTCACATGACCCCTGCGAGCTGCGACTCGACGGGCGGGACGAATCAAGTCGAGCTCACATGACCCCTGCGAGCTGCGACTCGATGAGCTTGGCGAAGAAATTCGAACTGGAATGGGATGGGTGATTGTTGTCGTAGTAAAGGGGTACGCCATCGGACTCGAGCATGCATTCATGCTTCGGGCAGAGGCGCGTAGCCGGTGAAATGGTCGCCTTGAGTAGGTCACGGTTGCCCGCCACTGCGTCCGCCATGAATCTGAACTTCCGTTCGTGTTCTTCTCTCGTCGTCGCAACGTCTGGATCGCGACCCTTGATGAGGCTCCAAGCGAGCGCTTTCGGAACGGACTTCCTTGCCGCGGGTAGAGGTTCCCAGAGAACGAGCGTTTTGCCGCTTCGGCGGAGGCGCTCGAGTGTCGCATGAAACTGGTGGAGGAAGACATGGAGACGCTGCTCCCCGTGCATGGGGGCTCCGTCGGGACCTTGGAGGAAGTCGCCTTCGATGGGTTGTCTCCAAATGGAAACGAGGGCCACGTTTCTTATCGTCTGCGTCCGTTCCAGGTATTCGACGACATTGAGCGCGAAAGACTGGCACTCGCGACTGCCCAATCCGAGTACGGGCATGCAGCCGTGCGTGAAAACGAGGCTGCCCGCTTCACCGCGACTTTCCAGGTATCTCGAAAAGCTCTCCGACAACGCCCATGCGTGGGAGTCTCCGAATAATAGCCATTCTTGAGGAGCGCTCGCTGCACCCAGGCGACATTTCTCGCGATGTCTGGGCCAGTCGGTGCCGAAGTACTCGCAGTGACGACTCGCCTCGTTCTGGTCCTTTTCATAATTTGCGATTAGCGTCGCCGCAGGCGCGAACCGATTTGCTCCATCCGTTGGAGTGGTACGCCGTGAATGCAACGACCATGACCGCGGCAAAACCGAAGGCGTAGGCCGTTACGAAACGTCGCCCACTCGTGAAAACCAGGCCACGGCGCAACGGATCCTCCACCGCGTGGAACAACAACGACGAAAGTGCGAAAGAGAGGAAGAACGACGCCCAGCGCCAGGTCGAATCGTATTCTTGTACTACCGAATCGATAAGGACCCTCACCGGCCAATGGACGAGATAAAGGGAGTACGAGATGCGTCCGATATAAACGAAGGGTTGACCCGACAACAGCCTCGAAACGAGGGGGCGGCCTCCGCTACCGCAAAGAATCAACGCCGCAGCTCCCGCGGTTGGATAGAGGGCGAACAGCCCAGGGAATGGCGTGAGCGGGGAGTAAGTGACGACACCGAGTACGAGTGCAGCGATTCCTGCCAGACTTGCAAGTTGGCGCAGCCAGCCGTGTCGTACGAACCACGGCTGGGCGAACGGGATGAGACCGCCGAGGGAGAGCTCCCACGCGCGTGTCGGTAACAAGTAAAATGTTGCCCACGGATGGCTCTCGACGAACCCAACGTTGAGAGTGAACGAGGTCAACGTGATTATGCAAAGCACCAAGACGAGTCGCTTGGGGGCGAATCGATGGACCGCCATGAGAATGAGCGGGTACGTTAGATAGAATTGTTCTTCGACGGCTAGTGACCAGCAGTGAAGGAGCGGCACGCTATCCGCCTGCAAGCCAAAGTAGTTGACGGATCTCCAGAGGTAGAAATTGATGAGATAGGTTTGGGCGAAGAAGGTCTGTCGGATAAGCTCCGCAACTTCGTTCGGAAGCATCACGACGTAAGCGCTGCCGAGAAGGAGCAATTGCATGCATACGAAGGCTGGGGCCAAACGACGAAATCGCCGCAAATAGAAGCCGCCAAGGGTGAATCTCGCCGCCTCGAGTTGCTTCCAGACAATCCTCGAGATCAGAAAGCCCGAGATCACGAAGAACACGTCGACGCCGATGAATCCGGCCCTGCCTACACCGAAGAGGTCGAAGTGGAACACGAGCACGAGTAGAACGGCAATGCTGCGCAAGCCGTCGATGTCAGGCCGATAGTCGCTCGTTGTGGCCGCCGACCCATCGTGAGTTGCGTGCGCCATGACTCGTAACACGGTACGACCCGAGTTCGCTTCCGCCAAGTGGTTTCTCGACGGAGATGGAACACGGGCACGACGTCGTGGTGGAGAGCGTGCGATTCCATTCTTGGGGCATTTGGGTGTCTCGTATTGGGGCAATTCACCTTTGGGTAAAGCGTAGAGCCGTTTGCCCCGGGGCTATGGCGAGCGATGCCATTTAGTCTCGGTTGCGGCTATTTTCCTCATAGGTTGTTCGAATCAGGCGTGTGCATCTATGTCGAGTTGGGCTTGTTGCTGTGTGTCCTGCGGGACCTTCGGTTCGGCAGAGTCGATTGCGAAGGTGTCTCGCTCGTCCTGTCGAGGTCCCTTCGGGTGGCCTAGAGTTCGCCAGTCGCTGCGGCGGGCGTGGCGGCGTGTTCGGCTTGGTCTGTGCCGCCCTTGGCAGTCGTCTTCCAACATCGGTATCGTGGTGCAGCTCCACTGCTTTCCTATGGTGGGCTAGCTTCACCGACGAGCGCGCATCCAGTTCGAATCCCTCGAGCTCGGGGCTCAACCGAGGGATTTCCATTGACCGGACCCGTGGAGACCGATTGGATATCTCGTTGACGTGCCGATGGATTCTCCTCATCCCTGGGTCTCCCTAGAAGCCTTTCCGATCGTGATCATTCGCTTTCGTGATGACGTGGCCATTGCCGAACTTCGCTCGATGACTCATTCGCTCCGTCGCTTCGTCGCGTCGCTGGATGAGCCATTCGCGGTGATGAGCGACTTGACCGGCGTGCGTTCGTCGGATCCCGAGGGGCGGGCTGTCTACGTCGAGTTCGTCAAGGACATGAAACGCAGCACCGGGCATCGGGTTAGGGCTACGGCTGTCATCACGTCCAACGCATTCCAGCGCACCATATTGAATCTGCACATGGCGCTGATTGGGAACACGCCGTACCCCGTGCGTGCCTTTTCGAGCCGCGAGCATGCGCTACCGTGGCTTCGCGCGCGGCTCGATGCTTCGCCAATGGCTCATCCCGGTTCGACGTGACGCCAGGATTGGATGAGATGGGCGAGCGGCGCTGGTTCGTTGTTGCTGCGACGAACACGCGATTGAGCTAAGCTGCGCTCATGGGTTGCGCGAGCGTTCCAAGTGATGGTTTCTTGACCAGTTCCGTGCGAAATTCGACGTGTTCGTTGCGTGGTTCGCGTCGATTACGGCGCGCCGTCTTCGGGTTGATGCGGGCACGGTGTTGCGGCGGCCTCACCGCGAAACCGTCCTTTCCAGAAGACGCGACGCACCAGAGGTCCGTATGGCGATTGTCCTTTGCTCTCGGCGTCGCGGTCGCCCTGTCGAGTTGTGGTGGGGCGACGGAAGATAGTGGGGATTCGTCGAGCGGAAGTCGTACAGGGCAGGAGAGCGGGGGACGGGAGAGCGGGGGACGGGAGAGCGGGGGACATGCCGGGGCCACGAGCGGCGCCGGCGGTGCCAGAATCCAGCCAGTCCAGTACCTCGATGACGAGCGGCGGCGCCACGGTGGGGTGCTCTACGGAGATTTCCCCTTGCGTGTCACGTTGCTTCGATGCGCAGTTTTCCGGTTCGCCCGGCACCTGCGTCGATGGATATCAACATTGTCCGGACGGTTACGTCCCTCGCGCAAGCTGTCCCTCGCAGTCCTGCGCTGCAGCGAAAACGGAGTGTTGTAACCGTCGTACAGGCGAATACGCTTCGCCTGGATGTGATGCTGGCGGCAACGCCCTTCCATGTCCGGAGGGCATGGAGCCCACTGAGGAGAATCAGTGTGCGCCCGAAGGGGTTCACGTCGAGAAATGCTCGGAGCTCGATGGGCAACCTTGTGCCAGTGCTGCACAGCAATGCCATCAATGGTGGACCACGTGCAAGTGTGGCGAGGTGAACTCGTTCGTGTGGTCCTGCGTAACGATCCTGATCTAGGCTGCGCTGGAGACGTCTGCCTAGCAAGGGCGTCACGCTCGGCAAACGCGCCGTACGCATCGGCGCGTTTGCTCGCATCGGCGCGTTTGCTCGCATCGGCGCGTTTGCTCGCATCGGCGCGTTTGCTCGCATCGGCGCGTTTGCTCGCATCGGCGCGTTTGCTCGCATCGGCGCGTTTGCTCGCATCGACGCGTTTGCTCGCATCGGCGCGTTTGCTCGCCGCTCCGACCAAATCCAAGACAACGTTCAGCGCGTGTTCACTTGAAGTTGATGTTGACCCAGTATTGTCCGTCGCTCATCTGGTGAAATCCACAAGCCACCTGGCTGTAGCCTGAGTTGACCATGTTCATGTGGTGGCCATGGTCGGTGTCCCACTTGCCGCTCGAGCTCGGGCCCTCACAATACATATCGAGAAGGCAGCCGCCGAGCACGGCATCGACCGAGCCCCACCCCGGGCAGCTGTTTTGTGCCATTTCACCGCAGGTGCCGAATGCGCCATGTGCGGTGTTCGTCGTTGCGTCTTCTTCAGCTTCGTTTCGCGCGCATAGCTCGCCGTCCGTCCAACGCGTGAGCGGCGCCTGTCCCATTTCCGAACGGTATTTGTTGATGACTTCGACGCAGGACGCTTCGGGAGCGTTGGCGTCGTAATCGAACCTACCCTGGTACTCGGAGATGCAGGACTCGCCCCAGTGGTCCTCCGTTTTTGAGCACGCCTGGAGCGTGACGGCGAGCAGCAACGACGCGCAGGCATTCGGAAGAGCGTACTTCATCGAGAAAACCTCCAAGGGAACATTCGACGATAAACGTCGCTCACTCGAAACGCGAGACTGAATCCTGCGCGATGCATCTGTCGGACTGGTTTTGACGCATCAAGAGCGGTCCCCGTCGTGTTTGGGGAGGTGTGGGGAAGTGGAGGATAAACCCCGTCGTCTGACTTTTTGGGGGAAGTCTGTCACGGATCGGCTTCGTGCGACGACGTTAGGGTGATCTGCCCGAACCGACTCGATTCCGATGACGCCCGAAGCCCTATGCCAACGATTGTCCGACCCTGAGCTGCGGCGCGGTCTGTCCTATTTCGTCGGCAGCGGATTGCCCGAAAGCGAGGCGCGCGACATCGCACAAGCCACGCACCCCACCCGAGCGCGGCAACAAGGCGTCTGATTCGCGCCCATACATGAAGTGGGCACTGCCGAGAAGGCGGTCGCCTCACTGGGGCTCTCCTTCGGCACGCATGGCTCGCTTCGCGCATGAGGGGAGCGAGCGAGCGGATGAGCGCCGCGACGTCGCTTTCGATGCCTCCCGTTTGCCCCTGGCGCGCGTCTCGCTGGCGTGTGCACGATCGCGCGCGTCTCGCTGGCGTGTGCACGGTCGCGCGCGTCTCGCTGGCGTGTGCACGGTCGCACGCCTCGCGCTTGTTCCCGGCGCGGTTCGTCATTTTGCTCTTCGAGCTTCGCGACGGACGTCGAGTGAAAATCTTCTCTAACCCGGTCACGGATCGCGCCGCGCTTGCGACGTATCGTCGATCTCGAGCCCATCGGTCACTGCTTTCCCCAAGATAGGAACTTCTACGTGCGAGGCTTTGAGCTTCTATGCCGGAAGGATCGCATGACGCGGGCGGGGCAGAGCTCTCGCTTCATCGCGCTCGCGTCAGTGACGTTTCAACGGGTTGCGGCTCATGCAGCCGAAATGGGCACGCTGGCTGCGAGCGCTCGAACGTCCCACTCGCGCCTACCCGGACAGTGCGGGCCATGGGACGACGCGCTCGCTTCGAACCCGTGGCTTTAGAGGTTCAACCAGTCCCAAAGTGAGTCGTTTTTTTGCCTTATGGGGCCATCGATTCGAGTTTGTTTCGCGGAGGGTTTGACCCCCGGGAAATGGGCGGTAGCAAACCGCCGGAAGATTTGGCCGTATGACTTTCAAGATCAAGACGATGAACAAGATCTCGCCGAAGGGGCTCGCCCTCTTCGGTGACAAGTATGCCGTCAGTGATGCTGAGGCGAAGCCCGACGCGATTCTGGTGCGCTCGGCGCAAGTCGACACCGATGCGTTCCCAGGGACGCTGGCGGTCGCGCGCGCTGGCGCCGGCGTGAACAACATCACCATCGACAAGGCCACTCAAGTTGGAATGTGCGTGTTCAACACGCCAGGGGCCAACGCCAATGCGGTTGCCGAATTGGTCTTCATTGGTCTCGGTCTGGCTCTGCGTAACGTCGCAAAGGCGCTCAAGTGGATCGACTCGATTCGCGGAAATCACCGACGCCAAGGAGATGGATGCGAAGGTCGAGAAGGGCAAGTCCCAATTCGCGGGTACTGAGCTTGCAGGTAAGACCCTCGGCGTGATGGGTCTCGGTAAGATCGGAGTGCTCGTCTCCAACTTGGCGACGGGGCTCGGAATGAACGTCATCTCCTACGAGCCGTTCCCCAGCGCCCAGAACATGCATCGACTCAGCCGCAAGGTCGCCGTCACGAACAACCTCTCCGAGGTTTTCGCAAAGGCAGACTTCCTTACGGTTCACGTTCCACTGAACGACAAGACCAAGGGACTTCTCAACGGCGCTTCTCTCGAACCGTTCAAGGGTTCTGTGATCTTGAACTTCTCGCGTGGCGGAATCGTGGATCGCGCCGTCGTCAAGGACCGTCTGGCTGCAGGGACGCTCGCTGCGTACGTGACCGACTTCCCGAATCCCGACATCCTCAACATTCCGGGCGTCATTGCATTGCCGCACCTGGGCGCAAGCACCGAGGAAGCGGAAGAGAACTGTGCCACGATGGCCGTGGAGCAGCTCCGCGATTACCTCGAGTTCGGCATCGTCAAGAACTCGGTCAATTTCCCCACGATTAGCGGTCATCCCGCTTTGAACGCCAAGGTGCGTTTGGTCGTCATCAATCAGGATGCTCCCAGCATGATTGCCGAGATTACTCGCGTGATCGGCGCTGCTGGGATCAACATCCACTCGTTCAAGAACGAGTCGAACGGCAAGGTGGGGTACAACCTTATCGACGTCGAGGTCGACGTGCCCGCGGCCGTCGTCGAGCAACTCACGAAGCTCGACAAGGTCATCTTCGTTCGCAAAATCCAGCTCGCCTGAGTCACGCCGAACCAAGGTCGAAACCGAAACGGTTCATCGGGGCCGTTTCGGTTTCTTGCATTCGTGGATCCCGCATTCGACTTGTGTCGGCGAGAGCACTGAGCCGAAAGGTGTCGATTCTCCGGTCTTTTCCCCCCATCGACGACCGCCGATTCGCCAAGGACGAATCGGGTTTTCATCGGGACCGTACCTGTGTTTCACTAACGCTACTATGCGTTTAGCTCTAACGTGGGTCACGATGACATTGCTCGTCGCGGGGTGCGGAAGCTCGGAGAAGTCCGATACCTCCGATGCAGGGGGCGCAGCTGGGGCATCGACGGGGGCTGGCGGCGGCGCTGGTTCGGGTCCTGCGAACTCGAGCGCGGGCGGGGCGAGTGTTGCGAAGGGCGGAACCGGTGGCGCGACCAGCAAGGGAAGCGCGAGCGGCGGCAACGCGCAAAGTGGTGGAAGTTCGAGCTCTGGAACCGCGTCGGGCGGTGTGCCGACCACGGGCGGTGCCGTTTCCTATTCTGGAACCTTCCCCGCGGGAACGACCGTGCGAGAGACGGTCTCGTTGACCATTGGTGGAAAGTCACGCGACGTGCTCGTCTATCGACCGCCGTCGGCGGGTGCCAACGCGCCGCTTTTCATCTTGTATCATGGCACTGGCGGCGATCCGACTCAGTTCATGAACGAGGTTGGGGCTTCACCTGTAGCCGATGCGAAGGGATTCATCGTCGCGCTACCGAAGGCCAACCGACCTCAACAAGGGCCAGCGGACGTCGATCATTGGGAAGCCATCACCTACGATTCCGGGTGGAATCTCTCGGATACGAATCCAGCCACCAACGACGACGTACTTTTGACCCGTGCCATCATCGATGCCGCCAGCAAGGCGTACGGTATCGATCGGAAGCGCGTATACACCGGCGGTATGTCCAACGGGGCCTTCTTCTCTCCCATGGTCGCGTTGCTGCTCCCCAATGAGATTGCTGGATTCTCGGAGCAGTCCGGCGGCGCGATGCGCTGCGAGAATCGTGGGAAGAACGGCGAGCAGTGGACTGCGAAGGGAACCGACTGCACTTCGATTGCCAAAGAATCCGGCTACCCTGCGTGCGCAGGTCAACCCCTGAAGCCAGTAGCCGTGCCGACGTCGGGACGGATCCCGCGGGGATTTTCGGCGCATAACAACGGTGACCCCATCGTCTCGGTGGCTTGGACCTGTCACCTCGCGGAGGCCATGGGAAGCAACGCGACGACGCACATCGTCGCGGCAACCGTGCACTGGTACCAAGCGACGCACATCGAGGAGGCGTGGAACGCGCTTTCGGCGGTCTCACTGCCCTGAGCGATGGCTCATCGCCGGAACCCGATTGGTCCGTCGTTGGGCGGACCAATGCCGTTCATCGCGAGGCCTCATCGGAACACACGCATCACGAATAGCGCGCCGAGCAAGGTCTGGAGTATGACGACACCGGTCGTCAGCCACTGAAACTTTCGGTCTTGCGTCTTGTGACGTAACGCCTGCTGTGCGAAGAGCGCCGCTGGCGTGCCACCGACGAACGCGAGCAAGTGCAAGGTGGCTTCCGGGGTGCGAAAGGCCTGGCGGCGGGCTGCGCGCTTGTCTAGCGCATAGGCACCAAACGTGACGACGTTGATGGGCAGCAACCAGGCGATGAATGGCGGCAGCCTCAACCAGATGAGCGGCGCCGCCAACGCCCCTGCCATCGCGAGGGCCAGGGTGCTGGTGCGTCGGAATGGCGACGCCCAGTAGCCGGGCTTTGCGTGCGCACCCGAGCTTCGGTCACTGGCACGATTGGGGCGTGCGGCACGGCTAGTGGACGGGGTGCGAGCGGCCATTTCCTTGCCCCATAACCCAGCGGTGACGTTGGCGCTAGCGCGTCGACGGTTGCGGCGTGGGCCGAAGTCCGTCTTGGGTACGTCGTCACGGCAATGGTCTGGGCGGCGTGCCTTGCGAGCGCTTGCGAACGTTTGGCGATCGTCACCGTGACGGTCCGAGCAATGCCCCTTCGAGCTCGGAAAATCGTCGAAGGAACGCGCCGTGACGGATTCGGCTGCGCAACGTCGCTCGAGCGTGCTGCCGCGAACGCAATACACGTCGTCGCAGAGTTTTGCGGGCTCGAAGTCGAGGCGACCGTCTCCGATGTAGGCGACGCGCGACGTTGGATATCGCCGTCGGAGGAGTCGCACCACGTGCGACTTGAAGTCTTCGCCGGCCTCGAGGTTTAGTCCTTGGGGCACATCGACGTGCCATCGCCCGTCGAAATGCGCCTCGTGAGCCCACACGGTCACCGTCGTGGGGAGCAAGGCCTCGATGTAAAACCGCAGTCCGTTACTGACGACGATGAACGGAAATCCCACGGCGCGACAGCGCTCGACGAATTCCACGAAACCACGACGCACCTGCGCCTTTGGGCGAAGCAGCTCGATGATGTCCGCTTCGGACTTGGTGATGTCCGCGTAGCCGCGGCGCATCAGCTCGGTTGCGGCAATGAGTCCACGCTCGGAGTCCGGGAGCAGGCGCGCGCGCCAGTCGTAGGGGAGCCATTCGTCCCAGACGACGTTCGTGAGGTCATGTTCGGTGATGGTTCCGTCGAAGTCACAGAGGACGAGGGTTTGGCCGGGACGAGGCTCCATGGTCATCGTCCCATCTTTCTTCGGAACTCGCGCAAGCGGGGATTGGCTTGGCCCGATACGAGCGCTTGGAAGAGCAGTCCGCGAAACACCATGACGAAGTGCAACCCGAGGAGCGCAATGGGCATGCCCCAGAGCGGTAGTCGGGTGAACAACGCTGCGATGCCACTCGGTGACGAAAAGGTCGAACCGAAGAGGACGAGCAGCTCCGCGGGGTGTCGTACGTCGAGCATGCCGAGCGGGGCGAAGGCGATTGCCGCAAATATCACGTTCGGCAAAAACCACACGACCGGGTGCTCCATGGCAAACTTGCCGGAGTCCACGAGTAGAACGAAGGAGCGGGAATTACCCTGGTAAAGGAGCTCCGGCACGGCGTTGAAGAAGAACGCCATCGCGAAGCCGATGATGGCTCCGATCGCAGCTCCGCGTTGACCCTCGGAAAGGGGATTCGTCACGAAGGAGATGATCCAGAAGGCGAACATCACGCTGATGACGTCGCTGAAGCGCGCGAGGAAGGTGCCCTTGAATTCGACCCAAGACAGCTGAAAACGCGGAGCGCGGACGGCCTGAGAAATGGAGCTCCAAATAGCTCGACCAGCATGCGGCCGACACGAGGCCCATCAGTAGCGAGCCGATGAGACCCAGGCGCGATGCAAAGAGCATTGCGGCAATCAAAATGGCTGCGTAAACGACTAGGGATAGTGCCACGGGCCAGCTCTTCCAGGATCGACGGAGCGCTTCGGGAAGGATTTCTCGGTATAGCCAAAACATCGGATGGTCTTCTCGACGGGGAGCGTGAAACGAATTCGCGGCGCGCGCCCGAGTTCTCGTTGGCATGGCCCAAGGGCCAAGTTGCTTTTCGCCTCTTCCGCCGCGATCGAGCCGCCGCACTCGAGCTTCTGACCTGATGCTTCGTCCTTCTGGCGTGACGCTTCGTCCTTCTGGCGAAGTGTGTCGTCCTCCTCGCACGAAGTTTCACCCTTGACGGGAGGGGGCTTGAGCAGTCACCTTGTACGAGCAAGTCATCACCATGAATCGATCGAGCCTTTCCCTGCGTCTCGCCCTCGTACTCCTCGTAGTACGCGTTTCGGCTGTGCCGTAGGGAACTCGAAGCTTCGTCAATGTCCCCGATCGGCACCGTAGCCGACCGGGGTTTTTGCTATTTCGGTCGGAACGGTGCTCCACGCCACGCAGGAGTACTAGATCATGCCTCACTACAGCGGTGCCGAGATCCTGATTGCTCAATTGGAGCGCCACGGCATCACCATCATGCCCGGGATCCCCGGAGGGTCCAATCTTCCCATCTACGATGCCTTGTTCCGCTCGAACATCCGACATGTTCTGTGTCGACACGAGCAGGGCGCGGGTTTCGTCGCTCAAGGGATTGCGCGATCTTCTCGCAGCGCCGCGGCTTGCCTGGTGACATCGGGGCCCGGCGCGACGAATCTTATTACGGCGATTGCCGACGCCTATGCCGACAGTGTTCCCCTCGTGGCCATTGCCGGACAAGTGCCAACGGACTTGCTCGGTACGGACGCCTTTCAAGAGATCGATCTGTCCGGGATGGCCATGTCCATCGCGAAGCACGTCTTTCTGCCGCGTTCCCCGGGAGAACTCGCGTCTGACGTCGTCGAAGCCTTTGCTCTGGCTCAGTCGGGCCGTCCGGGACCGGTCGTCATCGATGTGCCGAAGGACGTCCAGCTGGGGCGCGTGTTCTTGGAACTTCTGCCGCCGCCCGCGTCAATTCCGACGCCGCCCGCGATCGACGAGCGTGCGATCGCGCAGGCCCTCACGCTAATGAAAGCGGCAAAACGTCCTGTCTTGTACCTTGGCGGCGGAGCTAGTCGCAGTGACTCCGCACGTGCTTGTGAAGAACTGGCCAAGATCTGGGACGCACCCGTCGCGCTTTCTCTCATGGCCCTCGGAGCAATCTCCGTGGACAGCCCTTATCACTTGGGTCTTTTGGGTATGCACGGCGCGGTGACGACGAATCGGTGGGTCGCGGAGTCCGACTTGATTTTGGCCGTGGGTGCTCGCTTCAACGATCGCGCAAGTGGCCGACCCGGAACGCTCTGCCCGAACGCGCGGGTCATCCACGTCGACATCGATCCGACCGAACACGGCAAATTACAACCCACGGACGTCGTGATCCGTGGTGACGCGCTCGAGGTCGTGTCACGACTCATCTGCGGTTTCGGTGAACCCGTCGAGCGCGGCTCGGTCGTCGAGATCGCTCGGGTGCGTGCGCAGGATCCAAATCGTCTTCCGCAAGCCGATCGGATGTCTTCTCGAGGTGTGTTGACGTACATGGCCGACATGCTCGGCGAAGATGCCTTCGTGGTGACGGACGTCGGGCAGCACCAGATGCGCGTTGCTCAGAGTTACCCGTTTCGACGTCCCGAGCGGTGGCTGACGAGTGGTGGACTCGGCACGATGGGCTTCGGCGTGCCGGCGGCTTTGGGCGTTGCTTTGGCCCATAAGGAGGCGGAGGTCGTTTGCTTCACGGGCGATGGCAGCTTGATGATGAACGTTCAAGAACTGGCGACGGTCGCGGAAGCCCGAGCGAACCTGACCATCGTCGTCAGCGACAACCAGAGTCTTGGATTGGTCGGGCAACAGCAAGATCTCTTCTTTGGCGAACGGCGTTTTGGTTGCGACTACGAGCGACCAACGGATTCTCATAGCTGTCGCACGGGGTTTCGGTATCAACACGTGCGACCTCGCCAAGAGCGATCCTACGGCCTGGCTTGCGCGACGTGGTCGTGGTCCAACGTTGTTACGACTTCCGCTCGACGCTCGCGAACACGTGCTACCCATGGTGCCCCCGGGGGCTTCGAATCGCGACGCAATCGCGACGTACCGACAAAAGACTCCCGTTGCGAGTCCGAGAGCAAACGCCGAAGCAAGCGCGCCCTTCATCTCCGCTTCGTCTCGATGCACTCCGCAGTCGAGTTGACCGTTCAGGCTTGTCGAACCGAGCGCTCGCGCGGCGCTCGGTTCGGTGCACCGGCGTCGAAGCAGCTGACGCGTGCGCCCCTCGGGTCACGCGTCAGCGTGCGCCGTTCCGCACTAAAGCGCAATCGCGGCGAGGCCCGAGGCGGCCGTCGCATCCGCGCGAAACCCGAGATTGCCCGAAAGAACCGAGAGCAATGTCTCGCCGATGACCGCTTGGCGCCAGCCACCGAGTACCTCGAACGTCGTGCCCGCGGGGCGACCGTCGAGCTGCCATTCGGCAAGTGCGCGCAGCTCCGCTTGATCCGCAAGTAATTCGGCTGCAATTCCCTCACGCGCCGCGACGAATCTTCGGGCCAGGCTGAGCACGCCCACCAAGCCGTCGAGTTGCGCCTCGCGTTGTTTGGAGATTTCGAAGCGCGGATTGGGCTCCGGTCGGGCTTCACCCTGGCGCACCGCTTCGAGCAATTCGTCGATCCAAGGGTGATTGCGACCGGATCCGAGCCCGCGCACCGACTCGAGATCGCGACGACTGCGGGGAGGACGAAGCGCCATCGATTTCAGAGCCAGATCGCCCGCGACGGCAGTAATTGGCTTGTCTTGGGCCTGGGCCACGCGATCACGCCACTTGGCGAGTTCTCGCAAGATCCCGAGGGGACGCGGTTCGAGCTGCGAAGTCGATGACACGCGGCGATAGAGTTTTTCCGGATCCGAGCGGCGAAGCGCGTTGGCAACCGCTTCTTCACAGGCATCGCGCGCCCAGGCATCGCGTCCAGACTGGACGAGCCGATCGCTCAACGCTGCAGCGGTCCGTGCGAGGTAGCGCACGTCGTCTAGGGCGTACGAAAGTTGCGCGTCCGAGAGCTCTGCGGTCCAATCGCTCACCTGGAGGGACTTGTCGATCTTGACGTCGAAGAGCTCGCGAAGCAGGCCCGCGTAGCCAATCTTGCTCCCGAAACCGGCGAACGCCGCGGCAACTTGAGTGTCGAAGACGTTGCGGATTTGGGACGCTCCCGTTGCTCGCGCCAAGATGGGCAGATCTTGGCGGCCGTCGTGCATCAGCTTTCGGACTGAGTCCGATTCCAATAGTGCACTCAGCTGCGAAAGTCGCACCTTTCGCGGATCCACCGCGAGGCATTCCGCGCCGAAGGCAAGCTGTACCAAGCAAAGACGGGGAAAGTATCGACCCTCGGTATGGAACTCGCAGTCGATGGCGATTTCTTCATGTGCCGTCATCCGCTCGATGACTGCGCTGAATTCGGGCTCGGAACGGATGTAATCGGGGTGCAAGGGCTTGCGATTCTAGACGCAGGTCGTCAGGTTGACCAGCGGAATTGCCGTCCGAGCGCACTGTCGTGACACGCCGTATCGTGTCCACGCGCACCGACGCGACACGCCGTGACGATTTGCTTCGACCGAACCGCCTCGTTGCACACGGTTCGGCTGTGGGATTCGCTTTTCGACGCGACCTCGAAATCGGGCCGTCGCGTCGAGCTCGCGTGCCGCTGTTCAGTATCCGGCGTTTGGCGAGCTCCGCTGGCACGCGTGATGCCTAATCGAAGCACTGATGGAGGTCCCACGTGCGAGCTCTCACGGTCCGTCCCGGTGTTCCAGATTCTGCCGAACTCAGTGAGATGCCGACGCCGCAACCCGGTGGGGCTCTGCTCGTCCGCACGATTGCGGTCGGGATTTGCGGGACCGATCTGGAGATCCTTCAGGGCAAATACGGGACAGCTCCCGCGGGCTCTGAGCGCTTGATCATCGGGCACGAATCTCTGGGGCAAGTCGTCGAAGCAGAACCTGCCTCGGGGTTTACTCCCGGCGATCTCGTCGTTGGTATCGTGCGTCGCCCCGACCCGGTTCCCTGCAGCAGCTGCGCGGTGGGCGAATGGGACATGTGCAAGAACGGGCGATATACCGAGCGCGGCATCAACGGGCGACACGGCTTCGCCTCGGAGTACTTCACGATCCGCCCGGAGTATGCCGTGAAAGTCGAATTCTCGTTGGGACGTGTCGGCGTGCTCTTGGAGCCTGCCAGTGTGGTCGCAAAGGCGTGGGAACACATCGAGCGGATCGGGCATCGTACGCGAAGTTGGGAGCCGCGGCGGGTACTCGTCATGGGCGCCGGGACCGTCGGGCTACTCGCTGCACTGATCGGCGTGCAAAGGGGCTTCGAGGTGCACGTCCTCGATCGTGTTGCCGAGGGGTTCAAGCCTGAAGTCGTGCGCAGCCTTGGTGCCCAGTACTATTCTGGCCCCCTCGAAGCGTTTTCGTTGAGTCCGGACATCGTGCTCGAGTGCACGGGGGCAACCTCGCTCATCTTCGATGCAGTGAATCGGACTGGCGCGGGCGGCATCGTTTGTCTGACGGGTATTTCCTCCGGCGGACGCTCGATCGACATCGATCTCGGCGTGCTCAACCGAAGTATCGTGCTCGAAAATGACACGATCTTCGGATCGGTGAACGCCAATCGACGTCACTACGAGCTTGCCGCTCGCGCGTTGCTCGATGCCGATCCGTCGTGGCTCTCGCGACTCATTACCCGAAGCGTACCCGTAGAGCGCTGGCAGGACGCTTTGGCCAGGAACCCCGACGACATCAAAACCACCATCGAATTTGGACGGCTGTGACGTGACGGGCAACAGCAGGATCGAAGACTACGCGCTCATCGGAGATTGCGTCACTGCGGCGCTGGTTCACCGGAGCGGCGCCATCGATTGGCTCTGCTGGCCGAGATTCGATTCGGGAGCCTGTTTCGCTGCATTGCTCGGCACCGAAGACCACGGTCGCTGGTCGCTCGGACCTGTCCTTCGCAACGTGCGTTCGACGCGGAAGTATCGAGACCGTACCTTGATCTTGGAAACGGAATACTGGGACGACGACGGCGCGGTGACGGTCATCGACTTCATGCCCATCGGTGGCGGAGCGGATTTGGTTCGGCTCGTCAAAGGTCGACGCGGTTGATTGACGTTCCGCATGGATTCGACGCTTCGATTCGACTACGGCTCCGTGGTGCCTTGGGTGACGCGGCTCGGCGCCGACGCCATTCGAGCCGTCGCCGGACCGGACATGGTGGTCCTGCGTGCGACCGTGCCCATTCGCGGAGAGAACATGGCCACGGTGAGTGAGTTTACCGTGGTGGCTGGAGAGACCGTTGCCTTCGTCCTCAGCCATGCCGCGTCTCATCTCGCCACTCCGGAGCCCATCGATGCGGAAAAGGCCCTTGCGGAGACCCAGACGTTTTGGCGAGATTGGGCCGCCCGCTGCACCTACGCGGGCGGCTCTCACGATGGCGGTGCGTCCGAAGCGGTCATGCGTTCGCTCATCACGCTGAAGGCGTTGACCTACGCGCCAACCGGTGGACTCGTCGCGGCGCCTACGACGTCGCTCCCCGAGCTGATTGGTGGTGCTCGCAATTGGGATTATCGATTCTGCTGGTTGCGTGACGCGACGCTCACGCTCCTGTCATTGATGGACTGCGGATACATCGAGGAAGCGCGAGCCTGGCGTGACTGGCTCTTGCGCGCCACAGCTGGTAGCCCGTCGCGGATCCAGATCATGTACGGGCTCGCCGGAGAGCGTCGCCTGCCCGAGTTCGAAATCCCGTGGCTTGGCGGCTTCGTCGGATTCGACCGGTGCGCGTGGGCAACGCCGCTGCCAACCAGGTTCAACTCGACGTTTACGGCGAGCTCATGGACGCTCTCCATCAAGCCCGTCTGGGCAAGATCGTGGCAAGCGACGCCGGTTGGGCGCTTCAGAAATCTCTGGTAAGGCACCTCGAGTTCATCTGGAATCAACCCGACGAGGGCCTTTGGGAGGTCCGCGGGGGGCGCCGGCACTTTACTCATTCGAAGGTGATGGCTTGGGTGGCATTCGACCGCGTCTTGCGCACCGCGGCGAACTTTGGTTTGCCCGGTCCCCTCCAACGTTGGCGCTCCGTGCGTGACCATATCGACGCGCAGGTTTGTGAGCAAGGGTTCGACGCTCAGAAGGGCTCCTTCGTACAGTCCTATGGTTCGAAGGAACTCGACGCGAGCCTGCTCATGGTCCCTCTCGTGGGCTTTCTGCCGCCTACTGACGCACGCGTGCGCGGCACCTTGGCCGCGATCGAGAAGGAGTTGTGTGTGGACGGCTTCGTGCTGCGATACGACTCGGAACGGACTGCTGACGGTCTGCCGCCTGGCGAAGGCGCATTTCTCGCGTGCAGCTTTTGGTTCGCCGACAATCTTCAGATGCAGGGACGAACCGAAGAAGCGCGGGAATGGTTCGATCGGCTTCTTTCCATTCGCAACGACGTCGGGTTGCTCGCCGAGGAATACGATCCCGTGGCGAAGCGCTTCCTCGGCAATTTTCCCCAAGCCTTCTCCCATTTCTGGCGCTGATTGGCTCGGCGCTGAATCTCGCGCGTGGGGCCAAACCGACCGACCAAAGACCGGCATCATCGGACGAGTCCACCGGGGAGGCTTCGCCGAAGCCTGAGAACGACCGCCTGTAAGCCGTTGGCACGGTGGGTGCCCTATGTTCGTTGCTGCGGCGCGCCACACGACGTATGTCCGTCGCGGATCTTCGGCAGGGTCGGCCTCGAGTGTTGTTCGTGCAAATTCCTCGGGTGGCCTGGTCACGTGGCCGTCGCAGATTAGAGCCCGAAGCAATGGCGGAGTGGCGTTTTTGCAGCTAAAGCAACGAGAGTCGAGTCACCATCGCGTGCGAGAACCCAACGCACCTCGAGCGACACCAATGACGCTATTTCGCCCCTGCATCGATCTTCATCACGGTCTGGTCAAGCAAATCGTCGGTGGCTCGCTCGACGACAACGACGCACCGACGACGAACTTCGTTTCAGAAAAGGATGCGGCCTGGTTTGCCCGTCGTTATCGTGATGACGGCCTGCTCGGCGGTCACGTCATCATGCTCGGTCCGGGCAACCTCGAGGCGGCGCAATCCGCACTCGCGGCGTGGAAGGGTGGCCTCCAGATTGGCGGCGGGATCACGGCTGAGAACGCTGTGAACTGGATCGACGCTGGCGCGGACAAGGTCATCGTCACGAGCTATCTCTTCACCGACAAAGTGCTCGACATGGGCAAAGTGCTCGACAGGGGCAAAGTGCTCGACATGGGCAGAGTGAAGGCCATCGCCGAGGCGGTGGGTAAAGAACGCTTGGTGATCGACTTGAGTTGTCGCAGGACCGAGCGCGGCTTCTTCGTTGCCACCGATCGCTGGCAGACCATCACGAATACGCCCGTCGACGCCGACACACTCGGCACCCTCGCTGCCCACTGCGCGGAGTTTCTCGTCCACGCAGCGGACGTCGAGGGGAAATGCCGAGGGATCGACGAAGACCTGGTGCGCATCCTCGGCAAAGGGTCGCCGATCCCGTGCACCTACGCGGGCGGAGCGCGGTCCCTCGATGATCTTGCGCTCGTCGAGACGTTGAGCGGCGGGCGAGTCGATCTCACCTTTGGGAGCGCGCTCGATCTCTTCGGCGGTTCCCTCGTGCGTTACGACGATTGTGTTCGTTGGAACGCTCGGCGGCGTTGAACGTTCCGGAGCCGATTCGCACTAAATTCAGACTCTCGAATTCGAACCTCCGACTTCGGAAGTGCCGCCCTAGGGTATCCGAGTTCGGAGGTTCTGCTCTATGGATTCCGACTTCGGAAGTGCCCCCCCAGGGTTTCCGACTTCGGAGGTTCTGCTCGACGCATTTCGGAGTCAGCGGTGCCGCTCCATGGATTCCGACTCCAGCAGTGCCGCTTTACGGCTTCCAGCCGCAGGCTGCAAGCGCCGCATTGTTGCCCATGAACGGCGCGTGCACCGTGCTGACCTTCACCGAGTCGAGCCAGCAATCACAGTTCATCGCGCAGTCCGAGCCGACGGCGCAGGTGACGTGGTAGCGATGGCCGTCCGAACAGGTTTCGTCATTTTCTCTGGGAAGGATGATCTCCAGACCGCTGGGCGTTCCTCCGATCAATCCTCCAACGCAGATTGCATTGAGTCCATCGGGGGCGGATGCGGGAAATTCGGGCAAGATCCGCTTCGTGGTCGGATCACAATCGGGGCCGAGCCAAACGTCTGCGCAATCCTCCGAGACCACGGTCGTCTCTTTCTCTGTCACGCATTTGAGAAGCGGGATCCCGACTTGCAAACAGTAGGCCGGTACTTGCTTTTGGATTTGGGCGCAGTACACGGTCGGCATTTGATCGGCTATTGGTGCATACCAGGACGGGTCTTCACAATAAACTTGGTAAAAGTCGGAGCGATTTTCGGAGCTAGCCGTCGGCATCGATGGCGAGTCGTCCGCAAATGTCGCCTCAATTGCCGCGCACGCGGCGGCGAGCTCAGGGGTCTTCTGCGCGTCCTCGTCTCCCGTCAACGCCGTGTCGTTGTTCGACTCGGCCAGTTCCCGCGTCGCCGTACAACCCATTAGCGCCAACATCCCAAATACTTGAATCCATCGGTTCATCATTAGCCTCCTTGGTGGCCCTGACGTTTATTGATTGCTCGGAGCCGACGGATCCTTCACGGTCGCCTTCGATTCATTCGCGTGGGCTCGATTCAAGATGGCGCGCGCTCGCGCGGCGTACATGCCTTGGGGTTGGTTTGCGATGAGGATATCTCCGATGTGCGTTGCTCGCGCGACGTCGCCCAGTCGGCAAAGCGCGTCCATTTCCAGAAGAATCGCGCTCCAAGCCGAGCATGGGATGTCGGAATTGGGCGCGATGGAGCTTGGTTTGCTGCAACGCCCGGCGCGGGGCCGATTCAAGGAGCTCTCGCGCTCGTTCGAGAAGCGCCGATTCCGCCTGCAATTGGCTCGCGCCTTTCTTGCCCGTCTCATGTGCCGGGTTCGAGCGGGGCGTGTCTTCGCCGGTGCCGTTCGACGGTCGGTTGAGTTGCAGCCGCGGAGACTCTACGGTTCCGGCAGGGGCCCTCGCGGACGTCTTCGTTGGAACTTCCGTTGGAACTGCCGTCGCGGAAGCGCTCGCACTTTCGGCGACCAAGTTCGGCGACGGCTCCGTCGCTGAGACGAGCGGCGTTGTGACGGAAGCCACCGCCGCGTTGCTCATGGCTCCCGTGCTTCGATCGGACGCGCCACCGAGTGCGAGCCATCCAGCTCCACTTGCTCCAATGGTCGCCGCGACCAACCCGAGCTTGAAACTCGCACTCAAGCCAACCTTGGCGAAGGTTCCCGACACCGACGAACTGGTGCCGAATCCTCCTTGGGAACCCGCGGATGTGCCCGACGCCGACGAACTGGCGTCGAATCCTCCTTGAGAACCTGCGGATGTGCCTGGTGTCCGAGCGACATCCACGTCAGTGCCGCTAGCGTGGTTCGAGGGCGAAGTGACGACGCCATCGACAAGTCGTTCGAGTCCCGCGAGCGCTGCTGTGGAAATCGCCGTGGGGCGCGGATAGGCCGCAAGTGCATCGCGTAAGGACTCATCCGTCTTAGGGTCGTCGAGCCAACGCCGCGGTTCGGTCATAACGCCTCCTTCTCGTAAGCGGACGTACCTTGGACCCGAGCTCGCACGATTTCGCGCGCCTTGTGCAACCGCGAGTAAACCGTACCCGTAGGGATGTCGAACATTGCAGCGATGTCGACGCAACTTTCGCCTTCTAGTTCGAAGAGCACGAAGGTCGCTCGGAGCTCCGGCGTGAGTTCGTCGAGGGCCTGATGTAGGCGAAGCACCGATTCTCGGGCTTCGTAAACGGACTGTGGCGTTTGCGCGTCGACCAAAACCAAATCGGCCTCGGTCTGCATGGGGCGTCGTCGCCGGAAAGACCAAGCGACGCGCACGGCGATCCCGAACAACCACGTGGAGAACTGCGCGCGGGTTGCATCGAAATCATCGAGTCGACGGTGAGCGACCAAGAAGACCTCCTGCAGTCCGTCATTGAGTTCGTGAGAGCGCACTCCGAGTCGCTGGAGCGACCGCCACACGAAATCGGCATGCCGACGGTATTCGACCGCAAGGGACGGTCGATCGGGCGAGGTGCTACCGATGGCAATTTTCGAAACGGTCACGCTTCGTTGGTGATTGTCGCCCCGCGGTGGATCCTTCACTGCAATTCGTACGAGAGCAGTATTTCGGCCCTTGCACCGAGGTGCGGTTGTCGCCAGACGATGCGTGCATCGTCGAGTAGACGAAATTGCCAGCGCTTCAACCGCAGCTCGCTGGACACCCCGGCAATGAGCCCGAGCGGCCCGAGGACCTCGACGCCCAGATGGCTCGCGAGCCGCGCCGCGAAGTAGCTCGAGTCACCCGGATTCGAACGGTAAATGGTTTTCCGGAAAACCATGCATCACGGCGAACACCGCCGCCACTTGGGTTCGCCAACGGAGTCGCTCGTCGATGGGATATGCAAAGCCACCGCCGAGCCAACCTTCCGTGAGGCTGAAGGCGAAATCGGCGCCGTAACGCTGCTGTCGTTCGACGCCGAGGTAAGTGGCTCCCGTCGTGAGTTCCCAAGGTCCGAGCAGTTCAATTCCTGCGGAAAGCATCGCTCCCGTCGCGGCCTTGGGCAGATCGCCCGTCGCCCAAAGGGGGCCCGCGGCGAGCCACGCTCTCGGTGCATGGGGTTTCCAGCTCGATTCAGGGCGAGCACGGGCTTCGGACGCTCGATCGAGCGTGCCCATTTTGCGGGTCGTATCCTCTGGAGCCGTATCCGTTTCACTTGGTTCCGACCGTGCTGGTCGCGCCGGGCTCGCGCTTCGGGCTTCTTGGGGTCGGTCCGTCGTGGTCACGTCGGGATCCGTTCTCAAGAGCAGGCTGAATGCCAGCACCAGGGCGTCCATCAACTCGGCGCATTGGGTCACGTCTCCGCCAATGAAGCGACGATTGGCGATGGGCTCGTCGGATCGGCGAAATGTGGCGCCAAATCTCCCGCGTTCGTGCTCGATGAGGATTTCGTAACCAGGGGTATTCGGCTGCTCGAAGGGATCGACGCCCATTCGCTCACGGAGCCGTTGTCGGAACTCTTCCGCCGTGGGGCAGCCCGTGGCGCGCTCCGCGACGTGCCACGTCAGGGGTGAGGGCGCCGACTGACCCGCACCGATTCGGGTCAGACACAAGATCGTCGTGAACGCACTCATCCGAAGCAGATTCGCCATGACGGCGCGGAGTATCGACGGCGATCCATGAATTGGCAATAGCCGTCGGCACGCACTCCTCGTCGAACCAGGCGGCCCGAGCGTTCGCCGTCATCGCCGTTCACCGTCGAGGAACCAGGGGCGTCTCTCGTAGGCCCGGAGTGCCGACCGGTTCGACGCGCAAGTTGCATCGTCCCATGCTCTCGCTGGAGCTGCAGTCGAGTCGTTGATGTTGTGCGTTGTCGTCGGACCGCAACGCGCGTTTTTTCAAATCGAAGGATTCGTCGTGCGCTTTTCGTCGAAGGTTTCTTCGCAATCCGTCTCTAAGAGAGAGCGGGCCACATCGCGCAGGCGGCGTGATGTGTTCTCGCACAATCGTGAAGGAAGCCAAAATGGACGTTCGACGCACTTCGAGAGAAGTATGGGGTTTTGAACTTGGGCTAAGTCTCGTGGCATTGCCGCTGTTTTCGCTGCTTGGCTGCCAAGACGCCGCCGTATCGACGGAAGGTGACGAGGCAAGCGTCGCAGAGTCGCAGCTCACCGGCGGAAGACAGGCCGTCAGTGGTGAGTACGCTTCGACGCTGACCATCGGTGGCTGTACCGGTGCCAAAGTCGGTCCTCGGCATATCCTCGTTGCTGCCCATTGCGTTCACGATTACGTGAACAATCGCCTTTGGAGCTCATTTGAGCCCGGGGGCACCGTCTCCGTCACGAACGAAATCGTTCCTACGAACTACCGACAGCTTTCCATCGTCAAGACCACCATGGCACCGGGGTGGACTGAAACCTGTTCGACGCCTTGTGGTGTGAACGTATTGAATCCGTCCCATCCGGCGGATGCGGCAGTCATCGAGGTGGTCGAAGAGACGCCTGACATTCCCGCGGCATCCATCGACTCTCTGACGGTTCTCGAAGGCGATCCCGTGGTCATGACTGGCTACGGATGCGAAAATGGTTACGGCAATCCGAGCGGACCGTCTCGTTTCAAGCTCGAGTCGACGACCGCACTCACGGCCGCGGCGCTCGTTCATCCAGGGCCAATGGTTTCCGAAGAAGATGCCCCGAACGTGGCTGCCTCCTACGTCATCACCCCTGGAATGACGCGCGATCCGGCGTCCGCCAGCTTATGCCCTGGGGATTCCGGTGGACCGCTCTATCGCAAGAGTGCGACGGAGCTACTGGTCGTTGGTGTCAATGCCTATTACTCCTTCCTCCCCGCCAGCAATGGCGTCTCACAAACGAATTGGCACACGCGTCTCGACGGAGGTGCTCGTTATCCCGTGCTCGACTGGTTGTCGAAACTCGGCGTGAATATCCACTGGACGGCAGCGCCGCCCGCGCCCACGGACGTGGTTGCCGAAGCCGGTGACGCCAAGGTCGTGCTTCAGTGGAAGCCGGCCACGGGAGCCGTGAGTTACGTGGTGAAGCGAACGACCTACATGGGCAAGTTCTTGCCCGTCGGTACGACAAAGACCACTTCGTTCACGGATACGACCGTCACGAACGGAACGACTTACTATTACATCATTGCCGGCGTAAACCCGGTGGGTGAGGGAGTCGGCTCGACGATGGTTTCGGCAAAGCCAACCCAGCCGACCGTGCCCACGGAGCCCTGTTCTCCCGCACTGGACGTCTCCTGGGGACAGAGTTTGAACACGACGGGCACCGCCTGTTGGCGTACGAAAACGTCCATTGCCGGTTGGGGGTGTTCCAACTTCGATGGTCGCACGCTCAAGGTGAATGGCGTTGCGGTGACGTGCGGCTCGTCGCTGCCCTCGAAGGTCAACGGCTATTACTACTTCGACGTGTCTGCAGGAAAGTTCCCCTGGGCGTCGATTTACTGGTGGCAGTGATCGCTAGAGCCAGCGAAATGCTCGCGTGACTCGTCGGGGATGGTCAGTCAAACGCCATCCCCGATTTCGATTCGAGCAAGCCCAAGCCATGCGATCAATCTTTGCGTCAATCACACCGCGATGGCGAGAGAGGCTCGAGCTCCCTGTGCTGCAGTCCTGTGGCGCGATGGGTCATCCGTGCTCGACGGAGTCTTCGACGTGTGATGAAGTCGTTGTCGGTAACTGAGACTTTCGCTGAATCTGGCTGAATCGAAGGACTTTGCGGCACCATGACGTAGTGAATACCCCGCACGCCGTTGTCTATGTACCCGTGGGTAACGCCGACGTGCACGTTGCCGTTGCACTCGTGTTCGCCCGGTGTCAGACGAAGGACACCGAATCGCGATGCCTTGGGTTGGTGCCCGTGGCCGATGCGTGATTCGAGAGAGGGAGAACGTCATGCTAATGCATCGAGTCGACAGGTCTTCGTGGGTCCACGTGCAATCGCCCGTGAATCGATGGGGCAGCCTATCGGAGCGCTTGGGACGCTTGGCTGTCGCATTGGTCTTGTCTGCTTTTGCTGGTGCCTGTGCGAGTGGCGAAGCGTCGGAATCGCTGACCCCGGAGGGACGAGAAACGGCTGATGTCGCTCGTTCGGTTGCGGGCTCGGAGGCGGCTCTCACGATCACCGTCCCCGAACCGGAATACTTCGCCGCCGTGCGCGATCTGCGTAAATGTGCATCGCCTCGATGCGGTGGGTACTTCGTGCGAGCCGTCAATCAACCGTTGACTCGCTGCGCCGACGATACCCTCGCCGAACGTTGTTACGTCGCGGAACTCGATCTGAGCGTTTTCGGCGACGAGCCACCAACGTTGGGGCGGGAAGCCGTGCTACACGGTCGCATCGAGAGTAACGTCTTTCCCAACTTCGGCAATCTCGGGCGATTCGTCGCAACGGAGGCATGGAGCTCGGCCACGTCGGCCCTGGGAACCGGCGCATTCTTCCGATTGGCGGACACCGGGATCCGCTGCATTGCGGCACCGTGCTTCTCGATTTCTGCCGAATTGCTCAATACGGATTTCGAGTTTCGACTCTCGTCGCTCGATCTCTCCGCGGTCGGTGCTGATGCCGAGGCCCAGAAACGCGCACTCGCGGCTCTCGGTGACGGCAATCTCGTCGCAGCTGGGCGCTTGCGGATGCCGAACGTCGGCACGAGGCTCGGTCTCGAGCTGAACGCTTCGCAGTTCTATTTGCCTCTGCGGGTACGCTGTCTCTCCAATGCGGATTGTGCAAAAGGAGAACGGTGCAACGCCGCGGACGTCTGTCTCCCGCCGCCGGGGTGCAGGCGTGGTGAGGTGTGTCCCGCCGTATGCTCCGGCTACTGCGTGAGCGCCCCTGCAGCTTGTTCGACGGATGCGGATTGTCCGTCGGGCAACTGGTGTCGAGTCACGGAAGCTGGCGGCCGGGCTTGCGTTCCCTTTGCCAAAGCCGGTTCGAGGTGCGATGGATTCACGGTTCCTTGGGCGTACGAGCGGTGTTCACCCGAGCTCGTCTGCGATTTGCCGGAAATGGTCGCAGATGCACCGGGGATCTGTCGCCTCCCGTGCAAGACGAGCGCAGGTTGCGCAAGCACCGAGTATTGCGGGACCGACTCACTGTGCCACGCTGACGGCTCGTGTGATCGCAGCATCGACTGCGTCGCCGCGGGCAACGACTATATCCGGATCCTCTGCGTTGGATATCCGGTATGTTCGGGCGGGTTCAGCAACGGTCGCTGCGGCTGGCACTGCGGCGATCCACGGTGCACCGATCTCCGCGGCTTCGACTTCGGCAGGTGCGGCGCGATTCTCGGCTGGGCCGTGGTTTCTGGCAAGTGCACACAGGTGAGCGGGTGCAGCGCCGGTAACTTCAAGCTCTTCCCGACGCAAGCAGACTGCTCGACGAGCTGCGGTCTCTAGAGCGCCCCGTAGCCCCTACGCAACTCGTCACATCGCTGCGGGTTGCGTAGGGAGGTACTGCGCAGTCGGCTGTCGAGCTTGAATGAATGGGTGAGACGAAGGTCGTCGCGCATGTGGGGGGAGGCGTTTACTGATTGCGGCAATCGTGGTCGTTCCCTCTGGTCGTTGCCCACCCGCAACACCATAAGCCAGCGTGACACACGACATAATTGCGATCGGTGCTTCGGCGGGGGGCTTGGACGTGCTCCTCACCATGGCGAGTCAACTTCCGGCGACTTTGCCCGCGTCTGTCTTCATCGCTTGGCACACCTCTGCCAGGGCAGAAAGCAGCCTCCCCGAGCTACTGAGTAGCCGTGGTCCTTTGCCCGCTTCGCACCCGCTTCATGGTGAAAAGATTGAACGGGGGCGAATCTACGTGGCTCCGCCAGATGTGCAACTTTACGTGCGACAAGGTTCCATGGAGCTCCTTCGCGGACCCATGGAGAACGGTCATCGTCCTTCCGTGGACGCGCTCTTTCGAACCGCATCGGCAGCTTATGGGTCTCGCGTCGTGGGAGTGGTCCTCTCCGGTTATCAGGATTGTGGCACTGCCGGAATGATGTCCGTCAAGGCGCGTGGTGGCGTGAGCGTCGTCCAAGATCCGATGACTGCGACGGTCAGGGACATGCCGGAGAGTGTACTCCAACGCGTTGTCGTTGATTATGTCGTGGGTCCGTCAGAGCTCGCCGGACTGGTCACTCGCTTGGCGAGTTCGCCCACCGGCGCTGCGCTCGACCCGAGATCTCTCGGTGCGGCAGCTCGAAGGCGAGGAGGTGGGAACCGTTGCGGAACTCGTCTGTCCAACTTGTCAGGGGCTTCTCACGGAAGCTCAGGCGGGTTCCTTTCATCATTTCCGCTGCCACGTTGGTCACACCTTTTCCCTCGAGACCTTGGTGCGAGAACAGGACGAATCGATGGAACGTGCGCTTTGGGCTGCCGTTCGCGCGCTGGACGAGACTGCGGCATTGAGTCGTCGACTGAGCGCGATCGGGCAGGCGACGGAACTCACACAGCGATTCGCCGAGCGCGCGCGCACGCAACACGCGCAAGCAGAACTCATTCGGAAACTATTACTTCATGGGCGTGAGGTCGCCCCTGCGGAATGATGGGCTCAGTGGACCGCGGATCGTGAAGTCGCCCCCGCGGGATGATGGGCTCAGTGGACCGCTTCGGGGATCACGGGGGGTGCCGTGGGGGAGGTTGGTGCGCTGCTAATCATTTGGCTTAGCTTTTCGGTCGAGCGCGGTTTCGTCACGTGCTCGTCGAAACCAGCGGAAAGGGCGCGTTCCAGATCTTCGGGCATTCCGTAGCCCGTCAAGGCAACGAGGTAAGTGTCTCGCAGTCCGTTGTCGGAGCGAATCGCCTTGGCCACCTCGTACCCATCCATTCGCGGTAGACCGATGTCGCAGATGATTACTTCGGGGTGAAGTTGACGCGCCCGCTCGAGCCCACTAGGACCGTCATAGGCCGTCTCCACCTGGTGACCATCGATGACGAGGGCATCCTTGAGACTGTCGGCCGTGTCCTGATTGTCCTCGATGACGAGAACTCGACGACCGCAAGTGGTTCGAGTCGCTGAGGGCGGTATGGAGGATTCGGAGGTGACGTCGAGAGGCTGCGAGACCGTCACGGTGGTTCCTTGGCCTGGCCCGTCACTCGTCAAGGCGACTCTGCCTCCCTGGAGTTCGACGAGCCCCTTCGTCATGGCGAGCCCAAGGCCCAAACCTCCATGACTGCGATCGATGGTTTGCGTGGCCTGTCTGAAAGGCTCGAACAGAAGCGGTGCAATGTCTTGGGGAACACCGACGCCGGTGTCACGCACCCGCAAGATGGCGTTCGAACACGCGCGATGCAGACTGACCGTGACGCTACCTCCGCGCGGCGTGAACTTTTGCGCGTTGCCCAGGAGATTGCTCAAAATCTGTACGAGTCGAGCCGGATCCGCGTTGAGCCAGAGGTTGCCGGGATCGAACTGGTAATCTAGTCGAATGCCGTTGGCTTCGAAGGTGCCGCGTTGATCCTCAATCGTACTTCGGACGACCTCTCGAAGCTCGAAGCGTTCGCAGTGGAGGTGGATCTTGCCGTGAGCGATCCGCGTGACGTCGAGCAGATCGTCGACCAACTTGGTGAGGTGGGACACCTGTCGTTCGATGACGGCAAAGGCGCTCTGCGCACGCTGGCTACCAGGCTCCGAGCGGGAGAGCACATATAAACTGTTGCGGATCGGGGCGAGCGGATTTCGAAGCTCGTGGGACAACACGGCCAAGAATTCATCTTTTCGTCGATCGGCTTCGCGTAGGGCCTGTTCCGTACTCGCCAGTGACTTCTCTTGTTCGATTCGAGCCGTGACGTCCTCGAAAGCCAGCAGCACCGTTTGCTCGGCAACACCATGTGTGAGCACTGCGGCGCTCAATTGTAGGGTTCGAATCGATTGGCTCCGGCTCCCCCGAACCTCCAACTCGCAAGTCTCGCGCGCTTCGCTATCGTGCGCTCGCCCAAGCAAGCGACCGAATTCGTCGCGGTGTTTCGTGGCGATGAGATTGGCGAACCTTCGACCGATGAGCTGCCTCCTCTCCACGCCGAGGATGCGCGAGCCGACGTGATTGACCGCTCCGATCGTTTCGTCACGCGCAAGCGCGACGTACCCAATTGGAGCAAAGTCGAAGAGCTCGGTGTAGCGCGCTAGTCCCGCTTCGATGTCTGCCCGTGCGGTTTGCAGTTGCTCATTCTGGATCTCGAGCTCGAGCTGATGGATCTGCAACTCACTGACGAGTCGCCGCACCTCGTCGTCCGAAAGCACGGTCACGTCGATCAGCTTTTGCGGTTCCCGGCGACCGTGGACTTCGCGATGCAGTCGGGGCCGGTGCTTCCTCATGGTTTCTCCAGTCGCCGCTTGTCTCTAGGGATGATTGGTCGTCGTGTGAGTAACGTACAGCGAAACCGCGTTCGAGTCGCGATGAAGCTCGATACGGATCGCGTGCCAGCCTTCGTTGGGGGCTGCGCTCAGTAGGAGTTCCTGGGAGCGCGGTTCACGGTGTCCAAACATTTCTTTGAGCTTTTGTTCGAGTTCCGTACCACGAAACCTCGGGAGCAATTCGAAGAAGCCCCTGCCGACGCCACTTCTCCTGAGCCCAAACACCCGTTCCGCGGCGAGATTGAGCGCGGCGACGGTGAGATCCTTGGCCAGAACCACGATGGCTTCTTGGCTTCCCTCGAGCAGTGCGTCGACCATGCGCCGGAGGTCCTCTGCCTGCGCGCGTAAGGACTCCTCGATGCGATTCACCTTGACGTCGGTAAACGTGATGACGACCCCGTCGATGACGTTCTCGAGCGTGCGATAGGGCATGATGCGGACAGTGAACCACCGGCCATCGCGCGTCGTGACTGGCTTTTCCTTGTAGACGAGGGTGCGGAGCACCTCCCGCGCATCGTCGGCGAGATTGGAGTAATCGAGATTCTGAGGTAATGTCCGTGATGGGTCGGCCCGTGTCCGAGGGGATGAGCTTGATGATTTTCGTCGTCGGAGTCGTGAAGCGTCGAACATTGAGCTGACTGTCGAGAAAGAGCGTCGCGATGTCCGTGGAATTGAGCAAATTCTTCATGTCGTTGTTTGCTCGCGACAGTTCGTCCACCTTGGCTTGAAGCTCATGGTTTACCGTCTGGAGCTCTTCGTTCAACGACTGCATCTCCTCCTTGGAGGTCGTCAGCTCTTCGTTCGTGCTTTGCAGCTCTTCGTTCGTGCTTTGCAGCTCTTCGTTCGTCGATTTGAGTTCTTCCTGGGAGGTTTGCATCTCTTCGCGGGTCGTCTGGATCTTCCTCGCGCGCACGTTGGAGATCTTGCTCGAGCTCGAGCTCCCGCGCCCGGGGGGAGACGTGATGCGAGCGCGCATGTACGGTTGCTTGGGGGCCCGATGTGACTTCCTTGAACACCACCAGCACGGTGCCGCGTAGCTCTTTGGGCTCGAGCAGCTTCTGGACTTTTAGATCGACGAGTTGAGTGCCCCCATTCGTCCCGACTTGGACGCCTGAGACGGTAATCTCGCCAGGTTGACGAAGCGCCGAAGCAAAAGACCGTGAGAGTTCGAAGCGCAACCCCTCACGTGCCATGGCAAAGACATTCAGGTTGGCCTTGCCAGCCGCGGGCTCGAGGTACTTGCCTGCGCGACGACTGACGTAGAGGAGATTTCCCCTGTCGTTACAGAGCACCGTTACTGGGGCGAACTGCTGTAACACGATTCGATCGGCAAGTGCCTGCAAGTTCGGGGCCGCGGATTTCAGAGGAACCTCGGGTTCTGTGTCTTTACCGTTCTTTGCGTCTAGGAGCGCGAGTGCCGTAGAGGGGAAATCGACCGGAACGACATTCGTTGGTTGTTCCAGCTTTTTGTAAATACGCGCTTTGGCGTCAAGGGGGGAGAATAGTCCCGAAAAGGAACCCACGGTCTCCGCACTTCCGAGGAACAGAACGCCGCCAGGAGACAAGCTGTAGTGAAAGAGGGGCAGCAGCTTCTTCTGTAGTTCGGAAGATAGGTAGATGAGCAGATTGCGACACGACAAGATGTCGAGTTTGGTGAACGGCGGATCGGAGATGACATTTTGGGGCGCAAAGATCACCATTTCCGCGGATCTCTTTGGTAACCCTGAAGCCCTGGTCTTCCTTGATGAAGAAGCGTCGCAAGCGTTCCTGCGAGACGTCCGCGACGATATTGTTGGGAAATAGGCCCCCTCTGGCTTTCTCGATTGCGTCGCGATCCAGATCCGTCGCAAAGACCTGAAGCGAGATGTTCTTCGTTGACTTGTGTGGCGCCATTGCCTCCTTGAAGACCATGGCGAGGGAATATGCCTCCTCACCGGTTGAGCATGCCGGGACCCAGGCGCGCATGAGACTTCCCGGGGGTAGAGTCGTGAGCAAGGGGGCAATGACCTCCTCTTTCATGTTCTCCCAGGCGCTGGGATCGCGAAAGAAGCTGGTGACACCGATGAGTAGCTCTCTGAAGAGTAACTCGACTTCGTTGGGGTTCTCGCGCAGGAAGCGGACGTAGTGCCCAATGCTGTCGAGCTGATGCAATCCCATGCGGCGCTCGATACGGCGATAGACCGTGCTCTTCTTGTAGAAGGTGAAGTCATTGCCGGTGTGCGAGCGCAGCAGAACGAAGATCTTGGACAATGCCGTGAGGGCTTTGTCTTCGACCGGTTCGTTCCCACGATCCAAAACAGGGTAGTGTCGCAAGTAGGCAAGGAGCCTGCCGGGGAGTTCCTCGACGGGCGCAATCACGTCGACGATGCCGGCATCGATTGCGCTTCGGGGCATGCCGTCGAACTTGGCCGAAGTGAGCGCCTGGACGAACGCGGCACCGTTCTTCTCCTTGATGGCGCGCAACCCTAGTGTGCCATCCGTACCCATTCCAGAGAGCACGACGCCCACCGCACGTTCGCCTTGGTCTTTGGCAAGAGAGCGGAAGAAGAAGTCGATCGGCCAGGTCAAGCTCTGCCGCGGTGCTTGCGGGATGAGTTGGAGCTTACCGTGAAGGATCGACATGTCCTTGCTCGGTGGGATCAGATAGACGTGGTTCTGGTGCGACTGGCAAGTCGTCGGTTGCCTGCACCACCGGAATCGTCAAGCTTTTCTGAAGGATTTCGAGAAGCAGGCTCTTTTGCGTCGGCTCCAAGTGTTGGACCACGACGAAGGCCATCCCACTGTTCTTGGGCACATGCGAAAAAAAGCTCTCCAGAGCCTCGAGGCCACCAGCGGAGGCTCCGATGCCAACGATCGGAAAGGAGGCGCGCACGTCGGAAGACGCAGCGAATCGGGGGATTGAGGATATTGCTCGTTCCCCTGTGCTTCGCTCGGCTCCTTCGAGCGTGCGCGGCAGTTGTACACCCTTCGCCGTCGAGGCGATGGGAGTGGGCGTGGGACTGGTTTTCTCGGTACTTCCGGGCGAGCGCTTGCTCGTCGTGGCTGCAGGGCGAGGTTGTTTTCCCGACTGCGCTTTGCTCGAGGTCGGTTCGCCCTGAGTGCCCTTCTGCGCACGTGCGCCGTCGCCTCGGGGAGCTGCCTGCCTCTTACGGCCCACGCCTTTTGCCTTTTGGGTTGCCATCCGCCTCAGTCACATCGAGGTCTTTCCCGTGCGAGCACCCGGAGCGCCCGTCGCTCCTTCGCTTCGCTGGTCATTTCCGGGCCGTTCCTCATTTCGAGGCCGACGTATATCACGATTCTCCCGCCATCTTTCCAATATCGAACGGCTACTGGCAACGGCGAAGCGATCTTCGTCCGCTCGAGCCCTGCGCTCGAAACGCTTGCACGGGGCGTTTTGCGGCAGCTCCCCCTGATCACTACCTCCACGGCCTCGTTCGGGCTCCAAGGGTTTCGAAGTCGCGATGTTCCGCCTCCGCTTCGTACCTGCTCCAAAATGGGAGGGCGAAGGGCCGCACTCGGTGAACCACTGGCGCCTTCCGCGGGGATCAGCGGTCGCGGCTCGTCGGACGTGACACGGCGGGGCGCGAATGCATGCTGCCAGTTGCTCCCAAACCCGCCGTTGTCCGAAAACCTGCCGTTGACGTAAGCGTGCGAATCGACGCGTTCTGGTGTTTGCCCGGTGACGGTGAGGGGCGTTGCTCGAGCGCCGACCGGTTCGAGTGTCGCCACGAAAAAGCCAGAACCGAAGCGAGCCGAGCGCCCGAGGAGCGAGCGCCGGAAGACTATTAGCGGTAGTCCGAGGAACACAGCTACGAGGTCGCTCGGCGCAGCGAGAGGATGGGCGTTCGCAGTAGGCAATCCCAACCGGTCGGTGCTCTAGTGCGGCCGCGGCCGCTGTTGGTTCGCTCGGCGCGGGCACGGCGCGAGGCGAACGTCATGCTGCAGTTCGCGGCGCGACACCCAAGTCGCTGCTCTGCGCTCGTTCTGGTATCGACCTGTAGCGGGCCAATGACAATTCGGATCCCCCTGACGTTTCACGTGATGAAGTCGCTCATGCGCTTTTCGTGGCTCGCACGGATGCTGGCTCGTCGAGCCGCGCGACGTTTGGACGACGCGGCTCGACGAGCCATCCGCGATCCTCGGCTTCGCGAGCGCACGTTGTCGCAGCCTGAGGCAGGGGCACTCTTTCGAGAACTATTGCTGAGTACGATTGATCGCGTGGATCGTCGCGTCGTCG
>JASGIX010000021.1:0-36982 GCA_049840955.1 Polyangiaceae bacterium
ACGCCGAAACTATGGGCGAGAGTACTCGGGAGGCGGTCAACCGCCTCGAACCTGAGGGCGAGATTACCGCCGAGCCTCGCGACCGCCTCGAATGGTTGGGGGAGGACGTCGCGCGGGCGGTCGAGCGCCTCGAAGTGACGGACGACGATGCTCACCTTGCGGTCGAGTGCCTCAAAAGTATGGGCGAGAGTACTCACCCCGGCGGTCGAGTGCCTCGCTTGCCATAGGTGACGTCGTAATCGGGGCGGTCTACCGCCTCGGTGACCCCATGGGACGTCGTGTTCGAGGCGGTCGGGCGCCTCCGCTGCCGAAGCGGCTTAACCACAGGGTCTACCCGCCGAGCGCGCCGATGGCGGCGACCCATCGCGCGACAATTGGTATCTCGTCGACCTCCGCCGCTCGTTGCTTCCCATTAGCAACCGTCGTGCTCGGGCTTGTTCAACAGGCGCATTCACGCTGGCCGCGACTTACGTCGCGTCACAGTGAAAACGCCAAATCGTTGGGCGATGGGCGCCGATTTGTAAGGGTGACGGAAGTCATTTAGGGCAGCTCCGTATTGCGACCACCGAGCCAACGCTTAGCTGCGGCGGCCAATTCGTTCTTGCGAGCCTCAAACATCCGCTTCCGATGGCCATTTGCGCCAGATGGGTGGGGAAATCCGCGTAGCCACCTGGCCCCCGCGAGTCGTTCGGTTGCGACGAGATAGTCGAGCACCGACTCTACCGAGCCCCCGAGAGGAATGACCAATGCCTGCGGCACTGCCGCCAATTCTGGTACGAGAAGGTGTTCGAGCATTGATGAGAGAAACGGGTGCTGCGTCGGATTGGGATCGTAGCCCGAGAAGTTAGCACCGTGCTTGAAGACCGGATATCTGAGCGCAGACGTGCTGTGCAAGAGATCCGACCTTTCCGCGAACATCTGTGCGGTCGTCTCGATGCCGAGGAACCCAGGCACTCCGAGTTCATCGAGCATGGAGATCAGGTTCTGTCTCATTGAACCGGCGAAAGCAGCCCGCCGCTTTACCTCCACGCCAACCGTGTCGCTTGCGCATCCGCGCATTGAGATGGCCGTCTCGAAGGCAATCCTCGCTTGCCGCCAGCCAGGCGTGATACCGAGGATCAGAATGCGAGCAGTCCGATTGATGTAGTCGAACGGAGCGTACGTCACTGAGATCTGGTCGTCCCTGAACAGCTGAAACCGCGTCGGAATGGCCTCGGTGCCGACAGGCATTTCGTCCGGTAGCTCGCAGCTCAGTTCATGAGCCCGTTCGATTGTTTCGCTGTACATTCTGTCCGTCCAACGGGTGTGCGATAACTCGCGGCCGCAACAATACCACCGAAAGCCATCCGCAAGGAGGGGAGTCGGCGCCCGTACAATTGTTGCGAGCATAGCGATAGCGGAGCGAGCCACGGGCGGCGACAGGTGTGACCCAACAGCTTGGAGGGCCGGCGAGTTCATCGCAGATATGGGTCGACAGTCATTGCCGACCTGGATCCGGTGGAGTCCGGGAAGTTGGCAGAGGACATGCACTCCTTCGGCAACGAACATCCAAGCGAGAGCACGAGATGCTCACTAACTCAACTTCGTGCCGTCGGATGCTCCGCGACCCGTAACGAATACTCAGGGAAAGCTGTTGGCCAAGTATCGCAATGCGTTCACCCCGAGTCGAGCCAAGGACGACCCGACGGACGCCGAGTTCGCGCTCGAGCTGATGCTTCGGTACCCGAAGCGGGTCCAGCGTCGCCGAGGATCTACCTGTCGACCGCATCACAGAATCGCAGCCGATCCCCAGTTCCGGTCCATTCTTGGACTCCCGCGACGCGCGGGATCTCGTCTTCGAAGGCTTGTAGCTCCTCAGGAAAACAGCGAACACCATAGGAGTGCTCGATTGCGCGCCCGTACCCTGGCATATCAATGCGCGTTACTACCGTCGGCAAATCCGTCCAGAAGTCGCACAGCTTGTCAGGCTCAACATCACGCCAGAAGAATCCCGATGTACGTGCTGAATCGATCAGGCGACGAACGTCCTCCATCGCGATCTGCTTGTGGCGTACACCGCACGCGAGTACTTGGCTGGCACCGAAGTACTCGATGCGGCCATCTCCCCAAATTGTGATTGAATACGCCGGGCAGGTTCCAAAGCAGGGCCCGTGGATTTGTCGGATTATTACGCCATCGAGAACTGCTTTTTCCCAATCAACGGCTATCGGCCTGGTCGCCGTCGTGCCGCAGGACCAGCCATCGCCCTGGCGACACCTTGTGTCACTGCCTGTTGAGTCACTTTCGACACAGAGAACTTGTCCAATTGGAGACGAGCTCGATGGCGCTGCTGTCTCGCCGCGTGCAGTTGTCGACCTCTCCGGGTATCCTGATAGGAGCGAGAGGACAGTCGATGCTGCGCCTGACGCGCAAAGTGCCCACACCGCTCACCGCAATACCGCTGGCCATGGTCGCAACCAGGGCATACGACAACGGGGGCATTGCACACCCCACAGGCAAACAGTCGCCAAGTTTCTGCCGGACACTTGCACACCGGGATCCCGAAAATCGGATCCGTTTTCTCGACAACTCGCCCGGGATCTGCGAAACGCCAAAGTGGCGCTGTCGCGTGATCCGCGCGATCGCCAAGGAAGGCTCGGTGGCTAGACCGGGCCTTCAAACCTATTTCGGGGGGCACAAAGACTAACGGCTTCCGGGACCGTCAGCCAAATTCGTTGCTTCCACGCGCCAGTTGTCTGGCGCGGAACCCTGGCTTTGACCTGCGCCAACAGCCATCTTCAGGCGGATCTACGCAGCCAATGACACTCTGCTGCGAAGCACTCCTGCCCGGAGATGTCAGTACGGCACCGCCTACCAGATGGAATTAGGCATTGGTCTTGAGGGGCGGCGCCTCGTCAACAAGTCGGAGGCTGTCGCGAAGGATCGCCCAGTGGAACGAGTTCGTCGATCCGCGGCGCCGCAACCGGTCAGCAATACGAGACGTCGTGCGCAGCGACAACATCACCAACCTTCACCCACTGAAGCTCCGAATAACTGGTTTGCGGATAAGCTGCAGGCGAAGCCTGCCAGCTTCATTCGCGAGTTATGCGACCGTTCTCGCGAATTCATTTGTCGACGGTTCTTTCATCGGCTGGGCTTGACGTCGCGCTCTCGGAATCTGACGGAACGTCTTTCGCTTCTGCAAAGTGAAAGCGTCTCGACACGTGCTCTCTTTGGGCCCTCGCGACAACCATCAGAAGCTGTTGGACCGGAATTCCTGATCGTTTTGCAAGGTCAGTCACGGTAAGTCGATCGTTCGGGTTCACCCAGAGACTCACGTCTGTCATACGACTGAGGACTTCTTCGAACGGCGGGTATGGCGCGCGATACGCTGTTGATATCGCACAAGTCCCGGGTCCGATGGTTTGAATAGCGCCTGGGTCGCCAGCTTCGGTTGCGCTCGCAGAGCGGAATGCTTCGGCTTGCTCATCCTCAAGTGCCGTTGCGTGCGAACTACGAAGCGCCGTCAGCAGCGTTGTTACTATTGAGTAAACGTATTCTCCGTACTCTGTCCCGTCTTCGCGAGATACGAACTTGCCTCTGTGAATGGCATTGTTCCGCAGCTCAACCATCTTCGGCTTCTCCAGAGAATACGGGGCCTTGTGATTGAGAAGGTAGAGGAAGTGAAATGCTCCCAGTTGGCGCTCCGACTGGGTACGGACGCATTTCCACGCATGATTGATGTCGTCCGCCGTAAGCCCATGATGTCTGCAATACACTCTTACGCAGAATTCGTAGAAGCGCTCCAAGGATGAAGCGAAACTTGCGATCGCCTCCCTGTAGTAGCCATCGAGCAAGGCAAGGCACGCTGAATCGAAGAGTATCTCGTGGTGCAAAGCCTGAAGGAATGCTGAGATACGATGTCCTCGCGGACACTTGCCTGTGTATACACCGCGCTCACTCACTTCTCCAAGGTCCACCCAGTACTGCGCGTCGGCAATTGGTCGCGTCTTTCTTCCATCTAGGCACTCGTAGCAGAATGCGTGGACCTTCATGACGTAACTCCAGAAAGCACTCTACGCGTACGGTCAGGCGGGCGCAACACCTGCCTTTCTTTAGCCACGTCGCGTGCCGGCGATGCGCAGCGCGAGAAACTTGGAGGTCGCGCGTGCACAACTTGAACGAGCTCTTCCGTTCGGCTCCTGCGTTCCGATGGTTCGCATAACGGTTAGCATTCAGCTGCAAAGCCGCAGGTTTTGACAGCTGCAATGCGGATATGGGTCGACAGTCATCGGTGACTTGGATCCGGTAGAGTCCGGGAAGTTGGCAGAGGACATGCACTCCTTCGGCAACGAACATGCAAACGAGAGCACGAGATGCTCACTAACTCAACTTCGTGCCGTCGGATGCACCGCGACCCGTAACGAATACTCAGGGAAAGCCACTCGAACTGGCTCACCATATTGCTTTCGCTGGGTTCGGCTATGCACGTCCTCTGAGCCAACGGTAACCGAGGACCGATGAAGACAGGGCAATCTGAATTCGCTGCATGCGTGGGCTTGGACTGGGCGGACCGAAAGCACGACTTGTGCCTTGAGGTGACCGCAACTGGAAAGCGGGAGCGCTCCGTGCTCGAACACACCCCGAAGGCCATTCACGCCTGGGCTGAGCAGCTGCGCAAACGCTTCGACGGGGCGAAGGTGGCCGTGTGCCTGGAGCTCGCCAAAGGCCCCATCGTCTCCGCGCTCCTGGAACACGACTTCTTCGTCGTCTTTCTCGTGCAGCCAGCGATGTTGGCCAAGTATCGCAATGCGTTCACCCCGAGTCGAGCCAAGGACGACCCGACGGACGCGCCGAGTTCGCGCTCGAGCTGATGCTTCGGTACCCGGAGCGGGTCCAGCGTCTCAAACCCGAGAGTCCGACCATGCGTATGCTGCGACAACTCGTCGAGACCCGACGTGGACTCGTCGAAGATCGGGTACGGGTGACCAACCGCATCGTGGCCAACCTCAAGGCTTACTTTCCTCAGGTTCTCGGGCTGTTTCGGGAGAAGGATACCGGGGTGTTCGCCGACTTTCTCGAGCGGTGGCCCTCCCTCGAAGCCGCCAAGAAGGCTCGCCGGAGTGCCCTCGAGAGCTTCTTCCGCGAACACAACGTCCGATACCAATCGACGATCGATCGACGGATTGACACGCTCAAGGGCGAGGAACCGCTGACGACCGACGAGGCTGTCATCCGTCCGGCTCAACTGCTGGTCGAGCTTTCGCTGCTGCAGCGAGCGGCTTCCGAACGCCGCCGCATTTCAAGAGTACGCCGGCGTTGCCCCCGTCACCGCAGTGGTAACAAGTGCTGGGTCCACTGGCGTTACTCCTGCTCAACTTTTCTGCGCCAAACCTTCGTCGAGTGGGTGGCCGAACCATCACTCGCTCCTCCTGGGCCAAGGCCTTCTACGAGGCATATCGGGCCCGCGGTGGCTCGCACCAAGCCGCCCTTCGAGCCTTAGCCTTCAAGTGGATCCGCATCCTTTACCGCTGCTGGTTCGACCGTCTTCCATACGACGAGTCGAAGTACCTGATGACGCAGCAGAAGCGCCACGCACCCCTGCTGAAGCATGCCGCTTCGGCTGCAACCTAGAAGATCGCCTTATACTTGCCGTCGGGCGTGAGTTAGCCAGCCACGGTTAGTCGAGGCCAATAGCCGAAAGGACTCGCTGCCATCTCCGTGGAGTCACTTTCTCAAAGTAACCCTTCCGACCTATGCCTACCGTGCGCAACAATGCGCGAGCCGACTCAGTCAGTTGTCTGCGACGACGGTGACGCTCAGCCTTGTAGGCCACGAAGTATCGACCGTCCGGCGTCGGCATTGCGGTCTTGGCAGTATCGGCAACGTCTATAACGGTAGCCCAAGGAGTGGTCCCCGCCCAATCTAATAAGAGGATTCTGTCTCCTCTTTGGATCGAGGTGCGTCCACAGGAGTACCATGTTCAACCCCGGCGGTCCCAATTGGTTTCGTCGCTGACAACTTGACGAGTCGCGTCTTCGGCGTAACCCACAACGCTGTCGATCCAGTATTGGTTGGTTGCATTGGAAGGCGTCGGTGACTCGAGTGACGCGCTTCTGACGTTTGCCGAGACCAGCTTTCGCAACGCACCCAAAGTCACTCCGGGTGACTGTCCTCCTGAACGACGCAACCGTTCATAGCCTCGTATAAGTTCTGCACTAAGGGGAGTGCCCCGATCCCACCAACGCTCAAGCCCCGCCCGAACAATACGAGCCTCGGTTGAACCGCGCTTCGTTCCAAGGAAGATGGAGAGCTCATCAGACGACGTGAGGCCGTCTCTTGTGAGATTTGATGATCCAACGATCACATCAACTCGCGTGCGGCGCCCAATGACGTAGACCTTCCTATGAAATCGCTCGGCGATCACTCTGGTTTGAAAACCACCACTCCGCCGATTTGGACGTCAAGCAGAACTCGAAGGGCTTTAGGGTCAGTGAAACCTTGCCATAGACCTACAAGCACACGAACTTCTTCCACGCGGCGAAGTTTCCGCAGCAGCAGGGCAACACCCTCTTCAGTTGCAAAGGCGACGTGAACCTCTGCGGTTGAAGCGTTTTGGAAAAGGTGCAAGAGGGTGCTCCGCAAAGTATTCGGTCCCTCATTGTCGATAAATTCCATGGTGGCTCTGCACGTTTCGGGACTGGCTAACGGGTTTGCAGTTTTGAGTCGCAAGGGCCAACCTCAATCACAAGGCTCGCATCATCGCTCCGGTAGCGGGAGATGGCAATGGTCACCGCAACAGGCCCTTGTCGAATCCGTCTGCGAGTTGGTCAGCCCTCGTTCAATCGCGGTTGGCCGTCGCGTTTGCGCTGATTGCCGATTGCATTCTGTCGATCGTTTTAGCGACGCTCTCCAGGTGGTTCTTGAGTCTCTCAGTCGTCTCCGTCGTTAGCGCTCCCGTACGGAGGTATCTCCACTCAGACCTTGCGATTTGTTTCTGGGGTGGCCTCGATAGAAGACTATTCGCAATCAGAAACCGATTGACCTCTTCGACCCAGAATCGTTCAAAGATGCGAGCAAGCGGGTAACTGTTGTCTCGACTCGAGAGATCCAGGACGTATCCACGAACAAATGTCAGCGTGAAATACATTCTGGCGCTGACCATGAGGCGCCACGACATGGAGGTGCGCCTCGTAACTTGCAAGCCGCATCGTTAGGGTCTGCTCGAATTTCCCTGACTTCAAGGAGATGCCATGTCCATGCACGACTATCTTCGGCGTTTTGTTTGCATCGAAGACGTCGCGGTCTTGCGGATTCTCGAAGAGGAAAACGTAAAGCCCTTGAACAAGACCTTGGTCCTTGCGGCCCTTCCAAGACCGCCCATCGAGCGAGTTGGGACGAGCAATTTCGAGCAACATGATGATCCTCAATGAGCTGTTCGACGTGACTTCGAACGATTATGATATTCAACGGTACCGTGCGACGCTTAGGGCGCGGCGACCTCGAGCACGATGGGGGCATGGTCACTTGCGCCGAGTACGTCCGGTGTCGCGGCAACTTCAGCAGCCTGGAGTCTTTCGTTTATGTCTTGCGTAAGGAACACATGATCAAGTTGAAATGCGGCACGCCCCTTCCGAAAGTACGTCTGTACTTCAGTTTTATGAAACTTTCGCATTGCGTCAAACCAACCCGTATCGCGCATGCGTTCGAAGAACTCCCTATTGCCGCGCGGCCCGTACAGCTCATCGAAAAGCTGTGAAGTATTCCAATCACCACCAACTACTGCAGAGACACCTTTTCGCGCGAGCGACCGAGTTGCCCACCATACGGAGATCGCCCGGCCAGACGCGGGCAGCACTTGGGGTTCTGACCGAATCTATGTCAATGTCGAAAAGGTACTTGGGGTCGACCGGGGCCGGATACGCATGCACAGACGTTAGCGATAGAGAGGCGCTTGAGGAAAGCTCTACGACGGCGCTTGCAACATAGCCATCGAGAGCATCGTGAACACTTGGACGAGAGCAGTCGCTGCCGAGTGGCAATTTCCCTGCTGACGAAATGGGAAATCGCGACCAGATTGCACTCCCCCATCCCCTTCGCGTGGGGACAATGTGGAAGTATCCTTGCAGCTCCGATGGTGGCGATCTCGCCTCCTGGAGAAGTGCCACGTCAGCGTCAAGCGAAGACAGCACGCTCCATGGCTCGATATTCAATCCGGCGGGGCGCACTGCCCGAGCCATGTTCCAAGACACGATGCGCACCATCTTTCGATACTCCCAAACGTTTCGGTTCTAGGTCTGGCCATCGGCGGCGGGCTAACCTGTAGCGCAGGACAGTACACCTGAACGCGACGGGTTGGAAGACAGCCGCGCGCCGTACAATTGAAACGAGCGCTACGCTCGCCACGGCACGCGGCGAACAGACCTTTCCAGTAGGGACGCTGGCAGGTTCAGACCGGAGTTGAACGAAGCCGCGGCAGCGACGCAGAGTTCGGAGTCGGTAAATCGGATCGACGTTGCGAGAGAGTAACCGCTTCCGACGCCCGCCTGCAAGCGTGAGACGCACACTTCGGTCAGTGGCGACGTCGTGTCGCCGCGATTCGCAACGGAGGGTCTCATGATCACCTTGGAAAACTGGCGGAGCGGATGGAAGAAGACATGCGGTTGCGCGATCTTCGGCAGCGCACCGTGGATGGCTACTTGCTCGCCGTGCGGCTGTTTCTCGACAAGATAGGCAAAGCGCCAGAGACGATCGGCGAGGAAGATATCCGCGCGTACTTTCTCCACTTGCGAGATGACCGGCAGCAGGCGCTGTCGAGTGTCAACACTGCCCTCTGCGCGTTGCGCTTCTTCTGCAACGTCACCTTGCAGCGGGACTTCGAGGTTTCTCAATTCCTTCGCGTCAATCGGCCGCGGTCGCTACCGGTGGTGTTGAGCCAACGGGAAGTGCGCGCGCTGCTGCAGCCCGGCCGCCATCCCGTGAGGCGCGGGACCTTGGCCACCATCTATGCGCTCGGATTGCGTATTGGTGAAGGTTTGCGCCTCGAGACGAAGGACATCGATGGCGGCTGGCAGATGGTTCGTATCCGGTGCACGAGCACCGTTCTTGCGGGGTGACTTCCGCGAGGCGACATTCGCTGCGTGAGCGACAGCGCGACTTCAGTTCGACGGAAGCTGCTCGGCCGAGTTGGTCAACGGCGGCGGGACAGTGATCGGCCCGATCTCTCGCGACAGTTCTTCGGCAACGAGCCGCTCTCGAGTCAGCCGCCAGTTTGCGGGAGCGAGCTCGAGGTATCGATTTCGGCGCCAATAGGGCATCACGTGGATCAACTCGGCGAGGTACTGCTCGGGTTCGATTCCGTGAAGCTGGCAGCTGGCGATGAGCGAGAAGAGGTTGGCGGCAGCTTGCGCATGGTCGTCGGACCCAAAGAAGAGCCAAGCGCGTCGCCCGGTACAGACCGGCTTGAGCGCTCCTTCGCTGAGATTGTTGTCCATGCGAAGGCGTCCGTCGCGCAAGAAGTTCCGAAGCCCCTGCTCTTGTCGACTAGCGTAGTCGAGCGCGGTCGGCACAAGGCCCCGTTCGTCTTTGACCCGTTCGTACTCGATTCGAACCCAGTCGAAGAATTCGTCGATGAGAGGTTTGAGGACGGCCTCCCGCTTCTTGTGTCGATTGGACGGTGGCAGATCGGACCAAGATTGATCGAGTTCGAAAAGCTTTCGAATTCGAAGCAGTCCTTCGCGGCCGAGCGGATAGCCCACAATGACGGCTTCCCAGAAACGTCTTCGGCAGTGAGCGTTATCCCGAGCTCGGGATAAGGGGCATGCCCGACGCAAATTCCTCGAAGCGATCCCAGAAGGCGTGACCGAGCATGAGAATCACAACATCCTGCGGATGATCGCTGACCTCTACCAGATCGAGTCCGATGCCGAAGCTCGCGGCATTCTCAAGACTCCAGAACACCTCGAACTCCGCCAACACAAGAGCGAGCGAATCGTTAAGGCGATTTGGAAGTGGGTTGATGCGCGCAGCGGTAAACATTCACCGAAGAGCAAGATGGCGAAAGCTCTGACGTACGCAACGAAGCAACGCGCGCAGCTTGAGCGCTTCTTGCACGAACCAAAGATTCGACTCGACAACAACGTGGCAGAGCAAGCGTTACGCATCGTGGCACTCGGCTGAAAACGATCGCTCTTTGCCGGAAGTGCTGAACACGCGCAGAACCTCGCGGTACTTCACTCGATCGTTGCCACGTGTCGACTTCATCACGTGAACGCGTACGAGTACATTCGCGATTTACTCATCCGAATCCAAACGCACCCGGCATTTCGGACCGACGAACTGATGCCGTGGCGATGGAAACGCCCCAAAGAGTAGGACCACCAACGATGAACATCACCTGATGTCGGCTCTGCCGATGGCGGAGCGTGCCCAAGAAACGGCTGACGCTAGCGGACCAGCGAACCCAGGCGGCTCGAGCGACGAGACGCGGACAGAATTCACGGAGTCTGCCAAGATCTCAATCAACATCGTCGGCTGAACGGGTACGTCCTGTGAGAGCGCGAGGGGGTAGTTCCCTCGCGCTACTCGACTTGGCCAGGGAGAATTCGTGACATGCGAATTATCCGCACGGAGAAGGCCAACTTTCCCGTCACCGTTCTTTGCGACATCCTCGGCGTGCAACGCTCTGGATTCTATTCGTGGTGTACGAGGCCGCCGACAGAGAGCTGTGCCCGAGAGACGTCGGAATACGCATCTTGTTGGGCAACTTCGTCGGAACACGCAGCGACTTTCTCTTCGTTGCCGATCGTGACTGCGGCGAAGACCTGGTCGTCCTCTACACCCTCATTGCATCTTGCGTGAAGAACGAGATCAACCCGATTGCGTACCTGACCGACGTGCTCGACCGGATCCAGACCCACCCAGCGAGTCGCATCGAGGAATTGCTGCCGCACCGCTGGAACTACCGGAGCGGATGAACACCTATTGCGCTTGACCTTGGCCGCATCGTGCTGCCGCACGATGCGCTTATCCGCGAGATCTAGCCAGGCGTCCAACTTGTGCGGTTACCCTGCGACCTCAGGCGGCTCGAATGACGAGATGCCGACAGAATTCACGGAGTCTGCGAAGACCTCAATCGACATCATCGGCTGAACGCTTACATGGAAGCGTACCGCTCGTCGACGGCGTTCCAAACCGATACCATCACGCCACAAGTTGGCGGCCTAAGAATTCGACGATCATGTTCGCTCATTTAGATAAAGTGGACAACGACCTGCAATTCCCAAGCCTCGCGCATGGCTCTAGCACTGCGGAAACGTCTTGCTCCGCTGGCTGCCAGTGCACATTGGAAAAAGGACACGACTCGTTCTTCCTCTGCGCCAGTGAGGTGCAGTTGGGCAACCATCTCCGGGACGTGCTCTGGTTCGGAGAAGTCTCCAAATTGGCACCGCCAGAGGATTCGTCCGACTGCATAGAGATCAAACGTGGAATCCCACGGGCGAGTCGCCGCGTCCGGTGGAAGATACCCAAACGTGCCGCAATTCGTGCGCGACGCGTCCTGGACTGCTGACGCAATCCCGAAGTCGATAACCCTTACCGTCTCCATGGACTCACCCGAAACTATGAGATTGTGCGGCTTGATATCCCGATGCCACATGCGATTCCCTTCTCCCTGGATTAGCGCCAGGTCTCGCGCAGTGAGTGCGTCCAATCCAGCAAGGGAAGTCTCGGACGGGTGCAACGCCTCAATCGCAGCAAACAATGCGCTACCGAACTTATGGAGCTCTGGCCAAGCGAGAGTTGCCTTTTCTCTGAGTACGTCCTCCAGCGTACGCCCTTCAATGAACTCCATGGCGAGGACCCATTGGGTGCCATGTGCAAATACGCCTATAGGCTTGGCCACGTATGCGCCCGCCCCAATTTTGATTGCATTTTCCATGAGGCGGTACTCCTTTTCAGCCGCTTCTTTACCGCCATTGGCGTGGGACGGATACGTCTTTATTGCGCAAATAGAGTTGGTTTCACGGTCATAAGCCCGATGTACAACACCTTGTCCCCCATCTCCTATTAAATTGTGTATTACGAATCGCCGTGCGCCAGTGTTGTCTGGATTTGCCCGAAGATAGTCTCTTAATGCGCAAATTCGTATAGTTTCACTGGGGCGTCGCGATACCAGTCCGTAGTTGACGAGGTGATCAATGTGGCGCTCGTTCGTGGAGCTCGATGGTATCTCAAGCGCAAGAGCGCGCAGCGAATCGTACTCGGCCGAGTAGTGAAAGCCGAGGTGGGTTAGTATGTCGCGGAAAATGGTATCTGCGCGACGGCGGAAGCCTGCGAGTGAACTGATGACATCCCGTTCTTGCACTTCGAGCGGTCGCGGTCGACCATCGAGGAGACTCGAGCAGAACTGACGCGCTAGATATGGATGTCCCCCCCACATGGAGTGAATCTCTCGAAGCCCATTTTCGGTGAATGTGACGCCCATTCGTCGTCCAATCGTAACCAACATCTCGGAGAAGGGGGCATCCTCGAGAGGCGGTACGTAACGGATCTTGAACCAGTCTAGTGCAGGATTTGGCTTACGAAAGTAGTGCGTCTCTTCAGTGAATGTTTCGTTGATTCCGCAAATGATCACCGCCACGCGGCCCTTGAAACGCTGTTTTTGTGCACGAAGTGTGCCAACGATATCGAGATAGAGCTTTACCTGGTTCTCGGAGGGCTCCTGTGAGTCAGGAACAATATGTTCGAACTCATCGATCGCGAACACGATTCGCCGATGACCAGGAGCACGCAGGACGTAGTGCGTGAGCTCTTCGATGGCTTTCTGTGCTTCCAACCCGTCGGGGGTTCTACCCAGGTTGTTCGGTATTCCAATACCGGCCGCACCACAGGCCGTTCGAAGACTTGCGTATAGTCCCCAGAGAGCTCGCGATGAGGCATCGCTGCCGTGTGCCTGAGCGTCATACGAAGAGACGAGCCAGCGGTCTGCCTCATCCGAGGCCTGGAGCTCTGCTAGAACGCTTTGGAGAACGGACGTCTTACCTACACGACGGATCCCCATGAGTGCGACACCAGCATCGCGATAGCGAAGGTCGCCTTCTAAGGCTTTTACGAGGGATTGCCTGCCAAAAAGATCCTCTGGAACTGGGGCTCGAGTATCGAAGTGGTCCAGGGAGAAGGAGTGTTCGAGAAATGCCTTGTTGAAGAGTCGCTCGCGTTCAAGTCTCGAGGTGCACTTGCGCAGATCCTCAACATAGAATGGAACAAGTGCAGTCCGGTAGTAAGGGGCGTCGTCATCATCGGCGCCACTCTCCTCAAGCAGACTTTGACTGCACTTGTTCGCAATGCGTGGATCAGCCGAGAAAACCAGTACAGCAGTCGTTGCCAGACGGTGGCGAAATTCGGGTCTTCGCAGGATCATGTTGGCTTCTTGGCGAAACCATTGCTGCTGTTGTGCATGTGGAAGCAACAGCGCGAGTACCGCATCATTTGCAAGACCGAATCGCTCAAAGTGCGGCTGCTTCAGCGTAAAGAAGGCAAACATTGCCGCTGCGCTTCTCGCCCGAGGCAGCACGTCTGAGTATTGAGGAACCAGATCGTTTGCGCTCATGAATTGGAGGACTTCGGGTCCGCTAGGATAGTTGTCACGAAGTCTTCGGTACGCTCCTTCGTCTGGTGCGTGCTGCATTAATTCCCTCCGCAGAGATTCGGAGAATAGCAACATGAGGCGTGATGAGATGCAAGCGATATCCCTATTTTAGCGATTGGACTCGGAAGGCATCGAGGGTTCGCTTGAATCAAACTCGACCACCAAGCCAATGCTGTCTTGCGCTTGTCCACGAGTCCGCCGTGCGCGTTGAAGCCTGTCAAAATTCAACTGAGTCGAAACAGGAAGATCGATTTTCTGCAACGCACGGAAGCCAAGCATCCATCGTCTAGTGGCCATGTCGCGACCTGGACGGCCCTGGGTGGATATCTTACCTCTGCAGTATAAGCTGACATGCATTCCCGGATCGCACGCCGTCCTGCAGTATGATCGGACAAAGGTTGCGTGGAGCGTACGCGTGCTCTGCAGTACACCCGAGTAGCGCTCGCGTGGAGCGCACGGGCGGTCTGCCGTATAGAGGGATAATGACGCGCAGGGGGGTGCGGCTTGCGTCGACGGAAAGACGGTGACGCGATCCTTTCCGCCCTTGCCCCGTCGTACGAGGATGTGGTGGCCGTCGAAGTCCACGTCTTTCACTCGAAGACAAAGACACTCGCGGAGTCGCAAGCCGGAACCATACAACACAGACGCAACGAGACGATTGACTCCGGTGACCTCGTCGAAGATGCGACGTACCTCGTTTTTCGAGAGGACCACAGGAAGATGCTCGTACCGTTTGGGCCGAACTAGTCCCTCGAGCCAGGGCATCGGAAGCCGCAGCACCGCCTTATCGGACTTCCGGTTGCGTGATTTTCACGCGGGGCCTGGAGTACGTCGACTCGTGCGCTTCATTCCGAACGTTTGAGGTTGTCGATGTGAGGAGGTAACCCCGTGGTTCTCTCAAATCCTCCGAGAAATCCGCCCCAACGTGCGATACATCCAACGTGGGATACATGACATGGGAAGTCGGTTTGGCCTGTGCGATCTTGAGCCATGTCCAACGTCTTTTACGATCCAGAGCGCCTAAAACGAGAGCTGTCCGACCGTTCGGCAATCTTGACGAGGGCAGCTCACGCCCTCGAACTCGCCGCCGAACAGCTTCGCGTCGCCCCCGACCACTCCAGCTGCACGAAGAGCTCCGTCGATATCCGCTCCGCAGCCATGACGGCCATGCACGGCGCCCTGGGCGCCCTCGAAGTCAGCGGTCAATACGACCTCGCCGCCTTCCTCGAAACCATCGTGCTCGAAAAGGACTAGCCCTTCGCACACCGCACAACGAATAACACGCGCCGCTCGACGGCTCCGAGCTGCGCACGTGTCGTCTGCCCAATGCGCTCCCGACGTGCGCTCCGCGCCGTTCCCCCGACGCACCCCACCGCTTCGCCCTGCGTCGTTTCCCCGACGCACCCCACTGCTTCGCTCTCGCGCCGTCCCCCCGACGCACCCCACCGCTTCGCCCCGCGCCGTCCCCACGCCGCACCGACAAACAAATCTCCCCCAACAACAACCCCGTCCAAAGCCTTCCGAGCGCGCGTCACTCCGCGCGCTCATCGACTTCAATACATTCTTCGACTCCTCGACTCCTCGACTCCTCGTCTCTTCGTCTACCACCCCCGTAGCGCCTTCGTTTCCTTCCACGTGCGTCGTAGCAGCCAGCGATCGCCAATCGTGGGCGCACTGGGCAAGGGATCGACGAGGATCATCAGTGAGCCTCCCGTGGGGCGGGAGCCGGTCCAGTCGTAGTAGTCTTGGAATCCGAAGCCGTGGCCCATTTCATGTTCCACGGTGTTAAGATCATAGGCCGTGCTCTTCGTCACGGCGTTGATGAGCGCTTGCGTTCGCATCCGCAGGCCCCAATCGCCGCCCTCCGCCTCCGCACCGAGGGTGTCATCGATCCACATCCAGTAATCGTGATGGAACGCCTCGCCACCGGGACAATTCGGGAAGGTATGGTTCCAATTCGTGAAGAAGGAACAACTGTCGGGACACTTCGGCTCGCCTGAGCCGTCCGTCTCCGTGTAAATCTTGACCGCGCTCCCCAGATTCGGAAACCCACCCCGTATTGCCGGGCTTCACCGCCCACCCCGTCACCTTCACGGTGATCTTGGGGTAGGGGAAGCACCCGTATCCATCGAGCTGGGAGAACCAATCGTTGAACCACTTCTCCACGGCCCCCGCCATGCCGGTCTTGATGGCCGCGCTCGGCGCCGCAGAAGCGCCCCAACGCACGCACAAGTTGATCTGACCCTTGCCCATCACCGCGTTATCGATCAACCACGCCTTGCGCCCCTTGATGTTCCCACTGAGCTGCGCATTCCAACTCTCGTCCACCCACGCGGACACGTTCGATGGCGGGGTAGACCAATCGCAAGCCGTCGCGCCACCGCTGCCACTGCCACCGACTGCCGAGCTACCGCCCTTCGCAGTGGTTCCACCGATTGCCGAGCTGCCGCCCTTCGCAGTGGTTCCACCGACTGCCGAGCTGCCGCCCTTCGCAGTGGTTCCACCGACTGCCGAGCTGCCGCCCTTCGCAGTGGTTCCACCGCTCGTCTTGCCGCCAGCGCCTCCCGTCGCCTTCGTTGCGCCTCCCGTGTTCGACGCGCCACCAGACGCGCTTCCACCGGTGTTCGTCGCGGCTCCACCGAGCGCTCCCGCGCCCGCCGTCGAGCTACCACCGCTCACTGTGGCGCCACCCACCGAGCTCTTTCCTCCACTCGCTGTCGTTGCGCCACCCTTGGCGCTCACCGTGCCCGCGCCAGAGCGTCCGCCGACCGCCGTTGCATCGCCGCCACCAATCGCATTCGTGCCCGGCGTCGTTCCATTCGCGCTTCCGCCTTGACCCGACGTCGAACCGTCAGAGCTATCATCCGCGCCGCTACAGGCAACGACGAAGAGTACAAAACTGGGTAGAACGAAGCGCTTTCGCAACTGCACAGGGACCTCGAGAGGGCAAAATGGCTGGTCGCTCCACGACCCCGCAGGCGGAATCAGCACGATCGTGAAGCGGCCTCTGAGGTGGTCGAAGGAGCTCTTCCGCGGCAGGCAGAATTCAACTCACCGCCGCCGTCGACGGGGGCCACGCTCGATTGACGGCTGACGCACTCGGCCGCGTTCAACTGACGGCCGACGCACTCGGCCGCGTTCGATTGACGGCCGACGCACTCGGCCGCGCTCAACTCACGGCAGCCATTTGGCCTGGAGCTGGGACAGGATCCCGTTTCGTTCCGAGACGGTGAGCTCGCGATTGAAGAGCATCACCTCTCCTAAATAGCCGCGATAGGGCTCGAGCCCACTCACGCCGCCCAGCTTCAAGAGCGCACTCGTCGCGAGATAGCTTGCCGTATGAGAAACCGTGCCGCTCGTCCCCCCGCGCACCCAGGTCAGCTCCGTTCCGTTCCAACCCACGTAGGTCAACCCCGGCGCAGGCGCACTCCCGATGACGTTCCAGTTCGAAAGGGAGTAACCGGTGTTTGCCGCGAAGGACAGCCCCAAACTATCGATTGCCGGCTGCGTTCGGATCGCAAAACCGCCCCCGCTACTCGCCCAACCGTTGCCAAGGAGCATCGCGACGGTTCCAAACGCCTCAACGCGATGCACGACAATCGCCGAAGCCACTGACGCGTTCAGCACCGCCGTATCGGAAGCGAGCTCACTACTGGTTCCGTTGAAGTAAATGGCAGGCTTCGTCCCAATGGCAGAGGCGACCCAAAGGGGCTGATTTGCCGCGATGACCTGGGTTACATGATGATTGCGCCCCGATCGATCCATCCACGTGCCCACCTGCGTCGACTTCACGATGCTCGCACCCTGCGTCGCATCGAGCCAGAGCACCAGCGCCGAAGCCGCGCTCGAGGGGTAACCGGTGGTCTTGCAGTCCGCGCCGCAATCGAGCGTCGGCCCAGAGCCGTCGCACTGCTCACCCGCTAACCCATTGACTACGCCATCCCCACACTTCGAGATAGTGCAGTTCGCGTTACAGTAAGCTGTCGCGCCCGCATGGTCGCATTGCTCGCCCGTTTCGAGCACTCCATTGCCGCAACCGCATGGCGGCACGCCCCAGATGAGCTGGTTGTTCCGTGACAGAGTCACGTTTGGCGCCGCGTTGTAAACGAGCGCGCTCTCAGGCCGCGAATAATCATTGCCGTAATTCTCGATGACGATCAGCCCCTCACTGATCTTGCCCTCGACGGACAAGGACTGGCCTGTCCCCAGCGTGCCAGAAGAGGTAAACCGAATGTCTGCGACGTGCGTCGCGTTCGAGCAAGATGGCGTGAGCGGCGCAACGGACATAGTGACGTTGTTACAGTTCGCGTCGAGCAAGAAGTTGCAGGAAATGGTCTGCTGATTCGAGCTCTCTGCCCGATAATAGTAACGCAAGGTGAGGCCATTCACTGAAAGTGCCGCGCCCTGGTTCTTGATGCGCAATCGATAATCCACGTCTTGCCCCAACAGGGACTCGTTGCGAATGCTCTCTACCTGCACGCTGCCGGAAGTAATCGGCACCGCCTGCGCGCAATTGACGCAGTAGCCCTGACCCGACTCGCAAGTCTCCCCATGGGCAAAGTCGACGTATCCATCGCCACACGTTGAAACCTTACACAGCGACGTGCAGGGCTGCGCGCCCTGGCTTCCGTCACAGGCTTCACCCGCCGCTGCGTTGAAATAGCCGTCACCACATCGCGCAGGCCAACAATTGCCATTGCACGTCGAGCTATTGCCCGCTGTATCGCAGAATTCGCCAGCCATCGGTGCAACGACGCCATCCCCGCAAACCGCGGGCACTGTCGTCGTGCTACTCGTTCCACCCAGTGACGAGGTGCCGCCTTGGGATGAAGTGGTTCCGCCGCTCGCAGAAGTGCCGCCCTGGGACGAAGTGCCGCCGGTCGACGACGTGGTGCCGGCATTTCCGGAGCTGCCGCCTGGTGACGCGCCGCCAATGCTCGTTGTGCCGCCCTGGGATGAAGTGGTTCCGCCCTGAGACGACGCGCCGCCTTGAGACGAAGCGCCGCCTTGTGATGCGCCGCCAGCGCTCGACGTGCCGCCGGTGCTCGTCGTGCCGCCATCTGACGCGCTGCCGCCGGTGCTCGACGTGCCCCCAGCGCCCGCCGTGCCACCAGGGGCAGAGGTCGTTTCGCTGGTCGACGAGGTGCCGCCTTGTGCAGAGCCGCCAGCGCTCGTCGTGCCGCCTTGGGACGAGGAGGTTCCGGCAGTCGAGGAGGTGCCGCCCTTGCCGGAAGCGCCACCCTTGCCCGATGCGCCGGCACTGGAGACATCGCAACCGTCCTTGTCGAGGCAATCTCCGACGTCATCGATGGTGGCGTCGACGCAGCGGCCGTGACGGCAGGTTTCCGTCGCTTCGCAGGGCACGCCGGCGCAGATCATTTCCATTTCGATGGGGACGTTCAGGGTGCGACCGGGAATGAAATGGAGGGCGCGCCGCGCCACGATGCAGGCGCCGGATCCGCTCGGTTTGTAATCGGATTTGACGCAGGCATCCGCAGAGATCCCAAGGCCCGTCACGACGCGGAGAGCGAATTCCTCGTCTTCTCCCGCAGATGGAACGATGGTGAGCGAGCCGATCCGCTTCGTGTCCTCGGTGCATCGCGCCGTCGTCGTGTCTGGAAGCGCGGTCTCGAGCTCGTCGATGGTGTCGATGGTGATGCTCGTCTCGCGCACGTCTTGGCAGAGCGCATCCGTCGAGAGCTCCAGGAACACCTGGGTCGTGTCGCGACACCCGGATGCGGCAAGCACGAGGAGCCCGATCGCCGCGTGCCCACCTACGCGCACCTGTGCGCCCGAATCCCTGAACGTGCAGTGCTGAGCTCGTCCCGCCATTCATGACACTAACGGCAAGAATGACTGCGGCCGTAATGGAATCGGGATCGATCTAGGAGTTCATGACAGAAGCAGGCGACGTCATCGACGGACGGTTCCGTCTCGAGCGTGTCCTCGGAACCGGCGGAATGGGGATCGTGTACCTTGCCACCGATCTATCCATCGATCGCCAAGTTGCGGTAAAAATCCTGCGTTCGACGGTGATTCAGTCGGAAGAAGCGCGCATCCGCCTGCAGCGCGAGATGGAAGTCCTCGCGCGTCTCAAGAGCCCACATATCGCTGAGTATCACTCATCGGGCTACCTTTCCGACCACTCGCCGTACCTGGTCATCGAATACCTGAACGGTTGCGATCTGCGCTCCGAGCTTCGACTCCGCGGCACCATTCCCATTCCCGAGGCCTGCGCGTACTTGCTGCAGGCTTGCCGTGGAATGAAGGTCGCTCACGAGCAAAACATCGTTCATCGCGACTTGAAGCCCCACAATCTGATCCTGACGACCGTCGGGGAGCGCAGGATCGTCAAAGTCGTCGACTTCGGGATCGCGAAGGTCCTCGGTGAGGCCGATCTCGGGCTCACGGCTTCGGACACGGCCGTCGGCACGCCGCTCTACATGTGCCCCGAGCAACTCTTGGGTCCACGTCGTATCACGACGCGTTCCGATCTCTGGTCCCTGGGCGTCATTCTCTACGAGCTCATCTCGGGAACCTCGCCCTTCGCGGACGACTCGCCAGGCGCCGTGATCGCCGCCATCACGATGGACGAACCGGTGCCCATCCGGCAATTGCTCCCCGAAACCCCGAAGGAACTCGCCGAGCTCATCCATCGCGCCCTGCAGAAGCGCCCCGAGCGACGCCTTGCGACCATCGATGCAATGGCGGAGACGCTCTCCCGCTTTGCACTTCCCGACGACGCCCTCACGTTGCCGGCAGAGCCGAAGGCAGGTGCGTCTCAGAAGCCGCGCCGGCGCCCGGCTCGTCTGCAACGAAAGCGATACCTCCGCGACGAGATCCGCTCTTCCGTCGATCGCATCCTCGTCGACGATTCGGTGGCAACCCAAGAACTGGCGCGCGCCTCCGCCGTGCCGCCCGCGGTAAACCCAGAGCAATTCGGTCGCGTGCCGACGATTGCCGCCGCCGCCGAAGCCGCGCTGAGTCCAGACCATCCGACGCCGAGTTCCGCCATTTCCGCCACTCGAGCACCGCGAAGACGGCCTTCTTCTTTGTCGGTCCGGCGCGGCAACGCAAATGGCTCGCGCTCCCCTTGGTCGCATTGCCCGTCGTGGTTTGGCTCGCTTGGTCGCTCCTCGGACGACACTCGAGCACGTCCCCAGCCGTAGTCACGACGTCAAAACCATCCACGTCATCTGCGAGCGCCACGCTGGCGATGAACGCGACGCGCGCGACGTCATCGGACGCGGCACGCGCGGCGTCGTCGGACACGACACTCGCGGCGTCGTCTGCGGTGACGACGACGGCACCCGTCGCGATGAACGAACTGACGCCGACTGCCAGCTTGGAGAGCGCGACCCCGCCGTCCAGCGCAGAGCTCGCGGCTCGCGAAGGCACGACCGTGTCGACGAAGCGCGTTCCGAGCTCTGCAGGCACCTCCGGCAAAGCGGGCGCGTCGAGCAAAGCGGGCACCTCCGGCAAAGCGGGCGCGTCCACGCCAACACCTTCACCGAAAACCAACGACAAATCGGTCCCCTTGTACCTATGACCCTCACCAAGCCTCGAAATCTCGCCCTTCGGAGCGGCCTCTGTGCCCTGCTCGTGAGCCTTACTGCGGCCACTGTCGTTCGTGCAGAGGAGGAAGGGGACGCGCTTGCCGTTACCCTGAAGGAGAAGGGCGATCGAGCACTGGGGAAGGGCGACTTCGGCGCTGCACTCGAATCCTACCGATCGCGCCAACGCGGTTCGACACCAGCCGGCAATCGACTTCAATCGTGCGCGCGCCTTGCAGGGGCTCATGCGACACGCCGAAGCCCTCGACGCCTTGGAGTGCTTCGAGCGCGAGGCCTCGCCGGAGCTGCTCGCTCGCGTGCCGGGCCTATCCGACATGAAGAGTGCGCTCAGCGCTCACGTCGGGCAGGTCATTTTCGTCGGCGAGAAGCATTCGGCGCGCTTGAGCGTCAATGGTCGTCCTCTCGGCAATCTCAAGCTCGAAACTCCTTACCGCGTGGATTCAGGCAACGTCGCGATCCGAGTGGAAGCGGAGGGCTTCGTCACCATCGAGCAAACCGTCTTCTTGGCTCCCCAAACGGACGAGACGGTCAGTCTCCTTTGGAAGCGCGTCGAGCTCAGCGGCACGATCACCTTCAAGGCAACGGTACCGGCAGCGGTCTTGTACGTCGATGACGAAAAGCGCGGCCAGACGCCCATCGAGCTCAGCTTGGCCCCCGGACGTCACAGCGTGAAGCTGACGCACCCGGATTACGATCCCCTCGACAGCGAGATCAACGTCGTCGCGAAGGAGCGGCGCGAGGTGACTCTGGCCCTCCACGAGAAGCCTCCGATCTGGGCCAAGTGGTGGTTCTGGACTGGAGCTGCCGTCATCGTGGCTGGCGCCGTCGCGACGGGGATCGTCCTCAATAGCGAGAAGTCCCCCAAGGCGGGTGACATCGAACCAGGGATCGTCTCCGCACCGCTCATCACGCGATTTTGACGTGAAAACGACGCGCGAGCAGACGCGCGGGCAGTGACACGCGATGCGCGGCAAGGGGACATGACGCGGTAGCGGCGCGATGCGCGGCAAGGGGACATGACGCGGTAGCGGAGCGATGCGCGGCAAGGCGATGGGCCTCTTGCTCATTTGACCGGAACGGGCTCGACTTCCGGCAGAAAAAGCGGTCCGATGGAGTCGCGTTATCGGAGCTCCAATGAAGCGTTGCATCTTCGGCTTGTTCGTCTTCGTCGTTGCCTGTAAGAGCAACACTGCCGGTCAGAACGGTGGCCAAGGTGCCACTCCGCCGCCGAGCGCGACCTCAGCGTCGAGCGCGGCGCCGTCCAATGGGAGCTCGACGCCACCGAACGCGGGCGCGACCTTAGCGTCGAGCGCGATTCCATTGAACGCGGCACCGTCGAATGGGAGCGCGGCGCCGTCCAATGGGAGCGCGGCGCCGTCCAATGGGAGCGCGGCGTCACCGCTCCTCGAGAGGTTACCCAAGCCGGCGAGTGTCCCTGAGGGGCCGGTGAAGATCGATGGCTACCCCGTCTCAATCTCATCGGGCATGAACGATCCAGCGCGATGGGTGGGCTTCACCACTGACGGCGCGGAGTACGGCTATTGTGCCGAGCTGGGCGGACGCGATCCGCAGGTGACGCGTTGCGAAACGGTGTTGCGCGACGGGACGACGAAGCTCCGAACGAGCGAAGACGCTCGGGGTTACTCGGCGTCGGCGATGAAAGCGCTCACCGCGTGGCGAAGCGCGTCGGGACTCGTCGCGCTGAACCTCGACGTCGATCGCTCGAAATGGTTCGGTAAACCCGTGAACGGGCAGTGGGCTTTCAGCGATATTTCGATCTGGGTCACCCTCGTGCCCGGCGATGGCGAAAAGACGAACGCCCTCGTGAAGCTCGGCGGCGCGGTTGGTGGGGAGGCGCCGGTCTACCCCGTGGTACTCGCGAAGAAGCCAACCGTACCGGGGATCACGTACCACTCGTCCTTCATCAACGACGCTCCCATTTCAACGGACGGCAGGGAAATCGGCGCCGTTGGGCACTTCTTTTGCGCGGAGTGGTGCGATGAGTTCGTCGTCTATCGAAACCGGACGAACGCCTTCGCCGCCCTCGTCTACAACGACACGGGCTTCCGTCATCACAAACAGGGCCAATATCAACGCGCAGCGGAGCTGTTCCTCGCAGCAACCTGGGCCGATCCGAGCGCGAAGCACGCGCCGTACAACCTGGCTTGCGCTTGGGCAAAGCTCGGTGATCCACGGGCGAAGGACGCCCTCGCCGTGGCCCTCGAGCGCGACCCTACCGTAAAGAAGCGCGCGCCCAAGGATGCCGATTTTGCGAGCGTCAAGGACGAGGAATGGTTCAAAGCGGCGACGCAGTGACTAGGCGAAGGGATCCCACTTCCTCTTCGCTGAGGCGCGCCGCAGCTTCTCGAGCGCGTCACTGACAATCTCGCAGTCCATCGATTGATTGCGCTCTGCGGAGGCGACGGTTGCCTGTTTGACGCCGTAGTTGACGTCGAACAGCGCATGAGCCGCCTGGCAGCGATGACACATGTCCAGCTGAAGGACGAAGGAGAGCTCGATGGAAGCGACGTTTTCCGCCCCGAGGCGCTGCTGAATGAAGCGATCGAGCATGAAAAACGAGTAGCACTCCGTGTGCATGTCGAGGGCGCTGAAGAGCTCCGCTTGAGACCCCGTCTTTTCCGTTTTGGGTAAGCTGACGCTCTTGGTTTCGAGGGAGGAACCCGTCACCATGTAAGGGCTTACCTCGTCTTTGCGTCCCGCGGAGAAGTTCGCGATGGTGGAGACGAAGTGGCACGTCTTTTTGTTCTTGAGATCGATTTTGGCCACCATGAACCCGATGTGGGTCAAATTGACCGTTCTCTTGTGTTCTCCGTCCAGGATCTCCGCCTCGCGGTAATATCGGCTCTCGACCTTTTTGGTGAGCGAGAGCACCGCGGTCACGGTCTTGTTCGACTTCTTGAGCAAAGACTCCACGGGGATTTGCGCGATGTTCGTCACGACCGCAAGGGAATCGTCCTCCGTCACCTCGGAGGTGAGCGATCGACTCAGGGCGAAGTACTTGCCGACGTGACCCACGTATTCGCCCCAGCCCTTGCTCTTCGGCCCTGCGACGACCAAGTTGGATACGGCTTTCGACGTGGATTCGCTCACGGCATCGAGTCGCCCTTCGGCGAGGACCGCGTGCGTTGCCTCATTTTCATACATTCGATAAGCAATGAGCGCTCGCAGCATCGAAATCGCCGTTTGGTAGTCCGCCGAGGCCGCATTCACGGGCCGTCCGGGAGCCGCGGCCAAGGGCTGGAACGCTGCTCGGAGCTGCCGGATCCGCCCCTGATCGGGCAGTGCGACGTTATGTGCCGGGTTCTCCAGGGCGAGGAGCAACAGAAACGACTCGAGCCCGCAATCCCCATGACCGTTCGTCTCGACGACGGTGCCGATCTGCTCCGCATAGCGGCCATGCCCCGTGTGATTGAAGGTGGCCACCTCGTAGTGACTCCTGTCGAATCGGAGGGCCCGCCCGTTGCCACCCACGGCCGCCCCTAGGGTCGGATTGCCCGTGCCGATGTCCATCCGCTCCCAATGATCGTCCACGCGCACCATGATCCCGAAACACAAGTCGAAGCAGCGGGCGATGACCGTAAACTCGGTGTACCCCACCCACGTGCCCATGCGTTTCAGTCGCCCCAAGTAAGCCAGGCGCTCTTGGGCGCTGACGGGGGCCACGACTTGCGCTGGAGCATCTTCCCAGCTTATCGGCTCGCCATTGTTGGACAATATGGCGACGTTGATGGTGCTGAGGAGACTCGCGCAGAGCGCGACGAACTCTTTCGAGTCCTTCTGGGCGGCAAGGGCAAGGGACGCGTATTCCTTCTTGAGGAGCTGAAGCTGAACCGAATTGGGCATGGCGCCGATGTCCCGTTGTACTCGGAGCGCGAGCGCAATGAGCTCGTTCCCAAAACACTCTCTGCAGTTTTTGGTCTTGCTTGCGTGTGCCGTACAGCTCATGGGGATCTCCGCAGATCGTTGACGCTCGTTTCTCGCCGAGCGGATCCGCTATCTTGCTGTCGATCGTAAGGGAAAGAGACCCGCGCGGTCGAACTTCGCGCGCTTCGACGGAGAGCCGCGTCCCAATTTGGCCGCGCTCACCCGCAGCTCTAGAGTGCACACCATGTCGACGCGGGTTCGCACAGGTCGTCTCTTCGGAGGCGCGACAATCGTCGCACTGCTGATCGCTACCGGGACCGTTACACTCACCGTTGGGGGGCGCGCAACGCGTTGGCTCGCGATGCAACTGGCCGTGCGTGGAGACGTCGTGGTTACGCCGCACCTGCGTGAACCGGCTGAAATCGCGCCGCACACGCGTGAGCGCGCCGAAACCGTGGCGCACCTTCGCGACCGAGCCCCCGTTGTCACCACGCCGTCAAAACCCCCTCTGCAGGAAGCGGAGCTCGCGATGTCGGCGCGCGTCGCGGCGGGAGCGAACTTGGCTAGGTATCGCCCGGTCCTCCTTCGGGAGCATCCGAGTGTGCGAAAGTACGTGAGATATTTCTCAGAGGACGCGCGTGGGCGACGGACGTTCGAGGAATGGCTCGAGCGTGCGCGCGGTTACGCGGGGATGATCCACGCGCAGCTCGAGGGCGAGGGGCTCCCGCGGGATTTGATGGCCGTCGCGTTCATCGAGAGCGGTCTCAATCCGCGCGCCGTCTCGCCCGTGGGTGCGACGGGGATGTGGCAATTCATCGAGGAAACCGGGCGCCTTTACGGACTTTCCCGCACGGAGGAGCTCGATCAGCGTCGCGCGCCCGTGCTCGCGACCCAAGCCGCCGCTCGCTACCTGCGCGATCTCTACGATCAGTTTCGCGACTGGCCCCTCGCGCTCGCCAGTTACAATGCGGGTCCCGGTCGGAATCCGTCAGCTCATGGACGAGACGTTGAGTCACGACTTCTGGACCCTTGCCGAGCGCAGCCTCGCGCTCCCGGAAGAGACCCAGAGTTATGTGCCGAAGATCTTTGCGGTGATGACGTTGCTTCGAAATCCCCGCGCCTACGGTTTCGAACCGTTCGTGGAACGGCCGCCGTCTCCCGTCGACACCATCGCCGTTCCGCCAGCGATGCCCCTCGAGCTCCTCGCCCGTGCACTCGCCATCCCGGTGAATGAGCTGCGCGGGATCAATCCCGAAATCTTGGTCGACCATGTTCCGACCACACGAGGTGCCAATGTAGTTCGCATTCCGGAGAGTCGCGTCGAGTTGAGTGAACTCGTCTTCAGCGGCGGAGACGATGACGGCGAACATGAACTCCTTCGCGAGCTCGCGCGCGTCCAAAGCCCGCAGTTCTCCCTGGAACGTGCGCGTTGCTTTCCCATGGGTTGTCGTGGGAATCGCGATACAAACGGTTGGAAGCAGGTGCGTGACGCCCTCGACGCTGCGTCACGGCGAATTTACCGCGTCAAGCCGGGTGACTCACTTCAGAAACTCGCCGCCCTGTTCGGCACGAGTGCGAAACGGATCATGAGCGAGAATAAAGTGCGCGATCCTCACGCGCTCCGCGTCGGTCAGCTCCTTCGGGTGCCCGTCAGCGAAACGATGTAAAAGTGTTTCGTTCCGAGTTGACGGCGTAAGCGGGATGGTGTCGATTGTTCGAGCCTTTTCACTGGGATGATTCCACGTGGAAACAGCTCTCATCGACCGTCGCTTTTGCGATGTGGGCACCCGTGCGTCGTGCACGCGATGAGAAGAACGCGTCCGTTTCGCGAGCTCGATCCCCTGCGATGACTTCAACAGCCACGTGAAGGATTGCGGCTCAAGCGTTTGCCCGAACGCCGTCATCGATGCTCGCTGAAGCGTGCCGTTTCAGCGTTGGAATTGTTGGTTGGTCTGCGCGCCGTAATAGGAGACGTAATGCGAGACCCGTGTGACGTACTAGAGGACTAGGCTCACGTTATGGTTGCTTTCTTTGCCGAACTGCGTTCCTTTCGGACTATGCACACGCGCTTTGTGTGCATTTGCCGTGTTGCGTCAGGGTACGTGTCCTGGGAGGGTCAGAATGAGTCTCGCATTAGCTCGACATGAGCGAACCTACGAATCCATCTCGCTCGAGGAGCGGGTTCGGAAGGCCATTCATCAATTGTCCATCCTTACTCGCGGAGCCACGCTGGAGTTTGCGTTGCGCGTCGGAAAGATCGTCGTCGACACGCTCTATGACGGCGATCTGACCGCTTGGCGTAGTCGCGCGAAGAAGGATTTTGCTCTGCGCGCGCTCGCCTCGAGCCCGGAGCTTCCCATGAGTGCGTCGGCCCTCTATCGCGCTCTCGCCATCTACGAGCTCAGCTGCCGTCAGATCTTGGCCGCGGGTTGGAAGCACCTCGGGGTGAGTCATTTGCGAACCGTCCTCGGCTTACCGAGTGAAACGCAGAATCGACTCCTCGCGCGAGCCGAGGCCGAGCAATGGACCGTAACGAAGCTCGAACGCGAGGTGCTCGGTTTGCGCGCGCCTCAGCGAAGCACCGGGGGAAGAAAGCCGATCCCGACGTGTATCAAGAGCATCCGACGGATCTTCGACTTGACCCTCCCCGAAGCCCTCGCCGGACTCGATCACCTCCACGAGCTCGGCGCCTCCGATCTGGACGAGCTCGTCGGCAAGTTGAGCCAAGCGCGCGAGCGCCTCCACCGTATCGAACGGATCCTATCGAGTGGTGCCCCCGTCGGTCGCTCTGCTCGCTCTGCTGCGCGCGCGGCCTCGGGGGAAGGGTGCTCCCTTCGAAACTGAGTCGGATCTCGACGGGGCTCGTTGGGCTGGCGCTTCTGACCTGCTCTTCCGGCCAGAGTCGAAGCGCTAACACGACGGATCTTCCGATCTCGACTCTTCGCGCCTTCATTTCGAGGCACTTCTCTTCGGCCCCATCGAGCCCCGCAAAAGGCTCCGCACGCGTCGAGAGCGTTTTGCTCCGCGACGCGGCTTGCGCGGAACGTTGGCAAGGGGAAATCGATCGCGAGATCGAATCGAACCCCGTCCTCAAGCGCTCCCGCGCGGCCCGCGATCGCCTGAAATCTCTTCACGAGCGCGCTTCGGTGTTCACGGACGGCGCACAGACGGACGGCGTAGGGACGGACCGCGCAGGGACGGACGGCGCACGGACGGACGCGCCGGTGCGTGATGTGACGAATGGCGGGGGGCCGGCGGTGCTTCGGTCGTTGACGGAGCTGCGGGACGACATCGACGCGCTCTCGAACATCGCAAGTCAGCTCGGGGAGCGGCAAGGGCAATGGCCGCGGGGTGAGGCCGTACACCGTCGGATGAAATCCGAGGGAGGGCCGCAGGGTTGCGCCGAGCGCGTTCCTTCGGATCTCGAGTCCCGCGTCGCGCAGCGCCTGCAGACGGAGCTCGACGCCACGGGGTTCTTCGAAGCGCGCCCTCCGGAGGTTCGTCCAAGTGAGTTTCTGCGCGACACCAAGCAGCTCCTCGATGCCATCTTTGGCCTCGATCTATTTGGCGTTCCGACGGTGGCCCACTGTGCCCTGAGCGATTCGACGGACTTCGAGTGGGAGCCTTCGGCACTCGACGCGGTGAGCGCGACCCTCGAGAGCTGGCGTCCGAAGGAACGACTCAACCCATTGGACCTCGTCTCCAAGGGGCAATCCGACGCCGTTCGGGACATCGCGGCTGCGCTTCCGCGCGCGGTGTGTGAAAAGCTGCAACGGATCACGTGTCGCGATCTCTCTGCCGCGCGACGTGGACAGGCCGCCGTTCTCGATGAGACTACGGAAGCAAATCAGGCCGAGGGCGCAAAACCGCAAGGCCCGACTCCGGCGCGTTTGACGATGGCGAGCCGCGCGGATGGCACAACGCGCGGGGACGATGAAGGTCCAAAAGCGCGCTCCCAGACGACCCATCCACTCGATTGGACTGCGGCGCGGGCGAGGGCGCACTCCCTTAAGCGGTCGCTCCCGGCGCTGATCCGTTTGCGACGGGCCGTGGCGGATTGGGGCTGCAGCGACGCCGATTTCGGCTTGGACGTCGTGCCCCGCTATGCACAGGCGCTGCTCGATGTTGCCGCGTGGCAACTCGCCGTGCGAACTCGCGTGCCCCCCGCAGCCGAACCGCGTGGGTCAAGTGACGGCGAACGTGAAGCAAGCGACGGCGCGGGTGCGAGCGCGGCCAGCGATGCCGCTCGTTGGACTAGCGGCGCGAGGGGGGCGCGCGACGGCGCGCGTGTCACGAGAGCGCGTCGCGGAGAAACGAGGTCCGTCGAGCTGGCGAACCTTCGCGTGCAGCGCATCGAAGCACGCGTGCTCGACGAGCTTCGAGTGTATCGACGGGAGATCGCGACGATCACCTTCGCCCTCGCAGCGCCCGCCGTGGATGCGCTTTCGATGACGTCATCGACGGACGAGCGAGCGATCCAGGCGTGGCTCGACTTGATGCGCGATTTACAGGGGACGCCCCAGGGAAGTTCCTTCGGTGAGAGTGGGCTCTTTGCCTACGAGCAATTGCGCGGATTGCTCCTTGCCGAGCCCAAGGTGCGCTGTCCGGAACTCGTTGCGCCTTGGGCCATGCGTGTCTTCGCCGAGCACGATGGGCTCTTCTTTCAACGCGGACGCGACCTGCTCGACGTACTCGCGCGGGATTGCGTGCCCGGCGAAGCCGGTTGAAGAGCACCGAAAGTTCGCGTCGCGCGAACATCGCGATTAGCCTTCCACGAGTTCACGGGTGTGTGTCGTTGCACAAGGAGAATCACATGAGTGATGGTGTTCCCAAGTCGAGGGTGACGCTGACGTACGATACCCGGCAGCCCGAGGGGCGAGAGAAGCCCCGCGAGTTGCCATTCCGCTTGTTGGTGCTGGGCGATCTCGGGGGAGACAAACAAGATCTCCCCGTGGACGAACGCCGAGTCCGCCAATTGAATGGGCGCAATCTGGGGGAGGTCATCAAGGGTCTCAAGATCCGAGTCCCAGCAATTGCGCTGAATGAAGCTGGAGATCGCAAGCTCGACGTGCTCGTCGACTCGCTCTCGAGCTTCTCGCCGGATAGCGTCCTCAGAACGCTCACCGGGCAGAAAGCGACGGCTAGTGTGGATGCGGCCCTCAAGGATGCCTGGGGCAAAGACGCTACGGCCGACAAACTGTGGCCTGGCGATCCGACGCTGATGGCGAAGTGGGCGCTGCGCGAGAACGTCGTTGCCTTTCAGAAGTCCTTTCAAAACAGTAAGACCCTGCGCGCGGCTCTCAAATCCTTCTCGACCCCGGCGACAGCCGAGGATCGCGACAAGCGCGTCAAGGCCATCGAAGCGATGAAGACGCAGCTGGCGAGCAAGAAGCCCGCAGCCAAACCCGCCGCGAGCCCGGCTGCCCCAGCCGCGACGACGCCGACGGCGACTCCAACCGAGGGAGGAACCAAATGAGTGAAGTCGAGCTGACCCAATCCGTCGAAGAGCTCCTCAAGCTGGACGCGCGCCTGCTCGAGCAACTCAACGCGGTCCTGACGCTGCTTCCCGCAGACGTGCCGACAATCAACAAGCAGACCCTCGACGATATTCTCCTCACCCTGGACAAGGAGTTCGAGGAGGCCATCAATCGAGTGCTCTATCACGAACGCTTCCGCGAGCTCGAAGGGATCTGGCGCTCCCTTTCCGATTTGGAAGCCGCGACGGACTTCGGCAAGAACATCGTGCTCAGTCTGATCGACGTCACGAAGAAGGAGCTCAACGACGACATCAGTGCCAACGTCGCCGATTGGACGAACTCCGAGCTCTTCGCGATCCTCTACAATCGCGAGTACAATCAACATGGTGGCTCCCCCTACGGCGCCATCATCGGTCTTTACGACTTCGACTCAGGGGATGACGATCTCGGCTTTTTGAAGGGGATGGCGAGCATCTGCAAGAAGAGTCACGTGCCCTTCGTCGGCTCGGCGTCGCCTGCGATGTTCGGCAAGGCGAACATCGACGAGGTGATTCAGCTCCGCGAGGTGGACGGCGAACTCCCGAAGTCCTTCCACCTCTTCCGACGCCAAGAAGAAGCCGCTTACATCGGGTTGACCCTGCCGCGTTGCGTCGCTCGAGAGCCCTATCGCTCTCACTCCCTGCGCGACATCGGGATGCGCTTCACCGAACGAGCCTCGTGGCTCGGCGAGATCGACGCGACCGATCGCGAAGAGCGCCTGAAGGAAGAGCGCAAGCGCGCCATGGACGACTACGTCTGGGCGAGCTCGGCCATGCTGTTCGCACAGAACCTGGTGCGCTCCTTCCGTGACTCCGGTTGGTGTCAGTACATTCGCGGGGTCGATAGCGGCGGCACGGTGAAGAATCTCCCGCTCTTGCCGCGGGATCCGATCACGAACGAGGTGACGCCCCCGGTGGAAGGGATCATCCCCGACAACCTGGAGTTCAGTTTGGCGAAGGCCGGCTTCATTCCGCTGGTTTGGGAGAAGGGGACCTCGCGAGCGACCTTCTTCAGCGCTCAGTCGATGAAGTTTGCCCGCGACGGCTCGACGGCCCTGACGGACGAGGACGCGCATTACGCCGAGAACGAGCAGCTGACTGCCAATCTCTCGTACACGTACACCATCTGTCGTTTGGCGCATTACCTGAAGATGATGATGCGGGGCAATATCGGCAGTACCGCGGACGCCATGTACGTCAAGACGCAGATCGACGCTTGGGTGTCGCGCTACGTGACCACCATCGTCAACCCCGACGACCTCACCCTTCGTTATTACCCCTTCAAGGCATACACTTCACGGGTCGACAAGGTGCCGGGGCGCGTCGGTTGGTTCGATTGCACGTTGACCGTGCAACCCCACATTCAGTTCGAAGGAATGGACATCACCCTGAAGGTGGATGCCCGTCTCGCGGACTGATCCGAAGGTGCTCCCTTGGGCTGCGCGAGCTTTCTTGCGCAGCCCGGTGGGGCAGCCACGAAGACGCCGGAAGAACGCCGCATGGCGGCCTTGCTGGCATTCCCGGTGCGGCGACGCGGGCGCCCTCGGGAGAATCCCTTTCCCGTGACGACTTCCCAAAGGATGGACGGATTTCATGTCGATCGATATGAGTTGTGATTGGAAGAGCGGGTTCGTGATGGACCCCACGAAGAAGCAACGTTGTGGATACCTCGTCGCCTTCAACGGCTTGGGCTTGAACGAAGAGCCCGCGAAGGACAACGACGCGTACAAGGTGCGGGTTTTCAGCCCGTACAACGCTCCAGAGAAGGAGTACGCCGGGGTGACCGTCGATGATCTGGACGGACAAAAGGTCCTCGATTGCATCGGCATCATCGAGAGCTTCAGCTTCGGTGGTGGCGTGGGCGATCCGATTTGCATCAGTGCGTACGTTTCGACGGAGTTCGCCAATCAGCTGAAGGCCAAGCAGAAGGCGTCCCTCGCGACGACGGCCATCTCCAAGCTGGGCTGGTGGATCGTCAATTACGACGTCGAGGAGAAGGGTTGGTACGAAGAGGGCTTCCCCAAGGGCGATACCACCGCCAACGATGGTTTCGTCAAGGGACAGCTCAACGCGAACGGCGGGAAAGACATTCGTCTGTCCATCGCCGAGAGCCCGACCATCATCTCGTCTAACATGGATGTGCAGGTGTTCAACATGTACTTCGAGATCGTGCCCGCGTCGGACAGCACCTACGCGCTCACCTTCCGGCAAGGCAAGACGAAAGCCTACGTGAAGGGATGGGGCCTGCAGGTGGGCTCGATAGCGAAGGGGAAGATGAGCGCCTGAGTCACCCACGAGCCACGTTCGACGCCCCGAATACCTCTACCGAAATCTGCACCATGGCCGAAGCTCGCTCACTCTGCCGAATCGACTGGAAATTGGGTCAGGCGCTCATGCCCGATCATTTCCTGTGGCAAGAGGACTCCCTGCGCCGCGAGGTGGAGATGCGCGCGGAGCACCAAGCCCTGCCTTCGTGGGGCTTGGTGGAGCTCGGCTGGGACGAGACACTGCTGCGCGCGACGGGGCGCCTGCTCATCAATCGCCTCGAGCTGGTCTTCGAAACCGGCACTCTCGTCGACATTCCCGGCAATGCGCGTCCCGTTTCCTTGGATTTGCCGAAGCCAGCGCTCGAGCCCATCGACGTGTACGTCCATTTGCTGAGCGAGCCCGGAGATCATCAAGGGGGGCTGGTCCGATCGCGAAGGGAGTCTCATCGAGCTGCGGATGCAAAAGCTTGCATTGGCGACGGAACCCTTACGGACTCCGCTGCCGGGGTTTCGACTCCTTCGGCTCGTTCCGTACTTCGATGGTGAAGCGGACAAGCCGAATCCGAAGCCCTTGGGGTGGAGCCTCGATCCGAACTTCGCGCCGCCGAGCGTGGATTGGCTCGCCTTTCGCCCCTTCGGGATGAAGCACTTCCAATTCGTCCATCGAACCCTCGAGCGATCGATCGACAAGCTCCGTGGCTGCGCCGTCGAGAACGCTCTCGGCGTGCACAAACGCGTGGAAGCGAGCCTGTATCTCCGGCGAGCCCTCGGGCTTTCGTGGTACCTGCGTCAAATCGCACCCGTGCGGATGGGGCGACCGGGTGAAGTGGTCGAGCCCGATCCGAACGAGAGTGATTCGGGCGCTGCGAGTGGCATCAAGGTTGGCCCCGGTGAATCGGGTGCGCCCGCCCTTCGAGCTCACCCCTTCGACTTCTTTTCGCGATTGATGGGGCTCTATCTCGACGTCTTTACCTTTCGCTGCGGCCCTTTACAAATCCTCCAAGGCGAGGAGCCGCGAAGTATCAGCTACGAGCACCACGCCCTCGGGCGTTGTTTCGAGGAGCTCGAAGGCGCAATCGAGCTCGAGTTGAATCGTCCCGGTGCGGGATCGACGGAGTGGTCCTTCTCGCCCGATCCGGCGGACTCGAATCGCATGCTCTGTGTGTTCCCCGAGACGGTCCCTGCGAATACGGAGATGTACTTCTTGGTCCAATTCGACGGGGGGGGCGAAACAGGTGGGGCCGAAGCAGGTGAGCCCGGCGAAAATGACGTGGACGCGCGTCTTCGAGGCTTGAAGCTCGCCGCGCCTTCACGTTTGGAGGTCGTGCAACGTCGCGTGCTCCCTGGGATCCCCCTCGAGCGCGTCCGGTTGTTGCCATTCCCCCATGACTTCGACGCCAACACGGTCCAGTTCTATCGGCTCAAACACGGTCCGGAGTGGGCCCTGGCTCGTGCTTCCGGCGCGATCGCTTACCAAACCGAAGGGCGAGCAGTTCAGCGATCCTTCTTGTTCTCACCGGACTTGCGCGCGTAACCATGTCCGAAACCGAAGCAGCCACCGTATTGGCGAAGAGCGGGATCCCGATCCCGTCTGCACTACCGCAGACGCCGGATGCGATTGCCAAAGCCTTGCCTGGGGCACCCGGAAAAGCCCTCGCTTCCGTCGATCCTGCGGCACTTGGGGCCGAGGTGGAATCGAGTGGTTGGCTCGGCAGTGGTTGGTTCTGGGTGGCCGTCGCGAGCTGTATCGATCCTCGCGGGCGTGGGACTCTTTCTTTGGCTGAAGAAGAGGGAAAGGTCCCGGCGCTCCTGTCAAAGGCCAAGACGGTGGTCTTGGATCACGATCCAAAAGCCGATTTGCACAATTTCGCTTGGGCTTACCCGCTGAGCTCGTGCGCGCCCTCGATGACTTTCAGCCCGTCATCGTCCTCGGCAACAATGCCTCCGAGAAGGAGCGAGTCATCCTGCGCCTGAGTGGCGTCGAGAGCAATCAACAGCGCTACATGGAGCGGGCGATTCTTCGCCGGCAAGAGCCTCGCGGTCTATCTCGGTGCGACCACGCTGGTGCTCGCGCCAACGGAGGACTTCCTGCGCTCGCCGGAGGCGCACCGCAACGAGAGCTGGGATGCGCTCTTGCGTCAGATCTGTCGGATCCGTGCTCCCCGAGTGCTGATTTGCTTGTCCCAGACGCCCATCGACGTCGGTGCCTTAGACGAGATCACGGTCGGGCGAGCACCTTGCGAGCGCATGTCGAAAGGCTCGCGCTTATCCGTAACGCGGCCATCGAGACGAGCGTCTTGTGCGCGCAGGCGCCACGAGTTGCCTCCGAGCCGCAGCCGATGGGGCTTACGGATGTCTTCTTCAGCTTGTTACGGATTCTCTTGGGACTACACGAAGGCTTCGCCGAGACCCAACGGCTTGCTCTTGGGGACTTGAGCCGACGACTTCCCGTCGAGCCCGAGGAGGCTAAGGCCTCGGCAACGGCCTTCGTTGCCGACGGGACTGCGCGTCCTCGCGCGGGCGTGGCCCACGTTGCTCGCCCGCGCGGAGCGATCCATGCTGGAGGTCCTCGAGCATGTTCGGTGGTACGAGGAGTTCGAGCGCTTCACGACTTGCCTCGGGGCGAGCCTCGCAGAATTGTTTGCGACGACGCAAGGGAGCGCGCCACGCGTGCTCGGTTCCGAGTTGCGGTTTCTGCCGAATCACGAGGAGGCTTGGAGCAGCGCTGCCGGATTGTTCGTCGCGTCGCGTAACGTCGGTGGGAGATGGCGACCGAGCTCCGTCGTGGCACATCGGCTTTATGTCGCGACGGGCACGTTGGCTTTTGCGATGCTGATGCATCTCGGATGGCCACGAGCAAGCAGAGTGGGAGTTCGTCGCCAAGCAAGCGCTCGATTACGTTCCGCCCATCACGCAAGGCAAGCTGAGCGCCGTGCGCGAATACGCATTGCAGATGCCGGCAAATCGCCGACGAACGCTCCGGGGGCGATGGAGGTCTCGCTGGACTCGGCCGGTAGGCTGAAATGGGCCGCGCACGAGCTCTATCGACGACGTTCTTCAATCGCAATCTGCCCCGCTGCGTCGTCGTCGACGCGACGCGGAACTATCTCGAGCGCACCCTCGTGAACGCGCTTCGCCACGACGATCGTCCGGAATACGTCCTGCCGTTGGCGGCACTCTTTCTCTCTGGGGATCCGTGGGACTGCGAGAACGTCGAATCATCCCCTTACACGCCCGAATCGCCTAAAGGAGCTCATCTCCGCCCATGCCAATCAGTGGGGACTCTAGTCACGGGGCTGCCTGCGAAGGAAGTCGAAGAGTATTTGTCCCTCGCTTGCCCGTACCGGGCGACTCCGACGACGCTGCTCGAGCCATTGGTCGCATATGGCCTCGCGCGGAGCGGATCGTCAGAGTCGGACTCCATCGACGCAAAGGGTTTCGCCACGGCGCTCCAGGAGCTCCGCGGGGGCTGCGTTCTGGAGCCGAAGGAACGCGATGCCCTCGTCGCGGCCCAACGTTTCGCGGAGCGATTGAGCTGCAAATGGAGACCGTGGCCTATGGCGTCGCCTACGAGATTATGCACCAGTGGAAGGCGCTGGGTGCCGCCGCCAACGACCTGTCAACGGTTCAGCCCTGCGGTGGCGACTGCGCGCAAGCTGTTGGACGAGGTCCTTTGGGAACGGCCATCTCCAGCTGCTCGTCGTGACTTGCGTGGGATTCCATCAACTGGGAACGTGCAACCCGGTGACACCCTCACTGCCGTCAATCGCTTCCCTCGAAGTCAAGATCGCAAGCTCCGTCACCGGTAGTGCAACGGTGCAACTCAGCTTCTTTGACGAGGGCGTGGTCAATCGCCGCGAGATTGCGACGAGCGCGCTCCTCGATGGTCTCGAACGATTGGGGAGCAGCGCTTCGGCCCTGGGTGGTGACGCGTCCGTCCCGAAGCGCTGTTCTTCAACCAGCGAGCTGCAAAACCATTAATGAGGTGCCGTCGACGGCGATCAGAGGGGCGTGTCTGTCCAAAACGCCGTTCCCTGGCGTTACACCACCTATGGGTTCGACACCAGGCTCAGCAAACCCCTCGAGCAGCTGGGCTCGCCAATCGCGTGTCTTG
>JASGIX010000022.1:5000-149406 GCA_049840955.1 Polyangiaceae bacterium
GGCGTATCGCCCTGCCTTGATCGAGCTGGAGCGACAGATCTTCTCTGGATACTTGCCCTACGAACACCCAACGATCGGGTCGATGGCCGATCTCGATGCCGCAAAGCTCGAGTGGGTCACGCAATTCCACTCGAAGTACTACCGCCCGAACAACGCCGTCTTGACCATCTCGGGCGGGTTCGAACCCGACGCCGCAATGGAACTCGCTCAACGCTACTTCGGACCCATCGAACCCGGTGAGCCAGCCAAGTTTACGGACCCATCGTTGCCACCACCACGCACGAAGGAATATCGGTCGGAAATGGCCGATGTGAACGCGAAGACCAAGGCACTCCTCATCGGTTGGCGCATTCCACCATCGCGAACGTCCGATCACTATGCCCTCGAAATGCTGGCCCGAGTTCTAGCCGACGGAGAGAGCTCCGTTCTGTATGATTCACTCGTTCGAACGAAGTCCTTGGCTCGAGATGTCTCGGTATACACCTACGACCATCGTGGTCCAGACGCCTTCGTCATGATGATTGAGCTGAACGACGGAGTTGACGAGGCCAAAGTGGAGTCGATCATCGACTCCACGCTCAACGCGATAATGACGCACGGGCCGAACGCGAATGTCCTTTCGAGGGCCCAGCAGCGAACGAAATCGGCATTCGTCTTTGGTTTGCAGTCGAACCAAGCTCGCGCGACGACGCTCGGTGAATATACAGTATTTTTCCAGAATCCGCGGCTCGTGGCACGCGACCTCGAGAGTTTGCTCGGAATCGACGCGGGGGCCATCAGGGATGCCGCCAGGCGGCATCTGACGAAGGCAAGTCGTAGCCTCATCATCGTTACGCCCAAGTCAGTCCCGGCCCCTCTTGCCGCTTCGGTTTCCGCCACACCTACCGCAGGCACAGAAAGCACTCGGACCAAGAAGGAATCGCACTAATGCGTCATCGAATATTCTGGAAGTCTTTGGCTCTGTCGGCCCTTACTTTGTCCTGCAGTGCAACGGTCCCACCAAAGCCTGTTTCCCCGCCAGCACCGCCACGCACTCCGCCCACCGAGCCTCCCCGCCCGACCGTCGCCAAACGTGAGCTCCCACCGGACTCCGCTCCATCGGTAACACGACTCTTCCCAAGCATTTCGAGCGACGTTCTGGCCAACGGAATGGGGCTCGACCTAATCGAGCGACGCGGCCTCCCCATCGTGGCGCTCACTGTCCTAATTGGCGCCGGTCAGGTCAAGGACGGCGATCACGCGGCAGTCGCACGCACGACTGCGCAACTGCTCGAAGCTGGCGGTGCAGGGCGATATAGCAGTGAGGCGCTCCGTCAAGCCATCGACGGTTTGGGAGCCAACCTTTCCGTCGTGACGACTCGAGACGTTTCCCATTGGTCCCTATCCGTAACCTCCGACAAAATCCCGGAGGCGTTGGACATCCTTGCGGCGTTGGTTCGTAAGCCCCGATTCGACCCCAAAGAGTTCGTCAAGCTTCGTGACCGCGAACTCGAGCGCGTCCGCAGTCTGGCGAAGACCAGTGGAGCCTGGTTGGCCCAGTACTGGCTACACCGAGAGCTTTATGGCCAACCTTTGGGAATCCATCCTTATGCGTCCGTCGACGTACTCCCGAGTGAGCTTCTACGACTGAAGCTCGACGAATGCCGTCGCTTCCACCGAGAACAATACGTCCCTAGCAACGCCAGACTCGTGGCGGTCGGGAACGTCGATCTGCAAACACTCAAAGGACACGCCCAAAAGGCATTTGGCGATTGGGTCGGCAACGCAGCACCGTCGCTCGGCATCGCGGCTCCATCGCCGCCGGAACGTGCCCCAATTACGGTTGTGGATCGGCCAGGTAGTTCTCAGAGCGACGTCCTCGTCGGCTTCTTCGGACCACAACGCGGCAGCTCGGAATTCCCAACTATCGTTGCATTGCAGCAAATCGTTGGCGGTGGCGTGGCAGGGCGTCTCTTCAGGGACGTCCGAGAAAAGCGCTCGTTGGCGTATTCGACGTACGCGTCTACCCAAGAGGTCGCCAGTGGCCCCGCCGTCTTGACGCTGGCGGCAGGCACCCAAACTGCAAAAACGGCTGAAACCGTGGCAGCTCTTCTCGAAAACCTGAGCCTCATGGAGCGCACCCCAGCCGACGCGGAGGAGCTCGAGACCGCGAAGAATTACGTCATTCGAGGCATGCCGGCACGATGGGAGACCGTCGAATCACTGGGCAGTCAATTGCTCCTGTTGCGAACGCTCGGGCAAGACAACCGCCATTTCGACGAGCTCCGGACCGCGGTCGAAGGGTTGTCTCTGGAAGCACTGAAGACGACAGCTCCGCGCTATTACCGCAGGGAACGGGCCGCTGTCGTGGTCGCCGGCGACGCAAAGACGATTGCCGAGAGTCTTCGCGATTTCGGCCCTGTCGTCGTGCTGGATCCGGAACGCGAGTTCACGATCAAGCGAAAGCTGGACGCGAAGTGAGCTGACCGAAGAACGAGCATCCCGACGAGACTGGCACTCCGCATTCGTTTTCATGCCAGCAAAAGCGAATGCGGAGTCCGACCGATTGACCCGTACCGTTCGCCCAAACAACAGGGCAGGCTCGCCGACGGACGTATTTCTGCTTGCGCGTCTCTGCCGTCGCCCCAGAATGGCCGCCCCGAAGTGGCGAAAATGCACTTCGTCCGGTCGTTTGGTGTCGACGGCAAGTCGACGGAGGCGCTGTCGCGCACAGGACTGTGGATAACTTGTGAGCTGCTCGTGGAGGCGGGGACGGGATACAAGCCACTCGTGGTGACCTAACCCCTGTTCAGGGCTACGAAAGTTCAGTGGGTTCAAGCACTTGCGTGGAAATCACGACCCCTTGTGGTTTAAACTTGCTTCACCCCAACAGATTGGGGTATCCCGTGGGGTCCGTACTGAATGAATATTCCGTGCGATGGCCTAATGATTGCACTTACAACGCTGACTTTGAGTTTGTGTCTGTGGGTGAGAACCGGTCATTCGTTCGGTGTCTTGACTTAGCGTAAATCGTCCAAGCACGGCAAAGCTTCGACGACTCAACATGACTGTGGCGAAGAAGGGGACCGCGGTCCGGGCTGCCATCGGATCGCAGTACGGGCGTCTTGTGACGCCCCCAGGTTCTGGAGGAAATGATGGAGCAGACGACGCTGGTTGGTTCGGACGTTGGGATTGAAAAAACCGATAAGTCGGATAAGTCGGTGAGCTCGAACACGGAGCCATCGTCGCCCGCCTCGACCACTCCCGCCGCTTCGGGCAGCGACCGTCCGAGCGCGAAGCAGCGCGCCAAGCGTGGACTGTCGTTCAGCCGTCGTTTCACTCAACCCGGTCAAGATCCCTTCGCTCAAGTCGTGTGGGAACGCCGACAGAGCGTCATCACCAATCCGGACGGAAGCATCGTCTTCAAAATGGAGGGAGCGGAAATCCCGGAGGGCTGGAGCCAACTCGCTACCAACATCGTCGTTTCGAAGTACTTCCGCAAGGCCGGTCTGAACGGCGACAAGAACCGCGGTGAAACGAGTGTACGACAAGTCGTGACTCGTATCGCGCGAACGATCCGAACCGCTGGAGAGCAGCTGGGCGGTTACTTTGCGACGAAAAAAGACGCCGAAAACTTCGAAGCAGAGCTCACCTGGTTGATGGTGAATCAATACGGCGCCTTCAATTCCCCCGTGTGGTTCAATTGTGGGCTCTTCCACGAGTACGGTATCGAGGGTTCCGGTGGCAATTGGGCGTGGTCGGACACCGCCTCCGACGTTCTCGAATGCAAGAACGCCTACGAGCATCCCCAGTGCTCGGCGTGTTTCATTCAAGCCGTAGAAGACGATCTCATGGCGATCTACGAGCTCGTCAAGAACGAGGCGCGTCTCTTCAAATACGGCAGCGGGACGGGGAGCAACTTCAGCGCCATCCGCGGCAAGCAAGAGAAACTTTCGGGAGGCGGTACATCGAGTGGGCTCATGAGCTTTCTCGAAGTTCTCGATCGTGCAGCGGGAGCTACGAAGAGTGGCGGTACCACGCGTCGCGCAGCCAAGATGGTCTGCCTCGACATGGAACATCCGGAAATCGTCGACTTCATCAACTGGAAGGTCCGTGAGGAGAAGAAAGCACGGGCGCTCATTGCCGGCGGATACGAAGCGGATTTCAATGGCGAGGCTTATCGTACCGTCAGCGGCCAGAACTCGAACAATTCCATTCGTGTCTCGGACGAGTTCATGAAGTCCGCCCTTTCGGGTGGGCAATGGCAAACGCGCGCGCGCACGACGGGCGATGTCGTGGAGACCTTGGATGCATCGAAATTGTGGCAGAACGTCGCTGAAAGCGCCTGGGTCTGCGCCGATCCCGGCGTGCAATACGATACGACAATCAATCGCTGGCACACCTGTCCGAACTCGGGAAAGATCAATGCGTCCAACCCGTGCTCCGAATACATGTTCCTCGATGATTCGGCCTGTAACCTATCGTCACTGAACCTGACGAAATTTCTCGACAAGGCCGGGCGATTCGATTTGGACGGCTACCGCCACGCGATCGATCTCTTCTTCACTGCTCAAGAAATCCTCGTGGATTTTTCGAGCTACCCGACCAAACGCATTGCGCAGAACTCCCACGATTTTCGTCCTTTGGGTTTGGGTTACGCCAACCTCGGCACGCTACTCATGGTCCAAGGGATCCCGTACGACTCGGACGCTGGCCGCTCGGTGGCTGCGGCGCTCACCGCGATTCTGTGCGGCCGCGCCTACGCAATGAGCGCCAAGATGGCCAAAACCAAGGGGCCATTTCCAGGGTTCGCGAAGAACCGAGAGCCGATGTTGCGCGTAATGCGAATGCATCAGGATGCCGCATACGCAGTCAATCGAGATCAGTGTCCGGAACAACTTTGGAAGGGCGCTTGCGAAGACTGGGATGAAGCCGTTCGGCTTGGTTCCGAATTCGGCTACAGAAATGCTCAGGCTACCGTGCTCGCCCCAACGGGAACCATTGGGCTTCTCATGGACTGCGACACGACTGGCATCGAGCCTGATTTCGCCTTGGTCAAGTTCAAGAAGCTCGCCGGCGGTGGGTATTTCAAGATCGTCAACGGGTCGGTACCCGATGCTCTGCGGCGTTTGGGCTACAGCCCCACGGAAGTTGCCGATATCGTCGCTTTCGTGTCGGGAACCAACACCCTCTTCGGCGCCCCGCATATCAACCGGGTCAGTCTGAAGGAGAAGGGATTCAGCGACGAAGACCTGAGCAAGATCGAAGCAGCGATTCCGACGGTATTCGACCTCAATTTGGCGTTTGCCCCGTGGGTGCTCGGCAGAGAGACCTACGAGCGGCTTGGTGTCGACACGGGCAAGATCGGCAAGCCTGGGTTCAACTTCTTGGTCCACCTCGGATTTACCCGAGCGCAGATCGAAGAAGCGAACGAAGTCGTCGTCGGGCGAATGACGATCGAAGGTGCTCCGCATTTGAAAGCGCAGCACTACCCCGTGTTCGACTGCGCCAATCGCTGCGGGAAGTCTGGCCGACGTTTCCTTGCTCCCATTTCCCATATTCGCATGATGGCCGCTGTGCAGCCTTTCTTGTCCGGTGCCATCAGCAAGACGGTCAATCTCCCCAACGAAGCATCCGTCGACGATGTGCGCGAGATTTACGTCGAAGGATGGAAGCTCGGACTCAAGGCCGTCGCCCTCTATCGAGATGGGTGCAAGGCGTCGCAGCCGCTTTCCACCTCCAGTGACAGCGAAAAGGGAAGCGACGCGAGCCCAACCTCGGACAACAAGGCCGCGGCTCGAGCGCCGGCACACGCTGAACCCACTGGTCCCGCAGCGACACAGGCGGCACCGGTCAACTTGCTCCGTCCCGAAGGAAAGCGAGTTCGCCTCCCGAAGAAACGTCGTGGGTTCACCCAAGAGGCACACGTTGGTGGACACAAGGTCTTCTTGAGAACCGGCGAATACGACGAGGGCTCGCTCGGAGAAATCTTCATCGATATGCACAAGGAGGGTGCGGCTTTCCGCTCACTCATGAACTGCTTTGCGATGGCCGTATCGGTCGGGCTCCAATATGGAGTTCCACTCGAGACCTTCGTGGAGCAATTCACTTTTACGCGCTTCGAGCCACATGGCGTCGTGTCGGGACATCCGAACATCAAATTCGCGACGTCGATCGTCGACTACATCTTCCGTGTCCTCGGGATCGAGTACTTGCAGCGCTACGACTTCGCTCAAGTCAAGCCTACGGATGCCCCCGCGGGCATCGACGATCCAACGGGGCGCTCACTCGAATCTCCCGCACAGGCTGCGCCGGGCCCCCAATCGGACCCCGAAGCCCGAACGGCGCCGGTCACGACCGAAGCCAGCGCCGTCGCGATGCCCGAGCCAAGCACGTCCCACCAGCCGCAAACGGCATTGGACGCCCAGCTCGACGAGATGATGGGAGATGCGCCAGTTTGCGATTCTTGTGGCCACATCACGGTGCGCAACGGCGCTTGTTACAAGTGTCTGAATTGCGGCAACTCGATGGGCTGCAGCTAGCCGAGCGTTCCTTCCGTGTGCCAAAGCGCAGGGCCAGTCTTCGAGGTCAAGGATAGGCTGGCCTGTCGTTCGCAAGTTGACGTAATCGCGCGGGAACAGGCACAAAGCTCTGGTAAGGAAGCCTTACCCCATGCCTTCGGAAGGGTCCCCATACCGTTCCCTCAAAGGATGCATTTTTGCAATAACTCGGGTAAAAGGAAACGGCTGGGCCCGCAAGCCGCGGACCGAAAGAGGATCATTCCAATGAATCGAACGCTCGCTCGCCTCGTCGTCACTCTGACTCTTCCGCTCACGTCACTCTCTTTCGTGTCCTGCAAGAAGGACGAGCCCCCGCCACCCCTACCCTCGGCTGCACCCGCCACGGAACCACCTCCGGTCGTGGCACTGGAACCCGTCGTCACTGCCGAGCCGGATGCGGGTACCGAGGTGAAGAAGGCGACCGGTGGCGTCGCCAAACCTTCGGGTAACCTGCAGGCGTGCTGCAATGCCCTGGCACAGAATGCAGCGAACGCCCCCGAGCCCAATGCGACATACATGAAGCAAGCCGCGGCAACGTGCGGCGTTCTTGCTGCGCAAGGAAAAGAGGCGGGAAGTGCCGTGGCGATTCTTACCGGAATCCTGCGCGGCGCGGGCGTGCCTGCTGCTTGCAAGTGATCCCCCGAGTCGCGTGTGACGTCGACATTACCGATGTCGAATTCGAACGTTGTCGCCTATGCTAGGAGTCGAGGGTCGCGGCGTCCATCCATGGCTACGCGCCCCTCGCGTCGACTCTCTCCCGGACTCGCGGCGATCATTTCCGCATTCGAAAGTGAATCGGTCCAAATATCGACGAGTCGGTCATGATGGGCCGAGCTCACGTATATGAATCCGTGATCGGGCCGGGACGGCCATGAACATCCCGGGGCAGCAGGGCAGACGCGGCATTGGGACGCTCGACAACTCTCGCCCACCCTTGTGCCGAGGCAGAAGCACTGGATAGTGCGTGCTTGAGCGTCGAGCTTGAGCGTCGTGCTTGAGCGTCGTGCTTGAGCGTCGAGCTTTAGCGTCGTGCTCCCGCGACGCACGAACACACCGAACACGCGAAACGAAGGCGCCGTCCATAATGACGGACTCCACTAAAAATCCGCGGTGCGATTGGAACGTGAGCTGCGGCGCAGGCCATTTGGCCCCAACGCTCCGAGAGCTCGCATGCCCAGAGAGCTCGAGGTTCGTTGCGCTCCGCCTGTCACTTGGTCGCTTCAGACGCGCCACCAGCGGAGGAAACGCCCAATCCCGATCCGCCCATGGTCGTGACCGCAGCCGCACCGCCCACCCCGGAGTGCCCACCTGTGGCGCCCTCGCCGGTCGCGCCTCCTGCCGAGGTGCTGCCGCCGACGCCACTGTAAGGGTCACCAACCGTCACCGGTTCCGTTCCCCAACCAAGGCGGCCACTCAGGTAAGCGGTGATGCGATCACAATAGCCAACGAGCGGCACGTAGCTGTAGTCGTTCGCACCAACCTGTGGCGTCCAGCTCGAGTCATGAAGGCTCCCCTGCAACTTGAGCGCGTTTCCCTCCCCGCTGATTAGCGTTCCGGAGTCGAAGGAAAGCTCGAGAAATCGGTTCGCATCGGCGGCATCTATCACGTCGATGGTTCCCTTGACCGAGATTCGGAAGGCTCACGTAATAGGTCTCGAAGTGATGCTCGGCGGGCGTGTCTGCCAAGAAAAAATACCGAAGCCGGACGTCCACCAGCGATACTGCGTCGGGCCCGAAATTGACCAACGAGAGGCGCATGGATATCGCTCCCGCTGCGTCAGTCAGTTGCTCAACGGCAATGGCGAGCCCAGACGTCGGCGCAGCCACGGTGCTGACTTGCCCTGTCGATCCGCCATTCGCAGTCGGTGTGCCGCCGACCGATATGCCGCTGCTACCACCTGTGCTGTCACCGCCGGACTTGACGCCCCCGTTGCCTTCCGAACGCGTCGCGGAAATCGTCGCGAAAGTGAGCCCCCCATTGCTCGGGACGTACGCCGTCGCTCCCGCACTCTGAAACCCGCCTGCACCACTTCCGAGCTGGCCGCCGGAACCATGGTCCGCCCCTACTCCGTCGTTGCCCGTTGCCGAGTCGAGTTTCGCCCCATCGGCACACGCCCCGACAACGAACGCAGCTATCAGACTGGGTACGTAGAAACGGCGACGCTGAAGCTCCATGATTTCCTCGGACATCCCCCCGCGATTCTGGAGGGCAAGCAAAGAACGATCGGTCTCAGGCTGACCCAGCAATCCATACCCGTCAAATAGGCTCGATTCGACCTCGCCATGCGCCTATTCGCCTACACCGAAACACGAACGAAGATGGCGTAAGCCCCCCGACCCACATCACTTCGGAAACGGATCAACGCGACGAGGCACAGCCAACCCATGTTTCAGGCTCGAGAATTGAAGTGCTCGAAGCCACCTCGAACCGGCTTGCGTCGCCCACTCTGGTCCACGACGACGACGCCATCTCCCGCTTCGACGCATCCAATTACGCGAGCCGAATTCGGGCGATTTCGACGGTGTCCCGTTGCCAGAAGAGCATAGTCTTCCCCGCCGAATAGCGCGAAGTCGAGAGCAGAACGCCCCAGCGCAACCGCGACTTTCATCAGATCCTCGCCATCCTGGTCGAGAACCGCAGATGCCGACAGCGCCATTCGCACGCCGCTCCTTTCGGCCAAGTGTGACGCGTCGGCGACCAACCCATCGGAAATGTCGATCGCCGAAGTGGCGCGTCCGCTTAACGCTCGCCCCTCGTTCAACAGCGCTCTCGGGCGACGAAACGCATGAACACATCGCTCTGCTGCCCTCCTGAGAGCCGTACCAGGCCGAGTGCGACTTCCCTTGCTCAACCAGGCAAGTCCGGCGGCCGAGAGTCCCACCGCACCGATGAGCCAAATCTCGTCGCCAACTTGCGCCCCGTCCCTCAACAGAGGCTTTTTTACGTGACCTAGCACCGTCGTCGTAACGGACACCTCCCGAGCACGCGCAAGATTGCCTCCGATTACGGGACAACCGAGGTCGCGAGCTGCAGCAGCCTGGCCTTCGACGATTTGATAAAGGCTCTTGTCGGACAGCGCGTTGGGCAATGCTATCGCAGAAAGCGCGCCAATCGCAGAAGCTCCCATGGCTCCAATATCGCTTACGGCTGCATTGAAGCTGCGAAACCCGACGTCCTGAAACGACATCAAGGCGCGCGAGAAATGAACGCCTTCCACGTGACTATCCGTAGTCCACACCAGTCGTAACTTGCCAATACGAACAACGGCCGCGTCGTCGCCAATCCCAACTGGAACGGAGGTTGCGTCTGGAACCCCCAATATCTTGCCGATCCGTTCGATCCGAGCAAACTCGGAGCTTCTCTTCGTTGACGCGGGCTGACGTGACAAGTGGCTAGTCTCCTCGGGCTACCCGACGAGACTAGCCTTTCGACAAGGTAGCGTCACGACGAACACGGTTCCGTGAGGACTATTCTCTTCGATACGCACCGCCCCCTCGTGGGCGTCGACCAATCGCTTGACGATTGAGAGGCCCAGCCCCGTTCCCCCTTGCTCCCGCGTCGAACTGGAATCCACCTGATAAAACGCGTCGAACACCCGCTGACGTTCGGCGGGCGGGATTCCGATCCCCGTATCGGATACCCTCACTTCCACCGCAGTCCGTCGCAGTCCCCGCAGAACTACTGCAGGGCCGTCCTCGTCTGCTTTTATGTCCACGAGCCTTGCTTCTGCAGAAAGGGCCACACGCCCACCCGCGGGAGTGAACTTGATGGCGTTCTCGGTTAAATTCGAAAACACCTGCCGAAGCCGCGCAGGCTCGCCCCAGACCTCTGGAAGAGCTGGATTATGCGAAGCAACGAGCTCGACCGATTTTCGTCGAGCCAATGGCAAGAACGTTTGGACCACGTTGTCCAGGAGCGGACCGATTTTCGCCTCGGATTTCCGCAAAATGAAGGTTCCACTCTCGAGCTTCGTCAGGTCCAGCAATCCCTTGATGAGTTCGAGAAGTTGACTGCCTTTTTCTTGGATGGTGCCAATGAAATCGAGCTGTTCTTGGGTGAGATCTCCCGCAATTCCAGCAGTAAGCATCTCGCTATAGCCAATGATCGACGTGAGCGGTGTCCTGAGTTCGTGAGAAACCGTTGCGAGGAAGTTGCTCTTCAATCGGTCGAGCTCTTTGAGTCTTTCATAGGCTTGTTCCAAACTCGTCGTCTTCTCTTCGAGCTCTCGATAGCTTTCTCGAATGCTCGCCAAATGCATGTTGCTCGCCAGCAATGCACGATGCCCGCTAAAGAATACGAGATTCGAGCACGTTCAAGAGGTGCTTTATGAGCTTCTCGACGGTCGCGTCGCTTGCTTTTCGCACCTCGCGCCAATGTACCGCCAGCTTCGTCGCGTCGAGATCGTGAGCCAATTCGAGGAGTGCTTGCGGCGGTGCCTCGAGCTCCGGTACCATGTATGGGCCAACGACAGCTTTGCCAATACGTCTGCCATCGTATCGAATCGCGGTAACGGCGTAGCGCAACCCCGATGGGCATGGTTGCAGCCATAATATCGCCTCGGCAGGATCGGCGGTCTTGACCGCTTCGACAGTGGCTATGACCGATCTCCGCCCGGTAGGAGTCGTTCCGAGGTAATTATGGAGTGCGGGTGTGGTCCCAGGAACATCCGCCAGCATGGTTCCCGTGCCGCCAAAAAGCCGAACCGGAAGATCGAAGAGTGCGCTCGTTCCGGATACTAGCTCCGCCAGCGAAGTTCGACTGACCAGGTCTTCCATCGTCAAAGCAGAGCCGAGCGTGAGCTCGTCCAGACTTCGCGGTAACGACGAGTCGGTCACGGCCTGACCTGTTGAACGGTTGAAGTTCCGCCAACGCGACGAGCCAAAATCTCTCGCAGCGTTCTCGTCTGGCCCAACTTTCCGAGCACTTCTTCGAACAAAGGGGTTGCTTCGAACGAGAGCTTCTTACTGAGTTCGTGACGAACGTCGAGCGTTTGCCAGGTGAGATTGAGCAGACCGATAAAGGTCTCTACGATTCCCTCTTTTCTCGTCGCTACTGCGAGATAGACGGGTTCTCGGCCTTGCTGCGCCTGCTCCTCGATCTCACTCTCCGTACGCACCCCTGGCAGGTCTCGCTTGTTGAATTGAATCACCAAAGGCATCTGCTTGATGTTCAAACCGTTTTGCTTGAGGTTTTCGCGCAAGTCGCGAAAACTCTCCGCATTGGTATCTGCCTCGTCCGCGCGAGAGTCTGCAATGAAGGCAACACCATCTGCCCCTTGCAAGACCAGTCGACGGGTCGACGCATGAATGACCTGCCCCGGAACCGTAAATACCTTGATTCTGACGCTGAGGCCGTTCTTTCCCTGAAAGGAAAGCGGTAACAGGTCGAAGAAGAGCGTCCGGTCGTCTCGGGTCTCAAGCGTCATGAGTCGTCCGGTGGCATCGGCCGCCGAAACGTCGTGGAGCGCTTGCAAATTCGTGGTCTTGCCGCTGAGAGCCGGCCCATAATAGACAAGCTTCAAGGTGAGCTCTCGAGCCGTGAAATCGAGCTGCATGATGGTTCCTCGACCACTACGACGATGATTGCCGCAACCTCTAGAGGTAAACGGCCTTCCCATCCTACAGAAAGCAGTCGACGGCCGTCACCTCCCACGTCCACATATCGACACGCGCCAATTTCACCACCCGTGCCTACCTCTACGAAGACAATGAACGTCTGCCAGCGGACAGCGACGCCAGGCCACGGACTGCACGCACCAGGGGGGAGCCGTCACGGCCCGCTCAAGGAGCCCGAGCCCGCTCCCCTCGAAATCACGGTTGACGAGCGCGCGCTCACTGACCATTGCCTCCCAATTGGCGAGCCGACGTTTGCGCACATGCTCCCCCCTCACCCTGGACTCCCGCTAAGTGCGACAAGCGGGTGCGAAATGGGATTGACCTTGGCGATGCGAAGACTGCCGGTGGCTCCCACGCAACTGAGCCAAGTGGACCTCGTTCGATTCGCAATTTCAGACGAGGTCCTCCGTCCGCACGCGCGTCGGTCACGGCTCGAAGCTGCCACTCGGCCGGTAAGCTAACGCCGCAAGGTTCAATCGATCTCGTCCCAATATGCTCGCGCTTCAGTGATCGAGCGAGCCACTTGCACCTTCGCCGGACCGCCAATGATCGATCTGCGCTCCACAGCCGCAGCAGGATCCAAAACGCTTGCCAACTCCGCCCCTGTCAGCGCTGGATGCGCGGCCACGAGCACGGACGCTGGCAACTCTCCGAGCTGACAGTCACGAATCTCCGCTTCCCGCACCAAGCCGCCGACAACGTGGTGTGCGTCTCGAAATGGCAACCCCTTCTGAACCAAGAAGTCCGCTACGTCCGTCGCACAGAGGTGGCCATCGTTCAGGGAGCACGCCAATCGATCGCGTCGGAATTTCGCTGTTTCAATCGCTCCGGCTAGAGCATAGAGACTCGTCAGCGCGGCGTCGAATGCCTCGAACGTCGGACGTTTGTCTTCCTGCAAGTCGCGACCGTACCCAAAACACAGACTCTTCTCCAGAACCAAGAGACTCGTCGCGTACCCCACCACGAGAGCCGACTTGCCTCGCACGAGCTCAGCAACGTCAGGATTTTTCTTCTGCGGCATCATCGACGAGCTCGTCGAAAATGCATCGCTCAGCTCCAAGAATCCGAATTCACGCGTCGACCAGATTACTATTTCTTCGGAAATTCTCGAGAGATGGACCATGAGGATCGCGAGTGCCGATACCGACTTCATCAAGAAGTCGCGACTGGCCGTCGCATCGATGGAGTTGCGCATCGGTCGAGTAAAGTCGAGTTCGCGAGCCACGCCTTCCCTATCCAAGGCGAATCCGGAACCTGCGACGGCACCCGCCCCGAGCGGCGATTCGTTCAGGCGACGTCGCGCATCGAGCAATCGTTCTCGGTCTCGCACCAGTAACTCTTGCCAAGCCAGCAAATGATGGCTTAGCCGACTCGGCTGGGCGCGCTGAAGGTGGGTGTACGACGGCATCAAGGTGTCGAGCTCTGCAGTCGCTTGCGCCAAGATCGCATGAGCCAGTGACGCAATGGCCGAACACGTGCGGTCGATTTGCCCTCGAACCCACAGGCGCAAGTCCGTCGCAACTTGGTCATTTCGAGATCGCGCGGTGTGAAGCTTCCCACCGACAGGACCAATCAACGCAACGAGACGGGCTTCGATGTTCATGTGAACATCTTCTTTGACCGGGTCCCAGTGGAACTGGCCGCTCGCGATTTCCGTCAGCGACACGCTCCAGACCAGAAACGATTTCGACTGCTTCGACCTCGGTGAGGACCCCCGCACGGACGAGCCCACGAGCATGGGCGATGGAGCCGCGAATGTCCTCCCGCCAGAGCGCAGAATCAATCTGGACGCTGGTATTCAGTTTCTGCATTGCCTCGTCGACTGCTTCTGGCAGCCGACCACCACGTGCCACACTCATGACATTGTTTCCTTTGCTCGCACCCATAGCCCGCAGTCGGCGTCCGGTCCAGCAGCACGAAACTCCACGGGATTCCGTTTAGGCCCCGTCCATCGAACCGACAGCCCCAGGAGGCCGTAGTCACGGCAAAAAGACCATGGCATCATCAGGGATGTGACCGAGGATCGACTTACGCGGCAGGAGCTTGGATGGCTGCTCATGCAGGAGGCGCGAGGTACCGCCCGCGCACTTCGAGAAGAAGTCGGACAATTGCAAGTACCCCAAGACCGTCCAAGTATTCATCCGCCGGCGGTCGAAACGATGTTGGACGCTCTCGACGGCGCGATTGAAATGATGAGCGTCCTCGAGACGCCGGCAAGTCTCGCCGTCGGCCACGGCAAGGAGCGACGCACCCGAATCGATATCGTTACGTTGCTCTTCGATGTCGCTCCCAACGCAAAGATTGCCATAGCACCTGGGGCAGGAACGGAAGTCTTCGGCGTCGAGCAAGAGCTACGACGAATGCTCGACCTGCTCTTCAAACAATCTGGGGCAGACAATAGCGCGCCCGCAGCAATCAGTGTTCACCGCGAATCGGACTGGGTCGTCGTAAGCGTTGGGCTCGGACCGGAAGGAATGGCCACTCGCGACCTCGAACATCGTTGGCTCAATCGGATGGCACTCCGCCACGGCGGCAGGGTGGAACTGAAAGGGAACGAAACCCGACTCTACCTTCCGGCGGATGTCGAGAGCGGCCAACAAGAAATACAGCAGCTCCGCAAGGAACTCGAACAGGCACAGCAGCTTGGCGCGGTGTACGCGAAGGAACTTGCGGAAGCCTTCACATTTGCGTCGGGCGACAGTTCGCTGCCCGCACCTGCAACGTCCAGCAAACCAGCCGAGACCGCACTCTTACGACTATTGGTCAACGGCTGCACGACACTGTGCCGATCATTGCGGCAAATCACCGAATCCCTTCGAGTGGACATCACGCGGTTGACTCGTGCACTCGGAGAACAGCACGAACTCGTCACTTCGCTCTTGGCTCGGCAGGTAGCCTACGGCGAGCTCGTATTGGACCTCGATCGAATCACACGGGTGAATCCAGACGAACCAACCAAGCCCATCAACTTGGCTGAATTGCTCCGAGAGTGCCTAAACTCCGTCGATGGTCGCGCAAAACGACTCGAGGTCTCCGTTTCGAGCCAAGCAGATGGGGACTTCACGCTGACAGCACAACCGTCGGTTGTTTCGCTCTTGCTCCGAGTCCTACTTGACCAGGCCCTTCAAGCAACGCCGAAGAAGGGCCGACTGCACGCTCTACTTAGGCGCGATGATACTCCGGAGTCCAAACGTTACGTACTCATCGTGAGCGACGGCGGGCCGCAAATTCCGGAAAGTGCGTTACCAGGACTTCTGCAGGGTTCCTCGGATCCGTCAAGTCTTGGACGGCCTTCCGCCCTGAGTTGGATTGCGCTCGGAAGCGCCGCTGCGGCTGTTGGCGCAGCGGTGAGCGTAGGTGAGTCGACCCAGCAACGCTCCGAGGTCCGCCTCACGTTTGGCTGACACCTGCCTACCCATCGCAACGCCGCAGTGTGTTTTGCCTAGTCCAAGTCCTCCCTGCTCGGGGTATTATGACTCTCGTGCATATCCTAGTGGTCGAGGATCAGGACGCCATCCGCCGAATGATTGAAGCCCTCGTTGGTGCACGAGGATACGGAGTGACGGCAGTGCCCACGGGAGCCAAAGCGATTGACTTTGCGCTCAATGAGCCACCGGACCTCGTGCTCCTCGACCTAATGTTGCCCGGCCAATACGATGGCTTCGCCGTCTGTCAGCGCTTGCGCAGTGAACCAACCACTGCGCACATTCCCATCGTCATCATCAGCGCGCTGGACGACGAGCAGTCACGGGCCAAAGCGGCCGCCGCGGGCGCAAGCGCTTACTACACGAAACCATTCAGCCCCATCGCTCTCCTAAAGGAAATTGAGAGACTCCGGGGCCGCGGCTCCGAATGACTCAGCACGTACGCGAGATGGCAAAGCCAGTGCTCTGACGCGAAGACGCGCAAACGTACGGCCGAAAAACGCAGGCTAATTCGTCTGCAGGAGATGCAGCATGCTCTTGGCGTGCGCAGCTCCGCTCGTCAAAATCGCATCCACTTCCTGTGCCGGAATTCGCAACTTCTCAGCCAGCGCAGCGAGCACTTGAAGTTCAGACTCCGCCTGTTCCCCGTCGACGAAGGTCAACAGCACAGCTTGATGTAACAACATTCGCCGATCTGCAGCGCTCAGCTCTGTCAGGGGCACTTCGTCGATCGAACGTGGCGTTCGCGCGAACGTACGGATCTCGTGCACTTCGCTTGGGGTAGCGGAGTAGGCCTGGAGGAGTCCCTCAATCACCTCCATTTCTTCGGCAGCGCGACCACTCCCGCCCAAGCGACGCATACGAGTCCCTTCAGAATAGCAAGGTTTTGGTCGTGCATCACACGCCAAGCATCGCAGGCTCACGACACCTCCGTCAATCAATCACAGCAAAACGAATGGCGAGTCTGGTCCTCCGTCGCCGTGCGCGTCAGTCGACAGGGAGACACCGACTTAGCGGGTCAGCTGCTGGCCCCGGAATGCCGGTCCGATGAAACGAAGACCGCCGTCCCTGAACCACATCGAGTTCACGATGCTTCGTCGGGGCCCCTCGCGTTTCCTGGACGCAACGCTTCGGATTCAAAGGCAGCCCGCGGCTTTGGTCGACCGGACCAACTCGAACGGAAAGTGGCTTGCGTCGGCAGCCGACGTATGCGTCGCCAACTCGAGAAGCGGCGGCGGCGTGTGGAGCGTCGTTTCTGTCGGAAGCGGGGTGAGCTCCAACCCCGCCAGTGCGCGTAAATCGCGGCAAAGCTCTGGATCACGCCAAAACGACGTCTGACTAAGGCGTTCGGCTAACCGCTCAGCGTCACTCCGGAATAGGCCCGCAGCACTCGATGGGTCGCGATATAGCGTCGGCTTCGTCGCGACAGGCTCGAGTCGCCCAATCGGAAGCACGGACGCGTCCGCACTATCGTCTACAATCCCATCGGCAGAGTCGAGCTCATATGCAACGGCGATTTCGGGAGCGCTTTGCTGAGCTGCTAGCGTTTCCTGCTTCGAACTCACTTGAAATAGTCCAGCTCGTACGATCGAAGAGGAATCACGGTGAGCCATTGTGACGCCTCCACGTCCGCGATTTCGATTGCCTCCCAATCCGTGGTTCGAGCGATTGTTGAGCTTTGCGCCTTGCCGTCGCCAACTGGTCCACCTTCGTCGCCACACACTTCGGACCAGGCGAACTCCTCCTGGTTGGAGTCACTCATCAATCGTGAGCTGACAGCCTCGACGACTTCCACGTCGGCTTCGACGTTGCATTCCGCAACATCGACGACTTCCACGTCGGCTTCGACGTTGCATTCCACAACATCGACGACTTCCACGTCGGCTTCGACGTTGCATTCCACAACATCGACGACTTCCTCGGCTGCTTCGACCGCTTCGACGACTTCCTCGGCCTCGACGGCCTCCACGGCTTCCACGTCGGCTTCGACGTTGCATTCCGCAACATCGACGACTTCCACGTCGGCTTCGACGTTGCATTCCACAACATCGACGACTTCCTCGGCTGCTTCGACGTTGCATTCCACAACATCGACGACTTCCTCGGCTGCTTCGACGTTGCATTCCACAACATCGACGACTTCCTCGGCTGCTTCGACCGCTTCGACGACTTCCTCGGCCTCGACGGCCTCCACGGCTTCCACGTTGCATTCCGCAACGTCGACGACTTCCACGTCGGCTTCGACCGCTTCGACGACTTCCTCGGCCTCGACGACTTCCTCGGCCTCGACGACTTCCTCGGCCTCGACGTTGCATTCTGCAGCATCGACGTCGCATTCCACGGATTCGTCTGCACTTTCGAGAGAACGCATCAGCGAGCAGGAACACTCCACCCCACCGCCGGTTGGCACGGTGGAGCGCACAAGCTCGTCTTCGAAAACGCGCACTTCGGACGGGACTCCAGTCTCGAACCCGCTCGTGGCGATTGTGAGCAGACCGACAGTTGCTTGCGCCAATGCCTCGAGATCGGTCAATGAGGTGAGATCACTCGCCCAACAGTCAAGCCCCCGATTGACCTCTGGCCCACTCGAATCCTCAGCGACGACATCGCTCCTCGCGTCGGATAGCTCGCTCTCCGCACTACACGAAACAGCGGGCTCCGCGACGTCAGAGGCAACGAAAGCCGTCATCGAACGCACTTCGATGGCGCCATCGGACACGTCCAAACCAGAAGGCATCGTGGTCCCGCACAACGCCGAGGTCGCTTCAGTATCCAGCGGCTCCACTTCGATAGCGTCAATCGCCGTCGGAATCCCATTCACTGGAATCGCCGAGTCCAGTGTTCGGGGAAAGACGTCGAACCAGCGGTAATGCTGCCGTGACATCAACTACGACGTCGCGAACCTCGCCGCCACTGCCCTCGACTTCATGTGCTGGTGACGTCGAAGGTCGATCCTTCGCCCGATCGAGCTCGGATGCCATTTCACGTCGTTCACGAGCACCAAGGGCCTCGATGCAGCTCAATACCGGTTCCGGCTCCCCGGCGATTCTCGCGCTCTCTTGAATGTTTGCGCCCAGGTCCCCATGGTTCGCGCATGGTGCGACGTCACGAGGCCCGAGCTCAATCGCCGGCAGCGGCGCCGTCTTCGAAAGGATAGGCGTCTGTTCCAGATTTCCAGCTCGCTGCCCAGAACCTATCGGCTGCGACGCGAGCACAGCGCGCGGAGGCGACACCCTCGCAAGGGGAAGTGTCCTCTCGACAACTCCTGGAACGCAACCTCGCAACTCACTCCCGCAATCCGAAGGATTTGCAGCGCATGACGCGACAGAGGAGACATCCACGTCCAGGTCCTCGACCCAATCGCCCGCTTCGACAGAATCCAGTTCCCTTAATCGGTCGCGTTCAGCAACGCCGCAACGTTCGTCCGCGTTCCGGGGCCCCCCTTCGACGGAGCTATTCTCGGGCCAATCTATCTCGTCGATGGGTTCGACCAGCCCAGCCTGAAGCACCTCGCGAACCAGTCGTGCGAGCGCACGCCTACCGGCTGCGCGATTTACGGGTATGAGAGCTGTCTCGAGTTCCCGAGAGAGTGCGGCGCATTCATTCCCTTTCGCCAACGCGATTCGTTGCAGGACGGGTGGGGTGGTCGATGCACAACCGAGCATTCGATCCAGAAGCGTCCGAAGTGCCCGCGCGACTTCCAGGTCGGTGGTGGGGCCGCTCTCGACAAACACGACCCTTCCGTCCTCTTGGATCTGCGCATCTACCACCGGGCACGCCGGCGGGTGTCCGCGAAAGGCATCCAGAATCCCCAGAACGAGGTACCCCGTGAGTTCACCGGGAAGGGACACCACGCGACGATGGGCCGCGCCAAGAAGGAGTCGTAAGGGAATACTCTTCACGGTTCACTCCTTCGTGCGATGGACGGGTCATCCCAAACCGTTATCCGGTGCCTCCGGTCCGCAGCCCTGTTCGGCACTGTCGCCTTTCGGCCGACTTGCCTACAGGTAAACGGCGACGCGACGAAGCGGACAATCCAGACGTACGGGGGCGCTACCATGGAGCAAAGTCGGCGTTACACTATCCGGACCGCTTGGGCCAAACTGACAGCGCTCATTGGACCCGAGACACGACACCTGGGCCGGTGCTGTGATGTAAAGCCGTGTCGTGTATAGTACGGGGCGATGCTCGTCTGTCCGGCCTGTGGCCTTCCCAATGAGGACCAAGCGAACCGCTGTGTTCGCTGTGGTGCTGAGCTCCAACGAATCGGCGGGACCACACCAGGTCCAGGCGTTCGTCAGCTCGGGCGCACAATGATGGGCGTTGCACCGATCCCTGCCAGCCCTCAAGGAGAACCGCGAGCGCCGGTACGCACGCAACAGGGTGGCTTTGCACCTATGGCACCCTCGCCGGCTGCGTTGACCGACGTCCAGGAGCGGTCCGCGGCGTCGGTCAGCGGTGGTTCGCCCTCTCCGCATCACCCCGACGACAATGTCGAGCACGGACCGCAAACGCTCGCCGGCATCGCCGATCCGAAAGCACGTACGCTCATGGGATTCGGTCCCGCAGCGTCTCCCAGGGACGGCATGCATCCGACGGCGCGTCCCGACGATGAAGATTTGGCCAAGGGCAAACCGCTCTCCGGGGACGCTCCAAAGCAGTCGGCGTTCAAGGGCACGTTGATGGGAGTGTCGCCGTTCGTCCCTGGTTCAGGTCCACCCTCCCCCGCTTCTCCTGGCCTCGTGCATCCAGGGCCAGAACCGACTGGACTCGGTTCCACGGTAAATATTGCGAGAACGACCTCGAACGTCGTCACCGGCTCACTCGACGGTCACCGCACGATGGTGGGAGTTGCACCGCCAACTCCCGTGGTTCCAGCCACAGACGACGAACCGCGAAACCCGTCTCCACCGCACCACAAGGAGACGCTCCTCGGTGTCGCCATGCCGGGCATCGCGCCGCTCAATCCCGGTGCACCCAAATCGGAAGAAGTCGCATTGCCGCCCGAGCGACGCAATCAGGCTGCTGCGGCCCGACAGAGCCAGGCACCGGGTCCAAGACGAGCTACGCCAACGCCGACACCGACGGAACAACGCAGAGCGGCAGCAATCGAGAGCGCGACGCGGGCTGCACATCTGCGAGCACTACAGCGCAGACGTCTGGCTTGGATCCTCGGTGGCGCATCCACTCTTCTCGGTTCGATCGTGGCGGTGGCTGCATTCATCTGGTGGAATTCGGTGCACCTCACCGTGAAGGTCGGCACAGCGGAAAATAACGACGAATTCCTTTCGCTGACGTGTAACAACTGTCCCGACGGAACCACAGTCCACCTGGACGGCAAAGCCGCGCGCTTCACTGGTGGCAAGACGGAGCTGGCACTTGCAAAGCGTCTTTCCGTCGGGACCAATCCTCTTGCGCTCGAAGTGAAGCGCCCGAGCCGAACACGCAGCGAAGTCATCACGGCGATGGTGCCCGTCGAGTTTCGCGTTACAACCAACCTTGCAAGCCTGGCAAAGGATCCACCGCAACTCACCGTCACTGTCGAAGCGATCCCGCAGACGCGGTTCCAAATGAGCGGTCGAACATACACGGTTGGGCCAGAAGGAAATCTGGCCATCCCGGTTGACGTGACCAATCAGCTCTCCGGCCCCAGTGCGGCGAAAATGCCACTTGAGCAAAAGCTTGATTACACCGTCATCGGCTCGGACGGAACGCAGCTTCCCGGTTCGCTCGTAACGCGACTGGCTATCACGCCGCTGGAGATCACTGCACCCGGATTGGATTACATCACGGCAAACTCAACGTTTACGTTGTCTGGACGAACCAGCCCCAAGGCGAAGCTTTCAGCAAACGGACACCCGTTATCCGTCTCGTCCGATGGAACCTTTCGTCAAGACATGGCGCTCTCGGCACCAGGCACGACTCGTCTCCGCATTCGCACGATTGAAGACGGCCTGGCCCCGCGGATCGTCGATATCGCGCTCGAGCGAGTCACCAATCTGCGACAACGCGCCGATCAACTCGCGAGCACTCTGTACACGACGTACGATGCTATCTCGGAACTCGTAGCGGGCAAACCGAACTCGCTCGTGGCTTTGCACGGGGAGGTCGTGGCTGTCGACCGCACCGAAGCCACAACGCGTGTCGTCGTTTCGGCCAGTTGTGTACGGTCGCCGTGCCTTGCCACGATCGGACACGGTGCGCCCGTCTCGTTCAATCGCGGCGTACCGCATCATCGCTATTGGCAAGGCACGGCTTGCCAAACGAGCTAACAGCCCAGAGCGTGACTTGACAATTGACGCGAGCCTCTTGATTGACGAACCAAGAGACAAGGCAGCTCCCTAGCACTCATGCACTGGACTTCGCTCGATTGAGACTGAACTGTCGGGAGCGGTCGATGTATCGGGTTCGTCGCACCACGCTCGAATCGCGTGAGCGGGCCAACCGTTGCGAGCTTGCACTGCCAACGGTACGACAACAGCCTGGGCTTCCGCCCCCACGTCGCTTCCAGTCCTCGTTTCGCTGGTTCCGGACCGCCACAGCTCGGATTCCTTCGTCTCAATCAGAGCCAGTCCCCTTGTTGCACGACAGCTGCTCCCTATACTGATGGTAGATACGTCGCGCACTACAATTGAAGAGGACGCTCAGATGATCTCGCTTACCCCGATTGCTGCCGAAAAAGTGAAGGAAATTGCGACAAGTGAAGGCCTTGAGGGACAGGGGCTTCGACTCAGAGTGATCGGTGGCGGCTGCGCCGGTTTCCAGTACGACCTGTACTTCGAAGACTCTCCGACGGAAATGGACGAGAAATTCGAATCCCACGGAATTTCCCTCTTCGTCGATCCGCTGAGCGTTCAGTACCTCGACGGAACTGAAGTGGATTTCGTCGAGACTGCTCACGGGTCAGGTTTCAAGTTCGGAAATCCGAACGTCTCCGGATCTTGTGGGTGCGGCTCGTCCTTCCAGGTCTGATGGCCTAGCTGGCTGCACACGTTAGTCGTGCGGGGGGCGAGGCGCAGAGCCTCGCTCCGACCGTATCCTGACCCCGAACGCGCCGGCGATAATTTCCCGATTCCAAATCGGAAATCTGGGAATCTCCTGAGCAAGAGCTCGGTTGCCCCAAAGAAGCAGGTTCTTGATGCCTGTGGCTGATCGGCCTACGGGAAGAATTGTCCGTTCAAGCCCACGCTCGCGAAACCGATTCGGGGCGAACGGCGTAGGTACGGGTGCAAGACAAAAGAACTCGCCCCGGATCGACAATGAACTGTCCTGGTCAAAGACATGACAGTACAGTCAATCCTCAACCAGCGGCTCTGCCTGGAAAGTGACCAACCATGTCGACCGAACTCGATTCCGCCCTGTCCCGCTACATGACCATGGTCCAACGGTTCCCGAAGCTTGACCGTGAACAAGAAGTCGAGCTCTGCGGACGTTGGCTGTCGACCGGTGACACGAAGGCCAAGGAAACGCTGGTTCGGGCTCATCTGCGTTATGTGGTCGCCATTGCGCTCAAGTATCGCCGGTATGGCTTGCCTCTTTCGGAACTCGTCGCCGAGGGTAACTTCGGGATCGTCCACGCTTTGACGAAGTTCGAGCCTTCGCGAGGGAATCGATTCGTCACCTACGCCGCCTATTGGATTCGAGCGTACATACTCAACTACATCATTCGCTCGTGGAGCCTTGTCGGAGTCGGTTCCGGGGCACTTCGTTCGAAGATGTTCTTCAAGCTTCGTCGCGAACGCGTCCGAATTACCAACTTGGTCGGTGAAGGCGAGCACGCCGATGAGCTTCTCGCTGAGAGATTCAACGTCTCACGTGAACAGATTCAAGGAATGGTAAGGCGCCTGGAGGCGCGAGATTCGTCGCTGGACGCGAAGGTCTTTGACGACGCAGTGACGACTGTGGTCGAGACTTTAGCTGCTAGCGGTGAGGATCAAGAGGAGTCGTTTTCGTCCAACCAATCCACCGATCAAGCGCGAGAGGTCGTGCAAGCAGCCATATTGGGGCTCGATAGCCGGGAGCGGTATATCGTCGAGCATCGATTGATGGCGGACGCGGAAGACGAACTCTCCCTCGCCGAAATTGGACGAAGACTCGGCGTTTCTCGTGAGCGCGCCCGCCAACTGGAGTCACGCGCAAAGCGAAAGCTCAAGCAACGCATCGTCGAGCTTTCCGAAGCTTCTGGAACCGCAATTCCAGGAAATGAATCGGCAGCTGCGTAGGCAAAATGACACTCGAACGAGACGGTCCGTCGGATGTTCTGATGGACCGTTTCGTCGTTTTGTCGCTCGAGCACTACCAGGCATTCGGGAACTCCGATGCTGCAGCCACTGGATGGAGTGCTATGCTCCGCTCGTTCGGGTAGCTCAGGCGATCATCGGTCCGAAAGGACGGGAGGAAAGTCCGGGCTCCGCAGAGCAGGACGCCGGGTAACCCCCGGTGAGGGCAACCTCGAGGAAAGTGCAACAGAAAGCAAACCGCCCGACCAGTTCACTCGTCGGGTAAGGGTGAAACGGTGGAGTAAGAGCCCACCGCACAGGCGGCAACGTCTGTGGCAATGCAAACCCCGTCCGGAGCAAGGCCATGTATAGGGACGTTCGAGGGCTGCTCGCCCGAGTCCCTGGGTAGGCTGCTTGAGGCCAATGGCGACATTGGCCCTAGAGGAATGACCGCCGCTCGATCGTGAAGGACTCACAATCGGAAACAGAACCCGGCTTACGAGCCACCTGAACGCATGCCAGAACGTTCTCGTTCTGGCATGCGCCGATTCTGGCGGATGCCTCGCGGACAAGACTCCACAGTCGCGCCAGCGAGTCCTTAGCTACTGGGCCGCAAATACGAATGGCACATTGAACTCGGTCGTGCCGCCCGATGGCGGAAACTCCCATGAGCGAACCCGTTGCTGGATGCAGCTCGCCAGACCGCGGTAACCTTTTGGATCCCCGGACGTGGTGACGTTCTGCACGTGCCCATTGGGAGCAACCGTGATGGTTGCGGTCACACGAGCAGTCGTCGGCGCGTCAGGACTCCTCATATCGAGAGCTGGCTGCCAGCAACTTCGCTTCACGCTCGGCGTGTAGCGACTCACGGTTCTCGTCAAGGTGGCACTGTCGAGTTGAGCCCCTCCACTCGAAGCCGCTGCCCCCTCAGATGAAGGCCCGCCCTGTGGCCCCACCCCGCGAAGTCCCGATAGTCCTTTCAGCCCTTGGTTGCTCGCAATCGAAGTAGCCGGCGCGGGCTCTGTTGGCTTCGAGCTCCCCGGACCGACACGCCCGCTCCCCGAGGTGACCCCCTTGTTCTCCGGGCTCACGTTCTGCGCAACATCGAGCGGCGCTTCAGAGGTCTGAGCAGCGACTGCATTCGGCGACGCCGCTTGCGGCTGCGTCGCTTTCGCAGGCACCTCGACGTACTTGATGATGGGCTTTGGCGGATCCGGCTTGATTACGACGATACCGATCGTCACACCAAGCAGCAGCGCCATCGCTACGGCGATCCACGCCGCAAGTGGGATCTTGGGCTGAGACAGCCCTGCGATTTCCATGGGCTCATGGTCAATTGGACGAGCTGCTGCGAGGGCCGCAACGGGAGCATTCGCGATGGTCCCCTTCTCACCAGCGGATTCGCCTCCCTTTGCCGGTGATGCCACGCTGGGCTCGTGACGCCCAATCGCAGCCGACTCGGCAACGCGCGCCCCACCTGACATTTCGGGAGGTGTGGCGGCGCGAGCGATTACGTAGGGCTCGACGGCCGGAGCATCGCCAGGCGGAGGAACCATGCTCTTGGCACTGGCAATGCCTTCTTCGACGACGGCGACAAGCTCAGGAAATGCCGCGAGTGGGCGCCAATCTTCGAATCCGTCCCGCCACACGAGACATTCGGTCGTGATTTCTCCCTTCGCAGACCGATCTCCGAATTTCCGCAAGACGAATCGGCCCAATCGGTTGCTCTCCGACGCCGACGTACCATTCGTCCCCTGCGAGCGGATGCTCCGCCACTTCCGCGGGCGCTTGCTCGACCACCTTTGCAAACGCACCTGCTAGGGGATTGGCCTTGGCTCCGAGCCCACGTGCCCCGCCTGGGGACGCCTCGCCAGCGACGCCATCTCGACCCAAGCCCCGCGCGGGCGACGTCACCGTTCCAGAGCTCGTCGACAGACTCGCGGTCTGAGTTTTGGCGCCAATGGGGCTCAATGGCGGCTTTTCCGCCGAAACTGAAGCGCCCTTGCGCGGAGCATCGGTAGATTGCGCAGTGGGCGAAGCGTGAGGTTGACTCTTTCGCTCCACCACGGGCGAAGCGTGAGGTTGGCTCTTTCGCTCCACCACGGGCGAAGCGTGAGGTTGGCTCTTTCGCTCCACCACGGGCGAAGCGTGAGGTTGGCTCTTTCGCTCCACCACGGGCGAAGCGTGAGGTTGGCTCTTTCGCTCCACCACGGGCGAAGCGTGAGGTTGGCTCTTCTGCAGTGACTCCTGCACGCCGACTCCCGGCACATCGGGAGTTTCAACGTGGGCGGCCTTGAGCTCCGGTGTCGTTGTCGTCACCGAGCCCGCGACACGCCCCGGTCGAGGTGCGCCGCCGACGGCGGTACGTCCTCCGCTCACGCTCCCCCCAACCGGTGAGGCGTTGTGACGTTCGGGACTTGTGGGTGTTCTTGAGCCGCCAACGACACCCGGTCGCGGCAGCGGAGTTCCGCGCGGTTTCCGAATCCAACGAGCCCTCGCCTCCAGCCGGCTTGGGCGGCGCGGGCCTTGGCACACCAGCCCCAACTGGCGTTGCGCCCCGGTTCACTACCGTTGGCGCGGCCGGAGAGGGATTGGGCGACGGAGTCGCAGCCGGGGGCAATGCGCTCGGCGGCACGGACATCGCCGGCCCGGGAACACTCGTTCGGTCCATCAAGGCTTCGCTGATCTCGATGAGATGCCCGCACTGACGGCACTTCATCTTGACCGTTCGGCCGATGACCTTTTCGTCGGCGATTTGATACTTCGCCTTACAGCTTGGACAAAGGAACTTCATTCAGAACAGGGGCGCCGACGGGCGTCTAGAACTCGGGCGAGAATCCTCGCAGACCAGAGCGACCTTCACAATAGGTTCAGTAAGTGCTCCTTGATGGTTCTGCGTGTCTCTTCGTCGGGAGCGAGCCTGAGTGCACGTTCCCAGGTTTCTGCAGCTTTGTTTTTGAAGCCGGCCTTCTGATACAGGATTGCGAGGTTTTTTGCTGCAGCGAAATGCTTTGAGTTGAGATCCATGGCCGCTTCGAGCTCGCCGATGGCCTCGAACACCTGGCCACCTTTGCCATACAGTAGCCCTAAGTGGAAGTGGAGACGATAGGCCAACGGATCGACTGAGATTCCCCGTTTCAAATGCTCAATGGCTTCGACCAAACGTCCAGCCTTATAGGCCTCGACACCGGCGTGCAGTGCCGCTTCCGCCTCCGCGCCGCGCTCGCTCTTGGTGCCTTCATCGACATCCTCTTTGGCTCGCCCCGACAAACATTCGTCCACCGCTCGCAAAAGCTCTTCGATCCGAAACGGCTTTTCGAGGTACCTGTCGACGCCCAAGCTTTGCTTGAGGTCTTCGGCGAAACGCCACCCGCGATATACGGCGCTAACCATCACGATCGGAGTTCGCCCATAACGTTTGCTGTTCTTGATCCGCTTGGCGATGTCGAAGCCATGAACCTCAGGAAGCATGGCGTCGAGCACGATCAAGCTTGGATTATGGTCCTTGACCATTCTCAGAGCGAGCAGGCCTCGGTCAGCCTCGAGCACATCGAGACCACGCGAGCGCAAGAGTCGCACGACCATTTTGCGGATATCCAAGTCATCGTCGACGACGAGAACGCTCCGCTTTCCGCCCTCGCCCCCCTGCGGTCCTGATGCACCCGGAAGTTCGGAAACGACGCTAAGTTCGCGAGAAAGCTGTCCGAAGTCCTGTTCCTCGATATCCTCGGATGCAGACAATCGAACCGCATCGTCCACGACCAGGACGGGCGTTGATTTCGGAACTGGTTGATCCGGAATGCTTCCGGGGCGCTGAGAGGTCGGATGATTCGAGACCGCGGCTCGTCGAACATCCATTTTCGGCACTGGCACAGGTACGTCGATCCCCGGCATTGGGGCGACGTCTCCGATCGGTTCTCGCGGGCTTCCGTCGGGGTTGATTCCAAGGCGATCCAGCACCTCTGCTGGACAGCGTGGAGCGACGTAATAGAGCTCACCTCGAGCTCTCCGCGCGTATGCAGTGGCGATGACGCGCCGAAGGACACCCTCCAAAGCGATGTACGAGTATACCTTCTTGCTCGTAACGAACTCCAACTCCTCGAGCACCTTGGTCTCACGAGGATTCGCCATCGCTACGAACAGCTGGTCGTCGCGAACCAAAACCGGAAGAATGAGATGTTGCTCGGCGATTTCCCGCGGCAATAAGTCGAGCTCCTCGAGCCGCAAGCAGATCTGCCCCGAAATCGATCCCCGGGACGCCGAACTGCTCGCTCAACGCCTTCAACGCTTCGACGTCGCGCAACACTCCCTGCTCGGTCAAACGCGACGCGAGCCGCCCCGCCCCACTCTTGTCCGCCAGGGCCTTATCCAACTGCTCGGGCGATACAGCACGCTGCTCAAGCAAGATGCGTCCCAGCGGTTTCTTCTCCAGGCTCATCGCGTCCCAGATTACCCCAGCCGACCGAATTAGGCTGAACGATTCTTTCGCCTTCCCGCCGAATTACACTTCTCCACGGAAACAGCAAGATTCCTCGGTTCCACCTGGACAGACGCGCCCACGCCGAACCCCAAGCCCCACAACGCTCCTAAGTAGCGACGTCCGCCAATCCGACAGGCTGTTCGTTCACGGACATCTCGGAAAGACGCCTGGCTGCATAGTCGGCGAAACGACCCAACTCGATCGCCTCACGTGCCTCGCGCATGAGCTCCCCGTAAAAGTGCAAGTTGTGTATCGACAGAAGTCGATGGCACAGGATCTCCTTCGCCATGAACAGATGTCGCAAGTACGCCCGACTGAAGCCTCCAGAACAAGTCGCGCAGCTGCAGCCTTCTTCAAGCGGAGAGTCGTCTTCTCGATACCGAGCTTGCTTGATCACCACTTTTCCGGACGCGACGAAAGCCTGCCCGTTCCGAGCATTACGAGTCGGCATTACGCAATCGAACATATCAATCCCCACGCGCATTGCCCTCAGCAAATCACTCGGAGTTCCGACCCCCATCAAATAACGCGGCCTAGATGCATCGACAGCAGGAACGACTTCCACCAACGTGCGATGCATGGCTTCGTTGGACTCGCCAACACTGAAACCGCCAAGGGCCAGACCATCGAATGGCAACCTGGCAAGTTCTTCGGCATGACGTAGGCGGAGCTCGATCTGCGTCCCTCCTTGGATAATGCCAAACAGAGCTTGATCCGAGGCCTTTGCACGAAGGCAACGTTCCGCCCACCGAGTCGTGCGCTCGACTGCCGCAGTGAGAACCGGACGGTCCGCTCCTCCCGGCGGGCAGATATCGAGCTGCATTGCGATGTCCGAGCCGAGCAACCCTTGGACACGCATCGATTCCTCTGGCGACAACAGACGCCGAGCCCCATCGAGGTGTGAAGCGAACGCGAATCCTTCTTCAGTGACTTTGCATAGCTTCGCAAGAGAGAAGGCCTGAAAGCCGCCAGAATCCGTAACGATTGCGTGCGGCCACCGCGAAAAGCCGTGAAGGTTTCCTCGACCAAACACAATCTCTGGCCCTGGCCTGAGCCAGAGGTGATAGGTGTTCATGATCACCATCCGAGCGCCTGACGCCGCGACTTCTTGAGGCGACAGGGCCTTTACGGTGGCTTGAGTAGCAACCGGCATGAACGCGGGCGTTTCGACCACGCCGTGACGGGTATGTAGACGACCTCGACGCGCATGACCGCTACGCGCCACGATTTCGAAATGCACGTTTTTGGCACTCATCGCAGGATCTCCGGAATCCACATCGCGTCTCCATACGAAAGGAACCGATAGCCTCTCGCGAGCGCAACGGCGTATGCCTCCTTCATCCGCTGCAATCCGATTGCTGCAGCAACGAGTGATAAGAGCGTACTTCGAGGTTGATGAAAATTGGTCAACAAGCCGTCGACGACTCCAAATCGATAACCTGGCTGAATGAGCAGATTGGTCGTGGCCGACTGCACAACGACGTGGCCTGGACGCAGAGGATCACTGGCGCTCTCCAGCGATCGCACCACGGTCGTCCCAACGGCAACGACTCGCCCGCCTCGGCTTCTCGTCTCGGCGATTTCGTTCGCAAGCTCCTCGCTGACCTCATAGCGCTCGGTATGCATGACATGCGCGTCCAGATCGTCGACGCTTACGGGTCTGAATGTTCCTATTCCGACATGTAGCGTAGTGCGACCGACGCGAACTCCACGTTCGCGTAGCATCTCCAGTGCGCCATCGGTCAAGTGCAGCCCGGCAGTCGGTGCGGCAACGGATCCGACTTGGTTCGCGTACACGGTTTGATAGCGTTCCACGTCGGATGGTTCGTCGTCTCGTCCGAGGTACGGCGGGATAGGGACGTGACCAATTCGCTCGATTTCCGCGCCCACGGAGGCGCCAACAATCGAGTGAAGTTCGACGACGACACAACCCTCTTCGGTGCGTTCGACGACGCGAGCCGAGAGGCCATCCAGATCGAGCCATGTGCCCGATTTCAACGCCCGCATGGGACGAGCGAGCGCCACCCATGACTCCACGGGCCCGCCGACACTAGAACCTACGGCATGCTCGAGCAATAGAAGCTCGACGTGTCCGCCCGTACCCCTTCGTCGCCCGAGTAGTCTCGCCCGAAGCACGCGAGTATCATTGACGACGACCAATGACCCACCGGGCACCGAAGCAGCCCAGTCCCGTACCCAGGCGTCACGAAGTTGCTGACTCTCGACAACGAGCATCCGCGCACCGTCACGTTCCGGCGTAGGGTGCCGTGCAATCCGATCGTCAGGGAGTTGGTAGTCGAGCTCGTCGGTGCGCAAGAGAGAATCCTGGACGGCCCCGCATTTAGTCAATCCAGAGCGCATCCGCAACGCGAGAGGCCGATTCCATACGATTTCGGCGCCAATCGGACAATCCACCGAGGTGCGGCCGGCACGTCGTCACTTCACCTTCCGGGCAACGACACGTCGGCTCGAATCATTTGCCGAACCGATCGTCAGCTCACGTGCCCTCCAGCACGGCCAGCTCGGTCAACGACTCGATTTCGTCCCGCGAGTCAATGTGCACCTGAGTCTCAACCAGCCGCAGCTCGAGCGACACGATCTCGTCCACGGCGCGCTCGAGACGATCCATGAGCGCCACACGCTCGTCGTCAGCATCTGCCAATCGTAGCGACCAACGCTCTTGTTCAGTTGCGTACATGAGGCGCAGCTCCTCGAAATCCTCTCGAGCCGAGCGAAGTTCGATCGCCAGTTGCTTTCTCTCAGAAAGGAGAAGCCACGAGGCCTTGAGCAAATCGGCAAAGCGCAAAGCACCGGCCACATCAGAATCCGCACCCAGTTCTTCACCAGCGAATGCAAGCAACTCGCCGAGTCCAATTGGACCCTCGAATCTCGGCTGCCTACTTCCTTCGTCCTGCGCAAGGTGTTCCGCATTCGCTTCGCGCATGAGACAACGGACATCGGATACCGTCGACTCGAGCTCGACCCGAGAACGTCCCGCTTCGACGGGTATGTTCGAGGACGAAGGCTCTACTTCGAATTGAAACGACTCGGGTCGGATCATGACATCACTCCTCGCAATTGCCCGGATTTGGTCGGCAATCACTCCCGTAATCACCGTTCGCCAGCATCGGACGACCTGCGAAGGACGAACGACCATGGGCACGGGTCGATAACCCCTTTGGCAAGTTACGTCGTATCCCCAACGAACGCCTTCACCTAGGCTCCCACTCCTAGACATAGGCTCGTGTGCTGCCCCCCCTCCGACGTCGCGGACGTCGCGACAGGTCGAAGAAGCGGCGTCAAACGACATTTCGAAGCACCCACGAAAGAACCAAACCGACCGAACGGGTCGGCACTGCGAAAAGAATCCGACGAACGAAGCGTGAACGCACCAAGCAACGACTCGATTCTAAGCAACGACTCTTCGGCCTGAACACCCTGTCGAAGTAGGTTCAGCGGGAGAGTAGCTGACGCGCCCGGTCCAGCTCAATGTGCGCTTCGACGAACAATATCATCAACCTTTGGTATCGTAAGAGATGTTCAGTCGCGTCATCTTACGCCATAAGGTCGTTGCGCTGATATTGAGTGCCTCGGCAGCGCGCTCGCGACTCCCGTCGAAGGCTCGAAGTGCCGTTTCGACCGCCTCGCGCTCAGCGTCGTCCACGATATCGGCCAAGGTCTTTCCCGCAGCGCGAGCGGCACGTTTCGGTGCTTGGGGCAGCACGTCGTCTAGCGTGATCACGTCACCCGTAGAAAGAGCAACGGCTTGTTCGACCATGTTCTCGAGCTCTCGAATGTTCCCAGGAAAGTCGTAGGCCACCATTGCCTCGAGCACGTCTTCGCCAATGCTCGCCCGTTTCGACATCTTGCGATTGTATTTGTCGAGAAAGAACTCGACGAGCAAAGGAATGTCTTCTCGACGATCGCGCAATGGCGGCAAATGAAACCGTGCCACATTGAGGCGATAGTAGAGATCCTGACGGAATCGCCTCTCCTCGACGGCGCGACTCAATTCGACGTTCGTTGCGGCAATCACACGGATGTCCACTTTAATTGGCTTATTTTCGCCAATTCGACGAATTTCTCCCTCCTGAATCGCGCGCAACAGCTTGGCTTGAAAACTGACCGTGGTTTCTGCGATCTCGTCAAAGAAGAAAGTACCGCCATCAGCCTCCTCGAACAAACCTTTCCGAGCAGAAACGGCACCGGTGAACGCGCCCTTGCCATGACCAAAGAGCTCACTCTCGAGCAAGGTTTCGGTGATCGCCGCGCAATTTACAGTGACGAAAGGTCGGCTGTCGCGCTTGCTGTTGGCGTGCACAGCTCGCGCAATGAGCTCCTTACCCGTACCACTTTCGCCCGTAATGAGCACGATGGCATCGGTGGGCGCGATTTTGACCACTCGAGCCAGCACGTCTCGAATTGCGTGGGAACGGCCAATGATGCTTTCGAAATGATACCGCTCCTTGAACTCTTGGGCGAAGAGCTGCACTTGACCGTGCAACTTGCGACTCTCCATCGCCTTCTGCACCTTCACCACCAACTCTTGTTCGGCAAAGGGCTTCTGGATGTAATCGTACGCCCCGAGGCGCATCGCCTCGACCGCACTCTCGATGGTCCCATACGCGGTCATGACGATCACCTCGGTCATTGGCTGCGCTGCTTTGATCGCTCGCAGCACGTCGATGCCGTCGGTGTCGCCCATTCGCAAATCCGTAATCACCACGTCGTATGCACCGGTAGCTCCGATATCCGCTGCTTGTGCACCGTCCGCGGCTTCGTCCACCTCGAAGCCGTTGCCACGAAGCATCATGGCCAACGTGGTACGCATATTTCGCTGATCGTCGACGACGAGAATCTTACCCATGCTGACGCGACCATTATTAGCGCGTAACGCGTCCGAAGGGACAGCGCGCCAATTCGGAAATTGGGCCGAGGCGAACTTGGCGTCTCCCGCCTACCGGCCAATCTGCAAGCGCTCTCTGCGAAATGACGTTGAAATCGCAAGCGGAGGCGGTGACATGCGTCGCAAACTGCCGGCCCCTTGGCTCGAAAGACGGACCTCACCAGAGGACGTCCCGCGCGAAGACGGTGACCTTGCGGACAGCTGCGCTGGTTCGAATGAACCTGGATCGCGGGCGAGCCCAAAACCCAAGATTGACACAAAAGGTCGAGGTGATAACAGGTTGGCTGCCGCATCGTGCGGCCGTCGGCGTGCACAACGCGACGCCCGTCGAGTTCTAGATAGGAGGCAGACAATCGTGGCGACGCTCAAAGAGAGACTGGGAGCCCCAGACAAGCGACAGCAGGTCATCGACGACGCTTGTCGTGTTCTGGACGACGAAGTTGCCGACAAGAGCGGCATCAGTGGAATGGCCGTAAAAGCTGCATTCTCCGTGGTCAAAGGCGTAAAGCCTGGGTTCATTCGACAAGCAGTCGATCACCTTCTCGACGACTTCCTCGACACCCTCGAACCCTTTCACCGAGAAGCGATCGCTCAAGGCAAAAAGCCAGGCGAGCACATTCGCAGCGAGGGGCCGCGCGTTGCCGAGGCGCTCCTCGCAGTCACGGACACCAAAGCCAAGCGCGCGGAGAATCCCGTCATTCTGAAAACCTACGAGAAGCTTCGCCCATCAGCGAAGAAGCACGTCGAAGCGGCAGCACCGCGTCTCGGACAAATGCTCGAGAAATTCGCACCTGACGCTCAGTAGAGCGGATGCGACGAGCGCATGAGGGGGAGAATACGGGGGCTCCCCTTCCCTTATCGGGTGACTAAACGCCGCTTCACGCGAGAATGTCTCAACAGAGCTCTACACGCATCAATGGGCCATGATCGATTCGGTGGTGACTGGCGATAAAACGATGCTTTGACTTCGGGAAGGGAGGATTCGCTAGCAATAGCCACGTCCGATCGAGACCTGAGCGCGGCAAAGCCAACGTCCACGTGTGCTGCGCTGACCACGAATTCGTTGCCACGCTCCAGCGTGTCAATTGGACTTACGCGACTGCGTCCGCTCCGGGCTCAGACGACTGGAAAGCGGCGCCCCTGGTCGCCCCAGTTTCGACGGCGCCGGTTCGCTCGCCATGGGCTTTCGCGTTGATACCCGATACCGTGTCGAGCTCGATTTACGAAAACGGGGAAGCGCGAATACGAACGAGCTTGGAGCTCTGCCATCTCCGGGACTGAATCAATTCTGGAACAAGTAGCGAGCGGGCTACAGACCCCGAAATGTCGCGGCTGGAAACAGGACCCTTGAGCTCGACACCTGCGGCTAAAAGCCAGCTGCCTATGACCCCCGCGTCGCAGTTGTCTTCGTTGGCGCGAACGACTCTTCGTACATTATGACGGCCCCTTTACGGGCGTTTGTCATTTGCGATGCATACCGCAGCTCCAAAGCGTTGCCGCCCGCTCGAGGCGGTTTAGTCCACCCGCGCCGCAAACTGGGCCGAGCTGAATCTCGTATAGCCCCAATTGGCTCGAACGGATCGCGCGCCTGCTCGAGATTTGGTGGCCATCACCCCCCATACTCGACGCGAACGTTATCCGTCATTCCCTATCGATTTGATTGACAACAAGGCAACCCCGCCCAATGAATTGTTTTGTAGCCGTTTCGGCAACGCTCCTCTTCGGGTGGGAGCCCCAGATTTCCGGCGGTCAAACAACTCCATGCTTGCTCAAGAACCATCCATGAATGCTTCTCAGCCTCGAAATTCCGAGGTCCCCGTCATCAAGAAGACGCTTACATCTGCAGTGGTTCGCTTTGCCGGGGATTCCGGAGATGGCGTGCAAATCGTTGGCGATCAATTCACCTCTGCGACAGCAATGCATGGCAACGATCTTGCGACGCTACCGGACTATCCCGCGGAGATCCGCGCACCGGCGGGAACCATCTTTGGCGTATCGGGCTTTCAGATTCAGTTCGGGTCTGGTGAAGTGTACACGCCCGGGGATGTTCCCGATGTACTCGTTGCGATGAATCCCGCTGCGCTGAAGGCCAATCTCGCCGATCTGCGCAAGGGTGGACTCATCATCGTCAACCAAGGAGCATTCACCAAAGTCAATCTCGAGAAGGCTGGTTATTCCGAGAACCCTCTCGAGAGCGGCGCACTGGACGGCTACGACGTACTGAACATCGACATCTCGAAGCTCACCAACGCCGCCGTAAAGCCCGCAAACCTGTCTTCGAAAGAGGCTGGACGTTGCAAGAACTTCTGGACCTTGGGGCTTACGTATTGGATTTTCAATCGGCCCATAGAATCCACCGTCGAATGGATCGAATCGAAATTCAAGAAGCGCCCTGAGCTCGTACTAGCCAACGTTTTGGCACTCAAAGCGGGGCACGCGTACGGTGAAACTCAGGAGCTTTTCCATCACCATTACGAAGTGCCAGCGGCAAGACTGCCGCCAGGACAATATCGAAGTATTAGCGGAAATACTGCGCTTGCTTGGGGACTGCTTGCTGGTGCCGCGCGTTCGGATCGTTCCATCGTTCTTGGCTCTTATCCGATTACGCCTGCGAGCGACCTCTTGCATGAGCTGAGCAAACACAAGAATCTCCGCGTCCAGACAGTGCAGGCAGAAGACGAGATTGCAGCCGTCTGTGTGGCCCTCGGAACATCCTACGCCGGCAGCATCGGGGTAACCACCACGAGTGGTCCGGGGCTCGCTCTCAAGATGGAAGCCATTGGGCTTGCCGTGTCTCTCGAACTCCCCCTCGTCGTTGTCGACGTCCAGCGAGCTGGTCCGAGTACCGGTCTTCCGACGAAAACCGAGCAAGCCGATCTCCTTCAAGCTCTCTATGGTCGGCCCGGCGAAGCTCCGGTATGCGTGCTTGCCCCGTCGACGCCATCCGACTGCTTCGACACGGCCCTCGAAGCCATCAGAATCGCGACGAAATACATGACCCCTGTCATCGTGTTGAGCGATGCGACTCTCGCGAACGGGGCAGAGCCTTGGCGCATTCCGAACGTCGAGGATCTGCCAGATCTGAGGACCAACGTGACGCTTCCACCGCAAGAGCAATTCCAGGCCTTCGCGCGAAATCCGGAAACCTTGGCCAGAACTTGGGTCGCGCCGGGAGTTCCAGGATACGAATATCGCATTGGAGGGCTCGAGAAGACGCCGTCACCGGGCACGTCTCCTATGATCCTAAGAACCACGAAGCCATGAGTCACCTGCGAGCACAGAAAATCGCTAGGATCTCGGAAGATATTCCACTCGCGCAGGTCGAGTATGGCCCGTCCAAGGGAAGGCTGCTGATACTTGGCTGGGGTTCGACATTCGGTCCGGTAAGAGAAGCGGTTCGCAGAGCGCGCACCCAAGGAATCGAGGTTTCTCATCTGCACCTCCGCCACCTCAATCCCCTTCCGAAGAATCTCGCGGCAATCTTGGAGAATTTCGACGAAGTATTCGTGCCAGAACTCAACCTTGGACAATTGGCACAAGTGCTTCGCAGCAGATTTGCGCGGCCGTTCAAAACCTACTCGAAGATGCAAGGCCGACCGCTCACGGCGACCGAACTCGAACAAAGAATCCGCGAACTCGTCAGTCACTAACGAAGCTTTGCTCTCATGAACGCACTCATCCCACCCGTACTGACAAAAAAAGACTTCACGTCGAGCCAAGACCCACGGTGGTGTCCAGGCTGCGGCGACTACGCCATTCTCTCTACCGTACAAAAGGTGCTGCCCGAGCTCGGAATCCCGAAAGAGAACATCGTTTGGGTGAGCGGTATCGGATGCAGCAGTCGATTCCCTTATTACGTGAATACCTACGGGTTGCATTCAATTCACGGCCGTGCGCTTCCCATCGCTACGGGGATCCGAGTAGCTAATCCCCAACTGAGCGTCTGGGTGGCGACCGGAGACGGAGATTCTCTGAGCATCGGAGGCAATCACCTCCTGCATTGCTTGCGCCGAAACGTAAATCTGAGGGTTCTTCTCTTCAACAATCGCATCTATGGTTTGACCAAAGGACAATACAGTCCGACGAGCGAACAGGGGAAGGTTACGAAGAGCTCCCCGCTGGGTGCGGCAGATACACCACTCGACCCCTTTGCTTTTGCCCTCGGGAGCGGGGGAACGTTCTTTGCTAGAACGTACGACGTGGCAGGAGATCACCTTGCCAACATACTCCGTAGAGCGGCATCGCACCGGGGCACCGCGTTGATCGAAATCCTCCAAAATTGCAGCGTTTTCAACGATGGGGCGTTCGATTCGGTCGTGGATCGCTCGACGATGGCGGAACGACAACTAAGAGTCGAACACGGAAAACCGCTGCGGTTTGGGGAACGAAACCATCGGGGACTAACCTTTGACCTTGCCACGTTGTCTCTCAAGGTCGTTGATCTCGAACTTGAACCAGCGAGAGAACCAGAGCTGTTCGTCTTCGACGAAACCAATCCGGCACACGGCATGTTGCTCAGCCGCCTCGACCCAACCCAATTCCCCCTTCCGCTGGGTGTGTTGCACGCGCGACAGCGGCCCACCTATGAAGACAGCTTGGCAGACCAGCAGGCCCAAGCCTCAGCAAAGGGTCCCGTCGGGCTCAACGAGCTATTTCGAAGCGGCAATACATGGAGAGTCGAACCGGCAGAACAACCAGCTGCAGAGTAGCCCAGGACGCGCGACCGCGGCAAACCGTATCGGCCAAGAGGCCGCTCAATTTGCAGCCAGAGATCCACAAGACATTTCTCCAACCATTTGCTAAGCAGCCGCACCATGTCTACGCCTCAAGATGCACCAGCACGTCGGCGCGAGCGCCGTCGGCGCGCCCGAAAGAACGCAAACTGGGAATTGGCCCGAGCGAAAGAGAACGCCGAAGCCAAGAAGCCCAAGGAGCCGCCTAAGACGGCAACGTGAATCAATTTCAGTCGTGCCGAGTGAAAATGGCACTCGTGTACATTGACCGGCCGCGCCTACTGGGATGCGGCCGTTGTCATTTCTGGGTGGCGTCGCAAGGTCATTCCTCTGGCGAGCTCAGGGAGCCGACACGACACTTCCGGCGCAGAGAATCGCAATGCGATCGACCCCAACGGCGCCCAATGCATTCAAGAGACGGGCACATTTAGCTGCAAGCCAATAGGTTACAAAGTGGGCACTGACCATCGACATGACATGGGCGAACAGGCGGACACGTCGGTACTGACGCGCCATGAGGTGAAACCGCCACGACGTTTTGCGGTAATTTTGCACAACGACGACTATACGACGATGGAGTTCGTCGTCCTCGTGCTCATGCGCTTCTTCAACCGCAACGAGACTGAAGCCGCCAAGATCATGTTGGAGGTCCACCACAAGGGGCGCGGCGTCGCCGGGGTATACGTTCGCGACGTTGCGGAGTCGAAGGTCGAGCAAGTCGAGGAGTTCGCTCGCTCGGAGGGACACCCACTCAAATGCACCGCAGAACCGACAGAGAGCGGTGGTGAAGAGACCGGGACTGGCGCAAGCTAGAGTGCTTCCTAAATTATCACTCAACTTCGAGGATCGATCCAATGCGAGTAAGCCCAGACGTGGAGATTGCGTGCAGCCTTGCCGCCCAGGAAGCGCGTCGGCGTCAGCACGATCTTATGACGGTCGAGCATCTGCTCTTCGCGCTGCTTCACGACAAAAGAACGGCTCGAATACTCGCCAAGACCGGCGCCAATGTCGAACGACTGAGAAAGAAGCTGGACACGATTCTCCGGGAGGAGATCCCCTCCCTCATCGGACGATGATGCGAATCCGAGACCATCGAGGGGATTCCGAAGAGTGCTCGAGAGAGCCGCTCTTCATGTGGAAAGCTGTGGCAAGACCGAGCTGCTGGCAGAAGACCTACTCGTGGCCATCTTTGCCGAAGTGGATTCCCCGGCGGTGTCGCTGCTGGATTCGGAAAACGTCTCGAGACTTGACGTCGTGTCCTACATCTCCCACGGAGACGATGCCGTATCTCGAGCGACGGACGAGTCCATACCTTCCACGACGACAGAAAACGAAGGACCTGCCGAGGCAGAATCCGATCCACTTGCGCGCTTTGCGTTCAATTTGAACGAACGAGCCGTACGCGGCGAGCTCGAGCCCCTCGTCGGCAGGGATGCAGAGCTATATCGGACGATTCAGGTGCTGGCTCGTCGGCGAAAGAACAATCCGTTGTTGGTGGGCGACGCGGGCGTCGGCAAGACAGCAATCATCGAGGGGCTGGCGCAGCGAATTACCCGAAACGAAGTCCCTGACTTACTGAAGGGTGCCACGATCTGGGCATTGGATTTGGGAGCGCTCGTCGCCGGAACGAAGTATAGAGGCGATTTCGAAAACCGCCTAAAGGGGGTATTGCGTCGTCTAGAAGACATGCCGAAAAGCATCCTCTTCCTCGACGAGATGCACACCGTGATGGGCGCAGGTTCGACCACCGGCAACACACTCGATGCCGCCAACCTGCTAAAACCGGCGCTTTCGTCAGGCAAGTTGCGTTGCATTGGAGCCACGACATTCGAAGAGTACCGCCAACACGTAGAGCGAGATCGTGCACTTGCTCGACGATTCCAGAAAATCGAGATCGGTGAGCCGAGCAGCAGTGACGCGCTTGCAATCGTGAATGGTTTGATTTCCAAGTACGAGACTTACCACGAAGTGCATTACGACCGGTTGGCGCTCGAGGCGGCTGTCTTGCTCGCCGAACGACATATCTCGGATCGTAAGCTGCCAGACAAGGCGATCGACGTCATCGACGAAGCGGGTGCCGATACGCGTCTCGAACGCGGGAGCGGCGCAACGGTTGATGTTGCCCGCGTCGAATCTGTCGTAGCCCGAATTGCACAAATTCCACCGCGAAGTGTAAGCAGAGATGATCGCAGTAGTCTTCTTCATCTCGAAGAGGAACTGAATCGCGTCGTCTTTGGCCAAAGTTCCGCAATCCGAGAGCTTGCAAGCGCCGTGAAGTTGTCACGCGCCGGCCTTCGGCCACGCGAGAAACCGATTGGAAGTTATTTATTCACCGGTCCAACAGGCGTCGGGAAAACGGAGGTGGCACGTCAACTCGCCAAGACGCTTGGAGTCGAGCTCATTCGATTCGACATGAGTGAATATATGGAGCGCCATACCGTCTCCCGGCTCGTCGGCGCGCCGCCTGGCTATGTCGGCTATGACCGCGGAGGATTGCTGACGGAAGCCGTAGCAAAGACGCCGCACGCCGTAATCTTGCTGGACGAGATCGAGAAGGCCCATCCCGATGTCTTCAATCTGCTGCTTCAGGTGATGGACCACGGTGCGCTCACCGATACCAACGGCAAAAAGGCAGACTTCCGCAACGCCATTCTGATCATGACAAGCAACGTTGGCGCGGCGGATTTGGCGCGAACACCCGTAGGGTTTGGTCTTCGGGACCGGCGCGGGAGCGATGATGCGGCGTTTCGAAACTCGTTCAGCCCGGAATTTCGCAATCGATTGGACGCAAGAATTGCATTCAATCCCCTGAGTCGAGACGTGATGGTTCAGGTCGTCGACAAGTTCATTCGAGAGCTGGAGTTGCAGCTCATGGAGCGAAACGTAACCCTCGAGCTCTCGGCCGAGACTCGCGAATACCTCGCGCTCCACGGATACGACACGGACTTCGGAGCCCGGCCATTGCAGAGGTTGATCCAGGATAAACTCAAACGCCCCCTTGCAGATTCGCTACTTTTTGGAAAGCTCGCGCAAGGCGGCAAAGCCCGATTCGAAATCTCGGACACTGAAATCACTCTGAGCGCCTTCGAGACTCAGACCACACGAGCGTAGTCTTCTGCCATGGATCGTCCTCGACGTAGTGCCCTGTATCTGCCCGGCTCCAACCAACGTGCTATCGAAAAGTCCCGTACTTTAGATTGTGACGTCATCATCTTTGATCTGGAGGACTCCGTGGCTCCCGAAGCGAAGTCACTCGCGAGGGAACAGGTCCACCGAGCACTCGCCGAAGATCCGAGCAGGAAAGCCTTTGGCAACAAGGAATTGGTCGTACGAGTCAACGGAAGCAGCACCCCGTGGTATGCGGAGGACGTTCGAGCGATATCGGCGGCTTGTCCGCATGCCATTCTCTTGCCCAAAGTCGAAAGTGCCGATCAGGTAGATAATCTGGCTAACGACCTCGCAAAATGCGAGGAACAGGGACAGGCGAGCAGCGCAAGCATTTGGTGCATGATTGAAACCCCCAAAGGTGTACTTCGATGCGAAAGCATCGCGGGGGCTCATCCGCGGCTCGACTGTCTCGTAATGGGAACTTCCGATTTGACCCAGGATATGCGAGCCCTTCACACGTCATTGCGCTTGCCGATGCTGACATCCTTGGGGCTGTGCCTTCTGGCGGCGAGAGCCTATGGACTCACCGCCTTGGACGGCGTCGCGCTTGACTTGAACGATGAGCCGGGCTTCATCCAGTCCTGCGCCCAGGGACGTGAGTTTGGATTCGACGGCAAAACACTCATCCATCCGAAACAGATTGGTCCGTGCAATGCTGTCTTTTCACCGTCGGCTGAAGCTGTATCGAAAGCACGCGCCGTCGTCGAAGCGTTCAGGCAGGCGCGAGCCAACGGACGGGGCGTCGTCGTCCTGGACGGAAGATTGGTGGAAGAGCTCCACGTCCGAGAAGCTCAGCGCGTTCTTGCTCTTCATGAGTCGCTCGAGGAACGGGTTGGGTCCAGATAGGATCGACGCCATTTTTGGCATGCGCGGCTCGATGTAGGCGCGACTCGCGGCAAAATGCTAGTCGACGCAGTAATTCCGTATTTGACTGCGCCGCAGCATGTCCGTATGAATCGACACAGGTGAATCCCGTTCCGGGAATCGTTACTAGAGACGAAGACCATGAGTGATTGGTGGCTCAGCCGTGCAAGTGGCGCTCCCGAGGGTCCCTTTCCTTCGCAAACGCTCGTGCAGGGATTGATCTCTGGACAGGTCCCCAATCAAGCCTATGTCTGTCGCGTTGGTGCCCAGCAATGGCTCGTCATCTCCCAAGTGGATGAACTCTGGGAAGCAGCATTTCCGGAGCAAGCGAAAACCAAAGTCACAGAGCAGCCCTGGTTTGCTCAATCGCCAGAAGTACAGACATCGACGCCAGCCACGTCATTGGAAGAGTCGGCGGGCAAAGTTGACGGCTCCCGCATCCTAACGCCGCTCCCGATCGTCACACCCCAAGGTGAGCCGGCTACGGCTCCTCTCCAGACACGTGCGCTTGCCTCCAGACCGGCGAAAGCAGACGGTGCCCCGGCCCTCCCCGGAGCGAATCCGGTTCCGGCCCCGCGTGCGCTACCAACACCACTACCGAAATCTCCTCACGCAGCCGAACCGCGCCCATCGACCGAGGGGTCGTTACGGTCACCCCCGACGGCGTCAGCAAACACGAACCTGCATTCTTCCACTCTCACCACCGATGCCTACCGAGCCAAGGTGCCAACGCTGGAAGGAATCCAAGGACAAGATGCCGACCCCCCAGTTAGGCCAGGCACGGGAACTGGCGAGCGGCTCTCGGGCGCACTTCCCAATCGACCACCTTCGGTTGCCAAGGGAGTCGAAGCTCGACTTCCGAGTATCGGGCTGTCGCCGCTACCGAAACCGTCGTTGGGGAACCAACGCTCCCCGCTTGGAGCTTTGCCGGCCCCGCTCCCCGCACGAGGAACCCGAGGTGCTGTGCTGCCACAAGCGGTCGCCCTAGCGCCGCCACAGCCTAGACCGTCCGCGCCGACCGCTGCGGGCGCGCCGTTGCAGCCCTTGCCAGCAATTTTGGGCGTATCGAGTCTAAACGTCGGCGCGACAACCGAAAGCCTTGCGTCGGGACAACCGTCACCGGACGCGATGTTGTCGGCGTTGGCCGACGGAGACGAGGTCACGAGGCTCGTCTCTCCCGCTCTGGTCGTCGGGAGAGATTTGCCCGAAGCTGGCGACGACGACGTAACGACCATTGTCACGGGTCCGGAGCACCCAACGGCATCCGACTTCTCCCAGCGTGAATCTCCAGACGACGAAACAACGACTGCAATTCGCACGACGGTTGCCAATGTCACGGATTCTGCCGCGGCCCAGGAACATGCGGTGCGCGGGCATGGTTCGGGTCTTTCGGAGGTCGACGGACGTGCTGGAGCAGCACCCATCTCCCCTCCCCATTCGACGAACTCGAACGCCGACGTAAGTGGTCCAGAGGATCTACTCGAAGCAGACATCGACGATAGCTCAGCTCGAATCCACAGCGTCCCGCCAATTCAACCAGTTGCGAGAGCAAAGAAGGTCCGACCGATTCCTGCAGGTCCGCCAAGCAGCCCGACTGGTCCCGTCATTTCGGTGCCCCCTAAAGCAACGCACGTCGCAGCTGCACCTTCAATTGTCTTGAGACCCGAACCCGTCGTGCACCAGGAAGCAACCAAGCCGGCGGTGCGTGCATTGAAGCCTCCGGGGGTGATTCAAATTTCCTATGGGACGCTGGTCGTTGCGGTCCTCGTCATTGCGCTACTGATACTGCTCGTCGTCCTGGTGAAGTGAACGCAAACGGCAACGTGCTTCTGACTGCGGCAAGTGCCGCATGAAGCGAGCGTTCGGTCCATCGAGCACAATCGCGAGGTCGTGTGAATTCAGCTGACGTGTCCCCGGTGCCGCAAGCACCCAGCAGAAGAACCGACTCCGCAGGTCGAGCGTTTCGTGCGCCGACGTTCCGACATTGCCGCGCGAGGCGACGCTGAGAGATCCGCAAGCGAGGAGGAATCGAGTCTATGGGCACTTGCCTGGCTCTTCAGCGCCGACCGTCATTTCCAACCTTTCAGGGTCATAGACGGACACCATCTGGCTCGCGCGCGACGACCGATGCCGCCCTCAACAGAGTCTCCCCCCAACGATGGAGCTCAGGCGCCCCCTGAGGAACGTGGACCTAAGAAGTGCCTTCTCAATTGCCACGTGTCGCAGTGGACTCTGGCGCAGCCATTCTCGCGAGAATGAACGATTTCAAGTTGGTCGCCAGCATGCAGCTGTTGGATTGCCTCGCACGTGAGCTCTCGATTTCGAGATCGAGGTCGACTCGCTTGCCCACCGACAAGATTCGACTGGCCGTCGAGCCTCGCCAACGCACGACCAGTCGATTTGCGTCTGCATCCCAAATGGCAACGCGAGCGTCGTGAGCGACCGCCTGCACCCGCTGTTCGTCAGAGAATGTCGGTTCGCCAGGCTTGAACGGTGCAGGCTTATCCAACTGCTGAGGAACCTCATCGATCACGACGGTGATAGTCTTCGCCCGCTGCAAAACATCGATCGCGACAGGAACGTCGACCCGAGTCACTTGATCGAGTTCCCGATCGAGTGCCCTGACGCTGAGATCATCAGGAGCGTCCTGAACGCCTCGAGTGAACTCCTCCGAGAGAATCCGAAATGCGCGATAAGCCAAACGCATATTGAATGGCTTCGTCACCGACGTGCAAACATCCCACTCGTTACATAAAAGGCCAGGATTGCAGTCCACGCTGGTGCGACAGGTCGGGCCTTGAGTGGGATCTGGGCGCCGTCTCGAATGAAAAAACACGAAGTAAAGCCGTCATTGAGCGAGACGGCAGCCGCCTTTCTGATGCTCTCGCCTTGTCTGGCTTTGGTCTGAAGCAAACGCAAATAGACCCCCGGCTTTCGCGCCAACCTTTCCCAGTCGAGCGCCGGCTCGACCGTCGGTGGCTCGAACGAGGAGACGTCCGCGATCGCGAGCTCCGTAGTCAGCACCTCGACGCGCTCGACAAAAGGCAACAATCGAGGCCCCAACGTCCGGCGAACGGCGCGTTGCTTGGCCATCACGCTACTCTTCTGGCTCTCCAGCTGCCCTGCGCTGACACGCCAATAGACGACACCAAATACCGAAATGACCACGCCTGCCCATAGCCAAAAAACAGGACGCATCGCGCGAAGACGCACTGCTCCGACTCGCATGGCCCGTTGACGGGTTTCCCGCGACTCCTGCAATGACGGTAACCCGCGCGAATGTTGTCGAACAAGCCGACTCATGTCTTTCCCTATCACCCTAAGCAAAACGCCGGCACCCGCTCAACGGCGAGCACCGGCGATATGCGATTTTGGTTAGCTCACGATTGGGCGAATACTCTATTCGCCGCCACCCGGCTTGCCAATGCGGCCCACTTGGAAACTGATGGAGGGGAACCCCGCCATCGCCGCTGTCTGGAACACGCTCTTCACGACGAGAGCCGGAACTCGGCGGTCGACCTGGAGGAGAGCGATACCGGGAAACTCTTTGCCAGGATTGACCTGCTTCCAAAGCTCCCGCTTGTTCTTCAGTATGTTGAACAGCTCATCGACGCGGGCGAGACGATTGGCTTCTTCAATCGTCCGCGTGCTTCCCGCGGGAGTGCCGTCCACGAGAATCTGCGTGCCGGTAATGGCCACGATCGGAGCATCCGTCATATCCAAGACGTTTTGCGCCTTCGGTAGCTTGACGTTCTTGTCGACGGGCAACTCGCCAGATGCCGAGAAGCTCGCCAGCAAGAAGCACACGATACAGAGCAAAAAGTCGATGAATGGGATAAGCGGGATTTCCATGTTTAGAGATCGTCCGCCACCACCCGCAACCTTCTTCTGAACGTTCTTCAGCGGAATGTGGTGCAGGAGCCGTCGTCCCGGGACTGCGATCGGCTGATGAAACCGCTTGAGTGCCTTATTGCCGCTCATGGTGTCGAATCTCCTAGTTCACCGAGAACGTCAGGTTGAAAGCCGGAACCTTCTCCGTCTTCGCTCCGACAGTGAAGTCTCGCTGCGGCTCGTACACCGCGTCGATGACAGCAATCACGTCGGAAAAAGGCGTGGAATTGTCCGTATGCAGAACCGCGCGGTCGAACTTCTTGTCGTTCGGAGCACGATGGCTTCCGTTGGACTTCCACTCGGCCGCGATCTTCTCCGCGAGCGCAGGGTAACGGTAGTCGCCCTCGCCGCCGATATTGACCTGCTTACGTTCCACATCGATCGTGTTGATGACCGTGGCACCCTCTTTCCAGATAATCTGGAATTTCCGATCTCCACGCATCTCGACATGAAGCTCCTTCTCGGGCTTCACTTCATCAGGCTCTTCCGGGCGAGGTGGCCCAGGAACCTTGGCGTCAGCGTTGATGCGAGCCATCTGCGACCAAACGGCAGTCACCAACAGAAACGCTACGAGGCACAACAGAAAGTCGATGAACGGAATCAGCGGAATCTCCATGTTCAGAGATCGCTTGCCACCGTGTCCACCGCCTGTGTCAATACCGGCCATGGTTGCTCCTCAAATCAAAAACTTCCGAATCGATTGGGTCGCTTGCAGTGCTTGAGCTGGTTGGGGTCGTCGTGCTTTTCGCTCGACAACCCCCCAGACAAGCAACAGCAAGAACTTGTGACAGAGCTCACCTAGACTTCCTTGGGTTTCGCTCCATCACTAGGGTTGACTCAGAGCGCCTGCTCGATTCCCTGCAGGTTGACCTTCTGGCGATTAGCCACGACGAGATTCAAGACGTGGACGGACGCCTCGTTGATGTCGTCCTCCAATCCCTGGGTCTTGCCGTTGAGAACACCGAACCCAATCAGGGCGGTGATTGCCGAGAGTAGACCGAATGCCGTGCAGTTCATGGCTTCGGAAATACCTTCGGCGAGGATTCGCGCCTTCTGGCTCGGATCGACGGATTCGCCGCCGACGGCGCCGAATGCCTTGATCAGACCGACGATGGTTCCGAAGAGGCCGGAAAGCATCGCGAGGTTGGACATCAGTGCGAGGTAGCCGGTGCGCTGGGAGATCTTCGGCATCTCACGAAGAGCAGCCTCGTCCATCGCCGCCTGAACCTCTTCATCGGGGCGATTGACCTTCACCAGGCCAGCTTGAACGATGCGCGCCAAAGGCGCGTTGGCGGCCGAACACATCTTGACGGCCTTCGCCACGTCACCAGCGAGGATGCACTTCTGCATGGTCGCCAGGAACACCTCTTTATTGATTGAAGAGCCAAACAGGTAAACTGATCGCTCTACGATGATGGCGATGGCAATGACCAACCAAAAGAGGATGATCCACATTGCCCAACCGCCTGCTTGAAAGTGATGCCAGAGACTAGCCATTGCTGGTTACCTTCCGTGCTCCTGCTCGTTGGCGGGCCCCGAGGCCGACGCCGATATCTAAACGAGTTGTCTTGGTGTTGCTCAGCTTGCCCCACACTCGCCCAGAGCGAGACTTTGAGGCTGTCGCATCTTGCTGAAATCGACTCTGGGCAGTCAATACCCTTTGGGTGATTCCAGTATCTTCGCACCCAGTCGCAAATTTCCTCATTATTCGGGAAATTTCAGGGAACCCACCTTAATAATTGCACCATAGCAATAATACGGCCGAAAGACCCGTATACTGGAGCTAGAATTAGGAGCTTTTTCGTTTCCCTGACGCTGGATTTTTCCCGACCCGAAACAGTCCCGCCAACCGCACAGGCTTCGTTTGACAAGCCGGATTCTGGGCCGCACGCTCCCCTCCTAGGCTCTGAATGCTCTGGGAGCGGGCGAACCAAGGATTCGGCAGCGAGGGTACCCATTTCGCCATAAAGCCGTCGGTGGGTGGGGACGTAGTACGAGCCAAGACGGCTTCAAAGACGAGGACCGTCCACTTGCGGCACCAGAGCTCGGCTCTGGGTCCGCAGGGAATCGAGTTCGACGAGCGGCCATTCCTGACGCGAGCGCTTGCGTTCGGATTTACGGGACGGCTATAGTCGTGTTCGATTCCGTTCAATACGACACGCGAATCGAGCAAAAAACGCCACGTTAGGGCAGTACGAAAGGGACAGGGGAATGCAGTTTCTGCTTCTCGCAGCTGAGGGGACCGGGTCGAGCCAGCTCATCTCTGCGTTCAAACACAACCCGACATTTATCGTCATGAATCTCGTCACGTCGGCCGTGGTGCTGACGCTCATCGCTGAACGGGCAATATTTCAGCTGACACGCTACCGCGTGAACTCAAAGGAGTTCTTCGCGCAGATCAAAAAGCTGGTTGCCGCAGGCAATATCGATCGCGCAATCAAGCTCTGCGAAGCGAGCGACTACCCGGTATTGCAATTGGTTCGCTCTGGCTTGACGCAAGCCAATCGCGGTCCGGACGAGATCGATGCGGCGCTGAGCGAAAAGCTGTCGGAGCTCAAGCCGGCGGTGGAGAAGCGCGTCGGTGCCCTCTGGTCATTGGCAAATATTTCGACGCTCATCGGACTGCTCGGAACGGTAAGTGGTCTGATCTCGGTGTTCGCATCGATTTCCGCTCCGGGTCTTTCGGCGTCCGACAAGCAGGCAATGCTCTCGAATGGTATTGCTGAAGCAATGTACAACACGGCACTTGGTCTCGGCATCGCCGTGTTTTGTATGATTGCTCACATCTTTCTGCATACGCGGGCCAAGACGATCCAGCACGATCTGGAAACGGTCATGGAGCGTACGTTCAATCTGTTGACGATCCAGAAGGGCACGGGTCAACACTGATTCCGGGGGCCCATTCATGGAATCCACCAACGAACTTAGCGCAGGACAGCGCGCCAAGATCCGACGCCTAAGCGCGCCCAAAGAGCTCGCGCCAGACGAGGAGGGCGGCGAGCTGAACGTCGTGCCGTTTCTAGATATCATCACGAACATTCTCATTTTCGTGCTGGCAACTGTTGCGGTCACATTCACATCGACAATCGACTCGACCCCTCCCGCTAGTGGTGGAAAGGGCGTGCGGAAAGACATCGAGAGCACCGCGCTCAACCTGACAATCTTTATCGTCAACGATGGATTTTCAATCAAGGCAGCGGGCGGCAACGTGGCTCCGGGCTGTTCGGGAGCGGGCCCCGGAATTGCGATTCCCAAGAAAAACGGTCGATACGACTTCGATGCACTCAATCAGTGCGCAAGCAAGTTGAAGGCAGCGGATCCCGGATTTGCCGACGAGACGCAGTTCTACATTACAGGCAATCCGGGTACCGACTACCAAACGATTATCAGTGTGATCGATGCCGTGCGGACCGATAAGGCCAATCCGTCTCGAACGTTGTTCACGGATGTAAACTTCAAGGTGACGCTGTGACCATGATGGAATCAGGATCGGAGTCGTCTCCGCGTGCGTCTGCCGCGAAGTATAAAGCCGAGCTTCGCAAGGCGATTCGGCGCAACGCGCAAGAGCCAGAAGTCAACTTTCTGAACATCACCGCGATGCTTGACATCATGACGATCATCCTCGTCTTTTTGCTCAAGAGTCTCGGTGAATCGAGCGCAGCTGTTCCGCAAAATGACGATTTGCGTCTTCCGAAGTCGGTGATTCAGAATCAGCCATCGGAAGAAGGCGTCTTGGTGACGGTGTCGAAAACGCAGATTCTCGTTGGCGACACCAAGGTCCTGAATCTTCCAGGTCGAGAGTCCCTGACACAAACCGGCGTTGGCGCGCAAGAAAAGCGCTCCGGTCCGAACGATTTGTATATCGTGAAGCTGGGAAATGCGCTCCAAGCTGCAAGAAAGATCGACAGGCGAGTTCGTGAAGCAAAGGGCCTCGACGCTTCGTCGTCCGAGGCACGCATCGTAGCGGACGGCACGACGCCCTATCGCCTTCTGATCGAGGTACTTTTCACCCTCGGACAGAGCGAGTTTGGCAAGTACCACTTGATGGTAATGCAGGGCAAAGACATCCCCAAGTAGAGCCCCGGCTGGCGTCTTCGTTGTAAACGGGGCTCCAATCAGGAGTCCCGTTTGCATTTTGTCAGTGCAACCGACCGGCAATCGCTGCTTCCACGATTGCGCAAACCAGCAAGCGGCACGCGTGAGTCATCGGTGCCCTCTGTTGACGGCGAATCGTTCGCGTCACCGCTCACGGCAACGGTGCTGCCCCAAGGCCGCATCGTCTACACGCTGATTGCGACGCACCAAGGCCACATTGCCAACTCGCTCATTGCGACGCCAAGACCACTCCCAGGCTGCGCCGTCTGACTCGACGTTGGCGTGGCGTTGCACGTTCTTTCCCCTCGCAACAGCCCGAGCAGGTCGACCAAGCGGCCGCAAAGGCTATCACGTGCCGCCACTCACCATTTCGAGTCTAGTGTCGGCAAGTGCGCGCCCATCTGCGTACAATCTACCCCGTTTGCACCTCGTCACATTTGGGCTCGATGAGAAATACTGAACGGATGAGGGTTGCCGCAAGCTACTCGCTCGTGCTAGGCACCCCTCACGCTTGGGCTCGTCGCGCTGTCGCGAGAGCCGTCTCAACTATCGGGAACCCCGGCGGAGGTCGCGAGGTCAGCCGATAGCGGGGTTGGGCTTCGGCAGCACAGTCCAAGAGAGTCGTCGCGCATCGCGCTTCTTTTTGCTGCGCGATGCCAGCGTCACAGCATCCTTCGGTCGATCCCCGTGTTCCAAATCGGTCTTATTTCCGCGCTCGCAGCGGCAGTTTTGTTGCTGAGCCCTTTTTGGGCCGGCCGTCAACGAGCGGGCACCGGCACACCACCTGAGGCACGTCGCGTCCTCGTTGCGCTGGAACGCGCCAGCATGGCTGCCCTCCGCCGACGAGCGACGTCACTTCCCGTCGCGGTGGGACTCGGCTTGGTCTTGCTCCTGGCCGCTCGGTGGCTCATCGGAGCTCAATCATCGGCACTTCACCCAAGAAATTTGGTTCTTGCTCTCGTGGCCATCGTGGTTGGGGCAAGCACCGGATTTGGTGTCGCTCTCATGACCGTTAGGCACGTGAGAGCCACCGCCTACTCAACGTGGAATGGGGTCAGTATTGGTTCTGCCCGAGGGATTGGCTCAGCGTGGTCCAATGCTGCAACACTTCTCTTGGCGGCCGAAGCGGCGGGGATTCTGAGCGTTCTTGCCATCGATAGTCTATTGCGTCCCCTGCTTTCAGAAGTAGGCCTCGCATCGGTGGGCAACGTCACCGCGCAAATGACCGCTTACTTCGGCATCGGTGTCGCCGTCTCCGCGTTGTGGCTGCAACAGTTGGGCTCGGCCTGTCTGGGCGCGGCTCTTCTCGGGGCGGACGCCGGTTTTGGTGCACAAACTGGACTTTCCGAAGCCGACCCACGGAATCCTGCCGTTCTCGTGGAAACCGTCGCTCGACAACTCGGCGAAGTCATTCCAGCGGCGCTGGATGCCTTTGTCTCTAGTTGCCTGCTCGCGATCTTGACGTTGTTCGCGTTGAACCATCCAACAGCGCGGGAGTTCTTTCCGTCAAGCCCCGCGCTTGCCACCTTCCCGCTGCTTCTTCGCACTTTCGGACTCGTAGCCTCATTTTTCGCCGTAGTTTCCCTGCGCGCCACCGATCACCAGCCAGTCATGCGTTCCTTAAGCCGCAGTCACTGGGTCGGGATGATTGTTTTGGCGAGTGCGGTCGTGGGTCTCATCGTCTGGCTAGTCGGGCTCTCGTCTGCGTACGTGCTGTCAGCAAGTCTCCTCGGGTTGGCGCTTCCGACGACGCTTGGAAGGTTGAGAACCCTGGCGCACGCCCGAATTCGACCCGTGCGCGGACCACTTGCAGATACCTCCAGCGAAGACCATTCGCGCCGTATTCCTTTGACGGGTGAAGCTGTCGAGTGGATTGCTTGGGTGCCCCTTGCAGTTTACGGGGTGATCGCAGTCGGAGGGGGTTACCTGCTTGCGCGAGCCGATCACGGAGTTGCTGCAGTGGCGCTGCTCATTGGACTCGCGTTACCGTCTTCCCTGTCGTCCTTCCACGGCACTGCGCGAATTGCAGGTGCCATCCTCGGCACAACGAGGCTTGCAGTCAAGCTGGGCCGAGTAGTCTCCACCGACGTTGCAGATCGCTGCATGCAGCGACTCACCACGGCGCTCGAACAGCTGGCATTGCGATTCGATTCTGTGACAATCGACTCGAGTTTCCTCTCGTGCTGTCTCGTCGCATTCGTCATTGCGAGCCGCAACGTAACCACGCCTGCGGGCATTGCCGCATCCGGTACGTTCGGTGCGCTTCTGCTCGTAGCCGTGCTGACCTTCACCGCCATCGGACATGCCCTCGTCAGCGGAAGTGTGAATGCGCGTGCGCAATCCTTCGAAGTCGAGAGGCAACTGCGAGGATTGCCCCGGGAGGGGCTCCACGTCCACGTTCCCGAGGATTTCGTCCCCAGCTATCGCAGTGCCGTGGAGCTCCTTGCTCGAAATGCATCTCGAGGGGGATTGATCACCACGGTCTTGACGGTGGCCCTTCCGCTGCTTGTAGCCTTGGCTGGCAGGGGGACCGAAAATACTCCTGGCTCACCCGCGACTCTCCTGGCAATGTACATCTCGGTTGCCGCGGCTGTCGGCCTTGCCGCTTTGCATCTTGGCCAAGCAGCACCGCTAGCGTCTTCGCTAGCCAATCGCCATCGGGTAGGTCGGTTGCCCGCAGGAACGGAACTGGAAGCCAACGCGAGCCAGCCGGGGTTAGTCGATTTCCTCCGGCGTTCGACCGCTTTCTCCATTCCGTTGCTGACGAAAGCGACCACGCTGGTTGCCCTGGCGTTTGCCGCAATGCTCCCTTAGGTCCCAAGACCTCTCTGCCCAATTTCAGAGGATTCCGCCTTGTCATCTCTCTCTGACGCGCTCTCTACCCTCTCGGATCGAGGACTCAGGCGCCTACTTGGCGCACGCACCTTCCTTCGTGGGCTTGACTACGAAAAGCGCAAAGTCGTTGAACAAGTCAGTGTTGAATCCACGATAGCTACCGGCAAAGTCAAGGGCTCCGACCCAGATCCCTACGAAGTCTCGATTCGTTTGGGTGGCGAGGGAATCACGTCCACCTGCACGTGCCCGGCGTTCCAAAAGACCAATCAGCATTGCAAGCACGTCGCCGCGCTCCTCATCACGGTGAGGAACCAAGCAAGAGCCCGACTTCCTCGTAAGGAACCGCAGGCTCCCCCGCCGCCACCACCACCGGCGCCACCGTCACCCTCGCCGCAACAGAACACGCAACAGTCGCATCACGACAAATCCAACCGACGCCGCGATTGCCGGCGCCGCGGCAACGGAGGCGTGCTTTCAGGCCCCCCCCCCGAATCCCGTCGTCTCCCCGGCGCCATCGAATGAAGTCAGTGCTCGTGCAACCGGAATCGGAGCGTGGCTGCCGCCACCGGGACCGGCTCGCTCCCTCGACCTCGAATTTCGCATCCACGTTAGGACGGGTGCGTTAACCGTCACCGTGCTCGACACCGATGCACGGGTGCCACTTCTTCCGAGTGTTGCCCTCGGTTGGCAGGCACTACATCCAACTTCGGACCGAGATGCTCTTCGCGTTTTATCCCGTTTCGAGAGCGGAAATCCTCGACATCCGGCTGTTGATATCCGCGGAGAGGATGCCGCTGAATTGCTCCCGCTCCTCCGAGACAGGCGCGTCCTGCTCGAACCAGCGTTGATGCAGCTCAGATTTGCGGAAGAGACACTCAAGCCGCGATTCGAATTGGAGATGGTGGGTTCGGACACCATCATTGCGAAAGTGACGTTCGAGCGCCAAGGCAACGGTCGGCGATTTTCGCTGACGGCGGGTGGCTGGTTCGAAGGTGCACCCTGCTGGCATATCGATACGACGGAAGGTATCGCTCGTCCCCTCGACCGCCGCGTCTCGCCGGCCTCTCTAAGGCGGTTCCTGCGAAGCCCGACCATTGCCGAACCGGCAGCAGAACTGCTCAGTGTAATTACGTCCGGGCTACCCCGTGTGGCTGGCGAGATCGGCGCGGACCTGCCGGACCTTTCACAGGTTGCAGACGTCGTTGATCTTCAACCCAAGCTCGTACTTCGAGCTGGTGGGAATTTGACGGAGGTTCACGCCACTCTTCGCGCCCTCTACGGCGAAACCGAGGTCGAAATTCGAGCAGACGGCATCTCGCCGCCCGTACTACTCTTTCCTCCCGCGGAAGGCTACAAGCGCGCTCGTTGCATTCGATGTGACATCGCGACGCAGCAGCTAGCCGTGCAGATGCTCCTCGATTTCGGGCTCCTTGCCGATGAATCCGGTGAAGGGTTCCATGCCGTTGGCGAACGCGCGATTAAGTTCTGGTCCGAAGGCATTCCTCGCATTCCGAAATCCTGGACCCTTTACATTCCAGAAGAATTCGTTTCGACGCAGGTCCGGAATGCCCCTGTGACCATGCAGGCTCGAGTATCTAGTGGCGTTGATTGGCTCAACGTCAAGATTGTCTGGGAAGCCGATGGCGTCGGGGTGGATCGGATTGAACTCGAGCGATGCCTGCGAGAAGGGAAGAAGTACGTACGTCTTTCCGACAACACTTTCGCGCCTCTCGATGCTGACCGAGTGCAGCAACTAATCGATCGCGAAGTGGAGCTCATCGCAGCAACGAACAAGGCGGGAAAGATTCCTCTTTCTCAGGCGGGTCGAGTCGCCGAGCTCCTTGCTCAGGCTGACGACTCCGTGGTCTCAGCTGGGGCAAAGCAGCTTTTTGGGCGACTTGCGAATATCGACTCGATCAAGCCGGCAAAGAAGCCACGTAACCTCAAAGCCACGTTGCGACCGTACCAAGAACAAGGACTTTCGTGGCTGCGCTTCATTCACGACCTTTCGTCCGGTGGCGTGCTCGCCGATGATATGGGTCTCGGCAAAACTATCGAGACCATCGCGCTGCTCCTGTCTCTGAAGCAAGAGCAGAAAGAGGAACCTCTTCGCGTGCTCATCGTCGCACCGACGAGCGTCGTAACGAACTGGCAGCGCGAGATTGAACGTTTCGGACCGTCACTCACCACTGCGCTCTGGCACGGCGCTGGCCGCAAAGAGAATCGCAAGGATCTCGAAGAAGCGAACGTCATCATCACGTCCTATGCACTTCTGCGTCGAGACATTGATTCCTTGAAAGAGCTTCGACTGGACTACGCCATCCTTGACGAAGCGCAGAACATAAAAAACCCGATGAGCGCGACGGCTCAGGCCGCGAAGGAACTTCAAGCAGCAAGAAGGCTCGCCTTGACGGGTACTCCCATCGAGAATCGACTCAGCGAAATCTGGAGTATCTTTTCGTTCGTCAGCCCGGGGCTACTCGGTCCGCTTCAAAAATTCGAAGAGCGATTTGGTCGCCCCATCGATCAGGGAGACTCGAAGGCGGCGGCGCGACTGCGGGCAATCATTCACCCATTCATCCTCCGTCGAACGAAACTCGAGGTGGTCAAAGATCTGCCGCCAAAGCTCGAAGTCGACAACCTGGTGGACCTTGCACCCGATCAGAAGGCCATTTACCTTCAGGTCCTGCGCGAGGTTCGTGCTCAGGTCATGGGCGAGGTCGAACGCCAAGGCGTCGCCAAGAGCCAGCTCCATATTCTCGCTGGCCTGACGAAACTGCGACAAGCGGCATGCGATCCGAGGCTTTTGGGCCTTCCTCGAGAATTCAGTCACGACGACAGTGGCAAACTCTCGGCACTCCGTGAGCTGGTAGAGGAAGTGGAGTCCGGTGGCCACAAAGTGCTCATCTTCAGCCAATTCGTCTCGATGCTTAAGTTGATCAAGACTGCATTGGAAGAGGACAAGATCCGCTACGAATACCTTGACGGCAGCACGATGGATCGGCAGGAACGGATCACGAAGTTCCAAGAAGATCCGACGATTACGGCGTTTCTCATCAGCCTCAAGGCGGGTGGCTCTGGACTCAATCTCACTGCCGCCGATACGGTCATTCACTTCGATCCTTGGTGGAACCCTGCAGTCGAGGATCAAGCATCGGACCGCGCGCATCGCATTGGACAAAGCCGCGTCGTGACCGTTTACCGGTTGGTTGCGGCTGGCACGATTGAAGAGAAGATCCTTCAGCTGAAACAGAAGAAGCGAGATCTCGTGTCGAGCGTGCTTACCGAAGACGCTGGCGGGGCAAAACGGCTCACTCGCGAAGACGTGGACGATTCATTTCGACTCGATGCTTGAGAGGACGTCGTCCCAGATGGAAGTTGCCCCGCGAAGCCCGTAGTCGTGGCTTCATTGGCACTTGGGTTTGGAACTTGGCCCCTGGCCCCTGTGTAGGGGTGGTGCCATTGGCGGCGTCGAGCGGCCCAAAGATGGCTGTTGGCGCAGGTCGAAGCCAAAGCTCCGAGCTTCTCGGTTCCCCCCGTGCCGATAGCTGCGAAAAAGACTTAGCAGGGCTTTCCGTTCGGCTCAACTGCCGTGAGGAGATCTATCGCCGCATCGAGACGTTCATCAGCAGCCCCAAACCCACCATCACCGTAAGCACGCTGGAGCCGCCATAGGAAAACAGCGGAAGGGTGATTCCCACGACGGGTAGGACGCCCATGGCCATGCCCATATTGAAGAAAGCGTGCCAAAAGATCATCGCACCGACGCCGATGGCAAGCGCCGCCCCAAATCGATCCTTCGCCTGAGACGCGACATGGATCGACCAAATACAGAGAAAGCAATAAGCGCCGAGTAGCAAAGTACAGCCAAGTAGGCCCCAATCTTCGGCGAATACGGCAAACGGGAAGTCGGAAAATTGGTCCGGCAAGAATCCGAACTGATTCTGCGTCCCCGACATGAAGCCGCTACCGGTGAGGCCACCATTACCGATTGCGGTTCTCGATTGTAGCGCGTGCCACCCCGTCCCAGTGACGTCGTGCTCCGGATCGAGAAAGCTCGTTATCCGCGCCTTCTGGTAGTCTCGAAGAACCCACTTCCAAGACGATGAGATAACCGTGCCGCCGATCGCCGCGCCCCAAAAAAGACTAGAACCGCGGATGCGCACCATCGCAATGATCGTTGCCGCCGTCAAAACATAGATCATCGCCGTACCGAGATCGGGCTGAGCCATCACGAGTGCAGCGGGAATGGCCGTGAGCCCTAGCGGTAAGGCCAAATCCACCCATCTTCGGGGTTCCGTTCTCGGATCGTTGTGGAGGCACTTTGCGAGTACGACGATGAGCAGAATCTTTATGAACTCACTCGGTTGAAAGTTGAAGTTCCCCACTTGAATCCATCGTGAAGAACCTCGAATGTCCGTTGCGAGTACGAACACGAGCATGAGCGCAACCAAGCCACCGAAGTAGAAGAAGTACGCCAAGCGCTCGAGGTGACGATAATCAATAGCCGCAGCGAGGATCGCAAGCAGACCGCCGACGACGATCCAATAGACTTGTGAGACGTAAATGTCTGCGAGTCCAGAACGCTTGCCTGCTTCGATGTAAACGCTCGTCGCGCTATAGAGATTGACGATGCCAAATATGGCAATCGCAACGCTGCACGTCAGAAGAACCTTGTCGATTTGTGGTCCGCTGCGAAACGAGATACGTCCAGGCGACACCATTAGTTGGCCTCCACTTCGTTACCCGCTTCGCGCGTGGGTTTGTCCGGCGAGCGCTGGCGTTCACGGATTTTTAGCCAATCTCTTACGACGCGGCTCGCAACCGGCACCGCGTTCTTGCCACCACCACCGCCGTGTTCGACGAGCACTACGATTGCAATTTCTGGTGCTTCTGCGGGTGCATAGCCGGCAAACCACGCGTGATCTCGATTGAAGTACCAAACCTTACCCGGGTCGACCCCTCGCGGGGTGACGTGACTGACCTGCGCGGTCCCCGTCTTGCCCGCCATGCTGGCACCCTCTACGGTCTCGGCGTGCGCAGTGCCCTTTCGCTCGGCCACGACGCCCCGCAGACCCGCTCGGATCATCGAGAGATGCCCGGGATCGATCGTAATCAAACGCTTCACACGGGGAGGAAACTCCTGAACTATGGTGCCATCGCTGGTCTCGATGCTGCGCACCACCTGGGGTTGATAAAGGGTCCCGCCGTTGGCTAGAACGGCATAACTCAGAGCAAGTTGAAGCACGGTTACCGTTGCCGCACCTTGCCCAATTGCGGAGAGCAACGTAAAGCCTCCGCGAAAGGCTCCCTTGTAGCGACGTGCGTACCAAGAGCGTGTCGGCATTCGGCCTCGCGCTTCGGGATTGGTGCCAATGCCGGTCTTTATCCCGAGCCCAAAGGACATGCCGACCTTCGCCAGCCGATCGATCTGCATCCGCTCGTGCGCGCCGATCGCGTAGAAGTAACTGTTGCAAGATTGCACTAGTGCCTCGTGGAGGTTGACCCGACGGTGCACCCCGGTGCAGCGGAAGAAACGTCGCCCGTAGTCGTAACCTCCACGACAGTCCACTTGCGTTGCGCCATCGATGAGCCCCTCCTCGAGCGCTGCAAGGGCGGTAAATGGTTTGAACGTCGATCCAGGCGGGTACGCAGCCGAGATCGTCTTGTCCAGCATGGGCTTGAGCGGATCAGCGTAGAGGCGACGAAATGCCTCACGCGTGGCTTCGATCCCTCTGCCGCCAGAGACGACGCTCGGGTCGTAGCTTGGCTTCGATGAGGCAGCCAAGATTCTCCCCGTACGCACGTCCACGACAACCGCTGCACCAGCGAGTTGACCTCGCATCGCCTTCTCGATTGACTGTTGCAATTCGACATCGATCGTAAGGGAGATATCACGTCCAGGCACGGGTCGAACCAATCTCGGCTCGTCGAGATACTTCGCTTCTAGCTCCTCGCGATGGGCCATTCGGCGCATCGCACGAATCGTCTTTCGCGATCCGCGCTTACCACGAAGGTAGGACTCCCATCTCCGCTCGATTCCAACTGCACCGATACGATCGCCGGGACGGTAGCCACGGCTTTCGAGCTCCGTCAGGTCCTCCGAGTCCACTTCGCGCATGTATCCCAGCAAATGGGCGGCAATTTCGCCGTGGGGATAGTTGCGAACCGGCACGGGAACGACTTCGACACCCCGGAGTTCGGTCTCGTGTGTCTCGAGGAGCGCGACTGCATCGCGATCGACGTCGACCCAAATGAGCAGTTGCTGCGTACGGCGGCGCTCGTCCTTGTTCGCTTCGACGATACGCTCCCTCATCGCATTGGCTTCCGCGGGTTGCGCCCCGACGAACTGGACCACCCTTGGCCATGTCTGTTCGAGGTTCAGCTCGGAAGGCACGACGTACACGTTGTAGGACGGCCGATTTGCGGCCAAAATGCGGCCTTCGGCGTCGCGAATCACACCACGACGTGTGGCAAGCTTGATTTCGCGAACGATGTTCCTGCGAGCTTGCGCGCGATAGTAGTCACCTTGAATCACCTGTAGAAGGACGAGTCTCCCGAACAAAAAGTAGGAATGCAGAGAGACACACCAGTACCATCCAACGATATCGGCGGCGAAACTCGCCAACGTCGGAACGTTGAACGAGAATACTCACCGGATCCCTCCTTCAGCAGCGTTGGCTTGAAGGCTCGCCTGATGTAATCGCTGGGCAAAGCGGAACACGAACGGTGCCGTCAATGCCGTGGATAGGGCGTGCGGGATGACTATCGCAGCAATCTCGACTGGACGTCGAGTGTCGTTGCCGAAGACCGCCAGGAGGATAAGAGAGATTGCAGCTTCCACGATCGAAAACACGAATCCGAGCGAAGCTCGCGTGAGCCAAGTCTGTGCTGTCAGTCGCACGCCAGCCACGCGAGCCATCCACCAGCACGCGACGAGCACGAACATGAAGAAGCCGACTGGCGCACCAGAGACGAGATCGATGATGTATCCGAGAACGGCACTCAGTGCTGCTCCTCTGGTCATTGAGTGTTCGTGGACACCGAGAAAAACGATCAGCGGCAAGACCAAATTGGGCGTAGTACCCACGACGGGCAGAAACCCAAGGACCAGATGCAAGTTGCTCTGAATCAGAATGAGAAGGATACCGACCACCAGGAAAACGACATTGCGCATCGGTGATCCTATTTGTTCGACGTCCGCTGTCTGCGGCGCCCAGTCGGAACGCAATCCTTGGGATCACTGAGGACGATGAGTACCTCCTCGAGCCGCGAAAAATCTACGGTCGGAACTGCTTCGACCTCCTGATAAATCCCAAAGTCGCCCTTGGTGACCTTCGTCACGCGTGCGACCGGCAGCCCCCCGGGAAAGCGACAACCTACTCCACTCGTAACGAGGAAGTCCCCGACATCCACCTCGTCCGTTCTCTGCACGTACTCCACACGTACGGCGTAGCGTCGCGGATCCCCGATCCCACGCACGAAGCCGCGAGCTTTGGTACGCTCAACGACGACGTCGACACCGAAACCGCTATCGACAGTCAATTGAACGCTGATCTTTTCACCAGCGGTTCGGAGAACGACGCCAACCACGCCGTCCATAGAAATGACGGGCATGTTTTCACGTACGACGACGCCTGGATTATCCAGAGTTAGCTCGGCAACGCGAAAGTACTCCATCGTGTCTTTGCCGACGACGACCGCACTGGTCGTTTCCTCGATGAGAGTCTCGCGCAGTCCGAGCAGTCGCTTCAGCCTTCGATTCTCGGATTCGAGCCCGGATAATTCTCGAACCTTCGCAAGCAAACGCGCGTTTTCATGGGACAGCTTGTTGTTGTCCGCTTTGACGTCCACGAGATAGACGTAATCCCCGAACAAACCGGAAATGGTTCGAGCTGCCCGTGAAGCACCGTACTGAAGCGGCGCAGCAACACGCATGATCGCTCGATCGACCGGGTTCAACTGCGCAGGTTTCCGGATGCTCGCCCGCAAGAAGAAGAACGGCACCGCCAACAGGAGCACGACCAGCACGATGTCGCGATACCGTCGAAACGAAATCACGGTGACCTCCGTGCTGACCTTACGTTGCTCTGGACTTCGAAGCCGCCCCGATTCATGGCCAAACTCCAATCAAGCACTCGGGACCTCGCACCAAACCCACCGCAGTGCAACGCGATTCCGCACCGGAGTGGCCCAGATCCACGCCTCGAGTCCAACTCGCGGCCCGGGAACATCGACGTAGCGACTTCGCAAGAGCCCGATGAGCCAACCTCACTATGGGCCGAAGAACGTGAGAAAGGCGCCACGACTAGCCGATGGTGACTTCCTTGAGAAGCTCGATGTGATCGAGCGTCTTGCCACTCCCGAGCACGACTGCACTGATGGGATCATCACTTACCATCACCGGTAAGCCAGTTTCCTCGCGCAACAGTACGTCCAAGTTCTTGAGCAGCGCACCACCGCCGGTGAGCACGACGCCCTTGTCGACGATATCCGCGGCAAGCTCTGGCGGCGTTCGCTCGAGTGCCAAAAGAACGGCCTCCACGATGGCATTCGTCGGCTCTGCAAGCGCCTCTCGAATTTCGTCGGAGTTGACAACCACCGTCTTCGGGATTCCAGCAACCATGTCCCTACCCTTGACTTCGAGCGTCAGTTGCTGGTCGAGAGGGTAGGCGTTGCCGATACTGATCTTGATGCGCTCCGCCGTCTGCTCGCCGATGGCGAGGTTGTACTTGCGCTTCATGTAAGCGACGATGGCGTCATCCATCTTGTCGCCTCCGACGCGAACGCTTTGGGAATACACGATCCCTGCGAGAGATATGACGGCGACCTCCGTCGTTCCTCCCCCGATGTCCACGACCATGTTCCCGCTCGGCTCAGTTATTGGGAGGCCTGCGCCAATGGCGGCAGCCATGGGCTCTTCGATGAGATAAACTTCGCGTGCGCCGGCGCTCTCAGCGCTCTCTTTGACCGCACGCTTCTCGACCTCGGTGATGCCGAAAGGCACGCAAATGATGATCCTTGGCTTCACCAGCCTGCGGCGATTGTGTGCCCGCGCAATGAAGTAGCGCAGCATCGCCTCGGTGATTTCGAAGTCGGCAATCACGCCGTCCCGGAGCGGACGAATCGCTTGGATGTTGCCAGGCGTGCGGCCGAGCATCTCCTTGGCTTCCCGCCCCACTGCCAGCACTCGTTTGTCACCACGAGCATCACGCTGAACGGCCACGACGGACGGCTCGCAACTGACGATCCCCTTACCTTTGACGTAAATGAGTGTCGTTGCCGTGCCAAGGTCAATGGCAAGGTCGTTCGAGAACAGACCGTAGAGCCAGTCGAAGATCATCAATCCTCAAACGTTCGTATCGAATTGCTACTGTTCCGGCCTCGGAAGCTCAACCTCCCGAAACTCTAGAACATCTGGCCGATTGCGCGGTTACTTCCTAGCATGCCCCTTCGACCCGGCGCAATCGATTGCGCGCGTGAAGTGCGACAATCGACTACGAATATCCCGACCAAAACCGGGAAAATTTACATAGCGGCTCAATTTTTCTGAATTTTTCTGCAGAATCTGGTTTGTCCGGCGCGATCACGGCCACGCAGCGGCGCCACGACCGATGAGCGACAGCGACTGAACACCCCATCGAATTCGCTTCGAGGCGTCCACCTGGTGCATCCATTCAATCGGCTAGCCCGTCGCAAATTCCTTCAGCGAAGCGTTGGATGGCAGACCAACCTAGCGCGGTTCCCCGACGTGCCGCAGAGCCGTGCCCACGTGACCGCACAAGTCCGCGCGCTGCAGAGACTGCGCACTATGAGTGCTCGCGATAACGCTACGACGTCCATCTCGACGTCTGCTCCTCTCAGACGAGAACGGGTCAAACGACGCGCGGCAGCGATAACGCAACGCACCGAATTAACGAATGGCGTTGGATCAGAAATAGTCGAAGGCATCGACGAGCAATTCCTATTGCGCGCGCCGAATCGTGACTCGACTCGAAGCCTCGACAGACTGGCAGCCTCGACAGATTGGCAGCCTCGACAGACTGGCAGCCTCGACGAGACCAGGGCCAACCGAGCGACGCAGACGCGCGCGTAGGCAATTCCGCCTCCTCAACGCAAACGATGAAGAGGCGGAACGAGACCGAACGGTTCCGAGACTACTCGTCGTCCCAGTCTTCCCAACGCTGCCACGAAGCGCCGCCCCCGCGGCTTCGTCGGTCCTCGGTAGAACCACCGCCTTTGCCGCCCTTCTTCGGTGCTGCTTTCGCGGCCTTGCCTCGCCCAGCGACTGCGGCGGTCTTTGTCTTCCCGCTGGGACGCGCTCCGCCCTCACCCTCTTCTTCCTCGAAATCCGTCGACGGCTCCGGTGCGCGATAGGCTCGAGGCGGAGGGACCTCACTTGCGCGAGATGGATCTGAGCCAGTCCGCGGCCCCGGCCGAGCGCCGCCTTGGTAACCACCGCCGCCTTGGTAACCACCGCCGCCTTGGTAACCGCCGCCGCCTTGGTAACCGCCGCCGCCTTGGTAACCACCGCCGCCTTGGTAACCACCGCCGCCTTGGTAACCACCGCCGCCTTGGTATCGAGCACCACCAGCCCCGCTGGGCCCGCCAGCGCCTGGCGCAGTGCCGCGTGGGTGCGCAACTTTGACCATGACGCGACGACCGCGGAGCTCTGCAGACTGCAGCGCCGGTATCGCTTGGTTCACGGCGTCGGGACTCGACAGAGCGACGAATCCGAATCCACGTGGACGGCCGTCTTGCCCCATCGGCAGGTGCACTCGCAACACAGGAGAGACTCCCGCTTGCTCGAGTAGATGCTCGACCTCCTCCGCTGTCGCGTCGTATGGAAGATTGCCTACGTAGAGCGTACGATCCTCAACTGGCGTCGAGATCTGACCATCCGCTTTTGGCTCCTTTCTGGCGGTGCCCGCCTGGAACGGGCGAACCGAGATCGCCCTTCCCGCTTGAACACTTCCATCGAGAACCAAGCGAGCCTCATCAGCTTGCTCTCTCGTCTGCAGCGTTACGAATCCAAATCCGCGAGGTCTTCCTGTCGCGCGATCTCTTGGCAGGCTAAGCTCGATGACCTGGCTGCCAGTTGCTTCGAACAACTGCCGCAGCACGTCTTCGGTCATCGACTCCGGAAGCCCCGCTACGAACAACTTGCGTGCGTCCTCAGTCGTCATTCCCGATTCCCAGATGCCACCCGAACGGTTCTCCCCTACCCTTGCTAGCGGCCGGGGGCGTCTTGAGGACCACGATATCCTGTCGCACCATAACGTCAAGTCGCGCGTTGACGGATCGTGCATCTCTTGGTCTTGGGCCGGGTCGAATCCCCGGCAACCGACGGCGTGCCGGACACGCATCGAAGCTAACCGGGAGACGGAATCCGAATGCCCGAACGCTCAATTGGGGGCTTCAGCGTTCATAGATGTCGGCACTGCGATTCGCTTGCACGCCGAAAAATACAACCCAACACCAAAGAGCAAGACGCAGCCCCACTGAGCTGGCGTGAGTGCCAAGTATCGTCGGTCGGGGTCCAAAACGTCGGTTGCTCGCAAGAAATCCAGCAGGAATCTCAGGGGAGCATAGTAGAGACACATGACGGCGACGTACGCGCGAAAGGGTCTCCGTCGACGACGCAAGATGAGAAACGCCATGGCAAGCGGCACCGTTGCGGCCGCCTCGAGAAGTCCAAGGTCGAGCCGGCCGCCCGCCGGGTATGCAACGGCGAACCATGATGTCGAAAGGATCCCCGGATGATCATGGGCGATGGCGCAGCCCATTCGGCCCACGATCCACGCCGACGGGAAGGCGCTTGCCACCACCTCGGCGAGCGGCATCAGCGCAACCCCATGGACCCGACGAAACAAAAACGCGCCGACGGTCGCCCCTAAAAATCCCCCAAAGCTCGACTGTCCTTCGGCGATGGCCAACACATGGGCGGGGCGCACCATGAGGACGTCAGGAGCGTAAAACACGAGCTCGAAGAGGTGACCTCCGATGAATCCGCCAAGTACAACGTAATACACGAAGGAGACGACGTGATTGTTCGGCAAACTTCGGCGACGTGCCTCCGTCAACGTCAAAAGGACACCGATCGCTACGGCCAAGACCACCAGCGTTCCGAAAGGACGCAACGCCACGGCCTCCGAGGGCCAACCATCACCCCACGCATTGGCTTCGATGAGTCGCCAATCAGACAAGGTGACGTACGGGATCACGATGCAGCTCTCGGCAACGACTGCATCATCCCTTCGATCTCGAAGACTGACTTGGCGATGGACTCACTCAAGTTCGAGGCGCCACTTGCCGTAATCAGAACGTCGTCTTCGATGCGAATTCCGACATCCCTGAGTCCCTCTGGCACGGAAGGGTCCGAGGCGTCGAAGTAGAGTCCCGGCTCGACCGTGATGACCATTCCAGGCTGCAACGGCCTCGGCTTTCCGTCAACGAAGTAGTCACCCACGTCGTGAACATCCATCCCAAGCCAATGACTGGTGCGATGCATGTAATACCGCCTGAAGGCATCAGAATCGATGAGCTCATCGATCGATCCTGACAAGATGCCAAGATCTATCAGCCCGGAGCAAAGCACCCTGCATGCAGCGTGGTGAACGTCGTCGAGGGTCTTACCCGGTCGCGCGGCTTCGATGGCACTTGCTTGCGCAGCTAAAACGATCTCGTACGCGCGACGTTGTGCATCACTGAACCGACCCGAGACCGGATACGTCCGAGTAATATCTGCCGACTGGTACCCGTACTCGGCACCAGCGTCGACCAAGATGAGTTCGCCATCGTGAAAGACGCGATCGTTTCTGCGATGATGCAAGATGCGGGCGTTTCGTCCGGATGCGACGATAGGGGTGTAAGCGCAGCGCTCCGAACCGAGCGAGCGAAATCGCTCCCGCAGGATCCCGTCGAGTTCGTTCTCACCCATTCCCGCGCGCGTTCGTTCGAATAGCGCGTGATGCCCTTCCCGCGTCACCTCGATCGCACGACGCAAGGACTCGACCTCGGTGTCATCCTTGAAGAGTCGCATCTCGTGCAGCACGCTTCCTGGCTCGACGACGCACTGCGGGCCCTTGTCGCCTCGACGTGCGCGTTCCCTGATTCGTCTGAGCGCGCCAAGAACGATGGCATCGTCGGGCTCATGGCGCCCCAGCGCGTAGAAGAGACGATCTTTACCTTTCAGAAGTTCGACCAGCTTGTTGGGAAGCTCACCAATTGGGAACGCCGCATTCGCGCCGAAATGCGCGACAGCGCCGTCAACACCGATGCGCTCTCCGTCCCATGTCTCGCGCACGGGATCTTTGGGACGTACGAACAAGAGAAATGGCGCGTCCTCCGACGCACCAAGGACGAGCACACTCTCGGGTTCATCGAGCCCCGTGAGGTAGTAAAAATCGGAATCCTGACGATATTCGTGCTCAACGTCGTGATTGCGAATGAAGGTGGGCGCGGCAAACACGATCAGGGTGCCGCTTCCTATCGAATCGAGAACTCGTCTACGGCGCTCGGCATACACGCTCAACATGGGCGAAGCCTAGAACGCAAAGGAGGAGATTGCGCGCCCGAAACAGCGCCCACCGCGGCACGCATGGGTTCCGTCGAACGCAGGCCAATCGACAGAAGGCCGCCCTCACGGCCGGTCAGCAATCAAACAGGCTCTTGGCCTCCTGGGCGGAGAATCGAGATAGGCGGACAACACGAAGACCCGATGCTCCAGTTCGTCTGCGAACGGTCGTGCGCGCCCACCGTGGCGCATCGACGGTTTGACTCGAGTGCGCCGACGAGTAAGGCTCGGACCCCTGTGTCGAGCGAAGCTTCGCCACCCCGCGAAAAAGATGACCGCGAGCGAAGTCGCCTGGAGCGAATCGTTCCTGACCTCGTGAAGAGGATCGTCGACGTCGGCGTCGAAAAACTCGCCGATGGTCCCGAAAACCTGCGACAATTCTTTCGGATCTGAAGCTCCCGAAGGAAGCAATTTCTGTGCTTGCCTCGCACTTGGACGAATCCAAGCGAGAGCTGACGCAGGTCGTAGTCAAAGAGATCCGCGAGTTTTTGGAGCGTTCGTCTCTGTCGGACGAACTCACGAAGTTGCTGTCCGGACTCACTCTCGAAATCAAGACGCAAGTCCGCTTCGTACCTTCCGAGAGTGGACATCTTCGACCAAAGTCGGAGGTGCGCACGAAACTCGGGGTGCAGGTTGATCCCGCCGAGAGTGGCGACGGTGCCCACGTAAACTCCTCACCGCGCTCGACCGTACCGCCCCCAAGCAGTCCCCCCATATCCACCAGAGAATCCGTGTCGACGGATCCCGATCCCCATTCCGCGGAACAGGAGAGAAGTAAGTGAAAGCATTGACGGCAGGCAGCGAGATTGACGCATGGTGCACGCGCTGCAAGATGATCCTTGGCCATCGCATCGTTGCACTCGTGCGCACCGATCCAGCGCGCGTCATCTGCATGACCTGCGGCTCCGAACATCGTTACAAGAAGGTCAGCCCCGGAAGCCAGTCCGTCAGCCCCGTCAAGCGCACCGCGGACGGAATCGCTCAAACAGGTCACTCGCGCGGGTGAGTCCGTCGCGCCAACCAAGAAGTCGAGCTCGACGTCGACGGCCGCACGCGCCGGGCAGCGAAGTAGCGACTGGGAGGCGCGAGTCCTCGGCCAGTCGGTGACGTCCTTCACGCGTTACTCGATGTCCGAGTCCTTCACCTTGGGGCAGCTCGTTACTCACTCGAAGTTCGGCGACGGATACGTCCTCGAGATCGTCGATCCGAAAAAGGTGACGATCATGTTCCGAGATGGACAGAAGACTCTCGCACAAGCCCAGCCTTCCTCGTAGTCGACGACGAAGGAGCGTCACGGCAGCGTTCGTTCCGCTCATTGCGGCGACGCTGCCGACGCATTTTGTCTTCGCAGCCCCTGCTTCTGCGGGACCTAGCCCAACTGTCTCGCTATCCGACGATCGCGGCATCGGAGTCTTTTACGTAGCCGGACCGTTCGACGAAGAAGAAGCGGTCCCTCCTGCGCTACGGCCCGGACACGGAGTCGTGAATGGCTCGCCGTGGCGGGTCGTCTTCCGCCAATCTGGAGTGTTCGATTGGGGCGCACCCCGAAAAGGTCCAATTGGGCAAAAGCAACGAGCAGTGCTCGGTACGTGGCTTTACGCGGACGCGGACTTCGCCGGTTGGTTGCTCGTTTCAGCCGACGGCGCGTATCGCATCGCGGTGGATGGCCAGTGGGCATTTCAACGCAAGATCGTTCATCCTCGGGGACGCGGCGTAGATCCGATCCCGATATCACTCACGGCGGGCAGACACGCAGTCGTCGTCTTGGTCGAAAGCACGGATAATCGCAGGGGGTTCTCGATGGAGGTGCAGGATTGCTCATCCTTTTCCGTCCCTGCACAAGTTCGAGTCGAGCTGCCGCAACACGCGGCGGGAACGCAAATTACGAGTGAACTCGTCCAGTCGAGATTTCGGCTCGAGCCTAATGGTGACGACGTTCACTTGCTCATTGACCTTTCGTTTCCGGCTGGCGCACCAAAGGTCAAGCTGCCCATCGACGTTACGTTGGTCAACAAATCGAAGATGCCGTTGCACTCATGGAGCCTCGATGAGTGGAATGTCGAGCAACATCCGGGGCGACGCACCATCGATATCGGGGCCGTTGCGCATCTCGCGAGAAATCGCTGTCGCCGAGGTCGTCATCGGGTTGAGTGGCGCGCGATTGCGCCGACCGCTCGTCATCCCCCGCGAGACCACTGAAATCGTACTCGCAACGTCGCGGGCACTTGCGGCCCTCCCGCCACCGAACTCTGCAATTGACCGTTTCGATTTTGCACGCGCAAGCGTCGAGTTCCGGAGACGCAAGGTGGAAGATGCGCTCGATCGAGGCGACGTCAAAGCGTTCGAAGCTCGGCTTTCTGAACTAAAGGACCTCATCGTCGACGTCCTATCGCGTCGCCCTCTCTTCCAGACGCCGGGGTGGCACGAGGTAGCTTTGCGTTCTGCCTATGACCTTGCACCGCAAGCCGTCCTCGTTCACGTCCCCAAGCACGTTGCGGGGGATCCTTCGATTCGACAGCCATTGGTCGTCGCACTGCACGGCTACGAAGGGACCCCTCGGGGGATCCTCGAGGCATTCCTCGACCACCCGGGACCAGAAGCAACGGTCGCGGGATACGTGATCGCGCCGGAAGCACACGGAAACGCTTTCTATCGCGGTGCAGGCGAAAGGGCCGTATTCGACGCCCTAGAGTGGACTCTTCAAAGCTATCCCATCGCTCCAGAACGGGTCAGCGTCACAGGTGTGTCGATGGGGGGGACCGGCACGGCAGAGCTGGCCTTCCGTGCTTCAGAGCGCTTCGCAGCAGCCGCTCCCCTTTGCGGTTACCAAAGCTTTTTCGTGCGCCGGGACACGCGCGGACAACCGCTCCGCCCTTGGGAGCGACATCTGATGCATCAATTCTCCCCTGCAAGTTGGGCGGAGTCCGGGCACGACGTACCGCTTTACGTTGCGCACGGCATGTTGGATCTTCCCCTCGAAAACTCCCGGAGTTTGACCAATCGTTATCGAAAGCTCGGATACTCGATCGAAGAGGACTGGCCCAATTTGGGGCACGCCGTTTGGAAAAAGACCTACCGCGGTGGCGGCCTCTTCCCTTGGCTCACCAACAAAGTCAAGGATCGCGATCCTCGCTACGTGAGCCTAACTGTCGCTCACCTTAGACATGGGCGGAAATTTTGGCTCTCGATTACGGATTTCGAACCAACCGCCGAGTTGGCGCACGTCGACGTCGAGGCACGGACACCGACGGAGGCTACGGTTCACACTCGCTCGGTTACTGGCTTCTGCCTCGGTGAAACGGTTCATCTCACGTCCACGGGGGCAATTGCCGTCACGATCGACGACCAACGATTGGACATCGTCGCGGGAGCAGAACGCTGTTTTCACCGCCTTGACGCGTCCTGGTCGATTGGACACCGCGCATACTCTGGCCTGCGCAAACGCCCCTATTTGGAAGGCCCCTGGTCAGACTTGTTCGCCGAGCCAGTCGTCGTCGTCTACGGCACGCAGAAGGTGCAAACGGCCGAGCTCAATCGCTACGTGGCAACTCGTCTGTTTGGCCCGAAACCAGGAGTGACGCTCGACGTACCTATCGTCTCGGACGAAGAGTACGCCCGCCGCACTTTCCCGCAAATACGTGCCGTTTACGTGGGACGGCCCGATGACCACCTCCAATTTGGAAGGGTCACGGCAAGTCTTCCCATTCGCATCGAGAATGCGGCGATCGTCGTGGGGAACCAAACGTTCACAGAACCCGACGTGGGCGCCGTCTTCGTCTACCCCGACCCAGAACGACGCGAGCGCTTGGTTGGATTCGTCACGGCGAATGGCCCAGAAGGGCTCCTGCGTGCGTTGGCGTTGCCGCTACTCGTTCCCGACTTCATGGTCTTCGATCGCGAGGTCGAGGGCGCAACAGCCGCGCCGATCCTTGGTCGTTCCGCTCGCGTGCGCGCAGCCGGCTTCTTCCAATCGGATTGGTCTCTCCCTGTCGATTTTGTTGAACCACGACCAGCCGAAGCGCTGCGTTTCCGCCGTTGATTGCCTCTGCCGTCGCCGCGCTCGATCACTGAATCCCACGACTCTTCTGCGCGCGCGTTAAATGGACTCCGCGATGGCCCATGGCGTTCGACGAACGCCATGGGATTGCCCTCCGCGAAGGATTCCTCTTGGCTCGAGGTACCAACGCGCCCCGTACGCGAATGCCCGGTAGCACGGGCCGCTAGCCCTTCTGCTCGCAAGTGAAAGGGCTTCTTGTCCGGCTTCGGTAACTTGAGGTCCGTGGGGTGGATGCGCTTCGGAACACCGAACTTCTTCTGGAGGTCGCGCAATTCCCCGAGCGTCAACAATCGATAGTCTCCTGGACGCAACCCCTCGATGGTAATACCGGCGAAGTGCGTTCGAGCGAGACGCAGCACAGGAAAACCGATGGCCTCGCCCAAGCGGCGGAATTTGTCGATCTTCCCTTCTTCCAACGTCAGCTCGAGCCAAGTCTTGCGATTCTGAATCCGTAGCACCCGAACATCGATGGGCTTGGTCGGCTTGCCATCAATCACAATCGACCGCTTGAACCGCTCAACCTTGTCTTCGGTAACCTCGCCTTGCACTTTGGCGACGTAGACCTTTTCGACTTTACGCTTCGGATGGAGCAGTCCCATCGAGGAAATCCCCATCGTTCGACAGGAGAAGGACTCCGCTCGTTGCGTAGTCGAGCCTTCCAATGGGTACCAGTCGTCCAGGAACGGCCTTGACGAGCGAGGTCACCGTCGTGCGCCCCTCGGGATCGTCGGCGGTGCAGACCGTTCCGCGAGGCTTGTGCAACAAGACGTAGACGAAAGGTTCGGCGACCACGCGCTTGCCGTCGAGTTCGATGCGTTGTCGGCGCAAATCCGCCTTGACGCCAAGCTCCGTCACGACACGACCGTCCACCCTGACTCGTCCAGCCAAGATGAGCTCTTCGGCCTTGCGTCGCGCGGCGACACCTGCGCGAGCCAGGATCTTTTGCAATCGGTCAGCCATGAGGGCCGAGCATGGCAGAGTTTTCGAACGGCGCCGCTGAGGTCAACGATTTCGCGGGCTGACGTGTCCTTTCACGGGCTCGCTCTCCTTGCCAGAAGGTTTGGCTGCATCGCCGCTCGCCTTCGTTCCCTCCGATTTGGGTGCCGCGCCGTCCGCTGCCGCAGGTTGACCGTCAGCACCGGCCGATTGCTCCCGCTTCCGCTTTTCTTCGTCTTGTAGCTCCCGCTCGAGCGCGGCCCGCTCCGCGACTTCATCGCGATCCCACCGGTCGACGTGTCCGTCGAAGTCGAGAATCGTATCCGATTCGGCGGAGCTCACCATCCTCGTAGATTTCCCATATGTCGGGTCGAGCATCGTGATTGGTATCGCGCTGCATTCGAGCGAGCTTCCCTTTCACATAGAAGCGAAACTCGTCGGCATTGCCGTCGCGATTTCCGTCAATCTCGACCTTTGCCATGTGACCGCGGGCAAAGGTCAACCACGTGTCGATCTTTCCGTCATAATCACTGTCCGCGAGCTCACGCAGGCTTTCGCCCTTGTCGTTGAAGGTACGAATGACGTCTTTGCGTCCATCCAGATTCGTGTCGACTTCGCGACACAAGAGCACACGACGCCGCTCGTCACCCTCACCGACAATCGCGTAGACGCGACGAATGTTCGGGCGAATGCTGCCAAGCCCAGCGCTCTCCTTGGCCTCCCGATCCAGTCGACCTTTGTACTCGCACTGCGAAGCGTCGTCGGTTGCCCCCGCCCCCTGAAGCAGATCCACCGAAGAATCGGCGACCTTTGGCTGAGGAGGTTGACTCGAGCCGCACGCAAGCACGCCAGCCCCAGCGACGAGCGCGACGATGATGGCAACGTGGCGACCGGTGCTCGCCGGCCGCGCTTCGCTCATGAACCGTGGTTTGTTCATTTGCCCTTTTTCTCCGTCTCGGCAGGCTTGCTTTCCCCCGGCTTGCCGGAATCACCTTCCGACTGAGGCGTGGCGGATTTTGATTCGGATTCTCCTTCCGGTCGGTTGGAAAGCTCCGAAGGAAGCGCCTGCGTATCTTTCTGCAACATCGGTGCTGTCGTCGGCGCGGCCTGCTCCGGTGGCTTGTACGATGCCTCGCTACAGAAATCGACCTGAGAGGTTGGATCCGGTTCGCCGTTTCCGTCGATATCCGAACGAATGAGGGGACAATCGGGGGTCTTATAGTCCCACCATTGATCGATCTTCCCATTTCCGTCCGAGTCTCGTTCGGCCTTGACGAGACGCCCCTGTGAGTAGGTTTCCCACGTATCGAGCCGCTTCACCATCATCGTGGACCGATGCTTCTCCGTCAGCTCGCCATCCTTGAAGAGTTGGATCTCGTCGATGTTGCCATCCCGATCATAGTCCAACTCCTGGCGCCTCATCCGGCCGCTGGCATCCTGATAAGCATAGAGATCGACTTTCCCATCGAAGTCGAGATCCGCTGCGCGACAGCTTTCTTTTCCACCTTCGCGCACGACCGTCACGTCCGGCTTGCCGTCTCCGTTGGCATCCACTTTGTCCGCGCCGCTCGAGTCGAGTTCGCACGGTTCGTGAGTGACGGTGCGATTTCGCTCCGTTCCACTGCTATTTTTCACGCCGCTGGTCGCGCTTGCACCGAAGGAACACGCGAACGTTCCCGACGTCAGAGCAACCGTCGACAGCATCACCGCGAGGCCGCTCGAGCCCTTCCCCCACGAAAGTCGCAATGCACCCTTCGTTCTTCCTTGTCCTTGACGATTCCTTCGCATTCGCGACCTCTCGAATCCCTCTGAACGACTGAGCCGAGCCGCGGCTCGGTGCCCCAGGTTGCCTCCGCCGAATTGGTCTCGAGCTGCCGGGAGCGACATGAATACTAGTCCAGCACCGCGCAATGAGCGCACATTTCCGCTCGAGGTCACTCGCACCCCCGACGGGTCGATTGGACCTCCTACACGGGAGGACGCGGCGAGGGCAACACCGGACGACATCGCGTCCGGATCGCATCGTTCTTGCGGGCCACAGACCATCCAATTCTTCTCGAAGAGCTTAATGAAGCACACTGGCCGACTTGGCGGCCGCACCCTCAAGGATGCGTGTCGAAGCTGCAAATGCCCGTAATTACAAATGAACCCGCCCGTTCGGGCCCGGCGGTTCCGGATTGACAATATGTGTAGTGGAATCTATTGTAACGACTGTCAACTGGCAGCGGAGCTCGATGCCGATGTCCCGCAAAAAGATATCCACCACCGTGTACATCACCCCCGAGCAGAACGATCGGCTGCATTTGTTGCATAGTCGAACGAAGGTGCCGGTCTCCGTGTACATTCGGGAGGGTATCGAATCTCGTGCTCAAACGCTACGAACACGAGCTTCCGGGGCAAATGACCTTGGTGGACGCAGTGCCCAAGGTCGCATTGACGACCAAGAAGTAGATGGCGGGCCCCATCGTCTGATCAGACGGGACCATGAGTCGGGACCATCGAGGGGAATGGAACGCGGAGTGCCGAAAGGCAGCTCTCTGGGCGGCGCCGAAAGCGCGTGCGAGGCACCTTGTCCGGCGGCCCGGCTCTTCTTTTCGTGGCTGCTCCGCACTTTGACTGTAGACGCAGTTCTGGTGCCGTTCGCGACCACGCGCTAGACCGCGTGCCCAACCGCACGAAGCTGCACGACGCGAATACCGAGATAGTGGGAGCATGGCGACCGATCCGTCCAAAATCCGTAATTTTTCGATCATTGCCCATGTCGATCATGGAAAGAGTACCCTTGCCGATCGCATTCTGGACGTAACGGGTGCCCTTTCGGAACGAGAGCGCGTCGACCAATTCCTCGACAAGCTGGAGCTCGAGCGCGAACGCGGCATCACGATCAAAGCGCAGACCGTCCGCTTGAAGTATCGCGCAAACGACGGAGAGACTTATCAACTTCAATTGATTGATACGCCCGGACACGTCGACTTCAACTACGAAGTGAGAAGCAGTCTCCGCGCTTGCGAAGGCGCGCTCTTGGTCGTCGATGCCACACAAGGAGTCGAGGCTCAGACCGTTGGAAACGTGTACCTCGCCCTCGAGAACAATCTCGAGATCATCCCCGTGTTGAACAAGGTGGATTTGCCGTCTGCCGATGTGGATCGCGCCGCGAATCAGATCGAGGAGATCATCGGACTCGACTGCAGCGGGGCCGTCATGGCGAGCGGAAAAACCGGCTTGGGCGTGAAGGAAGTGCTCGAATCAGTCGTAAAGCACGTGCCACCACCCAAGGGCAGCGCCAACTCACCTTTGCGTGCCCTCGTGTTCGACACCTGGTACGACAGCTATCGTGGCGCCACCATGAACATTCGCGTCGTGGATGGCAAACTGCGCCGTGGCGATGAGGTCCTCCTCATGGCCACCGGGAGAAAACTCGAAGTCACCTTCATGGGCGTGTTCGCGCCACACCCAACCGAGCTGGAGGAACTCGGCCCCGGTGAGGTTGGCTTCATTGCCGGTAACATCAAGAGCGTCGAGGATACCCGCGTCGGCGACACCGTAACGCTTGCCGCGACACCTGCGGCGGAGCCCCTGCCAGGCTTTCAGACAGTCAAGCCGATGGTCTATGCCGGCGTGTTTCCGACGGATTCTGCCGAATACGAAAACCTTCGCGACGCGTTGAGCAAGTTGCACCTGAACGACGTCAGCTTCCAGTTCGAACCCGACAAATCCGAAGCTCTCGGCTTCGGGTTTCGCTGCGGCTTCTTGGGGCTGCTGCACATGGAAATCATCCAAGAGCGGCTCGAACGCGAGTACAATCTGGATCTCATCACTACTGCACCAAGCGTGGTGTACCGAGCGCATACGAAGACGGGCGAGCAGGTCATCGTCGACAATCCGTCACACATGCCGAACGTCGCCGAGCTCGTGAGCGTCGAAGAGCCGATCATGAAGGTGACAATACACGTCCCGGCGGAACACGTCGGTCCTGTTGTGACCCTCTGCGAGCAGCGACGCGGCATCCAAAAGGGCATTCATTACGCGACACCGGATCACGTCATCGTCACCTACGAACTGCCCCTCGCCGAAGTCATCCTCGACTTCCACGATCGCTTGAAGAGCGTCTCCCGAGGGTACGCCAGCCTCGATTACGAACTCACCGGCTACCGCGAGGACGATCTCGTCAAGCTGGACATCTTGGTCAATGGCGAGAACCTCGACGCGCTCAGCGTCATCGTCCATCGCGCGACGGCTTACTCGCGGGGACGAGACCTCGCTAGCAAGCTCAAAGAACTCATTCCCAAACAGCAATACGAGGTCGCGGTCCAAGCAGCGATAGGCACGCGCGTCATCAGCCGCGTCACCATCAAAGCCATGCGCAAAGACGTGACTGCCAAATGCTACGGTGGTGATATCAGTCGTAAAAGAAAGCTGCTCGAGAAACAAAAGGAAGGCAAGCGCCGCATGAAGTCCGTAGGAAGCGTCGAAATCCCGCAAGATGCGTTCCTTGCCATTCTCAAACTCGAAAACTAGCAAAAATGGTCGAACCTTCTGGCGTCACGAATTCGAGGCCCCACATTGCGCGCGCCCTTCGAACCCTTTCCGAAGACGTGCGACCGACTTACGAAGGCTCCGTCGCTTTTGGTCCCTCGCTAACCATCGATCGGTTCCGCTACACCAACGGACTGACGCTGCTTTGTTGCGCAGACCCGTCGGCGCCAGTTCTCTCGTACCACACTTGGTTCCGTGTCGGCTCACGCCATGAGCGGACCGGCAAGACGGGGCTCGCCCACCTATTCGAGCACCTGATGTTCGGAGAAACCGCTCACCTCGCACCCGGCGAATACGATCGTCGTCTCGAGGAGGCGGGCGCCGAGACCAATGCGAGCACCTGGCTCGATTTCACTCAGTACACGGTAAATGCGCCAGCAAACGCCTTGTCGTTGGTCGTGGAGCTCGAAGCCGAACGACTTCAATTTCTGGCTTTGACCGAAAAGCAGGTCTCGACAGAAAAGGACGTCGTCGCCAATGAGCGACGCTACCGTGTCGATGATGACATCGAAGGCGCGACCAGCGAATTGCTCTGGGCAACTGCCTTCACGAAGCACTCGTACCACTGGCCCACCATTGGCTGGATGCCGGACATCATGGGCTTTACGCCCAGCGATTGTGAGGCGTTCTACCGAACGTATTATGCGCCCAACAACGCAACCGTCGTGGTCTGTGGCGACTTCGGGCTCGCTGATCTCCTCGAAAAAGTCGGACAGGCGTATCGTCCCCTCGCGGCAGCCACGTTGCCGCTCGAAGACGTGACGCCCGAACCGCCGCAACTCGAAGAGCGACACGTCGAGATCACCAAGCCGACGCCAACCGAGAAGCTCGTCCTGGGATATCGAGGGCCGGCCATCGGAGACTTCGACCACCTCGCCGTGAGCGTGCTCGCAGAAGCCATCTGCGGCGGACGCCCGAGTCGTTTGATAAAACGCTTGGTCCACGACTTGGAAATCGCGGCCGACGTGCGCATGTTCGTCGGGCCCTTTCGCGATCCGGGACTGATCGAAATCTCCGTCACCGCGAGGGACGAGCACCGCGCCGAAGAACTCCTTGCCGTCGTGGATGAAGAACTCGAACGCGTGCAACGTGAGCCGGTCACCGAGGACGAGCTCGCGCGAGCCCTCGCACGACTCGAACTCGGACTGCTCGCTAGCCTGGAAACGGTCGACGGCAAGTCCTCGACGATTGGCTTCTATGAGACCCTACTCGGACGCCCAGCGGCGGCCTTCGAACGACTGGAAGCAATGCAACGGATGACCCAAAGCGACCTTTTGCGAGCCGCTCGGCGCTTTCTCGGAAAGGAATCGCGAACTACGCTCGTGGTTCGTCGCTCTGCCGAAGAGCAGGATGGTGAAGCATGAGCGCAAGATCGCGAGTCGAAAGAACCGAGGTCGGTGGAGTACCTCTGTTCGTCGAGACGAGTCACGCCCTGCCCTTGGTCAATGTCATCGTTGCTCGTAAGACGGGGGCCGTCCTCGATCCGCTGGGTCACGAAGGCATCACTCGACTCCTTTCCAGACTGAGCCGACGCACTGCAGGGGGACGGCCCTTGCAGACAATCGAAGAAACGTTGGATCGATTGGGGGCTTCGCTTGGAACGGACGCGGGATACTCGTCGACATCGTTGAGTGGCACCGTCATTTCGCGTTCACTCGAGCCCTTCATCGAACTCGTTGCCGACGCAATGGGCCGCCCGAGTCTCGACGTGACCGAATTCGAACGTCTCAAGCGAGAGACGCGAGCTGAAATCATCGAAGGTCTGGACAACGATCGGGCGCTCGCGCATCGCGCCCTCCGTCGCACCATGTACCCGAACCATCCCTATGCGCGTTCCGCATCGGGAACGATTGCTTCGATCGCGCGCATCGAGCACGAGGCCGTTCGTGCCTACGACGCACAGGTTCGTCGGCGCGACAGTCTCGTCATCGGGATGAGTGGAAGCATCGACCTTGCGGAGGCCCGACGGCACGTCGAGCGGATCCTCGAAGCGATCCCGACTGGGTTGGCTCCACATATCGAGATTTCCGATCCAATCGTACCAGAGGGTCGTCGGCTGGTCATCGTGGACAAGCCCGAGCGAGCTCAAACGCAGATCCTCATCGGTCTTTCCGGAACAAAGCCTACGGACCCGGACCAGACAGCGCTTCACGTCGCCATTACTGTATTTGGAGGAACATTTTCCTCACGTCTCATGCAGGAGATTCGTGTGGCGCGAGGCTGGTCCTATGGCGCCTATGCGAGCCTTCCCATCGATCGTCATCGCCAGATGCTTTCGCTCTGGACATTCCCGAGCAAAGAGGATGCGGCGTCTTGCGGAAAGCTCCAAATCGAACTGCTGGAAAAGCTCGTCGCCGATGGGATTACCGAGGACGAACTCGATTTCGCCAAGAAGTCCTTGGTGCGCTCCCATGCCTTCAGCATCGACACCGCAGCGAAACGCCTGGGGCTCGCAATCGACATCGCCGTATTGGGCCTCCCCGAGGACTATTACGACCAGTACGAGGAGCGTGTTGCAGCCGTCACGCTCGACGAGGCGAACGCCGCCCTGCGGACTCGACTCGACCCGAGTCGCCTCGTCTTCTCCGTCGTTGGAAGTGCCGATGAGCTGAAACCTCGCCTCCTCGATGCCATTCCGAGCATTTCGTCGGTCGACGTCATCCCCTTCGATTCCGAAGAGCTCTGATCCAGCTGACGTCAGCCGCCCCCCTAGAAGGCTCGCGCAACCGGTACGTCCTCGCAGCGCACGCTCGCAGAATGCTGGATTTTCACAGCACGAGTTCCGAAGTCGCTACCCAACGGAACAGTCCCCTGACGGGCCTCGCGCGCTCGTCAGGGCATGAGCAACATCGACCCAGTTGACTGACGTGCTTCGAGAAGCCGGTGGGCTGAGGCCGCGTCCTTCAAGGGAAAACGTTCAGTGATGGCTATCTTCACTGTGCCGTGCTTCATCATGGAAAAAAGCGCGTTGGCCGAAGCAAGTAGCTCCTCTCGCTTTGCCGTGTACGCCGCGATGGATGGGCGAGTCACGTAAAGTGATCCCTTGTTGCTCAGAATCGTGAGATCGAGCGGATCCGGTTTGCCCGATGCATTGCCGTAGGTAACCAGCATGCCTCGGGGGGCTAGACAGTCGAGCGAGCCCATGAAAGTGTCCTTCCCAACGGAGTCGTAAACCACGGGAACCCCCTCCCCACCCGTGAGTTCGCGCACTCGTTTGACGAAGTTCTCCTCGCGATAGAGAATTGTCTCCGCACATCCGTTGGCCTTGGCGAGCGCTGCCTTTTCACGACTACCCACCGTCCCGATGACGCGCACGCCAAGACTCTTCAACCATTGGCACGCAATGAGCCCGACACCGCCAGCTGCGGCATGCCACAAGACGGTTTGGCCTGGCTTTACGGCGTAGGTGCGCTGAATCAGATACTCGACGGTAAGCCCCTTGAGCATCGCTGCTGCTGCAAGCTCGAATGAAATGGCATCGGGCAGATGTACCAATCGATCGGCGCCGATGACTCGTCGCTCTGCATAAGCACCGATGGCGCCGCCAGCGTAAGCGACACGCTCGCCGGGCTTGACCTGATGCACGTTGGCCCCAACGGCTTCGACGACACCAGCACCCTCCAGGCCGAGCCCGCTAGGTAAGCTAACGGGATACAAACCCGAGCGGTGATAGACGTCGATGAAGTTGACGCCGATGGCCTCGTGTCGAACCAAAGCCTCCCCGGGCCCTGGCTCTGGCACCGCGACATCTTCGAAATGGAGTACCGATGGATCACCCGTCTGAGCAAAGCGAATCGCGGAGGACATGCCATGACGCTACACCAATCTGACTCGCCGTGACCACCAGCGAGTCGCGTGTCGAGCGCTCCGTTGCAGACGACGGGCCTCCAAGCCAGGTGGTCTGCAGGTGACTACGAGGGCGCGCTGAAGAACCGGAGTGGTGTGTAGGTTGCGCCTCGAGCGGCCACCGTCACCGAAGGGATTCGATCAGTGCCTCGGCCAATAGGCGTGCCATTGCCCGTGCGCGTTCATACGCAACGAAGGGATCCTCCTCGTTGACTACGACTTCACGGACGTCTGAATAGATCTTGAGCTTTGGCTCAGTTCCGCTCGGACGAACGACGATTCGAGCATCCCCCTCGAGCTCGAGAACGAACATGACCGCAGCGCCGCGATAGAGCGGCCGTTTTTCGGCGCCCTCCGCGTAGTCCGTGACTCGAAGTACTTGACGACCGAGCAGGTGGGTTGGGGGGCGACTCGCGAGACGCGCGAGGAGTCCTTGGATATCGGAAAGGCCGGAGGGACCAGAAAACACGAGGTTCGCCGGTGAACTGCCCCAAGCGCCGTGAAGGCGATAGAGCTCGCCCAATCGCGCAAGCGGCAACTCACCTCGCCGTCGACACTCAGAAACCCAGTCGGCGAACACGAGTGCCGCCGCGATGCCGTCTTTGTCGCGAACAGCTCGGTGCGTCGAATATCCCAATGCTTCTTCCCAACAAATGGCGAACTGAAGTCCGTGCTCCAATTCCAGACTCCGCACCGCAGTCCACAGCCACTTGAACCCGGTCAACGTCTGCTCGAAGTGTGCCCCTCTGGCCTCGGCGACGAGACGGGTCATCGGAGTCGAAACCAGCGTGGAAACGACGAGCGATCGACCGGGATCGACCGCGCGAGACAACACGTAATTCGTCAAGATGACTCCGATTTCGTTTCCGCTGAGGATCCGGAAGCGACCTCGTTCATCCGGCAGGGCTGCCCCCATACGATCGGCATCCGGATCGTTGACGAGCAAGACATCAGCGCCAATGGCCGTCGCGAGAGCCAATCCGCGCTCGAGCGTTGCCGGCTCTTCGGGATTCGGAAATCGTACCGTCGGAAAGTGACCGTCTATTTTGTGTTGGCTCGGTTCGATGTGCACGTCATCGTAACCTGCTCGGCTCATGACACGTTCGAAACAGCGAGCGCCGACGCCGTGCAGCGGCGTGTAGGCGATGCGAATTGGATGCGCCGTCGCCGCGAGAACCCGACCTCGAAGAACGGCTTCGACGTAGGCGTCCACCGCACCGTCGTCGAGACGCTCACACCCCGGTGCCCCAGAGGTAAACGCGCGCGGCTCGACCGGAATGTCGCTCGCCTTCCCAACTGACTCGAGCTTGGTCGTCACTGCACTATCGAAGGGCGGAACGATTTGGATACCCTCGGAGCCGTACACCTTATAGCCGTTGTATTCAGGAGGATTGTGGCTCGCCGTAACGACGATCGATGCCGCCGCGTTGCAACGCAGTCCGGCGAATGCGACGACCGGCGTCGGCACTGGCTCGGAGAAAAACGCGATGGGGCGCCCCGTGCTCGCGAGAACGTTTATGGATTCTGCTGCAAACGCCTTGCTATCCAATCGACCATCGAAGCCGAGCACTACCGGCGCCGACCGAGAAACGTTCTCTTGCTCGTCGAGCACCGAGGCAAGAGCGCGAGTGACGCGCCGGATCACCGCAACGTTCATTTGCGCGGGCCCCGGACCAACGATTCCGCGCAAACCTGCTGTGCCGAATTCCATCGGAGGTTCGAAGCAAGCGCGTAAGGCTCGTTCGTCCTTCGACGCGAGGATCTCACGAAGTCTCTTGGCAGTCGATTCGTCAGGATCACCAGCAAGCCATTCGAGTGCCAGGGCCTCGAGCTCTTCGAACGTCGATTGACTCATGCGCTTCGTCCTGTGACAGTCCTCGCTCGACTCTACTCCGTTCCGCGCGTTCCCTCGTCACGAAATGCGAGTTGACCACAAGCGGCGGAAACGTCGTCGCCGCGTCTCGTGCGCACGAAGCAGCTGTACCCCTCCGACGCAACCCACTCTTGGAACCTTGCAACTTGGTCGGGGGAAGAGCCGCGCAAATCCGTGCCTTCGACTCGGTTCATTGAGATGAGATTCACCTTGACTTTGAGTGGTCGCAGCAGGCGACAGAGCTCCTTGGCGTTACCCTGACCATCGTTGATCCCGTCGATGAGGATGTATTCGATGGTGATCCTCCTCCGCTTCGGAAGTGGATACCGCTTGAGCGCATCGATGAGCTGGGCGAGGCCAACCTTCTCGTTCATTGGAACGATTTTCGGATTGTAGTTCGTCGCTAGGCGCGTGAAGCGAGACCGCGAGACCGACCTTACCGTCGAAATCCTCCCCAAGCCGCTCGATACCGCGCAGCAAGCCAACGGTACTTACGGTCATCCGACGCAGGCCGAGACCGACTCCATCGTCGTTGGTGAGGAGTCGAATTGCTCGAGCCGTTTCGTCGTAATGATGAAGCGGCTCGCCCATGCCCATGAACACGAGGTTGGTGAGCTGTTCGTCGGGATCGAGGTGACGTCTCGCCTCGATGACCTGCGTCACGATTTCCGCTGCGCCCAGCCCGCGAATGAGACCTCTTCGACCACTGGCGCAAAAAACGCACCCCATCGCGCACCCGTGCTGAGTAGAAATGCAGAGCGTCACGCGTGTCTTCTTCTGCTCGGTCTGCTCGCCGAGAATCCGGGAAGCTAGGCGTTCGCCCTCGGTGTCGCCGCTCCACGATTGCCCACCCACTCTGCCCGCGCCCGCATCGAGCCCATCGTCCTCGTCGAAGGTCGCTAGATCGGCATCGCTGCTCGACCGGGGCGTCATCGGTATGAGCACACATTCAATGCGCGCACCATCGTCGAGTTCAAGCAGGAGCTTTCGGGTATCGTCGCTCGCTCGTCGCACGTCGACGAGCTTGGCAAGCGGCCTCAAACCTTCCGACATCAGTCGTTCGCGAAGGCCCTTCGACAAGTCGGTCATCTCTGCCGGATCGAGCACGCCTTTGCCGTGAATCCAGCGAAACACTTGCCTGGCGCGGAAGCTGCGCTCGCCCCATTCCTCGAGCACATGCGCCCAATCTTCGGGACTACGCGCCAGCGGATGAATCCGCTCCGGTTCGCGGCCTCGGGTGGTCGTAGCGGTGAACAAAGGCAAACCACGGTTCGGCTGGGCCTCGGTCGCGCCGTTTCGTTTATCGTGCTGACTCATGGTTCTTTGCGCTCCGCGCGCTTTCGTTCTTCTCGTTTCGCCTCGTCCCAGTAGCCGTCCAATTCTTCCAGCTTCAACGGGGGCGCATCTTTGGCCGGCCAACCACCGTGACACGCTTCGACGCGCGCTTCGACGTGGCGAAACCGAGCATCGAAGCGGTCCGTGGACTCTCGAAGCGCTTTCTCTGCATCGACCCCGAGATGGCGCGCGTAATTGACGAGCGCCAAAAGCAAGTCACCGAATTCGGCTTCTATCCGTTCCTTTGGCTCACCCGCGACGGCCCGCTCGAGTTCGCCGACTTCCTCTCGAACCTTTGCAAACGATCCGCTCTCATCTTCCCAATCGAACCCCACCTTGGCGACGCGTTCACCGATCCGCTGGGCGCGGTACAACGCAGGAAGGGCCCTTGGAAGTCCGTCGAGGAGCTTCTTCTTTCCCTTCTCCTGAACCTTGATCTCGTTCCAGTTGGACACGACTTCTTCCGCATTCTGCACCTGCACGGACCCAAACACGTGGGGGTGGCGACGAACGAGTTTCTCGACGATCGCTCGAACGACGTCATCCGGACCAAACGCTCCGCGTTTTCGCCCGAGTTCAGCCAGAAAGACCACCTGGAGAGCCAAGTCCCCGAGCTCGTCGCACAACGAATCAGCGTCCCCACCGTCGATGGCGTCGATGACCTCACAGGCTTCCTCGAGAACGTAGCGTTTCAAGGACTGCTCGGTCTGCTCGCGGTCCCACGGACACCCATCGGGAGCAAGTAGGCGTCGCATCGTGGCCACGAGGAAAGGAAACGTCTCTCCGCGCTGAGCGTCGAGCTCGACGCGAGCAGGGATCCCAGGAGTTCGAATCGTTTAAAGGCACCGCTTCGGACTAGCACGCGCGATGCGCGGCAGTGAATTTGGACCACGGACCAATGGAGAAAGACCGTCCGCTTCGATCAGCATCGGCTCAAAAGAGGTAGCGCTCGCCGGAATCACAGAGGACCGTAACGACGTTGCCCTCGGATATCCCTTTTGCAACCTCCACGGCAGCGTGAACGTTTGCCCCCGAGGACGGCCCCGTCAATATACCAATTTCCCGGGCCAGACGACGCATCATCCGTTCGGCCGCGACGTCGCTCACACCGATCACTTCGTCGAGCAAATCCCTACGCAGAACGTTGGGAACGAACCCTGCGCCCAGGCCTTGGATACCGTGCAGCCCCGGTGGCTTGCCGCTGAGAACGGCACTGGCGCTCGGCTCGGCACCAACGAGCTTCACGGCAGAGCCGAGCTTGGCACGTAGCGCAGCTGCGACGCCGCTGATCGTTCCCCGGAGCCCACCCCGGTTACGAACGCAGCAACCGAATCCCCTGTCTGCTCCAAGATCTCGAGGGCTGTCGACTCCTCATGGCTCCGTGGGTTCGACGGATTTTCGAATTGACTCGGCATGAAGGCGCCATCTGTTTTGGCAAGGATCGCCTCCGCTCGACTGACGGCTCCGCGCATCCCTTCCTGCGCGTTGGTCAGTACGATCTCGGCCCCGTATGCCTTCAGGATGTGCCGCCGCTCCATGCTCATGTCTTCGGGCATGACGAGCACGCAGCGATAACCTCGAACGGCAGCAATCATTGCGAGGCTGATCCCGGTGTTCCCGCTCGTCGCCTCGACGATGGTCGCTCCAGGCGCAAGTAAGCCGGAGCGCTCAGCATCCGCGAGCATGTAGTAAGCTGGCCGATCCTTGACGCTGCCGCCTGGATTCCAAAGCTCGCACTTCGCCCAGACCTTCACGGTAGCCTTGGGTTCGAGGGCTTTCAGACGGAGAAGAGGACTTCTGCCGATGAGATCGAGGACATTCTGGGCAACCTCGAGACCGCTGGACGTGATCTCGAGCGTCTCTGCGAGCTGCGACTTTCGCGCATTTTCCTTCGACATGGCGCCCGAACTTAGCACCCTTCGGCAGTCGTGACGGGGGCGATTCGGCCCCGAATGTGCTCGGATCGAATCGAAGCACGAGCGTCGATAGCCGTGCAACGCACCCGTCCGAGGGCCCAAACACCCGCGCCGCTTCTCTTGGCGACACTGGTCACAGCGCCTACCAGAGCATCGGCTTCGGATTCACTTCCTGATCCGTCAAGGAAGACGGCACTGCCGATTGTTGGAGTATCGTCGAACCTCAACCGACAAATCCGTTCGCGCAGCGCGCCACGCATCACGAGCTTGCAGACGACCTCTTGTCCAAGATAGCAGCCCTTCGTCATGCTTACGGCAGTTGCTAGCAATCCGGCTTGGCCAGGATTGTCCGCACTGGTGAAATCCCGTCCAAAGGCTGGGAATCCCCCGCTCGATCCGCAAGGTCTCCCAGGTTTCGGAATCGGCAACGGGAAGACCCGTTCGCGCGAGCAAAGAACCGACGGATTCGGGCGACATTTCAAAGGCCAACATCGCCCCTTCGGGAAACAGTTCGGCAATTTCGAAGCGCACCAGGCTAAAACCATCGTTCTCGAAATGTCCAGCAATGTGGCTTGCATCGCCATGAAACGACAACAACCGTCCGGAGACCAAGCTCACCTCGACGTCCTCCATGACGATGAGACGCTTCATGTGTCGCGCGACGAGCTCTGGATCTCCGCCCAAAAGAGCTAGATAGTATCCTCCGTTGGCGCCGACGACGGCCAAGTCCGCTTGGATCTTGCCAAGACAATCGAGCATGAGGCCGTGTGCTCCACGACCGTCTCGCACTGCATTCACGTCCGCAGTGAGCATTCGCTGGAGCCACTCTGTTGCGTCCCCACCAGACACTCGAAAGACGTTCCGCATGCCGTGGTCGATGACGAGATTCTTTTCGAGCACCTGGCCCTCACAATCCTTTCAGTAGAATCGTCCTAAGCTTTGAGCTCAGCGCCAGGCTGTCAAGCCCAATGCTCCCAACAACGCCCGACGAGACTACTCGCATGCCATCGAGGATGCCGGACCAATTGTACTCAATGACAATAGGCCTCCGCCCCGATCCCGCAACTTCGCCCAGCGGGACAATCGAAACTGGTCGCGCAGGCGTAGCTGCAGTACTTGGTGGCGCCAACCGACAATGCACAGCGTCCGAGGACACCCGGCCCACTACATTGCCCGGTCTCATCACGTGGACATCCACAATCCGAATCGCTGACGCACCCAACACCGTCAACGTAGTCTCGCACGGCAGCGCACGAAGCAAGTTCCACATTGGGACTACAAAAATCAGTCCGTACGAATCTTGGAAGCAGAATACACCTGCGTGTCTCTGATGCCGTATGGTCGAGAGCATGCGTCTTGTTTCTCCCGAATCGGCAGACAGTAGTACCCCGTCGAGTCCATCGGCAAACAGCGCGAGGAACCGGGAGACGAGCCCTTGCACTCCGAGTCGGCGGTGCAGGGTTCGCAATCGCTCCGCGATTGACGAGGCACGGCGGTACAGCGACGCGACGTCGGATTGCAGCTGCTATTTCCACACGGCAGCTCGTTCGTCGTCGTGCACTCGACGCACACTCCCGCATCGCAGATGCCAAGGCCCGCTTGATTCGTACAGTCGATGTCAGCCGCGCACGGTGAACAAGTCCCTGCCACGCAGAGTGGCTTCGAGGGGTCCGTGCATTCTCGCGAGGACAAACACTGGCGACACAAGCCAAGCTCGATATCACAACGGCTTTCTGGCTCGCCACAGTGCTCGGAATTCGTACACTCGACGCACTTGCCACTGTCGGAGACGCAGTGTCGAGCAGAGCTCGGGCAATCGGAATCGCCACGGCAGCCAACGCATTTTCCGGACGATGTGTCGCAAATCGGTGCGGTCGATGGGCACGCGGTGGGACACGTGCCGGCAGATGCAGTTCCGCCCAAAGCGCTCCGAGTTGCAATTCCTGCAGCTCCGCCCGTGGCCGCTGTCTGAAGCCCTGTTCGCCCGCCGCTGAAAGACAGGCTCGTGGCACCGCCAGAACCCTGACCGCCGTCGCCTCGACCGGAACAGGTCAGAGTTTCTGTGCAACTTGGTTCCGCGCTACAGCCAAGGAGGGCAAAAACACCGGCGAATGCAGCCCACGAGCACGCGCGACGAAATGCCTCGTCGGAAATGCACGATCCGAGACTGACGGGGGTGTACCTGTAGCGTCATTTTTGCTTCCTTCGCCGACGTTGGCGACGCAATCGTCTAGGAGTCTCGCCCTTGGGAGAAACACGCGAGCACGCTCATCGTTCCAAACGTCGAATGCCCCCGCGCCGCCCCAATTGCGTCAATTCAGCTCGATGCCTTCGCCACGCACCGGGTACATCGCCTCGTCTCGGAGCTCCACCTTTCGCGTTCGTCCGTCTTGTGAGGCAACCTCGACCGAAATGCCGGTCTTCGCACCGGAGTTCAAGATGCTCTCGAGCTCCCCCTTCGTAAGCGAGGCAACCGCACGACCGCGCACCGTCACGACTCGATCGCCAGGGTGCAGACCAGCTCTACCTGCAGGAGATGCGGCGATGACGCGCGTCACGTAGGCTTCCTTGCCCCGATTCTCGTAATACAAGCCAATTCCGATCTTGGCCTTGGGCTCGGTCACCGCAACGACGACCGATGCGCCGCTATCACAGTGGAGCTCCGTCTCTCCAACGGCTGCAACTTCCTCGATGCCTTTGATCGTCTGCTTGCAGATGGGATGAGAAACGAGTGCGTTGTCGTCCCAGAGTTCCACTTCGAGCTCGGTCCCTGCTGGTAATTTGTAATTCGTTGGCTTCGGATCGCTCCACGACGGATCAAAGGAGTCTGGAACCACGATGGTTCGCGCCACCTCGACACGATCGATGAAAAGAATCGCGTAAACATCGGGTGCGGCACCACCGAGCTTGTCCCAACGGCGCCCATCGCGAGTCTTCGCCGGAATGTGGGCAGACTTGACTGCAACATAGAACACGTCCGGTGGCGGAGCGGGTTCGAGGGGCTGATCATCGGCGCGGTTGTGGATCGGCGTCGAGAGTTCCGGATAGACGAAGGCGCACGCGGCAGACGCCGAAACGAGACCAACGACGAGGCTGGCTTTGCAAAGGAACCCGACGAGGCTATGGGTTACCCTGGGTTTCGGTGATGACATTATTTTCAAATGCCATCACAAGGCTACGAAAGGCAATCGAAATGGCGAATTCCTCATTGCCAGGAAGGCTCTTCGTGCAGCGCGCGCCGTCGAGCGAAGCCTCGCGGGCCCCACTTCGACGGGAAACGTCACACGCTGCAGAGGTCCCGGGGGCGCTTACATTCCGGCAAGGATCTTGAACTTATCCCCGACGGCAATCATCTCGAGGCGATTGTCTTCGACACTTCGCTTCCACACGTCCCCCATCTCGGTGTGAAGCTTGTAACTCGCACTGAAGGTGTAATCGACGAAGATGACGTCCTTGCGGCCCTGTCCGACTCGGCGATAGCGGATCTCGTATCGAATCGCCTTGGTCTCGCGAAATTTATCCTCGAGATAGGCTTTGAGCCCCGCATAATCGAGGTCGTCCGTCGCATCGACGTTGCCGCCATCCTCGTAGTAGTTCTCGTGTGCCATCTGCAGCAGTCGCGCCGTATTCCGCTGCTCTACGGCTTTGCGATACTCTTCGCAGAACTGAATGATATTTCGGTTGAACGGGGTGTCTTCCACGTCCGTGTTCGGGATCATCTGACTGCCACAGCCCGTCGAGAGCCACGCAACCGCTGCAACCACCAAGCTTTTCGCGTCGAATTTGACCATACCGTTCGCTTGTCCCGTAACGCCGAAGGGGCCGAGGGCATTCCGCGGGCACAACCCTGTCAAAACCAAGGGGCTCTCGCAAGCGGCTCCGCGGCCGAAGTTCACCCGCTGCCGACGTGCGTACGCCCCCTTCGACGATGCCTCATTCACGAGCGAAGTAGACGACCCGAGTGCCCTGAGGTGCGCTCGTGATGGCCAGAACCGTGTCGGCTTCTCCGGACAGAACACGTGCCGCTGCGACCGCGTGAACGAACGCAGAGACGTGCCAGCCGCGCCCCACGCGTCCACCAATGGTGCGCACGGGCACGCCGTCCCAGCCAAGCCCCGCCAGACACGCTTCCGCGCGGAGTGCCTCGTGCCGAGAAACGACCACCTCCGCTCGCGTCTTGTTCGGTGGAGCCGCGAAGCCATGCTCGATCGCGACTCCGAGACGGCCAAACCAGCACAGGCGGCAGGCGTTCCCGGTGACGGAACGAACGGGTTCCCTCCCGCACAACAAAAACGCGGCACCTTCAGTCCAAGGTAAATCGACGTCTTTCCGCTGCTCGCCGAGTTCGGCAAGAACCAGCTCGTCGAGCGCCTCAGCGCTTCCGGTGATCATCGCGTCGGCAAGACTGCCGTCGAGGCAATCGACTGCAATTTCGAGGGCGAGATCGGCTGTCTCACCGAACTCCGACACGTTGAGCACGGGCCCCCTGAGTCCGGCGTAGATCGACGCATTTCCGGATATGGACGAGGGTAACGTATGCGGAAACTCGGCGGGGTGTGCGCCTTTGAGACCGCGCTTTCGCACCCTTTTCATGAAGTCGACGGTCCTCGCCACATCACCCAAAGCGTTACCAAGCACGAGCCCGGTCGCAGCAGCGTCTGCCGACTTGGACTCGAGTAGCAGGCTCGCGGAAAGCGCCGTCATCCCGGTGAGTCGATCGAAGCGGCGCGAGCGCTCCATGACCAACCGGTCCAGCGGATCGAAGGGTAACTTCGGGGTTGGTGGTGTCGGCGTCTCGTCGACGAGCTGCGCATTTTCGATGCCGCGAAACACACCATCGCAACCCATCGTCACGACATCGGAAACGAACACCCCCCGCTTCACGACGTCCTCGAGGGGGCGACGATCCCTTGTCTCGCGTTTGGAGAACGCCAACACGGCTCCAGAACCGCCGAATCCGAAAGACGTGCTGAGCGCAGCGGAAAACGACGATACCTCTCCTCGCCCGAGAACGTGCGAGAGGTCGCACGCAGGATCGATTCGCGTGGTGCCCACGGTCGGGACGAGGCACTGGCGACGTAGCGACTCCACAACGATGGCCCCCTCGATGGCGCCTGCCGCGCCCAGGGTGTGACCGAGCTGCCCCTTCGACGACGAGACGCGCACGTTCGAAATGGACTCCCCAAACACGCGACGTAGGGCAAGCGACTCCATCGAATCGTTCGGCTGCGTCGCCGTTCCATGAGCATTGACGTAGCCGACGTCGGCCACATCGAGACCGGCGCGCGCCATAGCCGAAACGATGAGCTCGGATGCGCGCGTCCCGTCCGGCTCGGGATGAGTCGAAATGATGAGCTTCTGCACCGACGGCGAATCCGTCGAGCCAAGCGAGCACCTCCGCGTCACGCCGACGCGCCATCGTTTCAGTCTCGAGAACGAGAAACGCCGCACCTTCGCCTAGGTTGAGCCCCTTTCGGTCGATGTCGAATGGCCGACAAGGCTCGTTACTGAGGGCGCCAAGGGCCCCGAACCCAATTATCGTGAGAGCGCTGATTGCGTCCACGCCACCGACGAGCTGTGCCTGCGACGAACCGCGCTGCAGTCGGAGTGCGCCAAGCGCGATTGATACGGCCCCACTCGAACACGCCGAACACACCACCGTGCTCGAAACGATTTGTGGAAATGTGCGTCGGAGTCGTTCCCCTGTTACGCCCAGTGGCTCTCGGCCGAGATGGCGCAAAAGGGGCGATACATCGTCGGGATCCCCAGCGCAGTAGTCGAGTACGGCTTCGCGAGATGCACCCGTGGTCTCGCCGAGGATCAAGCCGAGCGGGCCGTTCTCGATGCGCGCAGATTGCATGGCCTGACGTGCCGCGGCATGTGCTAGCCGGTCGCACCGCAGGGAGGCCTCCTCCGCGGAGTCGAGCCACGAAGGCTCTCTCACCGCAGCCACCTGCGGTTCACCGACCGCGACACCGAGAGAATCGACCAGTGCAGCAATCCCAGACTCACCCGAATACAATCGCTGAAAAACGTCGGATACACATCCGCCGAGGCTCGTCACCATTCCGAGCCCCGTGACGGCAATCCGTTCGAACTGCGATGTCATTCCGGCAAGGATTTGGCGACGAATTCGGCGAGTGCCGACACCGATGCAAACACGCCCTTAGATGACTCGTCGCTTGGCATCGAGATACCGAATCGCTCTTCCATGGCCGTCGCCAGCTGCAGAGCGTCTAGGGAATCGAGGCCCAATCCGCCCCCGAAGAGGCGCATGTCGTCTGCAATGTCCTCTTCCTTCTTTCCTCGCAGATCGAGCTCCTCGATGAGGAGCCGCTTGATCTCTTTTCTGATTTCAGCGTCGGTCATGCTCTGTCAGCCTCGGTCGCGTACGCCCATCATAAAGGCGACGACCGAACTCGGCCACCCCAATCCTCTGGCCCTCCAACCGACTGGGTTCGGTGCGATGGTGCCCCGACTCGGTACCTACACGGACGCCAAAGATACGCCGCAGTGCTTGCCCACTGCGCGAAGCACCTGGTCATCGGTAACGCCGTCGGCCTCCGCGCGGTACCCGAGAACCAGACGATGCCGGAGCGCCGGAATCGCGGAATCGCACACATCGTCCACGTCAGCGGCTGCCTCGCCCAACATCGCGGCTCGCGCTTTCGCCGCCAGCACCAAGGCCTGACTTCCCCGCGGCCCCGCGCCGAATCGCACGTACCGGCTCACTTCTTCGAGTTGGTCCGCAGCAGACGGACGCGTCGCCCGCGTCAGCCGTACTGCGAGATCGACGGCTTCTTGCGTGATTGGGATCCGTGGTACGAGCTGCCCGAACGCCCGAACCTGCTCGATGGTGACGATTGCCGAGAGCTCGGGACGCCCCGCAGAGGTCGTCTTGCGAGCGATCTCTCGTTCCTCGACTTCCGACGGGTAGTCCACGTGGATCTCGAGGAGAAAGCGATCGAGCTGTGCTTCAGGAAGCAGATAAGTCCCTTCCTGCTCGATTGGGTTACGGGTCGCGAATACGTGAAAGGGCTCCGGCAAAGGGTGTGTGTTCCCTCCGACGGTGACCTGCCGCTCCTGCATGGCTTGAAGAAGTGCGGCCTGAGTCTTGGGCGGAGTGCGGTTGATCTCGTCCGCCAAAACGAGATGGCGAAAAATGGGACCCGGCAAAAACTCGATCTCGCGGCGGATCCGTCCCGGCGCCACCTCGACGTCGTTCAACACGTCCGTTCCCGTAATATCTGCCGGCAGCAGATCCGGTGTGAATTGGACCCTTCCGAAGCTCATGTCCAAACACCTGCCGAGGCTGCCAACGAGGAGCGTTTTCGCCAACCCAGGAACGCCGACGAAGAGTGCGTGTCCTCGCGCGAGCAACGTCACCAGCATGGCGTCGATGACTCGAGTCTGCCCAACGACCACCCGCGCGATCTGCTCCCGCAATGAAGCGCAGCTGCAAGCACACTGCTCGAGGAGCTCGGGATCGGCGCTGGGGGATGCGACACCTGTTTCGGTCAAGGTTCTCTCCAAAGATCGGCAAGACGATAGCACTCGTCAACTCGAGGCGGCAGAGCCAGGCGCCTACAGCCTCCGGAGCGCCGAGAGCGCCCGCTCGAAATCCGACGGTAGCTCTGAGGTAAAGGAAAGTGACTGCCCAGTGATAGGATGCACGAAAGAGAGTTGCTGGGCGTGCAATGCCTGTCGCCCGAGCTCCGTCGCTATGACCTCGACGCGTGCATCCGTCGGGGTTCGACCATAAAGTGAATCGGCAAGGAGCGGTGTGTGGCACTGCTCCGCCATGTGCACGCGGATTTGATGCGTGCGTCCGGTTTCGAGGCGACACTCGACGAGCGCGGCGAGCCCGCGGTCCGCCTTGTGTTCGCGGTCCGCCACACGCCCCCGGTCGCGACCGCGGTCCCGTTGGGCCGTTTGCGCGACGTCGCGACCGCGGTCCCGTTGGGCCGTTTGCGCGACGCCAAGGCCAAAAATCTCGAGAACGCGAAAATGAGAGACGGCGACTTTCCCGTCGCTGACTCGACTCGTCCATTTCAGTCGAGCTTGGGGATGACGACCGTAAAACGTATTTACGGTCGCCAACGTCGGAACGCCGAGTGTCAGCGCCAAGTATCGACGACCCATCGTGTGCGCCTGAAGTTGTGCCTTCAGCCCCTCCCGAGCGGCGTCCGTTCGCGCGACGACGAGCACACCGCTCGTGTCCTTGTCGATGCGATGAACAATCCCCGGACGTACGGCTGCCATGGGATCCGTCGCGTCCGCAGTCGCCCAAGACCCCTCGAATCGAGACAGCAACCCGTTTACGAGAGTGCCCGAATCATGGCCCTTCGCGGGGTGCACGACGAGCCCTGCCGGCTTGTCCACCACGATGAGATCCGCGTCTTCGTACAGGACGGAGAACGAGACACTTGCGTCGGCAACCGCATGCGTCAGTGGCGCAGGCCCCGGCTCCCACTCGACGCAAGCCCCAGAACGGAGCTTGTCACGGGCGCGACAGGGCTTGCCATCCACGAGAACTCGCCCTTCCTCGATCCAACGTTGGATCGTGGCGCGGGAAATCTCGGGCAGCAGCAACGCCAGCGTCTTGTCGAGCCGCTCCCGTGCTTGCTCTTCGGAAACGACGACCCGTGTCGAGCTCACCAGATGCTGCTGCGGATATGCCCCTTCGACTTCACGAGGATGTCGACGATGGCGCGATCGTAGAAGTTCTTCTTGTATAGCTCGGCGGCGACGCGACTCTTGTAAAGTGCACGCCCCTCCTCGATTTCTTCTGCGAGCTCTTCGAATAGCGAATCGTTCTCGATGCCGCGAACGATCTTCTCTTCGTTGTACAGCGACAAATCGCTTGCGATCGCTCTTGCAAGTCGGCGGGCGGCATCCTCAGCTTCGATTGGCATTGTCGGCTCTCTCCTCGGACGACAGTCAGTATCGTATGTCTTGCGGCGCGCTGTCAAAACTCCACCGCGCCTGAGTTGCTCCGAGCACCTCGGCCCCCTTCGGCCACGGACGGCAAGTCGACCAGCGGACCAAAACCCGAGAACCGACCTGCCCAGTGACCTTACTGAGGCTCCCCGTGCACCTTGTGCCCGAGCGCGCGAGAAGCCGCAAGCACGAGTAAAGGAGCAACGACGATGGCGTAGCGTGCGCCACCGAAAAAGACCGAGTGAACCACTGCTGTCATGGCCCAGCCCAATCCCAGAAGCATTTGGGTTGGCTCGTCGCGCAAACGTCTCCCCAGTAAGGCGACGCCAAGGACGTACATCCCCACCCCAACCCAAGCGTAGGGCACGAGCGTCGAGAGCACGCCAGCGACGGCGAGCACCCAGCGCCCCCTCCGACACGAGCCTTCCGTCAGCGCCATCGCCAGGATGGCCATTATCGAAAGGACACGCTGGACGAACACCTCGGCCGCACCGAGCCACCACTTCGCGTCCTCACCGAAGGCGGCCGGATTCGACGCGTTGAGGTAGTAACCGGGGGCGCCAACGTCGTCGAAGGTCTTCGAGAGCTTCGCGGGGACGAGAGCGAGCCAGGCGTGCGGCGCGGCGCCGATGACGCGTTTGGCGACCTCGCCGAAGCAATTATCTTTTTCCGCTTCCTTGAATACCAAGCGGCACTCCTTTGGTACTCCGATGGAATCGATCGACGTCCAGGCGCCGCGACCCAAAGGCGATGTGCCGATGAAAAGGTTCCAACCGCCATTGGCACTCACGAAGACACATCGCTGCATCTTGTCGCAGTTGCGCAGTGTCCACGGCAGGCAGCATGACACCGAGATTGTCGTAACGATTGCGGCGCCCAATACGGCGCGAAGAACCGACGCCCCGCAGCAACGACCTCCGCGTAGCCCCATGCACGATCGATACACCACTCCCGCGCCAAGGATGGGTGCCCAAAGCAATTGCTGAGGACGTACGAGCGTAGCAAGTCCAGTGAGCAGTCCGACGATGCCCCAAGTCACATAGGTGGAATACCGCTCGCCAGCGCGACAGAACACGAGAGCCGCAGAACCGACGAGGAGGCAGGCCGAGACCAGCTCGGTCATCATGGCTGGGGTGTAAAAGAGCAATGTCGGATGGAGCGTCGCAAACACACCAGCAAAGATCCCGGCGCGACGGGTCAGCGTGGCGATCGCCATCCGATGAACGGAAAGGACGATGACGACTCCCGCGAGCGCGTTCAGCCACATCGCCAGCACAGGAGCATTGCCGAACGCCGCATACAATCCGCCAAGCAATGCCGGATAGCCCACGGGATAGTGCGCCGCATAGGTGACGACTCCGTCGGGCCAAAGCCATGTATACCCGAGGCCCTGCCCAATCCGGCTCGCCACCACTTGGTAAAAGGTACCGTCGGCCGCCGGCGGAAACCGCCGCGACGCCCAGAGCACCACCACAGAGCGGAGCAGTGACGCAACGATGACGAACCAGAGCGTGTCGACCCAATAGGGGCCAAAGCGATGCGAAGTGCCGCAAGTCTCCGTTGGCGCCAACGACGGCGTGCCTCGATTCGACGAGACGAAGGTAGGCTCCGCGGATTTCAGGTTCTCCGGACGCGACAGAGTGCGACCGCCAGGGGTCCCGTCACTCACGGGAAATTCTCCAGGAGCCCGGCGTTCATCAGATCGGCCACGACATCACTCACCGGCAGCCCGACGACGTTCGAGTAAGAGCCCTCGATGCGCTCCACCAAAAAGGACCCTATCCCTTGAACGGCATATGCCCCAGCCTTGTCGAGTCCTTCGCCGGTATCGGCGTATCTTCGCAAGACCGACGACGGGGCCGCGCGAAGCCAGACTCGCGACGTAACGGTCCGTGCTGCAACTGGCTTGGTGAAGTCGGCACGAGACGAGATCGCATATCTCGTATGGACGATGTGCTCGCGACCGCAAATCTTCTGCAGCAATGCGAAGGCGTCGTCCCTATCGCGAGGCTTACCGATGATTTCGTCCTTCACTCGAACGATCGTATCGGCGACGAGCAGAGCGGTAGTCCCCTCGACCTTCTCCTTCATGGCCGCGACCGCTTTCAGCTTGTCCAATGCCACCCGTTCGAGATAGGCGAGCGGATGTTCTCCCGCCAAAGCGTCTTCGTCGACTGCTGGAATGACGATGCGCAAGGCCAGGCCCAGTCCAGAGAGCAATTCACGACGACGGGGAGACCCAGAGCCCAGACAGAGAGGCGAGTGCGGTGAGATGGACATGGTGAAGCGAGGCCCGACCTTGGCACGTCGACATCGATTCGACCAGTTGGCTGGAGCTCTTCAGCAGCTAGTGCCGCGGATGTCCCTTTGGCAGGCGCACCGAGAACGGGTAATGTCGCCCATCATGCGGATTGGTTCGTGGGTTCCCGTCCTTTGCTGCCTCGCCTGGGTTTCTCTCGCGCGAAATGGTCGAGCGGCTTGTGCGGCGGCTGGGTCGGACCTCGATTGCTTCGACGCCGTGCCCACTTCCGGGCCCGCTGAGCCTTCCGCCTTTCGTTGGGCGTCCGAGGGCAAAGTGCTGCCACCGGATACCACTGCCAGCGGTCTGCACTACGGCTTTGCGTCGCGCCCGCTCGAACTCACGGCGCCTTCGGCGGATCCGGCTGGAAGACGTGTTCCCGTGATCGGTCGCAGTCATCGAATCGAGTTCCGTGCCGCACACGGAATTGGACGCGGAATGGATTGGGGACTCGCCGTACCCGTCTCCCTCGATCAGACTGGTGTCGGTTCAGAAGGCCTGTCTTCACAGCGCCCGCAACCAGTTGCGCGAACCGGGCTGGGCGATCTTCGTCTCGGTTTACGCACCGAGTTGCCTAAACCCCACGCGGCGTTGAATTGGAACTTGCGATTGGAGCTGGGGTTACCGACTGGAGATGAACGCAACTATCTCGGCGAGCGTAGCTTCACCGAGACGGTAGCGCTCAACGGTGCCCTCACGTATCGCCCCTTGCTCTTCGTCTCCGATCTCGGTGTTCGGTTCAGCAAAGCGAGTCGTTTCGCCGACGTCGTTTTGGGAACTCAGGGGTTTTTGTCGCTTGGCGTGGCGTATCGCATCCTGCCACGAGATTTGCTAGCGCTGTCCCTCGAAGGACGGGTCCGCCCAATACTCGTTCCATCGCAATCCCGCGTCGTATCGACGCTCGATGGAACGACCACGAAAGCGTCTTGGGTCGTCCCTGCAGAATGGATGGCGAACATCCGTTCTCGAATGGGCGCTCTTCCACTCTGGCTTTCCGCCGGCGCAGGAACGGCGCTCGACTGGTCGAAACGCGACACGAACGGCGCGGACGTCGACGACTCGTTCATCGCGCCTACTACTCCGCGTTGGCGAATCGCGCTCGCCGCAGTCGTCCTTCACTGAGGCACACGAAACACCGCCATCGAGCCACGCGTGCCCCACCAGGGACGCGCGGAAAACAGCGTGCGCCCGAAGCCATGAGAACGTTCGTCCCAGCGCGACGCGCGGAAAACAGCGTGCGCCCGAAGCCATGAGAACGTTCGTCCCAGCGCGACGCGCGGAAACATCGAACGACAGCGCCAATTGCGACGAACGGCAACGCTGCGCCTAGGTGGCTCGCCGCCTGCAACGTTACGACAATGAACGTCCCGAGACGTACGTCTGCGTCGCAGTGCTCAGAAGACGCGTTCCGACACGAAAATGACGTCGCCGGCCTGAAGTGAAACGTCTGGAGTCCGCCCCTCCATGATGGAATCGACGCTCAACACGACCGTTTTGGCGCCGTTCTTCAGCTTGCGAGTCAGTCTCACGTGATCGGTTTTGGCGATGGATGTAAACCCACCGGACACTGAGATAGCCTGAAGCAGCGTCAAGCCAGACGTCAGTGAGAAACTCCCAGGTTTCTGCACCTGTCCGAGCACCGTCACTTTCTTGCTCCGGTACTCCTTGATCATCACCGTGACGCTCGGATCTTTGAGGATCTGATCCGCGATGAGCTTGTCCCGTACCGCACGGGCAATTTCGTGCGGCTCCATTCCAGCGACTTGGATTCGATGGATGTACGGAAGATCGACGGTTCCATCGGAGGCGACCTGATATTCCTCGGGAAGATCCTTCTCGCCAACCACACGAAGAACGAAAACGTCGTCTGGTCCCACGGTCGAGCTCTCGACTGGCGGTGGGAGTTCGACACGGGTGTTATCGACGGCGCTTCCACACGCAGCGACCGAAAATACGATAAGCGCGAATGCCGCTGATTCGAGCGCCCTAGCCCATGAGCGCACTCGCCCGAGAGCCACCAGGAGAATTCCAAATACCCAGCTCATCCACGTACCTTCTGCGTCGAACCCCATGAGCACGGTGGGCGACGACAAGTGCCACTTACCCCATTCCACAGGTACACGCTACGCCACTCGCTGCTCGTGATGCCTCACAGAAACCACCGCGCCCCTAACCATCCCGTGAAGCGCGAGAACGCCAGGTGATCCGTCACTCCCGGAGCGCCGTTCGCAGGTGGCGTCACCAGAACGTCGTTCGTCAAACTCGCATCGTAGCGCAACGTGGCGTTCACGCCGAAGGTATCCGAAGTGCGGTATTCGGTGAAGAGCTGGACGTCCACGCGATTCTCCGTGAATGGCCCTCCCGTCACCCCATTCCTTACGAACTCGGGATGAGCGATCCGAGAATAGCCCCCTTGAAGATCGACGAGGTATCGACCGCCGACGAAATAAGAGGCGCTGACGTAAATGCGATCCCTCCGGTAGTAATCGGCAAGATAGCTATTCGTGAAGTCCCGCAGATACCCGAGCGCAATGCTGCTCAAGCCAACGGTAGCCGCACCAGGCTGCAACTTCGGTTGCGGCAGAATGTACCATTTGAGTTCGCCTTGACCGATGATCGAGTCGAAGTTCGCGAGCACTGGTTGCGCGGTAGGCTGATAGTACGTCGCGCCCCATCCAACCATCGCCAAGAGTGCGAAGTGATTCGTGACGAGACCGTTGATGCCGAGGCGCGCCTGGACGTTCTGTCCGTCGTTGCGAAGTGCGTTCTGTCCGTAATAGAGCCAGCTCGAACGAGCATCGAAGATTGCAGCCGTACGTGGGAGGAACTTCCAACGGCCCCTAGACTCCACCGCGTGACTGATATTATTGAGGTTCTGATACGCAGACTGCTCGAAATAGTTGTAAAGCAGCCCGTAGCCGAGTCGCCAGTCGAAGAGCCCCCCGCCGGGTCGCCACGTGACGCCTGCCCCTAGCGTCACCGAATCACGATTCCACGCGCTTATGGCTGCTGGATCGTTCGACGGTTGCACCATACGAGTGAAGTTGCCCGACACGTCTGCACCCACTGGCCTCTGGGGAAGAATGTCGAAAAGAACGTTCGCTCCGCCATCGAGGTGCCGTTGTTTCGAGAAGTCGTCGTCACCGGAGAGCCCAACCAACTCATTGTACGAGGCAAAGACGCCAGCACGGAAATTGAGCGTCGGTGGGACGGACGTCGCCGCATCACCGAGACGACGCTGTGGGCTCAAGGTCGAGAGCGTGAGCGATGGAGTGAGGCGGAATCGCAATGCCGATGAAATCGGTGAATCTGGAGAATTCGCGCCCCCATCACCCGATCTTTGGAAATAGTTCGAGTCGTACCCGACCTCTCCCGCAACTCCCGGATGTAACTCGAGATCCCCCGTGCGATACCCCATGCCCTCGCCATAGCCACGATCAGATACCCATGGGCGTCCCTGGGATTGACCAAACGCGAGGCTCGGTGAAAGGACGCCGAACAAGGCCACCGTTATTAGGCTGAGCGTTTTCATCAGATTCCGTTCGTCCTATGCACCACTCACACTGCGCCCGACCCCGCCCGGGCTGCCAACGATCACGAAACACGACTGCTACTACCGCGTCGGGCTGGTAACGGTCGGCGGCGTACTGATGATCACGGGATCCTGAGGAAACACAGTGGGATCCTCCTTCGGAATCGCTGGATCGATCTGCACGCTCACTTTCGGTTCGTCGATGAAGCCCGTCTCCTCCCCAATACACTGACTTGCTTCCTGGGACAACGTGCGAACGCGATCGCGCAAAACCTGGACGACGGTGAACTCGTGACGAGCTCGTTCCGCGTCATTGCGCTCCACCGCCGCACTCAAAGACTGCACGCGATCACGCGTCGAACGAACCGCGACGTCGACCTGATTCAGCTTGTCATTCAAGCAAAGGACCTTCACGACGTCTCGCGCTTCGCGCGCCTGATCGAGTTGGCGACGAATCGTCTGTCCACTCTGCTCCATGGCGGGAAGGTACTGAGTCGCCTCACTTCGCATTTGGGCGGGAGTGAGCGTGCTTTCTGCGCGATTTTCGGGCAACGTCGTCGTGTTGCCAGTGGGAGCACCAACGACCGCGGGTTGCGCCAATGCGATTCCGAATCCGCTCAAGAGAAGCGTGACAATCAAACCAATCCGCAATTTGCTATTGAGCGACATATTCCGGAACAGCCTCCCTCGGTCCATCCGGTCGACCGCCGAAGTATAGAAATCCGGTCTATGGCTGTCAATCCGCGTCATCTCTCTCTGACTTTCCGGCTGTCCTACGAGCAACCTGGCTGGAAGAGGGTCCGTGAAGTTGGATGCCGAGCGCGCTCGCAACATTCACGCCCACCTCCAGCCGGGCGAGGATACCTATTGCTTCACGAAAGTCACGGGAACGACGATGACGGCGCTTCCACCTTCCGGCGGGTCGAATGTCGCGCTGCGAGCTCTGGCTTTGACGCAATCCACGGCTGACCCGAGGTTTCCGGATGGGGCTGCGGTGACGTTCTGGACCTCTCCGCCCGGTCCAACACGGATAGTCAGGCGGATCGTGCCTTGTGCGTCGGGGTTTGCCGCGAGCTCTCGATTGAAGCAGTTTCGGAATCCAGCGCGCATTCCTGCGACGACGCGACTGGCATTCGCAACCGCACCGCCCGAAACCGCGGCTCCACCGACATTTGCGTTCCCCTTGGGCCCGGCAACCTTGGCCGCGGCACCAGTTCCTTGTGTTCCCTCGGTCTTTCCTGAGCTTCCGATGGAGGCCAGGGAGCCGCTACCCGGTCCGGGACGCACCGTACCTCCACCTCCGCTGAGGTGAAGGTCACCCATGCCTGCAGACACGCCTGCCCCACTCGAGGCAACCGAGTCGAGAGCACTCGTGGCAACGTCCCCGCCCGTAAGCACCCCCGCAGTCGCGGCGCCGGAGCCAGAAAGTGCTCCGAGAGTCGCCATGCCCAAGGCCTCCATGTCCTTCGAGAGGCGGGCGGCCTGAGCGGCGCTCATCTTGGGTCCACCAGCTGCGCCCGAAGCGGCCTGCCTCTGACCACCAGACTGTTTGGGCGCTTCGGCTTTTGCTTCTGCCTTCGATGCCTGTGTGTCCCCGGCTGACTTGTCCTGCTCAACGGGTGGTGGAGGTGGCAGGCTCTTAACCGAGTCCACGAGACTGGCGAGACTTGCCTCCTCGTTGACGACGGGATCGAGCCAATCGGAATAGAGCGACCCGATTCCGAGAAAGTGAATGAGAAATGAGAACGCCGCGATCATCGTCGTCGTCCAGTCGATGCTCGTGGCACCACGCAGAACGGCAACGGGAAGTTGCGGTTTTGGCTGCACCGGCGGAGGCGCGACGAACTGGAAGAGGAACGTCGTATCGCCAAAGACCACTTTGCCGCGAGAATCCTCGGTGAGCTTGAGCTGATAAACGCCCTGAGCGCTGCGCTTCGCATGCCCCTTGAGCACCGAAAGATTAGAAATCCCGGAAGGCAACGCAACTCGCCCCGTCATCGCATCGACGAAGTTCAAGCAGTATTCGTCGCCAACCAGCTCGAACAGGCGGAAGTTGGCCGGCACGGCATCGGTAGCGATGACGAACATGCTCTTCTCGCTCGGACCCACCGTGACATGCGTTCGCTGCTTGATGATCCGCTCTTCTATCACCCTGCCCGACTGAACGACGCCAATCCGCAGTACCTTCGGACCGGTTGCCGCAACGGCGCGCATGACTGCCGTCATCTGCCCCGGGCGAGCTGCTTGTGGTGAGGTAAAGGGCTGCTGTGTCATTGAGCGATATCCTCGGTGATGTGACGATGAGTAAGCAAGACAAAAACGCCCATGTAGGGTCGCCCTAGAACCGCTCGCCTCGTTGCCCTCGTTCACAGTGGTAAAACGCCTCATCGTACCTCGCTTATGCCCCTGAAGGACAGCTCCGCTTTTCTTCGTCACGCATCGAGCACTGCTGCGGCTCGGGCGCCGAGATCTGCTCAGCCAAAAGCGGCCGAAGTTGCGCGGCGGATAATCTGTCCCAGGCCCATCTTCGCTGGGTCGCTTGCGTATCGGCCCATCGCCCCACCCAGAAACCAACCGACGCGGCTGCCGCTCCCAATGAAAATGGGACGAAAGCCGCAAGCACATCGACTCCCAATGGTCGGCCCAAGACCTTGCACACGGACACGACCGATGCCGCGGCACCGAAGTAGAGTGCCACCCGAGCCCACATTCCAACCCGAAGAGCGACCCCTCGCGTCTCCCAATCGACCTCCGCCAGCCGCTCGGCGACGAGATCCGCGCGAACGACGAGTGCGGGCTCCACGCGAACCGACTCCACGAATTGCCACACTGTCCCGCGACTCGCCCCGAAGTTCGCGGACTCCACAGGTGCCTTGGTCAGAAGATCGAGCTCCCTCAGTTCCTTCAAAGCCACCGCTCGAAGAGCGATTTGGAACACGCCGACGAGGGAAATAATGACCACGAGGAGGGTGCTGCCCATCACATACACGGGCGTGGCTCCTAGAATGGCTCTTTCTTTACTGCTTCCTCGATGCGCTTGGCGAACGGTTGACGCATCTCTCCGAGGGTCAATCTCGGCTGAATTCGACTGACGTCGACGGCGGCGATCGGCTTTTGGACGCGCCCGACGATCGTGACCTCGCTGATCGTCACGACGCGAGATTTCTTCTGTGCAAATGCAGAAATCGAGAACGCAAAGACCAAGAGAAAATACCTAAATCTCATTGTTCTGCCTCCTCGGCGGGTGCCTTGGCACCGTCGGAATTCGGCGACGCACCTGCCCCAGTTGGGGCAGCCTCAGGGGGAGCGGCCTTCTCGGCCTCGCTCGCTTCGATCATCGCTTTCTTCGACTTTGCCGCCGTATAAAGCTCGTCCACGTCGTCTGCCTGCCCCGGCCCGGAACGCGGTTTGAGCTTCTTGTATTCTTCGAATGCTACCATCGCACGAGCGGCGGCGTCTTTGGGCGTCACGCCAGGGATGTTGTCGCTGAACAGGAAGAGTAGCCCGATTGCGTAATGCACTTGGGGCATCTTCGGGTCCTTGGCGAGCACCCACTCGAGTTGCTGCTTGGCGTCAGCTGCACGGCCAAGTAGTCGATAGCCATCGCCAAGGTTCATCCGGGCGAGCAAATTGTCACGATCGTACTCGAAGTGCCGACTCGAGGAGCGGCACGGCCTCGGGTGCATTACCCGCTTCAAGCAGATATCCTGCCAACTGAACTTTGGCTTCAACGAGGTCCGGTCGAATCTCGATACAACGCTTGAAGTCGGCAATGGCAGAAGCGCGTAAACCTCGCTCGCGATAGATGAGTCCGCGTATGAGCAACGCCTCCGGATTGTCCTTGTCCCGTGCCGGATTTTCGGCACCATAACCGTCCAAAATCCCCTGAAGTGCGTATAGAGCAAGGTCGAGTCGACGCGAGCGATAGTGATCCCGAGCCAACACGATCATTGCTGGACGATAATCCGGATTCAGCTTCAGCGCTTCTTTTGCAAGCCGTTGCGCCGCCCCGGAATCCCCTCGAATCGACTTCACCTCAGCGAGAGCCGTCGTTACCGCTGCGCTACGCTCGATCTTTGCCAGACGACCGTTGATGTACTCCTCGGCAGCATCGGCATTTCCCTGTCGTGCAGTGAGCACTCCATACGCCACGATGGCGGGCTCGTAATCAGGGACGATCGCGATCGCCTTCGAATACGCAGAAAGCGCACCAGACGCATTGCCCAAGCGTTCCCGGATCACGCCCAATGAATAATAAGCCTGATAGGCAGATGCATCAGCCTCGGTAGCTTTCGTAAACGAAGTCACAGCCCCATCCAGGTCACCCGCCTGGAATGCCTGCATACCCGTCGCGTAGAGGGCCGAGGCAGCCGCGTTGAGCTTCGGCCGCTTCGAAACGCCCCCCCCGGAAGGTGCATCGGATATGCCGACCTGAACACCTCCGGGCGTCATCAATCGATCCCCAGATTGATTGACTTGAGCGGATGGAGCGCTCGCAGGCGCTTTTGCCTCCGGTCCCGAGCCGCCGCAGGCCGTGAAAAGGGCGACAATCAACAAAGTTGCGGACGTATGGATTTCAGCTCGCAACGACATGGCCTTCCTCATTGCGGCAAAACCGGCAAGGGTTGCGGCATTCCTTCGGGTTTCGGTGTCGTAACCAGCCCTGGACGCATACGCTGGAACATGCCCGGCGTGTAGTTCAGGTCTTTGATGCCGCTGGCATAACCGCTCATCTTTGCCTCACCTGCGACATCGGTAACGAAGGCAAGCCGTCGAATGGACCGAGTGATCGCTGGATTGGACACGTTGTAACGTCGCGCCAAGACCACCGCCGTCGCATAACGATCGACGAGAATGCGGTCGGCACTATCGAGTTCTTGATCTCGAGCCTTGCGCCATGCCTCTTGAATCGCGATGCGTTTCGCGTCGGCCTGCTCTTGGAGTTCGGGGATTCCGCTTTCTTCGGCTCGACGAAGCAAATCCTCGAGCTTCTTGTCGAGCATCTTCAGCGCAGGCGGACGAGTATTGTACAATCCGGTTCTGAGCGAGTCGTAAAGCGACCCCTGACGAGCGATCGTAATCGGAGTGTACTCTGGCGACAAATATGCCTCGGACATGGCCTGAAGCTTGTCGAACCATTGCTTCGCTTCGGTCGCGTCCTTGCGATACTGGCCGATGACTTCGACGGTCGTCCCCTTGTATCGGTGATGGCCGGTCTCGTAATCGAATTTCTTCGCTAGTTCCTGGTCGAGCAAGGTGTAGTCGGCTTCCGCCGCCATGGTCGCCTCTCGAGACCCGAGCGCGGAATTGCGACCGTCCTTCACCGGAGCGCGAGCCTTGTAGCGTTGGAACGCGTTGATCGTGTTCTTCCACCAATCATTGGTATCGAAGGCACCAGACGCCTTCTTCATCTTGGCTACGTGGTAAGCGGCCTGCACGACGAATTGCGCTGACGCATCTCGATTCTTCTCTGCGTCGTAGTAGTCCGCCATGGCCTTCTGTGCGCGCTTTCGCGCCTCCTGATTGGCCCCTTCGTCAGGACTGAACTCGTCCCACCGCTTCAAGTCCGCAGTCGCCACGACGAAGTCCGCCTCGGCGAGTTCGCGTTGCGATGCTCCGAGTTGTCGGTACTTGTCCCGAGTTCGATTCATGCCGCCGCGGTCACCGAGGCTCGTGTACAGAACCAAGGCTTGCTTCGCAGACTCGCGACGGTCGGCTTCCGGGAAGTGATTCGTTGAACTGATTTTTTCGAAGGTCTCGGCGGCACGTGGGTAATCGAAGAACAACACGTACGCTGCAGCAAGTGCGTCATATGCGTTCTTCAAATAGGTGACGCGCTCGCCATACTTTTTCGGGTTGGCTTCGACAGGCGGTTTCGCTTTGGGATCTCCGTCCTTCAGCTTTTTCAGGGTTGGCTCGCTGCCATAGCGACCGATGAACAGCTCGTACATCTCGATCGCTTTGTCGTACTCGCCCACTTGCTTGTACGCGAACGCGCCATTCATCGCCGCCTCAGGCGCCTCATCCCGATCCGGTGCCGCATCCAGTGCCACCTTGTAAGCTGCCGCGGCCTCCCGCCAACGCTTGTCACGTTCTGGACCAGGCGCCATCTTCTCGGCTTCGTCGTAGAGCTTGCGAGCATCGAGGTATGCGACCCCCTGCTTGACCGGCTTACGAATGGCGTCCTCGGCGCGCTTGGTCTCTTCGTTGTAGGCGCAGCTCTTTCCCTCGGCGAGACGTCGACTCTCGTCGACCTTGCCTTCGAAGTTGCTCATACTGATGAGCTTTTCCCACGCCTTGTAGCCCCACTCGTTCTTGCCGCAGTTTTCTTCGAAAATGGGCTGAAATCGCTGCCGCGCTTCCGTGAACTGACCGTACACGAAAGCGTAGTCCGCCGCCTGGAAGGCGTAGAGCATCCCATTCTTTTGCGGATCACGATCCGGGGAAATTCGAGAATTATACTCGTCGCGCGCCTGCATTGCGTCACGCACGGGCGCCGGAATCTCCGTGACTCGCACCTTGCGCGCGTCACCCTCACCCTCGAATTCGACAGATTGTTTCTGCTCGATACCTTGAGCTCCTTCGCTTTCGCGATAGAGCCGATAATTGTCCTCGAGGATCTTCTCAGCCAAAGTGACTACGTAGTAGGCCGCAGGCTGAAGGTACTTGTCGTCCTCGTTCGAATCGCGCACTGCGACGGCCGCTTCACGGGCCATTCTCGCCTCATCGGGCGATGGCGTCTTGCCCATGACGACCTGCAAAACCGCAACCCAATACCGGGCATCGGCTACCCAGAATCGAGTCTCGTAAGAGTCGAGGGCCGTCGGATCCTGCTCGAGATACGCGGACCATCCTTGATCCGCAAGGCGGTATTCTGCAACCGACTTCAGGATGAGCTCGCTCTGCTCCTTGGCGTCGTTTAGCTCGAGCGCTCGGTCGTAATATGCGCGTGCGAAATTCGTGTGGTCGGCGGCGGCTCGCTTCAGACCGCCGCGCACCAGCAACTCGGCTTGCTGTAGCGCCTCGGGATCGTCTCGATTGGCGTCCGTCCAAGGGGTGGCGCCAACGTACGCGGCGAGACGGCCTCTTGCGGCAAGGGCCTTCCCCGAATACTCGGCGCGCGCAGCCGATCCCTCGGGAGCCAATCGCGCGATCTGATCGTAGAGTTCGGCCACCTTGTGCTGAACGAGCGGCGCATCGCGATCGAGCGGGAACTTCTGGAGCATGAGCTCCATCGTGGCAATTGCGTTCCGGTTCTGCGAAATGTCCGAATACTCTTGCGCGAGTGCCTTGTAGATCTCGACGGACCACTTCTTGTCTTGAGGAATGAGACTAGGGTCCTGTACGCGTTGAATCGCGATCGACATCTTCTGTTCGGCGACCACGGGGTCGCTTTCGATGTCCAAAACGTCATTGCGCGGAACGTACGGGTCTAGTTTACCTGGTCCGTCGAAGTCGACATACGTGAGCGAGCCGGCGATGTATGTGTAAGCTTCCGCTCGGAAATCCGCTCCCGGATCGCCGGTCTTCGCTTCCTGTTCGTCGGCATAGCCAAGTAATCGAACGAATGCTTCCGTAGCAGTTCGGTAACGTTGCTGCTTGAAGTAAGCCCACGCCTGCTTGTACAGAGTCACGCCGTATAGCGGGGGCTTCTTGTACTGCATGCCTTGATCGTAAGCACTGACCGAACGGTTCAAGTTATATGGACCACCGGCAGGATCGATCTGATCGAAATGGTAGTTTCCTAACTGCCACCAGATTTCAGCGAGGTACCGAGGCTCCTCACCTGCAGAGATCTGCTGCGCGATGGGCTGACAGTCAGCGTATGGATCGCGAAAGCTGAGCTCCTCCGCAGGATCCAGGGACTTTTGTGCATTGGGGCCGCCACGTCGCCCAACCATCTGATCCACCGGCAACGGGTTCTTGGTGTACCAGATGTCCCAAAATCGATTGTCGTGATCCTGCTCCAATGGTTGGAGCAAGATCGATTGCGGATTGTTCGGGCTGTCCTTGACCTGATAGCGGTTGTGACAAACGAGCGAACGCCAAGCCTGTTGCCCTTCTTCCAAACGTCCGGCATCCGTCAGCGCATGCCCCAGGTAATAGTGAACCGCCGCCGTCTCCTCGTACTTGGGGTAGTCTCGAACGATGCGTCGATAGAGCTGAATGGCGGGCTCGAGCTGTGGCCCGATATCACCTTCGAAGTCCGTACGGGCCCGCTCTTCGTAGAGCGCAGCCAGGCGAAACATCGCGTCGGGGGTTGCTGCAGGGTCCGCATTGTCCCCGCTATATCGTTGGACGAACGCCTCGAGGCGGCGAATGGCCTCTTCCCTCGCCTCGGTCAATCCCTTCTTCTCCGACGTGATCTCACGATCCAAAGCCGCCAGAATTCTTCGCCGGCGCTCCTCGTAGTGGTGCCGGACGATCATGGTCAGCGACTTCTGATATGCACGAGCACCTTCAGAATACACGCGGGCCTCGCGCTGCAAGAGCTCGAGCGCTTTGACTTGCCCCGGACTCGGTGACGGTGGCTTGGCAACGACTCGCTTGGCAACACCAAGGCCGGGTCCCGCCCCCAGCACCTGTGTCGTCACGTTCGCGGGTTGAGCACTAGTGCCACTGCTTGCTGGCGCCGACGATGAAGAAGGAGCGCCACCCGCCGAGGACGTGGACACCGCCGTCGTTCCGCCACTCCCCTGCGTGGCAGTCGTTTGTGCGATGGAAGGACCAATCGCACCAGTCAAAACCACGACTGCAATTCCGGCTACACGGAAGCAACGTCTCATGGCGTCACCTCCGCATCATCCAAAACCTCGCGGAGTTCATCGTTGAGACTCTGCTCTTCCCGAGCGCGTTCACGCTGCAAGTTCAACACCCTCGTTCGTTGCTCTTCGCGCACTTCCCACGCCTGCTGCACGATACCTACGTCAGCGCGGAGCACCACGCTCTTCAGTCGGTCGCGCACTTCCATGAAGTTGGCCATCGCAGCCTGTCCGACGACTAGGCGAGCAAGCTGATCGAGCTCGTCGAGTCGTTGCGCGCCTGCATCGACCGACGCCGACTCTCGGGCCACGACTTCATCGAGCGCTTTCGCCTTCACGAGTGCTTCGGATTCGAGTTGAGCCAGCGTTGCCGACAGAGTGCCCTCTACTGCCGCTGCCTGAGTCAACACGGCCTCGGCGGCACGCGCATAGCCAACGGCTTCACTCCCGCCGGAAGACTTTCCGACGAACTCGACCTCCTGCGTCAGAAGCTGTTTGAAGCGACTCCGCACCTCGGCGTCTTCGGCGTACCGTGAATCCCCGAGTCCAATCTGCACTCGTCCGGTCTCGACTGCTTCCTGGTACTGCCGGATACGCTGGCGGTAGACCTCCATGTCCCGGAGATTGGCGTCCACCTCGGCTTGATATCGCTCCCTGGATGCTGGATCGATCTTGACGTCGTGGTGCTCTGCTTCACGGAGCACTCGACTCAAACCATTGACGATCGCGGCTAGCTTGTCTGCTTCGAGAGTGAGCTGTTGAAGCTTCTGCGAAACGGCATTCCATTGCGTTTCACCGGCCGTTTCGCGTCGCGCAAAATCGCCATCGGTAACAGGCAGTCCAGCGACGCGCTTCATCAGCGCTCGGCGCTCCGGCCGCACGCGTGCGATGTCAGCCGAATCGACGGTACCGGCGGACTGATCGAGTCCACGCGCAACCAACAAGCGCACCTCAGAAACCCGATTGAGTGCCGCGAGTGTACGTTCGATGGCGACTTTCAGCTCGGGAAAGGCCTTGGCGCGAGTGCTCGATGAAAGCACGCCCGACAATTGAGCCGCAAGGCGCCGAGAGCGTCGAACCAAATCGCGAGACCTGGCAACGTCGTCGATCACCACGAAAGCACGCTCGTTCTCGACCTCTTGGCGAGCCCACTCCACCACGAGGGGCGAAAGCTCCTGAGACGATTGCTGCTCCAACGTATCTGCGACGAGTCGATCGTAAAACACCGAAGGATCGGTATTCGACTTCAGAAAGCGTTCCACCTGGCCGTGAATTGGCTCGAAACGGCTTCGAACTCCTTGGTAAAGATTCAAGGCTTTGTCGAACTGTCCAGAGCGAAGCATCAAATCGGCACGCAACAACGACCCGTCGGCAAGCTTCAGGCTCTCTGGATCCGTGATGCTCAACACCTCGAGCGCCCGTTGAGCCCGTTGATAATCGCCGAGACGAGCGTGCACCCATGCCAACTCGTAAAGCATCGTCGAGAACTCCGGCGATTCACGACCGACCTTGGAGTAAGCTTCGGCCGCTTCGAGCAAAGCATCACTCTCGTAGTGCAATCGAGCAATTGCCAGCCAGGACAGATCCACCACGTGCTGGTGTTCTTTCGTCGTGACTTGAAGACGAGTGACCGCACGGAATTGCTCGATGGCCGGTGCGAACCTGGAGCCGTCGACGACAGCCGGAGTCGTGACGCTCGTCGCGTCTCCCGGGCCTTTTGCCGTCTCTGGGGCTGCCAATGCCTGCTTTGCCAGCATGACACCCTGAATGTAGAGAGCTTGCGGCAAATAGGTCGAATCGCGGGGAACGAGCTGACTCGACTCACGAGCCTTCGCGTAATCGCCCTTTGCGAAATAGGCCTTGGTTCGCGCGTATTGCAGAGCGCCCATGGTGTCGCTCGGCGGAAGAGATTCGAGACGAGCCACCAGCTCATCCAGCCCCGAATAGTTGTCCGTCCGCAAAACGATGTCGACGAGACGCGACGCTGCGCGTCCAGCGTAACTGTCGAACGGAGCAACCTGCGCTCGGCGCAAGATCTCCTGGAAGTGACGACGTGCGGAGAGAAACTGCTCAGAGCCGATATAGGCCTCTCCAATGAGATACTCGGCATCCGCACGCGCAGATTCGGACGCGCGTCCCTGCGCGTTCAGCTCGATGACTTGACTGAGAGCTTGAATGGCACGCTCCCAATCGCGATTGCGCAAGAGTATCTCCGCCGCAGCAATCCGCTCGGCTGGCGACATCCGCTGCTGGGTCGGCGGCGTGCCGCGCTTGGCGACGTCCGATGCGCCGGCAGCCAACTGGCTGTTTAGCGCCCTAGCCTGCTCCAAGAAATCTTCCGCGGCCGCCGCGGCGTTCGCGGTAAGAAAGCCTAGAAGCAGCGCCCCGACACGAGTGGGTGCGCGCAGTGTCCCCATCATTTGCTCCCTGCAGACACCGAGACCGATGACTTCGCGTCTTGGCTAGCCCCCTTGGTTTCGCCGGGTACGGAACCGCTGTCCATCCCGGTGCGAACGTTCTTGTGATAGCGAACAGCAGGACGTTGTTCGATTGGCGTGGTGACGTCACCCTTCTCGAACGCAATGGCTTTGAGCTCGATCGTCTTGCCCTCGGTAACCGTGAAGGAATGGCTCGAGCGAATCTCGAATCGATATCCCTGCAGGTACGAGAAAACGCCGTAGCCATGGCCGCGAAGCTTCACGAGCACCTGCAACGTATGATCGCCAGGCGGAATCGAGCCATTGAAGATTGGAATCTCCTTCTGGCCGGCAAGCAATCCGGTCTCGTCCTGCTTGTTGTACTGAACGGCACCGTCGAGAACGAAGAGCGCCTGCGTCATGCGAAACGCGCTGCTCATGTCGTTGATGAACGTAATCTCCGCACGAGCACCACCGGTTCCTCCGGACAAGAATCGTCTCGCTCAATAGACTCAGCCGAGTGTGACTTCGTTCGAATCTGCTCCTTGAGCTCGTCGATGCGTTGCTCGAGATCCCTCAGTCGAACCTGGTACGTCGCACCGTCCATCGTCGCAGGAGACGCAGACTTGTCTGTCTGAGCACTACCTCCGGTGCCGTCGTTGCTGCCTGTCTTCGCAGCTTCCGCGCCAGCGCCGGGCTTGGCAGCTTCGGCCCCGGCCCCCGTCTTGTCTGACGTCGGTGGCGCACTTGCACTCGTGGTCGATGCGGGTGGATTGGTCGCATTCGCGGTCGTGGTCGAGGCAGTGCTCTTTCCACTCTCGCTCTTGTCGACTTTGCCTTCGCTGGTCGGAGCAGTTTGACCCAGTGCTGGACCGGTCAAAGTCAGCGCCAACAGCATCATCAGGAACAAGGTCTTACACCAACGCATCATGGACCCTCTTCGACTCGCAACGACCGGCACCGCCCGGAAAGGCGAGATACCGCAGCAACGCAGCTCGTAACTTGCCAAAGCAAACTCGAACGCACCCAGAACTGCAAGGTTTTTTGCTGCTGAGTCGGTTCTTGTCTCGCAAGGAAGCCTTTCCGATGCCCTTCGATGTCGAGGTGTGGAAGCGCAAGGGGTCCAGTCGAGGCAGATTCCCCTCGCTGCATTTCGGTCGGGGGCGCATACCCGACGGCTGTTGGGCCTGCTGACCAGAGATCCCTTGCTGCTGGATAAATGTACGTTTTCGGTGAACTTTGTACGACCCAGCTCGCCTGAGTCGGTCAGGTTTGGTCCACGCGTCCGCGTGCCACTCAACCGGTCCCGCTCATCTATAGAACGACATAATTGGGCCAACCATCCGCCCGATTGCGATTTCCACCCCGTTCGGATCATTGACCTCAGGTTCATAGACGTTTCTACCCCCCTATCGAATCGGCAACGGCTTTCATTTCTAGAACCGTTTCCTTGCTCTGCCAACATCTCGGGTGCGCTCTGCCGATTGCGCGGTAGCCTTTGGCCCGAGTCACGCCCGGCAGCAATCGCCCTCTCATGACAGACAAAGCGGATACCCATCGTGAAGGCACGGACGAGGCACTCGTCGTGAAATATCAGAGAGGCGATCGAACTGCGCTATCGGTGCTCGTGCGACGGCACGCACGCGCGCTCTACACGACGGCATACTATGTCTGCAACTCGGAGGATATCGCATCCGAGTTGACTCTGCGGGTGTTTCAGCAAGTCATTGAACAGGCAGGAAGCTTTCACATCGAGATGCACTTTCGAACTTGGGTATTCGGCTTCATGCATCAGCAGCTTGCAGCCCAAAATGAGTGCAGCGAAGCACTGCCCTCCTTTGCACCACCGGGCGAAATCGGAGCACCGGAACCAAGTTCGACCAACGCGCTCGCACGACTGGGCCGCTCTCAGTTGGTCAATCGACGAGTGACCGCATGCATCGCAGGCCTTCCACGTCGAGTGCGCGAAGCAATCGTGCTGAAGCTCGTCGCGCAATTGACCATACCAGAACTCGCCTCGGCAATGGCAACCAAAGACGATGCCGTGCGGGAGTTGCTACGCAGTGCTCTCGAACAGATTCGAGATGCGATTAGCGATACCGAAGACTATGCTCGCGCATTGCGCTGAGTACCGACGAAGCCCATGGACTGCGAGATCTTCGACAAGTTGGTAATCGACCGCGTGTTCCTCGAACTAGACGATCTAGCATCGGGTGCGGTCCAGCGACACGTGGCGCATTGTTCACGATGCCGAAGCATCGAGTCCAGCCTGCGGGCAACCCGAGAGGTGGCAATTCTGCCGTCGGTGGATCCTTCGACGCCGTTCGTCGACCGCGTGCTCGCGGTCGAGCGCGCGATGAGAACCAAGTTACCGATGAAGCAGCGACTCGGAAGAGCCGTCAGCGTGCTCGCTGGCTACGCGATGCGCCCACAATTGGGCATGAGCGCCTTGCTCTTCTTGATGATCGGCTCGAGTCTCTTTCTCCTCCGCGCGCACCCCAACGAACATGAACTGGTGCAAGTAACCGAACGCGGTGTGCCGGAAGGCGAGATCGATGGGCCGAGAGACAATCACGCAGATAAAGCTAAAGTCGCAGCTCCTTCTGCAGTTCTCGACCTCACTCGCGACACTTCTGCAACGAAGGCAGAGGTGTCGGCGCCGAACAATAACGCTGCGGCGTCGGCGGTTCTCGACGCGGCACGGCGTGCCTTTGCAGAAGAGCGTTACGGAGAGGCCCAAGCCTTAGCCGAAAGAGTCATTGCGGACGGCGGCTCGGAGACGGCTCCGGCAGCGCTTCTGTCAGCGCTCGCGCTAGCACGCCGTTCCGGGTGCAGCGCTGCGCTCGCTCGCTTCGAAGCGCTGCGCGCTCGGCATGGTCGTTCCGCAATCGGAGAAGAAGCGGCCTATCGAGCTGCTGAATGCCATTTGGAAAGCGGACAAATCGAGCGCGCAAGACCGCTTCTCGAACAATTGCGAAATAGCTCCACGTGGGGAGCTCGAGCGCGGGAGCGGCTTGGCTCAATCTCCACCGCAGCGCCGCCAACCGAGCAAGAATCATCGGACCCAGCCACGGAACCACAGAGCCAAGGGCTGCCCCCAAGCGCGCCGCATCCAACCGCTCCCTGACGGGAGCTCAGCATTCGACCTCTCCCTGGGAGGAACTCTGTATTCGAACTAGGTCGATCGCGTCGACCGAAACTCAATTGGAGGTCGAGAATGGCACGTAAGCAATCGTGCGAATGGCTTCGACGAGTCGTTCGCGATCGGCAGCCGTGAGTTGCACGAAACGCACACCCATCCCAGGATTCGGGCAGACCGACAGCGCGCGTACGGTATTTATCCACTGAACGACACCACGGAGCACGAATGGTTCGTGGCCCGGCGGCGCGAAGCGCAGCACGAGCTGAGTCCCCATTTCGAGAGGTTCCTTCGTTTGCACGAAGATCCCCATCTCGGAGATATTCACGATTGATGCGTACAAAAACGTGTCTTCCGCCTCGCAGTCGACCGACCAGGTGACGTCGATACGTTCGGCAGTCCGCCTTTCGACGCCGCCTTCAGAACTGGGCGAGTCCGAGTCCTCACGGTCCGAGTTCACGTGATCCGCCTTAGCTCCCTTTGGCTGGAATGTCATCCCCTGATACCCATGTCACCCCAGGCGTCCCACCGCTGCTTTCATTTGAAGACGAATCCTCCGGTCCTGCATCAATGAGCCGTCAGGCCGACGGACGTCTTGCTCAGACAGCCGCAGGAAGAGAGACGCCGAGCTGCCGGAGTGATCGACCGAACCGTTGGACGCCCGAGTCCGTCTCTTGGCAACTTCGACTGAACGAATGACGTTCGCGGTCCCGTACACGTGCCGCGTGCCAATTGGCACGGCGCGTTGGACAAACACCGGTTCGAGCGAGTCAAGACATGGAGACGCTCGACGTCACTGGATAGTCACGTCGTCGAGAACGAGTCGCTGTTCATCTTGTCTGCCCCGCGTTACGTCCCAACGGACGGAACCTTGAAAGAACCCTACGTAGAGACGACAGCCCCCCTTGCCCAGGTTACGTTCTAGAACGAAGGGATACTCGTCGACGATGAAGTCACCGGGTTGCCATAGGCTCGTCGGGTACAACCCCGAAACTGGGTCGTGATCTCCGATCTGACGCTGGCCCTTGGCTTCGAGGTGTACGAAAATTCGGTAATCTTGCGGTGTCGGATCGAGGACGCGAAAGCCAAGGCGAAGCCGATAACGCTGAGCCAGCTTCAGCTTCTCTTGGCTCTTGCCTGCGGAATCGACAATCTCCCAGCCCTCCAACTTGACCGCATTGCCGAACTCGCCGTCGCTCGACCGCGCCATCCGTTTGGGTGTATCGAACACCCAAACCTTGAGCGGATTGAGATCGAGCTCTCGGTCCGCACGATTGGATACCAGCACCGTTTGTGCGTCGAAGGAACTGAGTAACGCGAGATTTCTACCGTTGACCTTCGATCGAAATGCTGCGTTGAGCATGGGGAAGTCGTCGGTTCTCGTCACCACGAATCGTCGAGACTCCCGCTGGTTGTCGTTCGATCTCCCGTCGTCACCATTCGCAAGCCAGGTTGCCGTAGGGTCGAACTGGGCGAAACTTCTCGGCGCTTCACGAAGGTAGTAACGAGCAGAACGGGTTCCTATGCCCAGGAGAGCCAAAGGTTCCCCTTTCTGGTGCATACGCTCGTATGCGACAAACACGTCTTTGGTGGAGAGTTGCCCTATCAGCCGCGGCATTTGTCCCAATGTGAGGCAAAGGCCGCTCAGAAATAGCGTGATGCCAAGAGTACCTGCAGCAACTCCGGCCGTCGATCGCCGCCCGTGTCCTCGACCCCGTTCGAGCGAAGTTCCTGGAACGGAGCGCTCTCGTATCCCAAGGAGCCGCCCCAGCACGTCGCGAGAGAGGAGCCAGCTTGCGCCTTCTCTGACGAATAGAAAGAGTACCGGCGCCACCACGACGAGCAACAACGGGAGGAGCCACGCGTACTTGAGGTACGCGCCAAATATTGGCAATATTGCCGAAAATATCGGCACGTAAATGAATCCCCGTTCGTGGGCCGATACGAGGAGACTCGTCGTACCGAGCGCCGTTTCGACGACCAGCAGCCCACTCAACCAATCGCCGTCGCAGAGAGCTCGTACTCGTCGGTAAGCCGAGACCAATCGCACCCGAGAAAAGGGCCGAGACCGGTCATCGTACTCGGCAAGGATCACGACGCTTGCGCCAGCGACGACCAGTGAAAGCGCGATGGCTACCCATCGACGATAGTCGCCAGCTAGTGCCTCACTCAGGGATGCCGTAGAAACGCCGGTGAACAGCAGCCCCTTTTTAGGGATATTTTCGAAGTCGCCTAGCAGGATTATCGCCGTCGCAGCCACCGATACACCGACCAGTCGCATTCCGCCGAAGCGACTCTCCGTTGCTCGTTCGATCGCGAGTGCGCTCAGCCCAGCAACCGCCGTAATCGCGGTGAATGGGAACGTAACCATGCGTACGTTGAGTAAACCTTGAACGACGACTTGGAAAACTACCACGAGGGCCAGCGTGGACCCGAGCATGCGCTGCGGGTCGTGACGTTCGCCCACCAAGCTCGGAGTCACCGACAATACGGCTGCCGCGGGAAGAATGGCTGACCATGGGAATGCCGAATGAATCAAATCCGTTGTGACGTCGGCGAAGGATCCTCCCCAATGAGAATCCTCGTAACGTGGCCCCGAGAAGAAAGGAAAAACCAGGCTCACGCGCGAGAAGCTCGGATGCCCCCGTTGCCACGGCAACAAGACCAATCAAGAGGACACAACCAGACGCAATCGTTCGCGCCAAGTGAGGCAGCGCGCTTTCCACCGCGACGTCGGCGCTTGCCGCCGTATCCAAGGAAGACGCGAGGAGCGCACGGCCTTCCTGGCTCGCGCCGTGTTGCCGTGAGGCCACCCGAGTCGTTCTCCTCGTCGACCGCCCCGACGGAGTGACGAACGCGTGTCGCAAGCCGACCATACCAACCGCCAAGGCCGGCACTGCGATGCCCACGAGACTCCCGCGACATAGAAGGCCAGCAACGAGCCCAAGGCCGCCCAGAACGAACCAGATGGAACGTTCGAGCCATGAGGTGACCGAGAAACAAGCCAAAGCGAGCCCAGTCGTTGCAAGGGCCTGAGCGCCCATCGTCGCGGCGTCACCAAGCATGAGTCGCGACTGCCAAGCGAACAAGGGTGTCGAGATGAGCGCCACGACGCCCCAATTGGCGGTCCGCGAATGTACAAAACGTCGAAGGACACCCCACAACGACAACACCCCCACCAGCGCCCAGAGCAGACTCGCCAAACGGCCGCCGAGGACGGAAATCCCGAACCAAGCAAAGAAGACGGCAGTCGAAGTGAAGGGCAACTCGCCCTGACCCAATTGACCGCGCGTCACCATTTCGAGCTCTTCGCCGGCGAACGACGTTGGAGCAGCGAACAGTTGGTGGGCCAATTGGCGTGACAGCTCGGCGACGCGAACTTCAACGGGATCCCAAAGGCCGTATGCATTGAATGGCCCGGCGAGAAGCAGCACGACGACTCCCGCCCAAAGTAAGCCCTGGAGTTTCACTCGATGTAAGAAGGTTGCCGATTTGCTCACGACCGTCTGGCCCCTTGGCTGGTCTGTGCCGGCCTTCCCAGAGATCCGCCGGGCTCCTAGCCCCGTTCCAAGCACGCCGCAACAACGCTCGAACAAGTCGATTTGGGCTGCACTATGGCAGCCACAGCCTATCCTTCGCCCCCCATGTCCCATTTCGGTACGGTGGCGCTCATCGGACGCTCGAACGTCGGCAAGTCGACGTTGCTCAATACTGCCCTCGGCGAGTCGCTCGCCATCGTCTCCCCTTTGCCCCAGACCACGCGAACCTCGCTGCTCGGCATCGTCAATCGTGGCGACGACCAAATTGCCTTCCTCGATACGCCCGGATTTCACCACGCGCGCTCCGAGCTCGGTAATCGGATGAATGCGGCCGCCGACGACACCTTGAGGCACGCTGATCTCGTCGTGTACGTCACGGACGTCTCGTGCTTGCTTCGACCCTATGCGCGCCAGAAGGCGCCTACTGGCGGAGTTGCGCTCGATCCAAACGACCTGGCTTTGATAGCGAAGCTGCCGGAAAACACCCCGAGGCTGCTCGTGATAAACAAGGTCGATTTGGTAGGCAATAAACATCGACTCTTGCCGCTCATCGAAGCGTTTTCGAATCGATTTGGTTTTGCTGCCGTAATTCCGGTGAGTTGTCTCTCGCCCAACGACGTGGAGCTACTCGTCTCCACGATAGTTGCGCATTTGCCAGAGGGCGCCGCAAGATTTCCGAAAGACGAGATCACCGACCGCCCAGTACGTTATTTCATCGCGGAGTACGTGCGCGAGCAGGTCTTGCTCGCCACGCGGCGTGAGGTCCCGCACGCCGTCGCCGTCACGGTAGACCACTGTCACGAGGACGATAAGCTGCTTACCGCCGCGGTCACCCTGCACGTCGAGAAGGACGGGCAACGAAGGATCCTCGTCGGTCGTGGGGGACAACAGATCCGTGACATTGGGACCAAAGCCAGGGCGAGAGTCGTCCAGCTCGTCGGCAAGAAAGTCCATCTCGAGCTCTTCGTGAAGACCAATCCCGCGTGGAAGTCCGTCCCGCGTCAGCTTGCGGAGCTCGGGTACGAAAACTCCCTGTCCGAGGCCACCACCGCGTTGCCGAAAGGTTCAGAATGATCCCAATCGTAGCCATCGTGGGCCGCCCCAACGTGGGAAAAAGCTCCTTGTTCAATCGCCTGACGGGCAAACGGCTCGCCATCGTCGACGATCAACCGGGAGTGACGCGAGATCGACACTACGCGGATGCATTGCTCCACGGAAGAAAGGTCACGCTCGTGGATACGGGCGGCTTCGATCCAACGACCGACGACCCCATGGGAAGAGGGATCGCCCGTCAAGTACAAGCGGCACTCGACGAAGCCGACGTCGTGCTCTGCATCCTGGATGGTTCGATGTCGCCGACTGGACCCGACCGAGATAGCGTCGAACTACTTCGGAAATCCGGGAAGAACGTCGTATTTGCTGCCAATAAGGTCGACAACCGAAATCTCGAGACCACTGCCACTGAACTCTATTCGCTCGGCCTGGTCGAGTTCGTCCCGTTCTCTGCCCTCCACGGCCGAGGCATCGCGGAACTCGAAACCGCCATTGTACGAGCGCTTCCCGCGGTGGAGCCAGAGCCCGAACTCGAAGAGGAGTCTGGTGTTGCTCGAGTGGCAATCATTGGGCGACCCAATGCTGGTAAGAGCTCCCTTTTCAACCGTCTCGCTGGCTCTGAGCGCTCGTTGGTCGACAGCACTGCCGGCACGACCCGCGATCCCGTCAAGGCCCGCCTGACGTTCGAAAACCGCACATACGATCTCATCGACACGGCCGGGATCCGGCGCCGCTCCAAGATCGAGCAGCGCGGTGTGGAGTCTGCAAGCGTCTACGGCGCAATCCGTGCAATGGAACTCGCGGACGTCGCTGTCGTTCTCTGCGATGCAACGGAAGGCGTCGCAGAGCAGGATGCACGCCTTCTCGGGTTGAGCGCCGATCGCGGCCGAGCCATCGTGGTTGGCCTGAACAAGTGCGATCTCCTGGATCGTGAGCAGCGCAAACGTGCCATCGCCCAGGCGTCCGAAGCCTTGAGATTCGCGGCCTGGACCAAGGTCTTACCCGTCAGTGCAAAGACTGGTTACGGCGTGTCCGAATTGATGACCGCCACGCACCGTGCAGCCACGAGCATGCGAAAACGCATCAGCACGGGCGAGCTGAACCGATTCTTCGAGCAGGTGCTTGCAACCCATCCGCCGCCAACTCAAGGCGGCAAGGCGCCGCGCATCTATTACATCACCCAAGCCGCGGTGAGTCCCCCCACGTTCGTAGCCATCTCCAATGCGCCCGACAACGTGGCGGCGAGCTACCGGAAGTACGTGGCCAATCAGATCCGGAAGGCTTTCGATTTCGAGTCCGTTCCCATCGTGGTCCATTACCGACCCAAAGACCGCAAGGGTGAGGCCCGCCGCCGCTAGAGCGACGCTCGAATCACTCGGGTGACTCTGCAGGGACCTGGGCCCGCGGGAGTCGGGCGACGCCGCGGCCACGGGTCACTCCGCGCGAAAGCACGGGTCCGTGAACGGACGTGACCGCGGGCAGCAGGCAAAACTTGGCCCGGCAGGATTGGCCCTCGGTACCATTCGTCGCGATGGAATACCTAGGTCCTCCCCCTGAACGAAACCGCATTGACCGCCGCCTGGACCGACGCAACGACTGTCTAGTCGGCCTTCGCCGTTGGCTGGAAGCCTCGCGACAGCATCTGGGTCTCGGCTCGATTGCCCTCGCCGACGCCGATGGTTGTCTCGTGGCCGGAGCTGGCTCCGCGCGCGGCTGCGAAGAACTTGCCGCGCTGGCGCCACTTGCCAACTGCAATGGGGATGGTCGAGACGCTCGCCGAACGCCACTCGCTGCAGGCGCAGGTTGGCTCTGTGCGCCCGACGCCCCTGTCGATCCGGCGGCTTGGCAGCGCGTTCACGACGGTTGCCTGCGCATTCTCGGTCTGCAAAGCGCTGCCTGATCCGCGAAGACTCGAACTTTCCGAGACTTGGGGTAACGTCCTCGGCATGAGGCGATTCGTCGATCTGCACTGTCACTTCGTGCCCGGAATCGACGACGGCGCTCGCAGCACTTCAGAAGCACGAAGGCTGCTCGAGGGATTGGGGCGCCTCGGGTTCGAGATGGTCGTGGCCACGCCGCACATGCGACCTGGCCTTTTCGACAACGATGCCGCTGCGCTGAAAGCGGCCTACGAAGCCCTGCAGAGCGCTCTAACTCCTGCCGACGCGTTGCCACGCATTGCGCTCAGTTCCGAACACTACTTCGACGACGTCGTGTTCTCGCGAATCCTCGCCGGACAGGCACTCCCGTATCCGGGAGGGAGAGCCATATTGCTGGAGTTCTACGAGTCCGAATTCCCATTTACCATCGATCAACGCCTCGCCGATCTCACTCGCCGCCAGCTCACTCCCGTGATCGCTCACCCCGAACGCTATCGACCCATCTCGAAGGATCCCGAAATCCTCGAGCGACTCATCGACGTGGGCGCAGAAGCATTGCTCGACCTGGCCGCACTTTCGGGAAAATACGGAAGACGTGCCCGAAAGACGGCGGAGGCGTTGCTCGAACGCGGACTCTACGTTGCTGCCTGTAGCGACGCACATCGTCCAGAGGATATCGCCGAAGTCGCGCACGGAATCGAATGGATTTCGAAACGCTATGGCGACGAGCTCGTCTTTGTCTTGCTCGATGAGGGGCCTCGGAGCCTCCTCGTTGGACCGCCGTCGGAAGTCCGCTGATCTTGCCCCGAGAGCACAGGCGACGTCTCGGAAGCACCTCGCTCGGCGAGACCGCGAGCGGTGGTGCCCGCCTTGCCGGGCATGCCTGCCGCCGCCTAGGCGATTCGGCTCAAGTCAGCTCGCGCAATCGGTAGGATGGGACGCGGCGGACGTAAATGGTGGCGACTCGGCGCATTTGGCGTTATTGATGCGGAAGTCGCTATCATGCCGTTCGATCTCAGAAGGCTCTGCACCGCGTCCATGGCGTTGCTGGCTCTCGCTTTGACGGTCGAAGCCCACGGCAAAGCAACGGCAATTTCTCCGTACACCCTCCCCCAGACCTTTGGCGCTGCGCTTCGACTACTGCGCGTCGATCTCAGGCTCGAGGTCACCGAGAAAGACGACGAGGCTGCGTACCTGCTCTTCCGATATCCGTCGGCAGACGATCCCAAGCGGCTAGTGGAAGGCGCCATCGAGCTCATTGGGCTCGAATACGACGTCCGGGTGGTGGTGAAGATCCCGGCGCTTCCCGAAGCCCACGAGCGCCTGCTTCGGGATCGTCTCGTGAAAAAGCTCCGAGAGGATTACGGTGAGCCCCCAAAGCGACGTGAGCCCCCAAAGCCCGAAGAGCCAAAGAAACCAGCTGAACCCGACCCTTCGACTCCACCGGCCCCCGGAGGAGACCCCAAACCGAAGGCTTAGTGGCAGAGCGAAAGGGCACGATCGATGACCCGTTCTCATCCGAGCCTTCCGGATAGCATTGGCCGATACGTCATCGTGCGACGCCTCGGTCAAGGCGCAATGGGGCGAGTCGTCCTCGCGAACGATCCCGTGCTCGATCGGCACGTGGCAATGAAATTGCTGCGCGACGATCTGGGACTCAAAGAGGAACATCGGCGTCAGCTCTTCGAACGAATGCGCCAAGAGGCTCGAGCTTCCGCACGGATTGGCCATCCCAACATCGTCGCGCTCTTCGATATGGGCGAAGATCCCGCGCTCGGGCTCTATCTCGTTTTCGAGTACGTCAAAGGGCCAACGCTCAAGGACCGCATCGGAGAACACCAACTTGCGCCCATAGAGGTCGCCACGATTGCGCGTCAACTGGGCAGCGCACTCACTACGGCTCACGAAGCCAAGGTGCTACATCGGGACATCAAACCCGAGAACGTCATTTTGGCTCCGACCGGCGCCAAAATCGCAGATTTCGGCATCGCCCGCCTGCCCGAGTCGACGTTGACTCGCGACGGCAGACTGCTCGGAACCCCCGCGTACAGCTCGCCCGAAGCGATCTCTTACGGGAAGTTCTCTCCAGCGAGCGATCAGTTCTCGTTGGCGGCAACGCTGTACGAAGCGATCTGCGCGAACCGCGCGTTTCCTGGTGACGACGCGATCGCGGTGGCGACACTCATCACGACCGATACGCCTCCACCCATTGCGCACGCCTTGGGCCTCGACATCGCCGTGGATGCGGTGCTCTTGCGCGCAATGCAGAAGGATCCCCGTGAGCGGTTCCCTAGCTGTGAGCACTTCGGCAACGCCCTCGCCGAAGCCATCGAACTTTCGTCACGATCGCGTCCACGTCCGCGATCGTCCGACTTCGAACGACCAATCGCACCTCGCGAGCGCGAACTCGGCAATCGAACCCTCCGCGTGGTGGCAGGCGCGGCAACGGTCGGAGCGCTGCTGATGGGTGCAGTCCTACACCTGACGCGCGGCTGCGACGCCTCGCCATGGAGCGATCGAAACCTGTCGGACGCGGGCGTCGGTGTCGCGCCGGAGTCACCTGCGTCTTCGGCCATCCGCGCCATTGGCAGTCCGAGTCGTGGCAATCGAGTGCCGTCTCGCGCTGAAAGCATCCCATCGACGACACGCCCGGCATCGCGTGACCCCGGCGCGAGTGCGTCCGCGCCATCGGCCCACCCCTAAAGTGATCGCCCATGCCCCTCTCCCGTCGCACCTGATTTTGCTAAAACGCGAGGGTGCTCAGATTCCCAATTCACCAGGCGACGCGTTTCGTCATCGTCCACCCACACTATCCGGAGAATGTCGGTGCCGCCGCTCGGGCCATGAAAACCATGGGCTTCGAACGGCTCGTGCTGGTGAAGCCCGGCAAAATGGCATGCCCTGAACACGTGATGGCGCGGAAAATGGCCGTCAAGTCCCTCGACGTGCTCGAGGCGGCAATGGTCGTGAAGACCCTCGATGAAGCCCTCGCGGAGGTCGACGTCGTTTATGGCTCGACCGCGCGGAGCGGCGTTTCCTATATCCAGTCGCCAAGAGAAGCCGCCGAAGACATGGTGACGTACGCCGCAGCCGGAAAAAGGCTGGCCATTCTACTCGGGAACGAAAAGACCGGGCTAGACAACCACCAGATTGGGAAGTGTACCCGCGTCATTCGTATACCGATGGCGGCGGAACAGCCGTCCGTCAATCTGGCGCAAGCCGTACAAATCCTCGCTTACGAGCTCTTCGCTCGAGGACTCGCGGATTATCGACCCGATGGAAAAGAAGATGGCTGAGCTCAAAGGAACGAAATCGCTCACCTTGGCCGACTACTGACGCAATCGCGCCGTTCGTCTGCAATCGCGTGCGCACAGCAGAGCCCGAGAACGCGATGAATTTATCTTCGCGAATGCGCAGACCGAAACTGGCAACGACCATTCGAACGAGCCGAAGCTCGCCGAATGGTCGTTGACCGTCCGACTCAGGGTTCGTCTTCGTCCTCGACGAAATCCTCGTCGAGGTCTTCATCGAGATCCTCGTCGTCGTCGTCAATCTCGTCCTCGTCTTCTTCGGGCTCATCGCCGTCCTCTTCGGCGCCTTTTGCCTCGATCTTGGAGATCGATCCCCACTTCGCCGAGTTGGGTTTCCAAAAGCTCGAGGAGCTCATCAACGTCGTCGCCGCTCCACTCGTCCAATATGTCCGTGAGAAATTCGAACAATCCCCGCTATCGAGGCGCCGCTCGATCTCCTCCACCTGTTCCTCGGTGAAGGAGTCGAGGATGTCCTCGCGGAGTGACTCCAAGTCTCCTTCTTCGACCGCCTCCTGTGCTGAGAGACGTATCTGCCGGACCGCTCGCCTGTCGAGGTAGATATCCATCGATCGTTCTAGTGTAATGAGGTCTGCCCCGCGTTTAGACGATGGATCACCAGGACGTCAAGCGACCTGTTGATGTTCTCGACAGATTCAGTAAGGTCCAGGGTCGGTCCAGATGAAATTCCGGCTCCTCTGCGCAAGTTTGGCAACTGCGGCTCTCGCAGCCGTACGGCCGGTTTACGCACAAGGGTTCTTCTCTGCGCCGCACTCGAGCAGTCTGCACTTCGTGCAGTACGGCGTGGCGCTCACGACCGAGAGTCTCGCCGCCTCCGGCGGCGTCTGTCCTGATCGGGCCACCGTGCCTTGCATCTTGGGTCCTGGTCTCGGCATGGCGGTGCGTATGGGATATCGAAGCCACGGCCCGCTCTACTTCGGGGGCGCCTACGAAGCGACCCGACACGATTCGTCGAACATTCTAAGACTCGCAGTGCTTCAGCAGCTTCGAGGGGAAGCGCGCTACGTCTTCGACCGAGGTAACCGGGCGTCGCCATACGCGCTCTTGGGTTTGGGCGTCGCAGCGTACGGCAACGAGTGGAACGTCGACACCGCTGGGCCGTCGTTACATCTCGGTGCGGGGCTCGAGTTCCAAGCAAGCACGGCCGCTATCGTTGGCTTCGCGCTCACCTGGCGCTCGATGGCGTTGCGGCGTTGGACCGACGGAACGGGCCAACGGCGAGCCGACGACCTGGTCGGTTTCGGCATCGCCCAGTGGATCGCCCTCGAGCTCACTTTGGAAATCCGGAACCCGCTTCCCCGTTGGTGATCCCCGATCGCAGGCATCGGACGAGATCCCCGCCGGAACCAGCGCGAAGAACTTGACGAGATCCCCCCGCCCGGGTTCCTCTCGTGGAGTGAGGTGCAGTCGTTGCGGTCGAGACAATCCGGAAGCCCTGCGGTACTGCGAGGACTGTGGTGCCCGCATGTCTGCGGAAGCCGCTCCGGGCGATGCGCACCGCAGCGCGTCCGCGCGCCCCGTGACTGCGTCCGCGCGACCAGAAGCGCCCACATTTCGCTTTACGCAGCCTGACGAGGCACACCCGAGCCATTGCCCCCAGTGCGGCAACCGAGTCTCGACGAGCGACAGTTTTTGCCCTGAGTGTGGCAACTCGATTCGAGGGCAGAGCAATCTCATCGCGGCCGTCGCTCGAAGCTCCCTGCCACCTCGCGCCTCTGCCCATGCGACCGAGCGAGCGTTCTCGCTTGGCGAGCCAGCGACAGGAGGCACGACCCTCTCGGGCTCGATGCGGAGCTGCCCACATTGCAAGCGGCCAAACCCAGCCGATTTGGGCCATTGCCTGAGCTGCGGACAGGCCCTCGGCGGTCCCGCAGAATTGCGCGCGGCAGTCTCCGCACCGTTTGGTCGTGTCGACAAGTCGTCCGACTCGCCGCCCGCAGACGCGCACAAGCACGCGACCCCGGTCCCTCGTCGGTTTGGTCCCGGAGGAAGTGGGTCCGCTTCGGAGACTCGCACCGACGAAGCCGCTTCCCCAATGCTCGTGGTGATCGCCCAAGACGGAAGCACCGGGAGACAATATCCACTGGGTGAACCCCAAACCGACATCGGGCGATCCGAAGGCGACATCGTCTTGCCGGATGACCGTTTCATGTGCGCGCGACACGCCAGGATTCTCAGAAACGGTCGAAATCTCTCCGTTTTGGACCTCGGCTCCGTGAATGGAGTCTACAAGCGCGTTCGCAGCGCAGCCCAACTCGAGTCAAATGACATGATCCTCATGGGACTCGCGGTACTGAGGTTCGATATTTTCGCCCCCGCTGAGCAAATGCTCAATTCCGCCGTAGAGAGGGGGACCCAAGTCTTCGGCGCCCCGTCCGGCCCGCGATACGCACGACTCACGGAACGCACCGTCGAGGGGGTCCCTCGAAGCGTATTCGTGCTCACGCGCGAAGAAACGATCCTTGGACGAGAAGTCGGTGATATCGTGTTTTCGTCCGACCCTTTCATGAGCCGCCGTCACGCCGCAATCACACGTAGCCCCAGCGATGGGAGCTTCACCCTCCTCGACCTAGGATCGTCGAATGGCACGTTCTTGCGGATAAGAGGTCATGCCGAGCTCGTCCCCGGTGATCACCTCCGTGTCGGACAACACCTATTCCGCTTCGATTACGATGACGGACAGGGACAGGCACAGGCGAGATGACCGAAGCTGAAGTTCCTGCAAGCCAATCAACTATTAGTGGTGAGATCACACTGCACGTCTTCGGTCGTACCGACGTCGGTCAGATCCGTGAGCACAACGAGGATAATTTCCTGATCGCTGACCTCTCGCGGCAGAGTCGTAGTCTGCTCGAGGCGGATCGCTCTCAGGTGGTTGGTCCGCGAGGAAACGTGCTCGGCGTCTGCGATGGAATGGGCGGAGCAGCGGCTGGTGAGGTCGCAAGTCAGCTCGCAGTGGACATCATTTACGATGTCCTGTGCGCCGAACCCGCACCCCAAACCCGAGACGAACTCGCGCAGCGGCTAGTCCACGCGGTCGAAGAGGCCGGAGTCCGAATCTTCAACGAAGCCAGGGCCGACCGCTCACGTCGTGGAATGGGAACGACCGCTACCATTGCGGCGCTGATCGACTCTCGACTCTTTCTTGCGCAAGTCGGCGACAGTCGAGCCTACATCCTGCGCAAAGGTCAACTCGTTCAAGTCACTCGAGACCAGTCTTTGGTGACGCAACTCATCGAAGCCGGTCAGCTCACTGAAGAAGAAGCGGAGACCTTCGAGCACAACAACATCATCCTGCAGGCACTCGGCACGGCTGACTCGGTCCAAGTCGATCTCACGTACGTCGACCTACGCCGCGGCGACCGGTTGATGTTGTGCTCCGATGGTTTGAGCGGGATGCTCAGAGGAGAAGAGATCCGCCAGGTCCTCATCACCTTCGCCGATCCGCTCCAGGCCTGCCGTGAACTGACCGATCGCGCCAATGCGGCTGGTGGACACGACAACATCACTGTCATCGTTGCTGACTTCGATGGCTCCGCGATCGCACAACTCGGCAGTGGCGACGACCAGCTCTGCTACCGAAAATACACGCTTCCCGACGCACAGGCGACGTCTTCGGCCACCGTCAGGGTGGGACCAAACGGCGACGATGCGAGTCCGAGCACGGTATCGTCGCCACCCGACCCGAAGCGCGACTCATTGAGGCTGAGGGTTGCCAACACGATCCTCGGAACGCCTGCGCGCCCGTCCGATCCGGCACCGGCTGGTGCCGGCACAGGTGGCTCGACTGCTCCCGAAGCGATGCGGTTGTACGATCCTGCTCAAGATCCCATCTCCATTCCCGTTTCAGGGATCCCCCCCACTGTCGTGGGTGCCTTGGTCATTTTGGCGATGATCTTGGCCGCCGTGGCTGGATTCTTTCTCATCCACTGAGTCAGCAAACCCGCCACGCGACCTTGGTCGTTGGCGGAATCGTCGTTTGCTCGCCAAGATAGGCCTCCTCGATGAGACGTACCCTTGGACGAGTTGCGTGGCTCCTTGCTCGCCTTTTGCTGGTGCTGGCGCTCATCTTCTCGGTGTTGTCTACGGCAACGCACAGCACGCAAAGCAATTGGCAAAGCGATCGCATCGAACAGTTGCAGCTTCCTCGCTTCTTCAATGGCAGTCCGGTCGATCTTTCGAACCGCGTGTCGAAACTCGTTCAAGTGCTGAGTCGTTCCGAGAACGACGTCGTGCGACAGGAACTGCTTCGACTGGGCGGCGCGGCATTTCCACTGCTCGGGCCACGCATGGGCGAGCTCCAGCCAGGAGCACGGGCCAAAATCGCGTGGGCATACCTTCCAGCACTTCGACGAATGGGCTTCAGAGGGACCGCGGAGGTCACGACTCCCGAGCAAGCACCGGCATTCCTCGAGCGAGCCTGGCACGAACGCTCTGCGGACTATCAACCTGCGATCGTAAGACGCTGGGTGGAGCGACTCGCACAACGCGAGAACCCGACGCTTCGAGCCTCGGTGATTGAATACGATACCTACGCACTCCCAGCCCTCATGGCGGCCATGCCTGAGGTAGCGACCGAAAGCGACGTCGAGAGCGCACGCCGCCTCACCGAAGTCGCAAGCAGAGTCACCGGGCTTCCATGGATCGTGCAAGCCGGTGCTTCCCCTCCTGCAGCCGCAACGATGGTCGCCAAATGGCGCGAATGGTGGGCACTTCACTCGACGGACTACATCGTTCTCCGCGGACCATCGCGTTGGAGTGCAATGTTGAGTGAGACCCAGTTCGGCAAGTGGATGGTATTGGCGCTTCGATTCGGCTTCGGCCATCGCATCGATGGTCCGAGTATCGGAAGAGACCTCCTTCGGTGCGGAGCTACGACGCTTTCCCTAATTGCGGCGACGACCGTGGGGAGCTGGCTCGCAACGCTCCTTCCGTGGAGCTTTCTTTCCCGAACGCGGAATCCCAAACGTCACCGAGGTTACGAGTACGTTGGGCAAGCCATCGCCAGCATTCCTGCGATTGCGCTCGCCGTCGGTGTTGCAGGCCTGGTTGGCACCAAAGGAACGTTGACCACCGCAACCATCACTGCAATCACCGTTGCGCTGATGTCCGCTGTTGCGAATCATTTCGCAACGTCGGGGGCCGGCGGGGTCGACTTGGTCCGCACCCAAGCGGAACTCGATCGGCGTTCCCAATCCCCTCTCCTTCGCCTCCTGCGTCAATGGCCATTGGCAGGGCATCGTTGGCCGTACACCTTGCTGCTGGTATTCGTGATCGAGCGAGCCGCAGGAGTCCATGCGTTGGCAGCGCTGACGGTTGCTGCGTTCCTTCGACGTGACCTTCACTCCCTCATGGCCATCACCACTCTAACCGCGTCTTGGCTACTGCTCGTCGAGTTCGTCGTGCAGTCGAGACGTCGACTTCACTCCCTGAAGCGCGCACGACGAGTGACATCCGCGGAGGCGGGGCCAGTATGACGAACATTCGACTTTCGCCGAAGACCATGCTCGCCGTGGCAATGATTGTCGTCGGTGGGGTTGGTTCGTTCCGCATCGCCCACGGACAGGTGGTTACCGCATCGGCGTGGACCGCCCTCGAACTATTATTGGCCATGTCCACCTCCGGTTTGATCAGCCTTCTCGGGCTGGCCACGACGGGACATCGCTCTGCCAGAGGATTGGATTTAGCCGTGTCGCGAGCTCTCGAGGTCACTGCGGCACTTCCCACTGTCGTCGCATGCGCGATCGCCGTCGTGACACTGGGATGGAAAACCGCGATCGCGGTGGCCGTGGTCACGGGAGCTCTCAATGGCTTGCGCAGTCTTCGACTGTTGACGTTGGCTCGCTCTACGGCTCCCGGGCGCATCCAACTGGCGAGAAGAATCGCGAGTCTTCGCCAAGCACTCTTGGCATCACAGTCGGAGTTGCTGCCGCAGCTATTCGGCCTCGAGGCAGCTATCGAGTACCTCGGATTCCTCGAAGGACCGAACCATGGCGGCCTGGGTGTCTGCGTCGCCGCTGCCCTGTCGCGCGGAAATCCTTACGAAATCATCGTCTATTGCCTGCTCTGCACCGGGCTCGTTTTGCTGACCCGAGCGGAAACTCACCGCACCACGCAGCCGACGACGCTCGCACCTTCTGGTCCGACTACCCCTCGATGACAGAAGTGCTGGACCGAACCATCGCAAATGCTTGCAGCAAGAGCGAACGAGAACTAATAAGCCATTACCATGGCGCTTCGCGAAGTATCCGAACGGGAATTCGTCACCGACATCCTTCAAAGCGATCTTCCCGTACTCGTGGAGTTTGGCGCAGACTGGTGCGGTCCCTGCAAGGTAGTACTCCCTGAGCTGACGGCTTTGGAGCAAGAACTCGAAGGGCGGGCCATCGTCGTTAAAATCGACATCGATCGATCACCACGTATTGCCAAGGAGCTCGGCATCCAAAGCGTGCCGACTTTCGTCGTATTCCACAAAGGTCGCCCCATCGATGCCAAGGCTGGCGCGCTCAAGAAGGCTCAGCTCAAACAAATGATCGAGCCGCTTCTTCCTCGAGCTGCGGGAGCAATCAAACCCGAAGAGGCAGCCGCACTGTTGGCTAAACGACAAAGTGTCTTCGTTGACACTCGAGAGCTCAGCGTGTGGAATCGAGTTCGACTGCCCGGTGCCCGCCACATTCCTTTGGAAGAGGTTGAGGGCCGACTTGCGGAACTTCACATGCTCCCGGGAAGCCCGGTGCTCTACTGTCGCAGCGGCGAGGCAACCAAGGAGCTCGCCGGGCGGCTCGCGTCTCAGGGCGTACCGGTTCCCTTTCTCGAAGGCGGAATGCTCGGTTGGGAGGCTTCAGGGTTTCCGGTAGAGCGACCAGACTGAGCGCTGCCGGACTTTGAGTTCGGTAGCGTTCCAAGCCATTGAAGGACATGTGACGAGACGGGCCACCGAGGCGTGCCGCCATATCAGCCTCAACCGAGGTTGCGGCGGCCTTCCGTGAGCACTTCGTTGATGACTTCGCGAACGGGGACGTCGTGCGCCCGAGCAGCAGCGACACACGCGTCGAATTCTGGCTTGATTTGCGGCGTACCGAACGGACCTTCGCTCACTTTGACTGGTACCACGCCATAACGGGTCGAAACGTCCACGACGCGACGCGGGCGCACCATACGCTCGACGACATGACGGCGAACCCCTATGCTGGTCGTTTCTCGCAGCAATAGCGCCGAAAGTCTGTCGGCATCGGTTAGCTCGGCAAGCACCGCGAGCAGGATGCCCGGTCGCCCCTTCTTCATCGTAGTCGGCGTGGCCCACGCATCGAGAGCCCCCGCGTCGAGGAGAACTTGGATGCAGTGTCCGGTGAGTTCGCCGGTGCAGTCGTCCAAATTCGCTTCCAATACGCACTGGACGCCTTCATTGGCGTTCGAACGTGAATCGCGGTCGCCCAAGACGACGCGCAATGCGTTCGGACGGTCTGGCAGCGTACGCGTTCCCGCTCCCCAACCCACCGCCACCGGTGTCAGCGCTGGCCATCCTGATCCCCCTCGAGCCAAGGCACCAAAAATCGCAGCCGCAGTTGGTGTCACGAGCTCTTGAGCCAAGCCCCCATCGTACGTCGCGAGCCCGACCAGACAATTGACGGTCGCCGGAGCAGGCAACGGAATGCGACCATGGGCACACTGGATGAATCCGCGCCCCAGTGGCAAAGGCGAAACGAGAAGGTCAGCACCTACGAAATCGAAGCATGCGGCCGCTCCGACGATATCGACGATGGAGTCGACCGCCCCGACTTCGTGGAAATGGACTCGCTCAACCGGAACCTGGTGCACTTTCGCTTCGGCCTCAGCTAAACGAAGGAAGATCCGTTGCGCGATGGCTTGAATCGACGGAGCGAGTGACGATCGGGATATGAGCGTCGAGATGTCGCCGAAAGAACGATGCGGTTGCTCCGAGTCGACCTGGACGTCGAAGTGCGTGGCACCGATGGCCCCGCAATGGCCATGCGTGACGACGAGCCGATAACCCGCGATTCCAAGGCACCCAACGGCATCCTCGACGACCGAAATGGGCACCCCAGAGATCGAGCATTGATGCCACGATCATGTCGCCAGCAGCCCCGCTGAACGCGTCGAAATAGAGAATCCGTTGGGCCCCGGCTCCCCTCTCGAGTTCGAGAGCCGAGCTGGATGGACGCGCCGCCTCCACGAATGCGTAGTCGCAATCGGTGTGCCGGCCGACCACGGGCGGCGCGGTGCCATCGGCCTTCGCGTATTCGTCGAGCTTGCGATACAGCGTCTTGCGATCGAGGCCGAGGCGCTGGGCGGCGCGCGTCTTGTTGCCGGCCTCGTCTTCGAGCACGCGCTCGATGAACTCGCGCTCGAGCTCCGACAGCGTCATCCGGCGCGCGACCGCAGCACCGAGCAGGTCGTTGTGCGGTCGCTTCTCGCGGACCTGCGACGGCAGATCCTCGTCGGAGATCAGCTCGCCCTGGCACAGCGCCACACCGCGCTCGAGCACGTTCATCAGCTCGCGCACGTTTCCCGGCCAGTGATAGGCCAGCAAGAGGTGTTGCGCCTCGGGCGCGAGCCGCATCCGGCGCGGCGGCGTTTGCTTCGCACCCAACGTGGCGAGGATGTGCTCGGACAGCGGAACGATATCTTCGGGGCGCGACCGCAGCGGCGGCAGATCGAGGTGGATGACGTTGAGGCGATAGTAGAGATCCTCGCGGAAGCTGCCATCGGCGAGCATCGTCTCGAGGTTCTTGTTGGTGGCCGCGACCACGCGCACGTCGACGCGCTGGTTCTTGGTGGCGCCGAGCGGCCGCACCTCCATCTCCTGCAGCACGCGCAGCAGCTTGGCCTGGAGGGGGAGGGCGAGCTCGCCGATCTCGTCGAGGAAGATCGTGCCGCCATCGGCCTCGACGAACAGGCCGGGCTTGTCGTTGCGCGCATCGGTGAACGCGCCCTTCTTGTGACCGAACAGCTCGCTCTCGATCAGACCCTCGGGCACCGCCGCGAGGTTGACGCCGACGAACGGCCCGCTCGCCCGCGTGGAGTTGTAGTGGATCGCGCGCGCGATCAGCTCCTTGCCGGTACCGCTCTCGCCGGTGATCAACACCGACGCGGTGGACGGCGCGATCCGCTGGACCAGCGCGGTGACATCGCGCATCGCCTGGCTCTTCGCGATGATGTTGCCGAGCCCGAAGCGATCCTCGACCTCGCGCTGCAGCCGCGTGACCTTCTGCTTGAGCTCGCGCTCGCGCAGCGCCTTGTTCGCGACGAGCAGCAGCTCCTCGATCTCGAACGGCTTGGTGATGTAGTCGTACGCGCCCAGCTTGACCGCGCGGATCGCGGTCTCGATCGAGCCGAACGCGGTGATCATCACGACGTGCGGGTGATCGGGCATCGCCATCACGCCGCGGATCAGATCGAAGCCGTCCATCTCGCCGAGGCGGAGGTCGGTGATGATCAGATCGAAGTGCTCGATGCGCGCGAGCTCGAGGCCGCCCGATGCGCCGCCGGCGGACTCGACTTGATAGCCGGCATCGGCGAGCTCTTCGACCAGCAGGTCGCGCATCGCGGCGTCGTCCTCGACGACCAAGATTGATGCGGCTTGCTCGGTCATTTCGGGCGTTTTAACACAGGGCTTCCGCAGGACCGGCACCTGGAGACGACACGTGTGACGGAGTCCGAGTTGCCGCGCCGGCTCGGGAAGTTTCGCGGTATCGTCGAGGACATGGCCCGGTGGTGGAGCATCGCGCTGGTGGGGATGGCCGCGTGCTATCGCCCGTCGGAATCGCTGTGCGAGGGCGCGTGCGGGGCACCCACCGACGGGGCCCCCAAGCTCGACGGCCCGCTGCCCGACGGCGCGATTCTGCGTCGGCGCGGACCCGATGGAGTTCTGCTACCCCGCGCCGCCGGGGACGATGGCGATGATCGATCACGGCTTCGATACCGCGACCGAATGCCCGCAGCAGCCACAGGTGAAGAACGGCGTGATGATGTGCGTCGTCGAGGCGAGCTCGATCGTGGTGGTTCAGGGCCAGTTTCCGGATCACCGGTGCGTTCCCGCTCGTGCTGGTCGGCACCGAGAAGGTGCAGCTCGACGGCAAGCTCGATCTGAGCGGCTCCGTCGATACGATCGCCGCCGGTAGCGAGCCCGGCATGACGTTCTGCAACGAACCGCAGTCCTCGACGCAATTCGCCGGCGGCGGCGGTGGGGGCGCGTTCGCCACGGCGGGTGGGAACGGCAGCAGCGAGACGGTCTCGGGTGGTGGCGTCGGTGGCGCTGCGACGACCGTCGCGTTTCGCGGTGGCTGTCGCGGCGGCAACAACGCCGGCGGTGAGCGAGGCGGTGGTGCCGGTGGTGCGATCTACATCGCGACGACGAGGTTCGAGATCGCCTCGGCCGGCGGGATCAATGTCGGCGGTGGCGGCGGTGAGGGTGGCGGCGACGACGACAACCCGGCCGGTGGCGCGGGCGGCGGCTCCGGCGGATACATCGGGGTGTCGGCGAGCTCGGTGGTGTTCGACGGCAAGCTGATCGCGACCGGCGGCGGCGGTGGTGGCGGTGCGTGTTCGATGTCGACGGGCGGACAGGGCGACACGCCGAGCTTCGCGACACCCGAGGCGAACGGCGGCCCGTCGGCCAATAGCGCCGGGCAGGGCGGCGCCGGCGCGCATGCGGTGAGAGTCGCCGGCAACGGGATCAGTGCCGAGGCCGGATCGGGATGCGGCGGTGGTGGCGGTGGCGGTGGGCTCGGCGCGATCGAGATGTTCGGCGACATCACGTGCCCGCCGGGCGTGTGCAACCCGAGGGCGACCAACAAGTGATGTGCCGGGCGCTCGTCCTCGTCGCGGTCGTCGGCTGCTACCGCCCGAGCACGCAGCTGTGCGCCGAGAGCGGATGCGTCGATGGTGGCGACGACACCGACGACGGCATGGTGAACGACGGCCCGTTGCCCGACGATCCACCGGGGCAGTTCTGCATCGGCACGCTGCCGATCCGTCCGTGTTTTGCGGCGGAGCCGACCGGCACGCTGAACCTCACCGGCTTCAACAGCGACAACGTCGCGTGCCCGTTCGAGCTCGAGCTTGCCGGGCGACTCACCTGCGTGATCGCCGCGCGCGACATCGTGGTCCCGAGCGTGACCAAGCCGCACTTCTCCGGTCAGAAGCCGGTGGTGATCGTCGGCGTGTTCTCGATCCACATCGAAGCGAACGCGATCCTCGATCTGTCGAGCACGGTGCAAGTCACGCCGCGCGAGGGTGCGGGCTCGCAACCCGCGGCGTGCGGCGTCGGCGCACCGGGGATGCCGAACAACAACCAGGACGGCGCGGGCGGCGGAGCGTTTGCCACCGACGGCAGTGATGGCGGCAAGGGCGCCGGTGGGATGAGCCTCGAAGGCGGCATCGCGAATCCGATCGCGTTTCGCGGTGGGTGTCGCGGCGCCGATGGCGAGCTGAACAACAAGGGTGGTCCCGGTGGTGGTGCGGTCTATCTGATCTCGAACAGCATCCAGATTGACGGCGCGATTCGCGCGACCGGTGGCGGTGGGCTCGGCGGTCCCGAGTCGGGTGGCGGTGCCGGCGGCGGCGCGGGTGGCTACATCGGGATCGATGCTCCGACGGTGACCTATGGCGCCAACGGTCTGCTCGTCGCGACCGGCGGTGGCGGCGGTGGTGGCGGGTGTATGGGCGAGGTCGGCACCGCCGGCCGAGATGCCGATACCAGCTCGAACATCAGCGCCATCGGCGGTCCGGGAATCGCCGGTAGCGGTGACGGTGGCGACGGCGCCTCGACGCGCGATTCACCGGGTGGCAACGGCGAAGACAACGCGGCGGCGACCTGCGCGGGTGGCGGTGGTGGCGGTGGACTCGGTACCATCCAGTACTTCCATGGCGTCACGTGTCCGGCAGCGCGCTGCCATCCCGCCGCGGTGACCAATCCATGATCACGCATCCGGTTCGCTGGGCGTCGCTGCTGGTGGTCTCGACCGGCTGCCAGAAATTGCTCGGCTTCGAAGAAGCGATCGCCGTCGACGCGACCAGCCCGATCGATTCACCGATCGACGACGCCGCCACCGATTCGCCGCTCGGCACGTTCTGCTACGGCACCGACCCGGTGCGACCGTGCTTCGAGACCGAACCGACCGGCACGCTGACGCTCACGCAGGGCTTCAACACCGACGCGGATTGCCCGCGATCGATGGTGCTCGACGGACGCGTCGCGTGCGTGGTCGCGGCGCAGACCATCACGTTCGCCGGTGGCACCTCGCGATTCACCGGCTCGCTGCCGCTCGTCCTCGTCGGCACCGTATCGATCGCCGTGAACGGAAGCTCGACGATCGATCTGTCGAGCTCGAAGATCCAGTCGCGCGCCGGCGCCGGATCCGATCCGCAGGACTGCGAGCAGTCGATGGTGCTGTCGCAGCAGGTCGGATCGGCAGGCGGAACGTTCGGCGCGAAGGGTGGCACCGGCGGCTCGGTGTCCGGCATCCCCGGCGGCGCACCGCCGTCGGTGACGCCGATCAGCTTTCGCGGTGGATGCGCAGGCAGCTCGCTGCTCGGCAATACCGGCGGACCCGGCGGCGGTGCGGTCACCTTGATCACCAGCGCGCTGAACCTGGGCGGTGTCGTACTCGCCACGGGCGGCGGCGGCCTCGGCGGCAATCCCGGGCTCGGCGGTGCCGGCGGTGGCTCGGGTGGCTACATCGCGATCGACACCGCGTCGATCACGTTCGGGCCAGCCGCGCAGCTGATCGCGGTCGGTGGTGGCGGTGGCGGTGGTGGTTGCAACGGTGCGCCGGGCAGCGCCGGTGACGACGCGACCGTCGAGATCCTCGCGCTCGGCGGTGGCGGCGGTGGCGCGGGCGGCGATGGCGGCGAAGGCGGGTTCGACACCGTCGGTGGCAACGGCGGCAGCAGCACGGGTGCGTGTGGCGGCGGTGGGGGTGGTGGCGGCGCCGGCGTGATCCGGATGTTCAACAGCATCGCGTGCCCGCAGAGCGTGTGCTTTCCGCCGGCGCTGAATCGCTAGGGGCTGTCCCTAGCCCATGCCCTGCTTGCGTCGCGCGCGGCGATGCTCGTGCTCCTCGTCGACGAGACGCACGTAATCGAGCTGCTCGTAGTCGTCCCACGGTGGTGGCGAGGTATCGCCGAGCTCGCGGACGCGCGCGCGAAACGCATTCGCGATCTGCTCGAACGGCGGCAGGTCATCGCGGCCCGACAGCGCGCCGGACTTCGCCGCCTCACCCGCTTCCTCGGTGAGCGCGAGCGCCGCTTCGCGCGAGACGCGGCCGCGGCGGATCACGTCCTGCACGCTGGTCGCGAGGCTCGACAGCCCGTACTGCTTGCTGTCGATCATCTCGAGCGCGACGAAGATCACCTGGCGCGCGGTCAGCACCTTGTCCTGATAGAGGACCATCGCGGCCTGGAAGTAATTGAACACCGGCACCAGGCGCGGGCCGAACCGCCGGAACCCGTTCGGCGGCGAGCGGCGATCGAGATGGATGAACATCCGCTTCACCACGTCGCCCTGCGCCTTGGGGACGCGACGCGCGAGATCGAGGATCCGCGCGGCATCGTCGTCGTACGCGCGCGACGCGATCAGCACGCGCTCGAGATCCGCGATGCTGACGCGACCGGCGAGCAGATCCGCGTACAGACAGTAGATGATGGCGTCGGCTTCGGCGTCGTCGCCGAACAGCGTCTCGCTCTCGGCGGTGGCGCCGATGCGCGACTGCAGCATCGCCGGCAGCTTGTACGGAATCTGCGCGCGCAGCGATCGGAAGCGGCCGCGCAGGATGTTCTTCAGGTTGTTCTTGAGGACGAACTCGTCGTACTCGACGCCGTCGAGCGTGAGCTTCGCGGCGAGCACCTGGCGCATCTGCGTGGGCGAGCCCGAGACGATGCAGATGCGATGGCCATCCTGGTTGAGCGCACGCAGCAGTGCGCTGGCACCGGGATACGCCTGCTTGTCAGCGGCATCCTGCATCGCGTTCTTCGCCAGATCCGCGAGGCTGTCGAACTCGGTGCGCAGGTACGTCTTGTCGAGGTCCCAGCGGAACGTGTGGCGCGGCGGCTTCTCGCCGGACGCAGCCCCTCGGGCACGTGATTGAGCAGGCCGATTCGCTCGCCGAGCTTGACGGGCAACGTGGTCAGCCGCGCGAACCGGCGGAGCAGCGACATCAGTCTTCCACCGGCGGCATCGCGCCACTGCTCTCGGTCTTCGCGCGATTGCCGCGCTGGGCGCGATCGTCGAGCTCCGCCATCGTGCGCGCGATGTTGCCGCACAGATTTCCGGCGAGCGCCTTGTGCGCGACCTTGATCGCGTTGGTCACCGCGCGCGCGTTGCTGCGCCCGTGCGCCTTGATGAACGGATGCGTGAAGCCGAGCAGTGGGGCGCCGCCGTACTGCTGCCAGTCGGTGATCGACTTCAGCTGATTGATCGCCGAGCTCAGCGCCACCAGGCCGAGCCGCCACGCGAGCCGCTCCTTGTGGGCGTAGCGCGCGAGCCGCACCACCGTCTCGGAGACGCCCTCGAGCATCTTGAGCACGACGTTGCCGGTGAACCCCGACGTGACGACGACGTCGGCGACGCCGCGCGGAATATCGAGGCCCTCGATGTTGCCGATGAAGTTGAGCTCGGTGGTCTCGACGAGTGCCGCGTGCGCCGCGACCACGTTAGCTGGCCCCTTGTCCGCTTCGGTGCCGTTCGACAGCAGCGCCACGCGCGGGCGGCGGTTGTTCGACACCAGCTTCGCGTACGCCGAGCCCATCACCGCGAACCCGACGAGATCCTCGGCGGTGACATCGACGGTGGCGCCGACGTCGAGGATCAGCGAGAACGGATTGTCCTTCTCGCCGCGGCGCAGCTCGGTGGGATAGACGGCGGCAAGCGCGGCCTTCGACACGCCCTCGAGGAGCTGCCAGCGCCGCGCACACGCGAGCACGCTCGCCCCGGTGTTGCCGGCGGAGACCAGCGCATCGCCTTCACCGCGCGCGACCAGATCGGCGGCGACGATGATCGAGGCATCGGGCTTCGCGGCGAGCGCCTCGGCCGGCTTCTCGTCCATCTCGACGTACGTCGGTGCGTGGTGGACGCGGACGCGCGAGCCATCGTGGCGAAGTTGCGGCAGCTTGCGGCCGAGCACGGCGGCGTCACCGACGAGGATCAGCTCGACATCCTGCTGCCCGAGCTGGAGCGACGCCTCGGCCGCGCCCTGGACGATCTCGTCCGGCGCGTTGTCGCCTCCCATGGCGTCGACGACGATGCGGTGCATGCCCGGCATCTTGCCACGAAACGATTGTGGGGTCGGTTCAGCGGCAGCGCGTTTGGCGTAGGTTCCAGCCGCTCATGAGCTTCCGTCGCCACCTCCGCTACCGCTTCGACAACCTGATGTCGCGCGGCGTGCTCGCGCAGATCCTGTTGCTCGCGATCGTCACGATGATCCTCGTGCTGGTCACGGCGTTCGCGATCTTCGTATTCGACGTCGTGCCGAAGGATGGCGACGAGTCCGATTCGTTCGGTGTGGTGACCTGGAAGGCGCTGATGCACTCGATGGACGCCGGCACGCTCGGCGGCGACAACACGAGCAGCTGGACGTTCCTCACGATCATGTTGTTCGTCACGCTCGGCGGCATCTTCGTGTTGTCGGCCCTGATCGGTGTGCTCAACAACGGCTTCGGTCAGATGCTCGATGGCCTGCGGCGTGGTCGCAGCGTCGTGATCGAGAAGAACCACACCGTGATCCTCGGGTGGTCGCCCAAGATCCACACGCTCCTCTCGGAGCTCGTCGAGGCGAACAAGAACGTGCGCAACGCGTGTGTCGTGGTGCTCGCGAACCGCGACAAGGTCGACATGGACTCCGAGGCCGACGAAACCACGGGCAAGGCGCGGCTGCGCGTGGTGACGCGGACCGGCAACCCGATGTCGACGGATGATCTCGCAGCTCGTCAGCCTCGCGACCTCGCGTGCGGTGATCGTGCTCGCCCCCGAGGTCCACGCGGATGGCTCGCCGATGGCGGCGCACGAATCCGACACCGTCGTGCTCAAGACGCTGCTCGCGCTCGACAAGACCTCGAAGAGCAAGCTGCACGTCGTCGCCGAGATCTTCGACCCGCGCTCCGAGCGAGTGGCGCGCATGGTGGCCGGCGAGCACGCCGCGCTGATCCTCGCGACGCCGCTGATCAGCCGCCTGCTCGTACAGACCGGCCGGCAATCCGGCCTGTCCTCGGTCTACACCGAGCTCCTCGATTTCGCGGGGAACGAGATTTACGTGCGCTCCGAGCCCAAGCTCGCCGGCGTCACCTTCCGCGACGCCGTCCACAAGTACGGCAGCTCGTCGCTGATCGGCGTGCTCACCCTCGAGGGCATCACGATGGTGCCGCCGCCGTTCGATCGGATCTTCGAGCCGGGCGATCGCGTCGATCGCGATCAGCGAGGACGACGACACGCTCGTCCTCGACGGCGCCGCGCCGAAGGTCGAGGAAACGTCGCTGGTCGCACGGCGGCCGACCCACGCGCCCCAGCCCGATCGCACGCTGGTGCTCTGGCACCGGGCCGCGGCTCGCGAACGTGCTGCGCGAGCTCGACTCGTACTGCACGCCGGGCAGCGAGGTCGTCGTCGTCGGTGAGAGTCGAAGCAGCGGTGCCTCCGCTCGCGAACCTGCGGGTCACCATCCGCCGTGGCGACCTCACCGATCGCGGCGTGCTCGACGAGCTGGACGTCACCTCGTTCGATCACGTGCTCGCGCTGTCGGAGACGGTCGGGCGCACGCAGGAGATGGCGGATGCGCGCACGATGGTCACGCTGCTCCACCTGCGCGATCTCCAGCGGATCGCCGACAAGCGGGTGCCGATCACGTCGGAGATCCTGCACATCGGACGCGCGATCTCGCGAGCGTGGCCGAGGCCGATGACTTCATCGTCAGCAACACGCTGGTGTCGCTGATGGTCTCGCAGGTCGCCGAGAACCCGCACCTCGTGCGCGTGTTCGAGGAGCTGTTCTCGTCGGAGGGCTACGAAATCTATCTCAAGCCGGCGAGCGACTACGTCAAGAACGGGCGCCACGACGTTCGGCGCGGTGACCGAAGCGGCGCTACGTCGCAACGAGATCGCGATCGGCTACCGCCTCGCGCGGCACGCGAATGATCAGGCCGCGGCGTTCGGTGTGGTGATCAACCTCTACGAAGAAGTCGGTGCTCGACTCGATGGGTCCCGACAAGATCTCGATCGTGCTCGCGGAGAGCTAGGGCGATCCACCGCTCGCCTCGACCTCGCCAGCTAACCCGCCCACGGGGTTCGCCTCGGCTCGCTCAGGGGCACTCGGCCTTCGCGCTGTAGCGCTGGCCGGGGCAGCTACCGCTCGCGCGGAACGTCTTGCCGTCGCAACCGCAGTACGCGCGCAATCGCGGGTGCCGGCGCGTTGCGCGGAGCGCAGGTGCCGGGCGTGTCGCCGCAACCTTCGCCTTCGCAGACGCCGGACTCGCACTCGGACGCCGCCTGGCACTGGGCACCGGCGGGCTTCGCTTCGCGCTTCGGCGTGCCGGGATGGTGATCGGCGTGATCGCCGTGGCCGTCGTGATCGACCGGGGCCGGGCGCGGGCGAGGCGAGGGGCCGCCGCCGCCGCTGGTAGTGCTGGTCATGCAAGCGACGACGAAGGAGAGCGAGAAGCCGAGGGCAAGGAAGCGCATCGCGCGCATCCTACTCGAATCTCAGGTGAAGCGGAATCGGGTGAATTTGCGCGCAACCCGGAGGAGGTGAGGGCGAAGCGCCGGTGACGTCATGCGCAACCCACTGCTCGACGAGCTTCGCGCAGCATTCCCGCATGTCGCTGATCGCGGCTCGGGCGTTCTACATGTACAGCGACGCCGAGCTCTGCGAGCGAGCCTTCGAAGGCAAGACCTGGGATGACGTCGATGATCGACTCCTCGGTGGTCGCAGCGACGCGCTGGCGTTCATGTCGCGCGAACGCCAGCTCACCTGGTTGCCGGCCTACCTGAACCACGTGGCCACGGCAGACCCGATGCACTCGCCCGTGTGGTCGACGCTGATGTCGATGCTGACGGCACCGGATCCGAAGGCATCGAGCGCACGCAAGCGGCGGCGGTTCGAAGCGGATTTCGGCGACAAGCTAACCCTCGCGCAGCGGCGCGTGGTCGCGCGCACGTTGCAGCTCGTGATCGAGCGGCATCCTGCCTGGGGTAAGGAGCCGCGCATCGCCTCTCGATCGCTACTGGGGCGCGTTCGCGGACACGCCGACGGTCACCCAGGATCCGTTGCTGCCGGATCTTCGCGTTGCGTTTCCACCCGTCTGGTGATCGCGGACGTGTTCGTCGAGGACGACTGGCGGTATTGCGAGCTCTACGACTATCAGCGCGCGATTCAGGGCAAGACCTGGAGAGCTCGATTCGATCTTGTCTCCTGATCGAGCACGCCGACGCGCTCGAGTACTTCAACGAGCGCGCGGTGCTCGCGGTGCTGCCGATGCACGTGCACTTGATGCGGGTGTTTGCCCCGACCTCCGCGATGCGTAGTGCTGGCGGCGCTCGATCGGATCACGTTGAACGCGGCACAGCAGGACGTGATCGCGCGGTATCGCGCTGCATTCGCCTAGGGAATTCCCGGGAGTGGGTTGGGACGATCAAGAGGGGCAAGCTATGGTCCGCGGGCTTTGGCCGAACGCCTCTATATCGTCGACGGGCACGGGTACATCTTCCGCGCCCACTACGGCCTGATGAACATCTCGCGCGGCGAGCGCAGAGAGGTGCGCCTGTCGACCAGCGAGGGCATGCCCACCGGCGCGCTGTACGTGTTGCACGCGGATGCTGATGCGCATGGAAGAGGATGCGAATCCGAAGCGCATCTGCGTCGTGTTCGATGACAAGACCGGCGTGCAGACGTTCCGGCGCGAGATGTATCCCGCCTACAAGGCCACGCGAAAGGATTGACCCGAGGAGCTCCAGGTCCAGATGGATTACTTCGCGAAGGTGGTGAAGGGGATGGGCTGGCCGGTGATCACGGTGCCCGGCGTCGAGGCGGATGACGTGATCGCCACGCTGGTGGAGCAGGCACGGGCGAGGGAGTGGGACGTCGTCATCTACAGCGCCGATAAAGACATCATGCAGATGGTGGGCGAGGGCGTGTCGATGATTCATGCGCTGCACCAGAAGACGTACACGCGCGAAGAAGTGATCAAGAAGATGGGCGTGCCGCCAGGATTCCGAACTCTTGGCACTGGTCGGCGATACCAGCGACAACATTCCGGGCATTCGCGGCGTCGGCGACAAGACGGCGGCCACGCTGCTGGAGAAGTACGGAACGCTCGCGAACTTGATCAAGGAGAACCCGGTGGTGCCGCGATCCAGATCAGCAGCCGTTCGGTGATCCGAACAGTTTGAGCGCCGATCATTCTCGCGGCAGCTGGTGGAGCTGAAGCGGGATGTGCCGCTGCCGCTCACGCTCGACGAGCTGGTGGTGTCGGATTGGGATCTGCCGGTGCTGCACCAGCTGTTCACCGAGCTCGAGTTCCAGGTGCTGGTCGAGAAGGTGAAGATGGGATGCCGCCGGCCGAGGACGTGATCGTCGTCCCCGCACCGGAGACCACCGCGATTGCCACGGTGGAGCAGGCACCGGATACGCAATTACGCTGCGGCTGGATGCGATTGCGGAGCTGGCGAAGGCGGCGAGGGCGGCGGGGAAGTTCGTGATCACCGTCGAGCTCGAATCCCACGCGGATGGATACCGCGGGGCTGGTGGCGATCGTGATCGCGGTGCCGGGCCAGCCGCCCGCGTACATTCCGGTCGGGCATCGCTACATCGGTGCACCCGCACCGCCGCCGGCTGCGGATCTCGAACCGATCAACGCGATCCTCGCGGACGAGAGCGTTCAACAAGATTGCGCACGATGCGAAGACGGTGACGCGCGCGTTCCTGGATCGGGGCTCAGGTCAAGGGCATCGTCGAGGACACGATGCTCGCGGCGTTCTTGCTCGATTGCACGGCGGAGAGCGAGCCGGGCGAGGCGATGGCGCAGCGGCTCGGCGGTGTGTTGCTGCCACCGCGGGCCGACAATTGCGGGCAAGGCGAAGACGAGCCTCGAGGCCGTGGCGGTGGAGCGCGCGGCACCGTGGGCGGGGCAATTGCACACGCAGTGCTGGCGATTTCTGGAGCAGCTGCCGAGCCGGCTGGAGCAGAGCCAGCTGTTGCCGCTGTATCGCGATCTTCGAGCTGCCCACGGCGCGGCTGCTCGCGGAGATTGAGCGGCGCGGCATCAGCATCGATGTTCCGCACTTCAAGAAGCTCGAGAGCAAGTGGCGGAGAAGCTCCAGCAGCTTGAGCAGTTCATCTACAAGGCGGCGGGGCAGGAGTTCAACATCGGCTCTCCCAAGCAGCTCGGCGAGCTGTTGTTCGACAAGCTCGGGCTCGAGACCAAGGGCGTGCGGCGCACGAGCTCGGGTGGTCGACGGAAGCCGAGGTGCTCGAGGAGCGGATCAACCAGCACGCGGGTGATCGCGCCGATCCTGGAGCATCGCGAGATCAGCAAGCTGAAGGGCACGTACCTCGATGCGCTGCCGCCGCTCGTCAATCCGAAGACGGGCAGGGTGCACACGACGTTCAACCAGGTGGTCGCGGAGACCGGGCGGATTCCTCGTTGCAGGTATCTGAACCTCCAGAAC
>JASGIX010000023.1:0-134711 GCA_049840955.1 Polyangiaceae bacterium
CACGAGGCACGACGGCCGTTCCGCTCACGTTGTTCCCGGATCAACACGCGGAAGCGCGACGGCTCCTCGCCACTGGACCCGAGTGACGTCAGGCTCCTTCTGAACGGGCAACCCCCTCGATGAGGTGGAAACGTCCTGGCAGGATCTCCCAAACGAAGTAGCTATGCGGCAACGCTGCGGGGAAAAATCGACCAGTGAGGTGATCCAAGAGCTCCGGGCGCTGCTTGCGCCGACCGAATTCGGCAAATTGATAGAACTCGGCAACGACGGAATCATCGTCGAGTCTCGAAGCGACACGATGGGGCGGCTCGACGTGTGGTCGAATGAGCCCCGATAGTCGATCGTGAAAGCTCGCGAAGGCGCGACCTTCGATGGCTTGAGCCACTTGATCTCCTTACTCGCCGAAGACGCGCATCGTCCGCCGAATCAACTCCCAGGAGGCTGCGCAGCTGACCGATGACGTTCGTGAAGAGCAATGCCGTATCCCCCAGGCCCTCGACGAGCTTGGGCAGCCGTTCTGGAGCGGTCACCAAGTGGTCCTCGGCAATGAATTCGAGCCGCGGATGGTGATCGAGCGGCGCACGCTCGAGATTCCGACGAAACAGCAAGCGTGCCAGTGGATCGGGCTCCAAGCACAAGACCTGGTCGAACCGTTCGAAGAAGAACGGCTGAAGACAATAGCCGCCACTTGGACCAACCAACACGAGCGTCTTTGCCGCCGGGGTGAATCCGAGCAGAAAATCCCCAACCGCCCAGCGAAACGGTTGCCAGAGACGAGCGCCGTACCGCAGAGCGCGGAGGTGGTAGCGCAACCCACCTGCGGGATTCCAAAGGCCAGGAGTGGACATATTCTATCTGCCGCAAATCCGTGAGAGACGGACCCCGAGTCTAGCTCGAGTCGGACGTTTGGCGAAACGAACGCCAACGACGGGGCGACACGTCGGCAACTCACGGCCGTGCAGACGCGCTCACGGGAATTCGCCGCTCGAAACCGGCCAACTTGATCGTCTGAACGGCATTTCTGGCAAGAACGGTCGCCCGACGCTTAGACAAGCCGAAACTTTTGTCTATGGTTCGGCCATGACCTTCGACGAAATGTGCGAACTTGCCCTGTCGCGCAAGCGCGAGATGCCTCCCGGTAAATCCACGACGACTTTGTTCGAGAAGGGCGCGCACCAGATTGGCAAGAAGCTCGTCGAAGAAGCCGCCGAAAGCTGGATGGCTGCGCGTTTCGAGTCTCGTGACGCAGTGGCGCTCGAGCTGTCGCAGGTGCTCTACTACGTCGCCTGCATGATGGCGGAAACCGGCGTCAGCAAAGAAGAGGTCTACGCAAAACTATGATCAAGGTTGCTCTGCCCAACAAGGGCCAGCTCTTCGAGCGAACCATCGAAATCATGATGGCCGCCGGGTATCGGGTCAACAAATCTGCCCGTAGTCTGAGCACGGTCGACGCTGAAAATCAGGTGGAATTCTTCTTCCTGCGACCCACGGACATTCCCCTCTACGTCGCTAACGGTATTCTCGACGCGGGAATCACGGGGAAGGATTTCGTCGCCGAGCGCGGGCTGACCCCGACGTGCATTTTCGAGCTCAATTTCGGCCATTCCCGGCTCTGCGCTGCCGCGCCTGCTACGAGCGGAGCCACCAGCCTGGATGATCTCCAGGGCAAGCGAATCGCAACGTCGTTCCCTAACCTCGTCGCTCGATATTTCCCCGATCGGTCGAAGATCGTGGAACTCGAGGGCGCCGTCGAGATCTCGGTTCATCTCGGAATCGCAGACGCCGTGGTGGACCTCGTCGAGACTGGAAGCACACTGAAACAGGCGGGCCTAGCGATTGTCGGGCCTCCCTTGTTCCAGTCTTGCGCGGCACTCTTCGCCCACCCGGGAAGCGAGGAGCTCGAGGAACTCGTGGTGCTCAAGAACCGCCTTCAGGGGAAGGTGCTTGCTCAGGAGTACATGATGGTCGAGTACGACGCGCCGGAGACCATCTTGAAGGCAGCGTGCGCCGTCACCCCGGGCATCGAATCGCCGACGGTGATGTCCCTCGAGAAGCCCGGGTGGTACTCCGTAAAATCCATGGTCGCTCGCAAACAGGCCCAGAAGATCATGGACAGCTTGGCTCGTCTCGGCTGCCGCGGAATCGTCCTCACCAGCATCGACAGCGTTCGAATTTGAGTCTTCACCCGGTTCGGATCCCGAGTGCGCGGGTAGCCCCTCCCGGACTCGAACCGGGACTCCATTTCCTGGAAAAGGATTTTAAATCCTCGGCGTCTGCCATTCCGCCAAGGGGCCATGGGCGCCCTTACTAAGCCGGATTTCGGGCTTTGCCAAGGCCGAAACGACGGACCTCGCGAACCTCTCGGCAATGTCGCGCCCGCGATACGCCCGTAGGATTGCCCATCGAGTGTCGGTCGGGAGACTGCGACGACGGGTCGGAACACCGGTTGGCTCGGGCCGCATGGGACGGAGAGCCGGGCTCCCATTTCCCCGGCACCGAGCGTAGGCACGGAGCGCAGGCACCGAGGGGCACGAGCACGAGCGCAGCTGCCCGACTCCGAGACGGCATTCCGTGCGGCCCGGTCGGGTAATCTCTGCGAAGTTGCGACGTCTCGGCGTGCCCCGGCGATCGCCGGCTCGAAGTGCGACGAAGTGTGCGTCTCTACGCCTCGCCACGCCGAGGGACCTCCACTCCCCGACACGCGCCCTGTAATTGCCGTTCGCCGGAAGGACGACGCTGGACGCGCCACAAATGAGAGAACACGCTCTTGGTACTGTGATGAATGGCGCGCCTCGCTGAGTCAGCATGTTCGCCGCGTCGCTGCAACGGTGAAAGGGTAAAATGCGTAACTTCTGGTGCGTCTTCGCTCTCCTGCTTCCTGCATGCTCGAATTCCAATTCATCCGGTGATCCCTCCGAAGTCGGGGGGAGCGCGGGTTCGACGAACTCCACTGCGGGGCAATCCGCCAATGGCGGTTCGACGAGTACGGACGGAGGCACTTCGAATGGTGGAAATACGACGGATGGCGGAACCAGTGGCGCAACGGGTGGCGGCTCCGTCGGAGGCACACAGGTGATCTCCGGCGAGTGTGATCTCCCCGCACCGTCGACGAGCGGAGTGGCAAAGCCTTCCGGCACGCCGGGTGATCTCACCATCATCCCATGGGCAGGTTTCAAAGGCGCCGCTTCGTATACGTTCGATGACGCCAATACGTCGCAAATCGAGCACTACAGCGAGCTGCAAGCCCTCGGCGTACGCATGACGTTCTATCTCTACACGGGCAAGAGTGCGGCGAGCAACGCCATCTGGGCGCAAGCGGTCAAAGACGGGCACGAGCTCGGCAATCACACGAAGAGCCACCTTCAAACGGCCACCGAAGCCGACATCGATGCTGCTACCGACTTCATCAAGACCAAATTCGGCGTCACCCCGTACACGATGGCGGCGCCGTACGGTGACTCGAGCTACGTGGCTCTCGCGAAGCCGCGGTTCATGATCAATCGTGGCGTGTCGAACGCACTGATTACGCCGACGAGCACGGCAAACCCATTCAACTTGCCTTGTTACATTCCGCCGACGGGCGCCAAAGCCACCGCATTCAACGCGCAAATGGATACGGCAGCCTCGCAAGGCGGCTGGCGCGTCGTCCTCGTGCACGGATTCACCGGTGGAACCGACGGTGCCTACCAACCGGTGGACATTGCCGAATTCACGGCAGGCGTTACCTATGCGAAGGACCTAGGACTTTGGGTCGATAGCGTCGTCAACGTCGGCGCATATTGGATCGCTCGCAAACTGCTCGCAGCGGCTACGCCGACGACCACTGGCGACGAAAAAACGTGGTCCTGGACGCTACCGAGCAACTTCCCGCCAGGCAAGTGCCTGCGTATCCAGGTACCAGGTGGGACCGTGAAGCAAAACGGTAAGGCGCTCGAATGGGACGATCACGGCTACTACCAGATCGCCCTCGACTACGGATCCGTGACCGTCAGCCCCTGAACGCCTCGAGTCGAAGTGGTCCCGAGTTCGGCGAGCGCGAAGGCTCCAGCGATGCCCGATCGCGAGCCGAGCCCTGGGGCGACGACGTACTGATCGAGCCGTGCAGCGGTCAGCTCCGGGCGCGCCACGTACCCTGCCAAAGCCGAACTCATCGCGGCACGAACCTTCGGTAAGAGGCGCGCCGAGCCCATGACACCGCCACCAACCACGATGCGTTCGGGTGAAAGCATCAAGACGGCAGACGCCAGCCCCACGCCGAGATAACGCGCAGCCCAATCGAAGGCCTCGTGGTCGGGATTGAGCTCCTCGCCTTTGATGCCGGTGCGTCGTAACAACGCAGGACCGGCAATCAGTCCTTCGAGACATCGACCGTGATACGGACAACTCCCTTCGAAGGGGTCGAGCAATCCTTCCGCATCACGGAGCGTCGGCATGGGAATGTGACCAAACTCGGCATGCATCAAGCCGTGGAGCGGCCTTCCCTCGACGAGGACACCTCCACCAACACCCGTCCCAACCGTTACGTAGAGTACGACATTCAGCCCCTGCGCGGCTCCCCAGCGCGCTTCACCGAGGGCGGCCGCATTGACGTCCGTGTCAATCACGATGGGAACCGATAAGTGCTTCTCGAGGTACTTACGGAAGTGAAACCCTGCCCAGCCCGGCTTCGGCGTGGCAAGGACGGTCCCATTGTCCGCACCTGCGCGCAGCTCGAGGGGCCCGAACATCCCGACACCCAACGCATCGATGCGGTGCTTGGCGAAGAACGCGATGACGTCGTTCGACGTGCTCTCCGGCGTCCGCGTAGCAATCCGGCACTCCTCGACGATTTGATCGGGGCCACGACCCACGGCACAGACGAACTTCGTCCCACCACCCTCGATGGCACCGAAAAGACGCGGCGAGGCTGCGCCCTCGGAGTGGATTCGACCCGGAGATTCGGGAAAGGACGGCATCGACATGTTGTCCCGACCTTACGGCAAATCCGACCGAGGGGCTGCGAGGATTTTGCGAGGAGCAACAAATGAACGGTCCCCCTTCCCACGTCCGCCGCCGTTGCTATGACCTGTCCAATCATGGAAGGCAGAGTCTTGGTCGTTGCGGGTTCGGATTCGGGTGGCGGCGCGGGGATCCAGGCGGATATCAAGACGATCACTGCGCTCGGTGGTTACGCCGCAACGGCCATCACCGCCCTGACGGCGCAAAACACCCTCGGGGTGTTTGGAGTCGTGCCGGTCGATCCGGAATTCATTGCGCATCAAATGGACCTGGTCCTGTCCGACATCGGAGCGGACGCGATCAAGACGGGTATGCTGCATTCGGCGGACGTCGTCGAAGTGGTCGTGCGAGTACTCGAACGTCGAGCACCAAACGTGCCGCTCGTGGTCGATCCAGTGATGGTGGCCAAGGGAGGCGCCTCACTTCTCGATGGTGCGGCACTCCATTCACTCCGGCGTCGATTGATCCCGCGGGCGGCCATCGTCACACCAAACGCTCCCGAAGCCGCGGCGCTCGCTGGGCTCGAGGTCAACAATGCCGATGACGTCAGTGCGGCCGCCGACGCAATCCTCGCTCTCGGGGCTGGTGCGGTATTGATCAAAGGCGCCCACCTCCCCGGCGACGAAATCACGGACCTCCTGCGAACCGCCGACGGCGAACAAATCTTGTTCACCCAAAGTAGAATCGACTCACGGTCAACGCACGGAACCGGATGCACCCTGGCGAGCGCGATCGCGAGCGGCATCGCGGAGGGGCTGACCCTGCGTGACTCCGTGCGACGAGCCGAGGACTACGTTCGCAAGGCCATTCTCTCTGCCCCCGGGTTCGGTGCAGGTCACGGTCCACTCAATCACGCCTTCGCCCTTCGGCGACACCCCGGCGCGGACGAAGACCTCCACTGAACTCCGCAAAGATAGCGCCGGTAAGTCCAATAACATCGGGGCATAATTGTGGTGAGGGCAAAGACTGAAATTGACTTTCTCTTTCAGATCGGTCATTGTCGACCCAACACCAACCATGACCCTCGCTGACGCCCGAGTTGGCACCACGGTTACGATTGAGCGAATTGCCGGCAACGGATCCTTTCGACGTCGATTGCTCGAGCTGGGGTTGCTTCCGGGCACTCCGGTAACCGTAGTGGGAATTGCCCCCCTCCGGGATCCCCTCGAATTGTTGGTCCGTGGAGCCAATCTCTCGATCCGTCGCGCCGAGGCGATTCAGGTGGCGGTCGACGAGCACTCCTGTGCGGACACGTCCGGCAAGTCCGCACCGCGCCTGCAACTCTTGCCGAATCATTGGGCAGGGAGCACGCCGTGAAGGCAGCCGCTGTCGCCGACGGGTCCACCGTCGACGCGGCAAGATCTCCCCTTCGCGAGAGTGTCGTCATCATCGGCAATCCCAACACGGGAAAGACGACTCTCTTCAACGCTTTGACCGGTGAGACCGCCAGGGTCGGCAACTATCCCGGCATCACCGTCGATCGCCGAATTGGCACCCTTCGGTTGAATACCGTCGGTGAGGAGCCCATCGAGCTCGACGTGGTGGATTTGCCTGGAACGTACTCGTTGAGCGCGCGATCCCCGGAGGAAAAGAATCGCATTCGACGCGCTGCTGGGGCTCTCCGGACAGCCTACGCCGAAACTCGCGATCGTCGTCATCGATGCCGGTCAGCTCTCGAGGAACCTCTACCTCGCCGTACAGCTGATGGAACTCGACGTACCGGTCGTCATCGCCCTCAACATGATCGACGAGGTTGCGAGCAATCCGCCGAATGCCGCACGGCTCTCCGAAGCACTGGGTGTACCTTGCGTTCCCACGAGCGCGCGAAATGGCACCGGACTCGACGTCCTCAAGACGGAAATTGCACGCGCTCTCGAGAAGCCCCCGCGCAAGCGTCCGAACATCGCCTATCCGTCGGCACTTCTCGACGACGCCACGGCGCTCGCCCAGTCCCTGCCAGAAAGCCTGAAGACGGGAGTCGCACCCCGGCAAGCGCTCGCGCTCTGGGCTCTCTCGAGCGTTGACGACGACGAGCTCGTGGATATTCCCGAAGGATTGCGAGAACACTGCCGGCAGATCCGAGATTGCCAACGCGAGCGTGATGTCGACCTCGAGATCATCGCGCCGCGATACGCGTTCATCGATTCCATCGTACCCTACGTCGTCAGCGGGGATCCGCATCCGCCAAAGCGAAAGACGTCCGAACGAATCGACCGTGTGATGCTTCACCCGGTGGGCGGCTTCGTCATTTTCGTGTCCGTCATGCTGATGCTCTTCCAGGCGCTATTCAGCTGGACCGAACCGCTCATCTCCCTCGTCGAGCGAGTCGTCGGGTACCTGCAGACCACGCTGATCGCTCATCTTCCCGAAAGTCTACTGCGCGATCTCCTGGTCGAAGGCGTGGTCGGTGGCGTCGGGAACGTGCTCGTGTTCTTGCCGCAAATCATGCTGCTTTTCGCGTTCATCGGCCTGATGGAAGACTCGGGATACATGTCCCGGGTGGCCTTCCTCATCGATTCGAGTGATGCGAGGACTCGGGCTGCATGGACGCGCATTCGTACCGATGTTGTCGGGATTTGCTTGTGCGGTACCGGCGATTTTGGCGACGCGCACCCTCGAGAGACAGCGGGACCGTCTGCTCACGATGCTCGTCGTGCCGCTCACGACGTGCTCCGCTCGGCTTCCCGTGTACACATTGGTGATTAGCGCTCTATTTCCAGCGCATCAGCTGTGGGGATTCGTCCCAGTCCAGGGTGCTCTCATGGTCGGCATGTATGCGTTTGCCATGGTGCTCACGCTTCTTGCTGCATTGGTGCTCGGACGCACCGTCGTTCGAGGTCACCAGGTTCCGCTCATTCTCGAACTTCCCCCCTATCGGGTTCCGAGTGTCCTCACGACGGCCAAGATGGTCAGGGAACGTTCTTGGGACTTCGTGCGCGAAGCAGGAACGATTATTCTGCTTTGCACGGTCGGGCTTTGGGCATTGCTCACGTTCCCGAGAGCGGAAGTCACGCCACCGACTGCGGTCGTAACGTCGGCCGAGGCACCGTCGACGGTGCAACGAAACGATCATCCGAGCGCTCGGCAACCCACGGCGCCGCGCTCGAACGAGCTCGAGACGTCCGCAGCGGCGAACGTGACGCCGCCGTCGATCGAAAACAGCTACGGAGCTCGGCTCGGCAAGGCGCTCGAGCCAGTAATTGAGCCTTTGGGGTTCGACTGGCGAATCGGAGTGGGCCTCGTCGGCGCCTTTGCCGCCCGCGAGGTATTCGTGTCCACGATGGCGCTCGTCTATCGGGATCGGAAACGACGCGGACGAAGAACTCCGTCCCACTGCGAGAGCGCATGCGCAACGAGCGGAGCGAGACGGGAGCCCGAAGGTACTCGCCGCTGGTCGGAGCTTCACTGCTCGCGTTCTTTGCCATCGCGTGCCAATGCTCGTCGACCCTCGCCGTCGTACGACGCGAAACCAAGTCCCTGCGCTGGCCGCTCTTCCTCTTCGGATATACGGCGTTGCTCGCTTGGCTCGTGAGCTGCCTCGTCTACCAAGGTGGGCGGATGCTCGGACTCGGATAGAGTTCGCCCAGCCAGACTGGTGTCACGTGAACCGATTCTCCCCGCTGCCGAGAGCATTCTACGCCCGCGCCGCGATCGATGTGGCAAGGGATTGCATTGGCCAGCTCCTGGTTCACGAACGTGAGGACGAGTTGCTCACGGGTCGAATCGTCGAAGCCGAAGCCTACGTGGGTGTCGAGGATCGAGCCTGCCACGCATACGGCGGCCATCGCTCCGCCCGAAACGAAAGCATGTTCGGTCCCCCGGGCCATGCATACGTATTTCTGATCTATGGCCTGCACTTTCATTTGAATCTGGTCGTTTCGACACCGGAGGATCCGAGCGCGGTGCTCCTCCGGGCAGTGGAGCCTCTCGAGGGCGAAGTCAGCATGAGCGAGCGGCGTAAGTTCCCGAAGAACCGAGTCCTGCTCACCAATGGCCCGGGTAAACTCTGCCAAGCCTTCGGGATCGATTGCCGATTCGATGGCGTGGACCTCTGCAGTGGCCGCCTATACCTCGCGAAGGGGATCGCGCCGAAGAAAGTGCTCCGTGTGCCACGAATCGGAGTCGATTACGCCGGCGCGTGGGCGAACGAGCCACTGCGATATTTGGACGCGCAGAGCCCCTTCGTGTCCGTCATGCCGAAACGACCACGAAGTCGACAGCGAGGTTGACGGCACGGCCTGCGCGAGACACCCGGTCCCCGCATGCGCAAGTGCTGTTCGACAACGCCGACCCCATGAAGGAAGCGACGCACAGAGCCAGCTGGCCGCGCTTCGCTCCTGACGAGCGGTGGGTCTGACGGACGAAGCCGCCCTTCGTTTCGCTATTCATGGGCCCGGCCGCTCGTAACACTCGATTCGGGTGAAGGAGCCATGCCGATCGTGGCATCGGTGTCGCCCCGACGTGACCGCCCGTCGCGCCTCGGAGGCCTCGAGGGGTCGCCAAGCGACGAAAGAGTCGCTAGGCTCCCCGGGCCTTGGCCGACCTCGACGACACTCGGACTTCCTCCGCCACGCGGGACACCGCGCCTCAACTTCCCACCCTTGCCGGCAAGACGATCGTTCTCGGCGTTACGGGCAGCATCGCGGCCTATAAAGCGGCAATGCTCGCGCGACTGTTCGTGAAGGAAGGCGCACGGGTCGAGGTGGTTCTCACTGAACGCGCAAAAGCGTTCGTCGGAACGGCGACGTTCGCGGGGATCTCGAGTCGTCCCGCGTCTCACGACATGTTCGATCCGCGCTCTGCCGGCGAGACTCACGTTTCGCTCACGGCGAGGGCCGACCTGGTTGTCATCGCACCGGCCACAGCCGACGTTCTCGCTCGATTGGCCCAAGGGCGAGCGGATGATTTGCTCACGGCAACGGCGCTCTGCGCGCGCTCTCCCATCGTGGTCGCGCCAGCGATGCATCCGGCAATGTGGGGACACCCTGCAACGCAACGCAACGTCGCTCAGCTGGCAGCAGATGGTCGAGTCACCTTCGTGGGACCCGAGCATGGTGAGGTTGCGTCCGGAGAACAGGGCCGCGGTCGCATGAGCGAACCCGAAGTGATCCTCTCGACGGTTCGACGCCTTCTCTCGAAGCCAGATTTGTTGGGTCGGCACGTCGTGGTCACGGCTGGCCCGACGGTGGAAGACGTGGATCCAGTCCGGTTCATCACGAATCGGTCGTCGGGCAAAATGGGATATGCCATCGCAGAGCGCGCGGCGCAGCGGGGCGCTCGGGTGACGCTCGTTTCAGGCCCGGTCCACTTGGCTGCACCGCCGGGAGTCGATATCGTCCCGATCCGCAGTGCGATCGAAATGCAGCGGGCCCTGGACGAGGCTCTCGGCGCGGATTCGTCGAGAGCCGACGCATTGATCATGTCGGCCGCGGTTGCCGACTACCGCCTAGCGGAAGTGGCGACGACCAAGCTCAAGCGACAGCGCGAAACCCTCACCCTCGATTCTGGTGAAGAACCCAGATTCTGCTCGCGGACATCGGAACGCGGCGCGCCCAACTCACACCAATCCTCGTCGGATTCGCCGTGGAAACGGCGGAGGACCAGGCCCTCATCGAACTCGCTCGGGAGAAACTCCGGAAAAAGCGTGTCGATGTCGTGGTGGCCAATCACGCAGCGGAATCCTTGGGACGCGATGACAACCGCGTCTGGATCGTCAGTGAAACGGAGGCACAACTCGTCGCGACGGCGCCGAAGTCAGTCGTTGCCGAAGCCATCCTGGACCACCTGGTGAAACGCTTCTCCGAGGCGGCGCGATGGTAGCGCTCCTGCTCGCGACACTCGCGGGTGCGGTGAGCTCCAATTTCGCGTCGAAACCAGAACTCGCTGGCCAGCCACGACTCTGGTTGTGGCTATGCCTTGCCCAGATCCGACTCGTCGCGGTGGCACTTTACTTCCTGAGGCGACAGGGACAGCTCAAGGAACGGCTGTTCCCGAGACCCGGAGACGTCGTGCGCGGGGTCTCGGTAGCCGCAATCCTGGTCATCGCCATTTCGGTCGGGTCGCGCTCTGCTCATGCCCCATGGCTCCATTCGGGAGGCGTGGCTGGCTCGTCTGTATATTCAAGCGGGTGATCCCTTGGAGCTCGGACGAGTCGGTTGGTTGCCCCTCGTCATCCTTGGTTGGGCAATCAGCGATGAAATCATCTGGCGTGGGTGGCTACAACCCGTCGTGACCTCGCGGTTCGGGGTCACGCGCGGCGTTCTCGTTCTGACCGCTGCATACACAGCGCAGTCACTGCCATCGATCTACTATTTGGCGGATCCGAGCGCCGGATATAACCCACTCATCTCGATCCTTGCCGCGTGTTGCGGGCTTTGCTTCAGCTACATCACGCACCTCGCCGGACGCATCACGCCATCGCTCATTGCGCACGCGACACTTGCGTATTTTACCATCCTCGAGTTTCGTCCTGGTCTTTGACGCGAGTCGCGGTCCGAAAATGGGCCGAAGGAGATGCCTTCCGACGGCCCACCAGCGACGCTGCTCGCTGGCAGCGAACGTCACACAGACGTTCGCCACCACGGCGCTCGAGCCTCACGCTCGGCGCCCCGCTGGCCCTCGGCTGGCTCGCGAAGCGACCCTCGTCGCTACGACGTGAAGACCCCCAAAAAAACTGGTGTGCAAGGGACGCCATTGCCCTGCGCTCCTCCACCCCGTCGGAGCTGGCCGTAGAGACGACTTGGGCCAGCATTGCTGCTGGCCCTCGATACCCGCGACGCAAGCGGGACTAAAGAGATGGGTCGAGCGACTCAGCCGGCTTCGAGAGCGGCGAGATCCTCTTCGCTCACGTCGAAATCGCTGAAGACGTTCTGAACGTCGTCGTGGTCGTCCAATGCCTCTGCCATGTTCAAGCAGACCTCGGCATCGCGGCCCGAAACGGTCTTCTTGTTCTTCGGCACGTAGGCGACCTTGCTCTCCTGCACCGCCAACTTGGCGCCTTCGAGAGCCGCAGTCACGGAATCGAGCGCGGGCACCGGAGTGTAGACGGCCCACACTTCACCCTCGTCCCGATAGTCGTCGGCGCCGGCATTGATCGCGACATCCATGAGGACGTCCTCACTGACCGCGGACTTTTCGAGAGTGATGACGCCGAGGCGATCGAAAGCCCACTGTGCCGAGCCCGGTGCACCCAAGCTCCCATTGTGCTTCTCGAACAACTTGCGGATTTCCGCTGCGGTACGGTTACGATTGTCCGTCATCCCTTCGACGACGAAGAGCGTTCCGCCCGGACCGGTTCCCTCGTACACCACCTCATCGTAGGTGGCGCCTTCGACCTCACCCGTGCCTCGTTGAATGGCGCGCTTGATGCTGTCGTTCGGCATTTGCTGTGCTTTCGCATCGGCAATTGCCTTGCGCAGACGAGCATTACCTGACGGATCCCCACCACCCATGCGGGCGGCAGTCAAGATCTCGCGGGTCAGCTTCGTGAATATCTTTCCACGGACTGCGTTGGTGGCGCCCTTCTTGCGCTTGATCGTCGCCCACTTGGAATGACCACTCATCGATTCGGCTCGCTTGGAAGATAAGAACCCGAGCCTTCCGACTCGGGTTCAGTTGTGCGAAGGAGAGGACTTGAACCTCCACGAGAGTTACCCCACTAGCACCTCAAGCTAGCGCGTCTGCCAGTTCCGCCACCTTCGCATAGGGGCATATTGAGCTCGCCGAATCGGAGTTTCCTTCGAGAAGGAAGCCGTCCGTCGAGGGCGTCGGTTTCTAGCTCATGACCCCGGAAACGCGCAAGGGATTATGATCATCCCATGTGGTTTTTGGCCACCGGACCCGAGAGCATCAGGTTCGACCCGACACCCGGCGGACCGCGTTCGATGAGCTCGCCCGCTTCGAAGGGCTTTCGGACCCACGAAGCGAACAATCCTTCCGTACCTGCCGGCATTCCCAATGCGGATCCAGTGATGAGAATGGCCGGAATCCTCCGACGACCACGAATCACGGAGAGCGCTGCAGGCACATCGCTCGCAATCGGGCTGAGATCGACCAACGCGACGTCGAATTCCTGTCCACTCCACAAGCGCGCTGCTTCGTCGAGGGTCGCCGCACTGCGCACGACGGAACCGCGCGAAAAGAACGCAAGTTCGACGAGCGAACAGATGGCTTCATCGTCTTCCACGAGCAACACGTTGAGCCCCGCGAGTTCGAGGACGTTGATGGGCCGAGACGAATACGGTCGTGAGAACTTCGTCCGCGGGAAAGTCACTCATCCCATCGGGACCGTTACCGACCCGCTGCCACCGCAGCTCGAACACGGCGTGCGGCGCGTTCCGCAACAATCGAAGATGGCCGCCGTTATCCCGCGCCAGTGCCGCAGAGTGGGTCAAACCGATTCCGGTGCCCCCTGCGCGCGTGGAGTTCGGGATCTCGAGGAGACGCTCCGCACGAGATGCGTCGATCCCCGGGCCCTCGTCGGCGACCGTAAGAATCACGGTGTGACGCGAGATCCGACAGGAAATCTGCACCGTACTCCCCGGGGGACTGAACGCGAGGGCGTTCAGCAAGAGATTGACGAGGATCTGCGTCGCCGCATCGGGCGCCGTGAGCAGCACGTCGCCCCGCTTGCTCCCGTCGATGCCAATCTGCACTTGACGACGGTTCGCCATGGGCTCGACCGCACGAAGCGACGTTTCGAGGATCTCTGGCAAGGACGCGCAAGCCGACTCGGGCTCGGTGTCGCCACCGATGGCCCGCCGAGCTACGCGATGACCAAAGCGCGCATGCGACAACGCGACGTCCAGCGCATCCACGACGGAAGGCGGCGTCTCCCCCGACTGACTCAACGCCACTTCGAGCCACCCAACGACCACCGTCAGCACGTTGGATACGTCGTGCAGAGCACCAGCCAAATCGGAAGATTTCACTCCAGCGCCTGTGGCGCTGCGATCCGTTGGCTCTTGGGGTTGGAAATCGGCGGGGTTGACCAAAACGCGAGCGGGGTGAGCGACCTGATTGACGTCCCGAAGCATGTTGGATTTCGGCTCAAAATTCCAGCCGGTAACGCAAGAATGGCGCAAATACGTACGATGATTGAGTTACTCGAGGCGCGCGGGCAGAAGCAGCTGGTACTGCCCTGTGGACGCAGCCCTCGCTTCGCCGATCTGTACAGCGCCGGTCGCATCTGCGAGGTTGCTTACCAGCCGGCCATTCGAATCGAAGAGCGCGAATGCGCGAATGAGCGCACCGGGCAACACGACTCGTTCTCCGCCATTTCCCAGCCCGGGCACGGTGACCTGTCCCGTAAATGCGAAGGGCGCCGTGAGCTGCATTGCGCCGAGGCCAACGGCGCCAGAACCCACGACCGTGTTCGGACGTACGAACCACGGATATCCCGAATCATCTGCGGGGCGTACACACACGTCGTAATTGCCGGGATCGACGGAGAGCTCGAAGGCACCTTCCGTGTCGACCATACCAGCTGCGCTTCGTCGCGAACTCACGGTTTGACGCACCAAACCGTCGGCAAATGTCGAGCGCGCACCAATGGACGTCGGCATCGCCAACACGTTCGCTGCCACACCTTCGGAACCGGCGCCACCGACGGAAATGCGTCCGGTCAGCGCCGAGGCTTCGGGCAAAGACAAGATCCGCTCTGATTCGTCCGTGGACTCAGACAAGGACCAGGCCGCGACGATGGATGCGTAGTTCACCTCGGTCAGTGGCGTTGCCACGACGTCGAAATCCCCAGCCACCAAGTTCAGCTCGAAGCGCCCCTGGGGGTCGGTTGGGGCCGAAACACGGAACTGCGCGAGCGCCCCCGCCAGGGGATCGCTGCCTCCCCGCAATACCGCCGTCACCTGAGCGGCTACGGGCACACGATTGGACTTCGACAGGACGCGCCCAGACACCACGACGGGGCGAGGTACTCGCGCGATTTGGTTGATGAGCAGGTGATTCGTGCCGAAGAGATCTGCGGCCAAGCGAGTAACGTAAAAAGTCGGCGCGACGCTGCCCGTCGGAGGCACGAACCGAAGATTCTCGCGTCCGGCGAGGTCCCCCGCGCCGACGCCGGCAATGGGTTGGTACCGAAGTTCGACTTGGTGCTTGGCCTTGCCGTCGGTGATAGCCGGCGCGGCGAGCAATCGCTGAGTCGAAAGGCGCCGACCGTAGAGCGGATCGACCAAGTTGACGGTGTAGCCATCGAGCGCGCTCGCGTTCTCTCCCGTCTGATTCGTGACGATATCGACGTCGATGGTCTGAGCAACCACGAGCTTCTGTTGAAACTGGACCTTCCCTGCTTCGATCTTCTGACCTAGCGCAAGAAATGGCACGCGGGAACAGTCCGTCGGCGTGGAGGAATCGGCGGCACTGCCCGTCGGTTCGACATACAAATCCACGACACCGGGAGGCACTCGCAAAGCGACGGAATTGTCATCGAGATTCGGATCGGAAACCCCGACGTAATTGCTCGCACCTATCCCGATCACCTTGGGATCCTGAATGGCCTCGACGCGAACGGGTAAGCGCCCCGCCGAGTCCAGATCGTCCCCCGCGCAATCGGACGATGGTGGTGAGATCTGAGCCACGAGTTCCGCGACGTAATCGAGCAAAATGTCGAAATTCCCGGACGTCTCCAGTTGAATCGTATGAAGGTACCGGATCTGTCGATATTCGCCGGCACTGGTTGCGGCGGGACCCGTGATTTCGAGGGCAACGTTCTCGAGCGCGCTCCGCCGTGCAACACAAGTGAACGATTCGCAGGTGCCCTGCTCGCAATCTTCGTCCGTCGTGCACTGATTGTTACCCGAAGCACCGCTCGTCTCGGAAGCATCGGTCGATACGCCGCACCCCGAAAGAGCCGCCACCGCACCGAATACGCACGCGAACAGAGAACGCAACGCCGAAGTCACGGCGTTACTCCCGATGTCTTCGCGCAATCGAGTAGCATCTGATCCGTGCCGTCGATGGCCAACCACCACGTGAGCACGGCGACGTCTGAGTCGTCGATTGGCAATGACTTCTTGAAGTTCGAGACGTGAGATACGACGAGCGACAGTGGCTCGCACGGCCCGGCATTGGGAACCGATGGACTCATCTCGATGGTTCGCTCTTCGGCGAGCGTGCCCGCTTCGATATTCGACCAATCGACGAGAGACTGTCGCGCGCTCAGATAGTTGAGGAGCAAGAGCGCCGTGAGATCCTCGTCTGCATCTTCTGACCGAAGATTGACGTTGATTCTTGAAGGGTTCTCCGCTCTTCACGAACTGGATTTGCGTCGTGCTCGGAATGGCCCCCCAAAGGAACGGTGACGTCTGCTCCGGCTCGCGGTAGGTGGGCGGCTCTGGAAGCAAGCATCCGGACGTGACCATGGCAGCAAGCAAGGCGCCTAGCGAAGGACGTGCCAACAGGGCTTTCCGCCGTATCAACGCGTAGCCCGGCACTCTACCCCCTGACAGCACTGTCGTTCCACATGGCCGAGCCTACCACGGACGCGTCCCGCCTCCGATGGGGTTCGGGCGAACCGGTTGCCACCGAACTGCAGCGTACTCCGCGCTCGTCGCGAACCGGAAGAGATCCATGGTCTCGGGAACGGTCAAGGCGACTTGAACCAGGGACGTTGGGTCCGCAGGGTCCAGGGGGAGGCCGGCGTCCTCGACGGTCATTCGCAGAGCCGTCCGCAGATTACCACAGACGTACAGGCCCGCGCGACGCAGGGACTGGGAGGCTTTCTCCCAACTCTCTTCGAAATCGAGCTCCGATTGACAAATCTCCTTGAGGCGGCGTTGAGAGCGGCTCCGCACGGTCTGCCAAAGCACCTGGGCAAGTCGCATCGAATCGCCGTAAGTGGGGTTTGGCTGACCCGAAGACGTTCCAAATGCCAAACCGAGCGCGCGCAAAATGCTCCTGACGTATGAGGGTTCGAGCCCAAAAAGCAACGAATGGGCAGGGAGCGTCGCCCAAAGCGCGCTTCCAATTCGGTAACCGAGAATGTCCTCGTCGGCGACAGGCTCCCCTTCGACCAGCAGTGCCGTCGGATTGACCAGAAGCACCTGAACGCGACCGAGGTGCGCCGACCGACGATGAAAGAGCGGCACGCGCACCAACCCCAAATGGCGCGTGGCTTCGCCATAGATGCGCGCGAGTGGCGACGCCGCGCCGACGACGCGCATCACACCGGTTACCCCGTAATCGCTCGGCTCGCGCAAAAACTCATGCTCTGCGCCGTCCCATACGAGCTCCAAAGCCTCCGCTCCCGGCGAACCAGAATCGCGCAGCAGCAACCCACGAATGACCTCGGTGTCTACGGCTTGCTCGGAGAACTCCGGTGCAATGGGAAGCTCGTACTCACCTCGAAGCAGCGCCAAAACTTGACCCAATGCTTGAGCGTGCCCCCAACTTCCCTCGGCAGCGACGGCACTCCGCACCAACTCGACGAGTCGCACTTGGGTCGGCCATTGCCGCAACCAACGCTTGCCGTCGGGAAGCCATGCGCGCTGTCGTTGGGGGTCCGTCGAGAGCTCTTCCGCTACGGCAATCGCAAATTCATAGGCACTCGGCTCAACCAAATCGACGCGATGACGACCGGAGTCGTCGGAAGCCGAAGGCGCGGAAGCCGAAGGCGCGGAAGCCGAAGGCACCGAAGCCCCGACGTGAGAACCGGTTTCTGCTCGATGTCGGTCCGGCGTGGCAACGTCGTTCGTCGCACGCGCTGGCTCGACGCGAGGACTGCTTGCTGCTTGTTGTCGGTCCGGCGTGGCGACGTCGGACGGCGCACGAGCGGGTTCGTCCGCGCTCGATTCGGGTCGCACGTGCACCACTTGCGCCTCAGCGTGTGCTTCCGGATTTAGCAGATGTGCCGCATCCAGCGTCAGTGCGTCGAATGCCTCGCTCAGAGCGCCGGAGGTCATGACCTGACGCGACATGGCTTCCATCCCGATGTCCTCGACGGCGCCTCCCCGTTCGGCGAACGTGACCTCCTCGGCCACCAATTCGCTCGGCGATTCGGAAAGGTCGGACTCGAGCCCACGAGAGAAATCCTCGAGATCCGCACCCAACGCTTGAAAAGCGGCCCCCAGCGGCGAATCGCTTGCAGGCGACTCGAACGACAGCATTGGCGCAGCGCCGGCCCCGGACGCGTCTTCTTCTGGAACGTCGAGCGTGCGAGCTACGGACGCGTCGAGACTGTCGAGCCCGAGTGCCGACTCCTCGTCGACGAGAGCACCTTCGTCGCGACTGGCCGCAGGCGCGTGCCGCCCTTCGTACTCGAGCGCGACCGATCGCTCGTCGGTTCGGCCCCAGGACGGATCCTCGAGACCCTCGCTGGCCTCGCTGGCCTCGCTGGCCTCGCTGGCCTCGCTGGCCTCGCCCAATGGCGAACGGCCTGCTTCGTCACGCGACGGAGACTCGCCGATAGTGACGTCTTCGGTCGCGTACGGCGCCGAATTGCGGTCCATCTCAATCACGGGCCGTCGAGAGTTTGCCGCCTTTGCAGCCAGGTGCGCGTCGATGTCGAAGACGACCGTTTCCGCGCCGCGTCCGTCATCGGAGGACGTTTCGATGTCGCGAGCACGGGCCGACACTTCGGGCTCAGCGAGCTCGCGAGCGATGACGGCGAGTGACCCTCCCGGTGCAACCCGCGCATTCGCCACCACTTTTGTGAGGGCAACCTTCGCCATGACCACAGGCCCAGCCGACGTATCTCGTGAGTTCACCCCTTCGCTGTCGTCGTGGATGTCGGAGCCCTGTCGGACTGCATCGAGCGCTGCATCGGAAGCGCCTTGCAATTCGGCCTGAAGCGTCATGGCTTCTGGCCGCGTTTGCCCGTCGTCCATGCAGGGTTCGAGCCAAGAGAGAGCCAAATCCACTTCCCCCACGAAGGCCGCCGCCTTGGCCGCCGCTAGGAACACATCGGCCTGGCGACGAATCCCGCGCAGATTTCCTCCCACGGCTGCGGCAAAATAGCCGAGCGCCGTTGCGTGGTCGTGCTCGCGCTCGGCTTGTTCCGCGAGCCCGAGGGCAATGAATGTTCGCGGTCCGAGCTTCTCTTCGGCGGAGCGCAGGAGGGCTTGGGCCTCACCATGACGGCCGAGGTGCGCGAATGCCTCCGCACGAATGTAAAGGACGACCTCGCGCTCCTCTTCGGGAAGCGATGTTTCGAAATCCTCCGTGAGCTCCAAGAGCTGCTGGGCTTGCAGATCCGACTTCGTGCGCCCGGATCGATAGAGCGCCGATGCCAAGCCCAAACGTCCCGGCAAAAAGCCATGGTGAGTTCCGACCGCGGCCCGATAATAGGCGAGCGCGCCTTCGAAATCGCTACACTTCTCGAGCAGCCGAGCCGCTTCCACGAGTAGCTCGGCTCGGACCGACGCCGTCCCCACGCCAGAAAAGGACCAATCGGCAAGTGCGTTCGCGAGCGCGCGCTCGTCACCTGACTTGCGCTCGAGAGTCACGCGAAGTGGCGTGACGAGCACCTGCGGTAGTTCTTCCTCGAGGCTTCTGAGACGCTCCCGCAGCCGTTCGATGCCGACCGATGGTAGGGCCTCTGGCAGAAGCTCGCCGTAGCGCTCGACCCACTGTTGCCAAAGATCATCCGCCGCGAGTTCTCCGAGGTTCGGCGTGCCGCTGACGGTATAGGCGGACTTGCCGGAAATTTCGAGGAGTTCGAGACACGTCGAGACGTCGCGCGACGCGGCGGCCCACTCCTTTAGCAACCCGAGAGCAAGCGCGAGAGGTGAACCGATGGCGTTCCACAACGCAGGAGGGGACTCGAGCAACCATCCAACCAACCACGGTTCATGTCCCAGAGCCGTCGTACGCCCCTCCAGGCGAACCAATCCGCGCGCATCGGCAAGCAAAGCCGCAACGCTGGCAAGCATTTCGATTGCAGCACGGCCAATCGCAACGTAGGGCCGCTCGAGCCACGCGAAGGCGCGCTCGAGAAACGTGTGCAAGACCGCTCGCTCGTCCTGGTTTACCTGAAGCAATACCGGAACGACGGTAACGAACTCGTCGACGTCTCCATCGGCGCCAAGCGCGGCGGTCAACGCGGTCGCGGCCAGTTCGAGGTGGCTGAGGTCATGCACCGCAGCGACGGCGATCGCAATCCCGAGGCGCGCGCCATCGGGGCCGTCGAGTCCGTTCAGCAGGGTTTCGAAGGCCCGAGCCACGCGGATCCGCATGAACTCGAGTTCTTCGGGTTCCAGACTCGATGCAGCATCAAGACAGGTCGCGACGAGCTCGATTGCCGACGCTCGCGGACAACCGAGCAGGATCTTCAACGCGAGTTCGAACTTCAGGCGAAGGTGTTCCACCGCGAGGGGCAACGCGTCGTAACCACGTCGCAACCACTCCACTTTGCGACTTGGCTCGACCTCAGCCTCGGCAACTCGCGTGACGACCGCCGCTATGCTCTCGGGGTCCGAAGCGCGATGCGCCAACTCGACGAGCAATCGATAGGTCGTGTCGTGGTCGGGCAGCGTCTCGAATGCGGATGTGGCGTGACCGAGCGCACGCTCGTATTGCCCGTGTACCGCGAGGTTCATTGCCGCACGATGATGTAGGGCTCGTACGCCGTACACGCCCAAGACGGCGGTATCGAGGACGCCATAAAGCGACTCGAGACGCTCGAACGCTTGAACCTCCGACAGCAGGTGCTCCGCGAATGGCAGCACGAACGTGCACGTCGGATCGAGACGCAAGGCAGCCTCGGCGCTCGACGCAGCGCCTTCGATGTCCCCCGCTTCCATGCTGATCTGCGCACCGAGCACTCGCAGGCGGGAGCGCGTTCGCCCCTGAACCGCGAAGTGGGACAGCGCATCGAGCCGCTCCACGGCGACCTTTTGACCGAGTACCTCCGCCATGTCCCGCACGACTGCCGCCCAAGCGCTTCCGTCGGAGCGCTGGGCGCAATCGACCCAAAGCGACACCGCTCCGTCGACATCGAGAGCGAGCTCTGCTCGTGCCACGGCGAGTTCGAGAGTCGTCGACTCAATCCCCGTCACGTCATCCCGTGCGAGAGCCAGCGTTCGACGAAGCTCGAGCAAACTCATTTTGCCGTCTGCCGAAAGAGCCGGAAAAGGTCGCTCCGCGCAACGCGCAAGCACCCCGGAAACGGCGCCACACTTAGCACCTCGAATTGCGGCAGAAAGACACGCCTCGTATTTGCCTCTTGCTTCGTAGCGTTCGCAAAGGGCGAGGAGCAGCTCGGGAAGCTCGGCGTTACACGCGCGAGAAGCTGCGGCTCGTTCCAAGATTTCCAACGCAAACGCCTCGTCGCCCACGATCCGCGCCACATCGAATGCCGCCGCCCGCAGACTCCTGCTAGCTGGACCGGCAATGTCGAGCAACGAACGAGCCATGGCAAGAGCGACGCTCGGTTCGAAATTGGCGAGCCAACCCAACGCCGAGGCCGCAAGCTCCGCCCAATCCACCGGCGGAATGGCTTGTGCCACGAGGTCATCGATTTGCTCGATGATTTTCTGGGATTGCCCGAGCGCAAGCGCAAGCTCGAGGGCGTTTCGTCTCAACGTGATATCGCCCGGTTTCAGAGAGACGGCACGCCACGTCCAAACCAGAGCGAGCTCCCAATCGCCAACCTGTTCATAGGTCCGCGACATGATCCGACAAAGTGACGAGTCGGGCATGACACGACTGAGTGCGCGTTCGAGATCCTCCGCGTCGACATCGAGACCTATCGTTTCCGCGAGCGAGACCTGGAGCGAGACCAGACGAGAGAGGTTCTGACTGGTGCGAAGCGCACCCGTGACCAATCGGGCAGCCTCGTGGGGTTCGCCAGCATCGACGTAGAGTTGCGCCGAGAAGACCTCCAGAATGGCCCGAATTGCAGGACGGAACGCACCAGCCAAGCGCTCCGCTGCCCGAGCTGCCGACGCGACATCGCGGAAATCGCCGAGACAGCGAGAGCACCCAAAGCAATCCGCGCACGGTCGTATTCGCTTCGGTGAGGAGCGGACGGATCGCCGCCAGAGCAGGTTCGATTTGCCCATGGCGCAGAAGCAATCGAGCCTGCGCCAAGCGACCTCGCTCCCCGAGCAATCGAGGCGCGGCAGCCAGTGCGGAGGAGATGCGCTCATCGCGACTGGGCGAGATGACCAACGCAGCAACGACGTCGACGAGCTCGATGAAGCGCGAGCGCAAGACTGCATCGTTCGGTCGCAGCTCGAGCAATCGACGCACCACGGTCAGGTGATCGAGCGTCTCGGCGGGAGCGAGGGCCAGCTTGGCCTCGAGCTCACGGAGGATCCGCTCTCGACCGTCATCGGTGGCGGCGTCGAGAGCGGACCATAGCCCGGCAATCTCGTCGTGCTCTTGCGCCGCACGTCGCCGACAATCCTCGAGCTGGCGAGCACGGCCCTCGCTACCGATCAGGGAATGCCGTAAACGCTCGAGGGCCCACAGCAGAAGCGCGGCAAATCCCTCGCCGCGTCCGACACGTTCCACGATCTCGTTCGCGAGCTGTCGGGCAGCAACTCCTTCTTGTGCCGTGCGCGCCGCGTGTACGAGGGCTCGGAGCAACGCGTCGGAATTGGCATCGTCGCCGCTGACGTTGACGAGTCTCGACCGAGCTTCCGCGTGTGACGGCTGAGCAACGATGGCACGAACGTAAGCTTCTCTTGCTTGTTCGAGATGGGCGAAGTACCCGGTCTCGAGACGCGCCAATGCCACATGGGCCCCCGATTCGTCGGACCAACGTTCGATGAGGGGGCCGAGTTCGAGCCGCACCGCGAGCCAATCGGCACAACCGAGTTCGGCAAGCACCAGGTCGAAGCCCTTGGACAGGCCCTCCTTCGGTGCAAGGAGCTGTTCTACGCCCCGAAGTATCGAGACTTCCCCGAAGTCGGAATCCGTTCGCCCGTCGAGGAGTGCAGCGAGCGCCGCCATGAGGTCGCCGGATTCGAGCGCCGCCGTGGCACGTACCTCGTGCCGCTTGGCGTCGAAGGCCGCGTCCGCAGACTTGCGCCACACTTCGTCGGCGGCTTCTCGTCGCCCTTGAGCATCGAGTTCACGAGCGAGCCGTTCCGCCGCCAAAGCAGAACCGGGATCGAGTTCGAAAGCGCGCATCGTCGCTTCGAAGGCGCGCAACTTCGCTCCTTGAGCGCGATGGCGACGAGCAGCCTCGTGCCAGGCGAGGATTCCTCGCTCGCGACTGACTTGCTCGGGCGCCCAATAGGCGATGGTGCCGAGCGCCGCGAGAGCATCCGTCGCATCGGGCTCGAGTCGAGCGACCTCGGAAAGATGGTGCGCTGCGCGTTCCGCGTCTCGTCCACGACAAGCGAGCGTAGCCAACCGACGTCGCGTGGCTCCGTCAAGCTCCGTAGTTGCCTGCCCCAAGACCAAAAGAATCTGCGGCTGCGCGAAAATTCCCACAGGACGCGTTCAGTGCGACCGCCTCTTCACACAGCGCGCGATCGAAACGAAGTTCGAGCGAGCGCCCCATCGCGTCGAGCGCCTCCGCGTAATCCAGGTGCGATTGAGTCGCGCTCTTTGCCAGCATGGCGAGCGCGCGAGCACAATCCTCCGCGTCGGCCCCCTCTCGCTCGAGTCGTTGTGCCTTGGCGCGCAAGGCCGCGCGCTCGGCAACCTCACCGATATGTCGCGGAAGTGCTCGAGGCGGAGGCAACACCCAAGGTTCGGGCAATCCGGGATCGACCAGGGCATGAATGGCCCCGTTCGCTTCCGACCGTACCCCTGCGGGCTCTGAGCTGGAGCGCATCGCATTGGGCAAGGTCCCTTGAGTTGCTTCGGTTTCGATGGGCAAGCTACCTTTGCGTAAGGAAACCCTTGGAGGATGGGGTCTGGCAAGGGGTATGCAACGGAAAGCTTGTCGACGCCCCCCCGTCCGGACTAGCCTTGGGCTGCCGCCCGGCGACCCGGCGGCGGAGGACTCGATGCGACCCCTCGACCCAATGAAATTGATGCGCGTTTCGACGGCGCTTGCGACCGGCCTGTTCACGGGAACAGTGCTCGTCGCATCGGCCCATGCCCAGACCGCCGCAAACCCGCCAGCGGCTGCTGCACCGAAGGCTGCAGAAGCAAAACCGGCTGCCCCCACGCAAACCCCTGCCCCAGCGGCCACGCCCACTCCGGCAAAACCCGCTGACGCCGGTTCCGCCCCCGCCGCTGCGACTCAGCCGAGCTCGGGCACCGCCGCAACGAATCCCTCGACGACCGCCCCCTCGAACGCTCCCGCAACGACCCCTTCCGCAGCAACCAAAGATGCGAAGGCCATCGGCGCAAAGCCCGCCGCCGGAGCCAAACCCGCAGACGTGAAGCCCGCCGAGGTTAAGGGTCCCGACAAGAAGACCAAGGACCTGGCCCGCAAGGCGTACAATGACGGGACCCAAGCGTTCAAGGGCGGCAAGTACGACGCCGCACTGCTCAAGTTCCAAGAGGCGGAGTCACTCATCCCCTCCGCCAACGCCGAGTACTGGATCGCGGCAAGCTACGACAAACTCGACCGTCAGGTAGAAGCCCTCGCGGCGTACGCGACCTATCTCGCCGGTCCCGAGGCGGCAAAGGCGGGCGAGGACAAACTCGCAGAAGCCAAGGCTCGATACGACCATCTCCGCGCAACCGTGCCAGGTGAGATCGTGCTCACTGCGGTTCCCACGGAGGCACAGATCAGCATCGATGGGCAGGCGCATCCCGACAAGAGCCCCTTGTCCCTGAAGCTCACCCCGGGCGACCACAAGAATCCTCGTGACCCTCGAAGGGTATCACCCGGAAGAGCGAACCATCGTCGTCGAGGCAGGCCGAAAAGTGGAGCTTCCAATCGAGCTTCAGGCGCTCCCGCCGCCACCACCGCCTCCTCCGCCGCCCGTCGCCGCTCCCCCTCCACCGCCTCCTCCACCGCCGCCGCCGCCGCAGAAGAGCCTCGTGCCAGCGTACGTCACGCTCGGGATCGCCGGCGTGGCCGCGGGCGCGGGCACGTACTTCGGGATCCGCGCGCTGTCCGCCAAGAGCGACTACAACGACAAGCCCACGGCCTCGAAGGCCGATGACGTCGAGAACAACGCACTCATCGCCGATATGGCTTTCGGCGTCGCGATCACGCTCGGCGTCACGGGGATCGTCCTCTTGACGACGCCGGAAGAACAGCCAGCGGCGCCCACACAGTCGGCGAAAGCAACTGCGCGACAGCCGCTCACTCGCAGTCGCTTGGTCGTGAGTCCTTGGGCTACGCCCCGTTCCGGCGGTGCAGCTGCAATGCTCGAGTTCTAATCGCCCATACGTCGATGATACGGTGCCCCGCAGCGCGAGCTACGGGGCACCGTGCATTTCGCGCCTCGAAAGCGCGAACTGCGGGGCACCGTGCATTTCGCGCCTCGAAAGCGCGAGCTACGGGGCACCGTGCATTTCGCGCCTCGAAAGCGCGAGCTACGGGGCACCGTGCATTTCGCGCCTCGAGCCTCCCATGCCGATCGGACGCTCGAAAAAGCGAAAGCCCCGCGTCGTGACGCGGGGCTTTCGCCTTCCCTCGGTTTGCGCTCGAGGCGCGAGCTCCGTCAGGCGAAGCGACGCTTGATGGCGTCTGCCACTTGCCCAGCGTCGGGCGGCAGCATGACGGGGGGATTGGCGAGGCGGCTCTTGACGCCTTCGATGCTGCCCTCGTGATACTTCACCTTGAACTCGGTGAACTTGAGGCCCGCAGCCGTGGAGACGACGACGACGCGCTGTTCCTTGCCGATGACTCCCTTGGCGACGAGCTTCTCGAGAGTCGCAAGAGCCACGGCCGTATGCGGACAAGTATACATGCCGGCAGCGTCTGCACGTGCAGCGGCCTCGCAAAGCTCTTCTTCGCTCGCCTGCTCGACGATTCCGTTCATGGCCTCGAGTGCTTGCATGGCGCGCGGAGCGCTCACCGGATTGCCGATTTGGATGGCCGTCGCTTGGGTTGCCTTGGCCTGAATCGGCTCGACCGTCTTCTTGCCAGCGATGAACGCACGGTACATCGGATTGGCATTCTCGGCCTGGGCCACGACGAGGCGCGGATAGGCAGAGATGAGCCCGAGGTCCTTCATCATCTTGAACCCCGCATAGAGCGCCGAGGCGTTGCCGAGGTTGCCGCTCGGAAGGATGATCCAGTCGGGGATCTGCCAGTCGAACTGCTGAACGACCTCGATCCCGACCGTCTTCTGCCCTTCGATCCGCAAAGGATTCATCGAATTGGCGAGATAGATGAGCCCCTCTTTCGCCAACTCCTGCACGATGGCCATGCAGCCATCGAAGTCGGTGTCGAGCCCCAAGACGAGTGCACCGTGCGCGATCGGCTGCACGAGCTGAGCCGTCGAGATCTTGCCGCGCGGCAAGAGCACGACGACGGGAAGGCCCGCAGTAGCGCCGTAAGCGGCCAAAGACGCACTCGTGTCGCCCGTGGACGCGCATGCAATCGCGCGAACCTTCTCGCCGCGTTGCATGGCCCAACGCACGACGCTGACCAGCACGGTCATGCCGAGATCCTTGAAGGATCCGCTGTGGCTATTGCCGCAATGCTTGACCCAAAGGTCCCGCATTCCGAGCCCCTGACCGTATCGCTCCGCCCAAAAAAGATTGGTGCCGCCCTCGTAAGTGCTCACAACGCAGTCGTCGGGGATCTCGGGCATGATCCACTCTTTCTTGCCCCAGACTCCAGAACCGTAGGGCCACACGTGCCCACGGTAGCGATCGTCGAAAAGCTTCATCCACGCGGCGGCGCTGCGATCTCGGAGCGCTTCCACGTCGTGGGAAACCATCAGCAAACCGTTGCAGTGAGGACAACGGTAAATGGGTTGAGTCACGGGCCACTCGCCAGCGCAGCCGGCGAGACAACGAAAGACTGCTCGGTATTGCACGCCCGGACTATAGCCCACCGCCCCCCGAAAACAGCCGCATCGACGCACTTCTCTACTTTCGGCCCGCAGCCCAACCCATACCGCGCGAGCCGGAATGTGGCTAGGATTGCGCCCCCGCATGACCACGCCTTGGATGCTCGTCATCGACACCCCCACCGCCCAACCCGAAACCAAGCTCGGAGGGTTGCCCATCGTGCTGCGCCTTGCTCTGGAAGCCCAGCGTGCGCAGGCGAGCGCCGTCGTGCTTCGAGGTGATTCGAAAGCAACGGCGCGAGCGTTGCTGCTGGACCCGAGATTCAAGCTGCCCGTGCTCGACGAGCCCGCCCCTGAGTGTGTTCGCGTCGTCGTGACCTCGAATTGGGTCGTTCATCGTCAGTCCTTTGCGGAGTTGGCTCTCGAGCATCGAGCGCCAGGTGAAGAAGTCCATTTCGACGCCTCTCGTCGTCCATCGACGCCGTATGCATTCGCCCCCGTCGAGGTCGTGGACGCGGCTTCCGCCCGGCGTGCGGAGCAATTGCTCTTCCGATCGCTGCGCAAAACCGAAGATGGTTGGACCGCGCGTTGGTTCAATCGATACGTCTCCCTGGCCCTGTCGCGGTGGCTCGCGAAAACCCCAATCTTGCCCAATCAGCTCTCGGTCGTCATCTTGGGAATTGGTCTGTTCGGAGCGTACCTCGCTTCACGAGGCGGCTACTGGCCCATGCTCATCGGAGCGACACTCTTTCAGCTCCAGAGCATCCTCGACGGCTGTGACGGTGAACTCAGTCGCATCACTTTTCGAGGCTCCGTTCTCGGTGAATGGCTCGACACCGTTGGCGACGACTTGACCAACTACTCGTTCTTTGCGGGTGCGGCCGCCGGCCTCTATCGCACCACGGGTTCGCCCCTGTACCTCGTCGTCGGTGGCGCCATGCTCGTGTCCGGGATCATTGGCAGTGGCCTCGAATACCGATACCTGATCCGCATCGGTAGCGGAAATATCCTCAAGTATCCCCTCTCGCAAGCCACCTCGAATCGCGATGGTCGTTTCGGATTCATTGCCCCGTTATTCAAACGCGATACCTTCGTCCTACTCACGTGGGTTTCTGCACTACTGAACGTCGTCGGAGCGACTCTCGTCGCCTTCGCCATTGGCGCAATCGGAGTCCTTTGGTCGGTGATCTCGACCGAGATGCGCCTTGCAAGGCAAGCGAGACTTCGACGAGAAAAGGCCGCGCCATCCTCGTGAGGCTGGGTTCGCACCTAAAGACGATCCTTTGGGGAGTGGTGCTTGCCATCTTTCCGAAGCATGCGATGGCGCAGCTCGGAGCAAACGGCTCCGAATCACGACCAGCCGCTACTCCGTCGATCTTTATCAAGGACCGGTCTTGGCAAGCACGCGTGTGATCGGAATGGGCGGAGCCTACGTCGCCATCGCAGAAGGCGTAGAAGGAAGCTTCTACAATCCCGCCGCCCCAGCGGTGCGGCTCGCGTGGTCTCGAGGACACGTCGACTACGATCTGGGAGCGGGCATGACCTTCCCGGGGACGCTCCGAAACTCCGACTTTTTCAACTCGGGCTCGGATCGAACCAACTTGTCGACGAGTAGCTCGAGAGAATTCGTCTTCTTCGACGCCGAAGGTCATCTCCAAGTCGGACCGTGGGGATTCGGTTCGGGTGTTGCGCTCCAGCAATACGGGCTAAAACGCGACACCGCTCCCTCGAGCGATCAGGAGCTCGATCGATTGCGCGCGCAAATCTACGTGATCCTGCTCCAAGCCGCTCGGGCCACCGCCGACGGCCAGCTCGTCGTCGGCGTCGGTTTGCGTCCCACGGGCCTCAACGTCATCGACTTGAATCCCGCGGCAGGACAGCCCTCTACCCTGTTTTCCACGAACGGTTTGGGATACAGCGCCGGGTTTCTATGGCGACCGACCGACGCCGTTTTTCGAGTCGGAGCGTCCTTCAACTCCGCAGTCAAGACGAGGGCGAGCGCAACGTCCGCCATCGAGAAGGACTCCGACGGCAATCGCGTCCTATCGCCGGGAACCGTCGACGCCTTGTACCTTCCCGAACGGGTTGGTCTACCGTGGGAGCTCAACTTCGGGGTGGCGGCTCAATTCGGCGCGCGCCCCTTCAATCCACGTTGGGTGGGCCCCAACGAGCTCTTGCGACCCCTCAAGAGAAGGCTCGAATGGCGCCGCGTGGAGCGAATGCGAGCGCGAAAACGTGCGCTCACGGTGGCGCGGGAGCAAGGACGCGATCCCGTGGCGCTCGCCTCCGAGCTCGATCGTCTGGAAGAAGAAGCGCTCAAGGACGACGAAAACGAGCTCGAGAGAGCGAAGCTGCAGGTCGATCGGGAACTTCGGGATCGGTTTCGAAAGCTCGGACGTTGGTACGTGCTCATTTCGACATCCATGCGAATCGGTGGTCCCGTTTCGGACGCCGTCGGCGTCGAATCTTTTTTGCAGCGTATCGTCGATCGCTCGGGTCGCCGAACGGTGGTTACGCCCCATTTCGGGTTGGAATCCGAGGTCATCTCCGGATGGACGAAAGTTCGAGCTGGTGCTTACGGCGAACCCACTCGATTCGACAATCCGCGCAGCGCCCCTCGACTCCACACGACGCTCGGCATCGAGCAGAAGCTTCTCGAGTGGCAGGTTTTTGGTTTGTACGAACCAGCCACGGCTTGGCGCATTCAGACGGCCGTGGACTTCGCAGAACGCTACTTCGGATTCAGCGGAAGCATCGGCGTTTGGCACTAGCGAAAGAATCGCGCGTTTCGACCGTGCCGAATCAAGCATCGGCGCGGTGCGTTGCGACTGTCGCTACAGGTTTTCCCAATCGTCTCGCTCCCGCATCCGGCAATCACGCATTAGCGTAGTGCGCTCCCACTATGGATGAACGTAGACGATGGCACGCTCGTCGGAAAGCGTCCTTCCGTGCCAACCCAGCGGAACCCCGGGATTGGTGAAATGAAACAGGAACCGGGCGTCACGTGGAGAGAGATTCACGCAACCGTGCGAGCGAGGTTTGCCAAATCCATCGTGCCAATAGGCTGCGTGCAATGCGTAACCCTCAGAGAAGTATTGAACCCACGGCACTTCCCGCATTTCGTAGGCATGGTCCTCGTCTTCGCCGGCCATCGTCGCGGTCAAGTGCTTGGAGACGATCCGAAACACCCCTTGCTTGGTCGCTTTGGAAGTCTTCGATCTTGCACGCCGTCGACGCCCGTCGAGACCAACGTCACGTAGCGTGGAGATGTTCCTTCGTAGGCCACCAGAGTCTGCGAAGAGAGCGAAACGTCAATCCAGATTAGCTCGCTCGTGACCCAAGACGGGAGTCCACTCGGCGACGTGACGACACTCACTTGATCCCGACGAACCCAACTTCCGTCCGCGGTCTCGAGCCATTCGGCGGAAGCATTGGCAAGACCATCCGCACGCAAGGGAACAGCTTCGCGGAAGCGGAGGCTCCCGCCCGGACGAAAAATACCGCGCGCGTCCCTCGAAAACCGTTGCGCTTGGCTTCCTTTCACGAAGGCGACCGGTAGCGTTGCCCCGTCTCCGAGACGTAGGCCTTGAAAGTCACTGACCTTCACGGGTTCGAGTCCAGAGTTTTCGACGAGCTCGAGCGTGGGTGTGATTCCGAGCCGGGTAGAGCCCTGCCCAACGGAAGCGCTGATCGCCACACCGCTTCCCGGCAACCCAAGCCGTCGAGGCCCATCTTCACCGAGCTGCGAGAAACCGAAGATGCGGGGAGCATCGAAGAGCCACTCCGGGATCCCCTGCACAGGAGCGCCTCGCGCCGCACTCGACGAATCCGGCGACGCCGAGGCTCGGGCGAGACGCAGGAATACCGGTGGGCCGCGACGCGCCATGACGTAATCGAACGGCAGTGGTTCCTCCCGCTTCGGACCCGCAATGGTGACCGCCGCAAGGGGATGGCTCTCGTCGACGGTCGCGGTTCGATCGTTGGCGCACACGAAGCCCTCGGGCGCAATACCGTACCAACGCCCTGAACAGCCGTTGGGAGCAACAACGGCCTTGCCGCGTCTCACCTTGGCTCCAAAACGTAAATAGCCCAAACGCCGCGACGCGTAACTCGGACGAGCATACACCCATGTCTCGCGACCTACTGAATGAAGCCAGTTCGTGCTTTCGTGATCGTCGACCGACACTCCTCCTCGATCGTCGCCATCGCCCGATTCGCGTCGGCGTTCGTCGCCATCGCCTGATTCGCGTCGGCGTTCGTCGCCATCGCCCGATTCGCGTCGGCGTTCGTCGCCGTCATCCGTTGTCGTCGCAGCAACGGACTCCTCCGCTTGAAACGCCGTGGGGACCCGAGGGAGAGAAGAATCCTCGTCACCGTTCGCGGCCACAACCCGTTGCTCCGATGTGTCGTCACCCTGGCGCGGGTCATCGACGATGAACGTCGGACCGAGTCCCCTGCCTGTAGATTGCTTGGACGAGGCGTCCTGCGCCTGGACGAAACTCGCACGAGGCGCTTGCTGCGAAGTGGCGCTCCCGGGCAACCTCGACGTCACGCCGTTCGCCCCGCCCACCGGCAACTGGCGAGGACAACTCGTCAACGTCAGTGCACCCACGAGTGCGCCGAGGGTGGAGACCGAGCTAACGGCCGAAGGATGGCGGAAGGAACGAGACATTCATCCCGGGGTTACACCACCAATGCCGAAAAGGTGGAAATTCTCACCACAAACGAACGAATCCTCCTGCGCCACAAGGGGAGCAGGAGGATTCGACTCGAGCCGCTTGGCCGTTACTTGGCTGCGGGCGCGGCCGGAGCAGCGGCGACGGGTGCGGGCGACGCTTGGAAATCCCAAGCAAACGTAGCAACACCGTCACGCGCGTCTGGAGGCGCCAGCTTGAGCCCAGCAAGGGCCGAAGTGACACACCCGGGAAGCGGTTCGGGGGCGGTGGTCCCGGCGGGGTCCAACGCGATGGAGGTCAGATCGCCAGTCTCTGCCTGCACGGTGAACTTCACGGTCACCTTGCCGGTCAGCTTCTGGTTGGTCTTCAGAGCCTCGTCGTAACACTTCTTGATGTCAGCCGACTTGGACTCGAGAACCTTCTGCGTCTCCTTGGCGTAGTCCTCGGGACTGCGAGCGATGTAGGAACAACCTGCGGCCAAGACCGCAAGAGCGACGAGCGCGAGGGAAGTCGAAATCTTCTTCATGGTGTCTCTCCTCTGATTCCGATCAATGCGTCTTGCGACGGCGCGCTTACTTCGCCGCTCCAGTGTTGACCGTCTTCTTCGTATCGACCTTGACGTCGACCTTTGCGTCAGCCTTGGCTGCCGCCTTGGCGGGCTCTTTCTTCGCGGGCTCTTTCTTCGCGTCGGTCTTCGCGGGCTCTTTCTTCGCGTCGGTCTTCGCGGGCTCTTTCTTCGCGTCGGTCTTCGCGGGCTCTTTCTTCGCGTCGACCTTTGCGTCGGTCTTCGCGGGAGCTTCCTCGGCCGGCTTCGTCAGAGTCTGCTTGGTCTCCTCGAGGACGCGCTCTTTGCCCGTCGTCGGATTGATCTCGACCTTCTTCTTGGTCACGTCTTGTTCGATGATGTTGAACTCGACGCGACGGTTCTTCTCGCGGCCCTCTTCGGTGCCATTGTCGGCGATCGGCTTGGTTTCGCCGAAGCCCTTCGCAATGAGCATGTCGCCGCTGATGCCGTGATCGACCAGGTACTTGCGCACCGACTTCGAGCGTTCGTCGCTGAGCTTCAGGTTCAGCTTGTCGTCACCGTCGGAGCTGGCATGCCCCTCGATCTGCATCTTCTTGATGTGTGGGTTCTCTTTGATGACCTTGACGATCTCATCCAAGAGACCAAACGACTCTTCTTTGATCGTTGCCTTGGCGTGCTCGAACTGGATCTTCTCGCGGATTTCGATCTTGTTCTCCTTCACCTCCACGCGTGGTGGTGGCTTGGGCGCCTCTGGCGGGGGCGGAGGAGGTGGCGGCGGAGGAGGTGGCGGCGGCAACTCTCCCGGAACGGCGAGGGCCGACTTGCCAGCGAACTGCACTTGGCCTCCGCAGCCGACGAGGCCTAGCGCGACCCCCAGCACGGCGGTCCGATAGAGGACCGACCCTCTCCTGATAGGCTTCTTCGGTGTCTGCATCTTGGACTCCCTGGCGCTCTGCGCCAAACGGGTACGTTCCCCGTTGCGTGACACGTAAACCTCTTCCGCTCCCCCCGTCAAGCAAAACTATGCGTTATCGCAGGGCGCCGGGACTCTCGATCACCCCTGCCCCAAAGCGCCTGCGATGGGCGATATTGCGACAGCGGATTTCAGAGGGAAGACGGGTTGCCAACGCCGCCGACTCGAAGACCCAGTCCGACGAGGAACAGCTCGGTGCTTTGCTTGCGAGTGCCCTCCGGCCGAATGACGCGCACTTGGCTAAATGCCTCGGTGAGTGCACGGCGTGCCCCTTCGAACTCCCCGCTCATGAAGAGCTTGCCGACGAAGCCACTCCCCTGACGACCGAAGGCCTTGGCCACTTCGACGGCACGCAGAAACAATTCTGCACTCTTGAGTTGATCGGACGACTTGTTCCCGCTCGTGTTGGGGGCCATGTCACTGAGAACGAGGTCGTATGGCGCGAATGCGGTAAGCACCGACGAGTCCACACTGAGTGCATCCCCTTGAACGACCTGCACATTCGGGGGAAACGCCTGATCGATCGCTTTCAAATCGATGGCAAGTACCCGACCCGAGGGGCCCACTCGAGTCGACGCGTAGAGACTCCATGACCCCGGCGCAGCACCGAGATCGACGACGCGCTTCACGCCGTGAAAGAGGTTCAAGCGGCGATCGATTTCCTCGAGCTTGAAGACGCTTCGAGCAGGAAACCCCTGAGCCTTGGCTTGTTGCGTCCGATGATCCCCTACGTACGGGTTACGTCTCGACATGTTGCTCGCCTGTTGCTCGTGGTCGTAGAGCGACGCGTTACCCCAACTCGACCCAGAGGGCAAAAGCAGGGAACGGTCCTCTCGAGGTATCGGGGAAATCCGGAGCAGAAGCCATCTCGCGGACACTGACGCGCGTAACCTTCGAGCGCTCCGCAACGGACAGGATCCGATGACGCAACGCCTTGGCGGAGGCGTCCCGTTCATGGGAAACGACGAGCATCCGACCCTGGGGATTCAGACAAAGGAGCGCGTCTTCGAGCATGCCCTCCCATGCCTTGGCCAGCTTGAAGACACGTCCCTTGCCGACCGTGGAGAAACTCGGAGGGTCGAGCACGATGACGTCGAAGTGAACGCCAGCCCTTCGCTTACGCGACAGCCATTCGACCGCATCGGCACGAACGAATCGGTGCCGCTCATCCGTCGGAATGTCGGAGAGGGCGAAATTGCGCCGTGCACGCTCGAGCGCACGCCCCGAAAGGTCGACGGTGGTCGTCGACGTTGCGCCACCGAGCGCTGCCGCAACACTGAACATGCCCGTGTACGCGAACAAATTGAGCATCGAGCGTCCGGAAGAGACGCCGCGAATGCGCTTCCGATTCTCGCGCTGGTCGGGGTAAAGCCCGGTGTCCCAACCATCGCCCAGCTCGACCTCGACTGGCACCCCTGCTTCGCGAACGACGTAGGGCGAGGGCGCTGGTGAGCCGCTGTCGGGTGTTCTAGGCGCCCAGTGTTCGACGTCCTCTTGACGTAGATCGCGCCGCATCCGGCACTTCACGTAGACCGACTGAGCCCCGAGCTCCATCACTCGGGCAACGATGTCTGCACGTCGCGCCACCGTTTCCTCGGTGAGGAGCTCGACGACCGCATGCTCTCCGTAAGCGTCTACGGTCACCCCCGGAAGCGCGTCTGCCTCGGCATTGACGAGGCGCAAAGTCTCGGTGGTCGCAAATAGGGATTCTCGCAGCCACGCGGCGTCGAAGAGCGCACGGGAGAGTCGCTTTGGAGATCCGAAATGGACGTTGCGCCGAAATCCTCGAAGTCCTCGGGCAACGGTGACTCGAAGTGCCATCCGAGCACGTCGGAGCGCACCTCCACGGCATGAAGGAGGAGCCGATTTGCATCGTCTCCTCCGTAAAGCGAATCCCCAGTGATGGGCGCGCCACGACTCGCAAGCTGCACCCGCAACTGATGTCTCCGTCCGGTCTGCGGCAGCAGCTCGACCAGCGCTCGGCCATTTTTCCGGGCAAGTACCTGCCCGGCCGTCTTCGCTGGCACTCCTCCCGAGCGAACGACTTCCGTGCGTCCCGACTCACGCGGACGTAGCCGATCGGACATCTCGAAGTGCCGTGGCAGCCCAGGATCGCGCACGACCGCGCGATAACGCCGCAGCACCCGATGAGCTTCGAACTCCCGAGAGAGAACGGCGCCAAGGTCCGGATTCGACCGAACACGAGCACGCCGGACACCTCTTGGTCGAGCCGGCTGTGCACGGAGATGTAGTCGTCTTGACCGGACTCGCGCAGGAAGCGTCGAAGCCGAGTCACGACGTCGAAAACCTCGGGGTGGCCTCCGTGTACCGGAAGCCCCCGAGGCTTGTCTACGACGAGGATTCGAGTGTCGACGTGGATCACCCGCTCTCGCGGCCACGCGACACGAACGGCCTCGAAGGCCATCCGAGCCTCACCTATCAGGCCTTGCCGCCGCGCTTCTTCACGGCGCCACGCACGGCGACCACGCCATTGGTCGGTCCAGGCACGCCGCCACGAATGAGAATGAGATCATCCTCGGCGACAATCTTGACGATCGCCTGAGTCAACACGCTGTTCGTCTTGTTGCCGTGTTGTCCCGGCATGCGCTTACCCGGAAGGGTGCGACCGGGGGTCATGTTCGTGCCGATGGCGCCACCATGGCGCTCGTACTCGTGAGTACCGTGGGTACGCACGTTACCGGCAAAGTTGTGCCGAACCATGACGCCGGTGAATCCACGTCCGCGGGACACGCCCTGAACGTCGACGAACTGTCCGACGGCGAACACCTCGTCCAACTTGACGGATTGCCCCACCTCGAACTTGCTCACGACGTCGGCTGCGACGCGGAACTCGCGAATGGTGCGCTTCGGCGTCACGTTGGCCTTCTTGAACTGGCCGAGCAGGGCGCGAGAAACGAGCTTCTCACGCTTGTCGCCAAATCCGAGAATGAGGGCGTCGTAGCCATCCTTTTCGGTGGTTCGCTTGCCCACAACCACGGAGCGGGCCTCAATGACGGTGCAGGGGACAACCGTGCCGTCTTCCGTGAAAATCTGCGTCATACCCAGCTTGCGGCCAATGACTCCGGGGTACTGGTTCATCCTAGCGAGCTCCTGTCTGTCGCGCCGAGCGCACGGCCGGCAACGGGGAGCGGGGGATAGCCCTAGTCCCGCGATTCGTCAAGGAGATGCCGACACGGAATGATTCGGAATCCACCGGAAAGCGGCGAGCCAGCGTCCAAAAGCGAGACGATTTATTGACTCAGCCCCCGCTTCGGGTCGAATCTGCGTCGCCCTGCGCCGACGCGAGTTCATGCTCTCCACGGATTCCAGTGCGCGCAGAAGGCCGTCCCCCGCGGCGTCAAAACACCAAGCCGACCAACGGTCAGTTACTTGGATTGGTCCGTCGTGGCCTACGAAATCGGCAAGTGCGCGGGCCGTACCGTCGGCTTCACGTTGACGAGTGCTTCGAGGAGTGCATAATCCCGCTCCCCTCGCTCCGACGGAGCCAGCCACGGGATTTGCCTATCATGTCCATGAGCCTGACCAAGATCGCCAAGATCGACAACGCCTCCCTCCGCAGCGACCTCCCCGAGTTCCGGGTGGGCGATACCGTCGCGGTTCACTACAAAATCGTCGAAGGCGACAAGCTTCGCGTGCAGGTGTTCAAGGGCGTCGTCATCAAGCGCCACCGCGCCGGCGTTTCCAGCACTTTCACCGTCCGTAAAGTCAGCTTCAACATCGGCGTCGAGCGCGTGTTCGCTCAGCATTCGCCACGCATCGAGAAGCTCGAGGTGGTTTCCCGCGGCGTCGTTCGTCGCGCCAAGCTCCTCTACCTCCGCGAGCTCCGCGGCAAGGCCGCTCGCGTGAAGGACCAGAAAGACAGCTGAGACAAGACAGCTGAGTCCAAAACGTCCGATCGTCCCAAGGACGTCGCCAACGGCAGACCGAGGCCCAAGTGCCCTCAGCTCTGCCGTTTTTGCTTGCGTCGAAATGCTGTTTCCCCGCGGCCCGAAACGGGTATGCTCGTCGGCGTTTCTGCGCTGACCCTTCGGGTCAGTAGACGTTCGACGATGCGAGTTGCGCGGAGGAGTCGATGAGCGAATGCGCCCGTTGCGGTTACCGAAATGATGCCGCAGCCAAGTTTTGTGCCGCTTGCGGAGCCCCGGTCTCTGGCGCCATTGCGCCACCAGGTCAGCCCGGCCCCGCGCCAGGCCAGCCCGCAATGATGCCCCCCGGCATGCCTGGCCCGCAGCCACCCGCTCCGGGCTCCCCCGCGGGTTGGGGCGCGCCGAGCCCGCAACCCCAATGGGGACCGCAGGGTCCCTATGGCGCGCCGCCATGGGGACAGCCTCCACCGGCGCCAGCACCGCCGGCTTGGGGCCAACCCGCATATCCAAATCCTGCACCGCCAGTGCCCGTAGCACCCGCTCCGGTTGCCGCGACCGCGCCACCGGTCGCTCCCCCCTGCCGCCGCTCCCGCGCCGGCGCCCTGGGGCAATCCCAGCCAGGGTCCACAATTTCCCAACCATCTGCATGGGGAAAGTCACCCGGCGCCGTGGAACCGCATTCACCGGCGAAAGTGCCCTTCGCCAGCGATCCGACGGCACCCGCCGTCCCGAGCAACGGCGTCGGCGGTCATCGCGCCACTCGAAGCGGATCAGATGCCTCCGAATGCACCGCGAACACTCGCGGGATTCCTCGTGAGCTACGAGGTCGAACCCCTTGGGCAATTCTGGCCGATACAGCAAGGTGCGGCGTTGCTCGGGCGCAAGGATGCTGGCGCTGGCGCCGAATTCGAGATCGATCACCCCACAACTTCGTCGCGACACGCCAAAATCTACGCCGCCGCCCGTCCTGGTCGTCTGAAAATCGAGGATCTCGGCAGCACCAACGGCACCTACGTCAACGAGCGACGACTCGAAGTCGGCGAGCGACGCACGGTTGCACACGGTGACTCGATTCGCTTCGGCGGTTTTACCGCAACGGTAGTTCTTCTCTAACTTGGACCCTTCAAGGAACGCTCGCATGCCCAATCGCGCGCTACGACTCTTCGTTCTCTCGGTTCTGTCGGTTCTCTGTACCTGGCTCGGCACCGCTCGTTACGCAATTGCCTCACCCGAAGCTCACATTTTGCGCATCGATCCGCGCGCTGCCCAAGAGAACGGCTCCCCCGTTCTCACGAGCATCATCGAGGTCGTCGAGAATCGCCGGGTGAGCGAGGTCGTTCTGCCTTGTGCGAACCTGTCCGGAGGCGCGCAGCTCTCGTGCATGAGCGAGGCGCTCGACAAGACGCCGCTCTACACGGCGTTCCCGTTTCCCGCGCAGAATGCCATCTTCACCGTCCGGGTCGACGGCGGTGATGTTCTCGCGAAATACGTGAGTCACTCGCGTTGGGGCGAAAGTCGAGCAGGCAACCCGGAGTGGGCACCGCGTGGCTCATCATCATCGATGCCGACGCTCGGATGGGAAGCTCCTTCGAGGACGCGAAAGAGGTCGCGAGCAAGTTCGTTTCCTCGATGGGACCGAACGACATCGTAAACCTCATCTTCATCAACAATCGCCAAGTCGCCGGCGACTCTCGGTGGATCCCAGCGTCGCAGCGCGCGAAAGCAACGAGCTTCCTCGGCTCCGTCAACGGCACGTTCCGGTCACAAGGGCGCAATCGTAGTCTCTTCAGCATCATCCGCTCTGCCGCCACGGACGCGTGGAAGTCACTCGGAAACACGGGGCAGCAGAACGTCGCGGTTCCGTTGCACCAGGCCATGGTCGTGCTCTCGAGTGGCTATGGCGGCGCGGATGCCCTGACGACGGGTCCCGGAGCATTGCAACTCCAGCAGTACATGAGCGGCGGACGATTCCCGGAAAACAACACGGCGCTCCCGAAAGCTCCCGTCCCCGTCATCAGCGTCTATTTTCCGACGAAGACGATCGACGAGTACCGCACGAGTGCCTTCGAGTTCATGCAGAATCTCGCCAACCCGGAGATTGGTGGCTACTTCACGATCCTCGACGACGGTCAACGCGCCCGCGCACAAACCATCGTCAGCGCCGTCCGGACTCGCTTCTCGAAGATGTACGTCGTCAAGTGGCGAGTCTCCTGCGTGAACCGCTCGGTAACGCAGACTTTCCAGCTCAACTTCTCCAACGTAAAGCCGCCAATCCTCGGCGACAATTCCTTCCAAGACGTCCCCGTCGGCATCGACCCCACGACGTGGCCACTCGATATCGACAACCAAGCCACCCAAGATAGCGTCCGCAAACAAGGCGGCGTCTACCCTGGCGGCAAGTTCAAGGTGTTCGGCAACTTCTGCTGGGGTGGCGAAGCGCAGCGGGCCGAGGTCTATTTCCTCCCGGCTGGACAGCAATTGCCGACCGCACTCGCAGGAGCGGACGTCGAGCAGGCACGCAAGGCGCAACAGCAGCTCATCGAGATGGGCATGCGCGGCAAGGCACTCGAGGCGACGGATTCCTTCGTCGAATTCGAAGCACCGGACAAAGACAAGTTGCTCCACGGATCTGGCGAGCAGGCCGTCGTTCGTTTGATCGTGTACGACAATCAGGCCAAGCGCACGAGCGGCGTAACGGCTGACACCGTGCTGCAACTCAAGGGTACGACTCAACCGTTCCCGCTCGTGCCTGTCCTCGGCGGAGCCCTGGGGGTCGTCGTCGTTGCGCTCCTGCTCATCGTCGTTCTTCGTGGCAGTGGCAAACGCCCCGCGACGCCGGCGCCCGCGCCCGTCGTCGCGCAACCCGCCCCCGTCATGGCACACCCGGGTCCGCCGCAAGTCAGTCCCGACTTCATGTACGGCAATGCGGGGCCCGCTGGTCTACCCAACCCCGGTTTGGGCGGCCCCGTCGGGAACGCGCAGCGTGCCGTGCTCCAAGGAGCATCCGGGGTCTACACGGTCGTGCCCGGCGTCGAGATGCACGTTGGCCGCGACGGCTCCCGCTGCGAGATCCTGCTCGCGGAACCTCGTGTGAGCGGACTTCACGCGTCCCTCAAGCTCGAAGCGGGACAGCTCCTCGTTCGCGACGAAAACAGCAACAATGGGAGCTTCGTGAATTCTGGTCGACTCCCGCCGGGAACATGGACCCCAGTGCCGAATGGCTCACTCCTGCGCTTCGGCCCCGTGGAGATGTCCGTGCGCCTCGAGTAAACGCCCGACACTTTCCCTTCGATGCCCCCCACTCCATCACTGCAGCTGAACACCGCGGCCCGTAGCGATCCGGGGCGGGGATCCGAACAAGCAAGTCAACGAGGACGCCTTTCGAATCGTTACGACGAACGAAGGGCTCCTCGCCGTCGTGTGCGATGGAATGGGCGGACATCTCGGTGGACAGCTCGCAAGTCAGGCTGCGATTCATGCCATCGAGAACACCTGGTTGGCGTCGGGCGTAGGAAGCGATCCGCGACGCCGCCTGGGCGAATGCATCGAGCGAGCCGCCTCCGAGGTTTACGCTCTGGGCGGCACCACGGCGACCGCCGAACGCCCCGGAAGCACGTGTGTTGCCCTGTGGCTCTCCGGGCGCGAGCTGTACGTCGGCCATGTCGGCGATTCGCGCGCCTATCGCTTGCGCGAGCGGCAGCTCTATCGTCTGACGACGGATCACACCGTCGTCGAAGCTTGGATTCTCGCGGGACAACTCTCCCGAGAACAGGCCAAAGGCCATCCCGATGCCCATCGAATCACACGAGCCCTCGGGATTGCGCCGACGGTGGAGGTCGAGCTGCGACCGAGCGAAGACGTGCGCATCGGGGATCGACTCTTACTTTGCAGCGATGGCCTGACCGATCTGGTGGAAGACGTCGAGCTTGCCGATTGGCTCGGCCGAGCCGAATCCCTCGACGCCATTGCCGAAAGCTTGATCAACCTCGCGAATTCTCGCGGGGGTCACGACAACATCACGGTACTCCTCGTGGAAGTTTTGGGTCTTGCGCCCGCGGCCACGGAGGGATTCGGAACGACACTGTGCGGCGCGGCATCGCCCGCGAGGACGGTCGCTACGACCGCACTCGGCGATGGTTCGCTCGAGAGAGCGACGAACGTCCCCTATCGAGCTGCGTCAACGGTGCTCGTGACGCCCAAGGATGCACACGGAGCGCCGCCTACGATCGTGACGGCGACGAAGGACGGCGCAATTGCTGCACCGACGTTGCTAGGACCTGCCGACCCGAAGCCCAATGCCGAAGAGCTCGGCGCGCCAGCACGAGGAGGGATTGGAAATCCGCTGGGCGGAGCGCACCCGAATCCGCTCCCGGCTACCGGCGTCGCGAAGACGGTAGCGATCGATCCGGTTTCCGAATCCCAGATCCGCGGCACCGATCACGTACAAATTGGACAAGCATCGGCGACGGCCCCGCTCGCGGGACGCGCCCATAAAACATTGCCGTTCACCCAGCGCGGCCTTGAAAACGCACGCGCTCCGCAGGGTCCCCTCCCATCCCTTCCGCCCGAGCGTACGCCGCGACTGCCATCTCAAAAGAGGCTCTGGTGGGCCCTCGTCGTTGCGCTGCTGCTCTCGCTGCTCGCGATCCTGGTACGGGTGCTACGGCACCGCTCCGGCTGAGAAAACGCGACCCCGGGCTCCTGCACGCGCCCCGGTCACGAGAGCGTGACGGTGAAGCGAGGCACCTCCTCCGCCAGCACGCGGCTCACGCGCGATGGGGCAAGGCATCCTCGCGAGCACGCGGCTCACGCGCGATGGGGCAAGCAGCTTCGCCAGCAGGCGACCCACGCGACCGCAAGGGCGAAACATTCGTCGGCGCGGGCCGAGAGGCGGGCAGGCAGGTTGCAACGACGAAGCCCGGAAAGGGCGAACCAAGTCGCCGCGTCACGTGGCCCTGCGCGGGGTGAGAGCGGACGGTTGGCGACGGGGGCGGCGTCTCGCTTGGCCCGAATTCCGCAACTGACGAGCGCCTGCCGCTGGGATTTCGGAGTTTTGGGGGGTTCTCCTTTCCCTCCGGGTCTGTTACTCCCTTAGAAACGATGCTTCCAGGGTTTGGCAAAAGTTCCATCACCATTGGTTCCGGGCCCAACTGCGACATCCGTCTCGGTGGCGCCGGAGTGGCCCCTGAACACGCCCGAGTGGTTCACGACGGAAACGGTCGCCTCACGTTCGTCGATCTTGGCGCGGGGCCGACCCAAGCGGGAGGAACCGCACTTTCACCAGGTGAACAACGAGCGTTCGACTTCGTGGCGCAATTCGTCGTGGGACATGCCGCAGCCGTACCGAATACGCATCCTGCGCTCGTCGGGATGTTGGTTCGCCCGGGGCAGCTTGCGCCTTTGCCCGGAAGCTTCGTCGTGGGTCGCGATCCGAGCCGCGCGAACGTCGTCGTACTCCACCCGAATGTCTCTGGTGCGCACGCGACGGTCACCCTTTCGCCGCCGGCAATTACGGATCATGGCTCGACATCGGGAACCTGGATCCAGCAGGCCAGGATCGCGCCCGGACAAAGCGTGCCGCTCGATCCGAATGGGGTCGTATCTCTCGGACCCCTCCCCGTGCTCGTCGGAACCTTGCTGCAGCTCGCCGCTGCAGTCACTGTAGCTCAGAGCGGTTCCCCAGCTGCCGGCGCAACGCCAGCCCACGGAGGGGTCCCCGTGGGAGCCGCGGAGCCCAACGCGGACACCGGACGCAAGAAGCACAAAACGGTCATCGGACAGGTCAGCTTCGGTGCACCCGGACAAGTCTCGGTCAAGACCATCGGACGAACCCCCGACAACGACATCCAGATCCCCCACGCTCAAGTGTCGAGCCGCCACGCATTGCTCCACCGCGCAGGCGAGCAGTTGTTCTTGGAGGATCGCGGAAGCGCCAACGGCACTTACGTTCGTGGTCAGCGGATCGCTGCCGGTCAGCGCGTCACCGTGCAGAACGGCGAAAAGGTCTTCATCGGCCCGATGCCGTTGGTCCTCCAAGTCGAAGCCGGTGAAGTCGCCGTCGTCATCGAGGACTCGGAAAAGTGGGAAGGTCGACCACTCTACGAGATCGAGGCTTGGGATCTCGTGATGCAGGTCCCCGATCGGGACAATCCGAGCGAGCTCAAGACGTTGCTCGATCACGTCAGTTTCAAAGCGTTACCTGGAGATCTGATTGCCCTCATGGGACCGAGCGGCGCCGGAAAAACCACGTTGCTCCTGACGTTGAACGGGTACACCCCGCCCACGGCTGGACAAGTTCGCATCAACGGCGAGGATCTGTACGCCATTTACGACGCGTTGCGCGGCAGCATCGGTTACGTCCCGCAAGACGACATCGTGCATCCGGAGCTGACGGTTTGGGAAGCCGTCCGATACTCCGCGAAGATGCGTCTGCCGCCGGACTACTCCGACGAAGAAATCGATCGCAGAGTCTCGACGACACTCGGGCAGCTCGGCCTTGAAAACGTCGCTCATCTCCAAATCGGGCGTCCCGAGAAGAAGGTGCTCTCGGGAGGCCAACGCAAGCGCGTCAACATTGCGATGGAGCTCGTCACCAACCCGGTCATCCTCTTCCTCGACGAGCCGACGAGCGGTCTCGCTGCCGACGATACGACCGCGCTCGTCCAGCTCCTGAGCGATCTCGCCAAACAGACGGGCAAGACGATCATCACCACGATTCATCAGCCCGCCAAGGACGAGTACGAGAAATTCAATCTTGCGCTCATCATGGGCCCCGGCGGGATCCCCATCTATTACGGACCGAGCCGCGATGGTTACCACTTCTTCGGCTCGCTGCTCGAACGCACGGGTCGGCGCAACGACGTGGACAATCCGCGCGACATGTTCGACATGCTAAACCAGCGCGAGCGACCGATCTGGGACGCCATGAGGGCCCAGAATCCGCAGGCATCGCGTTTCGCGGCCCGTCAGCAGGCAGCGAGAGAATGGAACGCGGAGTTCTTCAATCAGAGCAATCCGATCTTCCAAAAGATGTACTCGGGGCGACGCGCCGTTGGCGCCGGCGGCTCTGCACAGGGGTTGCCAAAGACGCGGCCGCCCACGAATGGCCAATTGGGGCTGCTATTTGGCCGCTATCTGAAGACGAAGTTCCGCGACGTCAGTGGAACGGCAATCATGCTGCTGCAAGCGCCGATCATCGGAGTCTTGCTCGCCTTGGTGTTCGGCGGACAAAAGGACGCCATACCCTACTGGTGTCTCGGTGCACTACAAGAGCTCTCGCGTCGAGGCGGCGGCAGCGCGGATAGTGGTGATTTGCTCAAGAGCATGCAACCGACTACGGACCACGCGGCAGCCATGTTCTTCCTGGTCGTCGCGGCTGTCTGGTTCGGAACGAGCAATGCGGCGCGGGAAATCGTAAGTGAGCGAGCCATTTACCTGCGTGAACGCATGGTGAATCTGAAGCTCGTCAATTACGTCGTCTCGAAATTCCTGCTCCTCACGCTGGTGTGCATCGTCCAATGCACGGTCCTGCTCACCATTGCGTTCTTCGCGTTGGGTTTCGATGGTGGCATTCTGGCATTCCTGATCCAGCTCGGAACGCTCATCGTGACCGCCATGGCTTCCGTCGCAACGGGATTGTTGCTCAGCACGATGGTGACTTCGAGCGAGGCGGCGATGGCGTTGACGCCCATCGCGCTCATTCCACAGGTCGTGCTTGGCGGAATGATGGTGCCCATGACGACCAATCCTTGGCTCGAGTATCCCATGATGCTCATTCCGGGACGTTGGGGCTTCCAAGGTGTCGTTGCGCAGGAGCGGATCGCCGTCGCAACCGATCCCGCTTGGCTCATGACCGTGGGCAAGGCAGATCTGAACAGCGTGGACAACTTCATCACCGGAGGGAAGTTCCAGTGCGCTCTCGCCCAAGTGGCGAGCACTGACCTCAATGGCGCATGGGGCTTCGTCAGCTACGCCCAACTCTGGCTCCCGTTTGCCGTGCTCGGCGGAATGTTATTCGTTCAACTCCTCGTCATCCTCGTCCTGCTCAAACGGCGCGATTCGGTCTAGAGCACCGTCGTAGCAGCTTCGCACCCGCGCAAGACGCCCTCCGCTCCCGCCGTTCGGGCAGCGTGAGGGCGTCAACGCTTGAGGGCCCACAACGAGGCCCGAAAGGACGAGCTCCACGCCCCCCTGCTTGACGAACATCAATGGTCGCGACGTCAACGGAGCGCCGCGACGCCAACGGAATGCGTTACGCGGTAAAAATGAACGCCGCAGCTCGACGAGAACTGCGGCGTCTCCATTTCCCAAACGAGTGTGCTCAGCTGGCTGAGCCGAACGTCAGGGGATCTTCACGCCCCAGATATCCCGCGCATAACCACGAATCGTGTTGTCGCTCGAGAATCGGCCCATATTGGCGACGTTGAGAATGGCCTTCCGCGTCCAGCTTTCCTGGTCTCGATACGCCTCGTCGACGGCACGTTGACAAAGGGCGTACCCCTTATAATCCGCAAGAACGAGATAGGGATCCTCCCAGAGAAGCTTATCGACGACGGGGCGGAATCGACCCGCATCATCCGGCGAGAACATTCCGCCACTGATGGCGTCGAGAGCTGCCCGCAGCTCACGATCGGCCAGATAGACGTCCATCGGCTTGTAGCCTTGCCGCTTGGTATGCTCGACGTTTTCGGCGGTAAGCCCGAAGATGAACATGTTGTCCCATCCGACCGCCTCGAGGATTTCGATGTTGGCGCCGTCGAGCGTCCCGATGGTCAGTGCGCCGTTCATGGCAAACTTCATGTTGCCCGTGCCTGACGCTTCAGTGCCTGCCGTGGAAATCTGCTCCGAGAGGTCGGAAGCGGGAATGACACGTTCCGCCAAACTGACGCTGTAATTCGGAACGAAGTAAAGGCGCAGCAGATCGCGCGTATTGACGTCCTGATTGATGATCTGCCCTACTGAATTGGCGAGATGGATGACTCGCTTGGCCATGTCGTAGCCCGGTGCCGCCTTACCGCCGATGAGGAAGGTCCGCGGCACGGCCCCAGCCGTCTTCCCAGAGCGGTACTTCAGGTACAACGATACGACGTGAATGATGTTGAGCAGCTGTCGCTTGTACTCGTGGATTCGCTTCACCTGAGTGTCGAACAGGTGATTGGTATCGAGCACGATGTCGTAGTGCGATTTGAAGAACGACGCCAGGTGCTCCTTGTTGTGAAGTTTCACGTGACGCCAGGCGAGACGGAAGGCGGGATCTTCAGCGTGCGGAATCAACTTTTCGAGTTGGTCCAGATCCTTGACCCATGCATCCCCGATGCGTGACGTAATGAGCTCCGCCAACTGGGGGTTGCACTTGAGCATCCAGCGGCGCGGAGTCACGCCATTGGTCTGATTGATGACCTTTCCTGGCGTCAGCGCCTCGAAATCGGCGAACAGGCTGTCCTTCAGGATCTTGCTGTGTAGAGCGGACACACCGTTGACGTGACTGCTGCCCACGATGGCGAGATTCGCCATGCGGACCTTTTTCACGTCACCTTCCTCGATGATGCTCATGCGCCGAATGCGATCCTCGTCGTTCGGGAACCGCTTGCGTACCTCGGTCAAAAACCGGTGATTGATCTCGTAGATAATCTCCAGGTGGCGGGGCAACAGACGCTCCATCAGGTACACGGGCCAGCGTTCGAGCGCCTCCGGCAAAATCGTGTGGTTGGTGTAGTTCAACGACCGAGTCGTGATGCTCCACGCTTCTTCCCAGTCCAAGCGATGAACGTCGAAGAGCAGCCGCATCATCTCCGCTACCGCAAGCGCGGGATGAGTGTCATTGAGCTGAAACACCGCATAGTCCGGAAGGTCGTTGAGGCTCGCGTGGTCTTCCAGGTGGCGGTGGAGCGCGTCCTGGAGCGTCGCCGAGACCAAGAAGTACTCTTGCTTCAGGCGAAGCTCTTGTCCTGCTTCGGTGGTGTCGTTCGGATAAAGCACGCGAGAGATGTTCTCGGAGTAGCTCCGTTCCTCGACGGACTTGAGGTAATCGCCGCGGTTGAACTCGTGGATGTCGAAATCGCGAGCAGCCTTTGCCGACCAAAGCCGCAAAGCATTGATGACGCCATTGCGATACCCCACGACAGGAAGATCGTACGCCATCGCCATCACGATGCTGCTATCCGTCCAATCGCTTTCAACTCGACCGCGCGGCCCCGTGTAGTGGATGACACGACCGCCGAAGTGCACCTGGAACGTACGCTCGGGACGAGCCATTTCCCATGGACACCCGCGGCGAAGCCAGTTATCCGGAGTTTCTACCTGAGCGCCCTCGATGATGTCCTGGCGAAAGATGCCGAACTCGTAGCGGATGCCATAGCCCATACCGGCAATACCGAGCGTGGCCATTGAGTCGACGAAGCACGCAGCGAGTCGGCCGAGACCACCATTTCCAAGACCGGGATCGACCTCTTTTTCGACGACCTCCTCGAGGTCGAGCCCCACTTCCGCCAGCGCGGACTGGGTGGCGCCATGAACGCCGAGATTGATGAGCCCGTCCTCCATCAAGCGACCGAGCAAGAACTCCATCGAGAGGTAGTAGACGCGCTTCGGCTTTTCCTGCTTGAACTTGTGCCACGTGCGCGTCCAGCGGTCCGCCATTCTGTCGCGAGCCGTTCGCGCTGCGCTCATGTACTGGTCGAACGGAGTCGCCGCCGTCGGATGCTTGCCCTGCGTATGCAGGATGTGGTCGACGAAGCTCTTCTTGAGCGAATCCTTGTCTACCCCGAGCTCTTCGTTGGGAATGGCGACGAACTTGTCACGATTTGGCATAAACGAGCGTCCTTCTAGTACGAGCCAATCACCGCTGGCTCCGCGACATTACGGCAGAACTGATTGCTGCCTTTTAGCTTCAAATCTCACTTCACCGGATCCAAATGCTCGGCGATGGGCAACACCGCGAGACTCGGTGCATCGAGGGCGCCGAGAGCTCGCGCTGGCCAAACGGTGCCGTCCGAGTCGATCTCCGCGGAAATACCCAGAGACAACCAACCCGATGGCTCCCGATCGAAAGCATCACGAGCAACGAACGGTCCTGAAATCAATACACGACCCGCGTCATCCACACATACCCCCACATTCGGCATTGCTTTGCCGTAGCTGCCCGGTCTGGGGTCCTCGGGGGATTCGAGCAAGCCAACCCCGAGGGATTCGGGAACACCGACGATGCCGAGAGGACTCAATCCGATCGCCTCGAAGAACCAACGTGTAGAGCGACGCGTGCCTCCCCCCCGCGAAACCAGGCGGCGAACCGTTCCCCCGAGCATTCGACGATATTCCGAAAGCACCGCTTGGTCGGCAATGAAGAACGAACAATTGAGCAGCACCCCATTTTCGAAGCCACTGACGCGCCGGCGCGCAGCTTCGTTCCCGACCCGCCGTGCCCAATTCGCAAGCCAACGTCGCCACGCCGCACCGACCAGAAGCTCTCGATCCATGTCCCGATAGAGTGCGTCGAGTTCATCGGCATCGGCGAGCAACACCGTCGGATGCATCGCTTCGATGCGCTGTTGGCGCGACAGTTCGCCAGTGTCGAACAGAATGGCAGCGCCACTGAGCAGCGCTGTAACTCCGAACAAACCGAGCTCGACCAATCCCGTTCCCTCGCCCAATCGAAAGATCTTGTCGGTTTCGCCGATGGACAGCGCCTTGCGAAATGACTCGGCTGCAGCAAAGACGTTCGCGTGCGTGAGGTGCACCCCGTAACGTTCATTCTTCTGCGCGAGCAGCGGTGCCGGCGGAAATGGATTGCGATCTTCGGCGCGCACGAGGCAAGACGAGCGCATCGTCGCTATCGTCCACCAACGCCACCATGCGACTCGCCCGCATGGGCTCCCACTCGAGCAGTTCTGCTCCCTTCAAGCAAACCTGGCTGAACGGCAGCACGCCGGCAACGGACGAAGCTGCGCCCCAACCGATGAGGCGACGCTCGCCGCATTGCTTACGCACCGCCGCCGCAAGACCGTCGGCTTGCTCACGCGCGCCACAGACGACCGCGCTACATTGAGCGCGCGCCATCAGCTCGATCGACTCTTCGGGGTCATTCCCATCGCCCAAGTCGGCGACTTTCACGCCAAGCGTCAGAGCGCCAAGTAACGCAATCGTCGTTTCGGGCGCCGTGGCCTCGACGATCCCAATCACCTGCCCCCGCTCGATGCCCATCGACGCCAAACCGAATCCGAATCGGCGCACCTGAACGACGAATTCCCCCCAATCGTTCGTCGTAACGCCCCCCTGTCGGGAAACGTGGAGGACGGCAGCATCTCGCTCACCGCGACGGACGCGCCGTTCGAGCAATCGGCTAATGGGACTCTTTGCGGACGACACGGGAAGGCCCTCGATACGTTATCGGGTGACGATAGCAGCGAAGCGTTCCCCCCGAAACGGTATCGAGCGCGCAATTCTCATCGAATCTTCGCCAGCCTACCATCCGATGTGTATTCGAAATGCATCCGATGGGCCGTAATTCCTTCAAAATGCCAAACGAGCAGCCCGAAGATCGAGTCGAGACAGTCTCACTGAACGTGCGCAACCCGATCTTCGAGTGTCGTGTATTTCACGTGTTTCAGCCAGAAGCCTTCGCGCGCCCGATCCACTGACGAATCTCGGCGTCGATCACTTCCATGGCCTTTCCCTTGAAGGGACGCAAAATGAAGGGCACGTCGAGGTCGATCGCGATGACCTTGTCCGTGACTTCGACATTTCCAGCCAAGGTCATCCCCTTCACGCTAAACGAGATTTCGGCCGTTTTGTCGCTCGTCCAGTTCACCTTGGGTTGGTACTCGGCAAACTTCGACTGGTATGCGGCGAACGCCTTCTCCGCCACTTCACGGGCCTTGGCCTGTCCGAGATCATGGGGAACTTCGTGTTTCATCGGGTGCGGGTCCTTCGGGTTGAATGAGCACTCGAGATAGTACGTCCTTCATTTCTGGGCAAACCTGCGGCAATGGCGCGAAGGGGGCTATGCACCTTGACAGACATCGGTACTGGCAATACGGAGCGGAATCGACGAGACGACGAGCAGGTCTCGTCGGGGAGATGACGAACCAATGATCGGTGTGGACTTCGGCGGTACGAGAATCAAGGTGGGTAAGGTTTCTGGAGCAACCGTCGAGCAGAGCGTCTCGGTGGCAACCCAGTCGGCCGATGGCCCAAGCCAAATCCTCGACTTGATCGCATCAACCGTGAAAGGGATCGACGCGCGACCGACCGGCGTCGGACTTGCGGTGCCTGGGATCGTCGCGCCCGATGGCGTCTGCTTTCGCCTCCCCAACGTGCCTGGCTTCGAGGGAGTCAATCTCGCCAAAGAGTTGGGCGGCCGCCTCGGATGTCGGGTCGTCGTGGAAAACGACGCGACGAGCGCGGCACTCGCCGAGTTGCGGCAGGGACATGGGCGCAAGCATCCAAGCTTCCTCATGCTGACTCTCGGCACTGGAATTGGCGGCGGCCTCGCCATCGACGGCAAGCTCTTGCGCGGCAAGAACGGCTTTGCTGGCGAAGTCGGACATACCCCCATCGAGCGCAGCGAATCGGCATGGCCTTGCGGCTGTGGCCTCAAGGGTTGCCTCGAGTCCTACGCAGGCACGAAAGCACTGCTTCGCAAGTACGCCGAGCTCGGTGGCTCGGCGACGGAGATTTTACCGATTGCCGAAGCGGCACGGAGGGGTGAAAAGGCTGGACTCGAGACGTTCGCGATGATGGGACGAGCGCTCGGGATCGCGATAGCCGGTTTTCAGAATACGCTCGATCTGGACGCCATCGTCTTCACCGGTGGAATCTCGAGTTCCTTCGACCTCATCGAGCCGAGCATCAAGCAAGCGCTCTCGGCCTTCGCCTTCGCCCCCCCACTTGCGAACGTTCCCCTACTCGTCAGTGAGCTCGGGGAACGAACGGGGTTACTTGGCGCCGCATACCTCAACACGCTTTAGACCCGACACGAAATACCTCCAATGAAAGCCATCGTCGTCAAGGAGTTCGGAAGCCCCGAACAGCTCCAAATCGTCTCCCTTCCCGATCTCACCCCGGCAACGGGTCAAGTCGTCGTGGACGTCCACGCCGCTGCGCTGAATCGAGCGGATCTCCTTCAGCGTCGGGGCAAGTATCCACCCCCGAAAGGCGAGAGCGAAATCATTGGGCTCGAGTGCGCGGGTGTGGTCTCGTCAGTTGGACCGGACGTGACACAAGTCAAGGTGGGAGATCGGGTGATGGCGCTCTTGGCCGGCGGCGGCTACGCCGAGCAGGTCGTCATTCACCAGGGAATGGCCATCCCGATCCCCAAGCAGCTGAGCTTCGTGGAGGCAGCAGCCGTCCCAGAGGCGTTCCTCACGGCGCGCGAGGCTCTATTCACCCTCGGACAGCTCGAGGGAACGAGCAATGTCCTCATCCATGCTGCGGCGGGCGGCGTGGGTTCGGCCGCCGTACAGCTAGCAAAAGCAGCAGGAGCGACCGTCTTTGCGACGGCAAGCGGCAGCAAAATAGACCGGGTGAAGTCCTTCGGTGCGGACCACGTCATCGACTACAAGACGCAGGATTTCGAGACCATCGTCAACGATGTCACGCAAGGAAAAGGCGTTGATGTCGTGGTCGACTTCATCGGCGCCGACTATTGGCCGAAGCACGCGAAGTGCCTCGCCAGCGGTGGGCGCCTCGTCGTGGTTGGAGTGCTCGGTGGTGCGAACGCGACGGTGAACTTGGGAGCACTGCTCTTCAAACGCCACCAGATCTTGGGATTGGTCATGCGCTCGCGATCGCTCGCGGACAAATTGGCCATCACACAGCGATTCATCCGGGAATCATTGCCGCTCTTTGGCCAAGGCACGTTGAAGCCCGTTGTCGACTCCGTATTCCCCATGCACGAGGTCCGCGCTGCGCACGAACGCATGGAAAAGAACGAGAACGTCGGCAAGATCGTGCTTTCGATGCGCGAAGATTCCTGATCCGCTCAGTCCTCTTCGGAACGACGCACCTTGACGCGACACGCCAGTCGTAGATTGGCCCCAAGGAGCCTCCCGAGCTGAAATCGCTCACGTTCGTCGGGAGGCTCCAGTGCGTCCATCCCCTCCTCGACGTGGATACGGCAGGTCCCACACGTGCCCGCTCGGCACCCGAACGGTACGGGAAGTTCCCGTTCGTCGATGGCGTCGAGAAGATGCTCGCCTGGGCAGAGTTCCAACTCGATGCCATATTTGGCGTCGCACGGCCGAAACCGCAGGAGCACCCGCGAAGCCGCCATGTCTAGCGCCCCGAGGTACGCCAAAAGAGTGCGGTGATTGCCGCGCGGCAATCCACGCCGGCCCGCTTCAAGAGGCGCGTGACGTGATTCTCGATCGTGCCGACGCTACAATCGAGTCGCGCAGCAATCTCTTTGTTCGCCAGACCTTCGACGAGGAGCGCCAACACCGCCCGCTGGCGCTCGGTCAGCTGCCATTTCTCTGCGAGTTCGCTCAGGCGCCCGTCGCGCGCCGCGCGCGCGATGCGACCTCGGGAGCTCGGAGGCGGTTCGGCAACCGTTGGATCGCGCACTTCGGCTTCTGTTTGGGTGAATCCACCGATGGAAACCGATGCTGGCAGTCGGTTTTGAATCTGCGCGAAGCGCAACGCAAAGGCATCGATGTGCTCGTCGAGGAGGCTCGCGACACGCGCATGCCCAGCTTCTCCGGGGCGCTCGACTTCGATGGCGCCTACGGCTTGACCGGATACCCAAAGCATCCGACGAATTCGTGCACGAGCCAGCGGCTCGCCCGTGAACGACACCCGGCGCAACCCAACGGCGGACATTTCGTAGAGCTGCAGGCGATCGGTCTTCAGACTCTCGGCCATATCCGAGAGGAGAACCTTCATTTCCGCAGCAACGTTGAATCCCCCCGAATGGCGCTCCGTGAGCTCGGTTGCTTCCAAGCGGTGTTCGATCAAGCTCGAGCGCAAATTCGGCTTCGGAAGTTCGTTCAATTCCTCGTACACCAACGAATCCGAAAGCAGGTGCTCCCGCGCGGCACGCCGAACCTCCCTGCCCTGAGCCGGATCCCGCGGCGGAAGGGCGGGCAAAATGACGAGGAACTCGGCGAAGCGGTCCGCCATCTCGACTTCGATGAGCGAGTCGGTTGGCTCGAACCAACGCGGCAGCGGCTTCCATTGCCCAAGCAGCCACGTCCAGAACGGATACGAGACTTCGAACTCGCGATTCAGCGAGAGCGTGATACGAAACGCGCCATCAGGCTGACGCCGCACGACCGGACGAAGGACTTCGTCGAACTGCGTCGGCAAGAGCCGAGCCGCCGCAAGGTATTGCATCTCGGGAAGCTCGAAGTGAAGGAGCGAGAGCACCCGAAACAGGGGGTGCGCGCGTGCGACTTCGACACCGAACTGCTCGAGCGCGCGCGGACCACCGAGAGCCTGCTCGAGCTGCCCCAGAAGCTCGACGAAGAACGTCCAGGGCAAGCGGGTGTCCCGCTCGGCCAAGGTCGACTCAGAAATCCCGTGGCGCGCGAGAAGCGCACCGACATTGACCCCCATGAGCTCGGCGCGCCGAGCACACAGACGGACGATGCTAGAACGGCAATGGGACATGGTTGACCGTGTGCTTTGGGATCCCCTCGAGGGCAAAGCTGCCCCTCGAATAACATGGGCATTCGAATCAGCCAACTTCGACCTGTCAGGCCAAGGGGACGACCATTCGCCCCTCGACGACGAAGGAGCACTCCGACAACCGGCAAACTGCGTTCGTCCGCCAAATCGACCTCACCACGATACGGCCCACGTGGCAGTTTTTCGGGACAGTAAGGGCATTGCCGTCGCAATTTGGCGAATTGGGCGCCCGTACCAGTAAAGAGCGCCTCGCTTCGCCCTTTCGGTCCGCAGCCAGCGGCTCGTCCTCCCGTCCCACGTCTTTGCAGTTGCGGATCGTCACCAAAACGACGGGTGCCGCCTCGGCGCCAGTCGCTTCCGTCGGATGTTTTCCTGACCTGGACCGGTTGACATCCGGCTCGGAACGTCTTGGCCGCACCGAGCAGCGTCGTCGGCTCGGAACGTCTTGGCCGCACCGAGCAGTGTCGTCATCGGACGACATCCGGCTCGGAACGTCTTGGCCGCACCGAGCAGTGTCGTCGGCTCGGAACGTCTTGGCCGCACCGAGCAGTGTCGTCATCGGACGACATCCGGCTCGGAACGTCTTGGCCGCACCGAGCAGCGTCGTCATCGGACGACATCCGGCTCGGAACGTCTTGGCCGCACCGAGCAGCGTCGTCATCGGACGACATCCGGCTCAGAACGTCTTGGCCGTATCGAGCAGAATCGTCACTGGTCCGTCATTGACCAACATCACCTTCATGTCCGCGCGAAAACGACCGGTCGCAACGCTGACTCCTCGGTCACGAGCGCGAGTGCACACGCGCTGAAATAATACTTCAGCGCCAGCGGGTTCCATGGCCTGAGTGAAACTGGGACGTTTTCCCCTTCGGGTGTCGCCGAGCAGAGTGAATTGGGAGACGAGCAGCAGCTGACCGCTCACGTCGAGCAGCGAGCGATTCATCTTGCCCTGCGCATCCTCGAAAATTCGCAAGTCGACGATCTTGTCAGCAAGCACATCGGCCGTCTCGGAACCATCATCGACGGCAATTCCAATCAGGGCGAGCAACCCCGTACCGATTCGCCCGATTTCCTGACCATCGACGATGACGCTGGCGGTAGTGACTCGCTGGACGACGGAACGCATGAGCCCCGCCCTACCATGTCCCTCCGCGATGACCAGAGCAGACGAGGTCTTTTGACTGCGAGTTGTGGGAAATCCCATGCCCGGATAATGCCGTGAATTTACGTCTGATCACCACGCGACACGCTGACGCATTCGACGTGAATCGAACTCGGATGTAAGCCTCGGATCGCGATGAGCGACCACGGACCTGCTCCCGAACCCGCCGACGTGTTTCTCGGTCACACGATACCGTCGGAGGTCAACGCGAACGTGAGCTATCGACTGGAGCGTCTGCTCGGACAAGGCGGCACGGCGCGAGCCTATTACGCCATCCGCACGGCTCCCGAAGGCAACATGCCGGTCGTCGTCAAAGTCATTTTGCCCGAGATCGTCAGAGCCAGCGATCGTACGGCGACCCTCGTGATTCAGAAGGAAGCCGTCGCACTCGGACGCCTGAACGAGCGTATTCCGCGCTGCCCATACGTCGTTCGGTTCATCGATACGGGTGTCGTTCCGTTCTCGATCGGCTATCAGGTGCTTTCATTGCCATGGCTTGCGCTCGAGTACGTCGGCGGAGGGGTCGAAGGTTCCGCACTCGACGAACGTGTCATCTACTCCGTAAACAAAACGGGGTACGCCTTCGATGCGGACCGTGCGGCGCGTGCATTGCTCGCACTCTCGCGCGGTCTGGACGAGATCCACGCCGTTGGCGTCGTACATCGGGACCTCACGCCGGCCAACGTTCTCTGTTGCGGCACCGGTGACACGGAAATGTTCAAGATCTCCGACTTCGGCATCGCGCGTCCCATTGGGCTGCACGCCACCTTCGGCAACATCGCAGTCGGTACGCCAGGCTACGTCGCTCCGGAACAGACGTTGGCCGCGAAGAAAAACGTCGGCCCGCACACGGACGTGTTCGCCTTGGCGGCGGTCACTTACTGCATGCTGACGGGAGAGCACTACCTGCAGGCACGAACGACAATCGACGCTTTTCAGGAAACGCAGAACCCATTTCGCCGCAGCCTGCAGGATGCGGCGGCGTTGTGTCCCGAATTGCGCGAGCAAAACGCCGCAATCGAGGCCATCGATCGCACCTTGGCGCGAGCCACCGCTTTCGAACCCACGGAGCGGCCCCGCTCGGCGAGCGAGTTGGCCGAAGCGATCCTGCCTTGGCTCAGCGCACAGCCGAAGAGTGTGCACGTGAGCATGCGCTGGCTCGACAGCGTGAAGGGCCTGGAGATTTCCCCGTCGCGACTCGAGTCCAATTGGTTGGTGCGCCATCCCCCTGGAGCCGATCGATTGATTCTCGGAGCCGCCTGGAATGCCGACGGACACTGCTTGGCAGCAACGACCACTGGGCTCGAGTACTTCGACGGCGCATATTGGAGCCGATTGCCCGACACAGCTGCACTCTCGGGGAGACGGGCAAACAACGTGCGCCGTCTCAGCCCAACGACATGGCTCGTCGTCGCGGACGGAGGAAGACTCGCAGAAGTGGCACGAGAAGGCACGACAGTGGTGGCCGACGGCAACGATCCGTCCATCGACTTCTTGGACGTCGATGGTGACCTCGAGGATTTCGCAGTCGTGCTCGGTCGCAGCTCGGGCCGGGCACCACTGCTGTGCACTCGAATCGGCAGGCGATGGCTCTTGCCCTACGAGCTCACTTCGGTGACCCACGTCTCTGGACTCACGCGCGTGGACGACGATCGTTGGTTGATTACGGGACGCAATTGTGACGGACAGGCTTGGGCGGGACTATATCGACCGCTCTCCCTCGAACTCGTTTCGATACCGACGCCAACGGCTCGAGCATTGCTTGCGTGTGCGAGTCGTCGCAATCGCGGTCTGGCCGTAGGCGTAGGTGGCGACGGAGTTCTCCTTTGCCTGGGTCCTCAAGGCGTCGGACACGGCACGGTCCCGGGGCAACCGGATTCTTCCGTGCTTTCGCTAGACGTCGCAGGTCAACTCTGGACGGGCTCGATAGGTCGCCTCTACTTTGCGCCGCAACCGCTCGGCGCAGCCCAGTGCATTTGGAGTGATTCGACGTGGCAGGTCCCCTTCGTGTCCCTACATGCGGAGTTGGGCCAGCTCCTCGCGTTGACGGTCGATGGTGGTGTCCTCGAAGGACGGACGCGCGGCTATTCGAACCATGGTTGAAACGCCGCAGCCGACCGTTTCCTCGTAACGAGATCCGAATGCGAGTCATTCGCACCAATCGAAGCAACAGCGAAGCACCGAGTCCGCGAAGCCAGCACGTGCGTGCTGCCACCGCAAGCGTGACGCTTCTGTCACCGACAACGACCTCGGGACCACACGTGGAGCGAAGGGCCGCCCTAGGCGTGATAGAGCATGAAGTAGACGATGACGCCCGAAAGGGACACGAACAGCCAGATTGGCAGCGTGATTTTCCGCGATGGCGCGGTGGCGCGCAAAATCCTTCCGGAGCGCACGGAACGTCGTAAGTAAAATCAGCGGAAATCCGACGGCCGCAAGCACCACGTGCGGCACGAGCACACCGAAGTAAATCGCGCGCAGCAACCCCGTGCCGCGATAGCGCACGGACCCGACCTGTGCGTGGTGAACGAGGTAGCCGACCAAAAACAGTGCTGAAATCACCAGCGCGGCCGTCATCGCCCGTCGATGCGCGTCCCGCTTGCCCACCGCAATGAGCGCGTACCCTGAAACGAGTGCGACGGAAGCCGATGCATTCAAAGCAGCGTTGATGGTGGCCAGGGTCGATGGTGTCTGACCGTCCGCCTCGTCTCCCCCGAAAATGAGCACGAACGCAAGCACTCCGAGCGCGATGACGGTCAGCGACGCGACGCCGAACCCAAGTCGTTGCTGCGATGTATCGACCATGGCCTTGGTGCACCCTTTAGGACAGATGTGGCTCGATAGCAGCCTTCAAGTCTGGCATTCTGGCGATCGTGTTGACGATTCCTCGTGGAATACTCGGTGTGGCCAAGGAAGCAGCCCGGCACCTCCTCCGACGCCCCGTCGTCGGTGTGGCCGCCGCGGCAACTAGTCCGGATGGCCGGTGGCTCCTCATTCAGCGTGCCTCCGGCCTCTGGGCACTCCCCGGCGGGACACTCGAGTGGGGCGAGTCGTTGGCAGAGGGGATCCGACGCGAGCTCGAGGAAGAAGCCGGCGCGGAAACCCTGGCCATCGAACGGCTCGTGGGGGTCTATTCGAAACCGCAGCGCGACAGTCGCTTCCACGCGGTGACCGTCGTCGTGCGGGTCCAAGTGAACTCGCCGACGAAGGCACCCATGAACCCCGTCGAGATCCGAGATGCTCGGCTGTTCGCGGAGCACGAACTTCCCTCGATGCTCGCGCATGAAATGACCGACATGCTGGCCGATGCGATCGCCGGCAAGGTCTCTTTCGAATGAGATTTGCGCGAATTGCCAAGGAACAACCACCCGTTCTGCTCTCCAGGTGTTGAGAGAACGAAGCCCGCGTGCGACAACGGCTACGCCATGCGAAATTCCAGATGGCTCCCCTTGGCCCTCGGTATGCTCCTGTCGGGGTGTCACTGGTTTTCGGGCGTGAGGCTCGAGAACGTCGCGACGGCGAGTGGCAAGCCGAGCAACGTTGCCGCCTTGGTTTCGGTGACGAAGAAGGGCGATCCGGTTCGCGAACTGGATCTCACGGCATTCAAAGTCATCGAGGACGGCAAGACCCTAGCCGACGAGCAAGCGGACATACGGTTGCTCGATCCGGCGACGGTGGCCTCCTTTCACACCGTGCTGTTGTTGGATCTCGGTCACGCCACGAGCGAAGAGCGGAAAAGGCAGCTCGCGAAAGCGGCGGCGTCTTTCGTCCGCAAGGTTCGGCGGACCCAGCCCGTGTCCGTTTTGGTTTTTGACGGTTCGTCGCGGACACGACTCGTTGGCGATTTCTCGGCAGAACCCAATGGATCGGGGCCTGAGCAGCTCGACAATTTGCTCATGATGGTGCCGACCGATCCATCGCGGAACCTTCGCGGAGCGGTGTTGACCGGGCTCGAGACCCTCGAAAACGATCTCAATCGGACGACGCGACCGATCCGTCGAGGCACTCTCGTCGTATTCTCTCGCGGTCCCGACATCGCAGGGAGAGTGTCGTCGACGGAATTCGAGGAACGTACGAAGGACAACGAACATCAGCTCGTCTACATCGACGTGGCGGGTGACGGCGCAGACGAAGCGACGACGCGGCTCGGAGAGCATCACGCGGTTCGCTCTCAAGGCCCCGAGAATCTCCCCATTGCCTTCGAGGAAGCCGGAGCCATCGCGGCTCGGCTCACCGAGCAGTACTATCTCATCTCGTACTGCTCACCTGCACGAGCCGGACAGCGCACCTTGAGGATCGAGGTCACCGTCCCATCCACCGACAACGAGATCGAAACCGATGGCTTCGAAACGACTTTCGACGCGACAGGGTTCACTCCCGGCTGCAACTCGGGCACCCCGCCTCGCTTCGTCATGACCAAACGTGACCTCGCGAAATCTCCCAACGGCACAACGAAGACCGAAACCACCGTTTCACCTCCAACGGTGCCGAGCGATCCCCAACCGACTGAGCCCTCACAAGAGGAATCGGAGGTGCCTCCGCCAAACAAACCGGGTTATGCTCCCTGAGATACGCATGGTCGGGACTCCCAAAGCGCGGGAACCTCAGGAGCACACCTCGACGGAGGTCGTCACCGTGACGTTCGAAGAGTCCGAACGCGTCACGACCGGTGGCACGGAAGTCGTCACGTATCAGGTTCGTCACCAGCGGATTCGGCTCCCTCCCCATCGAATCCCCGGCGCGCAGGTCGAGATGCTGCCAACGGGTCCCACCCAACTCTGGTGCAAGGTCACCCGAGTGGCGCTGCCACTCGGCACTCCCGTGGAGCGCGTCACGCGTCGTCCAGTGAGAATCGCGAGCAACCGCGGCGCAGGTGCTGTTGGGCAAAGCCGCCGGGCTCTCCCACCAACTCCACCGCGTGGCATTGGCCGTCGGCACTCGAGGGAGACTGGTCACACCGTGAGCATCTCCTCTTTCACCCCGATACGGCCAACCGACCATTGTAGACCCATCCCGGGCTCGGACGAGCCTTCGAGAGGCCCGACCGCGTCTCCTGGCCGAGGGAGGACTTCACCCTGGGAGGAGGCTGGCCGTTTCCTCGGGCATGAAGACGCGTCCTCCACGTTCGGCTCCCGCGATGCCGAAGTCGCCCGAGAGCTCGGGGACGCGCAACTCTGCCGCAAATCAACTACTCAGCATCCCGCCCGTTCCCCCTCCGAAGAATAAAGATCATTCGTCCTTGTCCAACACGGAAGTGGCCCGCCCCAGACACATCTTGCTCGTCGATGACGATCCGGCAGTCCTGCGCGCGCTCGGCCGCGTCCTCAAGACACGCGGCTACATCGTGACGACCACTTCGAGCGGCCCCGAGGCGGTGCGGCTCGTCACCCAGTTGGATTTCGACGTCATCCTCTCGGACATAGCCATGCCGGAGATGGACGGAATCACCCTGCTTCGCGAGATCCGCTCGCACGATCTGCACGTTCCGGTGATTCTCGTCACCGGCGAACCGACGGTAGACACGGCAGTTCAAGCGCTCGAATACGGCGCGATGCACTATCTCACCAAACCGGTTCCCGTCGATGCTCTAGAACACGCTCTCGACAAGGCGATCCACCTTCGGCGGATGGCGCGAGTGCGCCAGCGGGCGGCAGAACTGTTGGGACAGTCTGCAGCATCAGCGGCGGATCGCGCAGGGCTCGAAGCAACGTTTCAGCGCTGCCTCGACACGCTCTGGATGGCCTTCCATCCCATCGTTGGCGCTCGCTCTCACCGCACGGTCGGGTTCGAAGCACTTCTGCGCAGCGCCGAACCGAGCCTACCGCATCCAGGTGCCGTGCTCGACGCAGCCGAACGATTGGGACAGCTCGACGTGCTCGGGCGGACGGTACGCGATCGCACTTCTCGCCCCTTCGCGGAGCAGAGGCGCAACGAACTGTTGTTCGTGAACCTGCACGTGACGGATCTCCTCGATCCGCACCTCCTGTCGCATACGTCGCCACTGTCGTCGCTCGCGTCCCTGGTCGTCCTCGAGATCACCGAGCGGTCCAGCCTCGAAAAAGTACCGGACGTTCGAGCTCGGATTGCCGCGCTGCGAGAAATGGGTTTTCGCATCGCGGTGGACGACCTGGGCGCCGGATACGCCGGTTTGACTAGTTTTGCGCTCCTCGAACCGGACTTCGTGAAGCTCGACATGTCGCTCATCCGTGGTGTGGACAAGAACCAAACGAAGCAGAAGATCGTGCGTTCGATGACGCTGCTGTGCCACGAAATGAAGATGCAGGTCGTCGCCGAAGGCGTCGAGACGCCCGAGGAATGCAGCACGCTCGTGAACCTAGAGTGTGATTTGCTCCAGGGCTTCCTCTTTGCGAAACCCGGTCCTCCTTTCCCAGAAGCGCAATGGCCGACGGAATGACTCCCAAGCAAGAGCCAACCTCGAAAGGCAAGACCGCCGTGCCCGAGCCTTCACGACCAGAGGCCACGTACGAGCGTCCCCTCGACACCGAGACGGCGCTTCAATTCGGCGTTCCAATTGCGGATGAAGCCCCAGCGTCGAGCAGCCTGGTTCATCCAACGGATCGATTGCGTGCCGTCTACCTCTTGACCAGCGAATTCACCGAAGAAGAAGCGACGACGGCCCTCACCGATCCACCCCATGGGCGGTCGAGCCCGGCAGGACAGACGTTCACGACGCAACCCATCGATCGCCCCATCCTATTGCGCCTCAACGGAGTCTCCGCGGGCGAGGTCGTTTCACTCGGAGTGCTCCCCGCAACCATCGGACGACATCCCGGATGCGTCGTGATGGTGGATGACGCCGGCGTAAGCCGCAACCACGCGGCCATCATGGACGACGGCGGCGAGCTCCACATCGAAGATCTCGGCTCGCGCAACGGGACCTTCATCGAAGGCGAACGGATCACCCGTGCAAAACTGACGGAAGGGTGCCTCATCCAAGTAGGATTGCACGTCGGATTCCGCTTTACGGTGGTGGACGAGCGGCAGGAACAGATCCTGCGCCAACTCTACCGCTCGAGCACTCGGGATGCCCTTACGGGCGTCTACAACCGTCGGCATTTCGACGACAGACTCTCCGCCGAGCTCGCCTACGCCAAGCGGCACGGCACGGATGTGTCGCTCGTGATCGTCGACATCGACTTCTTCAAGCAAGTCAACGACACCTACGGACATGCCGCTGGCGATGCGGTGCTCAAGCAGGTCTCTGGAACACTGCAGCAACAACTTCGGGTGGAGGACGTGCTCTCGCGTGTGGGGGGTGAGGAATTCGCCGTAATACTACGCGGGATCGGCGCAGCGGGAGCCGCGAGACTCGGCGAGCGGCTTCGCTTCGCGGTCGAAAAAACACCGACGACCTTCGCAGGAACGACGATTGGGGCAACGATCAGTGTCGGCACGGCGACGCTCGCAGATTTACCCGGACGTACGGAGTCAAGCCTCTTCGCCCTTGCAGACAGTCGCCTGTACTTGGCGAAACGTGGTGGGCGCAATCGCGTCGTGTCGGACTCTTGAGGTCGAGCGCGAAGGCAGCCAGACCCGAATCGTCGTGGTCTGCCCTTGGTCCGCACTACTCGATTTTGGCACGGAACTAGGCAGATTTCCCGACGACTTTCGTGGTGGCTAGTCGCTCTTGCCGAGTTCTGCTATCCGTGATCACGGAGGTAATCGAGTGGTCCCCATCGATCTTGAGAGTCTGCGTGCCGAACGCGATCGCGTAAAAGAGTCCCTTCGCGAACTCGAAGTGGAATCCCGCAAACTCGAGGCCGAGATCAAGAAGGTGCGACAGCGCGAGGTATCGGCCAAACGCGAAATCGAGGCTTATACGTCCCTCATCGAGGTGGCAGAAACCCGGGAGAAGAGCACCTAATCGTCGTCGCACCACCGACGTTCTCGATGTAACGGCAGCACACTTGCGTGTGCTTACTTCGTCGAGTCTCGGGAAAAATGCCGACGCTCGACGGGTGACGGGTGACGGGTCAGCGGCGCGCGCCGTCGGGCTTCTCGAGAGCCAATATGATGGCCGACTCTCGACTCGTCACGGGCATGACACTCAGGCGGCCGCGCCGAACGAGCACGAAATCCCGAAGTTCTCGGAGCTCCTTCATCTCGGCGAGCGTCACTGGGCGCGCCAGTCGGCGCACGGGGACGACGTCCACGACGCTCCAATCTTCGGCACCAGCCTCGGGATAGGCATCCTTGACCACTTCGGCAATTCCGACGATCGCTGGTGCCCGGCCGGAATGATAGAAAAAGAGTCGATCCTTCACCTTCATGCCGCGCAAATGCTTGCGAGCTTCTGGATTTCGCACTCCGTTCCATGCGGTACGACCTTCTCGAACGAGATCGTCGTAGGAATAGGTGTCAGGTTCACTCTTGGCGAGCCAGGCAATTGGGCGATCGCTCGTCGGTGGCATCGCGGCAGTTTGATGGGCGAGATCGCAACCGTCCAGACATTTGTCCGCAACTTTGCCGCTCGCACATCACGTAATGCGCGGCAGGATCGACCTGTAACCCTTCGGGCGGCGCACGCGCTCCCCACTGTTGCATTGGGCCAGAGCCCCAGGGAAGTGTGGCCGTTACCCATCGATCCGCTGCACACCTCGCTAGGAAGAGTGAGGTCGTTACCCATCGATCCGCTGCACACCTCGCTAGGAAGAGTGAGGCCGTTACCCATCGCCCCGCCGCATCACGAGGGCTCTCCGGGAAACGACCCCACCCGACGGAGCGTTACCCCGCGATCCGCTGCATCACGAGGGCTCTCCGGGAAACGACCCCACCCGACGGAGCGTATCAGCGTTACCCATCGCCCCGCCGCATCACGACGGCCCAGCCCAAGGAAACGAGGTCGCTACACGACGGCGCGTCGACTTCGTGCGTCGATGCGATCACTCGGCGTCGTGCGTCGATGCGATCACTCGGTGTCGTGCGTCGATGCGATCACTCGGCGTCGTGCGTCGATGCGATCACTCGGTGTCGTGCGTCGATGCGATCACACGGTGTCGTGCGTCGATGCGATCACTCGGTGTCGTGCGTCGATGCGATCACTCGGCGTCGCACGTCGATGCGATCACACGGCGTCGCACGTCGAAGTAACAAGGGGGCAGCCCGTTGCCTTGAAAGTCCCAAGAAACGCGCCACGGCCACTGCACCCGCGGCGCGCCGCGATCACCCATCAAGGTCTCGATCGAGCATTTCGACCACCACCGGACAATGATCGCTTAGCTCGATCGCCGCGGCGGGAGGCCGACCAGTTCGCGATTCGCACTGTAAATCTCGGCAGTAACCTTCCACGCTCACTTTGGTCGAGAGCGGCACTTCTTCGGTCCCCGCCGTGACGAGCACGTGATCGAGCAGACCGGGTTCAGACTGATAATAGTGAGAACAGCCAAGCGTCGGGGGAATGCGTCGCATCGGAAATCGAAGTCCCGCGATGGTGGTATCGATGTCGAGGGCTTCTGCGGCACCGCGCGGAGCGGGTTCACAGCCGTCGCAACCCATGGTGTTGAAATCTCCAAGCACAACGACGTCCTTCTCGCCCGATGCAGCCGCGACCTCGTTCGTCGCAACCCCAATTCCCCGGATCGAGCGCCGTCGTTGCACGAAATCGGAGCGTTCACGACCACTCTTCAGATGTACGGCAATCGCATGGAGGTCGAGTCCGCCGGAGAAAGCGAGGTTCACGCCGAACCCAGGCCGAAGACGCGCGGCGCAAGCCTCGCCATTTGGGTTGATCGCGGCGTGGTGACGAAAGCCGCTCGATTTCGCCCTGTTCTGGTTCACGATCCACGCGAGGTGCTGGTTACTCTCGTCGGAACAGGAATCGAGGCGATAGGCGTGCGGCTCGCGTGTGAGCTCCGCAAGGCGCAAAATCAGCGAATTCAGAGCGACCGAGGAACGCGGTTCGGATTTGATTTCCTGCAGGGCAATCGCATCTACGTTCAAATATGCAATGGCACAAGCCAACCATTCCACGTTCGTCCGTTGACTCGAGCTCGGTGTGTCTTCCGCGACGCCATCGGGAAACCACCGCACGTTCCACGACGCGAGCCGAGCCGCGCCTTTGGTGCGCTCTGCACGTCGCCCCATCGACAAGAGGTGTTCACAATCACTCGCACTCGTGAATGCCGTAGCCGACGAGACCTTTTCGATGGCACTTCCGCTCTTGCGCGACGTCACTTCATCGCGAGAACGGCGGTTCCCCTGAGGAGCGACGTCCGCTTCCTGCATGGTCGTCGCGTCGTCAGCGGCGAAACCATTGGAGCGAGTGGGACGGCGAGCGTCCACCTTCGCGGTCCGCGCCTGAGTCGTAGCCGAGGTCGAACGCGCACCCCGTTCGACGCCTTCCGTCGTCACGCGCAAACCTCGCCATGCAACGAACGACGTTGCCACGACGCACAAACCACCCAATAACCAGCATGCATTGCGCCCCGCCATGCGCCCTGCGATACCATGGGTTCACGGACTCGGCGAATCGACCGACGGCGACGTCGGGTCGTGCACCTCCCGAACGTGGGCAACCAGCTCGGTTCCTGCGCGGTCGAAGACATACCCGCGTCCAGGGCGGCCCCCGTCCGGTTCGTCGAATCCGAGTCGTTCGACGATGCCAACACCGGAAGGATCCAAGAGAGCCCCACCGTTTTCCTTGCCTCGCCGATGCACGACGCGGATTTCGAATCTTCGAGCAACAGCACCATCCGTTGCCGCATGCTCGAGGGCGAAATGCCCAAGCGCAAGGTACGACGTCATCTTGCGAATCAGTGCGCCGAGTTCCTGGACGCTCGCAGAAGGTTCGAGCTGCGTGTCGACAATCTTTCCGCCCTCGGACAGCATCAGAGTGAAGCGCAACGGCTCGAAGGATCGGAGAGGCAGAGACCAATATTGACGGTCACCGCTCACGATCTTCGGAAATACCCACGTCAGCGCTCGCGCCAGATGACGTTCCTTGAGCAGCATCTCCATCGATCCGAAGCTCGTAGCGCCCATTGGAGCATCGCTCCTCGTCGTGGCGCTCAGCATCGCGGCTCGCAGTTCTCCCGGCGGCACCGCAGCCCCAGATGCGGAAATCGACGAAGGCGGCGCAGGCGAATGGGGTCGCGCACTCGATTCGACGGCAGGCCCAGCGGAGCCTCGAAGCGACGGGGGCGACCTCTCTTCCCTTGACGCTGAATCTCCGTCGTGGGCGCCCGCGGGCGAGGCGCGGTTCTTAATCGCCGTTGGCACCTTGGCAAGGGGTGCCGCGTCGTCTCGCGCACTCTCCTCGGCCGTCGACGGCTCTCGACGGAGGGAGGCGGTCTCGACATGGGCGCCCACCTCTCCGGACAGCGGCTCAATGGGTAGGAGCATGGGCTCCGGAAAGTCCGTCAAGGGACTGGCCTGCGCCGAAGGATCCCGCTGCGGAAATGGCTGTTACCGGGAGATCGGCCAACGAGGTGCGCTGCAGCCCGGTCCGGCTACATACCCCCGCCACCACGACGAGGTGCAGCAACAACGAGCCCAAAAGGGCGAGACCCAGGCGCAGATCGGTCAACGTTCGCGGAGTCTGACACGCGGTGCGGTCCAGGGCATGGGTGCCAAGTCCGGCGGCGCAGCACTTGCCGTTTGTGCGTCGGGCGCGATAAGTGATGCATCGTGGTCAGCCGCTCGGGACCACCGCCAGTCATGATTCACCTTTGTCGTTCATCAGGCCAAAAGGCTGCGACCACCGCATCCGAAGCGTTCATCGTGGGGGTCAACTACTGGCCGCGCACCGCCGGAGTCGACTTCTTTCGGCACTTCGACGTGGACGCATTCCACGAAGACTTCGCGACTATGGCGGATCTCGGGCTCAACTACGCGCGGCTGTTTCTGTCCTGGTCCGATTTCCAACCCGATCCCGAATCCCTGAGCTGCGCGGCACTGTCCCACTTACTCGAGGTGTGCGACGCGGCAGCAGCCGAGGGTATCAAGCTCGAACTCATGCTGTTTTCTGGCCACATTGGTCAGCTCAACTCCGTGCCAGCGTGGCTCGTCGATCGCGAAACGCCTCGAGGCACGCCTTTTCCGACTCTTGCCGATGGTCACCTCGTAGAGACCGGGATCCGCAATCCCTTTTCGAACCCCTTGGCACGCCGAGCTGCAATGCGACTCGTCCGCGGTGTGGCGCGTTCAGTCGGAAGCCACCCCGCCGTTGCCTCGTACAACTTGGGCAACGAGCCCGATCTTCTCGCGGCCCCACAATGTGTGAACGAAGCGCACGAATGGTTTGCTGAGCTTCGACAGGCGCTTGGAAACATCGATTCGAAGCACCCCGTGACGTGCAGCTTGGGCGGAAAAAACCTGATTCAACCCAACGGCTTGCGCGTCGATAGGGTCTTTTCGAGTTTGGACTATTCGACCATCGATTGGGAAGGCCTCGCGTGCGAATGTCAACCGGCCAACCACCGAGAAAAGCTCGCGCTCTTCAATTGTGCTCTCACGTCCGCTCTGACGCAGAAACGGACGGTTCTCCAAGAGTGGGATAGCCCCTTTGCCAACACGAATCCGTCGCAGCCGCACGACCGGGAGGTCGCAAGCTACGCGGAGAATCTCCTGCCGAAACTGGTCGAGCAAGGTGCCCGCGGGGCGATCCTTTGGTGGTTCGCGGACGTGGAACAGTCACCATCTCCGTGCTGCAAGAACCGCCTCTTCGGACTCTTGGACAGTGACGGCAAGCTTCGGCCGCACGGCGAAGTGATGCGGAATTTCTTGCGCACCAAGCCCAAGGTCGTCACTTCACCGGCTCGACCAATCGCGCTCCCGATGACGCCCGACGACTTCTACGAGCGACCGCGAGAAATGGTGGAATCACTACTTCGCGACTTCGTTGCTGCGTGACGAGACCGAAACGATGACGCGACGGATTCTTTCATTCCTCGATTTGGAATTCGTTCGCAATCCATCCTGATCACTCAATTGTTTCGGGTCGCTGCAGTCTTCCGCTGCAGGCACGTTCCATGCGAAGCGCACTTGGACACGACCCATGGGTTTTCCCATGGGGGTTCGATTCGGTGTCGTCGTCCGAGCACACTAGACGAAACCAAGGGCGGGGAAATTGCCTGGAAATTCCTCGAATTCGGGATCCAATTCGGATTCTGAACTTGACCCGACGGTGCGGTGGAGGTCCTACGTCCCGGAAAATTCGCATCGAGCACGACACCAAGTCGACGAACTGCGTCGTCGAGGTTGAACTCACGGCGCTTCGCGTGACATACCTCACTCGAGGAAGATTCTCAGGCATGCCTTTCGAGCCAGTGGCCCAGTCGGCAGCAGGCGAAGGTCTCGGCACCAGTGCCGATCTCCGCGAGCAAGACCGCACTTCGACGGAAACGACCACCGTGAGTGCCAAAAGCCTCGTAGGGCAGGTGCTCGGCGGCACCTATCGCATCCTCGAGCTTCTCGACGAGGGCGGCATGGGACGCCTGTATCGCGCGGAACATGTTCGGTTGCGGCGCCCCATTGCCGTCAAGGTTCTTGCCAATCACTTGGCGCACGACGTCGGCGCTCTTGCGCGATTCAATCGCGAAGCAGAAATCGTAAGCCAGCTGCATCATCCGCACATCGTACACATTCTCGACTTCGATCAGACCGATCGAGGCGCGCCATACATCGTCATGGAGTTGCTCGAAGGCGAAAGTCTCGCGCGCAGACTCGATCGCGATTGTATGCTTGCAATCGCAGACGTCATCCAGATCGTCACTCAGATTTCGGGCGCCCTGCAGCTTGCCCATCAAAAGGGGATTCGTTCATCGCGACCTCAAGCCAGACAACGTTCTCCTGATTGCCATCGACGACGAGCAGGTCTTCATCAAGTTGCTCGACTTCGGTATCAGCAAGAGTCTCTCTGCATCATCGAAAGTCACACGTGAGTTCGACGTACTCGGAACGCCAGACTACATGGCGCCTGAGCAAGCGATTAGCACGGCCAAGGCCGATCATCGTGCCGATCAGTTCGCGCTCGCTTGTATGACCTACGAGATGCTCACTGGGCGCATGCCGTTCGCGGGCGGTTCGGTTGCGGAGCTTTTACACAAGGTCGTCCACGAAAACCCAGTCCTACCGAGCTATTACGCGCCGGGTCTTCCGCAGGGCATGGATGGTGTGTTGATGCGCGCGATGGCGAAGTTGCCAGATGCGCGATACCCGACCATTCAAGACTTCGCCGCCGCCTTCGCCCACACCGCGGGCGTTGTGCTGCGTCAAGGCTCTTCACCTTTCCTTGGACACACGCCGGAGAGTCCACCCGTACTTGCGAGCCTACCTCGGCGGTCGAACTACCCCAACCGCGCGCCGTCGGAGAATTTTGGGCGCGCCGCTTACACGCACGAGCAAGCGCTTCCAATACCGGAAGTTCCGCGGCGAGGAACGCCAGATGGAGTCACGCAGCCGATTCCAACGTCCGCACGGCTGCCCAACTTCGAGGGCGAACCAACGGAGAAGTTTCCCGCATTTCCACCCAACGCAAGTCGTGGGCAATCTGCGTTCGATCATCGGACGAGAAGCGATCGACCGGCACCAGAGCGGTTCCCCAACGAACATTCCCGAAGCGACCGCCCCATGAGTGAACGGCCGCACGCCGCCGACGCTGGTTCCGGTGTCCGATTGCCTCAACGACCAGCCCTGCGTTCCAACGCGCCCACACCACAATCCCTTCGTAACAAAGAGCCGAGCCCCGCAACGTTGCGCTCCCACGTCCCCACGGGAGACCCGCTGCGGCGAGCGGCTTCACCTGGCCCTCGCCCACTATCGGAGCTCGAGGCGGCCATCTCCGATGTCCGGCGAGCCCTCTCTTTCGGGGAGCAAAGTCGAGCTGAAAATCAGGCACGTCGAGCCGTGCTCTTGGCGAGAGACTGCGAAGAGCGAGCGGCACGACAGTGTTTGAGCACGGCCACGTCCTTGCTCGAACCACTGCTCCTGCCACTGCTCGGGGGCGCCCATCGCAAGGTGGAGCTAGTCAATACGCGAGTGTCGTCTCAGGGCGATTGGACACCTGCACACTTCTTTCTGCTCTCCCGCATCGAGCAACCAGCGACGGTAGACGAACTCCTCGACATTTCTCCGCTGACACGCCCAGAGACACTCTGCTTCATCGCCGAACTTTCGGCACAAGGCATCGTTCGCGTCCTCTGAAGCGAGCGTTGCGCTACGTGCCCGCAACGTCGGCTTCGATTCGAACGCAGGTCGTCCGTATCTCACGCGAGTGCGGTGAGCGAATCGACCAGCTCGGAAACTCAGTCTTCACGTCCGCGACCGAACCCACCTCGACCCCTCCCCGGAAGACCCGAGGGAGAAAACATTCTCTCTCGTTGACGTTCCGCGATTTCGATCGAAGCGCGCTTGTTGGCGTGGATTGAGTACCGCCCGGATCTCCTGATCGAGGCGTTCCTTTTCCTCACGAAACGCCGAACCGCACTGCTCCATGACTTCCTGCATCACCCGTCGACGCGTCGGCGCATGACGGTCCAGGATTTCGGTAATCTTGCGCCGTTGTCCTTCGTCGATATCCAATCGTCGAGTGAGCGCCTGCACGGACAACTCTCCGCGACGGGTCGGATCGAAACGATGACTATCGAGACGCCCCGTCGTTTGGAGAGCGAGCGTCCCGCCCACCCCCGTTACGGCGCCGAGAACGAAAACGCCTGACAACAGCGCGACTGCCTTCCACTGTGCCGAGATCACTCGAAATACTCCACGGTTCCGTAGGATAATGCGTCTTCCTGTTCTTCGGTCACGCTCTGACTGAGAGCGAGAACGACGGATGCCGCCGCCACCACAGCGCCAAGCGCCACCCCGAACTTCCCCCAACGCCACACCTGGCTGAGCGCGTCATTGGCCGGAGTCGCGGCGAGCAAAACCAAAAGCTTCGCTTCGAAGCCCGCGCTGGGGGCGATTCCATCTGTCTGCACGCGGAGCCGATTCAACCTCAGCTCGATTGCGTCATCAGGTAGGGTCATGACCGAGACTCCTTCTTTTCGCGAAGCGACGCGCGTGCTCGAACGAGTCGTTGTTCGACGGCCCCTTCGCTGCATTCGAGCATCGTGGCGACTTCGGCGTTCGAATAACCTTCGAGGGTGGAGAGGACGAGAGCAACACGTTGATCCGCAGGAAGCTCGCCGAGCCAATCCGAGAGTTCGCGAAGAGCCAGGTGAGCCTCAGCGGTTCGACTATCCTCGACGATAATGTCGTCGGTTGCTTCGACGAATCGCCCACGTCTGCGGCCAGCTCGAAGCTGATCGATCGCGAGATTGCAGACGATTCGGTGCAGCCACGTCGACACCGACGCTCGACCGTCGTACTGACCCGCGATCATCGCAGCGTGTGCTTTGACGAAAGCCTCCTGAACCAAATCTTCTGCATCAGGTACGTTTCCGAGCATACGGGCTCCCAGACGAACGAGTTTGACGGCCAGCGTTTCGACGACCGTGCGAAACGCAGCGGCGTCTCCCGACGCCACCCGACGCGCAGCCTGTTCGAGAGGATCGATGGTCTTCTTTCCAGTAGCGATGGCCGTTTCCTCTTTGGCACTGGGACGTTGGCGAGCCCCCCAACCCTACGCAAATTCGCGTTCGAGGCGACGAGGAAAAAACGACACCGCACCGTAGGGAGCCAAGGTGGCGCGTCGTCGATTCGAGCAGAACGCAATCACTCGCGTCTCGAAGGAACCAAACGACATGCCTAAGCTTTTTGCCCTTAATCGCACCCGTTACCTCTCACTCGCTACGGTCGCCCTCGCCCTCCTCACTGGCGCCGCATTCGCGGCACCGGCCGCAAAGTCCTCTGCCCCCAAGGCTGGTGCGTCGTCCGACCCGACCAAGTGCCCACATCGGCAAGGCCACGGCGCCGACCGCAGCGGACGCCACGTCGACCCGTTTGCTCGGTGGGACCAAGACAAAGACGGCAAGGTCGCGCTGAAAGACCTGCCAGAGCGCATGCGAAGCCACCTCACGCCAGCTGACGTCGACAAGGATGGCCTTCTGACCCTTGCCGAATTCAACGCGGGAAAAGAGCAGATCCGCGCATCACGGATGAAGGAGCTCGACACGGACAAGGATGGCAAGGTGTCGCCTGAGGAACGAAAAGCAGGGTGGCGCACCCACTTCGCAGAACGGTTTACCGCCGACGACAAGAACAAGGACGGTGCGCTTACGGCAGACGAGCTGCCGCGCCCCATGTTCGAGCGCCTCTCGGTCGCGGATAGCAACAAAGACGCGCGCCTCACCCGCGCAGAAATCGAAGGGGCTCTCGCTAACGGTACCCTAGGGCCCCGCGGTCATGGAGGTGCAGGCCGACATCAGCTGTCGACTGCGGAGCGCGAAGCTCGAATGCAGGAGCATTTCAAGACTGACGACGCCAACCATGACGGCTTTCTCACCCAATCCGAAATTCCGACTCGGTGGGATCGCTTCAAGGTCGCGGACACCGATCGTAACGACAAGCTCACCATCGAGGAGCTAAAAAATGCGTTTGCCTCCGGCGCCATTCGAGCGCGACAGGACGGACGCCAACATCATGGCCAGGCGGACCGAAACCCTCCCGGGCATGGACCTACGAGATAGGTCACGAATCGACTCCTTGGGGTCCCGCGCTGCCAAACCGCACCACCACGCCCATCCCCGAACCGCGCGGGGCCCCAACCTTACTTCCTTCGGCCAAGGCCCCAACCGTGGCTCCGCCGGAAACGCCCCTGGAGCGTCCGACTTGCGTGACGACTTGAACCTGCTGCCCCCCCATGCCATGTTCCCGCCGCATCTCGTGCCCCCGTAGCTCAGAGGACAGAGCAGCGGTTTCCTAAACCGAAGGTCACAGGTTCAACTCCTGTCGGGGGCGCAACTCGGAAGCACGCAGGTGCGGCGATGCTAAACATGGGTTTGCGATGCTAGATGCTGCACTGCGCCTGCTACTGCGAGCGTTGCTATCCCTTCGCTACCGAATCGACGTGGTCGGTCTCGACAGGCTCGCTGCGAAGGATGCCAGGGGAATGTTATTTCTTCCGAACCATCCTGCACTCATCGACCCCTTGATTCTCCTCTGTGTACTCACTGCCAAGTTTCCGGTTCGTGCGCTCGCTAATCAGAACCAGGTGAATCGTCCAGGAATTCGATGGCTCGCTGCCCGAGTACGGGTTCGAGTGATCGCCGATCCCGAGGCCGCACCGCAGACGGTCCGCCAGCGCACCGCGGCCTTGCTCCGCGAGATCGCCCGAGCTCTGCGGCAAGGAGAAGCCCTCGTTCTGTACCCTGCGGGGCGCATCTATCGCACCGGCGAGGAATCCATCGGCCAAAACGGTGCCGCAGCATTTCTCGCTCGCACCTGCCCAGACACGAGAATCGTCCTCGTTAGAACCACTGGTCTTTGGGGAAGCGCATTCGGTCGTGCTCGCGATTCTTCTCCCACGATTGGCCGCTCTCTCCGTCGAGGTCTCTTGGGATTGTTGAAGAGCGGCGTCTTCTTCGCACCGAAACGCCACGTTTGCATCGAATTCTCCGAGTGTCCGGATTTTCCTCGAACTGCGTCTCGTGAAATCGTGAATCGATTCCTCGAAGCCCACTACAATGCGACACCGGAACAAGTCGTTGCCGTTCCGTACTCGATCTGGGAGCGTCCCGAAGACGCGTTTCGCGTGCTCAAAACGTGATCCCGATCGAGCCGGCGGAACGCGCGGCGGGCCCATGATACACGGCCTCGACGTTGTTCCCGTCAGGGTCGAGCAGAAAAGCCGCAAAATAGCCAGGATGATAGGGTCGAAGCCCTGGCTCGCCGTGATTCGTGCCACCCGACGCGAGCCCCACGCGATGGAACTCGACGACGAGTTCCTCACTCGTTGCCTGAAATGCAAAATGCACCCGTCCGGTAAGCTGCCCCGAACTCGCCGGACTTCCCAGATCCGAAACGAACAACTCGTCTGCCCAGAAAAATCCGGGGCCCTCACCACCAATCGGAATACCCAGCGCGCCGAGTACCGCGCCATAAAACCGTCGACTTCGCGACAAATCCGACACGACGAGATGCAGGTGATCGATCAGTCTTCCGCGGTGAAGCTTTACCGTTTCCATCTGACGGATTTATCACGACGCGCGCCAAACTCCCACACACCGACATGGCTCACGCGTCGTAGCTGAATCCCCCCGCAACAAGGAATTGAGAGACTCGCGCATGATGCGCGACGAAGGGCTAGACTGCACCCATGTCGGTCTCTCCGAACGGTCCCGCGATTCGCTGTGCTTGGGCTGGAAGCTATCCCCTCTATGTTCGATACCACGACGAAGAGTGGGGGGTTCCCGTGTTCGACGACAATTCGCTATTCGAGTTCCTCGTGCTCGAAGGCGCACAGGCTGGCCTCAGCTGGCTCACCATTCTACGCAAACGGGAAGGCTACCGGCGTGCCTTTGCGGGCTTCGATCCCTCTCGAGTCGCTCGATTCGACGAGGATAAGGTCACGGAACTCCTGACCGACCCCAATATCGTGCGCAATCGCTCCAAGATCATATCGACGATCTGTAACGCACGCGCCTTTCTCGATGTTCAGAACGAATTTGGCTCCTTCTCCGCCTATCAGTGGCGGTTCGTCGACGGAGCTCCCATCGACAACCGATATGCCGAGTCTGCGAGGATCCCGAGTCGATCCACCATTTCGGATGCGTTCAGCAAAGACCTAAAACAGCGTGGCTTCAAGTTCGTGGGGACGACAATCATCTATGCTCACATGCAAGCCGTGGGCATGGTCAATGACCACCTCGTTTCCTGCTTCCGTCACGGACAAGTGCTCAGAGTCAAGCCGAATCCGTCGAAGTTGCGTCACTCGCGAACTGCGGCGGCGAGCAAACCCACGAAGCGCGCAACGCCGTCCCGATAATTGCCTGGGCAACGTCGAACGAGAACCGTCACGGCACCCGACGCCTCCTTCGCGTGCCGTGACTCATTCTTCTGCCTTTTTCGGACGCGCCGTCGCGGGTCCGACTCGTCTCCACTGCTCCTCGAAGAGACGACCTGGAACGCGAGTGGTTCTGCACCAGAACAACGTAGACGGACCTCAGCCCGACCTCCGCGACGCGTCCGGCGACGCGTCCGAATCGACGGCGTGTCGTGCTAATGCGACCGAATCGGGGTCCGCGACACTGGCACACCGTTGGCCGTGAACGGCCGCACGCTGGCGCTTCCGCCGCACGGATTTGATCCAGGCAACGGCGAGCAAGCCGAGCGAGAGGAGAACCGAGTCACGCGGCGTGCCCCGTGTACCCATGGCGCAGCCACCACCCTCGAGCGTCATATCGTCGTTGCTGTCACAAGCGTTGCCCTTGCCATCGCCGTCAGAATCCGTTTGACGTCGATTGGAGTTCTTTGGGCAATTGTCGACCGAATCTTCGATGCCGTCCCCGTCTCTATCCGACGCATCGGTGTCACAAGCATCACCGATTCCGTCATCATCGTCGTCTTCTTGTCCCTCATTTGCGACGCGGGGGCAATTATCCGATTCGTCAGGAACCGAGTCGCCGTCGAGATCCGTCTCGCAAACATCACCAATCCCGTCGCCATCGGAATCTCGATTGCTCGAATCCTCGACGAAACGACACGTATCCACACCGTCGACAACGCCGTCGCCGTCGCTATCGACATCCTGGAAGTCGGGTTTACCGTCGCCATCCGTATCGATCGGCGGCGTATCGAGTCGCTCGTCACCAGCTTCGTCGACATCGTCCAACTCGTCGCCATCGCTGTCAACATCGAGGTAATCCGGAGTGCCGTCGGCATCCGTGTCGAGCACTATCCTTGAGTCCTCCGCCGCCTCATCGTCATCGTAGATAAGATCGCCGTCGGAATCACGATCACGATAATCCGCAACGCCGTCACCGTCCGAATCCGGCGCACGAGTGCGCAAATCGGTGTCGCGCGCTTCGACGGTGTCGAGCAACGAGTCATCGTCCGCGTCTACGTCCAAGAAATCCGGTAGAGAATCGCTGTCGACATTCGAGAGCTCGTACCGGCGGACCCCAGATCCAGGTGAGGTCTCGAGCAGATCGACGAATCCGTTGCTTCCGCAGGCATCGTCGACTCTACCGTCATTGTCGTCGTCACGCGCAACATGACCCGCTTCTGCGATGTCGTAGATGTGATCTTCGTCCGAGTCCAGGTCGAGAAAATTCGGCGTTCCATCTTGGTCCACATCGAATGCCCTCGGAAGTCGATCACATCGCCCGTCACCAGCGTGACTGCCATCGCCATCTGGACAGTCGTTCTTCTGACCATCACCACGATCGCTAGAGTCGAGGTAGTTCGAGATGCCGTCCCCATCCTTGTCGCCGAGCGGGTCGAGATGCAATTCGCTCTCGTCGACATTTGGAATGCCATCGTTGTCCGCATCCAAATCGGTTTCGAGAGACACCCCGTCACCATCGACATCCTGAACTTGATCGCAGATGCCGTCGGCGTTGCGATCAACGCCGTCGTCGAGTGGATCGCCACCCGAGCCGTCGGCCCGCGTCAAGGAGCAGTCATCGCACGTGTCTCGATCGACATCGCGGCAGCGCGCGGGATCGCGAGGGAATTCGTCCGAGGCATCGAGTACCCCGTCGCCATCGTCGTCGAGATCGCCTGTGTCGCACAGTCCGTCGGCATCGAGATCGGGACCGTCGGTCGCCGTATTCCCGCCCGGTGCCGTGCTGGCCGAACAGTCATCGCACCCGTCGTGATCCACGTCGCGACATGACGCGGCGCGAGTCGAATCCGTATCCGGGCCAGCAACGCACGTTCCCGAATGGGCCAATGCACCGTCACATACGCCATCGTTATCGTCGTCAGCATCGCCGACATCGCAGAAGCCATCACCGTCGGAGTCTAGTCCGTCCGCGGATATGCTCCCTCCAGAGCCGTTGGCGCCCGTAAGCGCGCAGTCGTCACAGCCATCCTCATCGACGTCTCGACAGGCGGTCGCTCGTGACGGAGCAGTGTCGAGCGTATTGGGAACCCCGTCGTTATCGAGATCGAGGTCCAATACGTCGCACCTTCCATCACCGTCGAGGTCCGCTCCATCAGCCAACGGATTTCCGCCAGAGCCATTGGCACCCGTCAATGCGCAGTCGTCACAACCATCCTCATCGACGTCTCGACAAACCAACGGATCCCGCGTGGCGAGATCGACACCATCGAGAACGCCATCGTTGTCATCGTCCGTGTCACCCAAATCACACTTACCATCCGAGTCCGTGTCGATACCGTCGTTCGCAACACTGCCGCCAGAACCGTCCCCATGGGTCACGGAGCAGTCATCACAGCCGTCGGAATCGACGTCGCGGCATCGGGTCGCATCTAGGGGAGCAACGTCGCTCGTGTCGACGACCCCGTCGTTGTCATCGTCGAGTTCTCCCGCATCGCAGCGACCGTCTCCGTCGGCGTCCAATCCGTCAAGGAGAGGATTGCCCCCTGAACCGTTTGCGCCGGATAGCGAACAGTCATCGCACGTGTCTTCATCCGTGTCCCGGCAAATGTTTGGCTGCAGTGGCTCCCGATCGTTCACGTCGGGCACGCCATCGTGATCGTCGTCGAGATCTCCGGAGTCGCACCGACCATCGAGATCGGTGTCGACACCGTCGCTTATGACACTCCCGCCAGAGCCATCATTACCTGAGATAGCGCAATCGTCACAGGTGTCCGCATCATCGTCTTTGCATCGAAGTGCGTCGTAAGGGCTCTGATCGGCGCTATCCGGCACACCATCACCGTCGTCATCCAGGTCCCCGTCGTCGCAAGCCCCGTCGTTGTCGAAGTCAGGACCATCGGCAGAGATGTTGCCGCCAGTCCCATTTGCCCCGGTCGAACTACAGTCATCGCAACTGTCCCCATCGGCATCGCGACACCGGCGCGGATTCTGAGGTTCAATATCACTCAAGTCGGGAACGCCGTCATTGTCGACGTCGGGGTCGGCGACATCACACTGACCATCACCGTCCAAATCCAACCCATCATTTGCGGGATTTCCTCCGGAACGGTTGGCACCCGTTGCCGAGCAGTCGTCACAACCGTCCACGTCCAGATCGCGACACACATTGGGGTTGGTGGGCGTGGCATCGCTCGAGTCGAGAACACCGTCATCATCATCGTCGTCGTCACCCAGATCGCATATGCCGTCGGCATCGGTATCGAGGCCGTCATTGCTCTCGTTCCCGCCAGAACCGTTGGCGCCGGAGAGCGAACAATCGTCGCAACCATCTCCATCCGAGTCGCGACAAGCTCGCGGCTCCGTGCGGTCCCGATCCTCTATATCGATCACGCCGTCGTTGTCATCGTCTGGATCACCAACGTCGCATGCACCGTCGGCATCGAGATCTGCGCCGTCACCGTTCACGTTTCCGCCAGAACCATTCGCACCAGTAAGAGCGCAATCATCGCAGCCATCCTTGTCGAGATCTCGACACGCTCTGGCATCCGATGGAGCGCCGTCGTTGACGTCCGGTACGCCGTCATTGTCGATGTCTGGGTCCGCTAAGTCGCACTGACCGTCACCGTCCAAATCGGCACCGTCTCGTGAGGGATCTCCGCCCGAACGATTGGCACCGGTATTCGTGCAGTCGTCGCAACCATCCGAATCCAGATCGCGACAAGCGTTTGGATTGGCATGGGCTGAGTCATTGACGTCGAGCACACCGTCGTTGTCGTCGTCGTCGTCCCCATCGTCGCATCGACCGTCGGCATCCGAATCCGTGCCGTCACTGGCCACGTTTCCACCGGAGAGATTTGCGCCAGTATTCGAACAATCGTCACACGTGTCGTCATCGACGTCTCGGCAGGACCTCGGGTCCAAAGGAGCCACGTCTGCGACGTCATTCACGCCATCGTCATCGTCATCCGAATCCGCCTCGTTGCAGCTACCGTCGTGGTCGAAGTCAGGGCCGTCGTTCGAGACGTTTCCGCCAGAACCATTCGCCCCAGTTACGGCGCAGTCGTCACAGCTGTCGCGATCGACGTCTCGACATCGGCTCGCATCGAATGGCGCGGAGTCGTCCACGTCGGGAACGCCATCGTTATCGACGTCCGGATCCGTTGCGTCACAGCGACCGTCACCATCGCGATCGAGACCGTCGTTCGTCGTACTCCCGCCCGAACCGTTCGGGCCTGTTACCGAGCAGTCATCGCAACCATCGGCATCCACATCTCGACAGATGAACGCGTTTTGAGCTGCCGCATCGGTGCCATCGGCCACACCATCGTTGTCGTCATCACCGTCGCCGACATCGCAAGAGCCGTCGTTGTCGGTATCGATTCCGTCGTTGAGGGTGCTCCCGCCTGAAGCATTGGCTCCAGTCGCCGTGCAGTCGTCGCAACCATCGAGATCAACGTCACGACACGCGTGTGCGTCACGCGACGCCACATCGATACCGTCGGCTACGCCGTCGTTGTCATCGTCCGTGTCGGTAGTATCACAAGAGCCGTCGGCGTCCGTGTCTAGACCATCGTTGGAAGGACTTCCGCCAGACTGGTTGGCACCGGAAATTGCGCAATCGTCACAGCTATCTGCGTCGACGTCGCGACACCGCATCGGGTCGGATGGTGCGACATCGTTCGCGTCTAGCACACCGTCGTTGTCATCGTCAGAGTCGCCGACGTCGCACAGGCCGTCGGCGTCGACGTCGGAACCATCCCCAAGAGGATTGCCTCCCGAGCCATTTGCCAGGGTCAATGCGCAATCGCTGCAACCATCTGCATCGACATCACGGCATATCGCTGGGTTCTCTGGCGCGGCATCAAGGCCGTCCAGAGACGCCGTCATTGTCGTCATCGGCATCCGAATTGTTACACCGGCCATCTTTGTCCGTGTCTAGGCCATCGTTCGCGACATTCCCCCCCGAACCATTGGCTCCCGTCACCGAGCAGTCATCACACCCGTCCAGATCCATGTCACGACAGACATTCGGATTCGTACTGGCACTGTCACTCGAGTCTGCGACGCCGTCGTTGTCATCGTCGGTGTCGCCGGCGTTACATTGCCAGTCGCCATCGGAGTCTGCGCCATCGTTCGAGATACTTCCGCCCGACCCGTTCGCTCCGGTGACGGAGCAGTCGTCGCAGGTATCTGCGTCCACGTCTCGGCAGACCAAGGGGTTCAACGGCGACGAATCGGCCGCATCGAGCACGCCGTCATTGTCATCGTCAGTGTCGCCGAGATTGCAGCGACCGTCCGCATCCGTGTCGAGCCCATCGTTTGCGACGCTGCCGCCGGACCCATTCGCGCCCGTGTTCGTACAGTCGTCGCAACCATCCCCATCCACGTCGCGGCACACGTTGGGGTTATTTGGCGCCGAATCCAAGGAATTGACGACCCCATCGCCATCCGGATCCTCGGAAACCATGTAGTCAGGCGTTCCATCCAGATTCACGTCCGGACAAGGCCATCCGCCGACACATTCGGCTGCATCGGTCCGCCCGTCCGAATCGCTGTCGCTCGACGCAGAAACGACCGGGTCGTAAGGCGCAGGGATCCCGTCGCCGTCCGTGTCGAGGCCAGCGAAACTCACGGCAGGATAGCCGAAGACGAGATCATTGGCATCAACGGGAGCGCGAAGACCATCCTTGTCGACATCCGTCGTGCTCGTGTCGATGCGACCATCTGCATTGCTATCCAGTGCGCCGCGACCGACTTCGACGAGGTCGAACAATCCGTCACCGTCACTGTCCACGTCGAGAAAGTCAGGCACGTCGTCATTGTCCGTGTCGAGTAAAACGTAGTTCGACAAGCCCGACTCGTTCGATGTTTCGAGGGCGTTCACGAAACCGTTCGCGCCAAGGGGACCGTCGCACAATCCATCGCTATTCGCGTCGGTGGCGCGATGACCTGCTTCTCTCGAGTCGAGAATGCCATCGTTGTCACTGTCGATGTCGAGATGGTTCGGTATCCCGTCGCGATCGAAGTCGTAGTTTACGGAGGGGACCTCGCAAAGACCGTCGGAGTTCGAATCCGTGCAGCCGCTTGCAGCGCCGTTGCCAGTGTCGTTCGCGTCCCTCCAGTTCGGGATCCCGTCGTTGTCATGGTCCGCGTCGGGAAACAACCCCAATGGATTCTCGGCTTGATCGGGAATTCCGTCATTGTCGTCGTCACGATCCGTCGGGTTCGAAATCCCATCGAGATCGACGTCTCCAGACGAACCGTCCAGGTAAATCTGGTCGGACATGGCCTGCGCCAGGACTCCTGGCCCCGGTGCGGTCGCCGTACCCGCAATGTCCACGCTGAGAGAATTGCCGCTGCTCGATGTGCCGGCAATGAAGCGAATGGGAGAGGAAAGCGAAAGCCCAGCGCCACGAATTGCAGTCAGCGGGACCGCGAAGTCGAGGAAGTAGTCGAGCGTGCCGTTGAAGGACGAGTCCGCAGCGCTGATCCGAAGATTTCCGCCAGCTGCCGTGCTAATCGCGACAGAACTGAGCTCGAGTTCCGCAACATCGTTCGGATCCCCGGTTGTGCCTGGACTCGTATTCTGAGCAAATACCACGCGTTTTGGGTTACCGGTGCCATCGACCATCAACGCAAATTCGTATGCGGCAAAGTTGCCGTTGGTGTCGATGAGGAGGCCCCACCCGAAGGGCTTGACGGACCCACTCTGACCTGGATCGTCGTCGACCCGCATCCGAACGAAGAAGTCGCTTCCGTCGACTGCGGTATAGACTGCTGGAAACCCCGTGGTGCCGACGACTTCGCGCCCGTTGTTCATGCCGTCAGCCAGTGGATCCGCGATGCTCGCTCCCGCTTGAGGTACCGCGACCCAACTCGTCGAAGCCGGAAAGGTAGCCGCTTGGACGACAGTCTGGGTCCGCTCACCCGACGTGGAGTCTTCGCACGCCGTCATCGTCACCAGGGACGCGAGCCAGAAACAAGCCCTGAAAGCACGAATGGAAGTTGAGGCGAACGGCTGAGAAGACTTCATGGATTCCCTCGCGACACAGGCGTCGAGGGAAGTACGACCGTGCGCTCCGAATCCTAAGGTCATGTAGGTCGACCCCAGTAAAACGAGACGTTCAGCCTCGCGAAACGAGAAGGACGAGGATGGGGTGCGGTCCCGGCGCTTAAGTTGGCCACCTCGTTACGTCCCGCGCCATTCCCGGCTGCGTGAAAGTGACGCAGAGCCATACCATGCAGCCCGAGTCCGCTTAACGCAACGTCGACACCAACAAACCAACCTCGAGTTCACACTCCGGAAGCGATCCCACGAGGGTCGCCATGCGTTCGCCGGAGTGGGCGCAGTCCACTCGCGCGGGTGCGCCATGGTTTCTGGCATCGCGACAGTCGTGTCCGCTCGCTACTGCAGCGCGAGCACGACGACTGCGCACCTCGCCCCGAGTACTTCGCTCGTTCGCGATTGCGTATCCCCATCTTTGCCCCGACGCGAACGCCTCGTACTCGGATTGTTCACGGCTGCGTGCCTTATAATGGTATGTGGTCTTTCTGATCGCATACTCGTTCGAACGCGGTCCATCGACTTGCAAGAACGGCGACGCTCTCTCGTAGACGAACGGTCGCGCGGCGGCGATATGACAGGGAGCCACGGGCAGGCCTCTGGTTTGACAGAGATGTGAATCTGGCACACAGCATTTGGCGACTCGTCCCAATCGAGCGCGGCGGGCTGCGGCAATTGATTCCTTCACCCCACAGTAACGGGACGGATGGCAGCGACGAGGCGCCCCGAGAGAACGCCTTGCGCACGCACGTTTTTCGCGATGCGCCCACAATTCCGAGTCGTTCGAATGGAAATTTCCGCGAGCATACCCGTGTCGACGTCGCGCATGTCCATTCGGCGCCGCGACACGAGAATTCGCCAACGGACCCATTAACTTCGCGCGATCGGGTTCGTTTAGCGCGGCGACGGAACCGTTCCGCTTGGAATCGTCACCACGTCATATCCGATTCGACATTGGGCGGGACCTCAACCACGAAAAGGACGTTCGCATTGGAATCTATAGGAATCAGTAGAACGGCAGCGCTCGTCTGCGCTGCTCGCGCCATAGGCATTTCGAGCAAAGAACGGGATCCATTGGCCGCCATGTTCATTCCCGCGCGCCAGGCAAGCACGCTCGACCGATTTGCGCGTGACGATCTCGCGACGAATACCCTGCGTTTGACCTTGCGGGCCGCAACCCTCGGACTCGTCGATCACAACACGATCCGAATGCTCATCGTCGACGACTTCCTGAAGCACTGGACGAAAGACGGTTGTAGCCAAGTCGTGCTTTTGGGAGCGGGCCTCGATGCCCGCAGCTGGCGAATGGGCGAACTCGCGAGATTGCGTGTCTTCGAGCTCGACCGCTGGAAGTCACAAAGCGAGAAGGCCATGAGAGCAACCTCACTCGGTGCGCCGCAGGCTCGTGTGCGCTTCGTCCCAATCGATTTCGAACGCGATCGACTGGACCGCGTCCTCCTCGACGCCGGATTCTCCACGACCGAGCCTACAGCCTGGATTGCCGAAGGCGTAACCGCCTACTTCGCACGAGACACCACACGACGCATCTTCCGAGAAGCAGCAGCCGTCAGTGCTCCGTCGAGCAAGTTCGCCGTAAGCTACGTCACCCCGCCATCTGGTAGCAGCGGTTGGATCGCTAGAAATGTCACTCGACGGCTGCTCAGTCGCTGGGGAGAACCTCTTCGCGGCACACTGAATGCAGAGGAAGTCCAAGCGCTCGTCCAGGAAGCAGGGCTTCGTATCCTCGATGACCTCGATTGGAACGCTTGGCGAAGGTCAGCTGCCATATCGACTCGACTACCCAATCTTTTGAAGGAACGCCTGATGATTGCGTCGAAAGGAGAATGAAGATGCCGATACTCCACGTCGCGTCAGCGCCAGCTTCCGAATCGCTCATTGCCGAAGCACCCATCTTGAGCATACCTCGAGCGCAAACCAACGAAAGAACCGCGGCAAGACACCTCGTCGATGCTATGCAGAACTTCGGGATCCGAGCCGCGTTCGGGATCCCGGGCGGAGCAATCGGAACGATTTACGACTGCCTGTCCCATTCGCCCATCGACCTATATCTGACGCAACACGAGACCTCCGCTGCCTATGCAGCGATGGGGAGAGCTCTTGCGACCCACTGCCGTGAACTGTCAGTCTGTCTAGCGACGTCTGGTCCCGGTATGACCAATCTTGTCACCGGTGTCGCCGCAGCCTACGCCGAGTCCGTACCCCTATTGGTCGTCACGGGTAACTCGTCGACGCGAAATCGCGACCTCGGTGCACTACAAGACTCCCACGTTGGCGGAATCGACGCGGTCCGCATGTTCGATTCCATTACCGTGAGCAGCCGCGGGGTATCACGAGCGGAGGAACTCGTGCCGCTCTTCTACCGGATGGCAGAGCTGAGCCTGCGCAGTAAAAAGCCGGTCCACATCAACGTTCCGCAGGACGTCTCCAACGAGGTACTGCACGTCGTGAACCACGAGCGGTTGCGATGGCAGGAGAACGCGCTGGGCGGCGGCTCACGAGCATTCCTTACTCGGTTTCTCGCCGCCGAACGCCCCGTCATCTTTGCCGGAAATGGCGTAAAAACTTCTGGGCTCGGGCCCGAACTCGAAGACGTAGCTCGACGACATGCCCTACCCATCATCGTTTCGACTCACGCGCGAGGTTGTGTGCCGGAGTCGTCCCCCCATTTCGCAGGAACGTTCGGTTTCGCTTCCAATGGAGCCGGGCGGCGGTTTCTCGAAGACCATCGTCCCGATGCCATTCTCTTCCTGGGCACTTCTTTGGGCGAAATGGCAACCTCAGGGTGGTCTCCTTTGCTCGGTATGCCGGAGCTGCGCATCCAGGTCGATCTCGACCCGCACCGCTTTCACCGGGCCTATCGTATGAGTGCCGTCATCGAGACGGATATTGCAGTCGTGCTCGAAGAGCTCGGCCAACGCTCCTCCGCACGAACCAACGTGCCATACCGTCCGGGCACGTCGATGATTCGACAGCGGCCCCTCGAGAAGCCCCAGGCCGCCGACATCGATCCACGTTCGCTTTTTCAGGATCTCGCGTCACTTTGCCCGGAGGACACGGTATTTTTCTCTGACATCGGCAATGGTGCAGCTTGGTGCATGCACGCACTGCAACTCCGAGAGCGCCAAAATCTGTTCGTATCGCTTGGGCTCTCGTCTATGGGCTCCGGTTTGGGTGCGGCCCTGGGGGCTGCAACGAAGTGGAAGGAGCGACCGATCGTGTGCATCTGTGGCGACGGCGCGGCACTCATGCACGGCTCCGAACTCATGACTGCCGCCGAATATGGCTTATCTGTGAAGGTCATCGTGCTCAACGACGGCGGACTCGGTATGGTCGCACACGGCAGTCGATTGGTTGGCTTGGAGCACGGGCGATTTCGATACCGTGGGAGGGTGAACTTCGAAAGTTTTGGCAAAGCGCTCGGCATGCCATCAGCCTGCATCCGCAATGAGCATGACCTACTGGCGATCCAATTACCTCACCTCCTCGCACAACCCGGTCCGTACCTTTTGGATGTCTGGATCAATCCCGCGGTGGAACCTCCCATTTCGGATCGTGCCCGCGTCTTGGGACACGCCGCAAGTGTCGAACGAAGATAGGTAACGAGGACCTCTGCCAAGTGCGCGCTCCTCAATACGAAGGCCAATGCGCCCAACAGTCGCACTCACCTCGCCGGACCAACCGAAGCGTGAGACAGAAAAAAACGATGGATAAGCTACTATCGTCTCGAGTGCGCGAACGCGCGCGTCTCGGGCGACCTGCGCACTCAAGACACTCTTCCAAGACTTCAAAGCCTCCGGCCCCCCTGTAAGGAGGTCGGCGTCACCGACGGCAGGTCGACCTACCTTCGAGAACACGACCCCTAAAAATCACGAACGAATTGCCCGTTTCCAGCATCATGCAGGAGTCACCGCACCACACGACGACCACGTTGCGGAGGCTTCACATGGACCGCGATCAAGCGACTGCGATCGTAGGTCGATTCGGAATCGTTATTTGGCGAGGAGAGACCACCGTTGCCGGTGTCGAACACGTTCGGGAAATGGGACTCGAGCTCCTGCGACAGGCAGAGCCGCCTGCATGCATGCTAGGAATCGTCGAAAATACTGCCGCTGTTCCGAACGCCGATACACGTCGTCTCTCAGCGAAGATCAACGACGAAATGGCCGAAAAAGGTGTCGTCGGATATGCGGCTCTCATTCCGACGCCGGGCTTCGCTGGTGCGTGGATTCGTGGCGTCGTCACGGCTCTCAACCTATTGGCGAGACGACGATATCCATTCCGCGTGTTCGAATCGACGGATGATGCTTGTAGCTGGCTGGCGCAGGTCCTCGGAGACTCCACGATGGCCGCTCGAGGTGTTGCTTGGTTCCATCGATCGCTTTCGCGATGAATACGTCCGGTTCTGGGCAAAAGAGTGCCAAAGGTATTCCGATCCCCGTAACTGGGAACGAAGCCCCAGAAGCAATCTGAGTGCGAGCAGTCTCGGACGATGAAACATTGGTCCGAATCAGAACATCCGGCGAAGGGCCGCCACATCGACCGAAACCCTGCCGCACAATCTGCGTCGTAACGCGACTCCGACGTCCTTACGGATGGCCGTATCGTCGCGCGACAGCCAGCGCACTTGCAGATGTTGGCGTCGCCACGCACCGAATTGCCGCATCGATGAAGCCTACATTTCCTATATCTGACCGGCTCGTTGACGGATGCTGCTGTCGTCACGTGCGGCTCCGGCTCGTGGACGGATGCAGGCATCGTCATGCTTCGAATTGTTGCATCGACGAAGCCCACGTTTTCAGTGTCTGACCGGCTCGTTGACGGAACCCGCGTCATTGCGCATTGGTTTGACCCCTGGAGAAGGTCGGCGTCCATGCGCCGTGTCTGATTGGACACCTCGAATCGAGCCGCTCGTGGTCCCGGTGAGAGACTCGATCGCGACATCACCAATGTAAGTCGACGCCAGCCCGATAGCGCAAAACAAGACCGTCTCGACTCGCACCCGCCGAGACTGCGCCGGAGCGATGGTCGCACTCGAGCGACGTTTCGATTCGGAGGTGACGTTGGCGCCGATGTGCCGAAATTACCGCCCATCGTTACCACGACGCACCGACCAAAGCCTTCGGGCGAAACTGCCCGCGGTGAGTTAGGGTAAACGCCTCTTTGGAGACGTGCATGAGCAAGTATCGACATACGACAACGTTTTATCTTGCCGCGATCAGCGGAGCACTTTGGGGCGTGGGTTGCAGCTCATCCTCGAGCCAAACGAATGGGAATGAAGGAGTGGCGAACGGCGTCGGTGGTTCAGCTTCCACCACCACCACCGTGACTGCGAGCGGCGGAGCATCCCAGTCGAGTACGTCGCCCTCTATCGGAGGTACGAGCGGAAGCACTGGAACCACGAGTTCCGGCGGGCAGTCGACGACGGGAGATCCCGCCATTATCGTCGTCGATCAATTCGGGTACCGACCCAATTCCGAAAAGATCGCCGTCGTTCGTGATCCTCAGACCGGCTTCGATGCCTCTCTAGCCTTCACCCCCGGCGCCAATTACGCCCTCGTCGACGTAGCGAGTGGCGCTACCGTTTTCTCGGGCAAGGCTTCCCCCTGGAATGGTGGAACGACACACGCACAAAGCGGCGACAAGGCATACTGGTTCGACTTTTCTACCGTGACCCAAGAGGGAACGTATTACGTCTTGGACGTCGACAAAAATGTTCGCTCCCCGGAATTTCGTATCGCCAATGACGTTTACGTCAACGTACTTCGTCATGCCGTAAGAACGTTCTTTTATCAGCGTGCGGGACAAGCGAAGCAGCCGCCTTACGCCGATGCCGCATGGGCGGATGCGGCAAGCCATGTTGGCTCCCTACAGGATCATCAAGCTCGCAGGTACGACGCGAAGAGCGATGCTTCCACCGAGCGCGATGTTTGGGGTGGATGGTACGACGCAGGCGACTACAACAAGTACACGAGTTGGACGGCCAACTACGTCGTAGAGATGCTGCAAGCCTACGAGGAGAATCCGGCTGCATTCGGGGACGACTTCGGACTCCCCGAATCATCCAACGGAATTCCTGACATCCTCGACGAAGCACGGTTCGGACTCGAGTACCTGGAACGGCTCCAGAACAGCAATGGAAGCGTGCTCAGTATCGTCGGCGAATCACATGCGAGCCCACCGTCCTCAGCCAAAGGACAAAGCCTCTACGGCACGCCCAACACGTCCGGAACCCTGGCCGCTGCGGCCGCCTTCGCGTCGGGAGCTCGCCATTTCGCGAAGTTCACGACGGGGGACATGCAGACGTTTGCCACAGCGCTCGGAGAACGAGCCAAGCTCGCCTTTGCGTGGGCGGAAGCCAATCCATCCGTCGTGTTTCGAAACAACGACGCCGCAGCGGGCACGAACGGCCTCGGCTCGGGCCAACAAGAGGTCGACGACGCCGGCCGTACCATGTATCGGCTCAAAGCTGCGGTTCAGCTCTTTGCCACGACTGGCGAGACGAGCTATCGCAATATCGTCGACTTACTCTATGCACAAACGACCTTCGTCAAGTCGACGTTCGTCTATCCTTTCGAAGTGGATCGTCAGGACGCACTGCTCTATTACGCAGACCTTCCTGGAGCTACGGCGGCGGTCAAGAACGAGATCCGCACCAAGTACCGCACTTCTGTGCTCAACGGAAACGACAATGCTCCCGCTCACTCGACCTCGCGCGATCCCTACCTGGCCTACATGAAGGACTACGTATGGGGCAGCAATGCAACCAAGAGCAACCAGGGCAATCTATTTTGGGCAATGGTGACGCATGCGATCGAGCCCACGGAAGACGCGACCATGAAGCGAGACGCGGAACGTTACGTGCACTACCTGCATGGCACGAATCCGCTCGGCCTCGTGTTCCTTTCGAACATGGGGCAAGCCGGCGCAGAGCACTCCGTATCGGCCTTCTACCACACGTGGTTTGCCGAGGGCAGCACCCAATGGAGTCGCGTCGGCGTCTCGACGTACGGACCACCACCAGGGTTTCTTACCGGCGGTCCCAACCCGAGCTACAGCCTCGACGGTTGTTGCCCGAGCAATTGCGGCTCCGCCGCGAACAATGCCAAATGTGACGCGACCGCCGTCACGCCCCCGCTTGGCCAACCAGCTATGAAATCCTATCGTGACTTCAACGCGAACTGGCCGCAAAATAGCTGGTCGGTCACCGAGAATAGTTGCGGTTATCAGATAGCGTACATCCGCCTATTGTCGAAATTCGTGGATTGAGAAGTTCGGCGCCGATGCTCGGACTTCGGAAGCTCGGACTTCGGAAGCTCGGATTTCGGAAGCTCCGCGCATCGACGCCCAACGATGCAACGTTCATTACGGACCGTTGGTGGCAGGCGGGCAAGCATCACCTCGCACCGCCAACACGGTCCAAGCATCACCTCGCAAAGCCGACACAGACCAGGCGACACCCATCGAGGATTGTAGCCTCTGGCTCGAATCCACGAATCGCACGCTGGCGAGATGCCAATACGATTACGATACGATGCCATCGCCCGTCTGGGCGTCTGGCGGTGGCTCGTTGGTCAACTGCGCCACGATCTGGGCAAGGTTGGACAACACGATCGTATAAACCGGCAACAGCTCGGGATCGACCCAATCTTCGTCGTCGAGCATCTCGGTCGTGTGCTGCGCTAACGCGTTCCACAACGCCGTGGGCTCGATGTCATCGAGATCGATCTCAATCTCGCCATCAGATTCCCCATCGAGGTCGTCATCGCCGTTGCTGCCATCGGCGTCGTCCGTCTCCAAACTCGTGCGTCGCAATTCATCCTTTGGATCTTTGGGGGCTGCCATGCCTTTGCGCTTTCGACTCCTGGTCGCTGTTCGGACCTAGGCGCAGATATTTAGCCAGCGAAAGAAAACGTCAACCAGAATCCGTTTGTCGTAAGACCCGCGGCTGGCTGCGGGTCGCCCCATGAGCTTGCCTCCACCGCGAGCAGCTCCAAGATCGCCCCCAAGCTAGGCGGTTTCGCCAAGTGTCCGTCGAAACCTGCGGCACGCGCGCGGGCAACGTCCTCGGGAGAAGCATGGCCGCTCAATGCCACGAGCCGAACCTTGTCTAGGCCGGGTTCCCGCCGAAGCTTCGACGCTACCTCGTGTCCGCTCATACCGGGAAGACCGATATCGCAGAGAACGATGTCTGGATGATATTCCCGAGCGCGAGCGATCCCACTCGGGCCATCGAAGACGACCAATGCGTCATGTCCCTCGAGCGCCAGCACGTCACGGAGACTGTTGCCGGCGTCAACGTTGTCCTCGATAATCAAGACACGACGACGCGGAGAAATCACTGAACGGTTCGGTCGCGTCGACGGGACTATCTCTCGAATACGGCGAGCCAATCGAATCGTAAACGTGGAACCCAGACCGAGCCCTGCGCTTTGTGCACGAACCGACCCACCATGGAGCTCGACGATTCCTTTCACCAACGCAAGCCCGAGCCCGAGCCCACTTCGGCTTTGGTCGAGCGTGCGCTTTGCCTGAACGAACGGCTCGAATACTCGATGTAGAGCCTCTGCGCTCATTCCGGCGCCGGTATCAGCAATCTCGAAGACGGGCTCGTCGGATTTCTCATCGACGAAAGCAGCGACGCGCACGAGACCGCTCCTCTGCGTGAACTTCGCAGCATTGTTCAAGACGTTCCCCAGCGCTTGAGCGAGCCGCACGGCGTCACCGAGAACCCACGTCGCTAACGAAAAGTTCTGCACCTCGAGACGAACCCCTGCGAGCTCGAAAAGTGAACGATGATCCTCCACCACTTTACTCACGAGTTCCGAAAGCTCGACGAGTTCCATCCGAAGGTGAATCTTCTGATTCGTAATCCGCGTCACATCGAGCAAATCATCGATGAGGCGCGTTAGGTGCACCACCTGACGCTGCAGTACGTCCAGTGTTCCTCGCGCTGAGCTGGACAGCTCGATACTGCGCTCGAGGACGTAGAGCCCATTGCGAATCGGCGCCAGAGGATTGCGCAACTCGTGAGAGAGCACAGCAATGAACTCGTCCTTGCGTTGGTCGACCTGTCGCAATTTTTCGTTCGCGTCGAGGAGCGCTTCAGCTGCTCGACGTTGTTCCGTGATATCCGACAGCGCTGCCACTGCGCCGAATACTCCCTCGCCTTTCTCGAGCACTGGTGCGGCACTCAGTGTAACCCAGCGGTCCTCGGCGAGTTGCTCGTTGTATAGGAGGAATGTCGTCCCCTGCACGATCTTTCCCCGTAGGGCCTGCCCGATTGGCGTATCCGCAGGCCAAGGAATTCGGCCGTCCTCCGTCCGCAACCGCAGACTTGCGATGCGGTCCGTTGGGTTGGCTGGCACGCTCCACTGCACTTCCCTTGTTCCGGTGATCCGTTCAGCAGCCGCGTTCATGCGCTGAACGCGGCCAAGCGAATCGAACACCATGACCCCCTGGGTGAGCGACGTGAACGTCGCCTCGAGCTTCTCTACTGCGACACGCAACTCTTCCGAGCGAAGCCGGGCGCGCTCTTCGCTCTCGAGTATTCTTTGTTCGGCCTGCTTTCGTTCGGTCGTGTCGCGAATGATCCCGTCGCGGTACATCGGTCGCCCGGCATCGTCAGTGACGAGACACATGTGATTTGACATCCATCGGTACTCGCCTGACTTGTGTCGCTGCCGATACTCGAGTTCTGCGTGCCCCTCCTTCGACAGTCGTTCGAGCGCGGCGCTTACCTTTGGCAGATCCTCTTCACAGATGAGTGCCCGAGCACGATCGACGTGCATCGCTGCAATTTCCTCGGCAGTGTAGCCGACGATGTCCACCGCTGAAGGACTCACGTACTCGTAGCGCCCAGTTTTCAAGTTGAGACGGTAAATGACATCCCTCGACGCATCGAGAACCGAGCGGAATCGCTGCTCGCTCTCACGTAGAGCGGCCTCCGTGCGCCCCACTTCGTGCTTCCCTTCGAGTATCGAAAGTACGGCCACCACCTGCCCCGACTCTGCAACGAGTGGGACGAAGCGCCCCCGCAGCGGCACTGCGTCGACGCGCTCGAGATGCTTCAGTTCGAATTCCCGGGTGCAGCCGCTGCGAAATACCTCGTCGATCACCTTTCGATATTCATCCGTATCCAGTGTGTCCGCGACTGCCCAGACTGGATTACAATCGAGCTGACTCGCCGCCGTGTCCCGGCGGCAAACCTCACCCCCAAAGAAGTGGCCCAAACACCGCTGACGAGAGCCGCGCGCGTAGATGATGTAGAAACCGGCATCCTCCGTCGCTGCTACTGCGAGCCTGCGCAGTCCGTCGTCTTCTCGCGACTTGGAATGCCCCACGCGAAAAGCTTCGACACGCTTACGCGTCGACTTGCGTCCACGGAGCCAACCCGACTTCATCTTCGTTTCGGTGCTTTCTGGATTCGTACGCGTATGCGACTCGACGGCGACCGATGAAACATACACGCGCGAGGTCGTTCGTGTGGGCCAAATGGAACGAAAACGGGTGGAAACCTGATACTGGCTTCGAAACGACTCGAGACCACGGAAACATTACAGTTGAGCTGCTGAGTCGCTCGTCGGGCGCTGTGGCAGCATTGCGAGGTCATGCCAAAAACACTCTAAACAAGCGTTCAATCTCACATTGATGTTCGAGACCAAACTCACCTGACAGGCAAGTCTCGATGATCGTCGTGTGGCTTGTCCTCGTCGCCCTCGCGAGAACGAGCCGTACACGCCCGAGGAATTGGGGGCGCCAAACCGTGGGTAGATTGGGAGCTATCGATAGTTCGGGGGCTAGGCTAGATTGGCCGCGGAGGTCAGTGAGATGAATCGTTTGGATTTGGAGCGTTACCTCGGTAGCGAAGGAACCGAGCTATTGACGTATCGATGTCAGGGAATCACCAAGGACCGTCTTCATCTTCCAGGAAGCGACTTCGTTGACCGCGTCTACGCGAGTACCGATCGCTCTATTCGTGTACTCGTGCAGCTGGCGCGACTCTTCGAGAATGGTCGACTCGGCGGAACAGGTTATCTTTCCATCTTGCCCGTCGACCAAGGCATCGAGCACTCGGCAGGGGCGTCCTTCGCGAAAAACCCCGACTACTTCGATCCGGAAAACATCGTGCGACTCGCCGTGGATGGCGGCTGTAATGCAGTTGCGTCAACCTTGGGCGTACTCGGAAGTGTCGCGCGACGTTGGGCACACAAGATCCCCTTCATCGTAAAGCTCAATCACAATGAGCTTCTCACGTATCCGAACCGGGCGAGCCAGTTCTACTTCGGCACCGTCGAGCAGGCCTTCGACATGGGAGCTGCGGGTATTGGTGCGACGGTCTATTTCGGCAGCGAGAACAGTCAACGCGAAATCGAAGAAACCACCCGTGCTTTCCGACGCGCCCACGAGCTCGGGATGTTCACGGTTTTATGGTGCTACTTGCGTAATCCTGCGTTCAAGACCGCGGAACGAGACTATCACCTCTCCGCAGATCTCACCGGGCAAGCCAACCACCTCGGCGTCACCATCGAGGCAGACATCGTGAAGCAGAAGCTACCAGAGAACAACGGAGGATTCGCCTATCTGAATCAAGAGTCGACGTACGGAAAGTACGACAAGCGCATCTACACGGAGCTCGCGAAGGATTATCCGATTGAATACACCCGCTATCAGGTTGCCAATAGCTACATGGGTCGAGCAGGACTCATCAATTCCGGCGGAGCATCCGGCAAGGACGACTTCGGCGAAGCGGTGCGTACGGCCGTAATCAACAAACGTGCGGGAGGGATGGGGCTCATCTCCGGTCGAAAGGCTTTTCAGCGCCCTCGCGACGAAGGCGTCGCATTGTTGCACACCATTCAAGACGTCTTATCTGAGCCCCGAGGTCACGATAGCGTGACCCCTCGCGTTCTCGACGATTCGGCGAAGAGTCGAGAACGGAGCAAGAGCTTCGTCCGGGGCCAAGTTGTTCTCGACTGCCGTGGGCTTCGAACGGTCGGACATCGGCAACGTCTCTCGACGTGAGCTTTCATCATCAATGAGGATGGATCCAGAAGCCATGACATCCACGCACGAAGAGCGGATTCGAATCGAGCACGATACGCTCGGCGCGATCGGGGTTCCTGCAGACCGCCTTTGGGGAGCGCAGACGCAACGGTCGCTCGAGAACTTCCGTATTTCGGACGAAAAGATGCCGCTCGAAATCGTCTACGCGCTCTGCACCATCAAGAAAGCCGCCGCGCAGGTCAATCTCGAACTCGGTCAGCTGGACTACGAGCGAGCGCGAGCCATCGTGACGGCCGTGGATGAGGTGCTCGCGGGCATGCACGATGAAGAGTTTCCCTTGGCCGTGTGGCAGACGGGCAGCGGGACCCAGACCAACATGAACGTCAACGAGGTGCTCGCCAATCGTGCAAGCGAGCTCCTCGGCGCCGGAAAGGGAAGAGAGCGATGCGTACATCCGAACGATCATGTCAATTTGAGCCAGTCGTCTAACGACACCTTTCCCACCGCAATGAATCTAGCCGCGCTCGACGCCGTTTCGAAGCAGGTACGACCGGCAATCTCAGCATTACGTGACGAACTCGCGCAAAAAGCAACGGAGTTTGCAGAACGTCGTCAAAATCGGGCGTACGCACCTCCAAGATGCTGTTCCCTTGACGTTCGGGCCAAGAAATATCTGGCTACGCGTCGCAATTGAATCACGGCATGACTCACATCGATTCGAGCATGTCGCACTTGTACGAGCTCGCAATCGGGGGAACTGCCGTAGGAACGGGTCTAAATGCGCATCCAGAATTCGCACGGCGAGTCGCCCAGCGACTCGCCAGCCTCACCGGTTACCTGCTCGTGTCGGCCCCGAACGAAATTCGAAGCCCTTGCGGCGAACGACGCCTTGATTCACGCCCACGGTGCACTAAAAACCATTGCAGCATCGCTCAACAAGATCGCGAACGACTTTCGATTACTCGCCTCGGGTCCACGTTGCGGCTTGGGGGAACTCGTGCTTCCCGAAAACGAACCGGGCAGCTCGATCATGCCTGGAAAAGTCAATCCGACCCAAGCGGAGGCGCTGACGATGGTCGTCGCGCGGGTAATGGGCAATGACGTCGTCGTGAACATTGGGGGAATGAGCGGACATCTCGAACTCAACGTGTACCGACCAGTCATCGCTCATGCGTTTCTGCAATCTGCGCGACTCATCGCCGATGCTAGCGAGAGCTTTCGCATCAACTGCGTTCGCGGAATTGAACCGAACCGAGAACGAATTCGGTGGCACCTCGAGCATTCGCTCATGCTCGTCACCGCACTTTCACCACATGTCGGCTACGACACCGCAGCGAAGATTGCCAAACACGCCTACCGCACACAGAAGTCGCTCAAGGAGGCCGCACTCGAACTCGGCGCCGTCACGTCCGAGCAATTCGACTCGTGGGTGCGACCAGACCGCATGACCAGTCCATCGTCGGAATGAGCTCGATGGCAAGACATGGACGCCGTGGTGTAGCGGGCACGGCGCCGGAAGTGTGATTCACCGCGACACGCCGCGGCTCCGACGTCGCTGTCGAAATCCGTCCGACCCGTCTGCAAATGGGTCGAACGCTTTGTTGCGCTTCCCTTCCAAGGGAGCTGCGCCCATCTGTAGAGGAGTCGAACCACTCGACGTAAGTTGACCTAGACCTTTGCACGTGCATCGGCATGCACAAGTCCTATACCTCGACCACGTGCCATGCCGATGCTCGTCATAGTCTCGTTGATGTGGGCCTTCTCGTTCGGCTTGATCCGGCACTACCTGTTCTCGCTCGACAGTGCTGCAGTCGCATTGCTTCGGTTATGCCTATCTTGCCTGGCTTTCTTGCCGTGGTTACGCTTCCGTGGGGTTGGCGCGAAGATGGCCGCGTCACTCGCGGCGATCGGTGCCGTTCAATTTGGTCTAATGTATCTGCTGTATCTCGAGGCATTCCAATCCCTCGCGGCGCATCAAGTTGCCGTACTGACGCTCCTTACCCCTATCTTCGTCAGTCTCTTCGATGCGGGGTTCGCCCAAAGGCTCCTGCTCCGCCCCGTGTTCGCCGCTGCAATGGCGGTCGGCGGGGCAATGATCATCATGGCCTCGCACCCACTCGGGCACGCGGAATGGCGCGGTATCCTTTTGGTGCAAGCCTCGAACGCGTGCTTCGCGTTGGGGCAGCTCCTCTTCAAGCGCTTGCACGCGCAGCAATCACGAGCGAACACGACGCACTGGTTCGCGTGGATGTATTTGGGAGCCGTATTGGTGGCACTCCCGTACGCCGCAGGTCGACTTGCGGCCACGATCGTCATCGTTTCTTCGACGCAGGCGCTCGTCATCGGGTACCTTGGGATCGTCGCGTCAGGTCTGGGCTTTTTCCTCTGGAATCGAGGTGCAACCCAGGTCAACACGGCAACCCTTGCGGTGATGAACAATGCGAAGATACCGCTAGGCGTCGCCGCCAGCCTCGTCGTCTTCGGTGAGACCACCAACTACGTTCGATTGACGGTCGGAGCCGTGCTCATCGGTATCGCCTTGGTGGTCGCGGAAGAGCGCTCGCGTGGTGCCCCGTCCATATGAAATGTTTGGGCCTTGGAGCAACATCAGACCCGAAGTCAGCAAAATTACTCGACCTGCGTTTCCGGCTGGTAGTGCCCGGCAAATACACCCCAGGAGCGTATTCCGCGGGCAGAATTTCCGCTCCAAGCGCGCTTTGTCAGGCATTCCTGCCGATGCGTCAAATCTCCGTCGAGATTGAAACGGTCGCTCAGGAGCTTTCCCACGGCTTAAGCGAGCCAAGCCGCGCGCGTTTTCTTCCGCGTGGGTCGATCGCGTTTGTCCAGGCCGGAAGGGCCAGCGGAGGAACCTTTGGTTCGCTACGAGCGGCAGCTCACGACGGCGAGCATGGGGTCACTCTGGGTGGGGCGTCTCATCGCCGGCAACGAAGCTGGTCGCGCCGTTCTATTGCGTCGAATTCAACGACAGACGTTGACGACCAAAGAACTCGACTCTCTGCGACAAGGGGCCGCCGCGTACTCCAAGGTGCGGCATTCCTCGCTCGTCAAATTGCTCGGGATTGTCGAGCAGGGTACCGATGTCGTCACGGTGAGTGAGCATCTCGTGGGGATATCGCTGCTCGACTTGATGCGACAAACCTTCGACGAAGGAAATCCGATCCCCGCGACCGTTGCGGTGCGGATCGTGCTCGATGCCGCCAAAGCCATTGCGAAAGCCCACCTCTTGGCCGTTGAAGCGGGACTCTTCCCTTCCCCACGCATTTCTCTGCCAGACGGTATCTTCATTGCGACGTTCGGCGGCACGCTCCTGACGGAAATCGGTACCCTCGCGATTTTGGCGAATGCGAAGACCTCACGTGTCACCCCAGACGTCATCGCCCAACTTGCTCCAGAAGAGACCGTGGAGTCCGGCAGTTCCGTGGGCTCGCCCGAAGTCTTCTCGCTGGGCGTGCTGATTTGGGAGTGTTTGGCCAATCGACGGCTCTTTTCGCTCGACAGCGCCGGCGGCACGAGCGAAGAGGTTCGCAGTCTTCCCATTCCTTCACTCGACTGCGTGGAACGGTTCGGGATGCCCGTGCCGCAGGCGCTCGTGTCGGTCGTCAATCGAGCAATTGAACGCTCTCCCGAGCGCCGCTACGAGTCCCTCGACGCATTCGTCACCGCTCTCGAACGATTGCCGCAACACTTCGTTGCGACCGAGCAACAAGTTGCGGAGTTCCTCCGGCAGCAAACCCCGAATGCACTCCTGCAATGTGCGAGTGACGACGCCACATGGAGGTCTTCGGGAGCTTTCTCCGAAGTTCCCCCCTCCAGAGTCTCCACCCGTCCGCCCGCAGCCCCCACTTTCGGCGAGGAATCACCAACCTTCGCGCAGCGCAAACTGGTTACCACCAACGAGCCGACGGCCCTCGGGGCCTACGACGGGACGACCGCCCTTGCGACGACGGAACCACCACAGCGCGGAGGCATTCGAGGCAGCACATTCCCGACGCATGCTCGTTCCTTCTCGGGATTTGCGCTCTCGGAACGGCGCCCACGGCGGAAGCCGCCACTCGCTGCGGCGGTCTTCGGACTCTTCTTTCTATGCAGCTTCGCACTCGGCGGGTTGTACTTGCAACATCGTCGCACGACTCAGCTGCGCACGGACCCAGCTTCCATTTCCGGTGCAGCGCCGGCAGGGCACGAGCAGGCGAAGCCAACGACGGAACGTTCGGAACCCGCAGCCGGCAGACTGCAGCCAGTTTCGGACTCCGAAGTTACAGACACGCCGCCTGTCGAGAGTGCGATTTCGCCGGATCGACGTGGCGCGAGCCAGGACGTCACCACGCCAGCAAAGACCAACCAGGAAAGCCACAACACGGCGCCCGCGACCGACTCCTCGGCAGCACCGGCGACCAAGCGCAGCTCGAGCACCTTCCGACCTCGGGAGATCGCTCCTTATCGCCCTACGGGAATTTGAAGATGAATCGAGTCTTTCTTCTTCTGGTACTACTTTGCGTCGTCGGCGCGTCCGACGTAGCCCATGCCTCAGGCGATACGCAGACGCCAACAGCCGAACAACGCAAAGCTGCGCAAAAGATGTTCGAGGCTGGTGACGCTCTCTACGAAGCTGGCCGATTCGAAGAAGCCGCAGAGGCGTTTCGGCAGTCCCACTCCCTCGTAAAGAGCCCGAACTCGCGCTTGATGCTCGCTCGATCGCTGCGTGAACTCGGCAAGACCGAAGAAGCCTGCGTCGAGTACCGGGGCACGAAAGACGACGCCTCGCAGAGTGGAGGGAGGTATCCCGAAGCACTTCAGGCAGCCACCGCCGAGCTCAGCGCGCTCGAAAGCATCGCCAACGCTCCAACGAGTGCTCCGAAGCAGCAAAGTGCCCCGACATCAGCACAAGTGGCCCAAACTGAGGCGTCGAAGCCTGCACGAGAGCCCGCACCTCGAACGACTGAGACCCCCACCAACCCACTGCGCACTGCTGCATGGGTTTCGGCTGGCGTAGGCGCTGTCGGCGGACTCGGCTTCGCCATATTCGGACTGCTCAATCGAAATACGTACGACAAACTCGACGAGGACTGCCCTTCGGGAGCATGCACGACGAACACGTCGTCCCGCGTCGACACTGGAAAGGCGTATCAATTGACGGCGAACGTCAGCGCGGGACTCGCGCTGGTTGGCGCTGCCGCGGCGACCACGCTTTTCATCATCTCTTCGCCCAAATCACCGGACGGCCCCAAAGCGGCACTGCTGCTCGCACCTGGTTCGGTGCAGATCGACGGACAGTTCTGAGGGGACCCATGGAAAGACACGCAATTCGTCCGAGTCTCAGAAACGTCAATATCCTCGTCGTCATCGGCGCCACGTTCGCTTGCACCTACGACTACGACCGTTTCCACGACGCAGACGGAGGAACGACGAGCCGCCCAGAGGGAGGCACAACCAGCAACGACTCGACGAATCTAGGCGGCACGACTGCCCTGAGCACGGCCTTCGCATCGGGAGGACAGAACGAGGTTCAATCCGGCGCGACCACCAGCGCCTCGGGTGGCACCACGGATCGGGTGGATGCCACGACATCGACAACCACGGGTGGCAGCACCGCGAACACGAGCTCGACCTCCACTGACTCTTGCACAGGCGGCACCCAATGCTCGGGGGCCTGCGTCGATTCTCGCACGTAATCCTCTACATTGCGGCGCTTGTGGCCACTTTTGCCCGGCGGGATTTGCGTGCGAGAACGGTAGCTGCGCTTGCTCGGCAGCTTCGAGTTGTGGCGACCTCACCGGAGCGACTTGTGTCGCCGGCCTATGTCAGTGTGCTGGGGTGACCTGCGCGACCGAACAAAAGTGCGTACAAACCAAGAAGGAACTCGTCTGTCAGTGACGAGCGACCGCAGAGCTTACGTGCTGTCGGCGAAACCTTAGGACTCGGCAGCGAGAACATCCACGTCCGAAATCCATCGGGAGCAGCTCAACGCAGGGCAAGCCAGGCCAAGTTGTCAGCAAACCGATCGATGGTCGCGAGGGCCTCGAGATCTTGCAGAACTGCACCACTCTCACGGGCTAACGCGACGTTCCAGTAAGTGGAACCAGGTACGACCAAATCATTTATCATGTACCACATGAGCAACTGCGCGTAAGTGAAGTTGTGTCCCGCACGGCGAGCAACGGCCAAAGGACCGCCGAATTTGCGCGAAAACAGATGCCCATTGGCTCGAGCGACGTAGCCAGCACGATCGAGCAACGCCATCAGTTCGGGCGTCGCCGATCCGAAATGCACCGGTGATCCAACGACGATGATGTCAGCGCGCAGCATCATCTCGAAGCAAGGTTGAAAATCGTCGTCTGAGATGCCGGTACACGTCGCATCGCGACTCTCCGAGCATGCGCCGCAGGCATTGCAACCTCGGATGGTTTTGCCTGCGAGAGACAGCAAACTGCCGTCGATGCCATGTGTCGAGAGGCGTTCGAGACAACGACGAAGGAGCGTATCCGTATTGCCGCCAATCCGAGGGCTTCCTGAAATCGCGAGAGCCGATACCGTCATGGAGCGAAAGCTACCCGAAATGAACCCCTTTGCCGAGTCGCGAGCCCACGTAGCCCCGACGTCATGAAGCGTCCGCGCCGCAAGTTTTGCGCGTTATCGGAGTCACTTGCCGACGACAGAAGCAACGTTGAATTTCAGCGCCGACCAATCGCCGCTGCGAAAGCCCCAGAAAGGTTCAAGGTCGATGCGTCGCCGTCGAGTACGCGAGTCGACGTCTCGCTGTACTCCCGGCTCCACTTGGCTTGAGTCCGTCCGCGAGAGGCCGACGAGGAACTACTCGACGTGCTCGAGCCGCTCGATGCGTCAGGACGCCTTTCGATGAGAATACGCAACTACGTCCCGATCACTCAGAAAATGGTGTAGTTCCGCATCGGAATGCGCTCGGGGGGCGAGCCACGTCGAAACGTATTCGGCCTTCAGTGCAACGACACATCGATCGTGTCCGGTGTCGGCGATGTCTGGCGGAGGTACGTCCGTAATCGCTGCAAATGAAAGCAGCTGCTGAGCCCCCGTCGCGGACCATCGGTCCCACAAGCACGCAATCGTCAGGGGTTGCGACCGTTCGGGCCTATACTCGATGACCCAACTCTCGTCGCACGCTCCCGCGACGAGTGGACGATTCTCGTAGGCGTGACGACTGACGTTCTCGTAAAAGGCGTTCACGACCATTACCCCATGCGTGGAGCCGAATTGGTAGCGCCAATACCCATCCAGGTTGTCTCGTCGCGCGTTGTACAATCCCGGATATCGACCGTCGTATTCGACGGGCTTGCCCTGTCCTCGACAGTGATAGCGCATGGGACGAATCCACCGCTCGCCGTTCTCCTCTACGACCAGGGGCGCATAGTAGAACGGAAATATCCTCGAGTCCTCGGGTACGAGTGAGGTGCGCGTCAGAGCGTCCATCTTTTCGAGCAGCCAGGCGATTCTTGGTCGACGAGATCCTTCGTTCCTCGTGAGCAGCCTTCGTCGAGCGCAGCGCCAGGCGTCGTTCGGCCTGAGCAAGACGCTCGCGTTGACGCGCGAGCTCTGTCGCATACTTCTCGTTCATCCTCCGGCGGAACTCCACGATATGTGCGAGGATACGTTCTTCCAAAGCGGAATTCGGCTCGAGAAATTCGGATTCGAGCGCCTTTGGGATCTTGAGTTGCTCTTCGAGCAGCCGACGTCGGAAGAGTTCTTCGAATAGGTCGAGTTGAATCCGCGCGGAGAATGTAATTCCGAGGCGCTTCAGGCTCTGCTCCACCATGGCCGAGTAGCACATGAGGATTATCGCTCCCGTCGTCCAGACAAGCGCAACAACTTTGCTCCGTGGAACCTCACGGGCAACGAGAGAGTCCCTATAAACGTCCCGATGTCTTTACGTTCGAAGAGTTCTCGAGCAGTCACCTCGCCGCGAAACCCGAGAGCGCCGAGATCGACTTCGATCGGCAAGGTCGCCTCGACCGCCGCTTGCTCTCGCGGCAGGGCAAAAACCATGAAGCGAGCCCTCTGGTCATCGGCCTTGGGAGCTTGAGTGGTCTCGAATCCGGCGCGACAGCGGAACCGAACGGCGTTCTTCGGAAGACGGTAATCCAAAAACGAAGTCGTATGCGCCCCGAGCGCCCTTCCCATCGCCACCGAGGCCAGCTGCATTGGACTTCCCGACGATGTTCTCGTCCACGGTTACGTCTCCCCACCACGAAATCGCGCTCTCCGGCTGAATGTCGCACAGGGAGACCCACTGGCCCGAATCGAGCTCGAGTTGTGGTTCCCCCCAGACGATGAAATGGTGGACCGCGTTGCAGGAGTCGTCGTCCGCGAGCAGCACGAGGCGATCGGCCCCCCGAAGATCAACTTCGATTTCGAGGGCGTCAGTGAGCGCCGAATCGGACCTTTGCGTTCCCGAGAATGCGGCGGTGTTGGGGCTAAACTCAAATGGATCGCGTGCATTGAAAAGCGCCAGGAACAGATCTCGTCCGTCGGCGCAATCCGCGCACCACCCGATGAGCCCATCGCGCTCGAAAAGCGGTCGATTGTTGGTGCTCAGCTGATCGACTTCGAGAACCTCGTCGTTCGTCAGTAGCGCGAGGAGCGCGTCGTCCATCGCCGTCATGTCCCCACCGAAAATCAATGGCGAACGGGAAATCGCCCAAAGCGAAAGAAGCGTGATCTGTTCGTCGTGATTGAAGCGAGATCGCCGCGCCCCCAAGTTCAGCACGCCGAGGGGCAACATATCCGCATCCGGAAAATTCCCCGGACGTCGATGAGGATTCCAGCGACTCAAACGCTCGAATTGCTCTCGTAGACTGATCCAGTTGTCCCAGAAGTCGTCACTGATCCGCCACAGATTGGCGTGCGCCTGCACGTGCTCTGCCGCCGTGATCGCAGTCTCGCCCGGGGAGATACTGAGCACCATCGGTCGACCCGCTTTGTCGATGGCTCGCCGAACGATTTCGAGCTCCCGCTCGTGCTCGTGATAGGGCCTGGCAATGTCGTCGACCTTCACGAAGTCCACACCCCAGGAGGCGAACAGGGAAAACACCGAGTCGTAGTATTCCTGAGCACCGGGTCTCGACGGATCGACCCCGTACATATCGGGATTCCAGGGACAGATTCGCGCCTTGTCTGCGATATCAGACGCACGGAAACCCGTCCCCAACACCGGGAGGTCCCGTTCGACGGCGAGCCGCGGGATCCCCCGCATGAGATGAACCCCGAACTTCAAACCCAACTCGTGAACGAAGGACGCAAGTGGCGAGAAGCCTGCACCCGGGACGGCCGAAGGAAAACGATTCGGTGCGGGAAGTAGGCGACCGAAGGGATCGAGTGTCAGCGGAGCGTTTTCCCTATAAGCGTGCCCAGATGGCGCGGGCTCGTACCATTGGATGTCGATGACAAAGTATCGATAGCCATGTGGAAGGAGCCACTTTGCCATCGCAATGGCTTGCGCCCGGGCTTGTTCCTCCGTGATGGTCGTTCCGAAACAATCCCAACTGTTCCAGCCGAGTGGTGGTGTGACGGCCCAACTACGAAACCCGTCGAGAGTACCTTGCATCGCGCCAGCGTCCGTTGACATGAAGTCAAGAGGCATACCAAATCGATTGGCCATCGCCAAGACCGGCGACGACGTGACGCCTGCGCCCCGCATCGGCGCAACTCAGGGAAGTAGTTCTGCCTCGAAAATGGTCTCGTCTCCATCGCGAGTCGAGGAAAACCAGAATCCGAGTCTCGTCGGCGGACAGTGAGGGCGCGACTTCGACGGCCGCCGTATCGACGCTCGTAATTGGCATCGCCGGAGGGAAGTCTTCCGCTAGCGTCGACCGCGACGTGTAGAACAGATCGTCATTGCCATTTCGGTTCGAATGAAACGCGAGATGCAGGCCATCGGGACTCAGCCAAGGGTCGAATTCCTCAGTCGCACCGTTGACGTTGGGAAGTCGTGAATGGAGGACGAATGCAGCATCGACGACATCTCGACGCATCTCGTAGAGATCGTAGTCGTTCGTCACGCCGTCTTGGAGCGTGGCGACGATGGCGATACTTCGCGATTCGTTGGGACATGCCGACACGTCACTGGCTCCTTCCGTCGATAGCCCCGCGATGACGACCGGCGTACCAAAGGATGACGAACGCGTCGCCCGATTCGACTGAAAGAGAGTGCCCTTTGCGCGATCGCGATCCGAATAGAACCAAAGCGTCGACCCGTCGCCTGAGAGGCGTGGATTGCTCTCGCTCGAGGGCGAATCGAGCTCGGAAACGAGCTCCGGAGCCGTCCAGAGCTGCTCAATGGAAGCACGCGTCGTTCGGTAAAGTGCCTTGTTGCCACTCCGCGTGGACATGAAAAACATCTCGAGGCCATCCGCCGAAACCGTCGGATCGGTGGTGATCTGACCAACCGCCAGTAGCGCTGGGATAGCGATTGCGGGACCAAAGCGCAGCGCACCGCTCGCGTTGCTCGCACCCCCTTGGGCACTTCCGCCGCTGGCCACTGAGTCTCCATCCGAACCTCCGAGGGCCGAATTCCCCCCCGATTCCGCTGTATAATCCCCTAAAGAAGCCACTGTGGGCCGGCAGCTCGAGACGCTCGCAAGCAGCGCCAGCGCGAGCAAGCACTTCTCCACGGTGGGGGTTCGAAATTTCTCCTTCACCTGCAACTGCAGGGTGTCCTCTCGAGGCGCCAATCAATCACGCATATCGACGAATATTTCGTCGGTTAACCTCTCCCTTGACCGACACGGCCCAATCTCGCAACGTATCGAGCAAGGATGAACTACAGCCCTCAGGCAAAACTTGTCTCGCTCTCGCCATGCGGAGAGCCCGTCTCGGCGGTGCGCCGTACGGACGAGTTGCTGCTTGTTGCCCGCGAAGCAGCCAAAGGCTCGTCGACGGCGGTACGAACCCTCGTGATGCATGTCGGCCCAGCCATCCTCATGACCGTACGCAAGATCTTGGGCTCGACGCATCCCGATGTAGACGACGTTGCACAGGACGCCGTAATTGCTCTCCTCGATGCCCTCGCAACGTTTCGAGGCGAGAGTAGCGTCATGACGTTCGCCCACCGCGTTGCTTTACTCACTGCGCTGGCGGCGCGACGCAAGAACGCCACGCGACAGAAGTACCTAAACGTCGTCGCACTCGAGCAGCCCGCCGAGACGCACCAGGCATCCCCGCAATCACTCCTCCTGGCCAAACGACGCCGTGAAGTACTGCTCCGTTTGCTCGATGATTTGCCAGACACCACAGCGGAAGCACTCGCGTTGCACTTCGTGCTTGGAATGACGGTGGAAGAGATTGCTGCCGTGGCCAATGCACCCGAAAACACGATTTGGAGCCGGCTTCGCTTGGGTAAGCAGGCACTCAGAAAGCGGCTCTCTGCGGACAGTCAAGTCGCCGCCCTGTTGGGGGAGGCCGAATGACCACATCGGAATGTCGTTCCGAATTGGTGCTCGCAGAACGCCGCGGAGTTCTGTCGTCGGCATCGCGACTGGCGCTCGAAGAGCACTTGGTTCATTGCCAGTCTTGTCGAATCCTGCGACAAATCGGCCGCGATTTCGACGAACCGAGCCGCATTCGCGCAAACGACGCCGAGCAGCTCGAGCGACTGCTCGCCGCCTCGGAACAATGGCTCGTGGCGCCACGATCGCTCCGCAAGTCGCCCATGACGGGGCGATTGGGAAAGGTCTTACTCGTCGCCGGAGCGATCGTAGCCACGGTGTCAGCAGCAGCGGCTGCAACCTTCGTCCTGCGAGCGTCGTCTCTTCGAAGCACACCGGAAGTGGACGGAGCGGCGACGACGAACGTCACCACGACAACAGCACCAAAGAATCTCTTCAAGGCTGAGGAACACCCGCAGCAACCGCAGGTCGAGCCCGCCGTCCCTACTGTCCCCACCGTAGCGAGCGCGGCATCTTCCGAAATAGTCAGGGCCATCGCTCCCGTTGGTCGCGACGCAACGGCAGAGGTCGAACTCACGGCAGCACAGTTGCTCCAACAGGCAACGCTATCGAGACGGGCAGGAAATTCCGCTGAGGCGTCACGATTGTTCCGCAAATTGCAGCAGAGATATCCGTCGTCGCGGGAGTCGGCTCTGTCGCACGTAGCGTTCGGAAGTCTCCTACTCGAACGTGGTCAGTCCGCTTTCGCACTCGAACAGTTCAACCGATATCTCGCCTCACGCTCGGGCCAAAACCTCGCAGCAGAAGCCCTATATGGTCGAGGGAGAGCACTCGCGCAGCTCGGACGAAGCGCCGAAGAGCGTGCGACGTGGAACCAGCTACTCGACCAATTCCCCAAGAGCCCATACGTGACGTTCGCGCGCAAGCGGCTCGACGCAGCGAAGTAAGCGTTCATGAGCGTGAGAGCGCGCACGCGGAGCCAAAGATCGGACAGTTCCAATCGGACGCCGAGGTCTCCGTGCGGGTGGGCAACTTTCGCGCTCGGTACGACGTTGGCCGCCTCGATTGGAGCGACCACCCTTTCCAACCCACGGGTGGAATTGGTCGCCCACGAGGAAGTAGATGCAGATACGACGCGCGCACGAGTCGAGGTCCGTGTCGTCGGCCCCAAGGACATCGCCATCGAACTGTCGCAGCGACTCGGCCCATCGCTGGCAGGGAAAGCGACGCTGAGCTGGTCTACTGTTTCTGCTTTTGCCCCAGAACAGATTCTGAATCTAGTTCCCCTCTCACGAGTGCTGATTCACTGCTGGGTCGATCTTACCGACCGCAAGCTCGCTCGCCTCTATTTCGTCGCTCCAGCGCAGGATCGCTTCATGATGCGCGATCTCGAATTGGGCTCCACCTTGGGCGAGGTAGAGTTCGAAAGTCTCGCTCAAATCATCGGCCTCTCACTCGAGGTATTGCTTACGAACACCGACGCAGGACTGAGCCGAAGCGAAGCTCGAGAGCTCCTATTGAAGGACCATCGAGACACCGGACTCGCCAACGCACCAGAAACGACGGCGCCTGCCCTACCCCGCCCCGAGCTGCACGATGCTCTTCGTTTGCGAGTCGCGTTGCGTTACCGCGCCATGGCGTACGCTCCCGACGTGGCACTTCATGGTCCAGCGTTGTCATTGGTGCTCGAGCACGAAATGGCTCGCCACCTCGACCTGTGGTCTGCAGGCGCAGAATACGAGTGGCCCGTACGAATCGCTCGTCCCATTGCGACGGTCGAGCTCGATCGGCTGGAGCTGGGGGTGCGCGGAGCACGTCTATGGACGCTCGGGGAGCGGAGGGCTTGGTGGTTGGGCGCGCGGTTCGGGCTGTCGTCAGCTTGGATGAAAGGGATCCCGAAACCCGGGAGCCGTGACGGAACCTACGCGTTGACGAGGGGTGCGTCTCGATACGAGCTCGCCGTAAGTCCCGAAGTCGTCTTGCGATGGGACGCGTTTCGCGCGTGTTCCGCTGAACTCGGTGTCTCCCTCGCGCTGGTTCCAAAGCCCGTACGTTACGAACTGACGGTGGATGGGCAGAGTGAATCGCTCGTCGAGGGGAGACGCGTGCGCCCTGCCGTCGAATTCGCGATGACGTTCCCGTGAAGAAGCCTCAGCGCACGACGTGGTCACGACAGTTGCGTTTGATATCTGCGTGAATGTGGTTTCGATGGGCGGCGTCGTAGTTCGGCGTGAGAAGGTAGTTGAATACGCGCCGACGGGACAGCTCACAAACGATGTTACGGAGTAGAATCGCTTTCCGACTTCGCTCGGAGAATTCTGCATCCGCTCCGCACACTGGTGCGCCGAGAACCCCATGAAAGTCCTCTTCGATGCGCAGCACGGTACCGTCGGTCATGCGGAAACCATCGATGTCGATGGCGAGACCGAACGCATGTTGACTCGGAGCATTACGCCCAGGAAGACGCGCATGGGGGCGGTAGAAGTTGTCGACGTAGATCTGGTCGACCGACAGCTCGACGAACACGGGTTCGAGCTCCGCAAGGACGAGCAAGAGACGACAATCGAGTACTCCGTAGACGCTCTTCGGACCTGGTGTAACGACTCGTAGCTTTCCGAGCGGACCTGTGATTCGCACCGGCGTCGCCACTCCCGGGGTAGCCTTTGCCGCGCGTCCGACCTGGATCTTGCGTTTCCGGAGCTCGGCGCGACACTGCGCCGGAGAGATCCCGGAGATCCGAAGGCTGTCGGACGTCGTATCCGCAGTCACCAACGAATAGGTTGCGTTGGGCAGCGGCTCATTGGACGTGGCGACGAAGTTGGGCGTCGGAAGTCCGTCGAATGCCCCAGCCGCTCGAGGGGGCTCGGGATCCCGTGCGCCCGATCCGAGTCCTGTGGTTGGCACATCGTTCTGAGCTTCTTGCGGTGATTGCAGCATCGCAGCTTCGAACCGTGCCGGTTGTGGCTCGGCCGCATGGGCCGATGCGACCCGGAGAGGTACGGCGTCGGAAGTCCCACCTGCTTGGCAGCCGAGGAGCACCCATCCGAAAGCGAGCAACAACCAACGTCGCTCGATGCGCGCGAGCGACCCAAGTCTCCGTTGATCGCAACAGATCTTCATGAACTCAATTCGGGTAGCCCGGATTTTCCGAGCTGTCGAGGACCCCGACAGCCGCTCGGCGATGTGGGTTACCGACGCGGGGAAGAATCCCGCTACCTACAAACACGCCCTATTTCTGCGGGCCGAAAGCCGGATGGTTGGGTTGGTACGGTAAAATGACACCCCGCCGAGGACGATCGATGACGTATAGTCGAAGATCTCGGTTGCAACCAAAGCGCTGATCTCACGATGCGAAGGCTTCCCGTAGCAATACTGCTTCTGACGTTCGTCGGGTGCTTGCCACAGCAAGCCGAGCAGACGCGCGATAGTGCGCAAAAGCTGCAGGAGCTCAAAACCGTACTCGAACAACGGGACGCACTCTTCGCCAAGTGGTCCAAAGCACCGCAACAGTCGCGAGAGTCGTGTGAGCTTACGGCCGGAGACTGCAAGCTGCAGGTGAGCGAACGGCGGGAAGCCTTCATCAACGCCCATGGCGTCGCCGTCTGTCGCAATCCGGACCTGGACGTGGAGGCGCGATGCGTCGCCGACGAGCTCCTGAAACGTGGAACCGTAGGTTCGGCAGCCGAGTATTTTGCGGCGGATGTTTGGTGTTGGAATCAACTCCTCGCGTGCCTCGACGCCAGTGGAGCGCGAGCCAAGCGTGATGCCGAGGACGCCAACGTCGCAGCGCGACGCAAATCAATCGAGGAGTCCGCCAAGGGCAAGGTGCAGCGCGCACGTGTCGGCTTGGTCCCGGAGAAAATCAAGTACGTGCGAGCCACGCTGCCGCCCGACAGCGAGAGTGAGTGCGGAGATATCAAACCTGACGAGGCCAGTCGAACGGCAGCCGAGCGAAAACGCGCCGAGTTCGAGGAAGAACTGCACAAGCCCGAGGGCAAGTACGACGCAACCCGTGCGGCCAAGCTCCACGACGAAGCAACGGCCAAAGAAGGCGCGGTTCGACTTCCTGAACTCGATTGCCTACTCAGCAGATTGCCACGCTTTGGAGAAACGCCTGAGACACGCAAGTGGCTCGACCGGAACTTCGAGGTCCTCGAGCAACGCCAGCAGCTGGTCGACCAGCTTGGGACTCCCGCCGCGGAGCAGTGCCAAGAAGAGGCTACGAAGGCTCATCAGGCCGAGATCATTCGCACGTATACGGCCTATGTGCGAGAGCCCGTCCTGTTCTTCAGAATGCAGCTCCATCGCACGTTCCACACGTTCCACGAGGCTCAACTCCGCTGCCTGAAGGAGTGGGCGAACGACGCACAGTAGGGATAGGGACGTCACGCAAAGCGCCCCCACTCCATGCCGTTTGGCGACCGCTTCGTCGATCACGTCCACGTCAGTCGCTGCAGCCGTTCTTCACGAGGTCTTCGTAGTACGAAGCCCGAGCGACGCCGCTCGACTTCGCGTCGGCAGTCGCCTCGTCGATCACCCGCAAAAAGTCCGCGGTGGGATACAGCCCATGCAAGACGTACCCATTGACGAAAAACGTCGGGGTGCCATCGACTCCGTAAGCGCTTCCCTGCTGAATGTCGGTGAGGACCCTGAGGAGCGAGGCATCGGATCGGTAACACTTCGTCCAGGCGTCGAGATCCAAACCGACTTCGCTAGCGTATTGCGCAAGCGTCGCGCCGTCGAGACGCTCCGTTTCGTTTGCAAAGAGCCGGTCGTGCATCGGCCAAAACTTGCCTTGCTGATGGGCACAGTCTGCCGCGCTCGCGGCGCTCTCGGCGTAGGCATGAATGGACGTGAGGGGAAAGTGTTTGAACGCCCAACGCAGCCCAGGGCGCTGCGTGTCGATCTCTTTGATTGTCGCCTCGGCCTCGCGACAAAACGAGCACTGGAAGTCTGCAAACTCGACGATGGTCACCCACGGCGTATCGGCCCCTCGAGTGGGCGCGTCATCGAGAGGGATCGGACAGACTTCGTAAGTGATCTGCTCGGAATCCCCACACCCGGAACATAGGGCAATGATGGCAACGGCCGTCCAACGAAAAACGTTCATGTTCGTGACCTCAACCTCGTTGCGAAAGCGCAGGACTAGAGAGACGGGTTCGGACCGAGCACAGCAGCAATATGCTGCGTCTGCTCGACGTCGAGTGCAATTTGGGTCGTCAGCGCAGAAATCCCGTCGAAACGGACGAGCCCACGCAAGCGTTTGAGTAAGTGGAGCCGCAGGGTCTTACCGTAGGAAATCCCCGGACTGACCAAGCAAATGGGCCTCGATGGTCTCCCCGCGATCGACCGTGGGACGCGGACCGATGTGAATCGCCGCCGGAACGACGGAGCGAGCACCTTGCTCGTTTTTGAGCTCGGTTACGCCTGCGTAAACGCCCGGAGGCGGTGTGAGTTCCTCCACTCCATCGAGATTCGCCGTTGCAAAGCCGATGGAGCGTCCCCGACCGTCACCACGAACCACCAAACCGGAAATGCTATGCGGGCGCCCGAGCAGGTTGGCTGCCGATTCGAGTTCCCCGGCTTGGACGAGACTTCGGATTCGACTGCTCGAAATGGTGCCCTGTTCGTCGCCCGAAAGCTCGAATCCGTGGGCACTGAAGCCGAGCTCCGCACCGAATTCCACGAAAATCTTCGCCGATCCGGCGCGATCGCGCCCGAATCGAAAATTGCGGCCGACGACCAGCTGCCGCACGTGGACCAAGTTGACCAGAATCCGCTCGACGAACTCTCGCGGCGACATTTGTGCAAAAGCACGATCGAAGGATTGGACGATGACCATGAGGTCCGGAGCGACCCGATGAAGGAGCTCGAGCTTGCGTTCGACTCGAGTCAACACCGAAGGAGACGTGCCGCTCAGCACCTTGGCTGGATGCGGCTCGAAGGTCATCGCTTTTGGCCGGAGGCCGTGGGCGTGAGCAAGCTCCACGGTGTGCCGGAGCAACGCTTGGTGGCCGCGATGCACGCCGTCGAAGTTTCCAATGACGAGCGCCACGCCGGGATCGCCGGCAGAGTGCCCTGGTTCGGAGCCTGTGGAAATCACGGATGAGGCTCTACTACGGACTCCAACTCGAATCCACAGGACCGAGTGCGATCCATGCGACCACGATTCGGCCCACTGGGCCTCGCGACCGCATGATGCGCCCAACCGCCGCCGACGCCTTGCTCGAGCCCGAATCCAACGTTTTTGGGCCATCGGCGCAACCGCGGGGGCGCCCCAGCATCCTCGATTGTGCCCCGATCGATAGAATGCGAGAGTACTGCGCAATGCACGAGTACTCCTTGGTGCTTTCGCTCATCGAGCGAGCAGAGCAAGAAGCCCAGGTCCGCGGCGCGAAGTCAATCGCCAAACTCGCCCTGCGCGTCGGTCAATTCAGCGGGGTCGAACCCGACCTCCTCGCGCAGGCCTTCGAGATTGCACGGACCGGCACCGCTTGTGCGCGCGCGACCCTCGTCATTGCGCTTGAACCTGGACAGTGGACTTGTCCGACTTGCTCGACGCCCCTCGAGCCCGACGTCAGCCTGCGGTGTTCGCAATGTGATACCGCGGGTCGGCTCACGTCGGGAGGAGAGCTCTACCTCGAACAAATGGAAATCGAGGTCTAGAGCGCCGACCGGTCAGCGCGGCAGTGGCCAGATCTCGTCAATACGGCGCGCGTCATTCGAGGTTTGACACGAGTTGCTTGCTCGAGTGAGCGCTCGGGTCAGACTCTCGAATCCCCGTGACCCCAGAAGATGCCTGCAAACGCGCCGCCCGCGGCGATCTTCCGCCCGTACTCCTCGTGATGGGCGAAGAGGAGCACTCGCGAGCGCAGGTCGTCGATGCGCTAAAGGAATCGACCCTGAAGGGCGGGATGCCGGGGATGAACGAAGATGTCTTCGTTGCCGGAGAAGCCAACGTCGATAACGTACTCTCGGCCTCCCGCACCCTACCCATGTTCGGGAAGAAGCGCTTCGTGCTGGTGAAACACCTCGAACGTTGGGAAACGGGCAACAAATCCGAACATGATCCCTTCGATCGCCTGCTCGACTACGCGAAGTCGCCAACATCGAGCACCACGCTCGTGCTCGTCGCGAGCAAGCTCGACGGCCGCAGAAAACTCGTCGCTGAAGCCAAAAAGGTCGACTACCTCGTGGCATGTGCTCCGCTTCCCCGCGCGGCCCTCCCCAAATGGGTGGAGAATCGAGTCAAAGAAGGCGGAGCTCAGATCAGTCCGTCGATTGCGGATTTAGTCGTCGAAGTCACAGGGACGGATCTGCCGACCTTGGGCGACGCAGTAGAACGACTCATCCTGTACGTTGGACTCGGCAAAGAAATCGACGAGAAAGCCGTAACGACGTGCCTCACCCGCCTCCAGACCGCGACGGTCTGGGAACTCGTCGGCGCCGTCGGTCGCAAAGACATCGGCGCGGCACTTCGCGCGGTTGACGCCGTATATGACCCCCATGATCGCGGTCTGCCGCTTCTCGGGGTACTTGCCTGGTCCGCTCGCCAGCTCGTGAAGTTCGAGTCGGCCATCCGCTCTGGATGCGCCCCCGCCGAGGCCGCTCAGAAAGCCGGTGCTCCCCCTTTCAAGGCCCGCGAATTGGCAGATCAGGTGAAGCTGCTGCCGCGAGCTGAACTCGAACGTTGGTTGGAAACCCTGGCAAGGGTCGATCTTTCCCTCAAGGGTGGTACGAAGCGGCCCCCGAAGGCCGTTATCGAAGAAGCCGTCATGGCACTCTGTAAGGCGCGAACCCAACCGAGATCGACTGCGGGCAGCGGAAGCACCCGGGCTTGACCTCCTCTCGGCACCGCACCATACCCTCTTACGTGGCAAGAGGATCCAAGGAACTTTCCGCTATATTTGCCACTTCGGGGATCTGAAAATGTCCGTATCTTTCGACTTCCGAGAATCAAGCGATGAGCGACTGGTGCATTTCAGCGAGCGCGCCGCTACCGACCCGGTTCGGCGTATTCGATACGCACGTATTTCGCTGGGAAGCGCCGGAAATCGAAAGCAGCCTCGGACTCAGCAACGAGCACATCGCGATGGTGATGGGCAACGTGACTGGACGACGGAACGTTCCCGTTCGCGTGCATTCGGAGTGCATGACCAGCGAAGTCTTCGGTTCGCTGAAGTGCGACTGTCGCGAGCAGCTCGAACGCGCCCAAGCGGAAGTGGCGCGTCGTGGCTTCGGCATCGTGCTCTATCTGCGGCAAGAAGGGCGCGGCATCGGACTGGCCAACAAGATCCGTGCTTACGCGCTCCAGTCCATGGGCGCGGACACCATCGAAGCCAACGAACTCCTTCACCTTCCTGTCGATGCACGTCAATACGACGTCGCGGCAGCCATGCTGGCGCACCTCGAGGTCGAGTCCGTCGAACTGATGACGAACAATCCGGACAAGATCGACCAACTGCGAGCACTTGGCGTCAACGTGGAGAAGCGCATTCCTGTGCTGGTAGCGGCCAATCCCTTCTCTGCGGGATATCTCGACGTGAAGCGACGTCGAATGGCACATGAGATCCCAGCCAACGTCGTGGCCACGGCCAACCATCCCCCCGAGGAAGGCGGAAGGCCGAATCTCCACGTCATCAGCTCGACTCAGCGATCTCGATGAGAATGCTCGTGACCGTCAGCATTGCGACAGCCTAGCGCGCGACGGCTTAGTTGAATCGCTCCGCAGCGCTTTCGTTACTCGTTACCCGGACGCAGGCCCACGCCGCTTTTCTCGCGACGGACGCTGGCCCACGCCGCTTTTCTCGCGACGGACGCTGGCCCACGCCGCTTTTCTCGCGACGGACGCTGGGTCCGTCGCGTCGGCTGGCTCACGAAGTTTCGAAAGACCGGATTAAGGCTTCTTCCTGCAAGGGCCGCAAGTCGACCACGAAGCCGCGCCGCATAACCCGCCTTGTTTTCTTGAGGGATCCGTCCGATCGCGAGGGCGTCATCGGGAACGTCGCGCGTGACGGTCGTGCCCGTTGCGACGTATGCGCCGTTGCCAATCACGACAGGCGCAACGATCTGTGAATCGCTTCCGATGAATGCACCAGCGCCGATGGTCGTCTTGTGCTTTCGGTAACCGTCGTAATTGCAAAAGATGGTGCCCGCGCCGACGTTGGCCTTCTCGCCCACGTCGCCGTCGCCCAAATACGATAGGTGATTGGCCTTGGCCCCACGTCGGATTCGAGTCTTCTTCGTCTCGACGAAGTTGCCGATGTGCGCCTGGTCTTCGATGACGCTCGCAGGGCGAAGGTGGGAAAACGGGCCCAATTTTGCGCCGTTACCCACCTCACTCTCGGTGATTACGGTGTACGGCAGCACCTCCGTATCATTGCCGATGTCGGCATCCACGAGCACACACCCCGTATCGACGACCGTGCGTTCACCGATTCGAGTCTTGCCACGGAGTTGAACACCGGACGCGATTACGCTTTCGCAGCCGATCTCCACCGTGTCGTCGATGCGCGCGTCGCCTTTCACCGTAACCCCAGACAAACGATGTCGATCGCGAATCTTCCCGAGTAGTGCTGATTCCACGGCTTCGAGTTGAACTCGATCATTTACCCCGAGCATTGCTTCCGCACGCCCCACGATCGCCTCGACCGGACGCTGTTTGCCGAGCAACTCCACGACGTCGGTGAGGTAATACTCACCTTGATCGTTGTTGGGGGTGAGCTCTCCGAGCGCGCTGCGCACGAGATTCGTATCACCGAAATAGAGCCCCGCGTTGACCTCGCGGATCGCACGTTCCGCGTCGGTAGCGTCGCGATGCTCGCGAATTGCCCTCACTGCGCCGTTCGAATCGCGAAGTATGCGTCCGTATCCTGTCGGATCGTCGAGCAAGCAGCTTCCGACCAAGAGAGCGGCGCCACCTTCCTTCTTGCGATCGACGAGAGCCAGGACGTCGGAAGCTTCGAGCAACGGCGTGTCTGCGCAGAGAATGCACAATTGTTCGGAGCGACAAGCCGCTAGACCGACCTTTGCGGCATCGCCCGTGCCACGCGCCTGCTCCTGCACGACGCAAACGACGCGCTCACGCCCGAACTCTGCAACGAGATAGGCGTCCACGGCCTCGCGATCCTCGGCGCGACAGACGACGATGACGCGTTGAGTGCCTGCGTCGATCGCCGCTCGCGCAGCAAAGAACAAGAGCCGTCGTCCCGCCAGGGGGAAGAGAACCTTGCTCGTCTGGCTCTTCATGCGCGTTCCCTTGCCTGCGGCAAGGAGGATGCTCTCGAAAGTCATGGGAATGGTCCTGTCGTACGCGCCGAGCCGGCTCAGCGGACTTCGGCAATCGAGGCATAGGCCAAGGGCACTTCCTTGGCAACAATCTACTGCGCAGTGCCCACGCGCTCCTCGGTTCCGGCGCGACGGACATAAACGACGACGTATTCCCCAGGTGAGAGGGGATCGCGACGTGACCGACGGTTGATTCGCTCCATCATGCCGACACTGAGGCCATGCCGCGCGCCAATGGAAGCGAGCGTGTCTTTGGGACGTGCCTGAATGACCACGCGTTCATTGCCGCGCTGGCCCTCGAAGTAGTCCAGAAACTCCGACGAACCCGCGACGAAGATTCGGAAGTCTTTCTCTTCGCGATACACGACCCCCTTCGGTCGGGCATCCTTCGGCAAAAAGATCTGGAGCAGTAGACTCGGCTGCAACTTCGCGGACGGATCGAGGCTATTGTACTCGAGCAATTCCGCTCGCGTTACCGCGAACACCTCCGCTATGGAGGACAGGGTGTCGCCCGGAGCCACGCGATAGAAGACTCGCCGTTGGTCCTTGGGCGCCTTCACTTCGGGAGGAACGACCGCGATGCGTTCGTCCTCGGCGACGGCAGAATCGAGCAGCGAGCTACCCGTTCGCGGCACCAGGATAATCGTTCCGGGCTCGAGGCTCTCGCCACTGCCGATCCCGTTGATCGAGCGCAGCGTTTCTACGGAGGTACCGCGAGCGAGTGCAACGGAATCGAGCGTCTCTCCACGTTTCAGCGGGTAACTCTCGAGATCCGGTTCGGGCCCGGAAAGCCTCGAAAGACGGTTCCGAACCTGTTCACCGCGACCGCGCGGCACGTACACCCGCACGGTGCTGTGATCCTTGCCCATGGTTGGAGGTAAGCGTCCCGCGAGCAATTGGGGGTTCAATTCGGACAGCTCGGATTCGGTGATACCGGCAGCACGAGCGATAGCGGACAAGGGCTGCCCCGCCGAGAGCATCACCGTGTCGAGTGCAACCGGATCGTCCGCTACGACGTCGTCGATACCAAAAGCGCGCGGATTGTTCATCGCAATCGTAATCGCAACGATACGAGGAACGTACAGTGCCGTTTCCCAAGGTAGCCCCGCTTCGTAGCGGGACAACGTCCAAAAGTCGTTCGTGTTGTACTTCTTGATGGCGCGTAGCAAACCAGCTTCGCCCATGTTGTACGCGGCGAGCGCGAGCTCCCAGTTTCCCATACGCGCGAACAGATCACTCATCATTTTGGCGGCTGCGGCAGTTGCTCGCTCCGGATCGAGGCGTTCGTCGAGCCAACGGTCGACGGTCAACCCGTACATTCTCGCGGTCTCGGGCATGAATTGCCACAACCCGACGGCCCCAGCAGGAGAGCGAATCGTCGGGTTGAGCGCGCTCTCGGCGAGGCATTGCCACACGAGTTCACGCGGCACGCCGTTCTTCGTCAATGTCGCGATGATGGCCGTTTCGTACTTGCCTCGCTTCTTCGACCATGCCCGCAAAATCGCTTTGCCCTCGGGCTGCGACCGGTAAAACTCGAGGTAGGTGAGGATTCTCCCGTCGACGTTCGGATAAAGCTGCGGGAGGACGAGCTCCCGATACCAGGCATCTTCCGGGCTCTTCGCCGCAGATGCAGGTCGATTGATCGCCGCCCAATCCCCATCCGTTTCGAAACTGAAGGTCGGACGGATCCCCCGCAACGCCTGCGGGAACAGCACCCGTTCTGCCCGATCGAGCGCCAGAAGCTCTGGATCGGTGTCGGTGCTGTTCGGATTTTTGGGCGGCTTCGAGGCCTCGACATCCTTACGAGCACGACTTGCAGCCAACTTCGTCGCCGCACGCGAGCTCGAATTCGATGCGGCATTCCCCGCGCCAGCGTCGGATTTCCCTTTCTCGACGGGTGACGTTGCTCGCGACGGCGGCGCCGCGGCAGCGGTTTGGGGTTGTTCCGTCGTGGCGGACGCAGCTCGCGCGGGATCCGAGTTCGTCGCTGCAGCTCCCAATGTCTCACTTCGCTGCAAGCCGGCGGACACAGCAGATTCCGCCCCACCCTTCGCACGAGCACTCGCTGCGGTTGTGTCCTTCGACGTCGTTCCGCCACTTGCCGATACATGCCGAACGCTCTGCCCCGGTCGCGGACCCACGGGCGGCGCGTTCGACGACGGCTTGGCTGCGCTTCCGCCAGCTTGGCCCCAAACTGCCTCCGGCGACGAAGCCAGAAGGAAGGTCAATGCCGAAGCGAGGGCGAGGCAACGGAGTCTCACGTTTCGGACTTCTAGCCGCTCCAGCCAAACAGGTCAAAGTTGTCGCAAACGCGCTGGGCCCGGGCGACGGGCAGGTCCCCAGAGCCCCAGCAATGCACCTTCGACGGACGCCTCATCGCGTTCCTCGTCCGAAAGTGTTCTCCGGTGGACGGGTCCACGTCGCCGAACCGTATCGAGCACACCCATCGGGAAGCTCCGTCAAAGGCAGACAGCGGCGAGCCACTCAGCGATTTCCTGAATCGCCATCGAACGCGACACGACCCCAGCACGAACGGCTGCCCCAGGCATTCCGTACACGACGGCCGTTGCTGCACTCTCTGCCACCACGGTTCCCCCAACTTGAACGATGGCCCGCGCGCCCTGGACGCCATCGTCCCCCATGCCGGTGAGCACGACACCGACGGACTTGGATCCGGCGATTCTCGCGCAGCTGAAGAAGAGTCGATCCGCACTCGGAGAGTAGCGATCCGCCGGTTCGGGCATCACCACGCGCAAGCGAAGCTCGCCTGCGCGCGTGCGCTCGAGCTCTACGCAACGTTTCCCCGGACACACGAAGGCGCGCCCGGCGGTCACGATGTCTCCTTCTTGCGCCTCGGTCACGCGCATCGGGCTCCGTCGATCGAGTCGTTCCGCAAAGGTGCGCGTGAACTTGTCCGGCATGTGCTGAGCGATGATCACCGCTGCCCGCGGTCGCTCCGGGATTTTCGAGAACGCCTCCATGAGTGCGCTCGGCCCGCCCGTCGAAGATGCTATGGCAATGACGTATCGCGGCTCCACGTAGGTCGTCGGCGTGGTGGGCGCCGGTTTCGGAGCGGCCATCTCGGCGACTTTGCGCATCGCAAGGACTCCGGGCCGCATATTCTTGGCGACTCGGATCTTCTGCAAGAGCTCACCCCGAATTCGATGCATCTCCGAATCGGCAAAGCGATCCGGTTTGGCAACGAAATCGAGCGCACCGAGTTCAAGCGCCTTGAAGACGTTCTCCTTCTGACTGTACGAAGAAACGATGATCACCGGCGTGGCGTTCACGCTCATCAAAATGCGGAGGAACGTAAAGCCATCCATCCGCGGCATCTCCAAATCGAGCGTGATGGCGTCGGGCTTGAGCATGGAGACCAAGCGAAGGGCCTCGTCGCCGTCGGCTGCCTTACCGACGACCTCCACTTCCGGATCCGACGAGAGGATGTCGGAAATACTGCGGCGATTGAACGCGGAATCATCCACCACGAGCACGCGAAATCGGCTTTCGGTGGTCACAGGGTCCCTCCCAAGGTCACCGTGGACAAAGGCCTCCGGTAAACGAGATCTTCAGACAGGTGCACGAGTTCAAAAGCGGTCGTCACGTTCAACAAGGACTCCGAATGGCCCAACAGCAAGTATCCACCTGGAACCAGCCGATCGTATAGATTCTCGATCACCGTCTTTCTAGACCGAAGATCGAAGTAAATCAGCACGTTCCGGCAAAAGACGACATCGACTCGCCCCACGATGGACGCCCGACCGGAATCGAGCAGGTTCAACTGCCCGAAATGGCAGTACTTCCTGATAGCATCCTTGACCCGGGCGCCGTCGGCGACGTCCTCGAAGTAGGCTCTCCGGGTTTCGAGGCTCGTCGTTCGAAAGGAAGCTTGTCGATAAACGCCGCGCCGGGCAAACGCCACGTTGTGCTTGGAGATATCACTCCCAAACACGCGAACCTCCCAACCGTCGAAGAGCCCCGACTCGTGGATCAAAATGGCCAGGGTATAGACCTCCTCACCCGTCGAGCAACCGGCACTCCATACCGCCAAACGGCGGGAGGAGGCGTTGGCCTCGGCAAGCCTCGGCAACAGCTCCCGACTGAAAGCTCGAAGCTGGTACTCCTGCCGAAAAAAGTACGTCTCCGTGGTGATCAGCCGCTCGACCATTTCGTCGAGCTCGTTCGGGCCTCTCGGGTTGAATCGCAGATACTTGTAGTACTCGTCGAAGGTCGACAGCTGCAGGGCGCTCACGCGGTCGCTCAGACGACGGTCGAAAAGCACGAGCGCGTCGTCGCTGAAATGCATACCAGCATAGGAATTGACGAGATTGCGCAGCATGCGGAACTCGTCGGGTCGAAGCCGAAGTAGCTTCCCACCTGGATTGGGGCGCATCATCTGGGCCGCCAACTCCCTTGGCTGCTCGGCGCCGGCGAGCTGCGTCGGGTCGCCCCCGTCCCCTCCCAATGTCCGAGGGCACGTTCGATTGCATCGTTGACCAATGGTTCGCGTTCCGCGCTCCGCTTGGCGCGCAGTAGTCCTTCGGCGACGTCCCCACCTCGCCGACCGAGGAGATCCGCCGCGAGTCGACGCACTTCCCAACTTTCGTGATCGAGACAAGCACCGAGATGAGCGTCGACCCGGACGTCGGTCTCCCCCGCGAGGACGCCCATGGTCGCCTTCACGACTTCGACGTCCGAATGAGCCAAACCGTCGATGAGTGCGTCGATACGTCGGGGGTCCTGAATCTGCCCGATTGCCTCGACCGCCGCGACGGACGCCGCGGGCTCGCCTGACTTCGCGATGGGACGGAGCACACTGAGCGCACGCGGATCGGCGGCATCCCCGAGCGCCTTCACGGCGGCGACCAACAGTTCTCGATCATCGGTTCGACGAGACAACTCGATGAGACGCTCCACGACGGACGCCGCTCCGCGCTCGTCTCTCAGACAACCCAAAGCGCGCACTGCGGCAAGACGCACCTCGAGTTCTTCGTCTGCAAGCGAAAATGCGAGCGCGTCCGCGGAGCCTGCGTCACCGATGTCGGCGAGCGCATCGATGGCAGCACACCGAACGAACGCTGAATCATGGGTAAGGCAGCGCGTGAGGAAATCGCAGTCGCCCTCGCTCGTTCCATAGCCTCCGGCGGCAAGGGCACCAATCAGAACCGCCGCCGCCAGCGCATCTCCACCATCGCGCTTTTGTTGGGACGCAATGGCGCGCGAAAGCTCCACGTGACGTAGTGCCATCTCCTGCAACACCACGACGGACGTGCGCCGAAGAAGCGGGGGTAACGCGCCCATCTTGCCGACGAGCAAACGCAAGCAGCGCTCGTCGCTCGTCACTTCGAGCACCTCGAGGGCCACCTGGGTCAAACGCTCGTCGTCGGAGGACAAAGCGACGGCAGCAGCATCCATGACCAAGCTCTGACGAAGCAGATTCGGGTACCGCGAAAGCGTGCGCAGCAGCAACGTCCGTTGTGAGATCGAGCCCGCAAACAGCCTCTCTTCGATCACCTGCGGCGAGAGATTGGCAAGCGCACCCAAAAGATGATCGGCTACACCAGAAGCTTCTTCGCGTTCGGCTACGTCGAGCAGGCGCCGTGACGCGTCTTCGTCACCGATGGCGCCGACGACCTGAAGTGCGGCGCACCTGAGCTCGAACTCCTCCGCTTCAGCCAACTGATAGAGAAACGCCCGAACGTCGGCAGGAACGCGCGCGAGATGAGTGCGAGCACTCTCGAGAGCCTCGAGGGACGAGGACACGAAGTCCGAAAGGACGAGCACCGGCCACACCTCGGCCAACGACGAGCAGTCGATGAGTGCATGAACGAGTGGCGCACCCGCTTCGGGCGCCCCGGAGCGAGCTGCGGCCGTGAGCGCGGCGCGCTCGAGCACTTCCACTGGCACGGCTGGCTCGAGCTTCGACCAGGGCAGCACGATCCGCAGCTCGTTGATGGCTTCGAGGGCGGCAAGACGTTCGAGAACGTCCTCGCGCTCGAGCGCCGCGACGAGGAGTGGCTCGACCTGCTCGACCTGCGTCGAGCCGACGCACCCGATGGCCTCGATGGCGGCAACACGAACGTTGGGATCGGGATTGTTCAACAAGCATGACAGCGGCTCGATTGCCGCAAAATGCCCCGTTCTCCCCAGAGCCTCGGCGGCAAGCTTTCGGCCATCGGGATCGAGAATGGCGATTCCGACGCAATTCGCTCCACGGCAGAACCACCCAAACCACCGAGTGCCTCGGTAACCGCATTTCGCAACCCAACGTTGTCGCTCGTGGAGAAGGTGGCGACGAGCGCGTCCAGCAGTTCGATACCGGGACCAACCTCGAGCGCGACGGAAATGGCCTCCTTGCGTACACGCCAATCCTCGTCACCGAGCGCCACGAGGAGTGCGGCGACGGTACTCGCATCCTGAGCTTTGGCCAGTTTCGCAACGCCTTGACGCCGCTGTTCTGGGTCGGGAGAGGAGAGACCGGGGTGCAAGATTGCTCTTTTCATCGTAAAAGTGGCATCGCCGGTTCGAGGTTGTTGTTGCGTTTCAGCCCAGCGCCGATCGACTCGAAGGGAGCCAAATCCAGCACGAAGACCATGTAACCCTCATGCGCCGTCACCCCGACGATGCCGCGCTCGTCCTCCCCTCCGCCGAGACTGGGTGCCGGTCGCAACCCGGTTCCGCCGGTGCCAAACACCTCCGTGACACGATCGACGACGAGCCCAATGGTCATTCCGCCGACGTCGACGAGAATCCATTTCACCCGCCGAGTGTCTTCGGACGAAACGACACCGAAGCGGATCCGGAGATCGATGATGGGGACGACCTCGCCACGGTGATCCGCCACCCCCACTACGACGGATGGAGCGTGGGGCAAACGAGTCACTCCGACCGGATTGATGATCTCGCGAACGCACCCGATGGGCACTGCGTAGGTGACCGTGCCAACCATGAATCCAACGAGACTCTTCTCCGGGTCCGGACGCTGTTTGGATGCCTTCATGACGTGGACTCGTTCAACGCGAGAGTGTTCGCTCCAGAATCGAGCAAAATCAGCACATCGTTCCCTGGGCGACCGATACCGATGACGTGTTCCGGTGCCTCTCCGCCGAGCGCTGCGGCCGATAGCTCGATTTCCCCCTCCGACAACCGGAGGACTTGACGCACCTCGTCGACGAAAAATCCGACGACCTCTCCGGCACAATTGCTGAGCAGGATTCGAGCTCGCCTTGGTGTTCCGGATTCCGACAGGCGCATGAGGCGCTTCAATTCGACGACGGTGACCAGCTGACCTCGCACACTGCAAACCCCGAGCACATGCCGAGGCGCACGTGGGACGATGGTGAGCGGCGGTGGGCTCAGGATTCTCTTGAACTTGAATGAGCTCGACCCCGTAGAGTTGTCCGGCCAGAGAAATGGCCAGAAATTCCCGCACTGGGCCACGCTCCGACGGCTTTCGCAGCGACGCTCGACTGCTCGTCGACAATACCGAACTAGCCATAACCTAGCCTCGCTCCTCGCAAAGCCGACTCCGTGCCAGCCAAGACCTCTTCGATGATGGCCGCGGCGTCGAGCACGAGTCCAACACGCTGATCCCCGAGTTCGGTTGCTCCTGCGAACCCCCGTACGTCCTTCAGTGACCTCCCTAACGGTTTGATTACGATGTCCTGTTCGCCGACGAGTTGGTCGACGACCAAGCCGAGGCGACGCGCACCGAGCGAAGCGACGACGGCGAATTGGCGGCGTGGTGTGCCCCCCGACCGCTCCAATCCGAACATGTCGTCGAGCCGGCATATGGGCAACGTCGTGCCACGCAGAGACATGACGGAGTGCCCATCGATGTTCCGAACGACGCTGCCATCGAACGGAATCGCCTCGGAAACGCTCGACAGCGGCAAAGCAAACGTGTGGTCTGCCGCTCGCATCAGCAGCGCGGACACGATGGCCAAAGTGATAGGCAACGTAATGGCGATCTTCGTACCGATCCCCATTTCACTGTGCACGTCGATGACACCGCCGAGCTTGCTGATGTTGTTCTTGACGACGTCCATGCCCACGCCGCGGCCGCTCAGATCGTCCACCGATTCGCGCGTGCTGACGCCAGGAAGGAATATCAAGCTGAGGACTTCCGAGCGGGTGAGCTCGCGCGCCTCCTCGGGGCTCACCTTCCCGAGGCGAATCGCACGATCCAAGATACCGCTCTCGTCGATCCCGCGACCGTCATCCTCGACTTCGAGCATGACGTGATTGCCTTTTTGGAATGCGTTGAGGGCAATCGTTCCGGTGCTCGGTTTGCCCACCTGAGCGCGGACGTCGCTCGGTTCGATGCCATGATCGATCGCGTTGCGGATCATGTGCATCAACGGATCGCTGAGTTCTTCGACGATGAGCTTGTCGATTTCGGTCTCCGACCCCGTAATGACGAGACGGATCTCCTTGTGCACTTCACGACTGATCTGGCGCACCACTCGGGCCAATCGCTCGAACACCTGCCCAAGAGGCACCATGCGGACTTCGAGGATCCCCGCCTGCATTTCCGCGAGCCGACGTTCGAAGCTGCGATGCAGGCGCTGCAGCTCCATCGAGAGTGACCGATTGCCCTCGCCACGCACCCGCTCCGACATCCGTGCCAGGGAACCTCGCACGATGGCCAGCTCACCGACGATGTTCATCAGATGATCGAGCCGGCGAATGTCGACGCGCACCGTCTGGCTGACGGAGCGCAGCGAAACGGCGTCCTTGTCGCGCCCAACGGACAGCTCCCGCTGGGCGTTCGGCACCAGCGATTGACGTTTCTCGATCGACTCGGCCCGCAGCGATGGGCCGACATTGGAAGGGATCTCCGGGGACGCCAATGGCGCTTGGAGCCGCGGGATCTCCTCGACCGTGACGTTCTCACCGCCGAGCTCGCGATTGAGCGTAAGCCCGTCCGCAGTCGAAGCCATGAGCAGGTCGAGTTCGATTGTATCGACGCTGCCCGCGTCACCGGTCGGAAGATACGTGATGATCTCGCCGAACTTCTTGGCTCGCTCCTTGATGTCCTCGAGCGCCTTGTCGATGGTGACGAGATCGAACCGCACCCGAAGTCGGTAGAGCCTGCGCCCTTCTTCGATGTTGGTCCGAAGGCGATGCTCCTCGTATTCGGTGAGCACGGCCAGCATTCCGGCGTCCAGATCGTATTCGATCGGGCCCCCCGAAGAAGCGACGGGACCGGGAGGCGCGCCGACCTGCCGAATGCGGCCGAGCAACCCGTCAACGGCTTCCGCCGGCGCACCTACTCCGGTTTTCTCGGATGCGAGCAGCTCATTGAACACCTCGACCGCACGGAAAAGGATGTCGATGACTCGGTCGTCGAGGGGTACTCGACCAAGTCGTAAGTCGTCGAGGATGTCCTCGAGATGATGGGCGACGTTACCCATCGTTTGCGCGCCGAACAGGCTAGACAGTCCCTTCAGCGTATGGACTGCCCGGAACGTCTCGTTGACGAGGCTCGGATCGGACCTTTGCGACCGGTGAGCATCGTCGAGCTTCAACAGGTTACGGGATAGGCCTTCGACGATTTCCTGAGCCTCGGAGAAGAAGTCCTCCCGTACTTCGTCACCCGATTCCACCATCTTGGTCAGCTCGTTCCTGTCGGCTTGCCGTGCCTGGTCAACTCGTTGCGCTCGCTATCTGTTGGACGGCTTCACGCTGAAGGTCTTCAGCTGCGAACGGTTTGACCAGGTAGGCATTGGCACCGAGTCCCAAGCCGCGCTCCCGATCCCGCTCCGACGATTGAGTGGAAATCAATACGATTGGAACGTTGTGGTGAGCCGGACTCTGTCGGATGAATCGCACCAACTCGAGCCCATTGACATCGGGCATGTTGATGTCGGTAACGACCAAATCGTAGCGCCCCCGCGGTAACCAGCGGAGCGCGTCGAATCCACTGGTCGCTTCGACAATCTCCAATTCCCCAAGATCCTTGCGGAGCGCCTCGAGCGCGGTGCGCGCGAACCGCCGCATGCTGGGGGAGTCTTCGACCAACAATATCCGCAACATCACGCTTCCCCTCCAGCCACGCACCGAAACGACGCGGCAACGGACGAAGGAGTCCCGACGAGGACGAACGGATGTGCGCTTCTGACACGATTTTCCGTTCTAAACCTCAGTCCGGCGAGCCCCCCCGCGCGAATCCCCTCGGAATGGTGTTCGGACGCACCAAAACCCAAGGCGTTTCGGCCCTGGTTGCCATGCTTCGCAATGGCCTGCCGTTGGTGCATCTGCTCCATCCTAATACCGACCCAATAAATCCGTGCACTCGAATCTCCCAAGTTGGTGCGCGCCTCAGCGAACCGGCCAACCAACCCCGACATCCTCTGCGGCTGCCGCTCGCTCGATTGGAAGCGCGAGATTGCGCATCGATCCGCGACGCCTCATTTCCGGCTTGGCCCGGTGGACCGAGTCCTTTAGCCTTTGATTACCTCGTGCGGCACGCACCCACAGTCGCCACGACCGCAGCGAGTCGCCGGACGTACCCATCGAGCGGGACCGGTGAGCAAGCAGCCCCTACCCTCAATACCTATCGTGTCCCCCTACGCCCAACTGCCGCCCCAAGACGACACGGATGCCGAGCATTCGACTGCGGATCTCCCCCGCGTGGACACGGCTCCTTTGCAGCGAACCCTGGGGCGACTCGAGCGAGGCGAATTGGACATCGCAACGCTCAACCCGGTTCTCGGACGCGAGCTCTCGACGTTGCGTTCCCAAATCGATGCGCTCCAAGCTCATGCCCACCATATCGCGATTGAATTGCGCAAGGCCCGTGAATCGAGCGCAAAGGGCGAATTCGAGCGAGAAGAACAATTGCGAAGTATTCAGGACGAAAATGACAAGTTCGTCGCGCAATTGATTGCAGATCACGAGGCGGAAGCCCAGGCGTTGCGTCGCGAACGCGACTCCGCGATCGAACGCGTTCGCGAGCTTTCCCGTGGAATGTCGCGAGTCGGCACCGTGTCGATGCCGAGCCTTCGACGTGTCTCGCTCAGCAACGTCGCTGCGACGTCACCAACCCAAGAAGAAGTCGCTCAACTGAAGGCACGCGTCGATGAACTCTGCTTCGAGCGAGAACGCTCGCTCAAGCTTCTCCGTCAGCTCGCAGAGCAGCGTGACGACGCCGAGAATCGGCTGCAACAGGCCCTCGTTCGCGTCTCGCCCCCGGAGACCGGCTCCACGTCGTCTCGAGATTCGCGAGGAGCTTCTCTACCTGTCGCACCCACTTGCGACGGCGTCACTCGCGCCCTAGGAGGTCCCTCGATCGAGTTACTCGCCGACTCGCCGCCCTCTCCCGTGTCTGGCCCGTCTCCCGCCATCGCTGCCGCTGCTTCTGCCGTTCTCGCGGATTCGGCTGTCGTGCGTACGGCTCACGTCGTCTCGAGCGCAGCGGCTCCTTCGGGAGGCGACACCTTGGATTGGGACCTATCGACCCCCGAGAAATCCCCGGGAACGTCGGCCCTCGTCAAAGCGATGGCTCGCGATGATTTCGGTGAAGTCCAGTCGAAGGGCGAACGCCCTGCGGGTTCGTCGGAACCATCGATCCCATTGCTCCGAAAAAAGAGTCTACCTGGGCTCGAGCGAGCCGGTGCCTATAGTGTCTCCGCATCGGAGATCCCCGTGGAAGAAGTCGTGCTAACGAGAGTCCCCCACGTTCAGAAGGATCGTTAGTGAGCTCGTTCGACGCGTCGCGTGCCCGAAACGCCTGGATACGATGCCTCGCCGTCGCAGCGCTCGGGCTCTTGGCCATACCGCTCCGATGGCTGTCGCTCCCAGCGCTGTTCTTCGTCCTCGTCCTCGCCCTCACTCGCGCGGATTCGGCGGCGGGTCAGCGCAAACGTTGGAGCCAATTGCTCCTGGTCGTAGCCTCCGCAGGCACGCTAATCGGGCTGATTCGATTCGTACGCCTCGACGCAGTGCCGGGGATCGTGTCCGGAGGCGAGCAAGCGGTTGCGAAACGCGCAGTATCGCACCTGCGTGAGATCCTTAGAGTCGAAGATGCCATGCGAAGGAGTGGCGCAATCGATCCCGACGGCGATCACGTCGGCTCGGCAGCGTTCATCGGCGAGCTATCTGGAAGCGTGCCAGCGCGACACGGTCGCATCGATCCGCCCCCGCTCAATCGTCGCTTTCAAATGACGAAAGACACGCCCATCGGTAGAGCCGCGTTCATCGACGGGTATTACTTCATCGTCTGCCTACCGAAGCGACAAGGCGGATTCGGGGCGGAATCCGGGGCGGACGTCGACGAAGAGCGGAGTGAGCGCAGCTTCCTGAGTTACGCATGGCCCGAGGATCCGAACCGTGAGAGCTACGCGTTGGACGCGGACGAGAGGATCTGGGCGCGCAGCCCCAAAGTTCCGGGGCGGCCGACCTACTTCGGACAACTGCATCCCCCTGACTGTGGGGCAGTCGTAGAGAATCCATCCAAAGATGGCTGGGCTGCGTGGCGGGGGAAGAAACCGCGAGCCAAGCGCGAGAAATCCCACTAAATGGGGCCAAGCAGTGGCGCCTGCATGGACGCCATCCACGCCCCATGACGGAATCGCACGAATCAGAGCTCGCGCTCGGAGTCCCCCCCGCAAGCCCCGGTGAATTCGCCCAATTGCGGATCGGCCCGCTAACGGTTTGGCCGCCTGTCGTATTGGCGCCGATGGCCGGCGTCACCAACGTCCCCTTTCGGCAGATCTGTAAACGCTTCGGAGCGGCACTCTGTGTCAGCGAAATGATCGCGGCGCGTCCGCTCGCGGAAGACAACTCGAAAACCTGGCAGCTTGCTGCCTTCGGAGCAAACGAATCCCCGCGCAGCATTCAACTCTACGGAGTCGATCCGCTTTGGGTCGGCCGAGCCGTGTCGCGGCTCGTCGAAGAGGGGCACGTCGATCACATCGACTTCAACTTCGGATGCTCCGTTCCCAAAGTCACGCGACAGGGAGGTGGTTCGGCACTGCCGCATCGGCCACAGCTGCTCGAGTCGATCCTGCGTGCTGCGGTGACAGCGGCTGGCTCGATCCCAGTTACGGTGAAATTTCGCCTCGGTCTGACCGATGACCATCTCAACTACGTTCGAACGGCGCAAATCGCTGAACAATGCGGCTGCGCCGCGGTGACGTTGCACGCGCGCACCGCCGAACAGTATTACGACGGGCATGCCGATTGGGAGCACATTGCCGAATTGAAAAGGCGAGTCGGGATCCCCGTGCTCGGAAATGGCGACATTTGGGAAGCTGCGGACGCGCTTCGCATGATGCGGCAAACGGGCTGCGACGGTGTTGTTGTGGGCCGGGGCTGCCTCGGTCGGCCATGGTTGTTCGACGATCTCCAAAGCATGTTTGCGGGTCGCCGTCCGAGCGAGCCACCGAACTTGGGACAGATTGTCGACTTGATGAAGGAGCATCTGATGGCGCTCATCGAGATGATGGGCGAGACCCGCGCGGTCCTCTCCTTCCGTCGGCAAGCGACCTGGTACACGAAAGGGTTTCGCAGTAGCACTACCCTTCGAGATCGATTGGTGCTCGCGGCATCCAAGAACGAGGTGTTCGCCCACTTGGACGGGGTAGACCGCGCTCAAGCATTCCCGCGCTCCGCGCTCCGCGTTGCACGGGGCAAAAGCACGGGGCGCAAGCAACTCTGCCTTCCGGACGGATATCTGGAGCGCCCAGAAGCAGCGGCACTTCCGGTGGAAGGCCTCTTCGCCGACGGTGGTTGAAACCGCGCGTCGTCCGGGAGTCACTTCGCCAGATTGACGCCACCCCGGAAGGGGGTACCCTCGTCTCCCCATGGCGCTGACCGACAAGCTAAAGCGCGTGATCGCGAACCGATACACGCCGTTCTTCCTCCCGGTGATTGGAAGCCTCGTGTACATCGGGCTCGCGATACTCCTCATCCCGGAGAACTTCGACGGCACCAAGGGAGAGGACGCGGAAGACGCGGACACGATGACCGCCGCGAGCCCGGCGGGTTCCCAGGCGGCGAGCACGGATCCGCAGTCTCCCAGCGCGAAACGGCGAGCGCGCTTGGCCAATCGAGCACTCCGCACCTCGACGACACCGGGCTTGTCCAACCCCGCTGGCGTGGCGCAGCCAATGGCGCCCGCAGCCCCTCCACCAGCACCGATCCCCGCCTCGCCGGACGGCGCAGACTGACGCGCGTCGTGTCGTGTTGCGTCGTCCCGTGTTGCGTCGCGCGTCGTCCCGTGTGAGCTCGAATGCCGCGTCGTGTTGCGTCGCGCGTCGTGTTGCGTCGCGCGTCGTGTTGCGTCGCGCGTCGTCCCGTGTGAGCTCGAATGCCGCGTCGTGTTGCGTCGCGCGTCGTCCCGTGTGAGCTCGAATGCCGCGTCGTGTTGCGTCGCGCGTCGTCCCGTGTGAGCTCGAATGCCGCGTCGTGTTGCGTCGTCCCGTGTTGCGTCGCCGCTTCGAACGCGTTCGTGCCGAGAATAACTCGGACGTGGGCGAACGCACGTCACCCCTTCGACAGAGCACGTCAGTCGTCGAAGTCGCTACCGGTGAGTCTCGCGATGGCGCGGCGCTCTGCCTTCGTGGGGCGTCCAGCCCCGCGGTCGCGCACGGCGACCCTGAGGAGTCGCTCCTCTGGCGGCGGGGAGTGATCCTCGTAGAGTTCCTTGGCGCGAGGCGCGCCCTGCCGCTTTTCCTCGAGCGCCTTTACGACGACGACGATGCGTCCCCGCGGTGCCAAAGCGCGGATTTCGTCACCGACACGCACGAGGCGGCTGGCTTTGACGGACTCCCCGTTCACTGCCACATGCCCGGCTTCGCAGGCATCGTGGGCCAACGTCCTCGATTTCGAAAAGACGAGCAGCACACAAGAAGCGGTCGACGCGCACGGACTCCATGGTCTAATCGAGAGCTCTAGGTTAGCGCAGAGACGCGTCCACGCCCGAAGCTCCCGTGAATTTCTTCGCCCACGTCAGTATCGCCACTCTTTTCAGTCGATCCGATGCACTCGGCTTCGGAGCGATGCTGCCGGACTTCGTGAGCTTGCTCGGCATGCGCATCCCTCGCCCCCGGCACCCCGAGATCGAAGCCGGGTGCGAATTGCACCACGCGACCGATTCCGCCTTCCACGCCCTTCCGACCTTTCGTGAAGCGTGCCGGACGCAAATGCAACACCTACGACTCCTCGGCTTCGACCGTGGTCCAAGCACGGCTATGGCCCATATCGGACTCGAGTTTTTGCTCGACGATGCGCTCGCTGCGGACGAGCCGTCTCGAGCGCTCTTTCGTTCGAGTCTGTTGTCCGCTACGCCAGAAGCGCTCGCCCATCATCTCGAATGGGATCGTGCTGACGACGCGTCGCGGTTCGAAACGCTGAGATGCAGACTCTTGGACATCGAGCACCCTCGCGCGGGACACGATCCGAGTCAGATCGCGATGCGCATCTTTCGGACACTCCGCGACCGCCGACGACTGGCCATACGGTCCGAGCAAATCCCTCAAGTTACACAGTGGGTTATGGCCCTGCAAACCGAGCCGGCGGATATCTTTGCCGCCCTGATCCACGAAACGCTTGCGGAGCTCGATGCCACGATGCCGTACCAACGGACGAGAAGCGCGGAAAGCTTAAGATTCCGACGAGCACACCACCTCAAGCTGTAGTATCGAAACACGCGTCATGGCACCCCACAGCATGGAACTCCGTCCCGCTCCGACTCGCATCGATGCCGCCCGTCGGGAGCAATTGCTCGCCGATCCCGGCTTCGGTCGATACTTCACGGAACACATGGTGACGATCCGCTACCGTGAGGGCCACGGCTGGGATCAAGGCTGCATCGAGCCTTACGGGCCGCTGCAGCTGGATCCAGCGGCATCCGTGCTCCACTACGGACAGGCCGTTTTCGAGGGTTTCAAAGCCTTTCGCCAACCCGATGGTGGCATCGCGACGTTCCGCCCCGCAGCGAACGCCGCTCGCCTCATCGCCTCGGCGCGTCGACTCGCGATGCCAGCCCCGCCCGTGGAGACATTCGTCGCTGCGGCAGACGCGCTAATTTCCTATGAGCGAGATTGGGTGCCGAGCGGTCGAGGAAAAAGCCTCTACCTTCGCCCATTGCTCATCGCCACCGAGCCCGCGCTCGGCGTGCGCCCGGCGAACGAATACGTGTTTCTACTCTTCGGTTCACCTGCGGGTTCGTACTTCAAGGGCGGGATTACTCCGGTCACCGTCTGGATTTGCAAGGACTACGTCCGTGCCGCTCCAGGGGGAACGGGCGCAGCCAAGACGGCAGGCAACTACGCTGCGAGTCTGCCGGCCCAAGCCCAGGCCAGCCAGGAAGGCTGCGCGCAGGTGGTGTGGCTCGACGCCGTTACGAGGCGCAACGTCGAAGAGATGGGCGGCATGAACATCTTCTTCGTGTACGAAGAAAACGGTAAGACCACCCTCGTCACACCGAAACTCACCGGCTCCCTACTTCCCGGGATCACACGTGACAGCTTGCTGACACTGGGGCAAGATCTCGGCTACGCCGTCGAGGAGCGCACGGTCACCATCGACGAGTGGCTCGCCGATGCTGCTAGCGGCAAAATGGTGGAAGCCTTTGCCTGCGGCACCGCTGCGGTCATCACGCCGATTGGAGCGCTCAAGGACGAAAACGGCGTTTACCCCATTCGCGACCGCTCGATGGGACCCGTGTCCACGCGACTGCGTGAACACCTCATGGATCTGCAGTACGGCGCTGCGCCCGACCCGCATGGTTGGATGCACCGCGTCTATTGAGCGAACTTCCCCAGCTCTCGACACGAACCCGCAGCCCTCGGCAAACGATACGTCGTCCCACCGAGGGCGCTTTCGTTGGTGTCGGTGCGGCGTGACTTCGGCGCCAATCGAACGCACTTCGGATCCCGGCAAACGACGCGCCTTCCCCACCGAGGGCGCTTTCGTTGGTGTCGGTGCGGCGTGACTTCGGCGCGCAGCGAGGAGCGGCAAGACTCGCGATTACGAGCGCTCTCAATACGACGAAGCCATCGACGCCCGAATGGCGTTCGATGGCTTCGCTCGACCCGCGATGCGCGCGACTTCAGTCGTTGCGCCCGCCCTTGGGCGGGGACGAAACGCGTGCAGCAGGAATGCTCGATGCACTGCGACCGACGGGCAGTGGTGGCGGGCGCACCGAGGGGCGACGCAAATTGGCGTCCCCGTCCTTACGCTTTCGCTCTTCGAACACGACCAATTTCACCAAAGCGTCCGTGTCGACGTCGCTGATGGGCGGCTTGGTGACGTCGATGCTGGGCTCGAGTAGTTCCGCCATGGCAAACATCGCCGTGCGGAGATGGCTCTCGTTCGGGAACGACTCGCGAATGCATTCACCGCGCTCCTCGTCCGAGCTTGCCTCGAGCAAGTCTTCGTACATCGACTCGATCGAGAGGAGAATTGGCGTCGACAGATCCTCGTGACGAGGTGGCAGTCGCTCGATTTCCTTCAATCGAGCAATGGCGCGAGCACGAACCTCATCCTGGGGATTGCTCCCGGGGACCTCGGACTTCGGCTCGACCACCTCTGCGGCGGGTTCCGCCGCGTTGGACTGCGACTGCGGCTTGCTGACGCGCGGCGCAGTCGGGCCCTCGGCACCCTCCGCCGTTACCGTTGCCGGCGACGCGCCTACTGCTGGAGACGCCGGAGCTGCGGGCGACTCCAGCCAGCCATGGGGTTGCGCGAGCTTGGCGATGATGACCTCGGTCCAAATCACCTCCAGCGGGACGTGGCTCACGAGCTTGGAAAGGGATACCACGTCGAGGAATCGCGGCTCCGTGAGCGCCTCACCACGTCGGCTGCCTTCGAACGCACGAACGACGACCTTTCGGAGGACGTCGGTCGGCAGACAGTCGGCAATACGCTCGAATCCGATCCCGTCTGCCAACTGTTCCAGCGTGAGCAGGCGCTCGTCGAGCGCACACTCGAGCAGAAACGTCATGCGACGAACCGCACGCCCATGCGCCGCTTCGCCATCCGAGGGCGCCATTTTGTGAAACGCGTCTTCGAATAGGAATTTCCAGAGCTGCGACCCCTTCAGGAATCGGACGCGATCGTCGGCTGGATACTGTTCCAGCACTGCCTCTGGAGTCGTAATCCCCTCTTCGAGCGCGAGATTCAGATCCTCTGCCGCTGACTCGATCGACTTCTTCGCAGCAATCTTCTCGTGCACGTTGGCGAGCGAAACGAGCAACTTCGCACGGAGCGCATCGGCGCCCGCGAGGGATTGCATGATGGCGCTCGGTCCAAAGTGCTGAAGGAAGTCGTCTGGGGTTTGCCACGCGTTGGACAACGTGTGTTGGATCACCCGCGAAAGGAACCGGGCTGGCGCTTGGTCCAGCCCTGACGAGTAGCTCGAGATGGCATCGGTGTCGGTCGACTGCGACATGGTGGCGGGATGCTACTCGCCAGAAGGCCGCCCCCAAGAACCCTCGAGAAAAAAAAACGTCCTGCATCAGTCAGGCCCAGCGTTCGCTTTCAGCGTTCGTACAAACTTATGCAGTAACCGAGCGATAGCAACGCGGGCGGCGGCTGCTCCACGCTCGCACCCTCGTGCGTCGGGCGGGCGCGGCCGCTCGCCTCGCTCGAAGCGGGCTCCCCAGACCGATTCTTCGGGACATATCAACGGCATGCCGTTGCCCCCGACGGGCCCCGGTCCACGGGATGTCCGTGACCGCGGAGCACGACCTAGGGTAGAAGTGGTCAGAGCCGTCGCAGCATATGGCAGAGGTTTCTACGATGAACACAAAGCAGCCAACGAACCGTTTCGCAAGACTCGCCTGGACCGCATTCACCCTTGCCACGACGTTTGCGCTCTTTCCCCAGAACGCCAGTGCCGCCACCATCATCAAGCAACCCGGTAACCACCCGCAATATAGCTGGGAGCTCGAACCCCACTTGGCCGTAGATTGGGACAACCATTGGTACAACGACGACGGTTTCCGGCCCGGCGTTCATGCCGCCATTCCCATCATGCAGCAGGGGCCCATTCCGACCATCAACAACAACATGGCGATCAAGTTCGGCTTCGACCTGATCTTCCACGGTGGTTGCGATGGTCGGTATCGAGATTGGGGAGCCTACGACTGCTCCGCGACTTCGATCCTGTTGCCGATCGCCCTCCAGTGGAACTTCTACATCACCGACATCATCACCGTATTCGGTGAGCCCGGGTTGGCGATTCGCCACATGTGGTGGGAGCAAAACAACTGTCCGAATGGTGCCCCCGGATGCGACTGGGACGGCAGTGACACCTACCTGCTTCCGTACTTCGGTGCCGGCGCGAAGTTCATGTTCGGACGCACAGCAGGGT
>JASGIX010000024.1:0-199424 GCA_049840955.1 Polyangiaceae bacterium
ATATCGTCCGCTGACGCGTACGTATTGCTAAGGTTAATAGGGAAACACGATAGAATCCGAACAGCACCTATCCCAGGGAAGTCGAAGAACCTGGCGCTCCGCGCGCGTTCCTCGCTCGACGTCGACGTACGCGAATCGAGACCCCGAGGTCGACGGGCCCTGAAGCGCGAGCCCCCCAGAGCTTGCCGCTGGAACAAATCGGATGTAATGGCGTTCGGTTCCTTCGGCGTACAGCCGTCCGTGGACGATCATCGACGCGCCGTCCGCGAAGCGCAGGGTGGTGCCCAGCTGGATGACGACCAGTTTGATTTTCGGAATAGACACGCGTTTGCTGGAAGTCCAGGTTCCCGGTCCAATGCGCACCGTATCGTCGCTGACCAGTGGGTAGCAGAAGGAATGCGGAGACGAGCGCCCCGCCTCGAGGAACCCCGGACGCTCGTCGCATCGGGTCGTCACTACGGGCGCCGCTGTCCGCGCGGGCCTCGACGACGAACTCGTGCTTGGCGTAGGTTGCGGCGTTCCGTCCACTGACGCCGAACCAATCGGGCAAACATCCCCTGGGATGGAACCAAGAAGCGGATCGTCCGAGCTCCGGCTCTGCACGCACCGGCCTCGTAGGCATGCAAAGCAACCTGGTCGACGAACGCGGATGACGGTTCGATGCGGTTTACCAACGCGGATTGGCGCTTCTACGGCAGCGAGACGGAGATCCTTGCCTTGGACGAACCGACCATCGAGAATCTCGGTCGGCATGAAGTTGCCATTCCGTCGCGCTGCAGCGGGAGCTGACCTCGGGCGCGGCCTCGAGCCAGTGGAAACCAGCCTGACCGAAGACCGTTACGTCGAGAACCGCTTCCTGCCAGGTGGGTGCGAGCCAATCTTCCTTTTCAACGGCTTTTCCTGCACCCCGGGAAGTCTCTCGTGCGGCTCGCTTCGACGTGACCGCGACGTTCGACGTTTCGCGCGATGGTTCGACGACTCGGTAAAACGAGGCGTGAACGTCCTGTCTCTGAATCTCACTACGTCGAATCGGAGACGTTCACGGAGTTCCGTGCGTCGAGACGCACGGCAGCATTCGTCTGACGCTCTCGATTCATGGGACGGACGAGTTGGCGATAGTACGTTCCCGTCACGGGCAGGAGTTCGTAGGCGTCCCAATATGGGTCACGGTCCTCGATCCGGCGCGAGGCGAGTCATCCAATGTTCGGCTTTTTCCGTCAGAGCACTCTCGTTGCAATTCGAACGAATGAAGTCGTAAACCTTGCGATCCGTAGGGTGAGGTACTCCGGCAACTCCTTGAGCCGAAGCAGCAAAGGATTCTCCGCTCGATTGAACTCCTGCTCGTGTTCCATGTCGCGGGAAATCCGTGGCAATGGGCTCGAAGCGGTTCTTGTACGGGTCGAAGTAGAGCTTGTGGTTCTGGTGATAGTCGTGCTGATTGTTTCCGAACACGACGTCGATGGCATCGAAGGTCGCGAATTTGTCGAGGTCGAGGGCGACGTCGGTAAATGCCGCAAATGCTCGATAGTCGCCGTCACGAATGACGGCAAGGAGCGCGTCTAGCTCTCGGGTGTCCTGCTTGGCCTTGTCCCCGATTGCGCCAACCTTCTTCCAATTGGCAGCAGATTCGAACAGCGAGCTAATCTTGGTCTTTGGATTGATCGGTGCGCCCGCACCGGAATAGATGCTGCCAGGCATACGCCGCTCGTGACGCAAGAGGCCCTCATCGGGCTGCCCCTCGAAGAAGTACACCCCCATGTACGCGTTGTTGAATCAGCAAACGAAACGGATGGTACGACGGCGTGAGGAGCCCAGCCTCGCGAGCGGTATCGAGCACCATTTGCTCGTTGAAGGGCATCGGATCCGGCGTGTTGACGAAATTGAACGTGGGCAGCCCGTCGAACATGACGTGGTTGCCCTTGACACGCACCTTCCAAGATTTCTGCGGGTGGTTCCAATGCCAGGGCTTGGCTCCGCGATATCGCACCTCGACTTCGTACAGCTTGTTTTTGTGCTGCATCAACGCTGTGACGTAGCTCGCCGCGCCCTCGTCGGGCGGGAGATTGGCATCCAGCTTGTCGAATTTGTCGTTGCTGAGCACGAGGCCGTAGGTCGGTAGTTCCGAACTCGCGAGGGGCTGCGGCATCAGCAAGCGGCGATAATCCGCACTCAATCAATCGTGCAGGTGAAGCTGAAACAGCTCCGTCGACAACTTCTCTTTGGACTTGATTGCCGATTGATGACGGAAATGCGTCGAGGCTGAGAGGCCCGAATACCAGGCAATGAAAAGAAGCGCCGGAGCGGAGAAGATGAGCCCATATAACGGCCCCAAGTGAAGCAGGCGGCTACGTAGGGTTGGCTGTCCGAACCCATGCTCCTGAAGCAGCTTGCTTCGGATCAGCCGATGATAAAGTGCAACGAGGCCTTCACGGACTAAGAGGACCAAGGGAGTCTCCAATTACTTCGTGTGAAGCGCCGCCTGGACGACGACACGCTTCATGCTTTCGCCTTCACCCAAATTGGTCGGCAGCCTGCTTTCCTTGGTGGGGTGAATGAGTTCACCCTGAACCATCAGGCGAAAGACGTTACCCAGATGAAGATTCGCACCTAGGGTACCGACCACCACGCGGGAGTCACTGACGTTGACGTCGGGTGTGAGTAGCTCACCCTTGACGAGTGGCTCGACGGCCATATTCCAAGTTTCGGCCACTGGGATCTTCTGAGCGACGAGCCCCAACACGTACCAGGTCTTGCCGACCTCATATGACGAGAAGTTGTCGCCGTATGCACCCTCCGCCATGCCGTAGAAACCACGGTAATCGACGGCGACATCTGCTCCCCACATCCAGGCATCGGAAGTGTAAGACACGGTAGCGGGTGGATTGTCCCAGCGCTTGTTCGAGACGCTCGCACCGATCGAGACGTGCTTACCGAGGTGACCTTCGAGACGTCCGACGAAATCCTTCGCTCCCTGCGCGTCGATCTCGCGAGCGTTGCGCCCAGTGCCGTTGAAGACGCCGAACATGTACTCGAGAGCGTATCGCTTGCCCCAAACGCCCTCGATCTGAAACCCGACGTCGCGATCTCCGTAGTCGAGCTCCTTGCTGACCCAGGCGTAACTGACGCCGCGATCGACGAGTCTCAGATCGCGATGTGAGGTCAACGCAAGGCGGCTGAATGGGCGCTTGAATTGTCCCATCCGAAATCGAAGTTCCTTGAAAGGGGACACGCGAGCGTAAGCATCGCGAAGGGGGGACCACGAGGAGGTCGCCTTGTCCTCTTCCTTGGACAATTCTACTTCGACGACCCCATCGAGCAGTGACCCCTGTTCCCAAGCGAGCTGAATCCTCGCGTTGCGGACACGAAACTCGCTGTTGGGCACGTCTACTGCATCGTTCAGGTAAAAGGCGCTATAGACGTAGCCGCTCACCTTCACTTTGGGCGCACGCTCCCAAAGCGGGACGTCCTCGTCGTTTTTGCCTTTGCCTTTACCGTTACCCTTGTCCTTGCCGTCAAGTCGCACCGCATTGGCGCGCGCTTCCTCGGAGGCTTCCGCGTCGGAAACCGGGCCAGCCTCGACGTGCTGCTCGACTTCGGACTTGGAAGAACGACTCGACGCACCTTGCTCCGCAGCGTCCCCGATGGCACTCCCATCGCCGCCGCGAGCCGAAGGCGAAGCCGTATTCGCTGACGAATCGCTTGCCGTTGCTGGCGCGCCTTCGGATGCCGGCGCGACCGCGCCCACAGCTGCCGAATCGACACCACCCGACGGCATCGCCGCCACCTGGGCCACCTGAGCCTCCTGAGCGACCGCTGCCTTCGCTTCGGCCTTTGCGGTAGGAGCGAGCAAGCTCAGGATCAGGAGACCGTGGGTTCGATTTTGCATTTTCATGATTGATTTTGCTCGAGCAGCCTTGGAAGACTTCGATCGTGAGCAAGCAGCTCGAAGCACCATGATTGCGTGTCGGAGAAACCGGGAGCGTCGTTAGTAGCGAACTTTGGGTTGGGACATGAATCACGGTCGCGACGGCATTCGTCCGACATCGCCAAGAAGCGGTGTGGGTCGTGGTCGGTGGCCTTTAGTGTCGAGGTGCGCTGCCGAAAGCTCACATCATTTCAGCGCAATATGCCGCGGATCGAGCAATGATTGCGCCCCTTTTTCCCAAGGGAATCATTCCCGGGGTACCTCGGCGGGGCACCGAGACGATTTGCATCGCGCGCCCGCCACCTCGACGTGAACCGAGTGACGTTGAATTTTTCCCGTAGGTCTGCCGCACCACAACTGGTGGGCGACATCGCTTCGTAAGGAAGACGAGATTGCAAACCACGCGGCCGACGCGCGTCTCCTCCCGCAGGAGCGCTCCGAAGGGCGAGGCGAAGAGCAGCAATCTTGAGGTCATACCCTCTTACAATGGGTTCAAGTGAGGCCCACGATCACGCCAGCAGGGTGGAACCCTAAGACCGGTCCCCCGGCCCCACTTCCCTCGACGCATTGACCGCCAAAAGCGGTTCCACGGCTCGACGGGCGACCTTCCGTCGCCGGCGGGCCTCGTGAAGTCGGACCCTCTCCCACCTGCTGCACGGAACAGAAATGCTCCTTTTTCGAGCCTAGTTGCGAGACCGTCCGGTTTCGAGCGTTGCCGGCTCCCGACTGTGGCACGTGGCGCTTGGACGAGATGAGCCAAATCGTCGCACCGCCAACACAACGTGTCGCCGCACCGCTGCTTACGGAACTCGCGCACCGTGGGTGGTCGGTGCGGCACTTGTAGCCATGCCGTTGCTCCCCGCACTCCCTCGACGCCTGCGACCGCAGCAACCAATGACGCAACCGAAGGTCCCCCTCATCCCCACGAATGACGAGTCGGTGTGATGACGAGCCGCAGACCCGCCGGATTTGTGTCGCTGGTGTTGGCGCTCTTGGCAGTCTGCGTGACCGGCAGTCTATTGGCCTCGAGGTGGCGGCTCGATCACGCGGTCGCCACGTTCGTCGCTCGCAGTCGTGTTGCAGGGATTCAGATCACGCTCGGTCAATCTCGGTCGGCCCTCTTCGGCCGAAGCTACGACGTCAGCCGCTTTACGTTCTCACACGCGCCCAAGCTCCAGGGTATGTCGAGACGCATTGAATTCTCGGCACGTCCCTGGGAACCATGTCGCGTCGCGGTGTCGGGCGTATCACTCGATGCCGAAGGAGAGCCCTTCGAGCTATTGCGCGTCGCAAAGTCGACACTCGAACGCTTTCCGAAGGAGGTAACGATTGCACCGGTCGACCTCCGATACCGGCACCCGATCCTAGGAGAGTTGAAGCTCGACTCGCTCGCCCTCGAGACCCAGGATCCCGACTGGGTGGTTTCCATCGGAACGGCGCGCCTCGGTGCGCGGATCTATAGAAACGCCGTGATCGGAATCTTCGAGCGGCAAGATTTCTTCGTGTTTTCCCTTGGTGCACGCACCTTGAAGGACGCGCGATTTCAGCTGACCCAATATGGGTCGCCGCGGCGGGGATCGATTTGGAACCTGCAGCTCGCGCATCAAGGGTTGGCAGAGGTGCTCGCAGCGCTCGATTGGAAGGGCATCTCAGGCATAGAAAATACGAAGGTCGTGGGCCAGCTGACCCTCGTCGATTCACCGGACCACAACGTGCGCGGCAGCTTGCAGCTCACCTTCGATGACTTTCCGCAGCCGCCGATTCCAGAACCCGAAGCGATGTTCGGGCACTCGGCATCGTTGTTCTTCCGCCTTCTGCGCAAAGGAACCGAGGGGTTCGACTTCGACGCTCCTTACGTCGAAGCCAATTCGTCGCTCTTCACATTGAAAGGCGGAGGCAGAGTGACGCTCTTCGGCGATCGGTCGAGCCTCCTGTTCGACGTCTCGGGGCGCTCCCTCTGCACGGTGCTTGCATCGCAGCTAGCGCCGTCGCGATACCGTTCACAGGCCGAGTCGCGACCTCGGGAGGCTCCGCTCGGTACGAACCTGCCGCTCCGAGTGCAACTGCAAGTGTCCTCGAGAACCGCATCACCCGATGCATTTGCCCTCGCTTTCGAAGGAGGTTGCGGCATCGAACCCCGCTCGATCGGAACGTTTCAATCCCTGGACTTGCCATCGAATCAGCCGAGCCCCTTCCAAGCGTCACCGCAGGTCCCATAGACGAAACGTCGTACGGCGCGCGATGAGCGACCACCGTGCACCTATCCCGTGACTCGAAGTTGGGCCCGCGCCGGGCTCATTGAACGAGGTAGGCAGCGAGACCGAGACCGACCTCACGAATCCGTGTTCCGATGAAACCTGCCATCTTGCGAGCGCCGTTCTCTTGAAAGTGCGTGCCATCGATGGAGCCATCCGACTTTCCGAGGAAAAAATTCTCGGTGGCTGCGGTCGTCGGCTTGGGGCAGATGGCTTTCAGGTAGTTGAAAGTGGAAAGGTTATTGTCCAAAACGGCCACTTTCTCCGCCGCGCCCAGCTCCTTCATCGCGGTCGCGTAGGCGGAAAGCCCGTTGCCCCCGTTGCAATAGGCCGAGTTTCTCGGCGGTGGAGTGACGAGAACGGGAATGGCGCCCTTGGCCTTGGTTGGATTGAGATAGTATTGCTTGAGCTGCGTGCGGAACGTCGTAGCCGCGTCCGCGTAACGCGGGTACGTGACGCCACCCACCGTGAACGTGGCCGTCTGATTCTGATCGTTCGTGCCGAATTGAATGAAGAAGTAGTCGCCGGGCTTGATCGTCGACAAGATCTTGTCGACGGCGCCCTCGAGATAGAACCAGTAAGCCGTGCGCCCGCCGACGGCGCGGTTTTGGATCGTGACCTTCGAGTTGAAGATCTCCTTGAGCATCTGACCCCAACCGGCTTGATCATTGGTTGCCGCGGTATCGGTGTAATTGCAAACCGTCGAGTCCCCGGCGATGTATACGGTAACGTTCGCAGTGGCCCCGGAAGAGCCACCAATGGCAGTCGTTCCACCCTTGGCGACACTTCCGCCCGAGGCACTCGAACCACCACCCGCAGAGGAGGTTCCGCCTTTCGCGACGGCCCCGCCCGAAGTGGCAGTCGTTCCACCATTGCTACTGCCGCCTCGAGCGGCGGCGGTCGAACCACCACTGCCGCTGGTGCCGCCCTTCGCACTCGCGCCTGCCGCAGAGCTGACGGAACTCGACGACCGACCTCCAGTGTTTTCGGCTCCGCCCAAGAGCACTGCGCCCCCATTCGTCGTCACGCCGCCCAGACCCAAAGATCGACCCACGACGACAGCGGCGGTTCGGCCCGAAATCGACGTGCCAGCGGCACCACCCATCGTTGCGATTTGTCCGCCGGTCGACGTTCCTCCCGCTGAGGGCTGGTCCTCGTCGGCGGGCTCGCCGCCGCAAGACGAGGCAACGAGACTCAGCAGAAAGCACCCACGGTACAACCCCAAGGAGGTGGAATTTTGCGGCATTTCGGCATTTCCTCTCGGACGAATCGGCACTCCGACTGTGGCGTGCGGAACGCCGAACCAATCACCCCTGTCCCGAAGCTGGTGCCCTACTGGTGTCGCGGCTATCTCGAGAGAACGGCCGGTGCTATTGATCGATCGTGCTGATTCGTTTGGTACTCCGTCGACTCTCGGTCGTTTCGGGCGTCGCGTTTCTCGTCTTCGCAACCACTCGATGCGGAGGCAAACGCGTCAATTTGGGGCTCGTTGCAGAGGCAGGCGCCGAGAACGGTGGGGCGACCAACGAAGCTGGCAGCGGAGGACGAAGCTCTGGGGCGGGTGGCTCGAGCGCGAACGGCGGTACGATGAGCATCGGCGGGAGTACCTCCACTGCTCCCTTCGAAGAACCGCTGTTCGAGAACGTCAAGCTCGTCGAGGAACTCGCTGCGAGCTCCGATAGCTTTGCGGATGAGAATCCGACTCTGACGTACAATCGACTCGAGATCTACTTCACATCGAATCGTGACGGCGGAACGGGAAGTGACGACGTATGGATGGCCCGTCGCAATCGCACGCAAGACCCCTTCGATTCGCCCGTCCCCGTCGCATCCGTCAACACGGAAAAATCCGAATCGAGTCCGGCGATTTCGCCCGATGGCAAATGGCTCTGGATCGGCGTAGAACGCGACGGCGGAATGGGCGGCCGCGACATCTGGCGATTCGAACGAACGGGCTCCGACATCACGTTCGGCAACGTCACATTGGAACCCAACGTCAATACGACCGAAGACGACATTCCGAGGCCCCTCGGCAATGGCCTGAAGACGATGCCCCTGGCCTCGCGGATCGACACGGGGATCTATCAGACGTACTTCGCGACGCGCGCCGACACGACGGGCAATTTCGGCACCCCCGTCTTGGTGCAGGAATTGTTCGTCGATGATCGCAAGCTCACGGACGCATTTCTCACCGACGACGGCTTGACCCTCTATTTCGTACGGGCCAAAGACGACAAAAACGGCGACATCTACGTGGCCCATCGAAATACGGTAAGTGACGCGTTCCAGACTCCGCTGCCGCTGACCACGATCAACGGGACCAACGACGATCGGGATCCGTGGTTGAGCCCCGACGGCCAAGAGCTTTACTTCGTCTCTGACCGCGACGGAAACACTCGCATCTATCGAGCGACCCGCAAAATGCCCTGATGAGGGTGAAACCGTCGGAGTACGACCGTCGGAGTACGACCGTCGGAGTGCGACCGTCGGAGTACGACCGTCGGAGTGCGACCGTCGGAGTACGACCGTCGGAGCGCGACCGTCGGCAAGCGGCGTGTCGGCCCGTCCGTGATGACTGACCTGGACGGGCGCACGCGCCTAGCTGGCGAGCGTCTCCTCGCGCATCGAAGACAATCGGACCAAGCGGCGATAGAGACCATCTCGCGCGAGTAGCTGCTGATGCGTGCCCTCTTCGACGAGCTTTCCGTGATGAAGCAACAAGACCCGATCTGCAGTCTTGATCGTTCCCAAACGATGAGCGATGACGATGGCGGTACGCTTGACGAGACTCGCCTCGAGAGCCTTCTGGAGCCGGCGTTCGGTCTCGCTATCGATACTCGCCGTGGCCTCGTCCAGCAGCAAAATGGACGCATTGCGATAAAGAGCTCGAGCAAAAACGACCAACTGGCGTTCTCCGGTGCTCAAGGCTTGCCCCGAACCGACGATGGCGCGCTGCATCCCTCCTAGCCGACGTTCGAAATGCTCGAGCGCACCGATCTGGGCCAGCACGTCGCGCGCACGTTCCACGTCAACGGGATCGTCCGCCGATCCCTCGTCGCCAACGATGTTCGACAGGATCGTGCCCGGAAACAGCACGGGATCTTGCGGTACGTACGCGAACCGCGAGCGGACGGCCTCGTGCGGCAACGCGCGAATCGGGATACGATCGAGCAAGATCTCCCGATTTTGGATCTCGTAGAGTCGGAGCAAAAGCGACAGCACCGTCGACTTTCCGGAACCAGTCGGTCCCACCAATGCGACGTGCTCGCCACTCTTCACCTCGAAACTCAAGGATTGTAGGACGGGCTGCCCCGGGTGGTAGGCGAAATCCACATTCGAGAATTCGATGAGCGCTGAGGATTGGCTACGCTCGTGCACGGGGGTCGAGACGATTGGAGCATCACGACCTCCCTCGTCCAGTAGCCCAAACACCCGCTCCGCGCCGGCCATGGCACTCTGCAAGAGCGTGTAGCGTTGCGCGAGCTGACTCAATGGCTCGAAGAACTGCGCGAGATAGAGTTGGAACGCGAGCAGCGTACCGAAGCTACTCGCCGTACTGCCGTAAACGAGCACCATCATCGCAAGGGCGATGCTCGCGATGGTTTCGAGGGCCGCGTCTTGCATGGCTTCGTATCGGATCGAACGCAGATGCGCGTCGCGATACGCAAGGTTGATCGCATCGAACTCCCGTTCGCTCCGTGACATGCGATCGAAGGCTTGAACCACGGACATGCCCGTGATCTGCTCGTTGAGCGCGGAGTTCATCCGAGCGGTGCGTGTGCGAATGTCACGAAAGGCCTCCCGCATCGGACGCCTCAGCACGAGAACGAGCACTACCACGACGGGAAGTGCTGCAAACGCGGCCAAACTGAGCTTCGCATCGACCCACAACATGATGGCGATGATCCCGACGAGCCGGAGCAAATCCGCGATCGAAGCGAGCGCTCCCGACGAGAAGAGCTCGCTGATTGCGTCGATATCGTTGGTGACGCGCGTCGTGAGGCGCCCGATCGGCTGGTGATCGAAGAACGCAATGGGCAATCGGTGGAGGAACCGAAACAGTTGCGCGCGCAAGTCAGCCATGGCCCGAGTGCCAGCGAGTTGCGTAAGATAGCTCTGAGCGAAGTTCAACGACTGCTCGACGAGCATCAACACGGAGATGGCGATCCCGGCGCGTACCAAGACTTGGAGCTCTTTCGCCCCCACGGCGCTGTCGAGCGCTCCCTTGATGATGAGCGGGCGAACGAGCGCCAAGAGAGCCGTGACGATGACTGCACCAAGAGCCGTCCAGAGCCAACGTCGCTCCCGCGCGAGATACCCAAAGAGACGCTGCAACAAGTGTCCGTCGAAGGCGCGACCGAGCGCGCTCTCCTCGTGAAATGCCCGGAGCGCGCGTTCCCGACGGTCGGGGGCCGCGTCGAAGTCCGACCGCTTGAGCTCTCTGAGACGTCGCGCAGGCTCTCCATCGCTCAACGCTTCCACCTCGGTGAGCAAGCGCTGCTCCTCGCAGAAACGAGCGTAAAGACCATCTGCCGCGGCGAGCTCTCGTGGCGTGCCGCTTTCGATGATCTTGCCGTCGGCGAGTACGATTACGCGGTCGCAGATGGAGGCGACGCTGATGCGGTGAGTGACGACCACCAACGAGCGGTCGCGAGATTGCTCCGTGAGCAAGGCGACGAGTGCTCGCTCGGTTTCGACGTCGACGGCACTCGTCGGGTCGTCCAAGACGAGCACGCGACTCGAAGCGAGCAGTGCACGCCCGAGTGCCACCCGTTGACGTTGACCACCGGAAAGCTGAATACCACGCTCCCCGACGACCGTATCGTAGCCATGTTCCAATCGACGCACCTCGTCGTCGAGTCTGACGGCGCGCCCCATCTGCATGGCCCTCGCCCGGGCTTCGTCGCTGTCCGGGTTGTCGAGACCAAAAGCGAGGTTTTGGAGAATCGTCGACGAGAAAAGAAACGGTGTTTGCTGGGAGTGGCGGATTGACTTCCGGACAGCGGACAGAGCAAGCCGTTCGATGTCCACCCCATCGATACGGATTCCTCCCTTCCGTGGGCACGGTGACTCGGGCGAGGATTCTTGGCCAAAGTCGACTTGCCGGATCCGGTCGGGCCCACGATGGCGAGGCGTTCGCCGCGCTCGATCCGTAGGCTCACGTCCGAAAGCACGCGTCGCCCGGCGTACTCGTGCGATACGTGTTCCAGTTCGAGGCGACGAGCCTCGACGACGGCATGCGACTCGGCGCCGGATTCGATCTCGGGAGGTGTCGCAAACACCTCGATGAGCCGCAAGTACGCCGCTCGCCCCCGCTGCACGATCGCGACGATATAGCCGAAGGCCACGAGGGGCCACGTCAATCGCGCCGTCGCACGGAAGAATGCCAGCAGCCCGCCTTCGGTGATTCGATGAGTGAGGAGCAGATGTCCGCCGTACCAAAACACGACGACGAGCCCAACGGCGGAGACGCCTTGCATCATGGGTCCGAGCAACCCGCGCAACTTGGAGAGTGCCAAACTGCGATCGAGCACCTGTTCGTTGGAGCGCGCGAAACGTGAGTATTCCTGCTCCTCCAAGCCAAATGCTCGGACGACTCGCATGGCGGACAAGCTCCCCTGCACCACGTCGCTCAGCTCACCGAGGGCCTGTTGATTCTCCTTCGTTCGCGAAAAGATGCGTTTGGCGAAGGCGCGCGTCACGAAGACGAGGAGCGGCAGCGTCACCATGGAAGCCAAGGTGAGCGGCACCGAAATGGAGACCATGACCGTCAGTGCGCTCCCGAGGGCGAGCACCGTGTTTACCAGATTGAGCACGCCGAACCCAAGCAACAGCCGCACTTGCGTTAGATCGTTGGTGGCTCGACTCATCAAGTCGCCAGAGCTCAGCCGCGAATAGAAGTCCGGCCCCATTCGATGCAGATGTGACAGCAGCTCACGACGAAGGGCGTACTCCGAATCGCGGCCCGCGAAGAAGACGAGGAACCGCGACCACACACGGACACCGAAGGCGAGCACAGCAACGCCGACGAGGGTTGCCGCAAGCATGCGAGCCTCTGACCAATCTCGATGGCGAGCCGCATCGATGGCGCGCATCAAGCGCGTATCGAACCAGTATTGCGCCACTTGGTAGAGAACGAGCAACGCCCCACCGAGCAAATAGCTCCCCTGCCTTTGACGGAACTGGCCAAAGAGCGTGAGCGCGACCGGAAGCGCGGGCGTCGTAGGATTTGCGGGTTTCACGGCAATTACTAGGGTGCGAAGCCCGCGAAAGCACGAGCTCTCTAGGAATAAGTCAACTCCACGAGCTCCGCCAGTCTCGAGGCGACCTGGTACGGGCGAACCGAAAGTGGCAACCTCGAACGGCCCATGAGTTTTCTCACGGCCTTGGTCTACGATACGGTGCTCGCTCGGGTCGAAGCGCGCTGCTTGCAACGCATTCGCAACGAAATGCTGGGCTCAATCGGTGGGAGAGTCCTCGAACTCGGCGCAGGTACAGGAAGAAACCTTGCCCATTACTCGAAAGACGTTACGTCCCTGGTCCTACTCGAGCCCGATCCACACATGCGCAAACGTCTGGTGTCGCGGCTGGGCGACGCGCAAACGTTGCCCCCGACACGAGTCTCGTCCGCACCCGCTGAGGCGTTGCCGTTCGCTCGAAGTAGCTTCGACCACGTGGTATCGACGCTCGTTTTTTGCTCGGTCGAGGATTCTGGCGCTCAGCCTCGAAGAGGTCGTACGGGTGCTCGTGCCCGGCGGCGAATTGACCATCGTCGAGCACGTCGCCGGCCCCCCCGGAAGCTCGTGTCTCAGGTGGCAACAGCGACTCGATCCGCTCTGGTCTCGTGTCACGGATGGCTGTCACCTCGATCGCGATCCGCGCCCCATTCTCGAGCGACTCGGGATGCAGCAAACCGAGGCCGTGATGGATGACCTACGAGGCGCGCCCGGGTTTCAGAAGGTGCTGCTTCGTGCGCGTTTTCGCAAGCCCTGAACCGATGCCGATTCGCACGCCAGCCTGCACGTGGGTCGTGCGAATGTGGCGGTGAGCTCCGCACCGATCCGCAACCAAGCATGCACGTAGGGCGTTCGCGTGCCGCAACGAGCACGCGCCGTTTCGAACACCGAAACGAGGACATGGCGCGTTCCAATGCAGAATGGAGTGCGGCGGCGAAGTCAGCTCAGAACAACCCGATGGTGAAGTGAAAGGCGCCGAGATCCTCCCAAACGCGCTGAGATTTGCGTGATGGGAACATCTTGTCGAGGACGCGCTCGACGTTGAAGCCGTAATCGAAGACCAAGGGACCAATGGGGGTCTCTACCCGCAAACCAGTTCCGACAGCGTAGCGAAGCCTCAAATAGTTGGGCTCGTAAGCTCGCTTGCCGGCCGAGATCTCGTCTGCGGTGAGCTTCACCTTCGGTTCGGTGGGTGAGCGGCTCCACAGATTTCCCGCGTCCAAAAAGAGCACCGTCTGAAACACGCTTCGAACGGGCATGCGCAGCTCTGCCCGCGGGTTGACGAAGAAGTTGCCTCCGCGAATGAGGACCTGCTCGACGGTGAGCTCGTGATTGGGACCGATGATTTGCCGAGCGACGTCTTCGGGGATCATCGAGTCTTGCAAGAAGCCGCGCACGGTGTCGATGCCGCCCATGAAGAAGAGTCGATCGGGATAGGTCCGAGATCCCGAAACGAGCTGATGCGTCAAACCGAATCGGAAGCTCAACGCCAGCGTCGTCCCGCGTTTGCTGAGCGGAATATAACCCGCAACTCGACTCGAGAATCGCAGAAACTCGCTGTCCGTTGCGCGAAACGGGCTGTCGCTACTCTCTTTGTTGCTGTAGAGCGGCTTGGCCGTCACGTGCTCGAGAGTGCTGGTCACGAGCGTGCCGCGATGAGCGTCGAAGGGCATGTCGCGGCGATCCCAATTGACGGTCAAGCGCTCCGCGAGCACCCCAGTGGTACCCGCGGGCACGCGAAAGATCACGGAGCGACCAGGGTTCTGGGAAACGTAGTCCGCGATGGCCTCTTCCTGATCACTTCGGCCAAAGATACGTACGTTGTTGCGCTCGAGCGAGGTGCCGGCTTGAAAGGTGAGTCGACGCGTCGCCAAAAAGGAAAGATTGGAGACGGCTGCATCCTTCGTGAGCGCAAAGTCACGAGCGTTGTCGTGGACGTCGAAGGCCTCCACTCCCAACCGAAAGAGCGGCCCCAAACCAATATCTGGAAATGTCGCCGACAGCGAGATGGTCCGCTCGAGCCTCTGCCACGGATCCTTGACGTCGGATTCGTACTTCGCACGCACGTCGGGTTCGAGGATGAGCGCATCGGGGAGATACCCCAAACGCACCCGGAGTGCGAACTGGATGGCTTTGCCGCCGACGTTGAGATTGCCGAAGTCGATGATGCCACGCGGGCCCTCACCCGTACTGAAGCCACCACGCAGATCGAGATACTGGGGGACCCGTTCGGTCACCTCGACGACGACATTCTTCTCGCGAGCAGGAACGTATGGATCCTCGAGCCCGACGCGCACCGTCGAGAACACACCGAGGTTTCCCAAGCGCTCCTCGGTGGCGCGCACCAAGCTACGCCGGTAGGGTTTGCCGCGTTCAAGGGCGATGCGACTCCGAATGAGCGCTTCACTGGTACTCGTCGCGCCCTTGACGATGATGCTACCGACCTTGACCTGTTCTCCTTCACGGATGGAGAAGCGCACGCGTCCCCGGCTCTTGTCCGGCGAGGTGTCGACCTGCGTCACGACGTCGGCATAGGCAAAACCTCGCTCGGTGTACTCGTCGAGGACGCGACGGCGAGCTTGTTCAACCTCCGCCAGCGATAGCGGCGCGCCGAGCTCGAGCTCCGACACGTGACCGAGCTGAAGCTCCGTCAGACGTTGATCCCCGTCGAAAGCAACGTCCCAGAGCTCCGTTCGTGGTCCGAGCTTGATGGGGATTTCTAGGACGAGCGAGGCCTCGCAGTACCGGCCCCGCTTCGGATCCGGCGTGCAGCCGAGCCCAGGATCTCGTGGGGGGTCCTCGATCAGTAGACCTTGCGCGTCCGTCAAACACTGCGCGGCCGTCGAGGGCGCGGGTTCGATGGCCCGACATTCGCCGGGTTGAGAGTTCTTCGCGCAGCGACGACGCCGCAGCGTCGCAGGTCCAACCGTCGCGGAAAGGTACCCTTCCGAACGATAGAGATCCTGAACGTGCTTCATGGCTCGTTCGTAAACCCGCGCGGAGTACGTCGCGTAGGGATTGGGATCGAGGGGTGACGGACGCGCGCCCGTCGTCGACTTGGGCCCGAGCATCTCGTCGATGGAACTTGGCTCGACGGCGCCGAGGAGTTCGGCGCCCGGGAGTTCCTCCGCAAGAAAGCTGTCGATCTCGGCGCTGATGTCGTCCGCCGTTCGCTCCCCTTCGAGGCACGGGTACTCGCGACGTGCGACGCGAACCACCTGACCCTCGATGATTTCGAAGGTCACGACACGTTCGCTCGGGTTTTCCTCGGCGACCTTTGGCGTCACCAAAGCGTCCAAGAAGCCGTACCCGACGTAGTGACGACGAATGCGCTCGGCCAATCCTTCGATACTGCGATTTTCGTTCGCCTGGAGATCGAGGATCTCGAGCAATCGGTCATTGTCGAAACTGACGTTGCCCTCGAAATTCACCGATACCTTGGGCCCCGCACGAACCAAGATGCGGATCTCGACGCCAGCGGACGTGACCTGCGCGACGTGAGTCACGTTTGCTTCGTGCCAGCCACTATTTCGCAGGGTGACCATGAGAGCGCGATCAGCCTGAAGCAGACTCGGTTCGTCATAGCGTGCTCCCGTCGCAACCGAATAGGTCGACAACGCCTCCCGAAGCCCGGGCGATCGAGGATCCGGCGCGACCTCGAAACGCCGATGAGCGACGGCCACGGCGGCCCCCGGATCGACGGAGTATACCAGCGAGACCCCGAGGGGATCGTCCGCGGTGACGACCGACAGGCGAACCTTCGCCGCTGGATATCCGCGCTGCACGTGGAGCATGCGGATTGCCTCCGTGCGGAGCCAGAGATCATGATCGGCCATTTCGCCGCCGGCCTTGATTCCAACCTGCTCCAGCACCTCCTCTGCGGGAAGCGCGGCGCCATGCACCTCCGCCGAAATGACGACCCGTCGAGGTTCGTAAGCGATTCGAATCCCGACGCGATCGCCTGCCATGGGATAGGCCTCGATCTCGACGTTTGCGTAGCGCCCCGAATCCAAGAGGTCGCGCACGCTGCTGCGGAGATGACTCGGGCTAAAGGGATCGCCGACTTTGACCCAGCGCAGAACCGGGACGTCTTTGAACCACTTCCCCGTCGACACCAGCGAAAGTTCGCCCACGGGCTTGCCAGAATATGACGCCAAGTCGGCGTTCGGCCGTACGCCCAACGGATCGGCCGCGCTGCCCTGCTGTGCCCACGACGCATTTGCCCAAAATAAAAGCCCCAAAATGGCCGGCGCAAAACGGCCAATTGGGCGAATGTGGGAGCGCCGAAGCATGGGAGAGCAGCCTTCTTACACCATCCGCCGGAGCTTTCCTTGCAGGACTTTCGCGAGATTCGAGATGTCGCGCTAACCTCGGGCGGCCAATGGTGTCCTCGCACGGAAAAAGAAAACTGGGAAAGCGTCTTGCTTGGCTCTTCGGATGCGGAAGCGCTTCGGCCATCCTGCTCTGGACGCTCGTCCACAGCACCAGTTGGGCAGGTCCCCTCGTGGCATCGACCCTGCGCGCGGTCGTGGGAACGGACAACGTTGCGAAGCTCGAGGACTTCGTTTACGGCATCGAGGACAAGGTCAACGTCTGGCGGCGCAGCGGGGAGAAGCCCAAAGCACACTGGGCGGTGCCAGCCAAGACGAAACCTGTGGCACTTCCGCCGCAGAAAAATGAAGGTGTTTCTTGGCCAGTATTCGAGCCCAAGGACGTGGGCCCGGTGCACAAGAGCTGGTCGGCGCCCGGGGACGGCACCTGGATTGCCGTCGACGACACGAGACATCCCGGCAGCAACACAGCGGTTTACAAAACCCTGGTGCATCCCGACGAGCACCGCTCGTGGGCAGAGCTCTTCGTCGTGGCCATCGATCTCGAACAGATCAATCTGCACGCTGCGGCGGGAACGCGGGAGCCCATCGCCGAAAACTATGCGGCCAAGACGCTTCCACGCTCGGGCAAGGTGCCCGACGAACACATGGAATCGCTCCTTGCCGCGTTCAACGGCGGGTTCATGGCGGAACACGGCCATTACGGGATGTACGTGAACGGCACGCTCCTCATCAAACCGCGCGAGACCTCGTGCACCGTCGTCGGATACCAAGACGGCACCGTGGAGGTTGCCACGTGGAAGAACGTCGCGTCGGCGCAAGATCGCATGACATGGTTTCGTCAAACCCCTGCGTGCATGTACGAGAACGACGTGATGCACCTCGGTTTGCGTCACCCCGAGACCCGGCTCTGGGGAGCGACACTCGACGGCGACACCGTTATTCGACGTTCCGCGATCGGTCTCGACGAATCGCGACGCATCCTCTACGTCGGGATCAGCAACCACACGACGGCACGCGCGCTCGCTGAGGGAATGCATCACGCTGGCGCGGTCGATATCGCGCAGCTCGACGTCAATTGGTCGTATCCGAAGTTTCTCATCTACGGGCCTGGCAAAGAACGCGGGGTCGCTGCATCGGCGTTCATGGAAGGCTTCGAGTACACCTCCGGTGATTACGTCACCAAATCGAGCCTGAGAGACTTCTTCTATTTGACGCGCCGAAGGGCGCCTCGCACCATCGCGAAGCTCCACGAATCCGAGGGATCGAAAGCGGAACCGACGCCCGCGACGTCCGCCAAGATCTCGGCAGTGACTCCCGCGGAGGGCGCTGCTCCCACACCGAAACCCTTGGACGGCAGCGGCTCGCCATGCCCGAATTGCCCGAAGTAGAGCTGGTTGCCCGCTACCTCCGGCCACACGTCGTCGGTCGACGCATCGCGTCCATAGCCGTCACACGTCCGTCGTACTTCTTCCTCTCGCCGCCGCGCATCTTGAGCGCAAAACTGCCGGGGGAGATCGTGCGCGGTCTGAACCGCGTCGGGAAGTATCTCCTCCTCGAGTTCGAGACGGGCAACGCGCTACTGCTTCACTTGGGAATGACCGGACAGCTCATCGTCGCCGGCGCAAAGAGCCCACGGCTCGTGTTCAAGCGCGAACGCGACACCGCGAAGGGACGAGATTTCGCCGACTTCGAGCCGGATCGACACACACACCTCTCGATTCACTTCGACGACGATGGTCCCACGCTGCACTTCCGCGACGCCCGAAAATTCGGGAAGGTGTGCCTCCTTGCTGCGGGAACCGAGAACCCGCGCCTCGCAAAGCTTGGACCCGACGCCTTGCGCGTTTCCGGAGAGATTTCTGTTCGATGCGGCGCGCAAACGGCGCCTCAAGGTAAAATCGCTGCTGCTCGATCAAAGTCTGGTCGCGGGGATCGGCAACATCTACGCCGATGAAGCCCTTTACGGCGCAGGCATTCACCCGGAACGCGCCGCAAACGAGTTGACGTACGACGAGTGTACGCGACTCGCGAAGGTCATTCGCAAGTTACTCACTCGCTCGATTGCCAATGGCGGATCGAGCATCGACGACTACGTGCATCCGGACGGCAGTGACGGACGGTTTCAGAACCATTTTCGCGTCTACGGGCGCACGGGGGCCCCTTGTCGAACCTGCCGCACGCCCGTCGAGCGCATCGTCATTGGGCAGCGCAGCAGTCATTTCTGCCCCCATTGCCAACGCTGGCGAAGACCACGGGCGAGGCGTCCCCATATCCCCGCGTCCACGGACTGCGGTGACCGACGTGGACGTGAACGACGCAATTGCCGTGCCTGATCCAACTCACGCCTTCAGATCGAGGTGACCGAAGGGCGGCTGACCCGACGTATCGTCGGCAAACACGTTCGTGGCGGCCTTTCTGGGAAATGAACTCTCGGATGCAGGTCTTCCAGAGGACGTTCGGACCTCTCCTTCCGTTGCCTGCGCGGGTCCTTCGCGTCTCGATGCGACCACCGTGGTCCGCCTTCCTGTGGAAGTCGAGGACGACGTTCCCTCACGAAGCGGCGCCTCGGGGGCAGTCACGTTTTCTACCACGTTCACCTGGTTCGTTGCGTTGACCCCATCGAGTGCGCCCGCACGGTTGAGCGAGGCAATGGTGCCTCGCATGAACACTTGCCCGGAAGCGCGATTGATTTGCGAAATGGGCATGACGGACCTCCATGGACGGAGCGCCGAACGCTCCTTGGCCGAAGCGGAGCCAATCTCATCGAGAACGCCACATCGAGCTAGAACTTGAGTCGAAATTCGGAACCGTGAAGCCACATCCCCGAGATGCTCCGCGTCGAAACTTCGCGTCGACGCTTCGCGCCAGATCCGAGATGCTACGCGCCAGATCCGAGACGCTCCGCGTCGGACCTCCACGCCAGATCCGAGACGCTCCGCGTCGAAGCGTCCAGACGACTCACGCGGCGCAGCTGCGGCACTCACGCAACGCAGCATGCGTCAGCGACAAGACGGTAGGAACCTGCGCCGTCTGGCCCCCTTCCAATGACGATGATCGACGACGGAAGCGAAGTCGTCGCGTTGGCACACCGAATCTGCGACACTCCGCCCCACGACCGTCGCGACTCGAATTCGGTTCGACGTCTACATTATCGGAGTCATTCTCATGCCATTGCCCCGATCCAACGCAAATTTCACCCTGGCAGCCTTGACGGCGTCACTATTCTTGCTCGCCTGCGACGGCAACGATTCGGGAAGCAAGGGCAACGAAAGTGGTACGGCGGGGGCCACCTCGAGCACGTCGAATACCGGAGGGGTGACCTCGAGCACGACGACCGCATCGGGCGGACTCGACGGCAGCACGACGTCGCGTGGCGGGCAGAGCGCAGGCGGCGGCGCGGGTGGTACGACCAGCAGCGGTGGCGCGACGGGCGGCGCGTCGTCGGGTGGCAGCACCGCCAGCACCCTTGGCTGCGCCGGAATGGATCCCGAAACGGGCTTCGACGAGATAGCGTTTTCCGATCCGAACATCCGCTACGTCGGACGCGTCTACAAGTCCACTGACTCGGCAGCTTTCGCATTTCCCGCGGTTCAAATCGAAACCGTTTTCGAGGGTGACGCCATCGACATGCGTCTCAAGGATCACGGTTCCACGAGCGCCACGGCGACGAACTACTATTGGGTCATCGTCGATGGTCAGGCGACAAAGATGGCCGTCTGCGCGAACCGCGAGGTTTATCCACTCGCCCGTGGATTGGGCGCGGGCCAACATACCGTCACCATCGTCAAGCGTACGGAGAGCGGTCCCGGAGGGCAAGCGAACAGGGGCGAAGGGGAATTCCTCGGCTTCCGCGTTCGCACTGGCACCGCGTTGAAACCCGCAGCGAAGCCCGAGCGACTCCTCGAGTTCGTCGGGGATTCAATCACTTGTGGCTACGGTGACGAGGTCTCGACGACGACACCGGACAATTACAAGTTCACCTCCGCCCACGAAGATTCGTGGAACGCCTACGGCGCGCTCACCGCTCGCACATTGAAGGCGGACTACGTCGCGGTAGCAGCCTCGGGGCGCGGGGTCATCCGCAACTACGGTGGCTTCTCGGGATTGGTCGTGCCCCAGATTTACGAAAAGACCTTACACGAAGACAGCGCCGCGCCGGATTGGGATCACGAGGGTTACTCGCCCGACGTCGTGGTCGTCAATCTCGGCACCAACGACTACTCCACGGGGCTTACCACCGATCAACTCGATGCCCATCACGCCGCGTTCCGACAGGGATACGTCGATTTCCTCACGCGCATTCGCGAGGTGCACGCGACGGCCACCATCGTCGCCGTCGTCGGGCCCATGTTGAGCGACTCGTACCCCACGGGCTACCAGGCGTGGACGAGCGTGAAGCGAGAGGTCCAGGCTGCAGTGGAAGCGCGGCATACCGCCAACGATCCGAACGTGTACTACTTCGCGCTCGCGCCTCAATCGTCCCCCTACGGCGAGGACTGGCACCCGACCCTCGCGACCCACCAAAAGATGGCAGACGCGCTCACACCCTTCATCGCGAACCTAAAGGGCTGGTAATCGGTCAGGCAAGTACTACGACATGACGACGAAAGCGGTCACGCCCTCGCGAGCTCCAAGGCGTGACCGTTCCTGAGCCGCGAGCGCCAACCACGACGAAGATGACATCTTCCACCGAAACGCCAATTGCAGACAAAACGAGAACCCGCAGCGTTGCCGTGGGCACGGGGATGGCTCTCGGTGGGCTCGAGATCTTCATCGGGCTACGCGAGTTACGCTCCGCGCCGTCGACTTCGGGGCTGCTCATCGCGCTTGCCCTCGTTGCCATCGGTGCCTTCGCGCTTCGAGCGGCGACGCAAGCGCGCCGAGGTTCAGCGCAACATTTTGCAAGAAACGCGCTCGCATCGGGTCTCGGTGTGCTCGTCGCGAGTGTTTGGTTCATCACGTCGCACTCACGCGGGCGATTCTCGGCGCTCACGCTCCTCGCCATCGGCGTTGGGCTCGCGAGCTTCGTCCTCTCGGGCCTTGGCGTCGCCGAGCTACGGAAGCGACATTGAGAGCATCCCCACGCGCCCAACGAGGACCCGACGCCGCTCGCAACGTGTTTCGACGCGGCGAACGATGAAGCGCGCGGACAGCTGCCCGCCAAGTCGCACGGCGGACAATTGTCCGTCCGAAATCCCGAAACGGACCAGGCGGCGGCATCGCGACCCGCACGCGAAGGTTTGCGAGCGTGGAACGGCCTCGTCTCGATGTCCTGAGAAGCTGGCATACCCCGTGCAGTCGTCCGAGCGGTCCCACCGTGGACCGTTTGGAGCATCGCCATGGTGTCCCCCACTTACGACCTTTCGAGAACGACCGCGGACGGTCGAACCTATCTGAACGATGTCGCAGAGCTGACCGAGGAAGTCCTCGAAAAAGGCGAGCTACTACGATCGCTGACTTCCGAGTATGGTCGGTACGTCGCGCAAACGGAGGGGCGAGAACCAAGGAGCCACGAAGAGTCGGTCCTCGAACTATTGATGCTCGGCGTTCTCTGGCGCGCCCGCGGACGAGAGGTCGCACTCCATTCTCCCGCGCAGAAGATGCTCGTTCACGAGATCGTACGCGAACGTCGCGCTGGGCTGGGTAAGCGCCGGGATGGCACACAAAATGTCCTTCTGGATTTCGAAGATCCGCTGGCCCGAGGTTCGCTCGATCCACGGCTCTCCGATCTCGTGGCACTTTCACACTTCCTCACTGCGACGGGCGAATACGACGACGAAGTGAAGCGCCTCGAAGACTGGCTGCGCTTCTTCGCGAGACGAACCACCCGCATCGGAACCGAGCTCCAGCTCGTCGTTGCCATCGCAAGTGACTTCGAGATCCGTGCCAAGCATTGGCTCGGCATGTACACCGACGAGATAAACCCGTTTCTCCTCCAACGGTTCCCGGGGTACGTCGCACGAGAGGACGCCGCCCAGTGCTCCAGACGTCGCTTGGAGTACCACTTGAACCTGATGGGCGCGGAGCTTCTCAATCGTATCTGGCAAAAGGAGTTCCTCGCGACGGACGAGCAAATCGTCGTTCTCCCGGGTTGCCTCCGCAGTGGAGACGACGCCCAATGCCGCGCGCGGCGCACGGAGACCGAACTCCACTGCACTCACTGCACGAAAGGGTGCTGGGTGTCCGAAGCGACGCGCATTGCTGCACGTTTCGGTAAGCCGACGGTAGCCGTAGTCCACGGTTCCGATTTTTCGCGATTTTTGGACGCAGCCCTCGCTCGCGGCAGACGCACTGGGATCGTGGGGATCGCCTGCGCCCCCGGGATCCTGGGCGCGGGATTTCGCGCCAAGGACCTCGGGCTTCCTGCGCAGTGCATCGTACTCGACGCTTCGGGTTGTCATCACTGGCGCGACGCAGCCGCACCGAGTGGCTTCAGTCTCGACGAACTCGCTCGGATCCTCTCGGGGGCTCCGCGTCGCGCGGTGGGCACGAGCGAGCCCGCCTCCCGACGGTTGCGCCCAACTCACGGGGTCGAACTGCGCGACTCCTTCGCTTGACGTAAACCCGACGCGAGCAACACTCAAATCCCCCAATGGTCGTCGGTCGGCGCCTCCGCAGCAGGCTTGTCGGTACCGGTCCCTCGGGAAACTCGGTGACGCGCTCTCGCCGAGACATTTCCACGTTGCGGCGGCGCCTTACCCGTGGACGTGTTGGCGTCGGTCGGCGAAGCGCCGTCGAGGTCCATCACGTTTGCGGAGGGTTCCTGGGGTAGAGAAGCGCTGGCCGTCGCGGCGGTCGTTGCAGCGGTCGTCACGGGATCGCTAGCCGTGACGGGGGCAACGCTCGACGGAAGACGATCGCCGTCTTTGCGCGGCTCTACGCCCAAAGACATGGCTCCTCGCCCACTGCTTCGATCGATCGAGATGGTCGCACGCACGATGCCCAATTGGTGCAAAAGGCCCAGCACCGCCGCGACGACGAGCAACGTGAGCAACACGGGAACCCACACGCGACGTCGCGATGGTGCAATCTGCGGCGGGGTCTCGATCGCGTAGACTTCGCTCTGGGGAGCCGCAAGCGGATTGGGTTCGGAAAGCTTCGTCAGCTCGGTCACGTCCGAGGTAAGCAGAGTCCGTGCAGCCAAGGTCTCGGGCTCCCAGTCGTGATTGTCGTCACTCGGACTCGCCTCCGAGGCAACCTCCAGAGACGAGTCTTCCCCCTTGGCTCGAATCTTCCAACCACTGCTCTGGTAGCTTTCCGCAACGAACGGACCCGCAAGGCGACGAATGCAGTTGCCCACCTGATCGGTCGACGCGAGCAAATGAGCCGGCAGTTCGTCGATTGCGTCGGCGAAGGCAACCAAGCTCGGGGTTCGACGTCGTGGATCGCGATCGATCGCACGAGCCACGAGCACGACGAGCTCCTTCGGGACCGGAAGACCCAATCGTTCCACCCGATCGAGCTGTGGGATGGGCTGACTTATCACGGAAGATGTCGCGCGCTGTACGTCTTTCCTCGAGAACACGGGACGGTTCGCGAGTAGCTCCCAGAGCAGTACTCCGAGAGAATACCTCCGAGGACGGGTGAGCCACACGGGGACCGGACAACTCCTCGGGAGAAAGACCGACGACCACGTTCGGATCTTCGAGCGCGGACGGATCCGAACTGATCTCGGTCAGCACCCCGACATCCCGGAGCAAGGTCTCACCAAAGCCGGCGACGACGACGGAATCGGCGTGAAGGAGTCGAGTTGCCTTATAGAGCCCGCGCTCGTCGAACAATCGCCGTGCGACGGCTGCGGCACGCGCCGCATCGCGAACGATGCGCACCGCGACGGCGACCGGCATCGGAGTTTGGATCTCGAACAGGTACCGCCTAAGATCGTGCAAAAGCGCGCTCTGGAGGTGCTCGCTCACGCTCAAGAGCTCGGTACCTTCCTCACGAATCGAAAGTAACTTGAGGAACGCTGGGTGACGGAGCTCGACGAGAACGCGTGAGGCCTGTCGCAATTGCTCTCGGGTTCGTACCGAGAGCAATCCCGTCGAAAATCGACGTACGGAGACCAGGCGCCCAACCTCCAATCCTTGAGCGAGTCGCGCCAACCAGACGCTGCCGAATGCAGCGGGAGCAAGCTCCTTCTCGAAACGCACGAAGGGTTCGAACGCTGGTTCGACGGAAGGCTGAGGCGGGGCAATCAGGCCCATACCTCCTGAAACGCTCCGTGAGACCTCGCGGTTAAGCGAGCTGCGCCAAGGTCACGCTTTCCTGCCCTGAACGGATGTAAGGAAACTACGATTCACTTTGCATGAAATGCCGCGCCGCGCGAAAAGCGCCCCCGGCTCGCAAATCCATCGAGCGTACCTAGACCTAGAGCGCCGATTCCGCATTTCATCGACATTTCAGCGCGACCAGCTCGAAGGTCAGCCTCCTCACGCGTGCAGCGTGACGGCACCGCCTCGGAGATTCGACGCGACACGGCTCGACGCGACACGGCTCGACGCGACACGGCTCGACGCGACACGGCTCGACGCGACACGGCTCGACGCGACACGGCTCGACGCGACACGGCTCGACGCGACACGGCTCGACGCGACACGGCTCGACGCGACACGGCTCGACGCGACACGGCTCGACGCGACGCCTCCCGACCGCGCACACGTTTACTCGAACGCGGTGTTCGATGTCGGGAGGTGCCTTTCGCGACGTTTACCCTTTCACTCAGGACGTCTTCTTCGCTGACAGCTGACCGAGTTCGACGGAGCGGTTCGTTGCGGAAGTGACGGCTTCGATGAACCCACTGCGTACGGCGTGGGCTTCGAGGGCACACAGACCAGCGATGGTCGTACCGCCGGGACTCGTCACGGCATCGCGGAGCCGTGCTGGGTGCTCTCCGGATTCGAGCACCATCTTTGCGGTGCCGAACACGGTTTGGGCCGCGAGGAGTTGCGCCGTTGGACGAGGGAGCCCCATTCGAACCCCGCCGTCGGCAAGCGCTTCGATAGCGAGCAATACGTATGCGGGTCCACTTCCAGATAGCCCCGTCACGGCGTCGATCAAGGGTTCGTCGACCTCGACGACGCGACCAATCGACTCGAAGAGTCGTCGCGCTTGGGCGAGCTCTTTCTGGGTTGCGAGGGACCCTTTCGCGAGCGCCGTGACGGCTGCGAGCGCGACGGCCGGCGTGTTCGGCATGGAGCGGATCACGCGCGGCACACCGCGAAGGGCTCCCTCGAGCGTCGCCAGCGTTACGCCAGCGGCAATGGAGACGATCAAGTGATCCGACGTGACATGGGGCTCGATTTCGGCGAGAACGGCCGCCATGATCTGGGGCTTCACTGCGAGCACGATGAGTTTCGACTCGCGCACGGCTTCGACGTTACTCGTGGTCGTGCCTATCCCGTAGCTTTGACGGAGTGCCTCGAGCTTGCTCGTTTCTCGATCACTCGCAAGAATGTGCTCTGGGGCGAGGGTCTTCGCCGCGAGGAGACCGCGGATGATGGCGGAACCCATGTTGCCGGTTCCGAGAATGGCGACGCGCTCGAGACTCACCTGTTCTGTCATGGCCGAACCTTGCCAGAGCTCGACGTCCTCGCCAATGGCCGTGACCGCGGTCCGAAAACCATCAAACGAAACCAGGGAGTTTCCCGGCCATCGACGACGCGGAAATGCAGGCGCACGGAACGCGGCTGGGCCGTCTCGTCAACCTTTCAGCAATAGTCGACGGAGTTCGGCGACGCTTCGACAGAGCAATACCCCCGGGGGTAAAGTGACCGTCGGCTCTCTCACGAACCACACCGGAGTCATGTTTGCCCCGAGTGCCCCGAGCACGTCGGCCTCGTAGGAGTCCCCGACGTGGATGATCTCGTTCGGTGCGCGACCGAGGCGCTCGGACATGGTGGCAAAGAATCCGCGGGTCGGGTTTTTCGATACCCTCCAAGCCGGAATCGACGACCACGTTCACCCAAGGCCCGAGACCAACCTCTTCGACGAGTTCCTTGGCACGCCCCTCGGAATTCGTGAGCACCCCGACTTGGATACGAGCCTGCGCGAGATCGACGAGCAACTCCTTCATGCCGGCAATGGGCTTGCGCCAGAGATTGCGGTGCGGTTGCTCGGACCACAAGAACTCGACGAAGCGCTCCCGCTCGTCTTCCGACGCGATCGCACCGTCGCGAACGTGACTCAACTCGAGTCGCTCGAGCAGTCGACGCATGAACGCAGCCCATGCGTCGAAGCCTTGGGCCCGTTGGGATTTGGCGTGGTTGTAGGCTTGCCAAGCGCCAGACAATTCGGTTCCGGCTCGACTCGTGCGGAGCTGATATCCCTGACGGAGCGCTTGCTTGGCGAGGAAATTTTCGTCGAGCTCGACGAGGGTCTGTCCGAGAATCGAAGCTGATGGCGAAGGTGTTGGGCATGTTGTGCACGGGCTCAAAACCACTTCTTCAGCCGACCGAAGAGGGATTGCTCGGTGTTGCTCGGAGCGCTCCCGAGCTCTGCCGAGAGCGCAACGAGAAGCTCGCGAGCGCGCGGCGAGAGACGCGTCGGAACTTCCACGTCGATCTCCACGAGTTGATCTCCACGTCCAGTTCGCACCCGGTGCGGGAAGCCCTTGCCGCGCATGCGGAGCCGCGCGCCCGGTTGTGTGCCCGCAGGGATCTTCAAACGAGCCTGCCCGTCGAGGGTCGACACGGTGACCTCCGCACCGAGCGCGGCCTGAGCGAAGGTGACGTTCATCCGACGAGATCACGTCGTCCTCCTCACGCTTGAAGAACTCGTGGGCCTCGACCTGCACCTCGATGAGTAGGTTGCCCGAGGGGCGCTCCGGGCTCGGTCGGTTGCCCTCTCCTCGAAGCTCTCGAATGGCGCCATGCTCGATGCCGGCTGGGAAGTGGATCGTCTGGGTACGCTTGACCGTGAGCAGGCCCGCCCCTCGACAAGTGGTGCAATCCCGAGTCGCCCGTCGGCCCGTTCCGCGACAGTGTGAGCACGGACGCTCCATGGGAAGCGGGAGCACACCGCCCGCCATCAATCGCACACGACCTCGCCCCTCACAGGTCCCACAGGTCGTCAACGAAGCCCCCGGCTCGCCACCGCTGCCGGTACATCGAGGACACAGGGCCGACACCGTGTACTCGATCGTCTTGTCGCAACCGCGAGCCGCCTCCATGAAGGTGAGCGTCTGCTTCAGGCGAATGTCGCCGGTCTTGTTCAGACGCACACCGAACGCGCCGAGGACGTCACCGAACAGATTGTCGAGGTTCACGAAGTCCCCGAGGTTGACCTCGACGGGGCTGCCACCGAACCCGGCGCCGAACCCGCCAGGCCGAAACGCGGCGTCGCCAAAGCGGTCATAGGCCGCGCGCTTCTGTGGATCGCTCAGGATCTGGTACGCGGCATTGATGTCCGAAAAGCGTTGATGTGCCGATTGATCGTTGGGATTTCGATCGGGGTGGCATTCCGCCGCAAGCCTCCGGAACGCAGCTCGGATCTGTGTCTCGTCGGCGTGCCGGGGCACTCCGAGTACTTCATAGGGGCTCTGCACGACCGCTGCGGGTTAGCACGGGTTGGTCTTGAGCCCAAGAACCGTGTGGTGTGTCCAAGGCACGCGTGTGCTGAACGGATGACGCAAAAAACATCGACTTTTGCACAGTATGCGCGTTATATATCCGATGCCGACGACGGCAATCCGCACCTCCTGAAGCGGCTTTCCAATCTCGGCTGGGGAGCGAGCCTATGTGGCAGAAATGGAGCTGCAACCTCCTGCAACTTGCGTGCAAGTTGTATTTGTCTTGCGCGCCGCCGAGACGCGGCTGATTGCTCTTCTCCCCGGCAGGACAAGCCATGCCCTCTCCCCACTTCGAACCGGGTAGCGTCATCGCGGGAAAGTATCGCGTCGAGCGCGTTCTCGGCGAGGGAGGCATGGGCATCGTGCTCGCCGCGCGACACCTCGAGCTGCGCGAACTCGTGGCCGTGAAGATCGTGAGCGCCGACGTGTCCCGCAGTCCGGTGTTGGTGGAGCGCTTTCGCCGCGAGGCCCGGACGTTGATGCGCATCAGAAGCGAACATGTAGTCCGGACCCATGACATCGGCCGACTCGACGATGGAACGCCCTTCCTCATCATGGAGTACCTCGAGGGGGAGGATCTCGGTCGTCGTATTCAGGCCCAAGGACCCTTGGACTTGGAGCAGGCGGTGGACTTCATGATGGAGCTCTGTGAGGCCTTGGCTCACGCTCACGCGTTGTCAATCGTTCATCGGGATTTGAAGCCCAGCAATCTCTTCATCACCCAACGGCCGGACGGATGTGAAATCCTCAAGGTGATCGACTTCGGGATCGCCAAGCAATCCATCTTCGAAGAGACCAGCGCTGGTCTGATCCTGACGAAGACCTCGCAGGTCATCGGCTCTCCGCGTTACATGGCGCCGGAACAAATGCTGTCCGCTCGTGACGTCGACGTCCGAGCCGACTTCTGGTCCGTGGGCGTGACCCTATTCGAGCTGCTGTCCGGGCACCTACCCTTCACGGGTCGAACACTCATCTCGCTGTTCGAAGACGTCTCGACCTCGGAACCTCCGTCCCTACTCCGGTACCGGCCCGAGCTTCCCGAAGGGATCGCGACCATCGTGCACCGATGCATGCAACGAGATCGCGAAGCGCGATTCCCAAGCGTCGTCGAGTTGTGTGCAGCGCTCCAGCCCTTCGCATCCCCACGCTGTCCGATCGCGCCTGAACGATTGGCAACCATTCTCGGTCGCACGTCCTTCGACCCCACGGAGGACCGAGGCGCGACTTCTCTTCGTGCGCCTTCGTCCACACCGCCCCGCTTCGGCCCTGGCAGCACTCAACAAGGCTTCGCCGGAACCATTGCCCCTCCCAAGCGTCGACGCTTCCGTCGCACACACGCCATTTTGCTCCTCGGAGTCACGACGGTCGCGCTCGGGCTAGCTCGATTTGGCAGTAAATGGACCGAGCCCATTGGGTTGGTGCGTCGTGGTGACGAACCGGTGGTTTCCACTCGGGCAAACCCCACGGCCTCCGTCACGCATTCGGATCTTGCAACGGCGCCCACGACGTCCCCCGTCACAGTCTCGGACACGGCCCCCGCGACGTCGGGAAAGGACGAGACAACGCCCATCGCAGTTCCGTCCGCCGCAACGACTCTGAGAGATCGCGTGAGCTCGCGGACCAAGAGCGTAGACCGAGGGCGCGCGCCGCAACCGAGTGCCCGCGTCACCGCGACGGAAAGCACCAAGGAAGCCAAGGAAGCCAAGGAAATCCAGGAATCCAAGGGCTCCGCCGCCAGAAGCACGAGCGCTCCGCACCGGAGGCCCCACCCAAGAGTGGCTCCGAAACCGGCACAGAAGCTCGAGGCGCAGAAGTCGTGCCGCGCTCCCGAGCTCGGGCGATCGAAAGCCTGGAGCCGGAGTGATGGGCGCAATGGGCGACTCGAAAGCGCACCGAGCGTGGTTCGGAACGAATCATCGCAGGGCCCAATCGACCCGGTAAAGAACACCGAGTCACGGTAGTTGCGAAGCGCGATCGATCCGGTACCTTTGGCAGACGATGGGTGCTTTCTTACTTGATTGCGGAATGGGCGAAGCCGTGTCGACACGGTACCGCGTGGTGTCCCTTCGGTTGGAAACTCGATTGTAGGGGGCAGCATGGGCCAAGCATTTCGGCGGCTCGGGCCAATTCTCTTGGTCATGTTCTCCGTCGTGTCGTGGTCACGACGGACGCATGCGCAACTCGACGAACACGTCGATCTCGTGGGTAACATCTACTGTCGGAGTTCCCCCGCTGCAGGAGAACGACCTTGGGGCGGCGTTCGTGTGTTCGTCAAAGGACGGCCGGATCTCGCCAGCGAGTCCGATCCCGAACATGGTCGGTTTCGCATCTCGATCCCCGCGCGAGAGCTCGCCGACACGGCCATCACCTTGATTTACGCGCAGTCGAATCTCCTCCTGCGTGAGGAACCGACTCGCATCGATCGGAACGATACCTTGATCTTGGCAGGTCGCCCCACGGCACAGATCGCGCCGCGCATCTTCATCGTTCCCTACTGCGTCGAGCTCGAGACTCCGCGTCTCCGGGAAATGGTTCGGGGCCTGGTCGATCAGATCTCCCACCGTGCGGCTTTGGTCCACGAAGAACTCATGCGCGCTCACAATTTTGGCAGTCCGGAGACCGCCAGTTGTCTGGACGACGTGCTCAGTCGAATGGGCGCCCACCTGCGTCAAGCCGAAAGTCGCGTTCCCGCGTTCATGGACGCTCTCGGCGAAGACATGTTGCGCGCGCGACGCGAAGTGACGCGAATCAAGATTGCCGACGAACGCGCCCAGGAGCTCGCAGCCGAGGCGGACTATTGTCTCGAACACCATGCGCCCCATCCAGGACAGGACAGCAATCGATATCTCCCGGATCTGACGATTTCGCCCGCGGAACTGACGGCAATCGCGACCGAGCCAGTTCCCAGGCCCCATCAATGGGATCACGAGCGGCCCGCACGCGCCGCAGCCACTCCGCCCAATGCGCTCACCTTGACGATGGGAGCGGCGTTCGAAACGGGTTACGACTCGAACTTCCTCCAACAAAACGGCTCGACCGTCGTGCCTGGATGGCAGTTTCGTCCCACGGCACATTTCGGCCTCGAGTTCTTCGACGCACGGCGCGTCGCCACCGCACCGAACACGGAGCGCGTCGCGCCGACCTTCGTTGCCAACGCGAGCGTACTCGGGCTCATCCTCTCCGGGATCGACGATTCCCGTCCGGGACTGGCAAAGCACAGTAACTTGGGCGTGACCTCCGAACTCTTCGCGCGGCTCCTCGGCGACGCACGTGGCACGTTGACCCTTTCCGGACAGTACGTACGTCGGATCGAACCTCGCGCCGAACCCGAGTTTCAGTCGACGCGGGGACAAAACGACTTCAGCGTTGGCGCTGACGCATCTTTGGCCCTGGGTGCTGGGCAATTCGACGTCGGTACCGGATACCGCCTGGGCTACACACTCTACGACGAAGCCACGCAAACCTATGCCGATCGTATCCAACAACGACTGGCGCTTCGTGAGCGATTCCGCTTCTTGCCCGAATCGGCGTTCGTACATGAAACCGAGTTGCGCGCTACTTCCTTCGTCAATGCGGATTCATCACTGCATGACAACACCGAACTCCGCACCCAGGTGGGGTTCTCGGGAATGTTCGGCGAGCGCTTCGGTCTCACGACACTCGTTGGATGGGCCCAAAGCGACTACTCGGCGCGCACTTCGGCTGGTGCAGTTACCGAGTACGACGGTGTCATTGGCCGAGCAAAGCTCTCGTGGTTCTTTGGTCCCGTGTCGAAGTCGGCATACGATTCGTCGGCATTGGCGCGCCCCGAATTGACCCTGGGTTTCGACCGGGATTATCGACAGGGCGTGCTCACGGATCACTACTTGCGCAATCGAGTCGGTGCCGATCTGATCCTTACCCATGGCCCGCAACTGCTCTGGCGCTTCGAGCTCGGTGTATCCCACGTGGCCTACCCGGTGGCTCCCGTCGGAAGCGAAGCGCACATCACCGGTGCCGACTCGGAGTATCGTACCGACGCCGGGGTAGGCCTCGAGTACGAACCCATCGAGCACCTGCGTTTCACCCTCCGAGGCGACGCCTACCGGGTCATGTCCGACGTCGCCCCAGTATTCCAAGACGGCAGAGTGGGCTCCACGCTTGCGTTCCAGCGCGTGCAGCTCTTCGGTGGTGCGGTGGTGAGCAACTGAGCCGCCCCCTCCGCGCAGAGGAACGCGTCTTCGTCGACGTCGCGTATGGAGCCGATGACGGGCGAATCCGGCGACGGATCGCGCTACGGAAGCGTTATCAGCCAGCGTAGGAGAACATCACGGGCGCCGCGCGGACGAGCCAGCGGAGCGGAGGGAATGCTCGGCACTTCGTCGATCATGGCGAACGGGTATGCCACAACTTTCGACGAGCATTGTCACGTGCACCGGTCGAACCCATCGCCTTGGGATGTCAACCAGGCACCATGGCGGGACCGGCTTGACATAAAGTTGGGATCCATACATTACGGTTCGGTCCGAGGGAATGCCGCAGCCCCATCGCAACGTCCCAAGGACAATCCTTGGGCGTTTGGGACCTTGAAATATGAATTGGCAATCGTACTTCGCCTGCCTGCCGAGTCACGCTCGTTCGCGGCGTGGGCAATCCGCTCTCGCCGCCGTGGTCCTCGTCGCCGCAACGACGTTCTACTTGTGGTTCGGCAACGAGACCTATCCGATTCGAGACTGGCTCTTTTGGCGCTATCTCAGTACGTGGTCGTTCGTGTTGTTGTTCCTTGGAGCAAGCCTCGCCGCCGGGTGGACGCTGTTGGCAAAACTCCTTCCCGAACCGCCACGTCTTCCCGAACGACTCGTTCTGTCCATTGCGCTTGGCGTACTCTCATTTTACTGGCTCATGTTCGTGACGGGCATCGCGCGGCTGTACTCGCCGTTTGCATTCTTCGGCGTGCCGATGGTGCTCCTCGGGATCGGAGGTCACGGCTTGCTTGTCGATTTGCAAAGATACGCGCGAAAACTACCCGCGCACGTGCGGACGCTTCGCAGCGGCCTCGGCGTGGTTGACTACGTTGCTTTTGCACTTGCCCTCGTGGCACTCATCGGCATCTACCTACAGGTCATTTTACCTAGGAATTCCCACGCCGATTCTCACTGGTATCACTTTCCGATCGCCGAACACTACGTGGCGGCAGGTGGGATCGTACGTTTTCCCGAGGGATGGTACGTCGGGGTTTACCCGCAACTCGCCAGCATTCTGTACACGTGGGTCTTCTTGCTGCCCACGGATCTGTTCTCCCACGTCACGCTTTGTCAGCATCTCGACTTTGCCCTATTTTGCGTCACCGCCGCTTCGGTTGCGGTACTTGCTGCACGGTTGGTCTCGATTCGGCATTTCCCAGCGGCAGTAGCCGTCATTTTCCTCTTCCCGAATCTATTCATCTACGACTCGAACGTCAGCGGAAATGCCGATCACATTTTGGGGTTCTGGGCCGCGCCAATTGGCCTTGCTTTGGTTCGTTTCGGACGAAGATTCGTCGTGCGAGAGGGCATTCTCGCCGGACTGCTCGTTGCCGCTTCGGCAGTGACGAAATACCAGGGCAGCTATTTCGTCGTTCCGTCAGTGCTGTTCGTGTTGCTGCTGACGATTCGAAATAGAAAACTGTCTCCGTCGTTGGCGTGGCTTGGCGTCGTCGTTGCAGTCACTGCGACGCACTGGCTGAAGAATCTGATTTACTACCACGATCCCCTGTACCCCCTCCTACATCGCTACTTGCCGTCGAAGCCGTTCTACGCTGGAGCAGAGCTTGCACTGGAGGCTTCCTATTGGCCTCACCAATTTCAGCCCAATGGTTCGGCAACAGCTCGCGTGCTCGATGCACTCAAGGCATCCATCACGTTCTCCTTCGTGCCGAATGACTGGGGCTGGCACGGGAACCGACCCACTTTTGGTTCCCTATTCACGCTGCTCGTTCCGATGCTCCTCGTGTGTCGTGCGCCACGTCGACTCTGGATGTTGACGCTCGGAACGCAGGTTGGGCTCGTCGTTTGGCACCTTACCAGCCACCAAGATAGATTCCTGCAAGCACTGTTGCCGTGGATGGCAAGTTGCACCGCAGCCTTGCTCTGGCTCACATGGCGGAGAGGCCTGCTTGCGCGTATCGGTGTTGGGTCGTTGGTTGCGGCTCAGTTCGTCTCCGGTTTGGACGTCTACTTCCTTCGACAACATGCGATGATTGGGGATTCCCCGATCCGAGAGACGGCGCGCTTCATAGCGAACGCACACGAGAAGAAATACGACGAGCGTTTGATTCTCGTACCGACCTTCGAAAAGCTCGCTCGACAAATGACGTCCGACACGGTGCTCCTCGAACACACCATGATGGCAAAGCTCGGGCTTGGAGTGCGCGTCGTCGCCGATGGCAACGGCTGGCAAGGTGCCATCGAATATTTGGATCACACCGCGCCAAAGGACACGGCCAGACTCTTTCGGGATTTTGGCATCACCAAGAGTTTGAGATTCGGTGATCCGCGCTACGACGGCCTTGGCAACGCCGCGCGAGAGCTCGCTTACTTGCGTTGGTTGGTCGCCTACAGGAAACGAGAGTACGTCACCGACGACGCGAAGCTGACTGACGTCTTGCCGAACCCTCACGATACGAACCTCGCCGCGGAACCCACTCGGATCGCCTGGCTCGTCTGTCGCGATCAGGCAATGCGAGGGCTCTATTCTCCGCGCGGGCTTGCGCAAGCGCACCCCCTTCAAACCTTTGCGAGCGACCTCCGAGGCGAGTCACCGCTTCTCTGGCTTCGGTCTGCCAATGCCGTAGCGATCGACGTGCGCTGCGAAGACACACGTAACTGGACGAATGCCCTGACTGAAGAATTCTCCCGTGAGATGTCCCTCAACGACGTGAGTCTTTGGATTCGAACGAAGCGTTAGCTCGCGGCTCGTCGAGCACACGACCGATGGAGAACGGGCCGATACCATGCTTCGTCTCGAGGTGGGGCGGGTCCAGTCTTGACCATGGCGCATCGAAGCGAAGTCAGTGACGCGCTTCCGATCGGTGTCACTTACTGAACCGTTGGCCGCCTTCCGTCCGACGTCGGTTCCTCACGAAACTGAGCCGCGAGCTCGACTCGACGTCGGTTCCTCACGAAACTGAGCCGCGAGCTCGACTCGACGTCGGTTCCTCACGAAACTGAGCCGCGAGCTCGACTCGACGTCGGTTCCTCACGAAACTGAGCCGCGAGCTCGACTCGACGTCGGTTCCCGTTCGACGTCGGTTCCCGTTCGACGTCGGCTGCTCACAAAATTGAGCCGCGAGCTCGGCGTCCGCCGACCTGTGTCGAGACCTTCAAGACGAGCATTTAGCCACGCCGAAGATTTCCATGCGAACCGAGCCTCTAGAGATGGTCCAGTCAGCCGCGATGAGCGCGCGAGCCACCGAGGAGCGCGCGAGCCACCGAGGAGCGCGCATCAGGACCGCTCACTGACTCTGGCTGCCATCGATCGACAGCTCACCACATCGAAACGGAAACTCAAACCTTCAGCAACGCCATCGACGTGCACGACGCATCAGCGACAGGAGCAACGGAATGAATGTACGACTCTCAAACCGGACGGTCTCCATCACGAGCCGGCTCGCATTGTCTGCAGCCATACTACTGCCGGGCTGCGGTGGTTCGGACTCGAGTCCGACCGGGCAAGGCGGTTCTCCTGGAACGCAATCCACCGATGCGGCCGGAGCCTCCTCGGGCGGAGCAACTGGACTGGGCGGCAACGTTCAAGGAACGGGTGGCAGCGATTCGCCAAGTAGCGGCGGCTCTCGAGCCCTTTCGAGCAGCAACACTTTAGTGAACGCTGGGGCGTCGAGTAGCGCTGGAACGAGTTCCATCACCACGAGCGGCGGAGCGAGCACGGGCGGAGCGAACACGGGCGGAGCGAACACGGGCGGAGCGAACATTGGCGGAGGAACTGCCAAAGGAGGAACGACGGCAAGCGGCAGCACGGCAAGCGGCGGCACGGCAAGCGGCGGCACGACGACGGTCGGCAGTTGCCCCGCCCCCACTGCGGGGCACTATCAGATGGAGGATTTGGACCGCGGCGTAGTTGCGGTGAAGGTCTCGAACGGCGTCTATGTCGGTTGGCGCATGATGGGTTACGAGTACAACCCGACGAGCCCCACGAGCATTGCGTATAACGTCTATCGTGACGGAACCAAGTTGGCGACCGTAACGAACAGCACGAATTACCTGGATACAGCGGGCAACGCGAATTCGAAGTACTCCGTCTCGGCCGTGATGAGCGGAACCGAATGTCCGAAATCCTCAGCGGTCGCGACCTGGGCGCAAAACTATCTCACGATTCCGCTCTCCCCTCCGGGCTCCGATTATAGCCCCAACGACGCGAGTCCTGGCGATCTCGACGGAGATGGACGGCTCGACATCGTGCTCAAGTGGGATCCTTCGAATTCGAAAGACAACTCCCTTTCTGGCACCACGGGCAACGTCTACATCGACGGCTACACGTTGAGCGGCACACGCCTCTTCCGCATCGATCTCGGGCCCAACATTCGCGCGGGCGCCCATTATACGCAGATGTCCGTATACGACTTCGATGGCGACGGCAAGGCGGAGATTGCCGTCAAAACTGCGCCGGGAACCAAGGACGGAACGGGTGCATATCTGAAGCGCGGTCCAGCGGCGAGCGACGACGACAGTGCCGTTTACCGAAACTCGGGTGGCTACATTCTCACGGGACCCGAGTATCTCACCGTATTCAGCGGGACCAATGGCGCCGAGCTCGGAACCGTGAACTACCCAGTGCCGCGCGGAACCGTCAGCGGCTGGGGTGATTCGTACGGCAACCGCGTAGATCGGTTCAATGGCGGCATCGCTTTCGTCAAAGAAGGCGGCAAAGCAACGGGTAAGCCGAGCATCATCCAGCAACGCGGTTACTACACGCGTCTGACCGTCTCTTCGCTGCTCTGGCGCAACGGAACCCTGTCGACCAACTGGATATTCGACAGCAGTGGCACGGGCAATAGCAAAGCCGCCGGTCAAGGTAACCATCAGGCCATGGCGGCGGATACGAACAACGACGGCGCCCAAGAGATCATCACCGGAGCCACGACGATCGCGAGCAATGGCACCCTCCAATGCACGACAGGCAAGGGACACGGCGACGCCATGCACGTGAGCGAACTCATCAAAGGCAAGGGGATTTCCGTCTTTACGGTGCACGAAGGCGGTACGTACGGCCACGATGTGCACGACGCGGCAACCTGTTCCATCTACATCGACATCAAGGGTTCGAGTGACAATGGCCGTGGCGTGGCGGACTGGGTGAGCACGACGGCGGGCACCGCTGCCACGTGTTCGAGCGGCGTGGGGATCATGAATTGTCAGACTGGCGCCACGACGAGCCCCAGTGCTGGTAGCAACTTCCTCATCTACTGGGACGCGGATGAGGCACGTGAACTCGAAGACGGCACGACCATCACCAAACCTGGAGGCAGCGCGCTCCTATCGGCAAGCGGCTGCGCCTCGAACAACACGACGAAGTCGACTCCGACACTCACGGCAGACCTCTTGGGCGACTGGCGTGAGGAGGTCATCTATCGCACGTCCGACAATACCGCCCTGCGCATCTATACGACGACGGCCGTCACTGCACGCCGTATTTACACATTGATGCATGATCCGACGTATCGCGCCCAGGTGTCCTTCGAGAATTCCGCATACAATCAACCGCCTCACCCCGGGTTCCACATTGGGCCGGGAATGGCCGATCCGCCAAAACCCGATATTTACGTGAAGTAGTTCGACGGCTCGCACCTCGAAGCCCTAGATCGCAAGTCGTTCTGGGGCTTCGAAACGACCTTCGCGCTCGACCTAACCTTCCCCGATGCGGCGTCCTTCTGGACGAGACCTTTGGTCCGAGAGCGGCAGAACGGCGAGACCCGCCAACTTCGGACTCCTCAAGGTTCGAGGCTGGTCATTGCACTCCGCATTCGAGCGTCGAATTCCAGCCTTTCGAATCGACGTAACGACCTTCGATGCGCGTCGCGATTGGAAGGCGGACTTCTCGACCAGCGCCATTCGTCGTCAACGGAGGACCACTCAGCAAGAATCCGCTTCACACAGGTGCCTCGTTCGCTGGCGAGCACGAGCGCTCGGCCGCGTCCACCCCATTCTTCCTGAACTGGATGCAATTGCACCCTCGAAAGCTCTTCGATCTCGACGTCGATGAGCCACCAGTCATCGTCGATTTCGCACGCGTGAAGGGTCTCTTCCCACGGAATGCGAAGCGGTGCGTCAATCCGGTACGTGGTCCGATCGACTGGGTAGATGAACCATTGACGCTCTTCCGGTCGGTGAGTGGCGCGTGAAACCCAGAATCCCAACTTGGAAGCGCGCCAGTTCCTCACGAGTCTCAGGCGTGCAGAACGAAGATTCGCCCTCGGATCGACGTCTACGACTCGTCGCACCGTGTCGTTGCGCAGCTCGAACAGTCCTGAAGGTCCCCCGGTGCCGATGAAATACGCCGCGGCCGAAAGGCTCACGAAATCCGTCGGACGTTCAGGCCATTCGAGTTGGTTTCCCTGAAGTACTCGAGAACGTTGCCCGGGTTGCACCCAGGAGAGTTGCACGTCGTCTCCGTGCGAGAGATGAAGCAGCCCGTCCTGTCCACCCGGGTCGAACACGGTCGAGAGACGAAAACCCGACGAGCCATCCAGCGAGGAAGGGAGCAACGCGGATTCGATTGCACCCTCTGGCGCATCGGTTGCGGTGGCTTTCGTCGCACGCACGAGCGGAAGCTCACTCAACCCGTCGAAGTACCGCAAATGCCATTGGACGACGTTCGCTCGGGACGTGTCCGACGCACCCACGCCGTGTGACCGCTGAAGGTTGAGGAGACCGCTGTAACGATCGGTGCGAATCTCATGTTGAACGCGCGTTTCGCTGTGGGTCCGAGTGGACCTCTCCAGACCCGTGGGGCGCCAAACGGAAGCCTGGACCACGTTGCAGGACAATGAGGAGGAGTGACGGCGCTCGAAGGGGATGCCCAAGCGCGTCGGGACCTCGACGTCGGAGAACGGATCGTCGATTCCCGACGCCAAGGCTTCCGCCCCGAGGCGCCACCCCAGGTAAAAGTAATCCCCCAGCACGCACCCGACGGTCGAACACCTGGGTGCGTCCGTAGCTTCCACTTGGTCGAGCATCGACGCAGAAACTTCCACAGGCAAGCGGACGCGTCGCCACAGCGCGCCGCCATCCACGGATTGATACGCGTATCCACTGGTGCTCGGGACGAGAGCAAAAGCACCGTGCGTCACTGCACCACGCGCGGGCGCCGTTGCGTCACCGGAACGAAAACGGCCATCGAGGCCGAGACGAAACCCAACCAGTCGCTCTCCGTAAGCGAGATAGCCCGATAGCCCAACCTCGTCCAACGTGACGTCGGGGAGGATGTTCGCTCCCGACGGCAAAGCGACGTTCACGACCGAGAGCGAGGTTGCGCGACGCCTCGTGCTTTCACCAATGCGTACCCGGCGTAACCGCATCGGCTCGCTCGAAGAGGAGCGCTCGAGGACGACGGCTTCGCTATCGGAAGTGAGAAGGACGAACACGGGGTTCGCCTCACTTTCCACGGCAATGTCCCAAGCCTTCCCGCTGCTCGGGATCGCACAAAAGACGCCCCGGCGCGCCGAAAGACGAAGGTCCGATTCACATGGACCACGCAACACGACCCCAAAATCCGTCGTAGATACCACGGACGGCTTACCGGGTACGCTCGCGAGTCGTTGGAGACGATCGAGCTGGAACCGATGGATCGTAGAAACGCGCTCGCCCTGACAGACAAAATAGAGCGAGGATTGCCCGCGCTCGCCGTGACACGTCTCCGAGGGATCGGTCTGGCCGTCGACGTGCCAAAGAAGCTTGCCGTCGGAGAGCGCGATCCAAAACAGGACACCACGTTCGACGTACACGGCGACGCCGGGTGTGAGACGCACACCACGAGTGATCGCGAGCTCGATCGGCCAACCATGAAGCGAATCCCGAAACCAACGCTTCATTTCCTCGAAGTCCGAGAACACTGTTGGCTGGGACGCCAACATGTGCATCTGAGGGCGCGTGGAGAGCCGTACCCGCTTCTACAGACGAGCGTACTTCGTCGAGGTTGGACGTCGACTTCGACGCATTTCGCAAGACGTCACCGCGACGCGTCAACCCCAATCGAAAGCCTCCAGAATCGCGAAACCACAACACGCCGGCAGCTTTGGTCGACGTGACCATCGTCTTGGACCAATCGAGAGGTGAACGAGGAAAGCTATCGCATGACTCTTCATCGCAATCCGTTGGATGAACGGGCTCGTAATGCACCCCGGCGTCACGCGAAATCATGAGTCCTCGAACGGGCTCGACGTATGCCCCGAAGTCTTCGTCGACGACGACGAGCGCACCATACTCCGGCGCATCGGGAAGCTCCGTCACCGCCGAAAGTCTCGGTGGATCGAAAGACAACGAAAGCGCCACGTCGCCGCGCTGGGAGCGAAGCAGAATCGATTGGAAACCGATGCTGAGCGAGAGCTCTTTACGTTCGACGCGTCCGACGGCCTCGAGACGATCCGTGAACCCACTCGCACGATGTATCCAGAGATCCGATCCGGATGCGCTGGTAAAGAAAAAGCGATGCCCGAAACGCGCGGGCGCTTCAACGACGTCGAGCTGACGCGCGGCGGGTAACCAGGAGCGACCGAGAGCGTAACGTCCGTCGGCAAACCATCTCATCCGGAGTCCATCGACGATCGCTCTCCACTGACCTTTTTGCTCTCGAACGAAGTGGCGCGGTGTCACGCGATCGAGACGAGGCAGCAACAAGGGCCCCGGAGCACGTTGCGGGAGCCGCGTTGGCGGCCCCGAGGAAACGCCGCCACGTGACGAAGATGGGAAATCGCGATGGACAGGGGGCCGACCGAGATGCGAGTCCGTTCCCGAACACGCAAAAGCCAGCGAAAACCCGAGGAGCACGAGAACCCATTCGGAGGTCCAGCGGCAACGGGTCTTGTCGGCCATCCGTCGTAGGCTACCCTTTCGGCCCCATAGACGGAAGGTGGAGAACCGCTCGATGACGTCGCGCCCCAGCTCAGAAGCAGCAGAAGAGATCCTCGGTCGGTACTTCCCCGTGCTCGATCATGGTTTCGTCTCCCTCGTCGACTACATGGGAACGGATAGCTGTATCGAGCGCGCTGCGAGGGTCAGTTACGGCTATGGCACGCGAGCGACCAACCAGACGCGTGGACTGCTTCGGTATCTTCGACGTCATTTGCATACGACGCCGAGCGAGATGGTCGAGCTCAAGTTCCACTGCTGCATGCCGATGTTCGTCGCGAGGCAGTGGATTCGCCATCGAACCGCCAACGTAAACGAGTACTCGGGGCGATACTCCCTGATGCCGATGCTTTTCTACACTCCGGCATTCGAACAGCTGCAGAAACAAAGCCGAAGCAACAACCAAGGCCGAAGCGGCGAGGTGCTCGCCGAGAGTACCTACGCAGAAGCCGTAGCCCGGTGGAATGCGGGACGTGAAGCGGCTCGGGCCAACTACGAATGGCTCACCGAGCACGAGATCGCCCGAGAGCTCGCACGAATCGACTTGCCCCTATCCTGCTACACGCAGTGGTACTGGAAGATCGATCTGCACAATCTGCTCCACTTCCTCAAAATTGCGCGCAGACGCTCACGCGCAATGGGAAATCCAGGAATTCGGTCGTGTGATGGCGGGGATCGTCCGTCGCGTCGTGCCGCTCAGCTACGAAGCGTGGATCGACTACGACGTCTGCGGCTCGAAAGTGAGCCGAATGGAACTCGATGCGCTACGGGCCCTCATCGAGGTGCGTCCTGATGGGACCATCGCTGCCCGAGCAGGCGCGACCCTTACCCCCGAATCCCTCGCTGCACTCGGTCTCTCGAGAAGAGAGACCGAAGAGTTCGCAGCGAAGCTAACACCCAAAGGGGTGCCGAGCTTCGAAGTGACGCTCGAGCAGAGCACGTCACCCGAGATCTTCGAGAAACGCTTCGCTGACGCCGTTCCCCGAATCGACAGCAACACTACCGATTCGAAGTAATCGTCGCGCCACCAGCACCTATCGCGATCCCTCTTGCTAGAAATCGTCCGCGTCACACCGGCGTCGGCCTCACACCGGCGTCGGCCTCACACCGGCGTCGGCCTCACACCGGCGTCGGCCTCACACCGGCGTCGGCCTCACACCGGCGTCAAGATGCTCGTGACGATGTAGTTGGCGATGAGCAGCGCCACGGCGCTCTGCACGACCGCGCGGGTCGTCGCGATGCCGACACCGCGAGCGCCACCGGTTGCGAAGAAGCCGTGGTAACAGGAAATCGCCGAGATCAAAAACCCGAAGACCATGGCCTTGATCTCGCCCATGAAGAAGTCGTCCAACGTAAGGAACTTCTCGATGTTGGCGATGAAGATCCCGGGATCCACACTCAATAGCTTCACCGCGACGATCCACGCACCAACCATGCCCACGCAGGTGTAAAGCACGCAGAGCAGCGGCAGCATGAAGATTGCGGCGATCATTCGCGGAGTGAGCAGGTACTGAACCGGACTGACCCCCATCGTCACGAGGGCGTCGATCTGTTCGGTAATCCGCATGTTGCCGAGTTCGGCAGCCATGGCACTCCCGGCGCGAGCAGTCACCATGAGTGCCGCGAACACTGGGCTCATCTCGCGAGTCAGGGAGATGGCTACGATGGAACCGACGACACTCTCGGCGCTGAACTGACGAAGCGCGTGCACCATCTGAAGCGCGAGCACCATGCCGCTGAATATCCCCGTGAGGGACACGATGAACACCGACTCGGCGCCGATGAACTCCATTGCCCGGAGCAGTTGCATGGTGCGAAATGGCGGTCGAAACGCCCAGGCGAACGTGCGCCCCGTCAGCAACAAGATGGAACCCAAGCCATCCAACAAGGACAGCACGGGATCGAATCCGCGTGAAACCCAACCCAGGGCGACGTTCGCCTTTTTTGCATCGGGTTCGGCCACCTCCGCTATGTACCAAACGAACGCGGGCGCAAGCCAGACAGAAACGCGCGATTCGGCCTGGGAGGTCTCACGGCGATGGCGTGACGGGCTGAGCTTTGCTTGGCTTTTCCTCGGCGCCCTCCAGCGGAGCGGGCTTCGGAGCCCCATCGGCCGCGGGATTGGCAGGCCCCGCGGGCGGCGGTGTGGCGGCACCGTCCGGCGAAGCGACGAGTGCCCTCTCTGCCGCAACGCGCGCCAGTTCGGCGGCCGTGTGCGCCGCGACCAACGCGGCTTCGTGCTCGAGCACCTGCGTGGGCAACTCGGCGGTAAGCGGGCCAATCCGTGTCGGAAGTGAGGGAGCTGGGTTGCTCGTGGAAGCCGTCGCCGTTTTCGAAACGGGTGAGCTCGCTACTTGCGGGTTGAGCACGAGCTTGCCGAGATCCCGAGCGAACTGTAACAATCCATCGCCCAAGTAGGGCGAAAATCCGAGCGCCGTGCCCTGTGAATACACGGCGAAGTTGAACCAGATGGAGGCACCGGGGAGCGGGACGAACGGAGCCGGATGGTTCAGCGAGGCCCAAGGAATGAACAACTCCTGACCATAACCTTCGTCTTCGTCTTCGGGTTGCTCGAGGGTACCCGAGACGCTCGTGGCCACTTTCACCCCCGATTGCCAGGAGGTGTCGCCAAAGCCACGCCGACTTCCATCAGGGATCTCGAGCTCTCTGTAGAAGGAGTCGAAGACGAGATTTTGAGGATTGACCGCGATGCGGTAATAGTTTTCGTTGTTCGGCTTGTCCCCACTCTTCAGAACCATTTCGAGTGCGTCGCGTTTCCAAAGCGGTAGCTCATCGCCTCGAGCGACGAATCCCCCTTGCACGTCTGCATCGCGCACCCTAACCCCGAGGTAAAGCCCACGCACGTCCCAAAGGAGTCGCGCCTCCGCCGAAAACTTTGCATCCGTCGACGGTATCTCGTCGTGAACCATGTCGAGCAAGGATGGCAACCGCGCCGCCGTCTTCCACGCCGGTTCCTTCATCTCACCGTCGATGTCGATGGTCTCGGTCTGCTCAATCATCGGTATCGTGAGCTGAACGACTTGGTACGACGGGGGCCGTGTGTCGATGGGTAACTCCGCTACGGTCAGGTACCCACGCCTGTCGAAAACACCGCTGCCCGGCTTCAGTGGTACGTCGCCCTTCCTGATACCGACGACCAGACGCACGAACTTGCCGTGCATCTCCGGAGGCATCTTCAGCACCTGCTCGTCGACGTAAATCTTACCAACGGTCCAATCCGAGGGCGACCACGCCGGTTTCCGGTTTCGGCGTTCCCGAAGCGGACCGGACGAATCTCCATTGAGGAGCGTCTCGCCCGATTCGTTGTGGACGCGCGTCAGGAGCCGAAACCCGGGACCGAGGGGCTTGTCGAGACGCCAATAAAAGGTGACTTTGAATGTCTCCCCGGGGACGATTCGCGCCCCCTTCGGCAAGGTCATCCCGAGCAACGTCAGCGATTGCCCGAACGAGACGTCGATACGAGAGTCGAATCTTCGGCTCTTGAGTGAGTTGGTAAACCGCGAGACGTTCCTTGTCGTGCTCGAGGGCACTCTTCGAACACCCCGTCGAGGTGGACAACGCGAACACCTGGAAGAGGAGGGCGTACTTCGAGTAACCAACGAACGTCATGGTCGACCTAACCTGGGGGCTCCTAAGTTAGGTCCATACCACCGAGTCGAATCGCACGGCACGCCAAATCTTTCTCGGAGCGCCGCCCACCCATGGCGCGAGGCCCAAGAAAAACCTCGGTAAATCGTGAATGCACCTCGAGCCTCGACGCTGCCTGAGGGGAGCGCTAGAGCAGCCGCACCGGTCCACCACGCATGACCCCGCCACTTCTCAACGAGCCGCAACGACAAGCGGTATCTCACCTCGACGGTCCTTTGCTCGTGTTCGCCGGTGCAGGCAGCGGCAAGACCCGAACCATCACCTATCGCGTCGCACATCTGCTCTCCCAGGGCGTGCCGCCCTACCGGATCCTCGCAGTCACCTTTACGAACAAAGCCGCGCAAGAGATGCGCGAGCGTCTAGAACAGGTGGCAGGCCATGACTTGGTACGCGATCTCTGGGTAGGAACCTTCCACTCGATCTGCGCACGACTCCTCAGACGCTATCACGCCGAACTCGGCCTCGAAAAGAACTTCGCGATCTACGACGAGTCCGATCAAAAGGCGGTCATCTCGCGGATCCTGAAGGAGCTCGGTGAAAACGATCGGGAGTACCCTCCGAAGCTCGTTCTATCCCGCATCCATGGAAAGAAGCAGGAAGGGTTGCTGCCAAAGGACGTCGAACAGGACCGAAGCTTCGACGGCAAAATGGTGGATCTGTACGAGCGTTACCAGAAGGCGCTCGCCGCAGCCAATGCCGTCGATTTCGAGGACCTCCTGCTCAACGTGATGCGGCTTGCAGAGAGTCGTACCAATTCCGCAGGTGAGGAGCTGAGACGAAGCTTCGATCACGTGCTCGTCGACGAGTTCCAAGACACCAACGCCGTGCAGTATCGTTTGGTACGTGCCCTTTCGGCTCGCACTCGATGTCTGTGCGTCGTGGGCGACGACGATCAGTCGATCTACCGTTGGCGTGGAGCGGACGTCCGAATCATCCGCGGCTTTCGTCGCGATTTCCCGGACGCCCTCGTGGTGAAGCTCGAGCAAAACTATCGCTCCACCGGCAACATCGTCCGCGCGGCCCTCGCCGTCATCGAGCCTGCCATGTCCAGAGAGCCAAAACGGCTGTGGACGGAACAGGACGCGGGCTCCAGAATCACCGTACGCGCGGTCGCCGACGAACGAGACGAAGCCGCCTTCACCGTTCGCGTCATCAAGAGCCGCATCAAGGCTGGAATCGACGCACGCAACATCGCGATCTTTTACCGTGTACACGCCCAATCACGCGTACTCGAAGAGGCGATGCGCGCGGAGAACGTACCTTACCAGGTCATCGGTGGGATGCGCTTCTTCGATCGCGCCGAGGTCAAGGACGTCATCGCGTACCTACGGCTCCTCGACAATCCGAGAAGCGACGCGGATCTGCTACGCATCGTCAACACGCCGGCTCGCGGGATCGGCAAGCGAACCCTCGACGTCTGGACCGAACTCGCGACGCGCCAACAAACCAGCCTGTACGAGACCATCCCGCAGGTACTCGCGACGAGCGATCTCGGCGCGGCAGCGCGCAACAAGCTGCGCGCGTTTCAGGACATGATCGAGTCCTTGAAGGCCCACGCGCAAACCTTGGTGCCGCACGAACTCGCGCAACGGGTGATCGAAGAGAGCGGCTACCGAACGTTCCTCGTCAGCCAGGATTCGGCAGAAGGAGACGCTCGCCTCGGAAACGTCGAGGAGTTCATCGGCTCCATGGCGGAATTCGAGCATGACGCAACGCAAGCCGGAGAAGCTGCGACGCTTACCGCGTATCTCGAACGCGTCACGCTCGTAACTGCCACGGACGCGATGAAAGACGTGCCCAAGGTGTCGCTCATGACGGTCCATGCCGCGAAAGGACTCGAGTTCGATACCGTCGTGCTCACGGGCATGGAAGAAGGCGTGTTCCCCTACACGCGCATCGATAGCGGCGGACCCGAAGACGAAGACGACGAGCGCCGACTCGCCTACGTCGCACTCACGCGCGCGAGGCAACACCTGTACGTCGTACATGCCTCACAACGTTCGATTTTCGGCCAAACGCGATACCAGCTGAAGAGCAATTTCCTCGAGGATCTCCCGCGGGATTGCACGACAGAGGAGAAAAGCCCGGGACGGTTTGCGTCCAGCTCGACTCCGAGTTACGGCGCGGGCTTCGGTTCGAACGGCGGTGGTCGCTCACGCTCCTACGACGAGTTCGATCAACGTGTCCCCGAGGACGACGAACCCACGAGTTCGAGCCCGTCCTACGCACCAACACCGAGTCGAAATATCGGAGCGCGTGACGCGGCGTTTGCCCCCCGTAATACCGTCGTCGATCGCAATGCCTTCGACGATCTCGCCAACGAAAAAGCTCCCACGTTCCGTCCGGGTCAGCTCGTCATCCACGGCCGATTCGGCAAGGGTCGAGTGGAACGCGTGGAATCTGGGGGCGAGAGCCTTGCCGTAGTCGCGAAATTCCCTGGATTTGGTTCCCGTAAGATCTTGGCAAAGTTCCTCGTCCAAACTACGCCTTCGGGGTGACGCGACCAAACCGCCTCGAGTTTCTGGAAGATCTAGTTGCCAAGGGCAAAGCCGACAGCTTTGCCCGATATGCGCTCGCCCTCGAGTACGCGAAGCTGCAGCGCTACGACAACGCGGTCTCGACGTTCCACGCGTTGAGAGAAGGCGATCCATCTTACCTTCCCATGTACCTCATGGCAGGAAAGGTCCTTTCCGAACAAGGACAGGTCAAAGCCGCACGGGAGTGGGTCGAGGCCGGTTTATCGGTGTCCAAGGCGAAGAACGATCCGAAGACCCACGGCGAACTTTCCGAGCTCCTTTCGACGCTCGGCGCGTGAGGTTAGCGCGTCGCCGACACCGGCGTCGTCGGCCCCGCACTGCCCGCATTCGCCAGTGCCATCAGTGCACGCGCGGGTCGGCGCGCGAGGAAACGCATCCGCAAATCCGTGTCACGGATCGTAGCCGCGAGTGACTCGACCCACGCAACGGCTCGACCGATCATGTCTTTTGCCTGAGGGGAACCGGCTCGACTCAGGGCTTCGCAACAGAGTGCGCGCGTGGACAGGCCGTACTCCGAGCCTTGGATGGTTTCCATTGCGCCCATCGCAGTGGTCGCGAGAAGAATCCCCGTGTGTTGCTCACCGATGTCCACGCGTGCCGCTGCTTCGACGGCCATCGCGTAAAAATGGAAAGCCACGTAAGCCTGCGCTTCGGCGACCTGACGTGCATCGAAGGCATACATGACGCTCGCAGCAGCGTCACCCGTTGCTCTCGCGAGGAGGGATCTGACGATCTTCTCATGCGCCGTATCGTAGGCGCTGCCCGTCGCAGCGTTGATCCCACTCGCTTCGTGCACGAGCCCCTCGGCTTGCTCGAGTTCCCCCATTTCGATGAGCACTTCGGCCATTCCAAGCAAGGTGCCCGCTTTGGCTTCGTGGTCACCGTAGCTCTCGTGAGCACGCCGTGCGCGCTTGAGATACGCAAGTCCGCGCTCCACGTCGCCGAGTGCCGCATAGGCCTGCCCGATGTTTCCAAGGGACTTCGCAATCTGAAGCCGTCCCCCGATGGCGAGATCGATGCGCACCGCGTCGAGTCCGAGGGACACCGCATCCTCGAATCGCCCGAGTACGTAGAGGGAGAAGGCGAGAGAGTTTTTTGCCTGGGCCTCCATGCGACGGGCTCCGGCACGACGGAATATCGCGATGGATTCGGCATGAGCCGAGATTGCCTCGTGTACGCGGCCGACGCGACGCAGGAGCGTCCCTTTGGCGCGCAACACGTCAGCGCGCTGTCGAACGGGGACCAGCTCGTGTTTGGCGGACTCGAGAGCGCGATCGATCGCCGAGAGTGCGCCCTGCATGTCGCCGAGATCACGCAGGACCTCCGCGACCAACGCCTGCGCCTGCACCTCGTCGACGAAGAGCTGCGCCGAATGCGCCACGGTTTCGGCGCGCTGGGCCGAGGTGAGCCCACGTGCGAGCCGTCCGCAGTCCACGTCGAAGCGCGCGGTGCGCATCAGTGCAACCGCCGCCCATCGTGCGGTGCGAGCCTGTTTGGCCAAGGTTCGCATCGCGACGAGATGAGCCTTGCGCTCTTTCCATTGACCTTGCACGCGACAGATCGCTTCCAACGCTTCGTGCGCCTCGAAGCACCGCGGATCATCGACGGGAAGCATCTTGACGACGCGCCGGAAATAGCGCTTCGCCAGCCGCAACTGGAAGCTGTTGTGCGCCGTTCGGCCCGCTTCGAGATAGTGGTCCGCAGCGAGTAGTCGCTCGCGCCCCGCCTCCAGATGATGGGCAACGATTGCCGCGGTGAGCCCACGGGCGAGAGACGTCTTGGCGAGATACTGCCCGAGCGTACGGTGCATCACCACACGCGCCGCTGGATCGATGGACGCATAAGCGACGTCTCGCGCAACCGGATGTCGCACGTCCACGACGTCACCACGCACGTCACAAAGCCCACGGGCACACAACCGGGTAACGGACTCCTCGACGTCCACACCCAAAATCTCGCGCAGATCGCTCACTTTGAACGGCCCCGACGCGATGGCGAGCCACTCGATGACGAGCTGCTCCTCGGACGGTAGTTCGTCGAGGCGATCGCCGATCAATTGCTCGAGCGTCGACGGTAGTTTGGGCTGTTCGCCGTCCTTGCCGTCGGAGCGAACAAGGCGAACCTGCCCGTTCGGCAACTCCGTCAGCTCGAGGGAGCCGCGCTCGAGGAGGGCATCGACCATCTCGATGAGAAAGAACGGATTGCCGCCGATGCGCGGCGACAGTTCCGCACAAACCTCTTCGACGCCGACGTTGGCGCCGAGCCGCATCGAGAGCAAACGGACCTGCTGATCGATCGTGAGCTCCTTCAACTCGATGCGAACGAGTCCCTCGAAGAGAGGAACGAGCCTTTCGCCCGATCGCGTCACGAGTACGTAGAGGACAGGCCATGGATCCACTGCCCGCAAGAGCTCTTGAATGGCCTCGAGGCTCGGACGATCCGCCCATTGCAAATTGTCGGCAATGAGGACGACGGGGCCCTCCGCCGCCAGCCGAGAGACGAAGGCGCGTAGTCCCGTCGTCAATCGCCGACGATTCTGGGCAGCATCACCTTCGTCGGCAGCCATCGCGAGCTCGCCGGTGACGATCGCCGCGAGCCGTTCGAGGATCTCCTCCCGATCTTCGCCGAGCTCCACACCGGAGATCCACTCGTGAAGTCGCTCCTGCACGACGCTGAGCCGGGACTCGCCGTGCAAACCGGTCATGCTTCGCACCCACTCCGCGATGATGGCGTAGGGTAGCTCGAGACGTGCGGTTGCAGCTTCGGCTCTGAAGGACTTCGTCCCTTCGGGGAGCTCCTGCACGAAAGCCGAAACGAGCGCCGACTTTCCGATCCCCATCTCACCGGCAACGACTCGCGCCGTTACGCGTCCGGTCTCGTTGGTTCCACGATTCACGGCATGGTGGTAGGCGGCTTGGAGCTCTGCGAGTTCCGCGTCGCGCCCGACGAGATCGCCCGAGCCACGCTCGGCCTCCGCGAGCTTCTCCTCGCGCGTCAGGGGGCGCACCAGCGAGAAGATCCGCATGTTGTCCGGGAGCTGCTTGTCCCGCGAGCTCTCGAGAGCGATGGTCGGTGCGTCCGCCCACACGAAATCGCGACGAACCAACCGGTAGAGACCGCCTGCAACCCAAGTACCGCCCGCAGGAGACTGTTGGCTCAACATGCGAGCGAGTTCCGGTGCCGGTTCCTCGACGCTGTGACTGATGAGATGACCACCGTGATCGCGTCGACCCGTCGCGATTCCTCTCACGATGCCAATACTGGCTTGGAGTTCGACGGGAGTATCGTCACAAGCACCCTGGATGGCCTCGTGGATGTCCACGGCGAGCCAAGCCGCATCCGCGGCAGCACGTGCTGGGTTCGCCATCAAGCCAACGACGGCCATCGCGCCGCCCGTCGGAATGAGATGATCGCCTATCGCGACGCGCTCCTTGTTCCAAACCAACCGAGCACCGCGCTTGAATGCGATCTCACCGAGCGTGGCGCGCAGTTGCTCGATGAACCGCGCCCCCTCATTGGCTCCCGCGGCCTCGACGAGCTGCTCCGTTCCGTGGAGTTGCAGCGCGACGATGGCCACGTGACGCACCTCTTGGCCGTGACGTGTTCGCCGCGAACGTTGTAGCAGCGGACGAGCCAGAGCGACGTCGAGTAGACTGCCTTCCTTGGAGAAGTCCGAAGCGGAATCTCCCGTGACCATGGCGACGGAACGAGAACCGTCCTCTTGAGGCGAGGCCGCATCGGGCAACCCTGCCACTCCGGGCGAGGTGTGTTCGCGACTGATGATCTGCTCGAGCACGGCTTCGAGCGCGTGTGAGTCTACGGGCTGCTGCGATTGAAACAGCGCTCGCGTGATCACTGCGGCAAAGTCGCGCGCGGTCGCAAAGCGTTCCTCTCGGTCACGCGAGAGCGCCTTCATCACGATGCTCTCGAGCTCACGGGGCACGTCACGAGTGAACGTACTCGGAGGTTCCACCTGCCCCGAGCGCACGGCTTCGAGGAGTTCGTTGCCTTCTGCTGCTCCGTGCAACGCTCGCCCGGTCAGAAGCTCGTGGAAGACGACACCGAGGGAGTAAATGTCCGTCCGACGATCGACCTTCTCACCCCGAGCTTGTTCGGGCGACATGTAGCTCGTCTTGCCCTTCAAGATCCCGGGTTCCTCGCGGAAGAGGTTCGCCGAAGCGATTCCGAAGTCCGCGATTTTGACCGACCCCTCGAAGCTGACGAGCACGTTCTGGGGCGAGACGTCGCGGTGGACGATTTCCATCGGATTGCCGCGTTCGTCCTTGCGCTCGTGTGCATAGTGAAGCCCCTTGGCGACTTCTCCGATGATGTAAGCGGCAATGTACGGCGGGATCTTCGTTCGCTTGCTGCGCGCGGCTCGCATCACCTTGCGGAGATCTGGACCCTCGACGTACTCCATGCTGAGGAGCTGTCCGTCGTCGCCATAGTCTTGAAACTCGTACACCTGCACGATGTTCGGGTGATTCAGGCGCGTCGCCAGCATCGCCTCTTCCGCAAACATGGAGCGGAAACGTCGTGACTCGCCGTATTGCGGCAAGATGCGCTTGACGACGAGGAGCTTGTACGTACCTTCTGCGCCTCGCTTCTTTGCGAGGAACACCTCCGCCATTCCACCAACGCCCAATCTACGGATCACCTCGAAGTCGGCGAGGCGCTTCGGTACGGGTGTCGATTCGTCGGTCATCGGTCGGAGCAGGGTCGGGGACGGTAATCCTACCCAAGTTTTTCCGGTTGCGGAAAGCCCGAGGTCTCGTGCTGGCCTCGATTTGCGCTCAATTGGTCCCGTCGATCCCAATCCGACCGGATTTTTACCCGAATTCGAACTTCGACGCGCGGGCCGATACCCCGAAGTCACCATCGAGCGGTAGACGTAGCTCGTGACAGTGATCGATGTCGTCGTCGTCGGAGGTGGGATCGTCGGGCTCGCAACGGCGTGGGAGCTGCTGAACCATGGCGTGCGACACGTCGTCGTCGTCGAGAAGGAACTCGATGTCGGATTGCACCAATCGGGACACAACTCCGGCGTCCTACATTCGGGGCTCTATTATGCGCCTGGGTCGATCAAGGCCGAACTCGCTCGTCGTGGACGAGAGCGCATGGTCGAGTTCTGTGAAAGCGACGGGGTGCCATTCGAGATTTGTGGCAAGGTCGTCGTGGCAACGGACTTTAGCGAAACGTCGCGACTCGACGAGCTCGAATCGCGAGCTCGCAAGAACGGCGTGGACGTCGAGCGAATCGGTGCGGAGCGCCTCCGCGAGCTCGAACCCGCGGCGCGAGGTGTCTCGGCGCTCCACGTGAAGTCCACCGGCATCGTCGACTTTCGTCGAGTGTGCGCGGCGCTGTCCCGGCGCATCGTTGCACATGGTGGCAGGATTTTACGCGGGACGGAGCTATTGTCCGCAACCGAATATCTGCGAGCGACGGTCGTGGACACGACTCGGGGCCCGCTCACGACGCGTCTCGTCGTTTCGGCGGCGGGGCTGCAAGCGGACCGAGTTGCTCGGTGCCTGGGCTTTCGAATCAAAGGACGCGTCGTTCCCTTTCGCGGTGAGTACTTTCTGCTCGACGAGAACGGAAAGAAAAAGGTCCGCGGCCTCATCTATCCAGTGCCCGATCCGCGCTTCCCCTTTCTAGGCGTCCACTTCACGCGTCGTATCGGGGGAGAAGTCGATTGTGGTCCGAACGCCGTGCTTTCCCTAGGACGAGAGAGCTACGAGCCAGGCGCCTTACACTGGGAAGACGCCTTCGACACCTTGGCCTATGCGGGCTTCCACCGCTTTGCGTCGAAACACTACCGCTCTGGACTGGAGGAGCTCCGTCGCAGTCGCTCGAAACGCGCGTTCACCCGGGCGTTGCAGCGACTGGTCCCTTCGATTGAAGAAACCGATCTGCTCCCGGCGCAAGCCGGGATCCGCGCGCAGATCATCACTCCCGACGGGCGGATCGAACATGACTTTTCCATCGAGGAGTCCGCGAGACGGATCTGCGTCCTGAGCGCCCCCTCTCCCGCTGCAACCGCGTCTCTCGAGATCGGCAGAGTGATCGCCGAGCGGGCCCGACGCCACCTGGAGTGACTGCAGGCGCCCGAGGCAAGTCGTTCCCGCAACGCTAAAGGCGAAGGCCAAACGGCGAGCGTCGTTGTTACGACGATTCACGCGGGCGACTCGCGTCGTTGTTACGACGATTCACGCAGGCGACTCGCGTCGTTGTTACGACGATTCACGCGGGCGACTCGCGTCGTTGTTACGACGATTCACGCGGGCGACTCGCGTCGTTGTTACGACGATTCACGCGGGTGACTCGCGTCGTTGTTACGACGATTCACGCGGGCGACTCGCGTCGTTGTTACGACGCACTGACAAAAGCAGACGACAAAACAACGATGCCCCGAATCCGTCATCGACGTTTCGGGGCATGTCTCGGAGATAAACGCGTCGCGCAAATGCGGCGCGACGCGGCGATGTGCTCGTTCAGATCCCGAGGCGCTCCGCGAGCCAGTCGGCAACCTTGCCGATGGCGAGGCGCTCCTGGCTGCCCGTGTCGCGATCGCGAACCGTGACGGTCTGGGATTCCGCGGACTGCCCGTCGATGGTGAAGCAATAGGGGCAGCCCGCTTCGTCCATTCGAGCGTAGCGCTTGCCAATGGCTTGCTTCACGTCGTGCTCGATGAAGCCACCCCGGTAGAAACGCTGCAGGAGTTCAGCGTGGAGCTTCTCGCTCATCTCGGGCATGCCGTCCTTGTTCACCAGCGGGAACACGGCTGCCTTGATCGGCGCGATGCGCGGATTGAACTTGAGGAGCTCGGGGCTCGGACGAGAAGGATCCTCGGTATACGCCTCGCAGAGCAGCGCGAGCACGCCGCGATCGAGACCCGCAGAGGGCTCGATGACGTGCGGCAGGTACTTTTCGCCTTTGCGCGAACCATTGGGCAAGGGCTCGCCGCGTTCGGCGTCGAAGTACTCGAGGTTGGCCTTCGCGTGCTTCTGGTGCTGCGACAGATCGAAGTTCGAGCGGTGAGCGATCCCCTCGAGCTCCCCGAAGCCCGGTGCCGTGAAGGGAAAGCGATACTCGATGTCGCTCGTGCCCGCACCGGTCTTGGCGTAGTGGGCGAGCTCGTCGCGATCATGCTCGCGGAGCTGCAGGTTTTCGCCAGCGAGACCGAGGCTCTGCCACCAAGCCATGCGCGAGTCGCGCCAGAACTTGTACCATTCGACGGCCTCGGATTCGTGACAGAAAAACTCGATTTCCATCTGTTCGAATTCGCGGCTGCGGAAGGTGAAGTTGCGCGGCGTCACCTCGTTACGGAACGCCTTGCCGGTTTGCGCGATCCCGAAGGGAACCTTCACGCGCGTCGTGTCGAGGACGTTCTTGAACTGCACGAACATCCCTTGCGCCGTTTCGGGACGCAGGTACGCGACATCTGCATCCGTCGCTGTCGCACCAATGAAGGTCTTGAACATCAGGTTGAAGGCGCGGGGCTCCGTCAGGCTGCCCACCTTCTCGGCCTCGGGAGCAAGGACTTGCTCCCAATCGGACTTCGGAATGTCGGAGAGCGGAACGCTCTTCACGGAGCCGAAGGCCTTCTCGGCCTTCTTCTTCTGCTTGGTCTCGCTCGTGCTGTCCGGCATGTAGCAGAAGAAGGGCTTGCCCTGACGATCCCCGTTCGCAGGCGCAAACACCATCAGGTGATCGAAGCGATAACGTGCCTTCGTCTCACGGCAGTCCACCATGGGATCGCTGAAGCCCGCGACGTGACCGCTTGCTTCCCACACCTTCGGGTGTTGAATGATGCAACTGTCGAGAGGAACCATGCGCACGACGTCACCCGTCGGGCCACGCTGTCCGCGGCACGGATTGAGCACGACGTCTTGCCACCACGCCTCACGCAGGTTCTTCTTGAGCTGCGCGCCAAGGGGACCGTAATCCCAGAAGCCGTTGATGCCGCCGTAGATTTCGGAGGCTTGGTAGATGAATCCGCGGCGCTTGGCGAGCGCCATGATCTTGTCCATCGACTTGGTCGTCATCGCAATACTCTTCGAGGCTAATGGTGGGCGCGGAGACTAGCGCGTTTGTCCATATGCGGGGACAAATCGGGCCTTTGGGCATGAAAATGCCCCCCTGCTCGACGTGAAGGATGCGCGTTCTCCCAAGATTGTCGGGGTTTTCGTAACGCGAGCCCACGCGTGTGGTCACCGGGACCTGCAGATTTTGCAGCGGCAATCGAGCCACTGTGCTCCGAGTGCGCCCGACAACGTCAGGAGTCGACAGGACCGATGGGCCCTCGGGCCACGGCACGCCGCATGACGTTCGCACGTCCAGGGCGCGGCCCACGTGACCTTCCGTGTCCTACGCACACGCGGCTCGCTCCTCTCGGCGCTCGGAACCTGACGTGTCCCACCAGCGCGCGCGGCTCGCTCCTCTCGGCGCTCGGAACCTCCTGCGCCAGACGCGCGTGGCTCGTCCTCTCAACGCTCGGGACGAATGTCGACCCCCATGGTCAGATCCATCTCGACGGTTTGACCACCCGCAGGCACGCCTGCGCCTTCGGGAACACGCATCTTCATTCCCAAGGTGAGGTCGAGCTTCGACTGTGAAACGAACTTGTCGTAGTCGATCTGCACTTCGCCCTGCCCCTTCGAATCGAGTGCAAGCAGATCGACAGCCATGCCCTGTGGCATTCCCGGTGGGCTCACCTTGCCGGGCGGCGAGGATTGCTCGATGGTGACGGCTGCGGTGATGCCCTTCGGCTGCACGGAAACCACGCGGTATTCCACCTTCTGGGTCAATTGCAGGCCGAACTGCTCGAGACGCGAAATCACTTGCCACCGCGCACCTATGCCAATGGGTTCCTCGGGTAGCGGTGCGACCATTTGTCCGAGCGACTGCTTCACCGATTCGAGCGCTTGGGCCAATTGGGGCTGTGTCTCTTGGGTGTCGTCGATGGCAAAGTCGATCAGTTTGCCCCGCGTGTCGATCGTCTGGGTACCGCGAAAGGTCTTGAACCCAGCGAGCAACTCGTTGACTTGAGCCGCCATCGGATCGGTCGCATTGCCTTGCACCTTCGCGGAAATGACTTTGAACGCGAGCTTCGCCGTATCGCCTTGGGTCTCGGTGACGTCCCATTGAAGGATCGTCTTGATTGCCGGCACGTCCGAAGGCGGCATCGACTCACCGTTGGCTTTCACGGCAATTCGATTCTTCTGAACGAGACCGATGCGAAAGGTCTTCCCCTTCTTCAACGCATAACGGGGCTGCATGCGGGGCTCCGTACCGACGTCGAGCACCGTCAGTCCAACCGGCAGCTCCGGCGCTCGCTCTGCGACAACCGGCACGGACGGCACGGGAGCGACGATTGCCGCGCTCGCGCTCGCAACCGGCGTCGTCCCCCTCGACGGCTCGTCTTTGCCCTGCTTGCACGCGACGAACAGACCGAAGAGGAATAGACTTGCGACGGCGCGGCCTCGGAAACGAATCATTCTCGATGAATTAGGCCAGACCCCGTGCGGTGTAAAGAAAAGGATTCGAATGTGCCCAACTTCGGGTAAGAAGGGGAAGACTCGGCAGCCCACCGCACGCGAGTCCGAAGCGATCGAGAGAGCTTTAGACATCCCGAGGCGCTCGGGGTACTTTCATCGGATGCTCGACGTCAGCGCCCGTAGCATCGAGTCTTGGGTTGGCCGCTCCCACTTGGCGATCGTGATGGTGCTGGGAGTGCTCGTGTTCGACTGCAGCGGCAAGAACGACGATTCCACGAACGAATCGGGCGGCGCTACCTCGAGTGGTGGCGCGGGCGGTCACGGGGGCGCAAGTGAGGGCGGAACCGGTGGCTCGGCTACGTCGTCGACCAGTCACGTACCGTGCAACGGCGAAGATCCACCAACTTGCGTGTCGGGTTGCGGCGTCGACGTACCCGTCGAAAGCAAAGCCCACTGTGTCGACGACCAATGGGTGTGCGACGATTCCACGGTCTTCCTCGACACGTGCGCAGAGGGATCCTGCGCCACCGCGCAAGGATTCTGCTGCAACGTCGTCAGCGGTGAATACTACGTGCGAAGCTGCCTCGACGACGGCTATCGTCAAACCTGTGCGATGGGATCGCGAACCGAGATCGCTCGACAGTGCATTCCCGACGTCCTCGAGCTCACGGACTGTTCGTCCCTGGACGGAACGTCCTGTGAGGCGCCGCTAACGAGCTGCCTGGACGCCGCAGGGTACCACTGCACTTGCGAACTCAATCATGCGAACGCGACCAAGGGCACCTGGACGTGCTCCTAGACCGCCAGCATCTGACCCTCCGAAAAGGCGCCGTTTAGCGCGAAAACCCGAGGACGACGAGCGACTCCGTTCGGGCAGAACCGAATTGGCGCGAGGCCCCCTTGCCATTTGGAGCCACTCTCGAGAATACTGCGCGACGATGTTCGACGCCTCTTGGTCTGGGTGGCTCGCCGCGCCGTTATTCGTGATGGGTTGCGGGAGCACACCGACGCTCCCTCCTCCACCCCCCGAACGACAGCGCACCGAGATCCCCTCGCCACCAGAACCTTTGTGCAAGGTGCTCGCGCCCAAGTTCGAACGTTTGGCGAACCAGCTACAACTCGGAGGAAAGCTCGATTGCGTCGACGTCCCGGGCGTAATCACGCTGGGACAGTTCGGCACGACCTCGACGCTAGATCGAAATCTCTTGGCGTGCGTCGACGACAACAAGTCGCTACTCGACGCGATCCAAAGCGAACCGGCTGCAGTGACTGGCATCGATTACGAGACGGAAGCAAGCTTCGACGGAGGCGGCGTACTCGGGCTCGGCCAGATTGCTCCATGGCTTCCCAACGTGAAGGCGCAGCACGCGTCGGGTTCACGTTTGCGGATGAAGCTATCCATCGTCGACGCGAGCTGGGACACGATCCCGGCCATGTCGCGACTCTTCGAAGCACAGCGACATGCGCAGGATTGTCTACCTTCGCTCTGTCTCGATGATTCACGCATCGTCTACAAAGTGCTGCGCGGTCGAGTCACGATCGAACTCACGACGTCGGATGACCAGGCATTCTCCGGCAATCTCGAGCTCCTCGGCGGCACTGCGGGTCTATCCGTCGACGAAACGGCACGGACGCAATCGAGCCTGACACTCGGCTCGAAGGATTGACTCGTGCTCGGGGTCATGTCGAAATCACCCAAGCTCGAGCTCGCCGATGCAAAGCATTGCGACGGCTGTGGTGCTCGCGGTGAGGTGTGCTGCAAGACGGCAGATCCATGCGACGACACCCTGAGCTGCATCGACGGAACGTGTCGTCCGAAGGGGTCACCCGGTGGGCCCTGTGACGGCTCGCGCTGCGACAACGGCGCAGCTTGCGTGCACGGAATTTGTCGAGTGAGCTGCGGAGCCCCTGGTCTCCCCTGTTGCGACGATGGCCAGTGTGGCGAGGGCCTCAAGTGCCAGCTCGGACAGCGTGCCCGACGTGAGGTACTCGTCTACGACAAGGTGCTCGAACACGGCGGTGGACTCTTTGGCGATGATGCCGATTACGAGTTTGGGGCTGGCTCCTGTGGTAACGGCCGTTTGCGGTCCCGATTCGCGACGATGAAGATGGCGGGAAGCTCGTCACATTGCGACGCAGCCCATTGGATGACCGCCTCGGAGGCCGGCGACTGTCGCGTGAGCGTGCACATGCACGCCTCGTCGTTGGAAACCCTGCGCTGTTCGGCACAGGTGTTCGCAACGGAAGTCGATCCCGACGTACCCGCTCCCAGAGCGCTCTGTCGATGAGCGCTCCGGGCGCCGCTCATCCCCAAGCCTGAGTCGCCAAGGCGTAACGTTGTCGTGCACGATAGGGCAGCGGCACTGAGCCACGCCGCATCTCGACGCGCGTCCCCTGTTCGCGCAATCCGATGCTTCGGAGCCATTGTCGAAAACTTTGATGATCACTCGGTACGTCGATTCGAACGGCGTCCCCCAACTCGCGACACAAGCCAACGAAGAGATTGCGAGCCCCTTCCTCGTCCTCTGCGATCACGGGACCAACCAGCGCGTGGGACCCGAGTTCAGTCGCCATGGCGTATCCAGAGAGTTTGCCACCGTGTCCGGTAACCCCTGCCGTAGCTAGGGCTCGACTTTCACGGCAGCGCAGCATCTTGCTCCGATCGCAAGCCAGTAACTGACGGTCCAGCGCGAGCGCCTCGTCGAGGATCTCGATGGGTGAAGCGTGACCGTGCCCAAGAGGAACGTGCGGAGTACCCATGAGCACGACGATCTCGCCCTCCACGACGAAGCCCTGAGCCTCGAAGAGGTGGCGTCCGAGCGGAGTTGCGACGAGCCCCAAAGTCGAAAGCCCTTGGCGTTCGGCATTGACGAGCAGGGCATCGAGCACACGTCGACCGAGACCTGCGTGCTGTCGTTCCGGGGCTGTCACGAGCTTGGCAAGCGTGCCAACACCACCGAAAGATCCAAGAATACCTTGAGCAACGAGTCGTGCCCGCTCTCGAATGCCGAGCACGAGAGCGCTGTCGTAAATCACCTCCCAATCGCTCGAGGTGTCTTGCCATCCCACGGCATGGGACAACGCGACGTTCTGCGAAATGTCCGCATGGGTGAGGATCTCGACCTCGGGTAAGGCTCCCTCTTTGCCTTCGATGGACGGCATCTCCGTTCAGTTTTGCACGGCGGAGCCCGCTGACGAAAGCAGCATCTTGGCCTGCGACGGATCTCGAGTGTGTGGAGCTTGGACCGGACCTCGCGGCGGTGCGCCGGTCGAAACCACACCCGTCCCCGCCCGAGAGGCACTCAATCACACCCCCCGAATCGCGGTTAACGTTCCGATAATCCTGGGCCTCACGGGAATTTTCCGATCTCGCGAAACCGGTCGGCTTTCGCTCCAGGAGCGCGGAAGCGACGCCGCGCACCGATGCCGCTGGCGAATCGGCATCGGATTGGGTCAAACCACGCTCGAGCCCACGATCCCCTGTGGACGACCGAGTTGATCGCCCGGGTTGCCTTCATGTCGTCTATACTGCCGCCGCCGCAGTCCTCCGCCTCCTCGGACCATTTCGTTCGAGGCATGGCTTCGTCGATCGGATCATCATGTCAAAGCGCACAACGGACCCGTCGCAGGTCATTCCCTTCCAGGAGAAGTTCGGATACGCCTTGGGCGATTTCGCGTCGAACCTCTTTTGGATGCCGTTCATTCTGTTTGGCACCATCTTCTACACTGACGTCTTTGGCATCTCCGCCATGTCAGTGGGAGTCATGCTACTGGTCACCCGAATCTGGGATACCGTCATCGACCCGCTCATGGGGGCCATCGCCGATCGCACGAATCCGCGAAAAGGACTAGGCCGCTATCGACCTTACCTCTATTGGTTCGCGCTGCCCTTCGGATTCATCAGCGCCAGCGCCTTCTTCACGCCCAACGTCGGGAACACCGCAAAGCTGATCTATGCGTGGGCGACATACACCGCCTTCGGGATCATCTACACGGTGATCAACATTCCCTATTCGACGTTGATGAGCGTCATGTCGAAGGAACCGGGAGAACGACAGAGCGTTAGCTTCTTCCGAATGGTGGGCGCTCAATCCGCAGGGCTCATCGTTTCGACCGGGCTCATGTACTTCATCGCGAAAGCCGGTGGCGGAAACCAGCAACGCGGCTGGTTCCTGGTCATGGCTGCATTCGCAGCACTCGCCGTGGTTTGCTTCCTGCTCACGGGCAAGATGACGCGTGAACGCGTCGAGCCCGAAGCTCAAGCCCGCCGGTGAAGCAAAGAAGGACCTCACGAGTATCTTGTCCTGCTGGCCTTGGTGGGTGCTCTTCTTCGTGTCGTTCTTCACCATCGCCGCATTCACCCTGCGCTACGGCGTCGCCGCGTACTACTTCAAGTACTACGCCGATCAAAAGGCCATTGCCGAATGGAGTCTCTACGAGGGTGGCGCCATCAGCGCCTTCTTCACGTTGGACAAGATCGCAGCGCTGATCAGCGTGGTGGCGTTCGGAGCCTTCGCCAAGAGGATCGAGAAGAAGAAGATGTACGTCCTTCTCATCGTCACATCGGGCCTGCTCTCGCTCGGGTTCAACTACGTACCCAACACGAACGTCACGGCGATTATCCTCATCCAAGCGGCGTTTTCGTTCCTCACGGCTCCGACCGGCGCCATCCTCTTCGCGATGTATACGGACATCGCTGCACACATTCGCAACGAGTCCGGTACGATCTCGAACGGCCTCGTGATGTCCGCGGGATCCTTCTCGCAGAAGTTCGGTTGGGCAATCGGGGGTTCCATTACGGGTATTCTCCTTGGCGCTGCTGGCTACGTCCCCGACCAAGCGCAGACTGAAAGCGAAAAGCACATCATGAGCTTCATGATGAGCTGGGCCCCGATGATCGCCTGCACGATTGCAGCAGGGTTCATGCTGCTCTACCCATTGAACGACCAGCGAATGCGTCAAATCACGGAGGAACTCGACTCGAAGGGTTTCCGTGATCCCGTTCCTGCCGAGTAAAGCGCACGACATTCACGTTCGATTCGGGGCCCTCCGGGGCCCCTTTCGTTTGTGCGCACCACATCGGGCGCAGACCAGTACCAGTTCGAGTCCCCTCACGAAGCCCCAAAACCACAGCGAGCCGCGCGTCCGAGAAGCGAGCGCAACATTGCAAACGCGTGGCACGTCGACGCGCACCTAGACTTGCCCCAAAAAGGCAAACGAGCTCCCAACCCTCTCCCCACGTTACCGCAATACGCCATGACGATATCACCCATTGCCGCTGCGCTGCCCCTCGCCCTTGGACTCGTTGTTTGCGGTTGCAGCGATGGCGCGTCCTCCGCTTCGAATTCCGGCGCTGGAGGAGCTGGCGGTTCGTCGAGCGGCACATCGTCGGGCGGCGCCTGGTCGAACGAGACTTTTGACACCTTGCCCGATCGCTGCAATGGCCAATGCAACGCCTTTACTGCCGCAGAATCCGATTCCTAACCGAAACGTCGGGACACGGAAGTGTCACCATGTACACCACGGAGCCCAGCCAAGGCGGAGCGTGTCTCTACGGCAGCACCGCGATCGAATACTTCGCGGCCATCAATGTGAACGCGTCGCCGGGGGACGAAAAGGGGCAATGGAACGACGGTCGGATCTGCGGGCAATGTGCCGAAGTACGGGTCCGCACCAGCGGCTCCGTCGAAAGCGTAATCGTTCGAATCATGGATCGCTGTGCCGACGTCAATTGTGGAATCGACCTGGGAGGGAAGGCTCCGGCGAAGGTCATGTTGGATGGGTTCGGTCGATACGAAGGGGTCTGGAGATTCGTATCTTGCGATGGTCACCCAGAGGTGTTCGATGGCCCCATGGCTCTCCATGTCAAGGAGGGTAGCAACGCATATTGGTCTGCAGTCCAGGTGCGCAATCCACCCATGGCGGTCGACGCCATCGATTGGAGGTGTGAGCCTCTCTCCCCGTCGAGCGGCACCTTGGCCTACTCGAGTCCCCAGATGGAAAACTACTATCTCGTTCCATCCGAGATATTGCGCTCGGACGCCGATGTCGAGCTCACGATACGCTTTCACGATGGTTCGACGCGCATGCTGACCGTCGCTTCGGCGAAACTCGGAGTAGCCGACACCGATATCGCTCTCGATTAGAGCGCATCGACGACGCGAAAGTTGAGCCAACGATTGGCTTCACCAACGGCTCTCCACCCCCGCTCGTCGCTGTAGCCCGGCGTCCGAATTCCCCTGCCGTCTCGCGCAGAAACATGGGACTGGAACGCGGAGTCGGTCGACTGCGCTATGCTGCGCGCCATGTCGACGTTTCCATCACGAGTGACGTTGGGAAGAACACAATTGACGGTAGGCCCCTTGGGGGTCTCTGGAGGCTATGGTGTCGATGAGAGCGCGCTGCTTTCTGCCTTCGATCGCGGCGTGAACTACTGGTACCACGGCTCCTTTCGGCGCTCTGGGATGACGACGGCGATACGAACGCTGGCGGCGACGGGCCGGAGAGATCGCCTCGTGCTCGTACTCCAAAGCTACTCCCGCTGGGGTTGGCTCATGGAACGCACGTTCACCGCCGGCCTTCGCTCCCTTGGAACCGACTACGCCGATGTTTTGTTGCTCGGCCTGTTCAACGATTCGCCTCCGGATTCGGTCCTCGAGCGCGCAGAGCGCCTCAAGGAGCGCGGGCTCGTTCGTCACATCGCCATCTCGGCACATCATCGGCCCATCTTCGTGCAGTACGCCAAGGATCCCCGGTATGGGATCATGCACATCCGCTACAACGCCGCTCATCCAGGGGCGGAGCAGGACGTGTTCCCGCACCTCGCCGAAACCGATCGCCCAGGGATCGTTGCGTATACGGCAACGTGTTGGGGACGCCTCTTGCAACAGGGTCGAATGCCCGACGCGCAAGCGCCTCTCCGCGGAAGGGACTGCTATCGCTTCGTACTGACCAACCCAAACTTCAACGTTTGTATGATGGGACCCCGTAACGCCATGGAACTCGAAGAGGGGTTGGCCGCACTCGACGAAGGACCGCTCACGAAGGATGAGGAGGCACGCTTCCGCGCCATCGGACGCCATGTCCACGGTTGACGAACGCAGCTTTCAGCGTTCGAGGCGAGCGCCCAGTCTTCGCTGTCCGACGTCCAACCTAAAACGATCATGTCGGGTCGCTTCGTGCCAGATGGACTCCTCTCGGTGGACGAGCACAGGGCAGGGAGTGCCAATCACGGCGCATGGAAGAACGCCTCCCGAACGAATCTCGTCGGGAGGCGTCTTCACGCGGAAACACTCGCTCGAGTGTCCGCGTAGCCGCTCGAACTCCGGTATCGTGACGCGACCTCGAAGACCGCCCACGAACGTGGAGTCCGACTTTCTTTAGGGTTGCGGCGTCTTCAAATTGACGGTCACGCTCAATCCCAAACCGCCTCGCTCGGCAAGCATCGACGACAATGGGCGAGCGTCCGTATCCGTGGAACCGGTTCGCCGCAACAGGATCCCCGTCGTGGGATAGGTAACATCCCAGAGATCGTCGATGTCGAAGGAGTTCGGCTCGAATACGCCAGCCTGATCGTGACCCGGCCACCTCAAGGTCAGCTTGTTGCCGTCGATTGACACGGACGTGTTGTGCTCTCGCACGGTGGGAGAATCCGTCGCGATGAGCATGTTGCTCACGCCGTCGCCATCCTCGTCCATGTCCGAGATCTGGAGCCCGTCGTCGATCAACTCCGCAACGTAGTCCTGAGGCGTGCTCGGAGAGAACTCGATCGGGAAGTTGAAGGTGAAGGTGACGGACCCATCGGAGGAGACGTTCCCCGTGTCGAGTGACGAGCTCGTCACCCTGAGGGTGTCGTCGGCGAGATCCGACAACGTGATGGTCTGATGGCCCGAGAGACCCGCGGTGAAGTTGAACGCCTGGTAAGCATTACCGCTGACGTCGTACACCGTGGCTTCGTAGGTGACGCCATAGACGAGCTCGCCTTCACCAATGGAGACCTCGCCATTTTCGAGAGACAGGATCTTCGTGCCAGTCTTCAGATCCGCATCGTTGGCCCACAGGTGTCCGGAAATAGCAGGAGTGAAGTCCGCACCGAGATCGAGCGCCGAGCCTCCCGTTCCCGTGGGAGCGAATCGAATGCTCCCCGACGGACGCGGAGAGGTGCTGTCCTCGCCAAAGACGGCAATCGTCACGGGCGGAGACTGCAGGCTCTTCGGGAACAGATAGGCTTCGTAATACTGTGAAGTCTGCTGTTCCGCATTGGCCGGCAATGCCGTCTTGAGCGGCTCCGCGGCGTAGAATTCGCGATAATCCTTGCTCTCGATTTCGATGATGTAGTCGCTGCCAGGTTTCACGGGTCCAATGGCGAACTTGCCATTGTCCTTCGCCTTGACGTCGACCTCCTCGGTGTACGGGCCTTGGATCAAGCGGATCGTGAAGGCCGCGTCGAGCGGTTTACCTTCCAAGCCATCGAACACCGTGCCCGTGAAATAGTATCCCGTGGCGTCGTCACTCGAGTGATCCACGGTGCAACCCAACCCAGCCAGACCTGCCAAAGCAGCGCCGAAAAGAATACGCTTGAAACTCATGTTGTTCCTCACATTCGAGATTCGATGAAACTGGTTTTAGCTCGCAGCTGGTTCACTTGAAGTAATAAAGTGCCGCGATCGAGCTCGTAAAAATGTCCCACGGATCGTGGTAGTTCGCGGTCATCACATCCAACGTGTAACGTCCCTGTTCGACGGATTGCCCTGCGGCATTGACGCTCTTGGCGCGCGAGTCGCGGTACGTCACGTGTGCCCCGACGGTGCCCTGGAGCGTGAGCATCGGCAAGCCCATGAAGCCGAAGTGGATCTCGGCACCTGCGCGAGCCGCCACGTCGACGAGGAACGAATGACCATCTTGTCCCTGATCGCCCTGAAAGTTTCGGTCGTCCTTCTCGCGCCACGTGGAATACCCGAAATTCGCTTCCGGTAGGAACAGAAACGCGTAGTGCGAATCGTGATAGAGGGCAAAGGGCACGCCGACGTGTGCGGCGAAAGCCCAGCGCGTCGGATCTTCGACGTTACGCGTATTCGGAACGTCGGTGGATGCAGTTCCGCTGTGGTGCGCGAGACCGAGACCCGCCTGAATTCCCCATGCGTCATTGACCCAGCGGCGCGCACCGATGACCGGCACCGACGTCGAGACGGAGCCGCCATCGCTCTGCAGATCACTCATATTGACGACACCGAGCAAACCGACGCCGTAATGTCCGGCGACGCGTTCGTGATCGGTTTGGTGTTCTGCTGCGGCTGCCGCCGTTGGTTCGGTAGGCGCCGTGTTGGCGACTGGTGGAGCAGGTGGCGGTGTCACCGCGGCAACGGCAACGGGCTCGGACGCGGGCTGCGTTTCGACGTTTGCCGTGGTCGAGGTCTCTCCTGCTGCGGTACCGTTCGCGCCCGCCGTCGTCGTGTTCGCCCCGGAACCGGTCGAGGTGCCCAGTTCGAGCGATCCTCCCGTCCCAACCGTCCCCGATGCGCCCGACGAGGGCTGAGCCGCGGCCTGTGCCCAGGCTACGTGGGTGCCCCCCAACGACGCGACGAGGACCCCTAGGGCCCAAGCGTTTCTGTGTTCCTTCATGATACCTCCGTGGGTGCCTACGCTGACCCACCCAAGCCATTTCCCTCGCGAACTCGCAGTTCCTCACGCACGCTCGGATCTTTCGTACCATCGTGCTCCGACCTTCGCGCTCATACATCTACGAGAGGGACGCCGAGTTCGCCAATCGATCGACCTTGGACGATAGGCGAATCTGCGGCGCCTTGGGAAGAGGGAATCGCGAGGCAATGGGATCTCTCCCTCATTTCACGATGCTTTTACGCTCGAAAAACCGCTCTATTTCACCGAAGACGGAAACCTCACTTCCGTAAGTGTGGCTGAAGCCGGAACTCGAGCGGACGACACGGTCTTGGCTCGGCCGCGATACGGGGTTATCGTGCGGGCGATGCTTCCTGAATCGGACGATTGTCGCGACGCAAATCGAGCGCCTATCGAGCTCAAAGTCGAGTACAAACGCGTCAACACGTTTTTCGCCGACTACACGAAGAACATTTTCCGCGCGGCGGCACGTTCATCAGCACGACGAGGCCCCTGGCGGTCGGAACCGAATTCCTGTTCTCCTTGACCGTACCGGGACTCGGAGAGCCACTTCGGCTACGTGGCAAGGTGATTTGGACCAACGGCGTAGAAGACGCCACGCCCGCCAACCCACCGGGTATGGGGATCGAATTCCAATATTCGAGCCTGGAGGAGCGACGTGAAAAGGAGCGTCGCGTCTGGGACCTCTTGGCGAACGAACTCGGCGAACACACGGCAACGCGACTGCTCGGTCGGCGTTGAGCTGCTCCCGAATGGGCACGGCTGCGCGCGTTTACGCGACGAAGCATCGGTGCGTCAAGGAACCTGCATTCCCGAGGGCCACGCGGGGACGGGCGCGGCGTTCGATTTGCGCACCCAATCCTGCGCGACGGACACCTCGACGAGCCCCGCCGCGCGGCTATTCGCAATCTCCTTGAAGTTCGCGAGAGCGATGCCACTCGTCGGCGACGTGGCTCCGAGCAATTGTTGATAGAAGCGGTATTCGACCCGCTCGGTTTCTCGTCGGATCGCCGCTTGGAGTTCCGCATCGGAGAGCTGCCCGAGCAGCCACCCGCGAAGTTTCGAAGGCCAATACTCGAGTTCGCCCAAACGACCGAGGAGATCCTCCACCGTGCCGTCACTCGGCAGATCCCGTCGCCGCTCGAGTGCCCGCAGCCAAAGCGCGACATAGACGCAATCCTCACCGCGCAACCTCGACTGCTGCGCGTCTCGTATCACGTCGCGCATCGCGCCCAAATCGCTCGCGACGAGCGCTCGACGCCCAGCATCGAGAATGGTGACGCTCAGTTGCTGAGCGTCGGTTCGCGAGGCCTGCAGCGCACGTTTCAGCGCACGTTCTGCGGCATCGTCCTTCCCATAAAGCTCGAGAACCCGAGCCGAATCGACGCTCGGCTTGCGCTTGTTCGATGGACCGCTGCGCTCGATCGCGAGCGCCAATTGCCAAATCGAGCGCTTCGCGGAGCGCTCGCTCGGCACCCGCAACGTCGCCTCGAATCCCGGTCAGGATTTGCAATTTCCGACCGTGGCGGCTTCGGTCGCTCCGAGGGCATCCTCGACGGATCGAGAACGTTCTCTGGCCTTGGCGAGTGCGGCGAGTGCGGCGTCGGGGTTCGCGACTTGTCGCTCCAAGGCGAGCCAATTCCACGAAGCCGAGCGCTGTCGGCTCGAGTCGTAGAGACTGGGCGAGATTGGCGCGCGCACGGTCGAGTTCCGTCGCACGCGCTTCGATTGTGGCCATGGCTCGGTAGAGACGCGCTGGATGCGGTCGCACGGGCTCACCGCGTTTCAACAGGGTCTCCGCACGATCGAACTGGGTCTGCCGTGCTCGAAGATGGCGCGAGTCGCAACTACGTCCCCGGACTCGCCGTGAGCCAATAGGGCTCTCATCTGCAGGGATAACGCCCAACTGACTTCCTCTTGTCCGGGACGTTCTCCCAGGGCCCCGACCAAAAGATGCGGAACGGCATCCCCCAATTGGAAGTCCGGTAACAGCAAGGCAATGGGGCCCACGGCGATCAGATCCGTCGAGTGACTTCGATAGAGCTCTCGACGGCTGCGCCAAATGCTGCTGCTTGCGCGAGCTCGCTGCCAATCGTGGAGTCTCCGCGATTGGGATCGGCCTGGGACTGAAATAATTGGTAGAGCTGGCCCCACGCCATTCCGTCGTCTTCTTCACCCGCAAGCTCGAGGCGCTGCCGCAACTCTGCGGTCATCTGGCTGCCGAGATCACTCTTCTCGAGCCACTCGAGCCCACCCATTGGATCGCCGTGGCGCAAGTGGGTTGCCACGAGAGTCAACGCTCCGAAACGGCGTGCGTGGTACGCTTCGCTCGCCTCGAGACGATTGACCGGCTTAGCGTCTCCCATGCGATCCGAGACGTCCGAAACCAACGACAACGTCATCCACTCCGTCACCTTCTTCGAGGCGATCTCGAGATTGGACGAAGTGGGCTCGTAAATGGCGCGTTCCACGGCGACGCGTTGCGCGTCTCCGGCCCGCTCGAGTGTGCGCTCAGTTCCCGAGCTTGCGGCAAATTGATCCATGGCCGCAAGGTGCTCGTTGGCACTGGCCACGACGCTTGCCGACGGACTGGCTTGCTTGACCAACGAATAGAGCGCACGAGCATGCCCCTCGTTGCCAAGTCGCGAAGCCTCTTCTGCCGCTTCCGCGAGTGCGCGTTCCGCGCCCTTCCACATCGACGGTCGAACCTCACCGACCTTGATGACGTACAACGCGCCGCGAACTGCCGACAGCCCCGCGTTCCGCTCACCGGCATCCAAGAGCGCCGCCGCGCGTGCGAGTTGTCGCCTGACGATCGCCGTTGCAAGGGTCGCACGCCGTCCTTTCGTGCGGTCCGCTCGGAGCAATTCCGCGAGATTTGCACCGAATTCTTCGGGCTTCAAATCCGCAGTGGCCTCACGATTCGACGCTACCCGCGGGGGTGCGGCGGGCGCACGACTCGAAGGACCGCAGCCGGAAAGGAGCGTGAGTAGGACGAGTCCTCCGCAAAACGAACGACGCAACATCTCGAGCAGTTTACACGGGCGAGCGTGCGCGGACAGAGCCCTTGCGTCGCTCGCGTGCGGAACGGCGGCACACGGTCGCCCAGCCGGACGCCCGCACCGTACCTGGTCTGCGCCGTACCTGGTCTGCGCCGTACCTGGTCTGCGCCGTACCTGGTCTGCGCCGTACCTGGTCTGCGCCGTATCTGGTCTGCGCCGTATCTGGTCTGCACCGTATCTGGTCTGCACCGTATCTGGTCTGCGCCGTGTCTGGTCTGCACCGTATCTGGTCTGCGCCGTATCTGGTCTTCACCGTACCTGAGGACGTCCGACGGAACCGGTGGCAGAGTGTTCGCGTGTCCGGCACGAGTGCCCCATCGAATCGTCTGCTGCCCAAATCAAGCCCCTTGCCCAAAACGTCGAAGCAGAGATTCGATAGCTTCCAACGAGAAGCGCAGGGCCGTGCCCGCGCGGCCTTGCGCCGCCTGCTGCCAACGCGCGTCGGTGACGAGGCACAAGCGCAGGAGGTGTCGACGCAGGTACCGAGGGAGGTGGCGAGCGGCGGCGACCGGACTCGAAGCGGGACGATATTCGCGTCCCTGGCTCGTCGCATTGCGAGGTACCGGCAGTGGCTCGCACCCGGCACGACGGATCTCGCGTTGGTCGCCACCCTCGGGATCCTCGGGATCGGCATCGACATGGTGTGGCCGCTCGTCTCCGCATGGCTCGTCGATCACGTGATTCTGGCGAAGGGGATGCCACAGCCCGTCAAGATCCGATGCCTCCTGCTCGGGGCCGCGCTGATGGCCGGGGTCTTTCTGTCCAACGCCGCACTCGGCTACTGGCGAAGCATCCGCCATCAGCTCCTCGTCTCGAAATTGCAGATCGGCCTCCGAACGAAGCTGTTCGCTCGGATGCTGCGGCTTCCCTTGCCCGATCTGCAAAACCTTCGCACCGGAGGCTTGCTCTCGCGACTCTCCGGGGACGTGGATCAAACCGCGACGCTGGTGCAACAGGGATTCCTGTCGCCCATCTTGGCCGTCATTCGCCTCCTTACCACGCTTACGATCATCTTCTCCCTCGACGCGCGAATCGCAACCACCATTTTCGTCGGCATGCCACCCGTGCTCGTTCTCCAAGGCTTCTGGGCGAGGAAGATGCGCGGCGTTTGGCGCTCGATCGGGCAGGATCGACAAGAAATCGACGGGCGAGTAAACGAGGGACTGAGCGGGATCCGCGTCGTCCGAGGTTTCCGCAAGGAAGCCCGCGAAGAGGCGGCTCACATCGTCGGGCTCCACACCGTCGCCCGAAAGCAACTCCTCGCAACCCGCACGCAACGCATCTTGGGGACCATTTGGGATCTGGTGCTTCCGCTCACACAGGTGGCTATCGTGTGTTACGGTGGTTACCTTGTCGTGAAGGGCGAAACGACACTCGGAACCATGATCGCGTTCCAGGGCTATCTGTTTCGTCTGCTCGAACCCGTCTTGGCTCTCGCGAACACCGTCGCTGACACGCAACGCGGGCTCGCCGCGATGGACCGGGTCTTCGAGCTCCTCGAACGTCCCAACGAAAAACCCGATCCCGCGGAAGCGCGCGACGCGCCGCGAGAAATCCGGTCGATACGCTTCCGTCACGTCGGCTTCGCATACCGCCCCGACGTGCCAGTAATCCTCGACTTCGATCTCGAGGTCCCGGGAGGCAAGACCGTCGCGTTGGTCGGCCCGAGCGGAGCCGGAAAGACGACGATAACCGATCTCCTGGCACGCTTCTTCGATCCGACCGAGGGATGCATCGAGCTCAATGGAATCCCGCTCACGGACTATCGACTCACCAGCTATCGCGGCCTCCTCGGCATCGTCTCCCAGGAGGTGTTCCTGTTCGACGGTACGATTCGCGAGAACATCGCTTACGCAAAACCGCGAGCGACCGACGCGGAGATCGAGCACGCGGCGCGCTCGGCCAATGCCCATGAATTCATCTCGGTACTCCCAGAAGGCTACGACACGGTCGTCGGAGAGCGAGGCGTGCGCCTCTCTGGCGGGCAACGTCAACGCCTGAGCATTGCGCGGGCGCTCCTCGCCAACCCGCAGATCTTGATCTTGGACGAAGCCACGAGCAATCTCGACTCCGAGAGCGAAGTGCTCATCCAACGGGCGCTCCAAACGCTGCTTTCCGCTCGCACCACTTTCGTCATCGCTCACCGCCTGAGCACCGTGAAGCGCGCCGATCTCATCTGCGTGCTCGAAAACGGCCGACTCGTCGAGCTCGGCGGACACGCGGAACTGATGGAGCGCGGAGGGCGTTACGCGCGAATGGTGGCCCATCAGCATCACGATCTCCGCACAGACGCTCCCGACTTCGGACCCTCCCGCGACGTCGGATCCCTCCTGACTCTCACGTCACGGCGTTTCTTCGAGGGTGGAACGTCGTCGAGTCCCCGACTCAGGCCACTCGGCCAGGCATCGTTCCAGTTCGAGCTGCCCCGAACTTACCGTCTGCGCCTGGTGCACATCGGACGTGGCTGCTATGGGGCGGGCCCAACGAAAACGCGGCCCGAGAGGGCCGTCCACCCAAGCCTCTCATGGAGACCCGGATGACTCGCATCGTCTGCAAGTTCGGCGGCTCGAGTGTCGCCGACGCCAATCAGTTTCGCAAGGTCCGCGCCATCGTCGAGGAGAACCCGAAGCGAAGCATCGTGGTTCCTTCGGCACCGGGCAAGCGAGTCAAGACGGAAGCCAAGATCACGGATCTCCTCTACCTCTGCCACGACATGGCATCGATGGGAGGCACGGATTTCGAGCCCACCTTCGCGCTCGTCTACGGACGCTACCTCGAGATTGCCAAGATCTCGGCCTGTCCACCCGCATCGGCTTTGCGCTCGAGCAATTCAAGGCCGAGTTGAAGCAGAACGTCAGTCGAGATTTCGTCGCGTCCCGCGGCGAGCACTTCAACGGCCTGCTCATGGCCGAGTACCTCGGGGCCGAGTTCGTGGACCCCGCGGACTACGTCGTCATCACCCATGCTGGCCTCGTCGCGCCGGAAACCTACGAGTTGCTGGGCAAGCGCATGGCGGATCCGTCGAAGCGCTACGTGATGCCCGGCTTCTATGGGCGCGATCAAAAGGGTCAGATCAAAACCTTCTCCCGCGGCGGGTCGGACATCTCCGGAGCAATTGCTGCCCGTGCCGTCCAAGCCGAGCTCTACGAGAACTGGTCGGACGTGTCGGGGCTTTTGATGGCCGATCCATCGGTGGTCAAGAATCCTCGCCCGATGTCCGAGGTGACTTACCGTGAAATCCGCGAGCTCTCGTACATGGGTGCGTCGGTATTCCACGACGAAGCCATCCTCCCGGTGCGCGAGGCGAAGATCCCGATCTGCATCAAGAACACCAACGATCCGAGCCACCCCGGAACCCGGATCGTCTCGGAGCTCGGCGCCCACGAGAACAAGACCACGGAAATCGCCGGCATCGCAGGCAAGAAGGGCTTCGCGATGCTGTGTGTCGAGAAGAGCCTGATGAACAAGGAGGTAGGCTTCGCCTACCGCCTGCTCGGCATCATGGAGTCGAAGCGGATCAACGTCGAGCACTGCCCGAGCAGCATCGACGGGATGAACGTCATCATCGACGGCAAATCCCTCGGCGACCGCGCGGACGAGCTCATCGAAGAGATCAAGAACGTCCTCAAACCGGACAGCGTGACCCTCGAAGAGCAGCTTGCGCTGATCGCCGTCGTCGGCGAAGGCATGAGCCACTCCGTGGGTATTGCCGCCAAGGTCTTCGTGGCACTTCGCGATGCGAACGTGAACGTCCGCGTGATCAACCAAGGCGCATCGGAATTGAACATCATCGTCGGCGTCATGCCTCAAGACTTCGAGAAGGCCGTCTCGGCACTCTATGAAGCCTTCGTGCCTCGCTGAGCACGGCGCGGCGTCGATAGATCACTGGGAGTCGGCATGCGAGCCCGTCGCGCCACTTTGGACGCGGCGGTGCTCGCTCTCGGTCCCGAGTGAGGCACATCGACCGCCCTTCACGACGCGAAGGACGTTCGACGAGACGAATTCACGGCCCAGTTCGAAGAGTGTGTCCCCAGAATGACTGATCAGAATGCCCAAAAACGCCGCGCGGTGCGCGCCGCGATCGAATGGCTCCCCGAGTCGGGGGTCATCGGTCTCGGCACGGGCTCGACGGCAGAGCTCTTCATCGAGGAAGTTGCCGAGTTGGTTCGGCAAGGACGCAAGCTGACCGGTGTCCCCACGAGTCGCCGCAGCCAAGCCCTTGCCGAACGGCTCCAGATCCCGCTCTTGGACGATGGAGGCCCGTGGTCCATCGACGTGTGCGTCGATGGCGCCGACGAGGTGAGCGATGATTTCGATCTCATCAAAGGCGGTGGCGCATGTCATCTTCGCGAAAAGATCGTGAACGCCTCGGCGAAGGTGAACATCATCGTGGTGGATCAATCGAAGGTGAGCCACCGCCTCGGAGAGCGCTGGGCGGTTCCTGTGGAGGTCGCGACGTTTGGTCACCTGGCGACGGCCAAGCACCTCTCCCGCTTCGGCACCGTCACGCCGCGCTCGATGAGTGGCACCACTGACGCTCGGCTGGTCACGGATTCCGGCAACTACATCTACGACGTGAAAACGGGACCCATCAAAGATCCCGCGCAACTCGATACGGAACTCCGCGCGATCCCCGGTGTCGTCGAAACCGGACTCTTCGTCGGGCGAACCTCGCGACTCATCGTCGCGGGGCCCGACTTCATCCGTGAAGTCACGCGCACTGCAACGGACTGATCGGGGCTAGGTGGCCTCCCGCGCATAGGCCGGAGGTTCAAAGCCACCCCTCGGCGCGGCGATCTTGCTTCGAACGAGCGGGAAAACGGACCCCAGTGCGCGAGGGCGGCAGCAAATTGCCGGGACCCTCGCGCGAGACGGGTTGCAGCAGGCGGTGGCCTCGCGCGAGAGTTGCTGCAGATGGCAGAACCCGGCGCTACCATCGTCGCCATGCGAAAGGGACAGGGATCCGGACAGGGGCGTCGACGCGGGCTCGTGCTCGCTGGACTCGCGGGACTCGCCTTCACCGTCTACGTCGAGAGCGCCGCTGCGCAGCCCGCGAAGGCGACTCCGGCGGCGCCGGCAAGTCCGACCGTGCCAACCCGTGAGGCGGCAGCAACCGCACCCAAGTCTGCACCAGGCGCCACATCTTCAGGTGCTGCAGCGTCCGCACCACGCAGCCGTGAGCGAAACGCGATCGTCGAGATCCAGCTTCAGAACAAGACCGTCTCCTTGGGTTTCGTTCTCGACGGCGACGGTCGCATCCTCACGACGCTTTCGCCCCTTGGACGTGGCGTGGGTCTCAGGGCGCGTTTTGCCGACGGCAGCTTCGCGAAGTTGCGCGTGCTGCACGCCGATCGCGGTTGGGATCTCGCGCTGCTGACGCCCGATGATCAGCGGTGGACCACGGGCCTCCTCGCGGCTCGAACCGATCCGTTCCAAGACGGAGGTCCGCTCCGGCTGTTGCGGCTCGACGCACGAGGCGGACTCAAGGAGGTCGCGCTGTCGGCGCCGCATCGCGAAAACCTCATGGGTGGAGATGCAGCCGTTCTCTCCCAAGCACTCACCTTCACGCCTGCATTCACCGCGGCGGATCTCGGCGCACCAATCCTCGACGCAGGCGGCGCCGTCGTCGGCATGGTGACCCAGGCGTGTCTGCCTGCGGTGCTCGACCGTTGCAGCGTGACCTACTACGCCGCCCCCACCGCAGAGCTCCGCCGATTTTTGCGCGAAGGACTCACGGCCCAGAACATTCCCATGCCTTGGCTGGGGCTCACCGTCACAGCAGAAACTGGCGGGCCTCTCGCAGCGACGCGTATTCAGTCCGTGCTGCCCAATAGCCCAGCGAGCACCCTCGGGTTGCGCGCAGGCAAACAGGGAGACTTGCTCCTTGCCGTGAACGGGACTCCCGTGGGCTCACCTAAGGATCTCGCGGAGCTGCTACACCGACATCGGGCATTCGACCGCGTAACCTTGCTACTCCTCGCGGAGGGTCGGTATCGAGAGGTTCGAGTCACCCTCGGTCAATATCCGGAAGCCGCGCGACCCAACACGGGGGCGGGCCTGGGTCAGCCGGACTTGGGCTATTGAGCTCCGCAGAACCCACCGGAACTCCAGCGAATTTCGGCTTTTGAGCCAACCCGCGATGGTTTGAAAGCCGAAGCCCCGGACGGACGACGATTGACAAAGTAATTCGTCCACAGGCACGTTATCTTCGTTTCGTCGTCCTTACACCCAAACGATCAGGATCCGAGAACTCCGTGGCGCGTCCCCTCCGAATCGAGGTTGCAGGTCAGACCGACGTCGGTCGCAAGCGAGTCCATAACGAGGATAGTTTCGCGATCATTCCCGAATATGGTCTGTACATCGTGGCAGACGGTATGGGCGGTCACGCGTCGGGCGAGGTCGCGTCGAAAATGGCGATCGACACCTTGCAGGAGTTCTTCACGTCGACTGCCGACGATCCGGAGCGCACCTGGCCGTACAAGATGGATCGCTCCAAGGGCTACGAAGAGAACCGTCTCATCACGGGGATCAAGCTCTGCAATCTACGGATCTTCGAAGCGGCCCAACGCAACGCCAAGCAACGCGGCATGGGAACGACGCTCGCTTCTCTATTTGCGGTCGAGGGTGGCTACTACGTGGCCCACGTCGGAGACAGTCGCGTGTACCGGATCCGCGAGGGGCACATCGAGCAGCTCACGGAAGATCACTCGTTGCTCAACGACTACAAGAAGATGAAGCGTTTGACGGAGGAAGAGATTGCCAACTTCCCCCACAAGAACGTCATCGTGCGCGCGCTCGGAATGAAGGATACCGTCAAGGTCGACACCCGATTCGAGCAGCCACTCGAGGGCGACACCCTGCTGCTCTGCAGTGACGGTCTCTCGGGTCCCGTCGACGATCGCAGCATCTACGACATCGTGCGCAGCAGTTCGGATCTGGCCACCGCGAGCCAACGACTGATTGCCGCTGCCAACGAACGCGGCGGTCCCGACAACATCACCTGCGTCGTCGCACGCTGGGTAACCTGAAGCTCCTCGCGTCGAGAGCCATCACTCGCGTCGAGAGCCATTACTCGCGTCGAGAGCCATCACTCGCGTCGAGAGCCATCACTCGCGTCGAGAGCCATCACTCGCGTCGAGAGCCATCACTCGCGTCGAGAGCCATCACTCGCGTCGAGAGCCATCACTCGCGTCGAGAGCCATCACTCGCGTCGAGAGCCATCACTCGCGTCGAGAGCCGCCCAGTGGACCGTCAATGGCGTCACTTGCTCGAGTGCGAAAGTGGCGCGATGATCTCGACGGGTGCAGGCTGATTGCGTACGGGTTCCGGTTCGCCCGAAAGTGGCCGAAGAATGAAGTACGCGACGCCGAGCACGAAGAGCATGAGCAGGCTCGTGATGAAATAGGTAGCGACGGGCGTGTGACGCGCGGTGCTCCAGGCGTCGTCGTAGAACTTGCCACCACTACGTAAGCGCAGCTTGCGTTGCACCCCACCAAGGACGTCGGGCACGGCTCCCGCTTCGGGTTCCTCGACAGCCCCGCGCAAGAGCTCCTTCAGACGCTGCTCCGACGCCTGGTCCATGGAAGACTTCTCGAGGTCGTCATTCGTCGTGTTCATCAGAATCCTCTCCCCGAGCGCACGTTCGACGAGTTCCTTCAACATGGTCCGAGCGCGATGGATCCGGCTCTTGACGGTGCCCTCGGCGAGCCCGGTGATTTCCGTGATCTCCTCGTAGCTCAAGTTCTCGATGTCGCGCAGCACGAGGGCTTCGCGAAAGTCTGGTTCGAGCTCGGCGATTGCGGCGCGCACGATTCGCTCGACTTGCATTCCCTCGACCATTTGATCGGGGCGACTGAGCTCCCCGGTGGTCACGCCCTTGGCCTGATGCAGCGGCTCGTGATCTCCGATGAGATCGAATGCGTCTTGCGCGCCATCATGACGCCGCATCAAGTACTTCGAGCGGTTCTTACAGGAATTGATCGCGACGCGATAAATCCACGTCGACAGCTTGCTATCACCGCGAAACTGTCCAACGGCCTTGAAGACCTGGACGAAGACCTCTTGGGTCATGTCTTCGGCCTCTGCGCGCCGACCCAACATGCGAAACACCAAGCGGTACACGCGCGGACCATAGGTCTCGACCAGCTCGTTGAAGGCGTGCTCGTCGCGCGCCTGCAAGCGCTGTACGAATCGTTGTTCGGCAAGATCTTCGTTCGCGCTCACGGCAGCCTACGATACATCGAAACGTCCGACGGACGCCTCACACTAGACGCGTCGCTCGAATCGAGCCACGTCCCCCCGGCTGACAACGCACTCGCGTTCGTGTTCCGAACTCTTTGTTCCGGCGCGTGGATTCGAACCACGATTCAAGGATTCAAAGTCCTTTGTCCTGCCTTTGGACGACACCGGAGAAGCGGCGCGCAGCTTAGCAAAGGTCTGCGAGAGAGCTAAGCGAGATGCACGGGCCGGACGAAAGACCATGCATTTCATTACGACGAGCCAACATCCAGCTCCCCAAAAAAACGAACCGTCGTCCGGGACGAACCTCGTCCAACGCCGACGTGCAGGCCCACGCATTTCGCACGAAACCTCGATGAGAGAAGCCTCGATGGCGCAGCGCGGAGGCGAAAATCCGCCTCCGCCGAGTGCCTCGAGGACTCGCGAAGCCGCAGCGCGCTCGACTTCAGCCGGTCGAGCTCCGCGTCGAGCCGCCGAGTGCCTCGAGGACTCGCGAAGCCGCAGCGCGCTCGACTTCAGCCGGTCGAGCTCCGCGTCGAGCCGCCGAGTGCCTCGAGGACTCGCGACGCCGCAGCACGCCCTTGGCGAATGCAATCGGGCAAGCCCACCCCGTCATAGGCCGAGCCGGCGAGCGCGAGGGCAGGTGCGTCCCGAAGCGCGTCGTGGATTGTCTTTCAGCCGGTCGGCGTGTCCCAAGGTGGGTTGAGGATTGGACCGGATCCAACGGAAGACTCGCGTCATGCGGAGCTCGTCGTCGATGGGCCCGATGAATCGCACGAGCTCCTCTTTGGCGAGTTGCTCGAGCTCGGAATCGCTCGAGGACTCCACGAGCTCAGGCTCACGCGCGCCACCGAGGAACACGCGAACCAACGCTTCGCCCTCGGGAGCGCGTCCAGACCACTTCGAAGAAACCCAAGTGGAGGCGAGCATGCGCCCCTCCCCGCGCGGCACGATGAACCCCGCACCGTCGAGCGATTGCCGTTGCGGAGGCCGGCGCAGTCCGAAGAACACCGTCGCCGTCGAGACGTAAGGAATCGACGCGAGCGCTCGCACCAAACGTCGCGTTCCCCAACCGTCGAGGATTTTGGCAGACGCGTGCGCCGGGGTGCAGAGCACGACGGCATCGCTGTAGTAGGGCTCGTCACCTTCGCGAAAAATCGTAAATCCACGACCAGCGCACTCGATCTTCGCAATCGGGCGCCCAAGTTTCAGGGTCGAAGGCGGGATCCGTTCGGCAAGTGCACGCACGAGCACCCCGATGCCGCCCTTCAGAGATTGAAAGGGACTCGGCGCCGCCGCTTGGCCTTCACGGCGCAGCCAACGAAAGAGCTCGAAGAGCTCCACCGGATTCGAAGGGATCCTCGGGACGCGACTCCGTAATCCCGCGAGCCTTGGCCACCCGCGCACGCTCGGCGGCAAAGAGCGCTCGAATGAGACTCCCCTGACGCTTCTCGAGCTCGACCAATTGCGGAAACGTCGAACGAACGGAAAGCTCCTCGATGTCCCCCGCAAAGATGCCGCCGAGGAGCGGTCCGGCGAGGCGATGAGTCACCTCTCGCCCGAAGTGACGCTCGAGAAATGAAGCGACGGTCTCGTCCGAACCGCGTTGACCATTCTCGTCGATGAACAAGTCGCCCAAGATCCGCAGTTTCCCTGCAAAGCTGACGAGCGGCGTCTCGAGTAACGGACGAATGCGCGTCGGGACGGCGAGCGCCATTCCAGCCGGCAGCTGCACGAGTCGCTGCCCGTGGCCAATGAAGACCCGGTGCGCGGAAGGAAGCGGAGCGATGAGCTCACTGCCAAGCCCGAGTTCCTCGCACAATTTGGCAGCTTCCGGCTTCGTCCTCAGAAAGGAATCCGGTCCACCATCGAGAAGGAACCCGTCGGCTTCGACGGTATCGACGTTGCCCCCGACCGTGGACTTGCTCTCGAAGAGCAACACCTCCAAGTCTGGGCGGCGCCTGCGCAGTTCGTAGGTGGCGGCAAGTCCCGTGATGCCGCCCCCGATGACAGAAATCCGTCTGGGGCAATGGCCGTCGCTCGTGGTCACGATCGTCGAGCTCCGAGCTCGTGAACTCGCTCGGCGACCCACGCCACCGCGTCGGGGCTGGTCTCGGGAAGGATCCCATGACCCAGATTGAAGACGTGTCCGCGAGCAGAACGACCGGACTCGATGACCTCCGAAATGCGCGCGCCAAGCACCTCACGTGGAGCGAACAAGAGGATCGGATCGAGATTGCCTTGCACGACGGCATTGGGTCCGAGACGTTTCACTGCGTCCGATAGCGGGGTTCGCCAGTCCACGCCAATCACCGATCCCCCGGCTCGCTGTTGGTGCTCGAGCAGGGATTGAGTGCCCGTGCCGAAGTGAATGACCGGAACACCGAGGCTCTCGACGTCTTTCAAGATGTGCGACAGGTGCGGCTCGACGTAGGTCTCGAAGTCGATGGGGCTCAACGCGCCAACCCAAGAATCGAAGAGCTGCACCGCATCGGCACCGGCCGCGACTTGAGCGCGCAAGAATCGACGCACGACTTCGGCGAGTTTGCCGAGAAGCTCGTGCCACAACGCCGGCGCTTCGTACATCATCCGTTTGGTGCGAAGGTAGTTTGCACTCTTGCCTCCTTCGACCAGGTAACTTGCAAGGGTGAAGGGGCCGCCAGCAAATCCAATGAGCGGCGTCTTGCCCTCGAGCTCGCGCTTGAGAACGCCAATCGTCGAAAGTACGTAACCAAGCCCCTCCTCGGGCTCGACGATGCGAAGCGAAGCGACGTCGGCCGCACTCCGCACGGGCCGCTCGATGACGGGCCCCTCGCCAGAAAAGAAATCGAACGGTGCCCCCATGGGCTCGAGGGGCAACAACAGATCGGCGAAGAGAATCGCCGCGTCCACGGCATAAGCGCGAACCGGTTGCAACGTAACGGCGACCGCGAGCTCGGGCGTCTTGCAGATCTCGAGAAGCTTGTGCTTCTCGCGAATGGCCCGGTACTCGGGCATGTAACGCCCAGCTTGTCGCATGAACCAGACTGGAGTCGTGTCGACGGCTTGACCGCGACACGCTCGAAGGAATCTATCCCACATGTTCCGTCCTAGTTTCTTCGTGCCTGTTACTTACGAGCTTCACCGACCGAAGCTTCTCCGCGTTCGGCAGAATCCTCGAGTCGACTCGTCGGGCCCATCGGATGCGGCGCGCCGTAGCCCGAATTGGCCTTCGTTTTCATGTCGTACTTCGAAGGACACTTCGCCATGATCTGGTGGGCGAGGAACGAGCCATCTGGCTGCAAACGTCCCTCCGCCGTCACTTCTACGTCCACACCAGGGATGTCTCTGAAGGTGTCGGGAATGACGCATTGCGGATAGCTCACGGAGAGCTCCTTCGTACCGCCGGACAGCTTGAACCGATACTCGCACGGCTCACTGCGTCGCATCAGGCTCCCCTTCACTAGAGTGCCCAAAACTCGTACGTTCCTCGACGTAAACCGTTCTCGCTCCGCAAGGAGTTGCTCGACGCGCTTCGAGTACACGGCTGCGTTGTCGATTCCAGTTAGCACGACGGTCAGGATCGTCCCGCCCATGAGCACCAGCCCGACGAGCAGACCAATGCTTCGTTTGCGGTGGCCCTCCGGCTTCTTCACGCTCGGTTGAGCCGCCACCCCTTCGGGCGAAAGCAGGGCCTTCTTCAGCTCGTCGTCGAGTTGACTCATTGGGATTGAAACTCTAGTCCCTCGGGTACGCGGGGGCCAGGGACGCACCTACAACCCGGCAATCAGCCTCGGGATTTCCGAGCCAAAATGGCGCCAATCCAGGCGAATACGGCCGAGATGGGCACGAGCGCGAGCAGAACGGCGAGGGCGAACCCTTGGGGCCGCAACGCCCCCTGAGCGTAGACGAGGAGAACCAGACCGAAGGACGCCAGGGGCCCCGAAAGCACTGCGAGGCGGAGATGCCTCGTCGTAGCGAGTCGTCCGACGAGTGCCCCCCCAACCGTACAGGCCGCGGCGAACGCGAGCAGCAACGGAAGGATTTGGACCAGCCCGCGAGCAGGATCGATGGGTCCGCTGCGACCGCTCATTGACGGCTCCGAAACGAGCGCCTGCGTTGCCCAAAGACCGAGCACGCCGAGCGGCAGCCAGGACACGAATATCGAAAGTGCTCCCAAAAACACGACGTATCCAGCAGACCGCACGGGTATCTCGGAGCCGTCCGAGTTCTTGAGCACCGGAAGATGACGCTTCGCTGACATGCGAGGCTCCTTCTAGCGTCACGGGACGACGCTGGAAAGCCCACCTGACCCCGCACTTCGAGCTAGACTGCGCAGCCTCGCCGAAAGTCTCATGTCGCTCCTCGAAAATCCCCTCGCTCTATCGCGCTCGACGCAAGCTTTGTCCAAAGCCTGGCGCGCCTACCGTGCACGGCTCGAACGAGGCGACATCGATCCATCGGGCCCGTTCGCTGATCGACCAGAGCTGACCGAACGCGCGGCATTTCCGCGAAATCCGCGAAGCAGCCCTCCCTGACGAGCTGAAAACGGCGTGGCTGCGCTGGGCATTTCACCTTGCGGACGCACGGGTGAACGGCTCAAGTTACGCGGCCCTGGCCCACGCTCATCGCGTGGAGCGCCACTCGGTGGAGTGGAAGACTCCGCTCGACGTCACCCCGAGCGAGCTGCTCTTCCGCATGCTCTCGAATGCTGAAGAACGTTCCTTCTTCTTCGACGCCCTGAGCGCTCGAACCACACGTGTCCAGGAACTCGTCTTCGAACTTTGGGCAAGACGTACGGAGCTTGCCCGACGCGCGGGGTTCGAGGACAGCGAGGCGATCGAGAGCCCCGGAATCGACATGGGGACGTTTGCTGCGCAACTGCTCGATCGCACCCGCGACTTGCACCGACAACTCGTCCCTCCCACCCTGAGCGATTTACTCGATCACGCGCTGGCTCGTAGTGCTGACGCGGGGTGGCCTGCGCAACTCAACGCGCGCTCCCTATCTCGTCTCCTCGGTGACGACGCCTGGTTACACGGTCTACCGATCACGCTCTCGAAGCTGCCTTCCGCCATCGCACCGGCGAGTTTCTGCCGTGGCCTCGCTCGACTCGGCGCGGGCATGGTCGACGCTTCTGCCCCCTCGAATCAACCCTTCGTGGTCGCACATGATCCCAATGGGCTGCTCAGGAGAACGACCGGCGCGCTCCTCGGCGCACTCCCACGTTCGGCGCCATTTCTTCGGCGCGCGCTCGACCTCTCCAGCGCTCGAGCCCGGACCCATGCACGAGCTCTCGCCGTATCGAGTCTGATTCAGACGAGGCTACTTGCGCTCGCTTGCCTGATCCGTGCGCGGGTGCGCACGAGCGGAAACCAAACCCGAAGCGAATTCGAAGCGCTGAGCGAAGATACGTTTGGATTTGCGTTTCCGCGTTCGCTCTGCGGTGTCGTCCCGCGACTCCATTCGGATTCGGGTCAGCGACTGCTCGGACCACTACTCAGCAGTCTTTGGTGCGAACGGCTCGTCGCGGAATACGACGAGGACTGGTTTCGCAATCCTCGCGGAATCGAAGCCGTGCGCGAACGCATCGAGGTCGTTCCGGAAACATCCGTCACCCAAGAGCACGCCGAGTGTGCCTTGACCACGTACGTGAGCCAGCTGACGCGAGACCTCGGCTAGCCTCAGTAATTGCCGTTCGCCGTCGAGCCGACGCCCGCCGACTCGACGTGATAGGTAAAGCTGAAGACGATGGCCGTCGCGCTCGGCCCCGCGACGCTGCGACGCACGCCGAGTTCGATCCCCATCGAACGCTCGACGTAGCCGGCTCCAGCACTGAGCCATTGTATCTTCGTTCCTTGATCGTATCGATAACCCGCGCGCAGGGGGAACTTCTCTGCGACGAGCAGCTCGGCGCCCCCCATGAATTGAAGCTTCGTCTTTTCCCAGGTCGTGAAATCCGCGAGCACGTCGGCTTCGAGGGTAAACTCATCCGTACCACCACCGAGCCCAGCCGTGAGCAACGTCGGCATGAAGCCGTTGCCTGGCGCGTTCAGGTTGATGCCCGCGACGCCGGCAGAGAAGTAGCGGGTCGGTTGCAGCGTGAACCCGGCATCGATCCCGAAGTCCCTCACGATGGGCTCGCCATCGAGACCCGCCGACACTGGACTGCTGCCGAGAGGACCCGTTCCCTGCTGACGAAACGAGAGATACTTGAGCGACGCACCGAGACGAAACTTGTCCGAGAACGGAAAAGCGATCCCGAGTACCAAGTCGGTTCCGCGCCGCTTGGTGCCGTCCGGATCCTGCTGAGTCCACATCGCCGCGAGTCCGCCGGTCAGCGCCGTGCTGCTCGTGCTCGAGTCCACCACGGCGGCCCCGTAGGTCTGCCTCGCCGCTTCGGGCCAAATCGAAGCGAAGGCGCCGACATGGTAGATGCGGTTGGCGGCCATGTTCGCTGGGTTCGAAAACAACGCTCCGACCGAGCTCGACACCGCCGTGTTGGCCCCAGACATTGCCGCCGAACGCCCCGTCTCGATACGCCCGGAATCCCAACCGACGGCTGGATCGAGCGGACTCTTCGCCAAGGCACCGAACGTCGACAGCACCAAGCTCGATGCGACTGCCGAAAAGAAGAACGTCGAAGTGAGAAGACGATGCGATCTGCCGATGACCATGGGCGAGGGTCGTAGTTACGCGGCAACCCCGAACCCGTCAACCAAGCCCCCCCCACCTCACGCGTATTGTCCGGGAAATTGCCGCACTGTGCCCGATGCGATCGAGCCCAGCGACGACATCATTCGACCCCATCGGCGGCGCATCCTAGAGTGTCAAATTGGCAATTTCCCGCGCGAGACGCGTGACCGATGTGCGCATTTCATCGCCGCCGAACGCGAGAACTCACTCATTTGGCGCCGCGACCACGCCAGGAGATGCAGCAACCGTTGCTTCGCCGCGCGACCTCGCGGTACGGGACGTGACTCGACGTTCGCCTCGACGTTCACCTCGACGTTCGCCTCGACGTTCGCCTCGACGTTCGCCTCGACGTTCCCGTCGCTGCGCGAGCTCGCAGACGTGACTCGATGTTTGCCTCGACGCGCGAGCTCGCAGACGTGACTCGATACTCCCGACGCGAACTCGCGGAACCATCGCAACGCGCGTGCCCCACGCATCGTGTCCGCTTGGCGACAATCGAAGTGCGGGACACTCGTGCATCGAATTTGGACTTCGCGGTGAATGGCGTACGAAGGTCAGCACACGCACTGGACGGACATCCGATCCCCCAATCGCGCGCACGCAAGGAAGAACGAGTGCCTGTCAAGAATTCTTCATCGCAACGAAGAGAGAAAAAAAGACGATGTCTTCGATACGCGCGTTCACTCGAGAAAAGAACGGTGGCTCGAACGGACACCGTTCTAACGAGTGCTGTATTGCGCGGCACTTTTTCGGCGACGTGCCTCTTGACGACACGATCGAGCCTAGACCAAGCGCTTCGATCGACGATCGATTTCTGCAATCGAGATCATCGCATCGAATAGCTCCGATTCCTCTACCTCGGCGCATCGAAGCACGATGATCCGGATCGGGCGTCGATGCGGGCCCAACGTTCAAGCAACATTTCCGCGTCGCGTTGGAGAAAATCATGTCAAGCATTGAAACTAGTAGGGATTGAGTGCTAGCTCGCGGCCCCGGTCAGTTCGAATGCATCGAGATCGCACTATGCGGCGACTGGTCGTACGGACTTCTCGGATTGCTGGCAGATGACGAATCTGACGGCTGCTTCGATAGGATTGTTTAGCTTCGAGCTGGTCGGACGGAGGATGCACTTCTCCGAATGGTCAGCGCTCTGAAGGCCAAGAACTGGTTCCGATCCACAGCCCTGTGGATAACTTGGGGTGGAACCGTTGAATCTCCTCGCATCGACTCGATTGAGCTACGAGATGGAAGACCGCACGCTATTTGGACAGGCCTGGACGAGTGCAATTGCCCGCACCAAGAGCCGCAGTCCCTCGACATTCGAGCAGTGGTTCTCAGGTGTTCAGCTCGATCATTTCGAGGACGGAACACTTCATCTCGTCGCGCGTGACGAGTTCGTGAGGGACTGGGTCCAAGACCACTACATTCCGGATCTCGTGAGTCATCTCGCCAAGAGTTCCGGCGTCGACGCCATTCGCGTGAGTTGGAGAATTCAGCGGACCTTGAGCAGTCCCGTGTCCGAGCCACCGCCTGCGCCATCGCGTGGTGCAAACTTCGAGGAGACCCGTCGGAGCGAGCGCTCGACCACGTTGCGCCCGGCTCCCCCGGCGTCGGGTTCGCCCCGCGGAACACAACACCTGGAGGCGGAACTCGCGCGCGAGTTCGGTAGCGGCCCCATCGCATCGGAGCGCTCGGTCACGTTGCCACCACCCCCCCCCAGTTCACCGCGTTCCTTCGAACTCGTCAGCCGGAGCGATCGACCGAGCTTCACGAACGCAGCCGTGCGTTCGCAGTTGGATCCCAAGTTCCTTTTCGAGAACTTCATCGTCGGCTCGTCGAACGAGCTCGCTTACGCCGCAGCTCGTGCGGCCACGGGCGGCGGCGGGCTGCGATACAACCCGCTCTTCATCGCGGGCGGCACGGGGCTCGGCAAGACGCACCTCGTCCACGCCATTGCCCATCAAGTCCTCACGGATCGTCCCAGCGCACGCGTCATTTACGTGTCGGCAGAGCGTTTCACCAACGAGTTCATCTTGGCGTTGCAGCACCGCAAGATGGACGAGTTCCGGCATCGCTATCGCGCTGAATGTGACGTCCTGCTCGTCGACGACATCCAATTCCTCGCGGGTCGCGAGCAGACCCAAGAGGAGTTCTTCCACACCTTCAACGCGCTCCGCGAAGCGGATCGCCAAATCGTCGTCACGGCAGACAAGTACCCGCAGCAACTCCAGAAGATGCCCGAGCGCTTGGTGTCCCGCTTCACGTCGGGGCTCGTCGCGGACGTTCAAGTCCCGCAGCTCGAGACGCGAGTGGCCATCGTTCGGAAGAAGGCCGCGCTCGAAGGGATCCTCGTCCCCGACAGCGTCGCCGTGCTCCTGGCTCAATGCATCAAGAGCAACGTTCGCGAACTCGAAGGTGCCCTCATTCGTCTCGCGGCGAAGTCCTCGCTCATCGGTTGCAGCATCGACGACGAGTTCGCGCAGCGCGAACTGTTGAACGTCGGCTCACGTCGACCGAACCCGACCAGCGTCGAGGACATCCAGCGTGCCGTGTGCGGTCACTTCCGGCTCACCAGCGCCGATCTCCTGAGCAAGGACCGACATCGAAGCGTCGCGTTCGCGCGCCAGGTGGCCATGTACTTGTGCCGGCAACGGCTGAAGTGCAGCTTCCCCGAGCTTGGCCGTGCCTTCGGCAACCGCGACCACACCACGGTGATGAGCGCCGTCCGACGCATGGAAGCCCTGCGCAGTACCGATCCCCAAGTGGCTGCACATCTCGAAGCCATCGAACAGCGCCTCGCCTCGTCCGACGACTGAGCCGCTCGACGGCTCTCAGACCCCGAGCTCGTCACGCCATGACGTCGCGACGTCTCGTGCTCACGTCGTGGCGTCGCCGCCGTACATCGCTTCGGCGATCTCGAACGTCGCTTGTTCGAGAGCGGCGTAGGCCGTCCGAATCGCATCGATCTCGGCATTTTTATCGAGCAATGCGCGCAACGCTTGGACGTCTGCACGCATCGAGACGACCTTCTCGGGCTGCAAGAGATCCGCATAGCCTTCGAGGGCCTGTTCCGTCGTATAGATCAGCGCCTCGGCTTGGTTACGCCACTCAGCGAGTTCGCGACGAAGCTGATCGGCTTCCTTGAATCGATCGCCGTCCGCAACCAGCGTATCGACTTCGGCTTGAGTGAGACCACTCGCGGGCTTCACCTCGACCGAATGCGAACGGTTCGTGCCGAGGTCCTTGGCCTCGACGGCCAAGATCCCATTGGCGTCGATGCGGAACGTCACCTGGATCTTGGGCACCCCGCGCGGAGCCGGGGGGATTCTTGGTGAGCTCGAATCGGGCCAGGCTTCGATTGTCTGCCGCCATTTCACGTTCCCCTTGGAGCACGTGAATCGGCACGAAGGACTGGTTGTCGACGCTGGTCGTGAAGACTTCGCTTCGCTCCGTCGGGATGGTGGTATTTCGCGGAATGAGACAGGTAAAGACGCCTCCACCCGTTTCGACACCGATCGAAAGCGGCGTCACGTCGAGGAGCAACACCTCGTCGATCTTTCCGTCGAGTGCCGCGCCCTGAATCGCTGCGCCCACGGCGACAACCTCGTCCGGGTTGACACCCTTGTGGGGTTCCTTGCCGAAGAACTCTTTGACGGCACGCTGAACGGCGGGCATCCGCGTCATGCCGCCAACGAGCACCACTTGGTCGATCTGATTGGGCGCCACCTTGCCGTCGGCGAGCACGGCGCGACACGCCGCGATGGTTCGCTCGACGAGTTCCCGCGTCAGGATCTCGAGCTCACTGCGCTTGATGGTCCTTTGCAAGTGCAAAGGACCCGCAGCGCCGAGGGCGATGAACGGAATGTTGACTTCTGTCTCGAGGGACGACGAGAGCTCGTGCTTTGCGCGCTCGGCTGCCTCGCGAAGACGTTGCAACGCCGTTCTGTCCTGCCGCAAATCGACGTTGTTTTGCTGCTGAAACTCCCGAGCCAACAGGTCGACGATGCGCGTGTCGAAATCCTCGCCGCCGAGATGGGTGTCGCCACCCGTCGCACGAACGTTGAACACGCCTCCGGAGATCTCGAGGATCGAGATGTCGAAGGTGCCGCCGCCGAGATCGTAAACGGCGATCCGCTCGGAGCCACTCCGATCGAGCCCGTACGCGAGCGCCGCTGCCGTCGGCTCGTTCAAGATCCGTTTGACGTCAAGACCGGCAATTTTACCCGCATCTTTGGTCGCCTGACGTTGGGCATCGTCGAAATACGCCGGAACCGTGACGATGGCTTGATCGACGGTTTCCCCGAGGAATCGCTCGGCCGTGTCCTTCAGCGCCGCCAAAACGATGCTCGAGACCTCGGGCGGAGAGAGACGCTTCCCGCCGACGTCGACCCAAGCGTCGCCATTGTCGTGCTCGACGACCTTGTACGAGAGCAGGGCGAGATCCTTGGCGATCGATGGATCGGCAAACTTTCGCCCCATCAATCGCTTCACCGCGAAGACGGTGTTCTGAGCGTTGGTGGTGGCCTGACGCTTGGCGACCTGCCCGACGAGGCGCTCGCCAGAGGACGTAAATCCCACCACCGAAGGGGTCGTTCGCGCACCTTCCGGGTTCGGAATCACCCGAATGTCGGGTTGACCTGAAGCGCTCACACCCTCGAGAACGGCGACACAGGAATTCGTCGTCCCGAGATCGATGCCGATGACCTTACCCATTCAACGCAAGAATAGTGGAAAATCGGACGATGGGAGCAAAATCTCACGCTGACGGTTCAGCGGGCTTGTCCCCACTCGGCGCCTTGGCCACGACGACCATTGCCGGACGAATCAGTCGCTCGCCGTACTTGTATCCACCGACGATCTCCGCAGCGACGCAGCCTGGCGGATGGTCAGCCGTTTCCACGTGCTGAATGGCTTCGTGAATGTTCGGATCGAAAGCCACACCCACGGATGGAACGCGTTCCACTCCCATGCGCGACAGCGTGTCGAGGAATTGCTTTCCGACCATTTGCACGCCTTCGGCCAAGGACTGAACATCCGTAGCAGCACTGACGTGGGTGGTTGCACGCTCGAGGTTGTCGAACACGGGAAGGAGATCGCGCAGCAGATCCTCACGCGCTTTGCGCTCGGAATCCCCAATCTCGCGCCGACTCCGCTTGCGGAAATTGTCGAAGTCCGCTGCCAAACGGAGGAGCTGGTCCTTGAGTCGCGCGACTTCGGCTTTCAGCTGCTCTTCCGCCGACGGGGCTTCGGGCGACTGACTGGGTTGACTTGCCGCGTCCGCGGAGGGCTGCGAAGGCGCCTCTGCTTCGGAGTTGGCCGCCTGAGGTTGAGAAGAATTGTCCGTCGTCACGGTGCGGGCACTATAGCCACTCCGAAAGGCCTGCCAATGGCCAGGGTGCGCGAATATCCACCCGGCCGCGAATCAGGCTTCCAGATTCGAGCAGCGAGTTCGAACGACCGGCCACTCCTTTGCCCGGCTCGAGCGTTTTGTTGTCGGTGCGTCGTGGTCACGGCTCGCGCGCCATCGGTGGATCCTCCGCGGGCTCGTCGCGAGAAGCCTCAACGACACTGGCCCATGCGCAACAGCGAAACGACCCCTCCCGTGGTGACGCCGGAACTGACGCGTCGCTCGGGGACGAACCAGGGCTCGACATCCGCCGCAATCGTCCAGAATCGATCTTTCGATTCGAGGGGTTCCACCTCGATCACTTTCGGCTCCGCAGACTCACCGAGCCGCGAAAGGCCGTAGGCGAGCCGTTGCACGTACAAGCACCCCGGAGTCGCACCAGGAGCAAATACGTGACGCAGCCCATTTCGCACGACGACGCTCACGTCGAAGCCCGAGGACTTACCACCTTGTCGCGCACTCAAGCGCCTGCGCCCACTCGGCACACGAAACTCGGCGCCCGCGGCAGGGTGTTCGCCGCTCGTCGGTTCGACGTACCCCAAACGATGGCCGTCGACGTAAATGGTGAGCCGAGCATCCGTGAAGTTCAGCACACGAAGCCTCGGTCGAAGCGCTTGAAAGGCAAATGGTCCCAAAAACAGAGCCACGATGGGCCCCGCGACTGCCCAAGCCCCGAGCCGAGAGAACCGCAAGCGGATCCGGCGCAGCTGTGCCCCGTTGAGCTCGCTCACCCGTTCTGCCCAGCTCGCGGATGCAGCATGCACGGTTTCTCCCGATACCCAGACCGCTCGTTCCCGAGAGGCGTGCCCGAGCTGACGAGGAAGCGTGAATATCGCGCGAGACAGCAGAGGAAGAATGGACAGCAGTATCGAAATGGCAACGATGGCAAACAGGGGCAGCCAGGTCAGACAGAGCAGGATTGAGCTAGAAAAAGCGACGATCCACGAGCCAATCCGCGCTCCGAGGTGAAACGACTTGGACCGCTGCTCATGACGAGCACACGGCTCACAGTAGGGGACAATCACACAGTGGTCCCAATGGGAGCCATACTCCCGTCGATTCACGGATGCACGTCCGCCGCAACACGCGCAGGCCGTCGGAATTCGCAAAGCGCTGGGGGTTTTCTCGATCTGCCAGTACTGACGAGCGGATCCGAGAACGAGTCGTTTCAGACGTCGTAAAAAAGCCGGAAACTTGCTCACACTGAGTCGCACGTCTAGTTTATCCTGGCGAGAACTTGTCACAGTCGCCTCTCAAGCAATCAGCGACGGGTAGTGTCTTGGCCGGCCGGTATCGAGTCCTCGAGAAGATCGGTTCGGGCGGCACGGGCGAGGTTTATCGCGCGATTGATGCCCAAACGCAATCGACGGTGGCTATCAAGCTCCTTCGTTCGGGCGCCGTTCGCGACGTCGAGCATGCCTCGCGCATGTTCGAGGGGGCGCTTACCGCCAATCAGATCCGCCACGAACACATCGTGGCAATCCAAGACACGGGCCTCTGCGAGTTCGGCCCATACATCGTCATGGAGGATCTCCGTGGCGAAAATGTCGGGCGACTCCTCGAACGCCATGGTCGTCTGCGTCCGGGGCAAGCCATGGCCATCGTGGAGCCCGTGCTCCTTGCTCTTGGTGCCGCTCACGCATCGGGGTTGCTCCACGGTGACGTGAAACCCGAAAACGTCGTGGTCTGTCAGCTCAAGGATCGAAATTACACCGTAAAGCTCCTCGACTTCGGCGGCGCGGGACTCTCTGGGCGTCCCTACTTCGCCACCACGGAGTACCTCTCACCGGAGCAAGCCGGCACGGGCACCGTCGACCACCGTTCCGATCTCTTCTCGGTCTGCGTATTGATGTACGAGCTGCTCACCAACACCCGGCCCTTTCACGGGCCAACCGCCGCGAGCACGACGTACCGCATCATCAATTTACCCTGTCCGAGCCTCTCGGAGAGCGGCGTTCTTCACCACGACGCGCTCTCGGAGGTGCTCCTCCGAGGGCTCGAAAAGGATCCCTCGCGACGCTATCAATCCAGTCGCGAGTTGCTCGAGGCGTTACGTCGAGTCGTTCTCCGTGAAGGCGCACCGAACGCGGTGCTCGGCGATCTCCTGCCGCTGACGGCGCTCGCGCGAGCGGAGTCGGGTTCGATATCCATCGCGCCGAGTGCTTCGATTCGCCCATCGAGTCCCTCGCCGCAAGGTCCCGATAGCGGCGCTCGGCCGGCTACGACGCGAAACAGCTTCCGACCGTCCTCCGGTCGTATGCCAATGAGTCGCATCGACGCCAATCTGCAACCGAACGCCATCGAGCGAGACGCACCAAGCCCCGTTTTACCGGCGCGTTATCGCGGACGCTATCGCGTGCGTGCCGTGATTTGGCAAGCGCTGGATGACTTTTTGCGCAGTCGACGCCCGCAAAGCCTACGCGAACGGCTGCTCTCGGATTTGGATTCCGAAGAAGCCAACGACCTACTGCTCGGAACGCTTCAAGGCATCGTCTTCTGCGATCTCGATACCCTGACGCTGTACGTCGAGACCGCGACCGAACGCCTCTTCTCCGGCGATCCAACCTGGTGTCGCACGGCGGGACGCGAAGCCGTCGACGGCATTCTCGCTGTGGCTCTGTCACGCGGCATTCCACCGGCGCTCACCCCATTGGTCACCTTGCGACGCATTTGCCGCATCGCAGGCCCACTCTTCGACTTCGGTGATTGGCAGGCGAGCGAGGGCGCGGATCCCAAGCGAGCCATTCTCACCATCAGCGGTATCGATCCGGTGTGCGCTGGCCTCCGCTGGTTCTGCGTCGGTCTCGTCGAACGAGCCCTCGGCGTCGCGTACCCGAACGTCGCGCTCGCAATCCTGCGCGGCGAAGGGCCTTTCATGCCGCGCTTGGTGATCGAAATCTCCGCGAGCTGACCACGAGCACTCGCGGTCTGTCGCATGCGGCCACGATGTCGCGGGCGGTCACGGTCCTGCACACCACGTACGTTTGCGCGACGCTCAAACCAAAATCAGTCGGAGCGACGCCAGTGCCTGGGCAGCTCGCGGCCCAGTGCTACTCAGACGCGCACGTCGAGGTTCGGCGACGAACTCGACGACCAGCGCGTCGCCACCCAGAACATCGATGTACGGTGTCGCCCATTCGGCGACCACGAGATCCCCCTCGTCGCGGCGTTCGACCAATCCGAGCGCGGCGACGTCGCGAGCGCTCGAAAGGCGATAGAGATCGGCGTGGCTCATCCGCGGCTTGGTGTCGATCTCGTGCACGAGTGAGAACGTCGGACTCGTCACGCGGATCCGTTCCGGCAAACCGAGCGCACGACACAGCGCCCGCACGAAAAACGTCTTACCGCTCCCGAGTTGCCCCTCCAAAACGACGAGGTTGCCCGGCGCAACGACGCGACCGAGGGCGCGAGCGAGCTTTCGCGTGTCCCGCCGACAGCCAATCACGACCTCGTGAGGTTGGTTCATTCGCCGTCCTCCTTCGGAACCGACGCAAGCGACGTTGCCTTGACCAAAGTCGGTCTCAAACGTCGCGAGGCGTCGTATCCGACGGCCTCCGAAGTCATGAGCTCGGCGTGCACGCGCGATAACTCCGCGGCAATCTGGCTTCGCATCGTTGCGATTGACGCTGTGCCCGTGACTCCCGACGCAGGAACGATCCGCAGCGCGGGAGCCGCGAGACTCACGACGTCGTGTCCCACTGCCTCGAACCAGTAAGGCAAGCGGCGGAACCGTTGAACGAAGCGCTGCACGGGACCGGTGGACGGTCGCGCGACGAATTTCGGACTCGTCAACAACGTGACGGAGGCAAATTCGTCGCGCGCCCCCACCGCTTCGGGACCGAGCCACACACTCGGCGTTGCGCCATCGCTTCGAAGCACGAACGCTAGCTTGCGAGCACACTCTTCGTCGGTGAGGACGAAGAGTCCGCGACGCCACGCCCCGCCTTCCCCGAGAAACCCGAGACCGTCTGAAACGGGGCACCGAGAGCCGTCCATGGTGACGCGCACGAACGCTGGAGCCGACTGCTCCCGATTCGAGCTTCGACGCGACTTCGCTCACGTCCACGACACCGAACCAACTGGCGGGCTGCACTGGTCCGGGCTGCCCTGAAAGGGACACGACGACGACGCCTTCGTCGCGGGCAACGCGCAGTGCCTCCGTCGTGGTCGCAGACGTGATCCCCGCAACCAGGATCCCGGCTCCGTCGCTCACGAGTGCCTTGAAGCCCTCGGCGATCGCGGCGCGATCGGTCGTGCGGATGTCGCGACTCACGAGCCGTACGGGTGACTCCTTCGAACCGGCGTCGAGGGCACGCATCGCTCCGGTCATGAGCTCCGCCGATCGCCGACTCGAAAAGTCGTCCTGCATCTCGAGGAGCAACCCGACGGAGGCGTGTAGCGTCAAAACCGGAGAGATTGCGAGCTCCGAAAGACGTACGAGTTGCTCGCCGACTTCGCTACGCAAGAACTTGGGCGGAGCGTTTTCGAGCACGCGACGCGAAAGCGCTGCGTCGTTCTCCTTCAAAACCCACAGAGCCAAGCGCGCGCGCACGAGTTCGAGCAACTGTCTGCGAGCTTGGCGAGTGGATTCGTCTGCAACGGGCAAGGACACGTCGTGAGACAGCTTGTCCAACGCGCGCAGCAGTGCCTCTCCGTTCAAACGAACGATGATGCTCTCGATCTTGCCATCGGTCTGAAGCAAGCGCTCTTCGCTGCCGTTCGCGCGAAACGTGACGAGCAGGTCCGTAGCGGTCTCGAGCCGTGCGGCACCGAGCGCGGCGGCGATGGCTTCTTCGGCCCAAATATCGCGCAGCGCGCCGTCGACGATTTTACCGTTCAGGGTCATGAACGACGCAAGAGCACGTTCCACGTCTCCACTGCGCCTCGAGAGCGCGGCGCGTAGTGTCGTCACCCAGTCCGCGTCGACACCAGTCGCATCTTCGGCGACGGAATCGATCAGACGGCGCGCCTCCTCGATACGACTCTGTCCGATGCGGATCCAGGCGAGACGCAAACGCATGCCCGTGCATTTCGGATCGGTAGGATACCGCTCGATGAACTCGACGAGCTTGCGTTCGGTGGCACGCTGCTCCGCTTCGGCGCCGCCGTGCCACGTCGAGTCGATCCGACGGGCAGCGCGGCCGGCGTTCAAGGTCTCCGCCCAATTGGGCTTCGGAGCCCGATCGGCGGCTCCACCTCGACTGCATCCGAGGGCCACGCCGATGGCGCCAACCGCTAGCCACGACAGCGCGACCCACGTGGACCGCGTTGAAGGAGCCGTGGCCTGTCGGCCCGAACGGAAGGGGGCATGCACGGCGCAACAGCATTCGTTTTCGCCTTTCCGTCGTCAAGGCGCGAGAGCAAGCTCCGACCGATGCCCGTCGCCTCCCCTGACGCCCGCCTCGCCGTTCTCTGGGCCATCGGGCTCGGCTTTGGAAGCCTGTGCCACGTACTCGCGTTGCTCGACGCTGCGGCCGCCGAACGCCTCTCTTTTGTCCTCGACACCCCCGGCATCGCTTGGATGACCGCCGTCGCCGGCTTCGTTCTCATCGCCGCTACGGTGCGAGCCACCCTGGTCCAAGGTCGACCGGGGATTTCCCGAATCCTCGTGCTCCTCACGTTGCTCGCTTGGACGTTTCACGAGCTCGTGTTGCGCTTTCCTTGGCTCGTGCGCGAGGTGGAGCCTGGCTCGCGAGCAACCGTGGAAGCGGCCATCCTGTCGCGAACGTTCGATGGAATCCCTCTCCTCGCCTTCCTCGTCCTTCTCGCCGACGCAGTGCTCTGGACACACTCGATCCTCGCCCTGACACGGGCCGCAGAAGCTCGCGGGTGGCTCTCGACGACGTTGCCCTCCAAGGGTCACCGAGTGCTCGGACTCGTGGGACTCGCCTTTTACCTCCTCGGAGCCACGGCCACCGTAAACCTTGCAACGGGTCGCCTCTAGACGTCAATACGCGCAGGTGAACGACGACGGTGCGACGTGCGCGCCCGCGCGTCCCGACCCGCGCGACGTGCGTCCGCGCGTTCCGACCGGCGCGACGTGCGCCCGCGCTCGATCCGGAGTAAGGCTCGTCCGTGCCCAAGTGCTACTTGCTTACGGTCTGCTCCGGATTCCTCTCTGGACCAGCATTCGAACAACGTCACGTTGTTCAGCTTGGTCGAGCAGATCAACCTCAAGCCCAATGCCGAACCTCCCCCCGGCACCCTCGTGCCGGTGGAGGTTCACGCGTATTTTCAGTGTGAGCCGGTCGAATTGGGACAAACCTTCGAGGTGCGATTCGCTCTCGTCTCCCTGCAAACGGGGCTCGAAAGTCTCAGCGACGTGTTCTCCCACCGCTCGACGACCCCGCGCTACCGCACGCGCACGGGTGGCTTGTCCCTTCCCCCCGTGCCCGGACCTTACGAGCTGCGCGTGGATTGGCGATTCCAAGGCACCAGCACCTTCACACGTGACAGCGCCGTGTGGCCTATCGCACTCGTCGAGCAAGAGCCACCGATGCCACGCGTGACTCACTGAGCGCTCACTGAGCGCTCGCTGGCACTCGTCAGCAGCCGCATCCCGTCGTGATGCGACACATTCCAACCTGGAGTGCCAACGCGGCGCTCGGACTCTCGAGGCCACCCGCCAAATCGATGAACGTACCGCAGGTGGTCGGGCTGTAGCATCCGATCCCCATCATGAGGCACCTGGTCTCGACGACGCAGGCGGCAATGACGGCGCACCCGCTGCTCGAAGCGCACGCGCTGAGTTGGGTCGAGCAAGCGTTACACAGGCATTGTTCACACGAGCCGGGTTGGAGCTGCCCACAAACGGGAAGCACGGACGTACTCCCGCCGATTGCACTGGACCCGCCGCGGGCGATCACGCCACCCATGGCTCCCGACCCGCCGCGGGCAATCACGCCGCCCATGGCTCCCGACCCGCCGCGGGCGATCACGCCGCCCATGGCTCCCGACCCGCCGCGGGCGATCACGCCGCCCATGGCTCCCGACCCGCCGCGGGCGATCACGCCGCCCATGGCTCCCGACCCGCCGCGGGCGATCACGCCGCCCGTGGCGCCACCCGTCGTCCATACCCTGCCGCCCAGTCCCGAACCGGAAAACCCAGCCGACCCCCCACGGATCCACGTGCTTGCCGAGCCAGAACCGGCGCCAGAGTGGCCGCCTATCGCCGTGGTCACGACGGACGAACCACCCGTCGTGTGAAATCCGCCAGCGTCGGAAGTGTCGCTCTCCAGCGAATTCGTCCGCCCGCCACACGCCACGCAAAGGAAAACCGCGGCCCAAACCGTCGAACGTCGCATTGCGAATCGCAAGATACTCGAATCCAGAAAAGTTATTCAATCGACAAAAGATGTGCCGGCAGCCCTAAATCCAAGAGGCTCACCGAACGTATGGGCAGGGTGTGACCTTCCAACACCACTAGGCTCTTCGGAGCCACTCGCCCGAGGGGGGCAGAGAACATGAGTTTTTCACCAACACCACGACGTAACGAGTCGAAACTAGACCCCGAACGAGACCCTCTGACGCCAAGTGCGACCTGGCCGAGCGCGACCTGGCCTACCGCGGCAGAGCTTGCCATCGGCCACGAGAGCATCGTGCCGCCCCCCGGCAGCGGTCACCTCTACTATTACGATGAACCCTTCCGAGGCGATCTCGCGGAGTTTTTCGAGCCGAACGAGCCCGATTAGCGCTTGCGCTTCTTCACCGAACTCGATTGTCACGACACCATCCCGTCGCCGCCTCCAGAGCTCGACAGCTCACCGTGGCACGACGAGCGATGAACTTGACCCGACCGTGATCGGTGCGGCTACCTGGCCGCCCGACGGATTCTGAAGCTTGCTCGAGTCTAGCCCGGCACTAAAGATGGGTCCCTTGCCGACCAACGAGGAACCCGAATCATGCCGATTGGCGCTTTCCGAGCCGCTGCGTCCTTCCTAACGCGGTATCCCAGTAGGCAGTCGCCCGCTGTCCTCGCGCGATCAAAGCTGGGCGCCCGCTTGTTTTCCAGTGGTCGGTGCCCTGCTCGGGCTTTCGTCCTTCGCCGTCTTTCGAAGCCTTTCGGGCCTGGGAGATTGGGGTTCTGCCATCGTGACCACGGCCTTTGGCGCCTACGTCACGGGCGCGTTCCACGAGGACGGACTTGCCGACACCTGTGATGCTTTGGGCGGAGCGGTCTCACGCGAACGCGCCCTCGAGATCATGAAGGACAGCCGCATCGGCAGCTACGGCTCCGTCGCACTCCTGCTCGATCTCATGCTGCGAGTCGCTCTGTTCGTGCGCATCGGAGTGACGAACTGGCCAGCGTTCGTGCTTTACGCGTGTCTGTCGCGTCTCATCCCGGTGTGGCTGATGATTCGTCTGCCACACGCCGCCCCAAGCCAAGGAAAACTCAAGGATTTGTTCCAGATCCCCGCCTCTCGCGCCGTGGTTGCGACCGGGCTTTGTGTCGCGACGTCGTTTGGTCTTGCCGCAGCGAGTCCCGAGCACGGACTGCGGATCGCTCTCGGTTGGCCCATCGCGGCGCTGGTCGCGCTGTGGTTCGGTCATCTGGGTCAGCGGCGCTTGGGCGGCATCACGGGAGATCTCTTGGGTGCCTCCGAGCAGATTGGAGAACTCGCGCTCCTCTCGGTGTTCGCATGGCACTGAACGACTCGGGCAAGCTGCACGTGCTCAGACACGCCCCCGCCGTCGTGAGCGGGATTTGTTATGGCAGCTGCGACGTCGAAGTCACACCCGAAGCCGAGGAAGCGGCCGCGCGCGTGCTCCCCACGTTGCCTCGCGAGCTCGAGCGGATTTTCTCGTCGCCAACGCGACGCGCCCTGATGCTCGCACAGCAGCTCGCGGCGATCACGGGACGCCCCTTGAGCGTCGATCCGAGGCTTCGTGAGCTCCATTTCCGGCAAATGGGAGGGTCTCTCCTGGCAACGCGTGCACGAAACCGATGGCGCCCGATTGGCCCACTGGGCCGAGGCTCCCATGCATCGCGCGCCCCCGGAGGGCGAAACGGGTCACGAGCTCGTCGCGCGCATTCGGGACTTCCTCGAGTCGCACCCCCCATCGGAGGCGTTGCTCGTCTGCCACGCGGGGCCCATTCGAGTCCTCCGCGCCCTGATCCCAAGGGGTGACGATGCGACGCAACCGGTCCATCTGGACTTCGCAATCCCCGTGGTGCCCTTGGCCATCGAGACCCTGATCCGCCGGAGCATTGCCTTCGGGCCGTGATCCCTCTGCGAAGATTTCCCTCGAACCTGGAAAATCGGACGAGAAAACCTCGAGTCTGCCCGCAATCGCTGTTCCTCGAGGGCCCAGCTTTCGTCTAGCCTTCCTGTCCGTCCCCGCGAAGTCCCGACCAAGGGACCGAAACCCGCGGGAGCACGCTAGCTACGACTCTCGCTCCTCGAAGCGTCTGGAGGTTACGATGTCTGTTTTTGGTTCGAAGACTTGGCGGCGCCAAGGACTCGCCTTCACTTCCGCCCTACTCCTATTGCTTGCTTCTGCCGTCGCGCTCGCAGCGGGTCGCATCGAGTGGGGAAGCAAAACCCTGAAGCCGCGCAGCGACAATCAATCTTGGAACGTTGAGATCGCGATCTTCCTCCCGAAGCCACCGGACGTTCCTTCGGTGCCCATGCGCTTCATCTTCGAAGAGAAAGTCGCCTACGAGCGCTCCATCGAAGATGGCGACAAGCACACGACGCGCAAGGTTCCCCTCGAGGGCAAGCAACCGGTCGTCGAGAGTGTCGACGTGGGTTTCTTGGATCCCCGCTCGGGCAAGATCGAAAACCGAACCAAGTTCACCTTCAAGCTCCACCGCGACCACGGTTTCGAATGCGGCGAGTACAAGGTGACCGTGCGCGACGCCCGTAACGATGCCATCGTCGGACAACCGACGACGCTCATCTTCGGTGGCGAAAACGAAGAAGTCGATCGCAGAAGCGTCGTGTTCACGGGTGAGAAGAAGAAGGAAAAGAAGAAGCCGGCCGAGGGAGCCAGTGCCGATTCTGCATCGGGAGACGGCGCGTCGAGCGACGGCGCGAAGAAAGACGACGCAGGCGAAGCCAAGCCCGACACCCGCCCCGCCCTCGAAACTCCACCCGAGGACTCGAAGGACAGCGCAGAGCCCGAGGAGATCAAGAAGAAGCCCGGTGGATGCGGCTGCACCATCCCCGGTGAGCCCTCGAGCACGGGCGCCCTTGGGGCACTTCTCGTCGCGGGCACAGCCATGCTGCTGCGACGTCGACGAAGCGCGAAGTAACGCGCATTCGACGCATCGTCAACGAGCGGCGTGTTCCCGAGGGAGCACGCCGCTTCGCCATTTTGAGCCTCACGTTGCATCCCTCGACGAATTGCGCGCGAGGACATCGACGCGCCACGCGAGCCACGCGAGCCACGCGCCGCCCTCAACCCACTCAGCCGAGCGCGCTCGTGTCGGCGAGGATCGACGCGATACCACGCGCGAAGATGTCGGGTTCCGTGAGGAGACTCACGACGAGAAACGCCTCTCGCTCGAAATCGAAGAACCACCCGGGTTGCACGACGACACCGTGGGACTCCATGAGCCCGAGCACCCACTCCGTCTCGCTTCGAACCGCGGGGACGCGGAGAACGGCGCTCCAACCTCCGTCGAGGGAAAGTGGCGACACAGCCGTGTCGCGAGTGGACGCAAGCAGGTGAGCTAGATTCGTCTCCAACCGCCGTTGGATCACGGTGTGACGCGCCGATTCATGGCGCAGCAACGCGGGCAAGGCGAGTTGCACGGGCGTCGCGACGCTCAGATAGCTGTCGCAGATGATCTCGAGGCGACAAAGCGCTTCGTCCACGAGCTCGCGCGGACCGCTCACCGTCGTCCACCCGAGCTTGCATTGCGGAAGCCCCATGGACTTCGAGAGACCGTCGAGGACGAACACGAGCGCCTCGGGCGCTTCGAGGGCTGAATGAAACCGCGTCTTCGCGTCCCCGAAGAGGTAACGCCCGAAGACCTCGTCCGAAACGAGGGGAAGCCCGAGTTCGGCCAAAGCGTTCAACTCACTCCGTGACACGACCGAGCCGGTGGGATTGTTGGGACTCACGAGGAGGATGGCGCGGGTTCTTGGGGTCCGTCTCGCGCGAACCGAATCGATATCGAGATACCACGCGCCATCGTAACGGTGCCGATAGGGAACCAGCTGCACGTGTTCGAGCCGTGCCAGGTGTTCGAACAAGGGATAACTCGGTTCCGGAATCAACACCTCGTCACCGGGATCACACAGCAGCTTGAAGAGCACCCCATAGGCTTCACTGGTGCTCGCGGTGAGCATGATCTGCGTCGGCGAAATCCGGGTCCCCACGTGTGACCAACGCACAGCGAGTGCTTCCCGGGCCTCGAGCAAGCCAAAGGGGTCCGGTCGGTAGCGCTCGACCCCTCGCGGCGAAAGGAGCTCCGGAAGCTCGGTGAAGGGCTCGAGACCGACGGCCGTCGGGTTACTCGGCGTGAGATCGAGCAGGCTGCGCCCGTCGGCCAAAATAGCTCGCTTGGCCTCGAATATGGCGTTTTCGTCCCTGGGGCAGGCGCTACGTAGGGAAAACAAGGTGTTCGAAGATTCCGTCCAAGCCCGAGCGTGCGCAAGGAAATCCGACCGCGCACCCTCGCACGCCGTGGCCATCGAGACTAGGTTTCGCCCTCGATGCAATCGACTGGAACCGTCACCCGCCTCGATTACGAAGGACGCGAGATCTACATCATCGGGACGGCGCACGTCTCTCCGAAGAGCGTCGAAGAGGTCGAACGCGTCATTGCCGAAGTGAAGCCGGACACGGTGTGCGTCGAGCTCGACAAGACGCGCTACGACGCGATGCAGGACGACAAGCGTTGGCAGCGGCTCGATCTGTTCCAGGTCATTCGACAGAAGAAGGTTTTGTATCTTCTCGCCAATCTGGCCCTATCGTCGTTCCAGCGAAAGATAGGCGAGCGAATGGGCGTCAAACCCGGCGCAGAGCTCGCAGCCGCGATTCGAAGTGCGGACGCCGTTGGGGCTCGACTCGTGCTCGCGGATCGCGACATCCAGGCAACGCTCAAGCGCACTTGGGCCAGGCTCGGGTTCTGGAACAAGTCGAAGCTCATCGGAGAGCTCGTGAGCGCGCCCTTCGTCATGGAGGAGATCGGCGAAGAGCAGATCGAGGCCATGAAGGATCGCGACACGATTTCCGAGCTCCTCGACGGCCTCGCAACGGCGATGCCCGACTTGAAGGAACCGCTGATCGACGAACGCGATCGCTTCCTCATCTCGTCCATCACCGAGGCGGAGGGAAAGAAGATCGTCGCCGTCGTCGGTGCGGGACACGTCCGCGGCATGCTCGCCAACCTCGGCAAGCCCGTCGATCGGGATGCGATCAGCAAACTGCCTGCGCCGTCACCCTGGGGTACGATCATCGCGTGGCTCATTCCCATCTTCATCCTGGGCGCGTTCTATTACGGTTGGCGTGACCACCAGGGCGAGAGTTTGATGCAGATGGTGCGAGCGTGGGTGCTCCCGACGTCGATAGGCTGTGGGCTTTTCACCCTCATGTCCCTGGCGCATCCCATAACGCTCCTCGCGGGGATGCTCTCCGCGCCCCTCACCACACTCAACCCATTGATCGGAGTGGGAATGGTGACGGCACTCGTCGAAGCGTGGATACGCAAACCGACCGTCAGTGACTGCGAGGGAGTTCCGGACGCGATCATGAGCGTCAAGGGGTGGTATCGCAATCGCGCGACGCGAGTCCTCCTGGTGTTCATCCTCTCTTCCATCGGCGCGTCAATCGGGATGGCGGTCAGCACCACGTGGGTGATTAGCCTCTTACGGTAATCGAAGCTGTCGGTTTTCGTCGCAGATTGGCGACTTCCCGCCGTGTCTGGCGCGGTGTATCGAGCCGGGACTTGTTGGCGCGTCGTAATGGCCCCATAGTCCCGGTCGTCATGCAGCTCGATCTGGAACGGACGTCGGATACCGATCTCTATCAGCTCGCCACCCACATCGTGACCCCTCGTCCGATTGCCTGGGTAACGACGCAAAATGCGGATGGGATCGTGAATCTTGCGCCATTTCAGCTACTTTGGGCTGGTGTGTGACGAGCCCATTTTACTCGTGCTCTCCATCGGTCGACGCACGGACATCGATGGCGTCTCGTCGCAAAAGGATACGGCACGCAACCTATTGTCAGACGGACAAGCCGTCGTTCACGTCGTCGAAGAAGCGCTGTTCGAGCCCATGGTGAAATCCTCGGCTTCCCACCCCGCGAACGTCAGCGAGGTGGACACGCTCGGGCTCGCGACGGAGCCGAGCATGAAGGTTCGCCCGCCGCGACTCGCGCAAGCGTCGGTGTCCCTCGAGTGCGTGCTCGATCGGCACTTGGAGATCGGGACGGAGCCGAGCGACTTCTTCATCCTGCGCGCGGTCGCGGCCTACGTCGCGGACTCGGTGATGACGGACGGATTACCCGATGCAACGAAGCTGCGCACCTTGGGAAAGCTCGGCGGTCCCCACTATTCTGTGAGCACGTTGACCAAGGCGATGAAGCGCCCTTGAGTGCGTCGAATTCGCCACGCACGACGAAGCGTCCTCGGCAATTCGGGGTGCTCATTGACGCACACGTCAACGCGCTCAGGTGAGTCGAACGGGACGGGCGTGTTCCGGACGCGTCGGTGCCTCTTGTGCATATGAACGGCACTCCGACAGTCGCATCAACTCGGTGAGCACGTCGCTCGCGTGGGTCTCGACCAGGTTGCGCTTGACCTCGGGTGAAGCGACGAGACAAAGCAGCGTCCCCTCACTCGCCGTCCAAGCGAGCAGCGAAGCGCCTTCCCAGTGAAAGGCGGTCGAGCCGCCCTCGTAGCCAGACGCGTGCATCACTTGCTGCATTCGCCCGAGGGTCGCGCCGATCCGTCCGAGCAAATCGGGCCCGTACTTCGATGGCAAGCTCGAGGCGAGACAGCGTCCCCGTTGCACGACGAATGCGCCGAGCACGCCTGGAATCGCACCCAGTCGCTGACACAAGTTGGATACGAGTTTCATGGTTCGAGCTCCAACCAAATCCTCTCGAGCTCCGGATCGTGATCGATCCGCGCGACGCGGATCCCGTCGCGCGCCAATCGGCACAAGAGGCCACCTCGATGACCGCGACGCACCTCGAAGCGCTCGAGTCTCGAGAAGCCGAACGCCGACGCCAGCTCGTAGGAGAGATCGGCCAACTTCGCTGCACAGCCGAGATCGACGTCTTCGATCGCACCCACGGTCGCTTGCGTCCGTCCGGCGCTATCGACGACCCCTCGCCCGAGCTCGCCTCGGCAGAGGCGAGCGGCAGCTTGCTCCTGAGACGCTTCGCGCTGAGTGCCGACACGATGAACTCCGCTGCCCCGATGGGCCGGCGGTTGCCCGCTGTCACTACGACGAGCCGACACCAATTCCCGATAGTGCTCGGTGATGGCGAGCATCATGGTGTCGTGAAGGCGACCGTCGATCCGTTCTCCTGGCAAGATCTGATCGCTCACGTATTCGAACTCGCCTTCGCTCATGCTCATGGCCAGAAGCAACGCCTTCATCCCCCGCTTGTCGTTGCTACGCGCCTGCACGAGACTACCGCTCTCGTAGTAGAGCTCGACGAGATGCTCTTCGTTGCACAGAAGGAGTTTCCCGGTGCTCTTCTGAGTGACCGCAACCCGCAAGAGATCGAATACGCCTATCGCTTCGATCCGACCGTTGAGAATTCGTCCCCCGGTCGCGCTGCTCGATGCTCGGTGAGTGGAGGAGGCCATGGTCGCCCTCTCAGGACGGCGCGGAAGACGGCGGATTAAGGCTGGGAGATCCCGAGACGATCGGCCGCACGCACCGCGACGAACCTGTCTCGGGCTGGCGATGAAAATGCCGCCTTCGTGCGAAACAGGACGCTGACCCGAGTCGAGGATTCTCGCAAAAGATACGGAAGCTGGGATCCCCATCCGAGCGGAAGGCCGCTCGACGCAATGCCGTGCGTAGCAGAATGCGCGTACTCGAATGGAGCTCGCCAATCCGGCCCAGCCATGTCGAACATCGCACGTCGAACATCTCACTCGAAAAGGCGTCGCACGGACTTGGTGAGAGAGCGCCCATTCGGCATGATGTCGTCCATGATCCCCGGGGTACAGCTCATCGATCGAGAGCTACTCGATCGAACGATCGAAGATGCACGTCGGAGTCCGCGTCTTCGCAAAAATTACAACTTCCATGCGTCCGACGACGACAATCCGCATCGATTCCTCAACGTGATCTGTCGCGGAAGCTATTGCGCGCCCCATCGCCACGTTTCACCTCCGAAGCCCGAGAGCTTCTTGGTCCTATCGGGGGCTCTGCGGCTCGTGATCTTCGAGGACGATGGCACGCCAGCGGTTTGGTATCGCTTGGGAGAAGGCGGGATCTTCGGTATCGACGTGGCGCCGGGACTCTGGCACACGGTCCTTGCACTCTCGGACGTAGCCGTGTGTTACGAGGTGAAGCCCGGGCCGTACGTTCCCTTGAGCGACAAGGACTTCGCCCCCTGGGCGCCGCGCGAAGGGGCGCCCCACGTTGGCAGCTATCTCGACGGACTCCAGCGCCTCGCCGAAACCACGCCATAACGCACCGCGTCCCGCCTGCTACGGCCCCCACGGATTCGACGACGAGTGCAGTTTTCCGTCTGCCGACGTCACGCAACACCTTTACGAAAGCAGGCTTCCCCGGCAAGCTGTGCGGGCTTCGCAGACCGAGGAGTTACGCTTTCCATGACACGGCTCGATATCGAGTGGCCCAACTTCGCAGGCGTTCCCGAAGACGACGCATTGACGAGCTTCACGCGACCAGAATCCCAAGAGCTTGCGCGCTGGGTTTGGCTCGACGGCGAGTTTCGTGAGGCGGAACAGACCCGCGTGCACTACTACGCCAACGCGCTTCACTACGGAACCGCAGTGTTCGAGGGCATTCGCGCTTACCCAACGCCCCGCGGCACCGCACTCTTCCGCGTCGACGATCACGTCGATCGATTGCTCGATTCCTCGAAGCTCTATGGCATGAAGCTCGAGCACACGGCAGAGGCGATCACGCGGGCCATCGTCGAGCTTACGTCGCGCAACGACATCCGAAACGGATACGTCCGACCTTTGGCGTTCTACGGTCACGGCCCCATCGACCTCACGCCGCGACGCGGCTGCCCCGTCCACCTGCTCGTCGCAGTGCGCGGCCTCGGCGCGTTCCTCGGCGCGAGTGCGCTCCGCAACGGGATCCGTCTCACGATCTCGAGCTGGCGCAAATTCCACCACTCGATGTTCCCCACGATGGCAAAAGCGAGCGGCCACTACGCGAACAGCGTGCTCGCAGCCCACGAGGCAATGTCCCGTGGCTTCGACGACGCCATCTTGCTCAACCAAGACGGAACCATCGCGAGCGCGACGGGCATGAACCTGTTCTTCGTGCGCGACGGTGTTCTTTACACGAATGACGAGCAATCCTCGATCGTGCCAGGAATCACCCGCGACTCGATCTTGACGCTCGCGAAGGACAACAACATCAAAATCGAAGTCCGTCCGTTCACCCGCGAAGAGCTACAGCGCGCCGACGAAATCTTCCTCACCGGAACCGCCGCCGAGGTCACGCCCGTGCGCGAACTCGAAGACGTCCCCCTCCGCACAGGACGGCAAACGATGGGCGCGTTCCTGCAACGCGTCTACATGCGGGCCGTGCTCGGCCTGGACGAACACCACGAAGACTGGCTGACGTACGTGTAACGTAAGGACTGGGAGCTGGGACTGAGAGCTGGGAGCTGGGACTGAGAGCTGGGAGCTGGGACTGGAGCTGGGAGCTGGGAGCTGGGACTGGAGCTGGGAGCTGGGACTGGGACTGGGACTGGGACTGGGACTGGAACTGGGACTGAGAGCTGAGAGCTGAGAGCTGGTGTCAGGTGTCGGGTGTCAGGTGTCAGGTGTCAGGTCAGAGAGCTGAGAGCTGAGAGCTGGGAGCTGAGACTGGGAGCTGGGACTGGGACTGAGATTGATGGCTGATGGCCGATAGCTGATAGCCGATGGCCGATGGCTAACGTTGGTTCAGCCACAGTCACGGTCACACTCACCGTCTCTGTCCCTGTCCCTGTCCCTGTCTCTGTGCTTGTGGCCGTCTCGTTCGAAATCAGGCTGTGCATGCCTTGCGGCGCACTTTTCTTGCCGCCGCCGATGAGATGCGGCGATGGGATCGCTTTGCGGCGTCACGAAAAGATGCGCCGAGAGGGAGGTCATGCACAGCCTGATTTCGAACCAACTCTTGAACGAAGCAACGGCAATCATCGCGAGCGCGAGGCCGCTCGTTGCGGCAATCGAACGACGCGATCGCGATTTGGGAAACCAAATTCGTCGAGCGCTGAACAGTGTGGTTCTGAACGTCGCGGAAGGATTCGGCTGCCGCGGTGGGAATGCGCGCATGCGCTTCGAGTCGGCGCACGGTTCACTGTCCGAGGTGCGCGCGGCATTGAGCGCCGCAGTCGCGTGGCAGTACGTACACGAAGCAAACATCGACGAACTGAACCGAAGGCTGCACTCGCTGGGCGCGAGACTGTTCGGGCTCATGCGACGCTGACGACGGTGACAGGGACCGGGACGGTGACAGGGACACTGGGACCGGGACTGGGACCGTGACGGTGACAGGGACAGGAACCGCCGCCGCTACAGTCACAGTCTCGGTCTCAGTCACAGTCTCGGTCTCAGTCACAGTCTCGGTCTCAGTCACAGTCTCGGTCTCGGTCTCAATTCCCGTCCCCGCGCCGGGACTCGGTACCGTCGGGGCCACCCAGTGGACAGCGAGCGCGGCAGTTCTGGAGCTTCGCAGCTGAGCCGCGCCTCGATTTCCTTGAGGTTTTTACATCGAGCAAACGGCCGTTGCCGTTCCCGCGACGAGAAAACCAACAAAAAGGGCGCGGTGCGAACCTTCCCGAGCCGGGGGAAAGCTCTGGGCACAGTGAGCGAAGCTTCCCGAGCCGGGGGAAAGCTCTGGGCACAGTGAGCGAAGCTTCCATCGGACGACCTCTGCACCGAACTTCGCACCGAAACGGTCGGGCGCGCCGATCGCGGCGCTTCCAGCTCAGGTGTATCGGTCCGCGGGGCCGAAGTGACGCTTCACTGTGATCCATTGAGCCCCGTGACGCCATCCGGAGGACCCGCGATGTCGAACACCGGGACGGAGACCGTGACCGGGACGGAGACGGAGACCGGGACTGGGACTGGCGCCGATGCAGTTGCGGTCGCCGATGCCGACGCAGTTGCGGTCGCCGATGCCGACGCAGTTGCCGATGCAGTTGCGGTCGCCGATGCAGTTGCAGTTGCGGTTGCCGATGCAGTTGCGGTCGCCGTTGCAGGTGCGGTCGCCGTTGCAGGTGCGGTCGCCGTTGCAGTTGCGGTCGCCGATGCAGTTGCAGCTACCGTCGCGCAAGCCCATACAAACGCCCGCCGACGGCGTGGAGCGCTGAAAGCAAATCGGTGGTTTTGGACTCGTCGACGTAGCCCCACACGACGGCGAGTTCGAGCGCCACGCGCGCTTCGCTGAGAGAGCCGTGCGCGCTCTGAAAGCGGAGCCGCGCGTTGCCCGCTTGCGTGCCAAATCCTTCGGCGGCATTTAGCGCAATGCTGCTGAGCGCGCGCCGCGCTTGCGACGCAAGATCGCGATCGCGCCGCGCGATGATGTCGACCAAGGGTCGTGCTTGCGTGAGGATGCTCATAATCTGCGTCAAAAGCTGGTCGCGAAGGGGTGTGTGCATGACCATCCCCCGGCGCAGCTTGCGTGCCACCGCTGGCGCATCAACCTCCGCGAAGATCGGCGGTGGCGCGGAAGGTGCGCCGCAAGGCCATGCACACGCCACTTCGCGTGCGGCTGAAACAGCAGCATCAGCACCAGCCGCTGCAACAGCATCAGCACCAGCCGCTGCAACAGCATCAGCCGCTGCAACAGCATCAGCCGCTGCAACAGCCGCTACATCGGTGACAGCAACCGTCGCGGTTGCAGTTGCGGTCGCGGTTGCCGTTGCCGTTGCCGTTGCCGGTGCGGTTGCGGTTGCCGGTGCGGTTGCGGTTGCCGGTGCGGTTGCCGTTGCCGGTGCGGTTGCGGTTGCCGGTGCGGTTGCGGTTGCCGGTGCGGTTGCGGTTGCCGGTGCCGTTGCCGTTGCCGGTGCGGTTGCCGTTGCCGTTGCCGTTGCAGTTGCCGTTGCCGTTGCCGTTGCAGTTGCCGTTGCCGTTGCCGTTGCCGTTGCCGTTGCAGTTGCCGTTGCCGTTGCAGTTGCAGTTGCCGTTGCCGGTGCGGTTGCCGGTTGCCGGTTGCCGGCGCCCTCTCTCAGGTCGTCGTCTGTTGAACGAGCTCGAGAAGCGCTTCGTTCTGAATCACCGACTGAACGGCGCGAACCGTTGCAGGTGGCGGCACGGAGGTCGTAATGGGACGCGGCGATTCGTGGAGAACCGAATCGATGGGGCCGAGGCGATGCGCGACGAAGCCCGTCAATTGTGGGAACGCGACGGCAACGCCCGTGGCTAGCACGCTCGAGCCGAACGCGAGACCCCAACCGATTCGGGGTCAAGGGTTGGCAGCCGAAGAATTGGCTTACCCCAGGCGTCTGGACGATTCCCGCAAGCAGCGCAGACGAGAGCAGGCTCGTCGTCACGACGGGTCGGCTGTATCCGCCCGTAGTGAGGGTTTGACCAAGCTGCGTACCGACGAGCGCGAGCAATCCGACGGTGCTTGCGCGCTCTGCACCGCCCGTGAAGCGCGCAATCGTCCATGCGACGCCGGCGCCCATGGCCGTCACGACGGCTCGCGAAGCAATGTCGCGATTCAATGGGCGGCCGAGCGACGCTTCGGGGCCCTCGTGCGCGAGCTGCTCGAGGCGCTCCCCCGACGGGGGTCGCAGTGCAATCGCCATCGCAGGCGCGACGTCCGTCAGGAGATTCACGAGCAAGAGTTGACGCGCATTGAGCGGCGGCCGTCCATCGACGAGACCCGCTGCGAGGGTGAAGCCAATCTCGCCGAGATTGCCGCCAACCAAGATCGACACGGCATCGCGAACGCTCGCCCACATCGCGCGCCCTTCGATGATGGCTTCGACGAGCGTCTCCATGCGCTCGTCGGTCAGAACGACGTCCGCCGCGCTGCGCGCCGCGCCGGTGCTCTGCTCGCCTACGGCGATTCCGACGTGCGCGAGCCGAATCGCGGGAGCGTCGTTCGCACCGTCGCCAACCATGCCAACCACACGTCCTTGCCGCTGGAGCGAGCGCACGATACGCGCCTTTTGCGACGGCGTGACACGGGCAAAGACGTGCACGTTCTCGACACACCGATCGAGTTCGTCGTCCGTCATGCTCAAGAGCTGGGCGCCCGTGAGCAACGTGCTTCGTTCCGAGAGCGCGAGCTCCGACGCAATCGCTTCGGCGGTGCGAGGATGATCGCCGGTGATCATGACGGGACGAACGCCCGTGCGACGCAGGCGCGCCAATGCAGCCTTCGCAGTCTTCCTCACCGGATCGCGAAACGCGACGATGCCAAGCAGGGTCAACTCACCGAGCTCGTGGAGCGGCTCGGGCGAAGGCGTCGAAAGCACCCGCTCTGCAACGGCCAACAGACGATAGCCACGACGCGCCAAGAGTTCGACGAGCTGCTCGATCGCTTCCTTCGTTGCAGCATCGAGCGGCAAGGTGTCGCCCTCGGATCGATACTGCGCCGACTTCGCGAGCAAGACCTCCGGAGCGCCTTTGACGTCGATATACGTAAGGCCGAGAGATTGGCCTTCCACGGCGTGATAACCGCGCCCAGGCTCGAATGGAAGCTCGGCAATGCGCTCCCACGCGGGACGACCGAGCATTCGCGACACCCCGAGGGGCTCCGCGGCGCGAAACAGCGCGGCGTCCGTCGGATCGTCGTGAGCCTTACCAGGTCGACCGTCTTCGGCGGCGCGAAGCGCCGCTGCAAGGGCAAGCTGTTCGTCGGCGAGCAGATCGTCGCGTCCGACGAATCGAGTGCCCGTCGCCACGCCGACGAGTTCGAGACGACCTTCCGTCATCGTTCCGGTCTTGTCGAGCGCGAGCACGTCTACGCGCCCGAGTGCCTCGATGGAACGCGTGTTACGAACGAGAGCGCCTCGCGCCATGAGCCGTCGCGCAGCCGCGAGCTGAGCGGCCGTCGCGAGGAGCGGTAGCCCCTCGGGAACACTCGCTACCGCGAGACTGACGCCGGCTGGGATCAGGTGTTCGACGCGTCGTCCACGAATGAGGCCCGCCCCGACGAGCCCAGCCCCGGCCGCGAGAGCGGTGGGGGCCGTGAGATTGACGAGTGAGCGAAGACGTTGCTCGACGCCACTGCCCGCGGAACTTCGACGCAGCCCGACCATTCCGCGTGCGGCTTCGGTACTGGCTCCGACGGCCACGACGATCCCCGTCGCACGCCCCGCCGCAATCGTCGTGCCTTCGTAGAGCATGTTCGAGCGATCGGGCATGGCCGTCTCGAAGCACGGCTTGGCGTGACGAATCACGGGCAGCGACTCGCCAGTGAGGCTCGAAGTATCGACCTCGAGCGACTCCGCTTGGAAGATGCGGAGATCGGCGGGTACCACCTCGCCACTCGACAGCAGTACGATGTCGCCGACAACGAGGTCGTCGACAGGGACTTCGACGAATCTGCCATCGCGCCGCACCATAGCGTGACGGCGCGTCACCTGCGTCAAGTCACGGATCCTTCGCTCGGTGCGGAACCGCTGCATCGCCCCGAATAGCGCATTGACCACGATCACCGAGCCTACGATGGTCGCGTCGCCGAGAGAGCCTGCGACGGCGGAGAGGCCGGCTCCCGCTGCCAATAGAGGCGCCAGGGGATTGAACAATTCGTCGGAAAAGTCCTCGAGGAACTCGAGCGTCGGTGACTTTGGCGCAAGCGTCGCGCTGCCGCGCTTGATCACCTCGACGGCAGGAAGCCCGAGCTCCGACGTCCCGAGGCGCCGAAGCACCGCGCGCGAATCGAGAGCATGCCAAGGAGTGCGATCGCGCAATGGAACGACGGGACGCTGCGCGAGGGCTCGCGACGCCCGCATGCCGTTCGCCATGGAGACGAGGGTCGCCGCGTTGACGACGGTGACGACTCGACGCGTCGTGAGCGGCAGGAGTCCACCTGCAGAAACGAGCGCACCCATCGTCGCGGCAGCAAGCGCGATGTTGACGCTCTGCTTCGCAATCTGACGCGCAACGATGGACGCCTCGATGAGGAATCGCACGTCCGAGAGATCGTCTCCGCACATGACGTGCGCGCCCCAAGGCGCGACACTGCCGACGCGAAAGAGCCCGATACCGCAATCGCTCGCAGCAAGGGCCTCGGAGTTCGAGCGAGCGACGACAGCGACGCCGTGTCCCTGTCGCTGCAAGATGCGAACGACTTGGACGAGATCGCGCGAGGCCTCGACGCGCTCGTCGATGGGTGCTCGATTGAGAATGTCCGAGTCTCCCGCGACGACCACGTGCATGTCCGCACGTTGCGCGGCGCTGACCAGCTCTTCGAGCCCGGTTTGCGGAAGTAGTTCGATGGCAGCGACGGCCAGTCGGCGCTCGTTTTGGAAGAGCTCGAGGACCAGCTGTCCCGACACGACCAATTCCTCGACGGTCGACGAAAGCGTGTCCGAAGCCTCCGGGACCAAACCGAGCGGTGAAAGCGTCCACTCTCCGCGAGTGCGTCGCTCGAGGGGGCGATCGGATTCGAACAATCCGTCGATGAGCTCGCGAGTGCAAACCGCGTCGACACCAGGGGCACAGAACAGTTTGCGCAGCTCGTAGCGATCTTGCGGCAAAACGTCTGCCGCGAGGACCAGACAATCCAAACGATCCAGTCGGCGCAGGGCTTCTGGATCGAGCACGAGCACGCGTCGCGTGGAGAGCGCCCGCCCAACCTCGGCACTGAAGACGTCGCGCCCGAGCCGCGCGGGCTTCGGCACGCCACCGAACAGCGCAGCAGTCGCGCGATGCACACTGCGCGTCGTGACCAAACTGAACAAGAACCCGGACAGAGCCACGACCCACGCGCGGCTCGTGTATTCCTCGATGGGCCCCGCGGGCAATTCGACGGGACGATCCTCGATGGTCGTACGTGGCAACACCGCGCCCGAAGGAACCGCGCAGAGCTCGGCTTCCCGAGACTTCCAAAGCTGATTCTGCGACGTGGCCTCACGCAAGAGCGAGTAGCGATGCACCACGTCGACGAGCGACGCGATTGGGCGCTGTGCGAAGCCATTGCCCGCCGCCACCATCAAGCTCATGAATAGCTCGGAACGCTGCTCCCCCAATCGTTCGTCGATGCGGCTTCGCAGCTTCGGCGCGCCCTTCGCAATCGCCGCGACGGACGCAACGGTGCCCGCGATACGCGACGCGGGCACCGGCGAGAATCGAAGCACGGAGCCGACGACGAAGCTTACGACGTCCGCACCGAGCTCGACCGAAAGCTGGAGCAGTCGCTCTTCGTCGGCAGGAAAAGGCACCGCGTGAGCGCGAAAGCTTGCGGCGGCACAGCACGCGTCGTGCTCGGCCTGATCGAGCGCAGTGAGCAAGGCCGAATCGCTCACCGTGCCCTCGCGATGCGCGATGACGACGCGTCGAGTGTACGGATTGATCTCGAACCACTCGATGCCCGGGAGCACCGCCAAGTGCCGTTCGAGACACGGTTGAAGCGCCAGCAACTCTTCGTCGTCTAGGTTTCGGAGTTCGAGCTGAGCGCGCGTCTTGCCGAACCAAGTCTTGCGCTGTCTGCGACCGAACAACGCTAACGTTTTTGCGAGCCTATCACGCAGTGGCATCGGTCTCCGGAGGGCTGGGATCTGACACGAATGGCTCGACGAGGGTATCCGAGGTGATCTCTGGGGCGACACCGCCCCCTGAAATGGGCGCGGTGCATGGCGCTTTTCTCGCACATTTCGCCCGGATTGAAAACCACCGATTCGACTTCAGGTTACGCGATTTGCGCCCGTTCCTATGCGCTGTGCATTCGACCCAGCGCATCCGCGGATGGAGAACGACGGGATCGTTTTGGGTCTGTGTCGGCGTGATGACGACCCTGACCGGGACGGCGCGAGCCACCACGACTCCTGCGGATGCACAAACGGACGCCAGCGGCCTTGCCGGGCCCGTCGTCAACGGCACCGTCCCGAGCCCCGATAGTCTACCGACCTGGCGAGAGGCCAGGGTCGTTCTGACGGTCGACCCGTCCTACTTGGCCCTACCCTACGCGAGAGAGGCCCTCGCCGGCGCCGTCGCGGCCTGGACGTCGGCGGCGAGCGAACTTCCCGAAGTCTATGTCGTCGATGCGTCGACAGTCCCCGCAACCCTGGACGGCGGCGCGCCTCCGCCCGATCATCGACTCTCCTACGCCCCCGAGGGCGAAGCGCGCGCAAATGGCGCGCTCGCAATCACCTTGCTCACCGTCGATGACGACGCAAAGACCATCGTCGACGGAGACATCGTGATCAATGGCGGGCACCGTTTCACCGACGTGACGACGTTCGGCAGTTCGAAGGCTGGGATCAACGGTAATTACTACGATCTCCAGAACGTCGTGACTCACGAGCTCGGTCACTGGTTTGGCCTTGCAGAGAATTACGACAATGCCGAAGCGACGATGTTCGCTTACGTCGATCCCGGTGAAATCAAGAAACGAGATCTCGACACCCAAGACATCACACAAGTGCAGCTCGCGTATTGGCAAGCAGACAACCCGAGTCGACACACGGGATGCAGCGTGACCGGGGCAATTCGTCCCACGGAAACCGGTCTCCCCGGCTATTTGGCCGTCTCGGTTTTATTGCTGATCGGCGCAAATCGACGGTCGGTCCCTCATGTTCTCGCGAGGCTGCGCCGTCAGCTAACAACGAAGACTCGAGACGGTCGAGGTCAACTGCGGCGCAACGACAGCTCGGGTCGGTCGTGGTGAACCAGCGAAGGATGCGCAGATGATTCAGGTGAACAAAGCAGACGCGGCAGGTTCTCGGCGCGAAGAGCGGCTCGAAGCCGAGTTCAGCACCGTGGCAGACGCTCATCCAGACAGCAGTCGCGAGGTGAGCCCCGGTAGCCAACGACGCGAGCATCCTCGTTACAAGGTCGAGCTCGACGTGAGTTTGGGGAGCGATCACAACTTCTACGTCGGTTTCGTGGAGAACCTATCTTCCGGCGGCGTGTTCATCGCGACGCACATGCTGAAGGCAGTCGGTGAGGTCTTCGAGCTCACGATTCACCTGCCGAACAGTGCGACGGCCGTCAAGGGCGTCGGCGAGGTGCGTTGGATCCGAGAGTACTCGGAGCGAAGTAACGTCCCTCCTGGCATGGGGATCCGCTTCATTCAGCTGGAAAGCGACGCGAAGGCCCTGATCGAAGAGTTCCTCTCGCGACGCGAGCCGATGTTCTTCGACGAAGACTGAACACCGTCGTCACGTCATTGCGTCGGGCTCATATCCACGGATTGGGTCCGAGATCCGCGCGTGACAATCGGGACTTCTGCGCCGCGCGCGTAGTCGCGTGAGCGGATCCCGCAATGGTCACGACGACGAGCACGCAAGCAAGCACGTCCTCGAGCCACCCGAGCGCGAATCGCTGGCTTGCCACCGACCACGCCCAGGCGAGCCCTGCAGCGAAGAGCACGAGGACCGGTCCGATGCGCAACGCCGATCGCACACTGTCCTTCACGGTGACCGCCCCAGCCAGATGGCGCAACACCGAAGCGAACATCACGAGCGCGACGGTCTTGACGGCGAGGACTGCCGCGCCAGCGAGTTGCACGATGAGCGAAGCACCCGATTCCGCGGAGATCCCCGGAAGCACCTGGTAGCCGCCGAAGCCGACCAGCGCGAGTAGCAGCGCGGAAGACCACAGATGCAAGGTGTGGCCCAGGACGGTGCCGAGTCCCAACGCGAGCGCGCCCCAGCGCCGTGACGACTCGACGGAAGCGGGACTCTGCACTCGCAGCGATTTCGACGCGGCGAGCGCGGGGACCAATGCCCCAATCGCAAGCGCAGTCAACAAGAAGCCCGACGGGCTGCGGAACGCGTTCCACTTGAGGGGAGACCCGCCTTGTGCGTCGACGAGTTCGAACAGACTGAAGCTCTTGGCTCGGAGCACGACGAGGACGAGCAAGGTCAGGAGCGGAAGCTGATAGAGGAGCGCTCCGAACGCCGACACGAGTCCCGAACGCAATACGTTTCGACGCTCCCCTACCGAGATCAAGATAGCCGCCCAAACCACCGAGACGGTTTGGAAGAGAAACCAGAGGAGCAGATCGAGCTCGCGCGAAATGAGTTCGATCCGGAAACACAATGCCATCGCGGCCGACGCGAGCGCGACGAGAACGAGGACCGAGACGAGGTGGTAAGCCGGATCGCTCGGCAGGCCGAAATGGGCCGCTCGAAACACGAGCTGGGAACGCGCGCGCCAGGTTCGTGGTGCGTCGGGAGACTCACGTTCACGTAGCTTGAGGGAGGTCCAGCGCGAAAGCCAGAGCAGCGGGGCCGCCAGTCGAGTGGAGTGGAGCAAGAGAGCAACGAGCGCGAGCCCGACCAGGCCGACGGGGATCGCGAGTTCGCTCGGTGCCGCCACGCGGAAACCCTGAACGTCGATATCACGCACGACGACGGGACCGTCCGCGGCACTACGGAAGCTCAACTTCGAGGTGCGTCGTTCGCTCGATGGCACCAAGTCCCAGCGCGATTTCGTCGAGACGCCGTCCAACTCGACGATGCGATCGCCCGATTTCAAACCGAGACCGTGAGCCCGCCCCGTCACGTTGGCAACGACGCAGCAATCACTGAGACCTGCGCCTTGCAATTCGATGCCGAGGAATGCGAGCGCCTCGTCAGCGGCCCGATCCCTTTGCTGCTGCAGCGTCGGCGACACGAGTGGCGGTTCGACGTCGAGCACGACGTCCGAAAGGACACCCACGACGGGAGCGGAGCCCGCTTGCTTCGGTGTAAACGATACCTCGACGTCCCCCCGAAAGGTCGTGTGCCGAGCGCGCTCGTCGGGGCCCGTGAAGGACTGTCGAAGCGCTTCCGTCATCGACACGGACAATGAACGAGGCGAGCCGCTGGTCGTCCGCGCCACGATCTCGACGTCGCGTTCGACGGGTTCACCCGCGCGATACAAGTCGCCCCGAAAGGCCACGCGCGCCGGCTTTCCCTCGGGGAAGCCCTGCCCGGAGATCTGCAACTCGTCGCCAATCTCGAGCTCAGAAGGGCTCATACCGGAAAGGGTCAGCAGGCTCGGAGTCGGGCCAACAGTTTGACAGCCGAGCACCATGCCTTGAAAGAGCAGCCCGAGAAGGAGGGCTTTGACGCGCATGGCCCCTCATACGCGAAGGCCACGTGTTCGGGCGAGTTCTTGCGCACTGAACGAACGCGCAGACGACTCACCGGGCCACCCTGGACGCCCCCATGGTCCTCGGAGCGCTCCTCGGCGCTACCGTGCACGACTGACGCGCCCGTGCCCCTCGGACTACCGTGCAACGACGGCCGTGCCCGAGATCGCCGCACGAATGGCCGCAAGATTGTCGGCCTCGGCTCGGTCGAGCCCATTGCCGCGCGGCGTCGAGTACTCGAGTACCAGAGAATCATCCGTCGCAATCCGCGACGGATCGGCCGTGATCCTGGCAATCACGCGATCCATCTGCCCCTTGGCGATCAGCCTGTGCGAAAACAGCGCTCCAGGTTCGTCGATCCCGGCGCTTCGCACCAACCGCTCTAGCTCGACGCCTCCGCGCGTCACCGCCGCCAGATCGGGCTCGGCAAGATGCTCACCACCGATGAGAATGCCCTGGTGCCCTCCCATCCAGAGCTCCACCTCTGGAAAGACGGTCTTCATCGTCGTAAGGATGGTTGCGATGTCCCGCAGCTCGATGTGGTGCAATTGCACCCACTGCTGGACGATGCCGTTCGGACGCAGTCGCGAGCGACAGAGCTCGTAGAATTCCCTGCTGTAGAGGTTGGCGGCAGAAGCGAACCAGATGCTGGTCAGCTCGATCGAAATGAGATCGTAGCGGTCTTCGGTCAAGAGCAGATGGTTTCGTCCGTCGCGGTAACGAACCACGACGTTCGGCTCGTCGAAGACCCCGCGATGCACCGGCTCGAACCATCGTCGAGCGCTCTTCACCACGTTGGGACTGATATCCACGGCTTCGACGGTCTCGTAACCGAAAGAATGGAGCACCTTCAAGGTTTGCCCCGTTCCGATCCCGATGTTGAGCGCCCGTGCTCTACCTCGAACGAAGAGGTTCGGCACGACGGCGAAGAGCACCTGGTCGAGACGCTCGGGGCCGGTATTGCCCTCGAACTTCCCGTTGGTCATCAACGTGCGAACTTGACCGTCGCTCGTTACGGTCGTCATGCCGCCGTGGACGTCTTCCATGAAGTCGACGATCTTGTGACTTGCGCGATCGAACCCCGGAGCGAAATAGATGTTTGCGCCGGTCGTCATTTGGGCGACGTCCCAAGGCCTGGCCCATCGGAAGCTCGCGAGGATCCCGACCGCCAAAAGGACGAACGCAGCCCGGCGTGACCACGACGTAAAGGCCATCACGGCCGGAAGCGCCAAAATGGTCAGAATTGCACCGAGCCAGCGGAGCGTTCCTTGTGAGCCGAAACTCTCGAGCAGCACGAACCCCGTAACGGTGCTTCCGAGGATCGTTCCCAGGGTGTTGATGGCGTACGTCTTGCCGACACGACGACTCGAGGCCTCGCGATCGAGACGCTGGAGACAAAGTGCCGTCGGAAACAGGAGCCCCATGAGAACGGAGGGCACGAAGATGAGCCAGAGTACGACACAAGCACGAGTCGCCTCTCGACCGAAGAAGGAAGGCTTGAAGTAACCCACGAGTTCGAACACACGCCCCGCCTTCTCCCATAGCGAGAGAGAGTGGCTCAAGCTCAAGCCGGTACCGAGAAGAGCGAGTGCGACGGCGACCAACACGTGTCGTTCATCGAGACGCGACAGGTAACGTGACACGATGGCACCACCGATGGCGAGCGCCAACAAGAAGATCCCGAGAACCAATCCGAACGCGTACGTCGACGTGCCGACCACGGTTGCAAGGAGATGCGAGACGACGACCTCGTACGCGAGAGTGATGAAGCCACTCATGAAAGCAAGGCCGTAGACGAACAGCGTCGAGAAGCGCAGCGTGGTAGCAACGCTTTTAGACTCGAGAGAAACTTCGCGATTTGCCTCCTCGGGCTCGAGCTTCGTGCGCCCGTCGCGGCTTCCGGATTCGAGCCCGCGACAGCCGCAAAGGACGCTGGTGTTGACGCAAGCGACGAATACGAGGGTGCCTTGCAGACCGAAGGCAGCAAACACGAGGTACGTGCACAGCAGCGTGCCCGCCGCTGCCCCGAGCGTATTGACGGTGTATAGCCGCCCGATGTTGCGTTCGAGGTGACGCTCGTTTTGAAGATGACGAACGAGCAAAGGAAAGCTCACGCCCATCGCGACCGTGGGCGGAAGGACGAGCACCGAGGCGAACACGAAGCGCATGGCCGTGAGCAGCGCTAGGGCATGCTCACCTTCTGCGAAGATGCGTCCCGCGTGTCCGACGAACTGCATGAGCCCTCGAAACAGCCAGGGTGCAGCGAGGGCATAGAGCCCGACGGCGAATTCGAGTGCTCCGTACCAACGTAGATGGTGCACGACACTCGAGCTCAACTTGCCCCCGAGCAGATTGCCCAGGGACAACCCGAGCATGAACGCCGCGAGCACGGTACTGACGGCATACGCCGTCGTTCCGAAGACGTAGCCCAGGTATTTGACGAATATGAGCTCTATCGCGAGCGCCGAGAACCCGGACAGGAAGAAAAGGACGGCAAGCAGCCACAGACGCAGCACCGGTTTCATCATCGACTCGGGTTTTCGACCGCAGGGACGCCGGACGATACTCCCGAATCCAGCACCGAGCCACGTCCTCGAGGGGCAGCGCGAAGGTGGACCTGTACGTTACTGACTAACGAGCCACTGTTTCGCTTGCTCGAGGTCGCTGAACATCTGCGCGTTCAAGCCCGACTTGGCGTAAGTCTCCTTGAAGCGTTTCATGTTCAACTGTCCGACCACCTTCTCCGGTTGCACGATGGCCCAGTGCTTCCACCCCGCGCGAAGCACTCTCGGAAACCATACGTCCTTGCCCCGAGACTTCGTCCGCAGGTGAGAGCGCACCGTTGTTGCGATCGTCGGACAGCCACTTGGCAGCGCGATTGCTCTCCAGGGTTTTGGCGCCCAACTCGAGCACCACGTGCAGCGCGTCACCGTAGACGTACCGCTTGAGGTAGTGATGGACGATCTTCGTATCCGGGTGATACCAAAGGGTCGCGTCGTCGTTGTCGAGAATGACTTGGGTGAGCATCGCTCCGTCCTTTGGGTAGAACTCGGGACCGAGCACCGGGCGCTCGAGGAAAAGCGAATCTTCCGGCTCTTCTCGTGGAAAGCGGCACGGCCTGGCTGCGCCATAAGTGCGATTCACGCGCGAGTAGGTCCACGCCACCCAACTCGGTCACCCAGCCCCCGAACCGGCCAACAATCCAATTCACCGCGTCCCCGCTGTGCAACGCTTCCCCGCGGGACTACTTGGCAAGAGGCATCCCTAGATGCCAGTCTTGGCCAGTCTCGAACCGACGGACAGCACTCGTATGAGCGACAGCACCGACTCCACTTCGTCTGTGAACGGGCGACGAGTCATTAAGCGTTACTCCAATCGCAAGCTCTACGACACCAAGGACAGCCGATACGTCACGCTCCTCGAGATCGCGGAGTACGTCCGCGCCGGTGAAGACGTCCAGGTCATCGACAACGCGACGAAGGAAGACAAAACCGACGTCACCCTGGCTCTCATCATTTCCGAAGAGCTGAAGGCTCGCCCGAAAGGGATCCCGCTCTCGACGTTACGTTCCCTCATCTTCGAACACGGTGAGCGCTTGCTCAATCAGCTGCGCGAGGGACCGATCGGAAAGCTGGTGCCTTGGGAGAGCGACACGGTGAACGAATCCACCATCGCAGCCCCCGAAGCGGCGACGACGGGGACCGAAGGCCCCGATAGCGCCCGCAAGAGCAGCCCGCTCAACGGTGTGCCGACCGCGAAGGCCATTCGCGCGACCCTCGAGCAATGGCAGCAGGCCATCGACGAACGGATCCGCACCGTAATCCCGAATTTTTCAGCGATTTCCGGATCTCGAGAAGGAGGTCCACCGTCTGCGGGATCGCGTCGCGGCCCTCGAAGCGAAGCTCGCAAATCGCGACGAGCCGCCCCCGGAAGACCCTTGAGAGCCGCAAAAGCGGCGCAACGACGGTTTTCCATCGCTGCGGAGATTGGACCGGAACTCATGCTTCCGCGCACACCTCCGCCGAGCGGCCTGCGACAATCTCGGTGAATCCCGCAGCGGATCTCGCGGTCCTTCGAAGCATCCCGCGGTCACTTCGAAGCGGACTGCGACAATCTCGGCGCATCCCGTGGTCACTTCGAAGCGGACTGCGACAATCTCGGCGCATCCCGCGGTCACTTCGAAACGACCTGCGGCGACCCGTGCGCTCGCAGCGCGTCGTTGCCGCGGGGTGAAGGCCCAAAGGTCCCGCCGTGGGCCAGAGGCCGATCTGTCCCCGGCTGCTCGCACCCGCTCGTCCCGGGGAATAGGTTACGAGGAGGGCAGGTTGACACGGGCGACGGCGTTCCCATGGTGTTCGGGAGGCCGGCGAAACCATGTCCCCCCAATCAGCCATTGATTTCGAAAGCAGCGCTATCGCGCACCTGCCAAGCATGATGGCAGTGGCCATGCGGCTGACCCGCAATAGCGCCGAAGGTGAAGACCTGGTTCAGGACACCTTCGTCAAAGCCATGCGGGCGCGCGACCAGTTCGAACCTGGCACGAACATCAAGGCGTGGTTGCTCAAAATCCTGACGAACACCTTCATCAACCGCTATCACCGCGGAACCCTCGAACGCAGCGTCGTCGAAGGCAGCACTGCCGAACCACTCCAGGACGCGTGGATCGGCAGTGCGTCAATGAACGCCGTTCGGGATCCGGAATCACTGGCTCTCAGGCCGATGCTCGAGGCCGAAATCCAGGCTGCCCTCGACACCGTGCCCGAAGAGTTTCGTCTAGCCGTAGTGCTTGCCGACGTCGAGGAGCTCTCCTACAAGGAGATTTCCGACATCATGGGTTGCCCAATCGGTACGGTCATGTCCCGCCTACATCGCGGCCGACGCATGCTGAAGAGCAAGCTGTTCGAGCATGCAGTCGCCTACGGCATCGTCAATCCCAACGCTGGGACTCGTGAAAGCAGCCAGGATGAGCTGGTCGATCTCAATGAGTACCGAGCAAAGAAGGTGCGGTCGGCATGACGCAATGTTGTTCTTTCTCACGATGGACCGAGAGCTTCATCGACGGTGAGCTTTCTCCCGAGCACACCATCGACTTCGAGAATCACTTCCCGACCTGCGAGCTCTGCCATACGAAGCTCAAGTTCGAGCGGGCCTATCGCATCAGCGCACAACGCGCCGTTCGAAGCGTTGCTCAACCGAGTGCCGCATTCGAAGCCCGTCTCCGCGCCGCGCTGGCACAGGAGCGAGCCACGCAAGAGCAGGAGAGCCAATCGGCGGCCGTGACCACGCCCATTCCGCTGGCTCCCGTCGTTCCGATCTCCGCCACGCATGTTCCGCATCGCCCACTCAGCTGGCGTTCCATCGCTCCACTCTCCGTGGCCGCAGCGGCAGCCCTGGCCTTTGCTGCCCTTCGTGGTGAGCCAGCGCCATCCGGATACGCTGGAATGACTCCGCACGGGTCAGAACAGAATCGGTCGGATCGAACGGATACGATGCAAAAGGTCCGGGAGTTCCTCGACCAACTCGCATCGGACGGCGAACACACCCCAAGCGAGCCCCATTTTCCCATGCCGCGCCTGTTCCCCGTAGAAGCCGAAACGGTCGTTGGCGGCCGACGCTTCACCCCGCCGCGCCTCGAGCCTGCGATTTGGGAGGGCTACCACGTTCAGCAGGTTCCGGTTCAGGGTCGGGTCTCGAGCTGGCATTATCGCGTCGGCAAGCATCGAGTATTGCTCTGGGTTTACGATTCGCAGAAGCTCCCCCTCCGTGCCGTCCTCGAACCGCAGGTCGCGCGAAATCAGGCCGTCTTCGTTGGTACGCATCACGGTCGCGCCGTGGCGGCCCTCGAAAGGAACGGGGTCGGATACGCCGCAACCACCACGTCACTTCCACCCACGGAAACTGCCGAGCTCGTTGCCAGCGTCGGAAACGCCATCATTCGCTGAGCACAGAGACTGAGACCGAGAGGCGCCCCAGGTGGACGGTCGAGAATAGTCCAAATGCCGTGAAGACTATTCTCGAATGGGCGGAACAAGCTCGACGGAGACCGAAGTTTTTCCGGGCGATCCGTGAGGATCGAGGTTGGCACGGGTTCTGCTCTCGCCCTGACACCATGCGACTCACCCTGCCTCGCCTCTTGACTCTCCTCGGTGTCTGCCTCGCACTCTCCGCATGCAGCAAATCCGCGCCGCAAGCTGGGGCGGAATCGGACGTGCCTTCCTCCACGGGCCCCATCACCATCATCGCTGACTCGAACGGATTTACCCCGAGCGAAGTGAAGGTCAGCAAGGGCAAAGAGGCCAAGCTGCACTTCCAGCGCAAGACGGACGACACCTGCGCCACCGAAGTGGTCTTCCCGGAACTCAACCTCAAGAAGGCCCTTCCTCTGAATCAAGTCGTGGAGATCACGATCCCGCCCTCCGGAGAGCGCCGTTACACGTTCACTTGCGGCATGGGAATGTACAAGAGCAGCGTCGTCGTCAACTGACGCCTCCCGCGCGCTGCGATCGCGGAGCTCACGCGACGTGCAAATCCACGACGTTGCCACCGCACGGCCGTGACATTCACTTCACCATCGCCGAACCCAATTTACGCGGATCGGAGGCTGCTCGAGCACCGAGTGAATCGAGCCCGACCACTTGCACCGCAGACCACCATCGCGGGGCTTCCGAGGCGGGCTCTCCGCGACGACGCAATCCGTCGAGCACTTCCGAACCGAACCCAGGTTCGAGCACCAATGCGTCTTTTCGCAAATCCACGGTGAACCGCGGGGCCTCGACTGCTGCACTCGGCGACAATCCGTCCGCGAGCAATCCGAGCAAAGTACTGGTCACGTTGGTCGAGATGGTCATCCCACCGGATCCACCGAGCACGTAGCGGATCTGATCGCCGTCGAACACGAGCGTCGGGGTCATGCTCGACACGGGGCGCGCGAGTGCGCGCGGTCGGTTGGGTCCGCTAGAAAAGTCGTCGAGTTCGTCGTTGAGAATGACGCCGGACTCGGGCGCGACCACCTTGGAACCAAAGGCGTCGTTCACCGTCGTGGTGAGGGCAACGGCGTTACCTTCTCGATCGACGATGCTGATATGAGATGTCCCGTGTTCCTCGAGCGCGCTGCGTCGCAGGTGACGAGTTTCCCCGAGGTGGATGCGACGACGTTGAGCTGTAAGGGACTCCGAAGACAACATGCTTCCAACGGGAACGTCGACGAAATGCGGATCGCCCACGTGCTCCGCGCGATCCGCGAAGCTTTGACGATACGACTCGGCGAGTACGTGAATGCGCTCGTCCTTCGCTGAGATTCGCGACCATTCCTCTAGGGTGAATTTGCCCAAGGTCTGGAGCAAGAGAAGCCCACCCGCCGAGGGTGGAGGCGCCGTCACCACGACGTACTTACCCCAAGCTCGGCGGAGCGGCTCACGTTCGACGGGCACGTAGTCACGCAGATCCTCGAGGCTGAGCGTGCTCCCGTATTTCTTCGCAGCGCGCACGACGTCCTCGGCGATGGCGCCGTGCGTGAACGCGACGGGTCCAGAACGACCATAGGCCTCGAGGGTCCGCGCCAAAGCAGGAAACCGGATCGTTCTGCCTTGCGCGATCCCCGAAGCAGGCGAGGATAGCGCGTCGAGAAGCTCCCTCCGGGGCGCCCCGAGGGCGAGCCCTTTGAGCACTCGAGCGAGGTGCGCTCCCGTGGGAAAGCCCTGCCGAGCCAGTCGTGTCGCGTCGTCAACGACGTCGCGAAAGGCGAGTCGTCCATACCGACGCTGCAACGTGTAAAGCCCAGAGGGTTCTCCCGGAACACCAATGGCACGCCCTCGCTCCTCGGCGCTCAGGGGTCGCGCATTCAAGGACGCTTCGACGAGCGCACGCGGCGCGGTCTCGCGGAAGTCGAGAAACACGGATCGCTTCGCCCGCTCGAGCCAAAGCAACGCAAATCCTCCGCCTCCGAGACCACTCGACGCGGGAGCGACGACCCCAGAAACCAGTGCCGCAGTAACGGCTGCATCGACGGCATTGCCGCCACGCTCGACGGCTCGCATTGCTGCGCGCGTCGCAAGCTCGTGCTCGGTGGCGATCGCGGCGTGCCGCCATTGCCGGTGTGCCGCAGGACGTTCCGAGTTGCCGCGGGCCGCGCTCGAACTGGTGGACGCCGCTTGCGCCGCCCAAAGGGACGGAATCGAGAACGTCGGGATGGTGCCGACCAACGCCGAACATCCCATCACCGAGAGCAACCAACTCCATCGCAAACCGAACCGTATCATCGTGAATGCCACGCCATCTCGGCGCCCAAGAGCACCCGGAGAAGGGCGAAGTGAGCGCGTGCCCCCCAGTCTACGTGAGTTCACTTTATCGAGCAAAAGCCCACGCGGATGCGGACCCGTCGCGCTATAAGCCAAAACATGCGTTTCCTCTTCGTCATGGATCCAGCAGAAACCATGCTGCCCGACAAAGACACGAGCTTTGCCTTCATGAGGGGGGCACTGGCCCGCGGACACGAGTGTTGGCACTGCCTGACGAACGAGGTCGGAAATGGTCCCGAGGGACTGCGCGTCTTCGCCCGCCCTATCGTCGTGAGTGACGAAGCACCACACGTGCAGCTCGGAGCGCTACGCCGCCTGACGACCGGCGACCTAAATGCAGTCTTCATCCGTAAGGATCCGCCCTTCGACGACGCCTACCTTCATCTCACGCAGCGTCTCGACGTCGTTGCCGACCATTTGCTCGTCGTCAATCACCCGCGAGGCCTGCAAGCGGCCAACGAAAAGCTCTTCGCTCTCCGTTTTCCGGAGTTCACGCCAGCCACACTCGTGAGCGCCAACCGTGACGAACTCTTCGAATTCCTGACGCAACTCGGGGGAGACGGCGTGCTCAAGCCCCTCGACGGTGCCGGCGGGTTCGGCGTCGTGCGTCTCCAGTCCACGGATCGCAACGCGCGCGCGCTCGTCGATCTGTTGACCTTGGAGGGCCGTCGACCAGCGCTCCTTCAAGCCTTCGTTCCAGAGGTCACCGCGGGCGACAAGCGCGTGCTCCTCTTGGACGGCCAAATCCTCGGCGCAATTCGACGCGTCCCGCGCCCCGACGACATTCGCGCCAACATTCACGTCGGCGGAAGCGTCGAAGCAACGGAGCTGACCCCCGAAGAACAAGAACGTGTCGACGCTCTTGCTCAGGCCCTTCGACGAGAGGGGCTCTGGTTCGTCGGGCTCGATCTCATCGGCGGCAAGCTCATCGAAATCAACGTCACGAGCCCGACGGGGCTGCAGCAACTCTCGCGCCATCTCGGGCGACCGCTGGAACGCGACGTCATTGCTTGGGCCGAAGGACGCATCACCGCCAAACGGACGCGCCCCGACTGACGCGTAACGCAAGGACGACCAGTCACGCGTCCTTGGCCGTTCAGGCGTCGCGACGGATGCGTTGCTTCAGTAAAGAGCGAAGGGCTTGGACGTTGAAGGGCTTTTCGATGCGGGCGTTGGTGACCTGAGAGAGAAACGCCCGCGCGGCCGCGGTGAACGCCCCGCCGCTCATGAAGACCATGCGCGTTTCGTAGCCAGGACGATTGAAACGCAGGACCTGATAGAGATCCATCCCGCTCAACTTCGGCATCATCAGATCGCAAAAAATCAGGTCATAACCCGAGTCGCGCAACAACTCTCGAAGGGCCTCTTGGGGATCCTCGAAACAGGTGACGTCGTGTTCGTCTTCGAGCAACAGGCGTAGCCCTTTGCCGATTCCGGGATCGTCGTCGACGAGCAAGATCCGGCCGCGTCCAACGGTGGAGGGCGCGACGGACGGTCGCGAGCTGCGCGGCACGGTGCTCTCCGGAACCCGTGAGCTCGGCACGCAGGGAAGGCAGGTGCGCAAGAGCAAACCGTTGCCCGGAAAGGCACGAGCGATCAAGGTTCCCCCGAGTTGTTCGACCAGCCCCCGACAGACGCTGAGACCGAAGCCCGCAGCTCGACTCTCTTCACTTTGAGTGAAGGGATCCAACAGCCGTTCGATCTCGCTCTCCTCGATGGTGCACCCCTCGCAGACGACCTCGAGCAACGCGAAGTGGCGCTCGTCGACGCCGAGACTGAGCCGCACCTCGGGACGTCGCGATACGTCGTCGGGGAGCATCTCGGCGGCAAAGAGCAAGAGACCGAGACAGATCTGTTCGAGCTTGCTCTGATTGGCCATGACTTGCGGCATGGCGTCGAACCGCATCGTCAACTTGCCGCGATGGTGCAGCTCGTGGCCAATCAGTTCCACGACGGCTTCGACGACGCTCCGCACGTCGAGGACGCGAGACGCCGACTCCTCGGTGCGCGCAAATCCACGCATCCGCTTCACGATCGTCGCCATCCGCTCGGCACCTTCGCGCGCCTCTTCGAGACGCGCCATGACGTCTGCGACGGCGAGTTTGTCACTGGCCAAGGACGGCAAGTAACGCGCCACGTGCTCGAGATTGAGAAGCACGTACGTGAGGGGATTGTTCAGCGCGTGCGCCATGCCGCCCGCAAGCAAACCGAGCGCACTCAACCGATCGGCACGGAGTTGCCCTTGCTCTGCGCGCTTACGTAAGGTGACGTCGCGCCCGAAAGCGAGCACGGCTTGTCCGCCATCGTACTCGAGCGCCACGGTGCTCATCTCCACGACCAGCTGCCGTTGATCCCTCGCGCGAAGTCGATACTCGAGCGCGGATACGCTCTCGCCACGTGAGACGCGCTCTAGATTCTCGAGAAACACTGCTTGGTCTTCGGGTTCGCAGAGCTCCGTGAACGCCACACCGACGAGCAAGTTCCGATCGGCGGCCAAGAGCTCCGCACCGGCGTGATTGGCGTAAATGATTCGACCGCTCCGCAGGATCCAGACGCCTGACGCCAAGGTCTCGACCAACCGCTCGAAACGCTCCTCGGCACGACGATACGCGGCTTCCGCCAGTCTCCGTCCGCGAAGATCCGCAAGCAAGACGAGGGACCTCGTCTTCGTCTCGTCGAAGGGCGTCGAAGTGATTCGCAGGGGCAGGCTGCTTGCTTTGGGCGACTCGAGAACGGTTTCGCGATCGATGGTGTCGGATTCGGGAACGTCTGCGTGCGACGTGTCGCGCGGCGTCGCAACGCCGAGGAGTTGCCGTTCGAACTCCGACCTTTCCGCGGTCGACAAACCCATCATGGCTTCGGCATCGGAGAGCAGCGCTTCTGCTCCGGCGCTCAACCATTCGATGCGCCCCATCCCCGTTTCGGTGGAAACCGATAGGAGCGGCAACCCGAGAGACTCGAGCGCAGACAGGAGCGCCTGCTCGACGTCGTTGGGCAGTTCTTCGTAGGGGGGAACGTCAGTCACGATGCGGCCCGAGGACATTAGCAGTCGCGCATCCCGCTCCCCGAGATTCTCTTGGAGCCTTGGCTTGGAAGCCGAACAGCGTCCCCGCGGCGGCCCTCGGATCAGGAATTTCTCGACAAAAGTCTGAGATCGAGTAGTCCATCCCCATCGCGGAATTCCTGAACGGGCCTTCAGGCCATCCGGTTGTGGCTTGCGCCGCTACCGCCCTGCGCTAGCCTCCGCGACCCCATTCCCATGGCAACTGCAGTCATTCGCTCCGGCGCACATCAATTCCGCGTCACCACCGGCGACGTCATTCAGGTCGAAAAGCTGCTCGGTGACCCCGGTACCGAGGTCGTTTTTGGCGAGGTCTTGGCCGTCGGCGATTCGACGCTGAAGTTCGGCGAGCCTCTCGTCGAAGGCGCCAAGGTCACTGGCAAAATCGTCTCGCAAGATCTGGGTGAGAAGCTCGTCGTGTTCAAGTTCAAGCGGCGCAAGACCTGCCACCGCAAGAACGGTCACCGACAGAAGTACACCTCCGTTCAGATCACCAACATTTCTGCCTAAGGCCGGCCTCGTCGACCGTGATGAACGGCTCGACTCCCGGTAGGACGACGGAGCACGCTCCTTCGAACCCTACCGAAGAGACGAGAAGCGGAAGCGGTCGCGAGACGGTACCAATCACCGAAGGTTCGATCGATGGCACATAAAAAAGGCGGCGGCTCTACGCGCAACGGCCGTGGTTCTAATGCACAGTACCGCGGCATCAAAGTCTACGGCGGCCAGTTCGTAACCGCCGGAAGCATCATCGTTCGTCAGGTCGGGGAGAGCGTCTCCGCCGGACGTGGCGTCGGCGTGGCAAAGGACTACTCGCTCTTTGCGCTCGTGGACGGCGTGGTGACTTACGGTTACGCCTCGCGCTCCAAGAAAAAGGTGAGCGTCGTGGCCCCGGTCGCTGCGGCCACGGCCTAATTGCGATTGGTGACGGGCAACTTGCTGATCACCGATCTCGACGGAACACTCTTGGACCCGAACGGTCGGGTTCATCGAACGGACGGGGAGGCCATCGCGCTACTCAGGCAGCGTGGCATCCCCGTTACCATTTGCACTGGTCGGATGTATTCCGGAACTCGCTCTATCGCCGAACAACTCGGGATTGAGGGTCCGGTGGCGTGCGTCGACGGGTGCCACATCGTCCACGTCGGGACGCGGCAGACATCTTCGTCGCCGAGATCCTCGGTGCGCCGCGACAGAAGCTGCGCGAAGCCTTGCTCAAGGTCAGCCTCGAGTGCTTCGTCTTCGCGTCCGACGTCATCGTGTACGACCGCTTCGGCAAGCGTCACCTCGGCTATCTCCGCACGTGGTCCGAGCGCATCCTCGAGATCGAATCCGTGACTAGCCCTACGGGTTGGGCGAGCCTCACTCAAATGAACGCCCTCGTCGGGCTCGGATCTCAAGCGGACGTCGAGACGGTGGTCGCGGATTCTGGCCCCCCTCCTGGATTCGCAACTCCAGGTCGCGACCTTTCCGTTGAGGGCTTCCGTCAGCAGCAACATGTGGGCCATCATCGTGCGAGCCGCCGGGGTGGACAAGGGAACGGCCGTGCGATTCCTCGCGGAATACCACGGAGTGTCCCTCGATCAGGTCGTCGCTGTCGGCGACTGGGTTAACGACGTCCCCATGTTCAAAGTGGTCGGGCGTAGCTTCGCGATGGGCCACGCCCCGGACGAGGTAAAAGGCACCGCAAAATCCGTGCTCCGAGCGCACGTCACGATTGGCGGTGGCATTCGCGAAGCAGCCGAACGCTCGGGTTTGCTCTAAACCCGGCAAGACTTCCGCAGTGCTCAGGTGGAGCATTGCCGAACCCCCACTTCTCTGCTCCCCTTCGACACGTGGGTCGCATTCAAATCCTTCCCGCTGCTCTCGCGAGCCAAATCGCTGCCGGCGAGGTCGTCGAGCGTCCAGCGAGTGCTGCAAAAGAGCTCATCGAGAACGCGCTCGACGCCGAAGCGACTCGATGTGACGTCGTTCTGTGAAGGCGGCGGTGTATCGCTCCTTTCCGTCAGTGACGACGGAATGGGCATGGCGGAAGAAGACGCCCGCCTTTGCGTCGAACGCCACGCAACCAGCAAGCTCGAGAAGCTCACGGATCTGAATCGCTTGGCAACGTTCGGATTCCGGGGCGAGGCGTTGCCGAGCATCGCTTCCGTCAGCCGCTTCACCCTGCGCACCCGCGCGCGAGACGCGGAGGTGGGCCTCGCCGTCGTCATCGAGGGCGGCAGCGAGCCGAAGGTCACGCGCGAGGGCATGAAGATCGGCACGACGATCGAGCTGCGCGATCTGTTCTTCAACGTGCCCGCGCGCCGAAAATTCCTGCGCTCCACCGGGACCGAATCCGCCCACGTGACATCGGCACTCGAGGGCGCCGCCCTGGCGCGCCCCGACGTGACGTTCACGTTGACCCGCGACGGACGCAAGGTGCGCGAGCTCCTGCGCGTGACGTCGCGACGCGAACGGGTACTCGATCTCTTGTCCGAAGAGACCCTCGTCGAGATCCGTGGCGAACGCGGTCCCCTGCGGCTGGAAGCCCACCTTTCGAGTCCCGAGCGCGGACGCCCAGGTGCTGCCGGCTTGTCCATCGTCGTCAACGGACGCATCGTGAAGGATCGCATGCTTTCGGCGACCGTTGCTCAAGCGTACGGAGCCGCATTGTCGTCCGGCAATTATCCGCGCGGCGTCGTCTATCTCGATCTTCCGCCGGAACTCGTGGACGTAAACGTGCATCCTCAGAAGACGGAGGTTCGCTTCGTCGATCCGCGAGCGCTCTCGGATGCTCTGTATTCGATCCTGTCGCGAGAACTCGCCGTTGCGTTTGCGCTCCCACAAGCCAACCGCGGAGCACGTTATCGCCCGGACACCAAGGCCGCACAGGGTTCGAGTATCGGCGTGTTGCCCGTCGAGCGTCCGTTCGCTCCCAATCGCGACCTCAAGTCGCGAAGTCGGGAGCTCGCCCTTCGCGAGGCAACGAATCCGGGTGCCCAGAGCCCGCTCGCAATGACGCAAGGAGCACGCGTCGTTCAACCCCCCTCGGCCGCGCGCGCGCCCTCGACAGCGCACTCTTCTGCCGCCGCCTATTCGCCTTCGGCCGCCCTGGATTTCACGGCACATGTCATCGGCGCATCGAACACTGGCGCGATCTCCCAATCTTCGCCCCACCGCTGCTCTCGGGGCAGAGTCGTGGCTGCCCGCGGCCGACGCCATGGGTCCGACGAGCCCGGAGGAGCCAAACCGCGAATCTCGAGTCGATCTCTCGCGCCCGGAAGCGAGACCATCGATCGAGAACCCCGTTGTCGACGATGACGACGAGCCCGTGCCGGTCACCTTGCAGACGCAAGCCGTAGAGGCGCTGCTCGGCACGGTCATGGGGCAACTGAGCCAAGACAAGTCCGTCGACCTGACTCAAGGAGCCCAGCGCGGTACCCCGAAGAGCTGGGGTAAGCTTCGCTTCCTCGCGCAGGTTCGCCTCACGTTCTTGGTGTGCGAGGGACAAGACGGCTTGTACGTCATCGATCAACACGCGGCCGCGGAGCGCGTCGCATTCGCGAAGCTCCTCACGCAGTATCAAGCGCGAGCGATGACGGCCCAATCCCTCCTCTTCCCCGTCATGGTCGATTCTTTTGCCCAAGGAGACCGATCTCGTCGAGGCACAACAAGAGGTGTTCCGCGCCCTGGGCTTGGACGTACGCGTGCGCGGTCCGGAGCGAGTCAGCGTTCACTCGGTGCCGCGACTCCTCCAACACGCTAGCCCGGAACGTCTCTTGCGCGATCTGTTGGGCGAAATGACGAAGAGCGGTGGGCGCGGCTTCTCGAGCGCCGTCGAACAAGCGATCGCGCTCATGGCCTGTCATGGCTCGCTACGCGCGGGCGAGCTGCTGACGGCGGTGCAAGCCCAAGCGTTGCTCACGAGCCTCGACGAGGTGGACGTGACGCACCACTGCACTCACGGGCGCCCGGTGGTTGCCGTGATGAAGTTCACGGATCTCGAACGACAAGTGGGTCGACGCTGATTCGCAGACGCGTGACCGAACCCGGAACGAAAGACGCCGAAGCTTACCCATGTCCCCCGAGGAGACGACAACCACCGCGCCCGAATTGCTCGTCGTCGTAGGGCCCACGGCGTCGGGGAAAACCGAGCTTGCAATCCGCTTGGCTCGCGCGCTCGATGGCGAAGTCATCAACGCCGATAGCGTGCAGGTGTATCGTTACTTCGACATCGGTTCGGGAAAACCGACGCCGGAAGAACTCGCGAGCGTGCCCCATCATCTCGTCTCCGAACTCGATCCGATGGACGAGCTCGACGCGGCGCGCTGGGCCGCGCTCGCGGAATCCGCCGTGGTCGACGTCGTCTCCCGAGGCAAGCGCCCGGTCGTGTGCGGCGGTTCGTTCCTGTGGGTTCGTGCACTTTTGTTCGGATTGGCAAAAGCGCCCAAGGCCGACGCCGAGCTCCGCGCCGCGCACAAAGCCTTCGTCGAAGCGGAAGGTCGCGCTGCCTTGCACGCGCGCCTGATGCGAGTCGATCCCGTTTGCGCGACGAAACTCTCACCGAACGACTTCGTGCGCGTCAGTCGTGCCCTCGAGGTCTTCGAACTCACGGGAACCCCGATGAGCCAGTGGCAAGCCGAACACGGATTTCGGGAACCGAAACGTCCGTACCGACTCCTTGGCGTTGCACGCGAACGCGCAGAGATGGACGAGCGCATCCACACGCGCGCCAAGGCCATGCTCGCGGCCGGGTTCATCGAAGAGGTCTTGGGTTTGTGCAAGCGTGGTTACGGCGATGCTCGAGCGATGGGATCCGTCGGGTATCGCGAGGTCAAAACGGCCGTCGATGCTCACCTCGAGAGCGGTCAGCCCATCGATCGCGACGCGCTCCTCGAGGCAATTGCGCAAAAGACGCGAGTGTTCGCGCGACGGCAACGCACGTGGCTACGCGACGAACCCGTCACGTGGGTGAAAGCCGAAGACGCGCAAGAACCAGCGCTTCGGGAACTCATCCGTCCGGGCGCGTAACCGCGCGCGCAAAACGGCGAGGAACGCCGAACGGCGCGTAACCGCGCGCGCCTCGCGCACGCGTCATGCCGTCAGTGTCAACGAGTCGGCGCGCCTCGCGACGCGCGCGAACTCAGGACTTCTTTCCGAGATTCAGCGAAGCGTCGAGGAGCTCGAGGAAGCTTCGAGGACGGAACCCTTGCGCCGATGCAACGACATCGACGACGGGGCGACTCGGTTGCACGGGACGTCGCGCCGTCACCTCGGGAGCCAAAGCAGCCGTCGTGGTGGGTGCTTCGTCCGCAAAAACGTCTTCGGGCTCTGCCGCCTGAGGTCGCGCCGATGCAATCGGGCGACGAGACGAAGGCGGCACGTCCTCGTCGAGGGTCGCACCGACGAGTGTGGACAAGGCTTCCCTCGGGGGCACCTCGGCGGGAGCTTGAACGGAAGCTGGCGGTATGAACTCGAGATCTTCGGCACCCTCTTGGCGAACCTTCGAGGGCGACTCCTGCAGCTCCAAGACGGGACCGCGCACTTCTTCCAGTTCGACGACCTCTCCCAACTGTTCGACGGTCGGCGCCGCTGGACGATGAGAGGCAGTCTCGGGGTGTTGCGCCGAGGACGGACGCGCGGGTTGCCTCCCGGATTCCGGAGGCGGCGTGAGCAACGGGGCCTCGGCCTCTTCGAGCTCCGATTCCGCTTCGTTCTGCGCCGCGGTGGCTGCAATGAGCGCCGCGTCGATGGAATCCGGCGCCTCGTCCACGCTCTTGCGCGCCGACACTGGCGGCGGCTCGGAAGGCGCGACGCTCGCAGGCGGCGGTGGCTCGGAGAAAGTGAGATCGTCGAGAGACGGCTGCGCGGTGAACGGCGTGGCGCTCGCTTGGACGTCCGTGTGACTCGGAGCCGACACGGGTGGAGCCACTTCGGCGATATCGTCGAAGCTGACGTCCTCGAGCTCGATGTCCTCAGCGGCGAGATCTTCGATGGGCGGGACCGCGACGGGCGCAGACTTCAGCTCCTGTTTCGCGGCTTCGGCGTTCGCGCGATCGGCTGCAGCCGCCTTCGCAGCCGTACCCAAGGGTGACGACACTTCGACAGCCGCTTCGTGCGAAGGTAGCTCTACGGCGAGATCATCGAGAGCGACGTCCTCGAGTTCTGCTTGCGGCTCGAAACCACGACTAGTAGCAGCGGGTTCCACGGGTTTCGCGACGGGAGTTGGCGCCTTGGCCAGCGGTGTGATGAGCGGAACGACGGAATCCGCACGTTTGGCGCTCGCACTCGACACCGAAGCAGCCACTGGCGACGCGATCGCAGGCACTGCCGCGGTCGCCGAGGGCGCAGCCTTCGCGTGGACGTCAGACTCCGTTGCATGGGGAGCGCGAGTGACTGCTCTCGGCAGTTTCGCATTGCGCTCGACGCGCGAGAGGAGCCCCTTCAGACGTTCGATACGTTCAAGATTCACGACTCACCTCGGATAGGGCTCGTGGCAACCATGGCTTGATGCAACCGCGACAAGACGTCGCCGTAACTCTTTCCAGAAGACAGGGCACCTTCGACCTCGTCTTTTACGTGATGACCGAGGAGCGCCATCTTGAAGGCTGCGCCCTGACGACCGAAGGACACGACCGCGACGTCCCGAGAAAGGGACCGTTGAATGGCCGCTTCGATCAGCGCAACCGTGACGGCTTCGAGCGCGGCGCTGTCCTTGAGACCGTCGAGCACGAGCACCACCGCGTGGCCCCAGCGTTCGAGAGAAAGCGAACCGAGGCCGAGGAGTGCCAACTCACCGCCGAGATGTTCGAGATAAAGCTCGACGGAAGCTTGCGTGATCGCGGTTCCGAGGCGATCGGCGATGCGACGACCGATGTCCGTTCCGATCCCGGCGCCAAAAGCGATGATGGCGTCATGTTCGGATGACGCCAGGAGATCGATGAGGGATTCAACGGGCACGAGCAGTCTGTCGCCCGATCCGGCAAGGGTCACTTGCCCGCGCGCCAAATCGATTCGAAGCGACTGTGCTGGGTCGAAGGTCGACATACTCGTTCTTGTTCCTCGGGATCTGGAGCGACAGTGTTGAGCTGTGCCAGTATAGGGCGGCGGTGGCTGATCCTGTCAAATCCGAGCCGATCGTTGTGACCAAGGGCCGGTCCCGGTGGCCTATCTGGGCCCTTTTCTTGGCCTTGAGCTGCACGGTGAGCCTCCCCGTGGGTCACGCGCAGAACCTCCTGCTCGGTCCCTTGGCCCGGCGAGTTCGAGCGAAAATCGAGTTGGATCCGCGGCTTCCCACGGGTCCCGAACGTCGCCTGCAGCTGGCTACCGATCCCCCGTCGCCCGAGCGTGCCTGCAGTTTCCGCCTTCCCCTTTGCGTGGAGTACGAGCACCGCACGGAGCACTGGGCGGCAGACGCCCTGTCCTTCCTCGAGCACGCTTATCGAAGAGCGGTGTACGGCGCTTCACTACCTGCACCGCTCACGACCGAGCACCCATTGGTATTTCGGCTGGTCCCACGGGACACCGAACGCAATGCAAGCGCCCATGGATCGGCTGCCGATGCCGACGTCGAACTTGCCACTGAGTTGGTCACCGATCTCGGCGCAGCCTTTGAACGTGCCGGAATGGTTTGTCGGTTCGGCGTGACCACGGCACCCGAGCGCACGCGCGCTCACTCGGCGAACCATCGTGACTCGAACGAGAGTGGCGACGACGAAACCGCGATCGCAAACCGCGACGCGCTGCGCCGGGCCGCATGGCATTGCGTCGGGGAAGCCATTGCCGCGCGGCTCGACGCAGCGGAAGGCCCCACGACGCGACGCGCCTATGCCCAGGCCCTCGCGTGGGAACTCGCGACGCCCTCGGAGTATCCAGCCGACCCCGATCGCGCGCTGCTCGTCCGAGCGAACGCGCAGCCGTCGCTCGGGATCTCGTCGGGCAATCCAACGTACGACGCGTCGGCGTTGGCGTTGCTCTACTCGTACCTCGACTTCAGTTTGGGCTCGCCGCAACCCCTCGGGTTGCCCACGGGGCTGCTCGCGATGTCGGCGCAGCCGCGCACGGCCGAGACCGCGCGATTTCAGAACGAACCCGACTGGCTCGACGTACTTCGAGACTCCCTGGGCGACAGTCAGCTCGAGCTCGCGCGGCAGTTGAACGCGTTCGCGCTCGCTCGGTCCCGTATGGGACATGGCGACGGCGCACTTTCGCCCCTACATTGGCTGACGGCGCTGGCACCGCTCGTGCCGGATTGGGAGCTTCCCCTCAACACGTTACCGAGAAAGGTGGCGTCGCTCTATCCGATCCAACCGCTGGGATTCATCGCGGTCCGCGTCGAACTGGATCATCACAATACGAGTATCCACTATGCACTGCGCGCCGACTGGGAAAGCCCGAGCCCCTTCACGTGGACGGTCGTGAAGCTCGACGCGCAAACCCAGGTGCTCGGTCGGATGGACCTCGCATTCGAGCCGCGCGCCACCGCGGCGGAAAAACAGCTCGAGGAGTTTGGAGCAACGACCGCGCTGCTCGTGCTCGGCACCAATCTGGGCGGCCTCGACACGACGCATCTCCTCGATCCCGATCGCGCCCCCTTCGAGCCCCACGGCTGCACCGTGTACGTTACGCCGTACCAAAATCGTGGAGTAGACGGCTTTAGGTGTCAGGTGTCAGGTGTCAGGTTTCAGGTGTCAGGTGTCAGGTGTCAGGTGTCAGGTTTCAGGTTTCAGGTTTCGGGTTTCAGGTGTCAGAACGGTGCTCGCTGACGGCTGACGGCTGACGGCTGACGGCTGACGGCTGACGGCTGACGGCTGACGAGTGACAGCTGACGAGTGACAGCTGACGAGTGACAGCTGACGGCTGACGGCTGACGGCTGACGGCTGACGGCTGACGGCTGACGGCTGACGGCTGACGGCTGACGGCTGACGGCTGACCGCTGACGGCTGACCGCTGACGGCTGACGGCTGACGGCTGACCGCTGACGGCTGACGGCTGACGAGTGACAGCTGACGGCTACGGCTGACGGCTGACGGCTGACGGCTGACGGCTGACGGCTGACCGCTGACGAGTGACAGCTGACGGCTGACCGCTGACGGCTGACGGCTGACGGCTGACGGCTGACCGCTGACGAGTGACCGCTGACGGCTGACGGCTGACCGCTGACGGCTGACCGCTGACCGCTGACGGCTGACCGCTGACGGCTGACCGCTGACAGCTGACGGCTGACGGCTGACGGCTGCTCCCAGTCCCAGTCCCAGTCCCTGTCCCTGTCCCTGTTTCCTCCCCTCACGGATCGGGCCGTCCTTGCCGAAGCGCTCCTCCTCGGGCAGCGCCCCAGAGGATGCAGTTCTCCGCCGACCCATCGATTTTGAAGACGTCCATGCCGTGGTCGAAGGTTTGGACGAACACCTCGAGTACGCCGTCGCCGTCGAGATCGGCGACCGTGGGAGAAGCTGGCGCGCCATTGCCGTTGCCGTTGTGACCAGGCTCAACCAGGGGGGTGACGGAAAGCTCCGAGCCGTCGGCGCCCAAGATGACCAGTCTGCCGCTCGTGGTCTCGTCCGGATCGCCAAAGGTCGTGAACAACACTTCGGGAGAGCCGTCTTGGTTGAGATCCGCAACCACGGGTTCCGAAGCGAACGAGATCGCCTGGCCATCGCTGTAGTCGTAGTGCCAGAGCGCGGTCTTGTCGGCGCCGAAGGCATGCATTCGATAGTCGTTCAGCGAAACTACAATCTCGAGAGCATCGTCGCCCTGCAAATCGACGACGGCGGGAGCTGGAATGCCCGTCGGAGGGTACCAACCGTCTATGTTGAGCACACCCATCCCTCGTGGAAGTTCCTCCCAGCCTGGCTTGCGGCGCGCCGCACGATCGGCAGAACCGTAGCTCCCTTCCAACACCATCACGGCCCAGGCTTGGGTCTCGTAAGGTTCGTGCATCTCCACGTTGGGAACGCCGATGATCTCGGCCTTCCCGTCGCGATCGAGGTCGGCAACGCTTGGTGGAGACTGAGTCCACTGCAACCATTCGGTCTCGTTGATGTCCGGCCAATCGCCGACGTGCTGGTGATAGTGGCGCTCCTCCACTACCGGATCCGCCCAGCGGATGAACTGTCCGTAGGTAAGCCGCTCACCCTCGAACTCTCCACGTTGCGTGAAATACGAGGAGGCATCGAGCGCCACCCCGTCGGGATCGAACACCTGCAAGTGATGGTTGTCGTAAGTGACGACAATCTCAGTGTCCGTGTCGTCGTCGACGTTGCCTAGCCCGACGTTCAGCCCGTAGCAGCCGTACCCAGAGTGACCCGAGCCATTTCGGTCTGCGTCATTGCCGGGTCCGTTGCTCGCGTTGTACCGAGGCCACGCGTCAGAGCCGAAGTCCGGCGGCTGAAAGAGCTCCCCCCTGCTGTCGAAGACGAATACTTGCGCCCCACCCGCTGCAGTTTCTGCGGTCTCCGTCGTCGTGACCACGACCTCGTATGTCGAATCTCCGTCCAGATCGCCGACGGCAAGCCCGCGTACCTCCGGGGATTTCCCGTCATTGGGAAGGCTGTCCGCGAGTGCCGGCCAGCCGGGTTTCGCCATCGCCTTGCCGTCCCGCCACTCATACGCCCAGACGTGATTGCCCGCTCCAAACACGATTTCCTGGATGCCGTCTCCGTCGAGATCGACCACTGCGTGCGGCGCGTAGACCCGGTCGCCCGACGAGACGATCTGGTCGAGCAGCTCGCCCTTTGAGCCAAAAACGTACACGTCGTAATAGGCCGCGATCAGCTCACGACGACCATCACCATCCAAATCGATCACCAGGGGTGATGCAAACCAGCTGGTTTGCCCTTCCAGGTGCTTCCAGAAGCGCGGAGGCCGAACCTCCCCGGACGAAGATCCCACGGAACACGTGGGATTACGTGAGCCACCTTGGGCGTTCTCCCCGTCATCTGGAATGCGACTGACGCCATGGTCCGCGGATTGCGAGCACCCGACGAACAGCAAACTCCAGGCCCCGAGAATCCATGTCCGCCCCTTCGACCCCGTCCCTTTTTCTCGCGTCATGCCGACCTCACATTCGTTCGAGAGGAAAGATCTCGGAGCTTACCACAGTGGCTCATGCCCCCAAGCACTGCCGATCCATCGAGCGCCGGCGGAGTTCCCTTCGGGCTCCGAGCATCCGCGTGGATACCTGGGTCAAAAGGAGACACCTCGACAACCACCGACCTCGGTTGCACACAGCTTCGTACCAATGGGTGAAGTGGGACACCGTGACCATGAGTCTGACATCCTGGTGTGCGCAAGTCGGCATTGCGGCGTGCACGTGGGGGCGTGCGCAGAGCCGCACGAAAGGGTCTCCAAGATGTGCGCGAAAAACGTTTATCTTGGACCTTTCGCGGTGTCGTCACGACACTGGCCCAAAGTTGGCATCGATCGAAGTGAAAACTAGTGGCAATATAGGCAATTAGATGAAGCTCGGCGTACTCGATCTCGGGTCGAATTCGTTTCAGCTCTTGGCCGCGGAAGCGGCTGGGCCGAACGAAGTCGTCGAACGCGGACAGCGGCGCGCGACGCTCTGTCTCGAAGCTTCATTTCGGAAAGACGACATCGCGTCAGAGCTCGCGGAACAGCGTGCGTTCGACGCGGTGGGTCAGTTGCTGCGTTGGGCGCGCGTTCGCGATCCAGAGATGCCAATCATCGGGATCGGTAAGACGGGTCTACAAGATACCGAACGGGGATCGAATTTCCTTTCCGCCGTACAACGCCGTTACGGAATCTCGGTCGAGCTCTTGAGTGGTGAGGACGAAGCGAAGCTCACCTATCGCGGCGTGCGCTCGCGCCTGCTCGAGATCCGCGAGCGGCTCGGCGTCATCGACATCGGCGGCGGGTCTGTCGAGATCGGCGTCGGACAGCGGCGCTTCTGCCTATACGGCGCGAGTCTTCCGCTCGGATTTTTGCGAATTCAGTCCCTCGAAACGTCGCAACTCGTCGAACACGTCGATCATTGCATCGGGCCCATTGCTCGTCAGCTTGCGCAGCTTGGCCCCGAGCGCTGGGTATTCAGTGGCGGTACGTCGCGCGCCTTCGGGCGTGTCGCGATTGCGCTCGGTCGCATGACGAGTGGACGCATTGCCGCTGCGGACGTCTCGGATCTCGCTGACCGCATTCAGCACCTCGACGCGGCGAGCCTCGCCAGTCTGGGCGTCCCCGAGAGTCGCACTGCACTCTTTCCCAAAGCGGCCATGCTGCTCGCGTCCCTCGTGAACGCATGCGACATTCCCGCCATCGGTGTCTCCACCGGTGGCTTGCGTCAAGGTGTCGTTCTGCGCGAATACGAGCGCCTCAGCTTCACCAATCCTGCCGCAAAAAAGCCCCAGGCCAACCGGGATCGTCGCCGCTGACGCGGGAAAACATCGCGGAAAACCCGTCACCTTTAGCCGGTGCTCGGACACGTGTTGTATTCGGGAAATTTGCGGGCTAAACCCGTTGCCATGCAACTGGACCACACCGTCACGCTCGTCACTGGCGCCTCCGCGGGGCTCGGCCGTGGAATCACTCGAATCATTGCCAAAGACCACGGAGGGAGCGTCGTTGCCGTCGCGCGTCGGCGAGAGCCCCTCGAGACGTTGGGTAAAGAGCTGGCCGGTGTCCATTCGGCAGAAGTGTTCCCGCTCACCGCGGATCTCTCCACGCCGGAGCACGTCGAGCGTTGCTTCGTCGAGGCAACGCGCGATCGCCGAATCCACGGAGTCATCCTGAATGCGGGGGTCACCTACTACGGCAAGGTGGAAGCGCAGCCGGAAGACTCGATTCAGAGCATTATCTCGACGAACTGCCTCGGCCTCACCCTGCTATCCGCAAAGTTCGTTCGCTATTTCCAGGAACAGCGCATCCCAGGGCGTCTCATGCTCGTATCGAGCATGACCGGCTTCTCGCCGCTCCCCTACCAAGCCGTTTATGCCGGAACGAAGTCCTTCGTGACCAACTATGGTCTTAGCCTTCGAGAGGAGCTTCGTGGTACCGGGATTTCCGTCACCGTGTTTTGCCCGGGTGGCATCGCCACTGAGATGCTCGAAAAGTCCGGACTGTCGCGGCACTTCAGCCCGACGGACTTCGGCATCATGAATGCCGAACTGTGCGCGAAGTACGCCGTCAATGCGTTCCTTTCGCGGCGCGATCTCGCCATCCCCGGAATGAGCAATTGGGTGGGCTCGGTGGCGCAACGCTTGGCGCCCCGCGGTTTGCTCTCCCGAGTGGTCGAACGGATCTACCGCGGCGGCTTGACCTGATTTGTCCGAGGATTGCAGCAACATGGCCATTCGATACCAAGTACTTCCGTCAGGCAGCCTCGAGTGCAACGCCGTCGTCGCCTGGGATGACGAGAGCCGCGAAGCCGTGCTCATCGACCCCACCGACGATGCCCGAAATGCACTCAACTTCGTCGAACGGCACGGCCTGAGCGTCAAGCACCTCCTCGCGACGCACGGCCACTTCGATCACACCGCCGACGCCGAACGCGCCATGACGAAGCTCGGACTCAAGCTGCGGTTGCATCCGCTCGACCACGGCGCATACCAGCGGATCCCGCAACACGCTGCGATGTTCGGCGTACGGTTCACGGCTCGTACTCAGCCCATCGACGAGCTTGCCGAAGGAGACACGTTCTCCGTCAACTCCGGACTTTCACTCCAAACCCTTGCCGTGCCGGGACACACGGAAGGCTCCGTTGCATTTTACGTCCCCGAGGGTCCGTGGGTGTTCGCGGGAGACACGCTGTTCGCGGGCTCCGTGGGGCGAACCGATCTCCCTGGCGGCAGCTTCGAGCAGCTCACCAACTCGGTGCTCAACGTCCTCTATCGCCTGCCGGACAACTGCGTCGTCATCCCCGGGCACGGTCCGACGACGACCATTGGACGTGAGAAGCGAGCAAACGGGGTTCTCCGAATGGAGAACATCTCGCGGGATTGGCTCTGAAGCGCGCAGACGCGAGTGATACCGTCCCGCGCCAATTCGGATCACTCGCTCGCTTGCGCGCAGACGCGCGTTCGTTCAAGTGACGTGGATCGCCGTCGATTCGCGCTACTTTCGCTGCCTTCGTTCTCGTCCGACCAGGTCTCGAACCTTGCGGCGAAGCAGGACCGCGGCAGCACCGAAACCGAGTAGCGCAATCGCTACGCCCCCGCGTTGCTCGGACGGGGCGCGAACGGCACAACCGCTCCCAGCGACGGCGCGCTTCGTTACGTTCGGCGCATCCACGGCAATCGAGCGCGAGGTACGGCACACGACTTTTCCATCGACGAGGACGTCGACGGTAAGCTCCTGACCGCCCGTCCCCGTCGCGCCCGCGAGCTCGAACCGATAGAACCCCGGACCTTGCCGAGTCGATGGGTGCTTGACGGTTCCATTGTGAACCCGCACCTCGAGACGATCGGAATCGACGTCGACGGCGCGATCTTCGTCATCACGAAGGTGAACCATCCCGTAAACGGGCCACTTCGGATCCGGACGAACGAACGCCCCCCCAAGGGTCAGAAAGCTGCGCGTGCTGGACACCATGGTTCCGAGCGCGCGATCGCTCAGAGCGAGCAGGGCGCCTTCGATGTCGAGCGCCCCAGCACCCACTTGGCTAGATGTCGCGTAGAGATCGAAGACGTTGCGCGTACCCGATTGAAGAGCACGCAAGATCCCCGCTTGCGTCAGGGTCGGATCTTGCTCGAGCAGTAGCGCCACGGCGCCGGCAACGACGGGAGACGCCATGGACGTTCCCATCGCGACGGCGTGGTAATCATCGACGACCAAACAAGACTGACTCGACTTACTACAGCTGTCGTCGCCCGCGAACATCCCCGACTCCCCTGCAAGGGTGCGCGGATCGGCAAGCTTCGACATGGCTCCAATGACGTAAGCACCCGGCGCGACGAGATCGGGCTTGATGTCGTCCGTCGCGCTTGGTCCTGCTGCACTGAAGGGCACCACCTCGCCCTCCACGAGATACCGCGCCACCCCGGATACGACGGCTTGCGATACGCCGTCGACGTCGGTCCAACCCGGTCGATCGAGGGTCGCTCCCACGGCGATGAGGGACTTCGCGGTCGCAGGAACCGTGATCGTGCCTTCCCGCTGCGCACCAGGAAGCAACACACCGAAGCCGTTTGCCATCGGATCGATCCCGCCCGCAGGTTGCACCCAAACGGAAGCGGTGCCTCGTCCGCGCAAGCTCAGGGAGAGAACCGTATCGTTGGCGAACGAACCCTCGATGACGACGTAGGCTCCCGAGTGATCGACGGTTTCGGGACGATCGCTCTCGGTCACGCCGTTTTGGATGACGGCAGAGATACCGTCTCGTTCGGACTCCGCCGAATCACCGACGCTCACGGGCGCAATCCAAGCGGCGTCGCGCGTATCGAGACCGACGGAGATGTCGTCCGTAGACCGCGTGGCCACCCAGAGATAGATCTGGCTCGTCGCATCCGGAACGGCACTGCGCCCAATGAGAATCGGTAGGCGCGTCGTTACTCCGGCAAGCACCTGCACGGTGCTATGGATGCCGAGAGGCGCGGGATAATCGGTGCCAGAGTTCGAGTAGAGCGAACCGCTGTTTCCAGCCGCGACGACGATGCTGCGTCCCTTCGCGTCATCGACGAGATTGCCGAGCTCCCGCTCGAGCATGGACGTGCCATCGTGAGCACCGAAATCCCCACCGAGGCTCAGGTTGACGACCGCCGGCATTCCCATGCGTTCGGCCATGGTGAAGATGAACTGCGTCGCCAGGAGAATGTCCGGATCGACCATGAGCCCCTCGCTGTCGCGCGTGGCGCGCACCACGACGAGCGTGGCCTCCGGTGCAACTCCAGCGAACCGGTTCGATGCCGACGAGGCGCCGTTACCAGCGGCCAGGGACGCGACGTGCGTGCCGTGGCCGTACGAGTCCCGCGGTTCGTCACCGGAGACGTCGTTGGCGATGAGCTCGTCGAGATCTGCGCCGGAATAGACGGCGCAGGGAGCATCTTTGTCGTTGCACCCGAACTGTTCCTCGATGTCCGTATGTTTGCCCGTCGGGGACTTCGAGAGATCGAGCAGCCACGCGATCCGCGACGTCCCGTCGGGATTGCACAGATCGGGATGCCGAACGTCCACGCCCGTGTCGACGATCCCGACGACGACGCCGTGGCCCGACAAGCCGTAGCTGCCGTGTACGACGTCGGCGCGAACCCGTACCGTCGCGCGATCGAGCATGACCCGCTTTGGTGCCGACCAAAACACGCGATGATCGGGATTGGCTTCGACGAAGTCGACGACGCGCTCCGGTGTTGCCGTCCAGGCGTACAAGCCGGACCTCAAGGGGACGAAGGTGCGATCGAAGGAAGCCGACTCGGGCCCCGCGACGAGAAGACGCAGCTTGCCGTCGGCACGCCGTGAGAACCCTTTCAGACTCGAAGGCGCCACGCGCTGGTTCGAACCGCCGACGATGAGCCGAGGCGCGAGGAGTCGCCCCAACTCGACCTCTGCTCGTGCCGGGGACACACCGAGCCCGACGCTCATGAGCAATGGGAGGAGGGCACGTGCTCGTCGAAACGCCTCGATCGACATGGTCGGCGCACGGTACCACACCAGCGTAAAGGTCGTGCTCGAAAGCCGGAAACGGCCAATAATGACCTCTAGGGCGTCCCTACGAGGGCGGCGATGCTCCCCTCGATGCGTGTCAACCGCGCCGAAGAGTATCCCGTCATCACGTCCGCCACGGCGCCGTTTCGATCGATGAGAAACAGGCTCGGAACGGCGTGAACGTCATAGGCGCGAAAGGCGATCTCGTCGGGATCCGAAAGCGCGGGATACGCAAGACCCAACCGCGACGCGGCACGCCGGACGTCCTCGCTCGGAAACGCTGCCACGCCGAGCAATTGAACCGACGAATTCGGCCAACGCGAGGACCACTCGTTCATGCGCTGATGCACGAGTTGACAGATCCCGCACCACGGCGACCAGAACTCGAGCAAAACGACGCGCCCGCGCAGCGCGGCCCAGGCGGGCAGCTCCGATTGCGCATTGGGAAGGAGTCCGTCGAGGGACGGCGCAGCGTGACCGATGAATCGCTCCTGTCCCGCGCCAGTGGCAGCGCCTTGGCGCACGATATCGCCGGACATCGGCGCACCCGAAACGGAGGAGGTCGCGGCTCCGCCGCTACTCGCGCCCGATCGCGGCAACTCCGACTTGGGTCCTTCGTGCGTGCAGGCGCAACCGAGCATCGAAATGGTGGCCACTCGCCAAAACACCTGCGACATACCGAACCTCAGGGTAACACCGGTTCGCGCGATTCACCTCGAACTCGAGCGATCCGTCGGCGCTTTGGGCGCTCGGTGTCGCTCGCCGGCATCGCTCGTCCGCAAGCGTGCGCCAGGTTCGGGACGCCGGAAGGACGTCGTGCCTTGCGTGCCCGGCGGAGTCCGAGTAGGCGCAATTTACCTCGCACATGTCGATTCGAAAGGCGTTCAATTGGGTCGGTGCGTCGTGGCAGACGGTCCTGTCCGTGACGACCCTGACCGCGGCATTGGGCTCCGCAATCCCGGGTTGCGGCGCGAACCACGATCGCCAAGCGTCGTGGCCCGGGACGACGGAGACCTATCCCGCAGACGCGGAGAACGGCGCTGCCACCGCGCCGAAGGAACGTGAAGCGGTGCAACCGCGGGTTTTCGAGCCGTCGTGGCTCGCCGAACTCGTCACCACGACGGACCAACCCCAAATCAGCCAAGGACATCAGCCGCCGACCCATCGGATCGAAGTCCTCATCACGCCAAGCGCGGCCCAGACCTACCGAACCTGGTCGCGAGACTCGACGCTCCCAGTCGGGACGTGGCTCGTTGCTCGCCATCTGACCAACCCGGAGCAGGCCGAGCCGACACGCGAGCCGACCGAAGCACTTCCGCTCTATTACATGCGGCTCACGGATAACGGCTGGCAGTACGGAGCCGCCACTCACGACGGTCGTCCCATCCCAGTGGCGCGGGAGGTCTGTCAGGATTGTCACACCCAGGCCCGCTCGCAAAGCGTCTTCGGACCTCCGCAGCGCCGGTGAAATGACTAGGTTAGCTGGGCTCCAAATGCACAACGACCCGAGGGGAGGGTTCCCATCGGGTCGTCCAAGGAGAAACAGAACCTAGTTCAGCAAGCAAACCCAATCGAATACACGAAGCCGAGACCCAAGCTAAGCGAATACCAAGGGAAGCTAAGCCAACGCTAAGAAAGTGAGCGAGCCGAGCGAAGAATCGAAGGAAGTAAGGAGTAAGCGATTAAGCGAAGCGGCTCGGGACTAAGTGAAGCTCTTCAAGCGTTGTTACGACTCCGACTCTTGCGAGGTCCGTGCCAACCCCGGAGATCCCGAAAATCCGCGAATCCATCCCACGAGGCGGCCTCGAAGCCGATCGTGAGCGGCCCGGCGAGCTCGTGAAAATGCCGAATTCATCGGGAAATGACAGAGGCGCTTCCATCCGACCCCCAGTCGAACCGTGAGCCACATGGCAACACCCCATGTCTCCGATGTCACACCGTCCGCAACACGAACGCGGCCGGTTCGGTGAAGTCCTCGAGGTGATGGCTGCAGCATCTCGCGTCACGTCGATCACGGACGCCAGATCGTGACGCCAGCATTGAACGACGGTCGAACCAAGGGCGAACGAGAGACCGCACGGGCAACAGCCTGCGAGAGGGTCGACGGCGAGGACCGAATTGCACGCGATCGCGGCAGGGCGCAGGAACGAGCGAGCGGACAGCTTGCGTGCACGGCATTGGCAAGACGAGTTCGGCGGCCGACGCAATGCTTCGAAGAGACAAGTACGATGGGTCTTCGCGCGTTCCGGGAGCAACCTGGAAAACGTCAGCCGGCGTCGCGGCCCGGATCGGCACGAAGAGTGGCAAAAATCCGCCCCAAATGCGTGAGACCACCGCCAATCGGTCGAGCAATCTAAGGCGCGATGCGCATTTTCATTTGGCGTTCGCGTAAGGCGTGCTACCCGTTGCTCCCCCAAGCGCCCGTGGCTCAGCTGGATAGAGCGTCGGTCTACGGAACCGAATGTCGCATGTTCGAATCATGCCGGGCGCGCTGAAGCAAGAAAGCCATCCTCACCGGATGGCTTTCTTGCTTTGTGCGTCAGGAGCAAACCCTCGTTCGATCCGGAGTGCGCGAGCGCGACTTGCCGCACGAGTCCACGGAGGGAGACGGTGCCGAGCACTGCGAGAACACGCCCGCTGGGCGTAGTCAATCTTGCCGGGCGCGGGGTGACACTCCCACCGATTCGAACGCCTCCAGGCAACAGTAGTCTGTGATGACTGGGACGCCCGTCCATTCCAACTGGTCGAGCGTCGCCGATTTGCGATTCCGTGAGCCAGTTCGCGCTCCGTCTACGCGATTCGGGTTGAGGACACTTCCGGTGCGCGAAGCCGTCGGAAGTCCACCCGTCACTAGGAGAAGCGAAACGATATGGCTCGAAAGTACACTCGTGGTTCGGCTTTGATGGTGTCCATCCTGACGCTTGGCTCAGCAGCCGCATTCTCCGGTTGCCTCGAATCCTCAATGGTGGGCGAAGCGTCGAAAGTCGAGGATGATTCCCTCGCGGAGGAGACCGCGGAGGACACGGAAACCGCCGTCGCCGAGGCGCAGCTGTCCGGTGACACCTCTCGTTCGGACTACGTGAAGTCCGTCGCGCTCAACCAAGGCCTTTGGGGCTCTTGGCAAACGACGCGGTACTGTCCCGCGGGAAGTCGCGCCGTCGGTTATCGAATGCGTGTCGAGCAGGGGCAAGGAGACAACGACGATACAGCCCTGAACGCGGTCGAGCTGCGATGTATGGACGACGCGGGAGAGCTCTACACCGCCTCATCCCATGATGGTCTATACGGCGGCTGGTACGATTTCAGCTTTTGCCCGAAGGGTAGTGTCATCGTTGGAGGCGCCATTCGCTTCGAAACCAGTCGAGGATCGGGAGACGATACCGGAGCGAACAACGTCCGAGTGCGATGCTCCGACGGCACGGACGTCCAAGCCCCGGGCGGCATGAGTTACGGTAGCTGGAACAACAACGTGACGTGCGACGCGGGAACGAGCGTCTGCGGCATCAAGGTGCGCTTCGAGGGCAACCAGGGCAGCGGAGACGACACCGCGCTAAACGCCGTGGAGTTCGCGTGCTGCACGGATAGCGCACGTAAGACTCGACTCTCGATCTCGGAGTACCAAGACGACTACATCCGAGCTCGCACCTTCTCGCCGGACACCGGTGCCGCCCGCGCGCCGCTCATCTTCGTCGAGGGTTTCGACATCGACGGGACGATGAACCTCGACGAAATCAACGAGGAAATGCCCGACTACATGATCGATAACCTGACGCGTCGCGGCTACAGCGTCACCATCGTCGATCTTCGGCGCAACTGGGACGGCATCGCCACCAACGCGCGCCGCGTCGGCAATCTCGCCGAGCAGATCTGGGCCGCCAGCACCAAAGAAAAACCGATGAAGCTCGTCGGTGCCAGCATGGGTGGCCTCGTCGTCGCCACGGCCGCCGCAATGCGGGGATTCTGGGCTGACTTGGGTGAGACGAATCCGAACTGGAGCTTCATCATCGATCACGTCTCCACCGTAGATAGTCCGCACTCTGGTGCGTACGTTCCTCAGGCCATCTACAACATCGCCAGCCGATTCCAGGGTCACCGCGACAGCGCAAAGGCCATCTACAACGCGCTTTCGAGTGTAGCTGCGTCGCAGATGATGCTCGTGCCCTTCGATTCCGGTCTCCAAGGCACGCGCGACAGCTGGCAGACCTACTACTCGAAGGTCAAGCTGGCACTCCGCAAGTCCGGCCTCATGGTGGTCGGTTTTGCCAACGGCAGTTGGACGGGCGCACAGCAGTACACGAATTGGACCTCAGGGTCGCAGAACATCAGCTGGGAGTACCGCTCGACCGCGGCAGACTTCGACGTTTGGGCGTATACGCAGCCCAGTCCGGGAGGAACGGTCGCTCGAGTCAAAGCCGACTTCTTCGCTTGGGGGGCAGACGAGGACAAGTCGTATCCCTCGCTGACCGGCAATTGGCCCATCGTCGAGAATTCGCCCGGAGGAAGCCTGAATCTGTGGCGACAGCTCGCCAACGCGCTCGGCAACACCAATGGTCCGACTTTCGACAATGTTTCCTTCGTTCCGACTTGGAGTGCGGCGGGGATTGGTTTCGACGACTTCCTCGCTCTACCCAAAGCCGAGCAGGACAACATGACGACGCTGGAGACCAATCGCGGGCCCATTGCGCACTCGAAACTCTCACCGCTCACGAAGACCGTGGCCATCAACGGCTCTTGGAACTCCACCCATACGTCCCTCATCTTCAGTACGGCGTTGGAACGAGAGCTCTTCGATGCCTTCGAATACGCCTGGACGAGCTGGATCAACCGCGACAATCCGTGGGGTAACGGCGACGGTGAGCACCGTGGGCTCATGACGGGGATCCCCTGTGCGCAGCCCTTTGCGGTTCAATGCCGTCGCGCCATGGATGGCGTCGACTCGACGCTCACCGGTGAAATCGTCCGCTGCAATCTGGATGGTGCCGAGTGCTTGAACGCCAAGCAACCCGACGGTTGGTGCGACGACTACGAGGTTCGCTTCGCTTGTCCGGCTACGACGAACGTCGTCATCAAGGATCACGTACCCTCCATCTGATGCGGTTCGACGCATCATCGAATCAGGATCGCCAGCGATCCAAGAAAGCCTGTAAAGGCTGGGAACGCGGCGGGAACCTTGCGGGGACGTAGCATGTCGAATGCGACGTTCCCGCCCGGTCTCCTCACGGCATTTCCGGAATCATTGTGCGGCGTGTGGCGCTGAAATGACGAGCCCAGCGACGAAGGGGTTTTCCCAAGTGCGTACCCCCCCGACAGCATTCTATTTCGAGCCACACAGCCCCTTTATTAATCCTCACGGAACTGCATCATGCGACGGCACAGTAGGGGGATAGCTCGCCCCAACGGCCGTTCCTTCTTCCACCGAATCAAGAATTCGAAGTGTTGTTCGAACCATCAATGAATTGCAACCAGAAAGACCAACTCAAACTGCGCCGAGTGACATTGATGAGCCAACGACGCAGTACTCTTCATCGAGGACCGTCGAATCCCGGAGTCGCGTAACTTCTGCCAAGGCGCGGACACGGCGCTTCTCGATCAAGGACTTCGAATGAATGTAGCGGCGGACAGCTAGTTCATTCAACCCTGGATGGTCGGGACCGGACATATGACCATCAGATACGGTTGAACGCGTTGCGTGCGGCGCGAGGTGACGAGGGAGCGAGAGGAGAAATCTACCGACTCACCGTCGTTATCAATACCCGCCGCCGAACTCCGCCCTTACGCTTGAATCCAAGACCATCCAAATGAGAATCCGTTGTCTCGAGACGACCATCTTTGCGTTCCTTTAGTAGGCCAATCTCGATGAGCATCGGAACAAAGTCGAGTGGGTCATCGCAAGGAGGTTCGTTGAGTTTCGGATCAGCAGTCCAGCGCTCTTCCCAGCTCTTGCGTACCTGGATCTCGAAGGGCTTTCGCTCCATAGGAACCTGACGAAGATTGGTCCACTTATTAAGGCGAGTCTGCAGCCCATGCATCCAAGGCCATTCATCTAGGCAAGAGCGGACGTGGTCGGCAGAGACGGTGGTCAACGCGCGGCGCAAAAAGGTGGGGGCGAGAATGACGCTCTCAGACTCGTACTTGTCCGCCAATTGAGTTTCGGCGGCGAGCTCGAACATGCGGACCAGCGAACGAGGGGATGCGTTTCCGAGGCAATCTTTGATATGGGAGATAATCCACGTTTCCGTGGCACCCTTGCGAGGGCCGGCGCCCATGTACCTACCGACGATGGCGTGAACCACGTCGTGAAGCGAATCGGCGGAGTCGGACTGAAGGGATATGCCAAGCGCAGCATCTTCCACGAGCTCACGCTTCTTGAGTCCAAGGGTCCGGAGCCAGAGCGTGCCATCAGAGTTGATGATTCGCTTCACAAGCATCGAGAGGAGGCTTTCATCGCTCCACTTGAGCTCGAAACGGTTAGCGGAAAGCTTCGCAAGAATCGGCACCACCCTCGACTACAAAGCGGCGATAGATGTCCGAGCGGACGAAGAGTTTCGCGCGAATCCCCTTCCAGCGTCGCCAGCGTGCTGCCCAGAACGCTACTAAGGAAGATGCAGCGCGCCCGTTGCGACTGACAAGCAGATCGAGCTCATCAAAGCCGACAAAGAGAATCTTCCCTCAGATTCGAGGGCATCGTCGATGCGATCAAGAGCAGTGGCCGCGGCTTCGCTGCAGCGCTGACCTGAAGCCAAGAAGCTGGTAGTGGTTGCTTCAGCAGTGCCGATGGCAGCGCACTCACTTTTTCCGCGCGAGTCGAGGCGATTCCAAAGAGCGCGAACGAGAACGCACTGCCAGTAGGCGTTACTGGCATCTTCTGTTAGCACCTGCGACTCGAAGAAGGTACGGAGCTGTGTCTGGTCGGGAAACGGCTTGTCATAAAGCTTGACCGGTTGCCAGTTGCAACGTTGGTGAATGCGGGCACGCGGATGTCGCGCGCGAAGAGCTTCGGAGAGGCCGAACTCGGTGACAGCGCGGAAGAGGGCGGTCTTGCCGGAGCCGCGAGGACCCAAGATGAGCGAAACCTCGGGATCAAGCGCGCCAAGGTGTTCTTTCGGCGCATAGAACATTCGGCAAAAGACGTCTGGTCGTTCCGATTCCGCGCGTCCGTTGCTACCCATTCGCGAAAGTAGGGTCAGAAGTTTCTCCTGATTCTTCATGGATTCCCTGGAAGTGTCAGGCGACGGAACAGAGCGTCACAGAACTGGGTGTACCCACCGTGATTCGCGTCCAACGTCGAAATCAAATCGTCAACTGTGACTGACTGGGCCAACGCGGGTACATAGGAGAGTTGATGAGCGCGATGGGGTGCTGGCTCGCTGGCGAAATCGTCTAGGTACCAAACATCATCAGAGGCAAGCCCATCGGGTTCTGCGAAGAAGTTGTCTCGAAAGACGTCTTCGGCCTGCTCCGCGAACCTTTGCGTTAGGTCAAGGAGCTGATCTTTCGGGAGTTGTGGAACCATGCCGTGGACGAGCTGGATGTCCGCCTGCGCGTGGCCGCGATCGAGACGCTCTGCGCCGAGTCGCCTAATCGCGTAGGTTAGGCCTTCCCAACTCTGTTGCGATTGAACGCCGAGGAGAACATGGAGATGACCCAAGCCTGAGAGAATCACGCCGGCGGTTTCGGAAAAGCCGGTGCGCGAATCGAGGAGAATCAAGTCGGGTCGCAGCTGCTCGCGTATAGTCGTCATCAATCCGTCGAGGGGATGCTGGTTGCGATCCTCTGGTTGCTCGAAATCCAGGCGAGCTAACTTGCCAAGGTAGTGGCGATCAAGTCGACCGGCCGTGAAGGCACGAAGCGTTCCTTCGGTGGCGACGTTCCTGAGGTCCACACGAGCCGAGTAGTCAAGCAGATCCAACTTGTCAGTGACAATCGTGGACTCTAGAAGATAGTCGACAACGCCGTAGGGCGCGTCTGCCTGCACTGGCAAAATGCTTCCCAGACCGGGTGCATCGAGATCGAGAATCGACGACGACGACGTGCTTGCCGCGACGAACTTGGTGAAGAGCGAAGGCCGCGAGCGCAGTAGTTCGACCCATCCCACCTTTAAATGAGAGAAGGACACTATGGGACAGCTGTCGTCGGCCGAAAGGTCCCAAAGTGGCGCTGAGCGACATTGCTGCCAGGCGGGAAGCATGCGATGACGGACGCAGGTTCGAAGCGTGGAGATGCCACGTGCCGCCGCAAAGTCGACGGACGCAGATTCCTCCCAAGAGCGCTCCAGTTCAAGCGGATCAAATTGGTCGGGAGGAGGCGCCCAGAACAGTGACGCACCGAATGGCTCGAGTGAAGCGAGCAGTTCCCGAATGGCCGCCTCTGAGGCGCGAGAGCCCCAGCATCCCAGGGAGAAGCGGCCAAAGGCATCTTCGATAATCAGTGCACGGTCAAGATCCAGGCTGTGCCATTGTTCCGCAAGATTTGAGACGAGGGTGTCACGAGCCTCGTCGAGGTGTCTCAAAGTCTTGCGGCTCATTGGGTCACCTCAGACGTGACCAGTTTCTTTGCACAGGCGGAGAAGCAGCGATTGGCGAGACACCAAAAGCGCCCCGCTTCCTGGCACCAACGGCCGCAATCGGGCGCATATCGCATGGCGGGCTCCCATGGCAAGGGCATCGAGTTTAGACTCGAACGCAAGTTCGACAGAAATTCCCGTGGAACGTTCCGCTTCCATCCGGGTTTGCGAGAAGCGGCCATTTGATCGAGACGCTGCTGAAGCAATGACAGGCTATGGCCGAGCTCCTTCAAGTCAACGCCGGGAGGAGATGAAGGTGTGGAGATGAGTGCCTTCAGAGAACACTCAATCACATAGCCAGCAAGATATGCACTTCCGTCCCATCGCGACTTGTCGAGCAGCAGTTTGCTGTCTTGCAAGTGCCGGGCGGCAGCGTTGGCGAAGTGTTCTGCCATTTGGGAGTCCAAGTCACGACATTGCTGGCGGCTCATCGTGAGTCAAGGAAAATCCACGGTACGCGTCCGCTCGCCAAACCAGGCGACGACCAGATGAGAGGTCTCCACTAGCCAAAAGGGCCTCTACCGGCTCAGCGTTCAGCATAGCGTCAATTTGCTTCCCACGTTCGGCCTCCGGCGAAAGGACTGATAACAGCCTCAGCTCTGGCACCCACCGCAGAATGCCCACGCATCGCTTGTTGCTCATTGCGACCGTCACCGCGCCGGCACAACCCAAATCAATCTGCGTCGACATACCTAACGCGTGTGCGAGTCCCATCCTGAGATGAGATGTACGGTGACCGCTCAGCGACACCGGGATGACTCGCGCGAGGACGTTGATTGAGGCTCTGGGTCCAGGAGGACCCGATGAGTGCAAGGAAGATCCAAGACGAAAACGACGCGAAAGATTGCATCGAGCGAATGAAGGCATCCGGGCTTACGTTGGCAGCGTGGGCTCGTGCAGAAGGGGTGGACGGTCGTTCACTGCACGCCTGGAATGTGAATCTGGCGCGTGGCGGCGCGAGGGTACTACGGAAGGCATCACCGGCGAAGCGGGGCCGCCGGATGAGGTTGGTGGAGCTTGTGCCGATGACTGCTCCGTCACTCTCAGGGCGTTACGTGGTTCGCTTGGCTCAGTTGGAACTCGAGGTTGACGCTCGATTCGACGAGGCAACGCTGCGCAGGTTGGTCGGGGTGCTGCGGTCATGTTGAGCCTGCCCCCTTCGGTCCGAGTGTTCGTGGCCGTGGCTCCCGTGGATATGCGAGGCTCCTTCGACGCGCTCGTGGGTGCCACTCGACGCCTCGGTCTCGACCCCACCAATGGACACATCTACCTGTTCATGAACAAGCGTCGACGGATCGCAAAGGCGACCTGGTTCGACGACTCTGGATGGTGCTATCTGGCAAAGAGGCTCGAAAGAGGGAGTTTTCAGCTTCCGCCGCTCAACGGTACAGAAGCTCAAGTCTTGGTTGATGGACCGACCCTCACGTCCCTACTTGCCGGGATCGACTTCACCGCCTCGCGACGCGGTTGGTACCGAAAGAATCGACGAGATCCAGCACGAAGGGGGATCGACAGCGATCCTGAGCTGTGATCTCTTGACGTCGTGGTCGACGTCAAGGCTCTGCAACGCGAGAACGCTCAGTTACGAGAGCAAGTTTCCGCGTTGACTCGTGAGCTCGCGAAGCTTAACGACCGCATCACAGAGCTACTCGCTGTTGCGCAGCGACGACATCGCAAACCTGCGGTGGAAAAGCCACCGCAGATTGCACCCGAAGTCACTTCCGAAGACCGACGGACCTTCGATGAGCGCCCGAAGCCGCCACCGAAGGTGGCTCCGACCGAACAAGCCAAGTCGCGGGCAAAGCCGACGGGGCGCCAACCGGTGCCACAGCATCTCGAGTCCGAAGAACACGCATTTCGACCCGAGAGATGTGCACACTGCGGCAGCACCGCGCTCGATGCCGCCGACGTCATCGTCGAGGAGAAGCATCACGTCGTCAAAGAGCATCAACGGCGACGAGTCGTGCGACGGACGACCTGTCGCTGCCGCGCGTGCGGCGAGCGGACGACTCCACGATCGCTACCTGCGCCCTACGAGCGCTCGAAAGTCACCTGCGAGTGGCTAGCGTGGCTCGTGTACAGCAAGTTTGTCTTGTTGACACCTTTGGATCGCATCCGCCGCGATCTCGGCGAACGGCAGATCCCGATTGCGATGAGTACGCTCGTATCGCTCATCGAAAGAGCTGCGGATTTACTCGCACCCATTGACGGCCTGCACTGGCGCCAACTGCTCAACGGCGATTGGATGGCTACAGACGGCACAGGGCTGAAGGTGTTGATCCCTCAGCTGCCCGTCGCGCACAACGGTTACATCGAGCTCTACAGAAACCAAGAGCTCGCCGTTTTTCAGTACGAACCGGACAAGAGCAGCGACTCCGTGGTGAGCAAACTCTCCACGTTTCGCGGCACATTGACGGCGGACGCTGAACATCGCTTCAACGCAGTGTTCGCGTCGGGAACAGTGGTGGAGTCCGGCTGCAACGCTCACGGGCGACGCAAGTTCCGAGACGCCGAAGAGACACAACCCAGCCTTGCTGCCGAAGGAGGAGAATTCATCGGCGCCATGTACGGAGAGGAGGAGAAAGCACAAAAGCTTGGTCTCACCGGGCGGGCCCTGCTTGAACATCGGCAACGATTCATTCGACCCATCGCGAATGACTTCGAACGTTGGCTAAAGGCTGTCGAACCGACACTACTACCATCCGAGCCGTTGATGGCCGCGGTGCGGTACTACAAGAACCACCGAGACGCTCTCTTCAGATGCATCGACGATCCCAACGTGCCGATAGACAACTCGCCAACGGAACGCGAATTTCAGAACGTTGCGAAACTTCGCCTCAACATGCTTTTCGCCGGCAGTACCGAAGGCGCACATCGCGCCTGTGTCTTGCTCGGTATCGCAGCAACGTGCCGAGCGATTGGTGTCCCGGTGCAAGCGTACCTCGTTTGGGCTTTCGAACGTCTGGGCACCCACCGCGATCTATTCGGGCTCGATCTCAACGAGATGACGCCTGCCGCATACAAGCGCGCGCACGGCTAACTCATCACGTCACGCGGGACACATCCGCGAGCATCGCCATCCTCATCGTCGAAGATGATGTCTCACGGCAGACGCATAACCTTTGCCACGCCGCACCCCGGCGTCGTTGATCGGTCACGATGTACGTGCGTACTCATGTGATTGCGACATGCAGGAGGGTGGTACTCGGGCCACTAAACGCTGTACGACCAGGAAATCCGAAACCAGAGCAACAAGTCTGGTTGCGTCGAGGTGATATGACCATCCATCCACGAAGTACCTTTTCCTCACTCGCGGAAGGATTTCGGAAATCACGTGTGCGCTTGCCCAAACGTATGTCCGAAGGGTGCAGTCACCTCCGGTAACGGAGCCGAGATTACCTAGTCTTTGACTCATCTCTCTCGCCTCACCCTGATTGGCAACTCCTGACCTTCGGAAAGCGATCGACGTTGCCGGAGTCGGTCCGAGCGAACCGCCTCTGAACTACCCATCAACGACACCTGCATTGCTCGTTCCTGCCCAATGAGAGAACTGACGAGCTACCCTTCGGTGCAAACCGCAGGTTGCACGAGCTACCGCCGTTTGGCAGCGCCGTCGTGTAAAAGCCGAGGGAAGCGACAGCGACGGGGCGCCGATCCCCGCTCTGCTTCGAGCAGAATGACGGGCCACGTAAATCGATAGGCACTTGGCACCCGGGTTGCACATGCCGGGGCGACCACCAACCCGCGCCGCGACTTTTATCACAATCGCATGGCGGGCGAACGAGCTCCGTCGAAGGAATCGATTGACGAGGGAGCTTCTCGGTTGCGTCATTGGAAAGGGACAACGCACATGTCGAGGATGTTGGGCTTGCGACCGGGACTGGTCTTGCTGGGGATCTTGGCCGCAGCTTGCGGAAACGAAGGAAAAGACGAAGGCACGGCTGACAACACCGCGGGTGGCGGTGCCGGGGGAGAAGCCGGGAGCGAGAATGGCAGCGAAACCGGTGGCAGGGCTGGAGGCGCGACGGGAAGCGTGACAGGAAGCGCGACTGGAGGCTCAGCCGGAAGCACGACGGGAAGCGTGGCTCAAGGCGGCACAGGACAACATCTCGTGGACACCGACGTCACGCCGACGTCGGCCAATGACGTGTTCGACACGATGCGAACGGGGAGCGGAGCCCGCGGCATCGACAAGATGATCGACGGTAGCGCCGAAACGTACGCGCAGTTCCGCGACTTCAACGATACGATCACGTACCAGCTGACGAAACCGACGGTCGTCACCAACTACGAGATCACCTCTGCGAGCGACGCAGTCACGCCGGAGCGAGATCCGATGGACTTCACGCTCGAAGGTTCCGTCAATGGAATCGACTGGGTGCCAATCGATTCGCAGGCGGGCGTCCTTTTCGATTCGCGTTCACAACGCAAAACCTTCACTGTCACGAACTCGAAATCCTTGCTCTGGGTTCGGCTGCGCGTCACCAAGATCAATCGGCCCGACGACACGGGCATGTTGCAGATCGGAGAGCTTCGCATTGGCGGGACGGCAGCGACGACGATCCCAACGATCACTGCAATCGACGCACCTGTCGTCGACAGCAATTCGATCACGTTGAGCTGGACCGCGAGCGGAGCCGAGAGCTTCATCCTGCGTCGCTACTCGGAAGACGGGGGCCTGAGCGCAGAGATCCCGTGCAGCGGAACGACGTACAAAGACTCAAACCTGTTGCCTGGAACGGCCTATGCGTACACGGTGCAGCCCGTGAGCGGAACCGTCAGCGGCTTCCCGTTCAGAAGCGCGATGCGCGCCGTTACCCCAGCACTCGCAGGAGGTTACAAGGACTTGACTGCCCTTTCCGACGTCCCCCCGACGGCGGATCACGAGGACGCGGGCTGGCCCGTGACGCACATCACGGACGGGTACTTGGTGAGCAAGTGGTACGCAGGGACTGCATTCAGCACGGGCCGGATCCGGCAGGAAGCACCGACGGACTCCGTTGTTACCCAATACACCCTCACCTCGGCAGACGATTACCCTGCCCGGGATCCAAAGAACTTCGAACTTTGGGGCTCGAAGGACGGAACGACGTTCGACGTCCTCTTGGACTCACGAGAAAATCAGGCGTTTTATGGCCGACGGGCGACACGGACCTTCTCGTGCAACACGAGCGGGCTCGCCTTCAAAGCTTACGAGCTACGAATCACTGCCAATAACGGCGCCCCCGACCTGCAACTAGCCGAATGGAGGCTCTACGGCACCACGACCGCGACCTTGGCTGTACCGGTCAAGCCCGTCGTGACACCGGAAGTCCTTTCGTTCAATCAGATCGCTCTTCACCTCGCCCCCCGGACCACCCGGAAGAACCGAGAGCTCTCCTACCTGATCGAGCGAGCGACGAACGCCACGTTCACTGAGAATCTCGTCACGCGAACCGTCGACACTTGGACGCCGGAGGCCTCGAAGAACAAGTACGCCTACCATGCGTTCAACCTCGCGCCGAGCACCAGCTACTACTTCAGGGTTACAGCGCGCAACGAAGCCGGCGCGTCACCCTCCGCAGTCACCACAGCCGTAACGACCCCTAGCGATCCATCGCCAAGCACGTTGGAAGAAACGGGATGGTACGGAAACCACAACGACAGTCTCTCTCGCATCTACTCGTCACCCACCCTCCAGGTATTTCACGACGAATGGGAAACCAACGCCACTAGCGCAAGCTCGATTCAATGGCTCACTCCCGCGCTCGAGGAAGCCTGGACATACTCCAAGTCGCTCTATCGCCTGTATAGCGGTCCACAATTGTTCGCCATCCTCAATGCGGCGGGCGAACAACCAACCCACGAAGCCTACGAGGTGGGCGGAGCGCTCTACTCCTACAAGGCGGAAAACGGCTACCGCAACTCAATCTTTACGATGAGTGACGAGTGGAACGTTGCCGATTATAGCGATTGGAGATTCCGCTCGCTCATCCACGAGCTAAATCACGTGGTGGAGAGCAACAACAACGAAACCATGAACTCTCCGAGCTACAACGTTTGGGGCGATAGTCGCTGGGGCGAGATCTTCATGTACGACGTGTACAAGCACTTGGCCAGCGTCCCCTCGACGGGGGTTACGCTCGAACACGCAGAAGAACTCCGCACCACGTGGTGGGAAGCACGCGACGAGTTCGGCGGCCTATGGCTCCAAAACTGGTACTATCCAATCTACTCTGGAACCCTCGGAAACAAGGTCGACGGCACGAACGGGAGCGCCTTCCTCGCAAAATACTTCGAACTATTGGCGCGATATTATCCCAAGACAGCGAACATGTACGCGCGCAACATGAATCTCGGTGAGTACATCCACTTCTGCTCCGCTGCGGCTGGCATCGATCTGAGCTCTGCCGCAAGCACGGCGTTTCGGCTCGATCGTCGTCCAATGGTCGAGGCGCAAATCGCACGAGCCCAGATCGACTTTCCCGAAGTCGCCGCGATGTACCTACCCAATCGCAAGCCGGGGTTCACCTTCGAGAACATCGCGCGTACGGGGACCGTCGGTAAGAGTTTGTCCGGCGCGACGCTCGCTGGGACGGCAACGGATCCCGACGTAGGCGCCACGTTGACTTACACCAAGGTGAGTGGACCGAGCTGGCTCACCATCGCGACGAACGGCGCCCTGTCGGGAACGCCGACCTCTGCCGGAGACATAACCGCGCAGGTTCGTGTCACTGACAAAGAAGGCCTCGCTGACACGGCAACGTTGCTCTTGAAGATTGGCGCGGCCCGCTGAACACGTGAGGCGGCGCGCCGAGGTGACACGAGACGCCTCACTCAGGCTGGAACGTGGCAGGCTCCGAACGTAGAGCAGAACGCAGAACATGCGTTTGGGCGTCATGTCGGTGGTCCTCGTGACCCAGGTTGCAATCCTTTCTCGTCAGAAACAGACCTCGACGAGACAGGGACGGCTTGCTCACGAGAATGCGAGACGCTGAGACATATCCGACGGATGTCTAGCAATGTCTGCGTTCACGCCGGCATGAAGCGCGTGGTCACCGCCGTGAAGAGTGCCGAAGGATCCTGGGTGTCGAGTCATCACGGCTCGATGCCCAGGGCATAGCCACTGATTCGCAGAAAGACGAGAGCTCATGCGCTTTCGGCTTCGAATTCATTGCATGAGCTCCAGGCAAACCGTCGAAGCGTCCACGTGATCTCGACTCGATGGGATCGCGTTCTCGAAATCGTCTCCGAAATACATCACTCGGTCAAGAACCATTCGCGGCCTTCCGCTGAAACGCGTGCTACGTGAGTCGTTTCGTCTGGATTCGTTTCTATTAGCCCCGCATTGGACTTCGGGGCTTCACGAGACGCACCTTGAGCTACGAGTGGAGCTTACTGGAGATGCGGCTTTCCGCGGTCGAGAGCCGAGAAGAATGTAAATATCATGCGAATCATCAAGAGCTTTGCGTCACTGAGCCTATTGGGCATGAGCGCCATTTGCTTTTCCAAGGTTGCTCAAGCGATGAGGGTGCCGAGGGACCGCAAGGCAAAGAGGGTGCGACCGGACCCACCGGCGCTACGGGTGCAACCGGCGCCACGGGTGCAACCGGCGCCACGGGCGCAACCGGTGCTACGGGGACGTCTGGGCTGACGGCGTTGACTCGCATGGCGGTCGAGGGAGCTGGAACCAACTGCAGTAATGGTGGGACGAAAATCGACTACGGTCTCGATGTCGACGCCAACGGCAAGCTCGACGACGCGGAGATCAATGGAACGAGCTACGTGTGTTCCGCCAGCCCGGGCGCGACGGGTGCCACGGGTGATACTGGCGCCACGGGTGCAACCGGCGCCACTGGCGCCACAGGCGCGACGGGCGATACGGGTACAACCGGTGCAACCGGCGCTACGGGCGCCACAGGCGCGACGGGTGCAACCGGTGCAACCGGCGCAACAGGCGCTACCGGTGCTACCGGTGCAACTGGCGCCACCGGCGCGACGGGCGATACGGGTGCAACCGGCGCTACAGGCGCTACAGGCGCTACGGGCGCTACGGGCGCTACCGGTACCAATGGCGTGTGTGCCAACAATCACGCGCCGACAATAAACAGCATTCTCGTTCCGACGAGTCCTTTGTACGTAGGCGAAGCGGCGAACGTGACCGTGAACGCTACCGACGCAGATGGAAACGCGCTTACCTACGCTATTGCGGGCGAAGGCGTGACGATGACCGCTGGAGCGAATGGATCCTTCTCGTTCATGCCGGTCATGACTGGCGGACCATTTACCTATTCGGTGCTCGTCACTGACGGCTGCCAGATTGCGCTAAGTAGCTTCAAGATTGACTCCATTCGACAGGGTTGGTCTGTCGTCGGCACGAGGGGATTCGCTGGTACTCCCCTTACCCAAGACATCGCAGTCCTCGGAGGCGTACCCTACGTTACGTACACGGACAGTTCGAACTCGCTCCTTCGCGTGATAAAGTTCGATGGATCGAGTTGGGTAGACGCGGGCATCAGTATTAGCGGCGTGAATTACTCATCACTCGCTGTTCACGGTGGCACGCTGTATTGGGCTGGAACTGGCGGCCTCGTCAAAAAGCTGACGGGCTCCTCGTGGACGGCACTGCCCAACTACACTGGCGTCAGCAATTCTGGAACCGTGAGGCTCGTATCGGACGGAACCGATCTCTACATCGCCTATCTGCACAACGAAGACGGCGCGGGATATAACCGGCGCCTTGGCCTCAAGAAATACGACAGCGTAGGCAACACGTGGACTCCCGTCGGCTATGCAGCTGGAGCAAGTGTCGGGGTCTGGGCTTACGGCGGCTACAACGAAATGGATTGCGTCGTGGCGGAAGGCGTGCCCTACAGATATTTCACGGAGGCAAGCGGCGCGGCGAGCGATACGAGCAGCGGAAGGTGGACCGTGATGAAGTACGCCGGTACCTGGCAGTACGTCGGCGCACAGCAGGCTGGCTCCTCGAATTACCATAATCACATTGCAGTTGCCGGCGGGATCCCATACGTCGCCACCCGTAACGGCGGTGTGTGGAGGTTCGAATCCGGAACCTGGAAGACTTTGCCAGGGATCTCGGTCGGGGAGGAGCCAGATATTGCCGTCTATAAGAACGAACCCTACGTCCTGGCAAGGACGAGTTCCTCGGACTTGCGTCTTGCTCTCTTCAAGTACAATGGCTCCGCGTGGGTGACGGCGAGCAACTCGAGCTTCGCTCGCGACCATTACACGATCGGAGACTCTCTCGCCGTTGGCGGAAACCAGTTCTTTGCGACCGTCAGTGACTACGACAACGCTACGAAGTTGTCGGTGATGACGATTTCCGCAGTAGACCTCCGCCTTCGAAAGACAGCGGGCGGCACGTTACGTGGCGCCCGCTGTCAATTCTTCGTCCTTCGATATCGACACTTGTAGCTCCCGCATGACAAGGAAGCGTGTAGCGTCGACAAGTACTCGTCCAGACACTCGCGCACACGGTCGATACCTGCACCTACGACTTCCACCAGACGACCCTTCGCGGAGCCGCCATTGCCTTCGGTGTTGGATTCGGTCTGTCCCAATTCCAACAGGACTCTCAGCTTCGATTTTCTGCCCATGTCGGGCGCAACGCCCAAGTCCGTGCTCGCGCTTCTGTGCTCCGCGCGAATGGGAGGAGCGCCAGTTGCGCGACGCGCATGACCTCGAGCCGACATCGCGCAGCGACACTCGCCAGCATGCGTGGTCTGCAACGACGCACCTGCCTGAACCCACCTCCTTCCCATCGCGCGCAGGTCGCTGCAAGCGACCGAGCACGATGTTGGAGGAGGTCGGCGCCCGCGTAGCGGCGACGGGTGGAGGCAGCAACACACGCCAGTGGAGCTTTTCGGCGAGGCCTACGGTGACGCTCGCGACAGCGAGCGGCAAGGCGCGCAGCGCCTCGTGAATCCCTGCCTCTCCGCAAGATTCACCGCAAGTCAATGACACTGCGGCGCTCTTGGTTTGTTGGGTTGGGGCGGCGCGCAAACGGACATGGGCGATCGTCAATCGCGTGACGAGCAAACGTCGCCACTGGGACGGCGGCGTTGCGCTAGACTCGACGCGTTGAGTCCGACGGCGAAATCCGCAAAGACTGAAAAAGCCCCTTCAACCGTTGAGGTGCAGCACATCTCAGCGCACGGCTTTTGGCTGTTCGTCGAAGCCACGGCGTGCGAGTATTTCTCCTGCCGGTCAACGAGTTTCCTTGGTTCAAGCAGGCAACCATTGCCGACATCCTCGCCGTCGAGCTCGAGCGCGACCGCATCCTGCATTGGCCCAATGCTCGACGTAGATCTCGATCTCTGTCAACTCGAAGCTCCGAAACGATATCCACTCGTTGCTCGCGCGAAGAAGGCGTCTCCGCTGCGAGTTACGGAGAAGCGGACGACTCCACAGTACGGAACTCGGAGCGTTCGGCGTGCGACGCGGTGAAGCGGGGAGCGCCATGTTCGGACGAGGGTCGTCGAAGCGCATTCTGCTCTTCACCGGGGAGACCGACTTGCGTGGTCACGGTGCCGGTCGTCTCACGAGCTCCTCGATGACTCGCATCTGACCAGCATCTTTGGCGATTGCCATGGCGTGGCGCAGAAGCTTGGCGTTCTCCAGCAGCGCCCGTCGCACCTGAGAAAGGTGCAGCTCCTGCGCCGGTATGCTCACGAGGGCCATGTACCAGGTCAGTACCTCCGGGCTTTCTTCGGCGAGGATGCAGGCCCACGCATCCTCGGTCAGCGTCGGGCCGTTTATCGCGATCACCTTCGCGATGAATCGCCGAGCTGTGCTCGGCAGAGTGATATCTTGGCTCGCTAGGGCACGGAGTTCGGAAATCGCGCGCGCGGCTTTCCAGGCCGTTGCTTGCAGCCATAGCAACTGATTTGCACCAATTGCATCGATTCGATCTAGTGTGACAAGGTTGTCGGTGTCGTCACTTCCCGTTGTCTGAGCAGCCTCGACGAGCGCTGCCACGTCTTGCGCCTGCTCCGATAGACTCACCTCGATGTCGGCACTCCGCTCGAAGAGCCGTCGCGCGAGCGTGACTGCCGATGGGCCAAATGCCTGCTCGAGTTGGTTCAAGATTTCGCCGGGAGACATCTCGATCCGCAGGTGGCGACCCGAGGCATGCATGTCAAGGAGAAGAGAGCCGAATAACGAGGCGACGGTATGGGTCGCACCCGCCGGTTTCTGAAAAACATCCAGTGGCGCTCGTGCGGTCAGAGGGACCGCAACCCAAGTAGATGCCAGAGCATCGATGAAGGCAACTGGATTGTAACGGGGTCCGCTCGGATCGAGACACGCAAGACGGCAAGCATCCGCCAGTGTTCGTCCGGAGTTGAGCCAATCGATGACCAGACGGACGACACCGAGCTTGGATGGAGAGTCGTAAGACGACAGATCCGTCTTCCACGGCACGGTTCCGGATTCACCGGGAAACGCCTTGAGGACCGCTTCCTGTGCCCCTGATACTCCTAGAAAAACCCGACGCAGCGCCTCCGGAAGCTCCGCAGGAGCGAAGGCTTCGCCCAAGCGCTCGAGTAGGCGTGGAACATCCACTCGGATCGGTAGCGCGAGCGTGCGGTTCAAGATCGGAGCCGCCATACGTGCCGCCTGTTCGGCTTGGCCAGCATCGATATCACCCCATACCATTGCATGTCGCGGGAACCGCTCCTCGATGAGCATCGCAGCGGCTAGCACTGCGAAGTGGTACGGGTACCCCTGAGTCTTGTCCCCGAATACCCTCACTGGACCAATGCCGTCCGGCCATTGCTGACGCGCGGCGCCGACGACGATGTTAGGACAGATTGGGCCCTTACTCGCGTCGGTGGGGGCCAGGTAGCGCCCTAAGTTGCGGTGAAGTTCTTGACACTCGCCCGTTCGTAGGGTGTCACGGTCACCGACCACGCACCAGTGGGGCGACTCGGCATCCGCAGTCACGATGTTGTTCGTGTACACGGGCACGCGAATGCCTTCGATGAAGCGCACCGCCCAGCCGAGAAGCGCTGGTTGCCACTGCGAAAGCAGCATTACCGTTTCGTCGTAAGCGGTCTCCCACTGAACGGGGTCGATTCCGTGTGGATTGATGTCGAGAATCACGTGCACACCCATGTCGATTCCTCCGGCCTTGGCGCTCGCCAGAGCAGGAACGATGCCAAGTCACACGTGGCGATATGTCCGGGAAACCGCGTGCACTATTCATCGTGCAGGTTGGCCAAGGTTGACTTGGGGTGGCAAGTGGCCGGGCGTGCGCAGGCGATTCGGGTTGCTGGGGGCGACACCATGAAGCTCACGCGATTTCAGCTGCGGTATGTCACGGACGTCAACCCCACCCGCTCTGGCAATTCGGCGGCCACGCGATCGGCCAGGGGCTTCATGTTGAGGAAATCGTGCCGGCAGTATTCGAGCAGTCGATCGAGCACACCAAGCTTGCTGCCGCCTCAAGACACGGTAAGCCGAGGCAAATCACTCCATCGAGGAATAGCATGGCGGTTCGCTGGATCGCCGACTTGGGTGGTTACGTCGGCAAATCATCGGGAGGTCCGCTGCGCGCGGATGGGAGGAGCCGTTACTTCAACGCGCCCAAACAACCTCCTTCCCATCGCGCGCTCACCAGAGGCGGCTTCAAACGTGAATTTCGATGGTAGGACTGGTCCGTTAGGCCTCCGCTTTTGTCACCACGTCGTCCGCTTGCCATGTGACCTCAACGCGACGTGGCGCACGAAACGTGATGAATAACGAATACGTGCCTTGCGGGTGATACAAAGTCGCTTGCCACTGCTGAAGCTCGGCGGTGTCCTCGAGACACACCAAATCGTGGCCGCTCGCGCGGAGTTCTTTGACGATCGGCGGACCCTCCGATTTCCGATTCGCTCCGGTAAGCTCGACGAAACCTCGAACCGCCTGCTTGGCTAAAGCCTCACACAAACGCGTGACCGCTTCCGGCGACGCCGTACGAAACGCGGCTGGAGCAAAGCGCGATGGTGTTAGCTTGGTCTTCTTAGGCTGGACGAACCGTGTGGCGGGAGGCCGTTTCATCGTCCGATGGGTTTAGCGCGGAATCGAGAAAAAGCGATCCTTCACTCGATACCAAAGTTCGGCCCGGAAACGGCTAGTGACTCACAGCAATGATTTTTGGCCTACACGGCGCGGTAACGGTGCCCAATCCGCGACATCGCACTCAAGGTCGCTTTTGTGTGCCGCGAAACGTCGAATTGACAGCCAGAGCGGCTCCGCCCGATCCTGGTGCGTCGTTTGCCGATGCGTGGCAAGCGCTCCCTTCACGTCTACGCGTCTTTACGCGAGCAGCACGACTTCGAATTGCGAGGGTTGCACCGTCATCCTTGCCTAGCGCCTACCGCAAGCGCTGGAACCTTGAGTGGCGTTCTTTACGTCACTACCCCCCGATAGTTGCACCGTGGCGCCGCCAGCAGCTCCTCACCCGCTGAGGAGATCAGGGAATTCGGAGGCCAGTGAACGAATCAAGATCGAATAAGAAAGACGATGTCACCTCGGCGAGGGTCAACTGGTTGACGAGGCATTGGTTCTCTTGGCCTCCAAAGAACGCGCGCAGTGCGCCGCTCAAAAAGAGCGGAGGTGCGGGTGCAGTGTCGAGCCCCGCACCGAGGGCGAGCCGAAGCTCGTAGCCAATGTCGCGAGTTGCGCCACTTGCTGACTCAGCCTGCGAGTTTTGTTTGTTCGTCGAGGAACTGTCGCGATGCGTTCTGCCGCGAGCGCTGCCCGTCGTAAACACCCCCTCGGAAGACTTGCGAAAGCTCTCCAAAGGGGCGTCCTTCGAGTTGCGACACTGAAGGAGGCCCTATGCTGCACGATTTGAGGCTCGGAGGGGTTTTTTTCGGTTGGTTACACGAGACGGACCGCCAGATTTCGAAGTGCGTGGCCGCGGAGGGGTGCCAGTTCTGTGGCGGACGACTGCACCAAGGGACCTATCTGCGCAAGCCGCGTGGAGCGAAAATAGCGGAGGGTGTGGATGGGTTTGCTCTTCGGCATTCCCTTTGTTGCGGCCAAGAGGGGTGTCGGCGGCGAACGCTGCCCCCGTCGCTGAGGTTTCTCGGGCGAAGGGTATACTTCGAGGCCGTCGTGTTCGTGGCGAGCGTCGTAGCCCTGGCGTTGGGCGGCGAAGGAGCGGCCCACAGAGTGACGTTGGTCCCGGTGCGGACGTCGAGGCGTTGGGACACCTGGTGGCGAGAGACCTTTCCGTCGAGTCTGGCGTGACAAGAGATCCGCTCGCGGCTGGTGCCAGTCCCTGAAGCAGCTTTGCTACCGCGGTCACTCTAGTGCCGCCCCCTAGTACTACTCCATCATTTTAGAGCGGCAGGCCTGCACCCTGGGTCTACCCGACACCCTTGGAGGTCTTACGCTTCGAAGTCCTGCGTTTCGAGGTCTTGCGCTTCGAAGTCCTGCGCTTCGATGGAGTCACCTCCGGTTGCACCGTGGCTCTGTCCGACTCCACGGCTCCCGCCTCGGAGGACTTACCCTCTCGAAAACCAAGCAATTCGAGCAGACGCACATCCTTGATGACCGTACGTGCGAGCAAACTCCACTCGACGTAGTACGCCCAGAGCGCTGCCTCTGCCTGCCGAATGGCAGCTCGTCGTATCTCCGGATCGGGACTCTCGGGTGGTTTGAATCTCTGTGCGGCGCGAAGCAGTAGTTTTCCTTCCGCGCGACGAGCTGCGGTGAACCCACGCTCGTTCAGCTTTGCAAGTGCGGCATTGGTGGTCGCTTCACCGGCGCGCTCCAGTTTGTCGAGACGATTCAGAAGCCCGGGAACGACTTCGAGGGTAGGTCGTGTTGCGCCGCCGATTCGATGAAACAGCTTCGTGTTCACGTCCGCGAACCCGTGCTCCAAGCTCACGTGCACGAGAGGGATCCACTCCCGCCGCCAAACGTCGAGGGCATCGAGCGCGGTGTTGTTCATACTCGTGCGAACCACGCATTGAGTCGTTCCGAGCGCGCGCAGCAAGTCCCACCCCTTGGCGCGGTCCGCCTCACTGAATCCACGTGCCGTCAATGCCGATAACACGCGGTCATCTCGCAACCCGAGCAAGAACTCGAGCAAACGCCGCACCTTTCCCGCTGGTCCCAGCTTCGCCATTGGTCCGCCCTCACGCGCCGCGAGCTCCTCCTGACATTACCGCTGCGCCTTGGTCCTTGTCTAGAGCGCGCTCTTCCGCAATCGACTCGCTATTCCCCATATCTGACTCGCCGCTTTCCCAAGAGTTCACCCATTCTCGTCAACATCGAGAGCGTTCCCTTGATTCATCGAAGAGTCACCACGGGGATCGTACCGTCGGAACGGGGGATTGACGATATCCGTCGGGGATTGACGATATCCGTCGGGGATTGACGATATCCGTCGGGGATTGACGATATCCGTCGGGGATTGACGATATCCGTCGGGGATTGACGATATCGATCCACCCGCGACGTCCCGTCCAACGAAGTAGCCACGACGCACCGACATCATCAGAAAACAAACAGCCCTCACGGACTGTTCACCGTCCACGGGATCGCACCGCGTCCCAACTCGTTCTGCTCCCCAGCCATCTGCAGTAGTGCTTCACCAGCGCCTGATCTCGGCGTCGGTTGCTGTCGCTGTCGCCGGTGCAGCGGCCGGCACCGACACGGGAATGAACCAAAGCGCCTCGACGAGCGCCAGATCTGCGCGAACCAGGGGGACAAGAACCTCGAGTCAGCGAACTTTTTCAGGGGGGCGAGTTGTGGTCGACCTCCGGCGGACTTACATGGACGCGATGTTCCCCACCAGCGGGTGCCCCGACGGCCAAGGAATGCGATTTTGCCGCCATCGCGGCGTCGTCACGCCCACGACGAGCAACACGACACCCGAGCAGCGACGCGTTCGCGCCATTGGCATCGCAGCCGTACTGTCGTGGCTCGCGTCGATGGCCGCGCTCGTCCACTCGATAGGCGCGTTCGAGTCCGGCCGCGGAGCAAACCCGTGGGCAATCGCTGTGCTGATCGTTCCCGCGGTTGCACTGCCCATGGTGCTCTACGGATTCGTCAAGTTCGTCGCGAGCGCTGGCGCGCTTTTCACCAGAGCTGCGGATATGGGCATGTACGAGCTCGAAACACGGATTGCGATGGGCGGAATGGGTGAAGTGTGGCGAGCCCGACACCGTTTGTTGTCGCGCCCAGCTGCCGTGAAACTGATTCGCACACGCGAGGAAGACGGCCAAGGAACACCAGCTGTCATCGATACGATTGCACAACAGCGCTTCGAGCGAGAGGCGCAAGTCACCGCGAGCCTGAAGTCGCCCCATACCGTCGAACTCTACGACTTCGGTGTGACGAAGACCGGAACGATTTACTACGTCATGGAACTCCTCGAAGGTGACGATCTCGAACAGCGTGTCAAACGAGAGGGTCCCTTCGAGCCGGCACGCGTGGTGCACATTCTCGAGCAAGCACTGGACTCCCTGGCGGAAGCACATCGGCAGGGCCTCGTACATCGTGACATCAAACCGGCCAATCTCCACATCTCGGAACGCGGTCTCGAGAAGGACTTCGTCAAGGTCTTGGATTTTGGCCTGGTGAAGCGAAGTAAACACCATCCAACGGACAATAGCCTCAGCCACGTCAACACGATGCTCGGAACGCCAGCATACCTAGCACCCGAAGCGATCACACTGGCGACCCCCGTGGACGCACGCGCAGACATCTATTCGCTCGGATGCGTCGCTTACTACCTACTGACGGGCCACCGAGTATTCGAAGCCGATACGGTCATGGCCATGGCCATCGCGCACGTCACGGCCAAACCGGTGCCCCCCTCCAAGCGCGCCCAAAGGTACATCCCCGAGGAGCTGGAACGCATCGTCCTCGCCTGCTTGGAGAAGGCACCTGAACGGCGTCCGCAGAGCGCTGTAGAGTTATTGAATATGCTCAAGCTGCTCTCGTTGGCGCGCCCGACGCAGGTCAACGTAGCCAACGCGACCTTGGAGCGCTTGCCGTCTTCACCAATCCGCGAGCGCGTGCGCGCCGTCAATTGAGTCCGTCGATGAAACGCGCGGTGCGAAGGGATCTGCTTTAGCCGAATCCGCTGCACCGTCCCCAATCCTGCATCGCGCGCGACCCACCGTAGCCGCACCGCAGCGATGTCGCCCCGGAGGGCCATCAGGTAATTACTGATGGCCGGAAGTGATGGCCGGAAGGCGTCGACCTTCGGAAATGGCGCGGCGCCGACGAGATCCATTGGGGCATTCCGCAACACGACATGACGACGATCATGTCGTTTCCTAGAGAAGCCCCCGATGGCTGGTCAGCGTCCCAGGAGACGTCTATCGTCCCTCCACGCTTGCTCGTTTCGGAGTCGAATTTCTCATGATGGGTCAGACTCGGTCTCTGCTCGTAGAACGCGAGAAAGGAGCGCCTCCCCTTCGGCCGCTCACGCGAGAACAACAGACGCTGCTCTGGCAAAAATGGATCGTCGCGAAGGACTATCGCGCGCGCGACCGACTGATCCGAGTCTGCCTCCGTCACGTCCTTCGAATCGCCGCCCGCTATCGGAACTATCACGTCCCAATTTCGACGCTCCTCTGCGAGGGCAACCGTGGCGTGCTGTGCGCGCTGCGAACGTACGATTCGGAGTGTGGGCGACGATTCGTCACCTACGCGGCCTATTGGATTCGCGCGCAAATGCTCCAATGCATTCTCGATACACGGGATCCGTATCGCGTCGACGGTGCATCGCGAAGCGGCAATTGCCGACTTCGGTTGAAACGCGAACGCGCCCGGATGAAGGCCCTCATTAGCGCGTGGAATACGGCGGATGAGCATTGACGTGATGGCGTCGCGTCATCGCCTCGAAACGACGTGCGCAACTCACCACGGCTGCAAGCACGTCGCTCCAAGCGAGGGCCACTCATCGACGCGTATTCCAACTCACGGGGCCACGAAAGTGACGGCCAACGTGAAGCCACCGCATTCCAAGTAGCCGTAGGTGGAAAGCGTCGACGTGGTGTTAGGACTGACACGATATAGGAGACTTTGGTTGCCAGCGGCAAAGTCTGATTTGAACGCGGTAAGCACGCTCATGGTGGGTTGAGACACCGAACTGGTGCACAGTGTCCCCAAATTCGTCGGCGTGTTCTGCAGAATTGTTTTGTCGATGGCCTGGTAGGTGAGTCGGTCCACCAAGATGGAACCGGTGGGATAAAATGCGCCCTCAGGAGCTCGTTGTGAGGCACCGAAGATGGCTTCTTCGATGACGGTGGTGGCCACGGACACAGACCCTAAGGCCGCAAGATTGTAGAGCACGTAACCGTAATAGGTCCCGCTACTGTAAGACCCCGACCATCGCCCCAGGCGAACCGTCGACGTCCCAGAGCAGGTCTGAATGTTCCCGCCGACCGCGGGCGCGTAGGTGTCGTAGGTAGCGACGGTCTCTGGCGTGAGGGTTTGCTTGATGCGCCTCAGGGTCGAAAACGCCGAATTGTATGTAGCCACCAATCCGTTGCCTGCGGCGTCCCTGGCTTCCGTTCCAATTTTTACGGTATAGGACTGCGCCGCTGTCGCTGCGAGGTTGGCTCCTGTCGCGTAGGCAAGGCCGTTCTTCGGTGTGACAGTCAGGACCTTCTTGTCCGAGGACCAAGACAGGGTGAGGTCACTCGCGCTGATCGAGCTCACCGAGACTGCGTTTCCTGCTGCACTCGTGTCCATCGGCTCGCTGAAGCTGATGACGATCTTGCTAGACGACGTTACTCCCGTCGATCCGTTTGCCGGAGTAAGCGAAACGACGGTGGGTGGCGTAGTGTCCGAGGGCGTCGTGGAACCGCTCGTCGTACCGCCCTTCGCGGTCGTTCCACCTGCAGAAGTTCCGCCGGTCGCGACGCTCGAGGTTCCGCCGGTCGCGACGCTCGAGGTTCCGCCAGTCGCGATGCTCGAGGTTCCGCCGGTCGCGACGCTCGAGGTTCCGCCGGTCGCGACGCTCGAGGTTCCGCCGGTCGCGACGCTCGAGGTTCCGCCGGTCGCGACGCTCGAGGTTCCGCCCGCGCCGGTGTCACCACCGACGGCAGAACTCGTGCCGCCCTTCCCTGAAGCGCCTCCCAACGTGCTGCTGCCGCCACCGCTCGAAGAGGCCGAGCTGCGCCCACCCTTACCATCCGGTTCTTCACCGCCGCTACCTGCGTTACCGCCATTTTCTGCGTAGCTACGCAGTTTGCTGGATGAGCAGGCAACCGAAAAGGAAAGAGCGGCAATGGACACCAAAGTGACGACGCGCGGATTCATGAGATGCCTCCTCGAACTTAGTCTCCCCAAAAGATGGGGCGGCTGCCTCCTAACACACGGGAAGGACCTTCGCCGCTAGGGAAACCTCACGACCAAGGCCAATACGATGTCACGCCCAAGCAGAAACGAATTGGCGCACCCGAGACAACACAAGTGCCAGATGACCGTCGGTCAAGTCACCCAAGAAGCTTCCGCGCGTAGATGTCGGCTCTGGCCCCAACCTCGCTCTTCTGCCCTGGGACCGCGGCCGTCGCGGCCGCGTAACTCGACGGCAACAGTCGAAGGCGTGCCGCCGAAATGTGACGCGTTGGTCTTCCCGACGCGTTCACGCTCGCCGTCACTTTCCTGTCGCGCATACGCGGAGACAGGAACTGCGACTGCAACGGGGACTGCGACTGCAACGGGGACTGCGACTGATACCTGATCCCTGACACCCGATCCCTGATACCTGATACCTGATACCCGATACCTGATACCTGATACCCGCTCCCTCGACCTGCGCACTGCGCGGCACGGACGGCGCGTCGTCAGTTGCCGAAATCATCCTGCGCATCGTGCGGGGCGGAGGATCCATCATTACCCGCTCGCGTCGCGACCACGGCGCGATCGACGGCAGCCAGGATCGCACGAGCATGATCGAGAAATGTTCGACCTGACGGAAGCGGCGTCATGCCGCGTGGCGTGCGCTCGAACAGGCGTGTTCCGATTTCGTCTTCTAGCGCGCGGATCTGTCGACTGAGTGCCGGCTGCGCCACATGTAGGCGCTGTGCCGCACGACCAACATGGCCCTCTTCGGCGACGGCGACGAAATAGCGAAGTTGGGCGAGACTCACGCGGGCAAGTCTATGGGCGGACGCGCGTCAGATCAAGAAGCCTGCGGAATTCCGCACGAGACCAAAACGGTATTGGACCTGGCGCGGCCCCGAGAGGCACGAAGTCCACCATGGCGATAGAAATCCTGAGCCCTGCTCAGATCGAGCGAATGCGTCGAGCTGGACGCGCAGCCGCCGAAACCCTGGCGCTGGTTGGTGCGCAACTCCGCCCCGGTATGTGCACTGCAGACGTGGACCGCGTCGTTCGCACCGACACCGCGCGCCGAGGTGGTCGTCCGAGTCAACTGGGCTACAAAGGTTTCCCCGCTGCCGTGTGCACGAGCATCAACCAGGTCGTCTGTCACGGGATCCCAAGCGAGCACGATGTCCTCCGAGACGGGGACATCGTCAATGTCGACGTAACGACCCAATTGGATGGGTATCACGGTGATACGAGCGCCACCTTCGTGATCGGCGAAGCGTCTGCCGATGCGAAACGCATCATCGACATCGCACGCCGATGTCGCGATGCGGGCATCGAGGTGATCCGCGAAGGCGCGCGCTTGGGCGACATCGGTGCGGCAATCGAAGAGCTGGCGCGAAAGGAGCGCGTCGGTGTCGTGCGCGAGCTCGGTGGCCACGGCATTGGTCGACACATGCACGCCGAGCCCCATGTCCCACACTCTGGCAGACGCGGTACGGGTCCGCGGTTGAAGGCTGGAATGGCGCTCACAGTCGAACCCATGCTGAATCTCGGCGGCGATGCGGTGCGCTTCTTGGACGACGGCTGGACTGTCGTTACGGCAGACGGCAGCCTGTCGGCGCAGTTCGAGCACACCGTCGTCGTGACGCGGACCGGGCACGAAATCACGACCTTGATATGACGTTTTTGGCACTGCAGACTTGGGTCTTGTCGGCGTGCAAACGTAGGGGCTAGTCTGTAACCTCGCTCGACGAACACCGAGGAGTCATCTTATGGTCAAACCCAAGTTCCGTTGCCGACGCTCCATTTGGCTCTTGGCGTTCGCGAACGCGTTTTACGTCGCGACGGGATGCAGCAGCGATGTGAATGGGGACGGAGCGGCAGGTGGCGGCAAAACGAGCACAACTCCAGGCGGCGCGGGCGGTGCGACGAACACAGGTACGACGACTGGAGGCGCCACATCGTCGAACACCAGTGCGTCGCACCTCGGTGGTACCTCGACGGGAACCACAAGTGCGACGAGCGGTGGGCAGCCAAGCGGCGGCGTTACAGCAACGGGTGGCGCGTCCTCTCTCGGCGGCGCAATAGCGGGAGGAAACGCGTCGACGACTCGCTCCGGATGGGTGGAAGAGTGGAACGGCTCCACTGCATCGCGCTTCTACACGCGCGGTGGCGCACCGAACTCCGTCCAATTCAACGTCAGCGACTCGGCTGCGCACGACGGCAAAGCAGTCTCCCTCGTCTTGGGCGCGAATCCAAAGGCGACGCCCTCGGGCGGCGCGGAATTGGGAACCAAGGACCGATTGTCCTTTGGAACGTTCGCGAGTCGTCTTCGAACTGCCGACTGCACGGGTCAAAGCAACGTGGGAGTCGTAACGGGTCTGTTCACCTATTTCAATGACGGAACGGACGCAACGGGTGACGGTCTACCGGACAACAGCGAGATCGACTTCGAGTGGCTTTGCGCGGAACCACAGACCATCTACCTGACGATGTGGACCGACTATCGCGACACGGACGGCGCGCACAAACGAGTGGGACGCGCCATCAATCTCGCGACCGGAAACATTCTCTACACTTGCTATTACACCGCCTTCGGCGATTGCACTGAAACGTTGAAGGGAACGGAAGCCACTCCAAGTACGATATCTGCGCTGGCCGGATTCGACTCCTCCAAAGCGTATTACGAGTACGGGTTCGACTGGAACGCCGATGGCGTCATTTGGTGGATGACTCACCCGACGAGCGGCGCGCGAATCGTCCTCTGGGATTATCGGGGACCTCGAACGCGAATCACCCAGCTCCCAGCCGCGTTCCTGACGAACGTTTGGCACACTTCCGATTGGCCTCCAGAGAGCAAGCCGAACGCTACCCAGGCGCCGACCCAAGCAGTCAGCGTCAGCGTCGACTGGACGAGCTACACGGCGCCATAGCCAGCAGCGCGGCGGTTCGCCAACAAAGAGGCTAACAGCGGAGATCGAGATGCCCCGTGGAGTCGTCTCACGTTCCCGTGGCGTACCTCCGTGTTGACCCACGCGAGATCCTCCACTACCTTGCGCATGCAAGCGGCGTCATGCAGTTCCCGAAGGAAGCGGGCAACGTGAGCCCATGGCAATGAAAATGCGCAGCATCAAGCAAGCGATCGTAACGTGCAGCGTGGTTTGTCTTTGCAGCTTCCTATTGACACAATGCGAATGGGGCGACAGTGAAGCGGGCGATGCATACCTTGGGAAGGCCTGCGACGAAGCGGCGGAGTGCGAGGGCAACGCTTGCACGTACATCCTAGGGGTCAATACCGAGTCCGTGTACAGCGCTTCCGTCTGCACTAAACGATGCAATTCGGACGACGATTGTGGTCGCCCTGGTTTCTTGTGCGGCGTCCTTCGCGATGGGACGAGGGGCTGCTTGGAGAGCTGCCCAAACGAGTACGGCCCGCCCTGCGTAAACGGGGTGCCCATGGCGTGTGACGTAGCAGGCCCAACCGCTTGCGAGGTGTGCGGCTGCCCGTCGACACAGTGGTGCGATCCGGGCGTCGGGTGTAAGCCGAAAAGCAGCCTGGGTGAGCCCTGCGAGATCGACGACGACTGCGCGAGCGACAATTGCGGTCAGAAAAACAAGATCTGCCGCGTAACTGTCGGAAGCGCGTGTACCGAGGACGACTGCGATTGGTGCCTGACTCACGAGAGCGGCTTATCGTTTTGTAGTCGACCCTGCGAGAGCCACGGTGACTGCGGTTTTGCTGGATTTTGCGCGGACGGCAACGAACTGGCCCGCCCTACGTTCTGCGCTCCACGCTGCTCGGAATTGACGACTACCTGCCCGGGTACATGTCATTCCGAGTTTGGTTCGACCTATTGCGACTGCACGGACTGCAACGTGCTAAGTTCGGACTGACGCGTGGACCCACTCCGAGACGCTACTCGACGAGTGGGCCCTTCGTCACGCGGTGACCGACTTGCGCCCTATTCCGTCGGGGCCGGGCGCTCCTTCACCAGCGTGTTGGCCAGCTCCCGGAGTTTGTACTTCTGGATCTTGCCATTGGCAGTCGAAGGAAAGCTATCGACGAAGAACACGTACTTGGGGCACTTGTAGCGCGCGAGCCGATGCCGGCAGGCTTCGCGAACGTCTTCCTCGCTGAGCTCACTACCGGACTTGCGCCGGACGAACGCGCCGACGACTTCACCGTATTTCCGATCGGCGACGCCCACGACTTGCGCGTCCTCCACGCCCTCGACGGTGTAGAGAAACTCCTCGATTTCTCGCGGATAGATGTTCTCGCCACCGCGGATGATCATGTCCTTGATCCGACCGGTGACGCGCACGTACCCCGCCTGATCCATCTCGCCGAGATCCCCACTGTGGAGCCAACCTTCGGCATCGATGATGCGCGCCGTTTCTTCGGGCATTCCGTAATAGCCCTTCATGACCAAGTAACCCCGGCAACAGATCTCTCCGGACACTCCCACGGGTACGGGCTGATGGGTCTCGGGATCGACGATTCGAATCTCGACCTCGGGAAGCGCCGTCCCCACGGTCTCGGTTCGACGTTCGATGGTATCGTCGATACTCGTCTGCGCCATGACCGGCGAAGATTCGGTAAGGCCGTAGGCGATCGTGATCTGTTCACAATGCATTCGCGTCATCACCTGTCGCATCGTATCGACCGGACAGGGAGACCCCGCCATGATGCCCGTGCGCAAGGAACGCAAGTCGAACAACTCGAACATTGGGTGGTTCAGTTCCGCGATGAACATGGTGGGCACGCCGTAAAGTGCCGTGCAACGCTCCTTTTGTACGGCAGCGAGCACCAGCAACGGATCGAACTGCTCGATGATCACGACGGAGCCGCCGTGCGTGAGAACCGCCATCATCCCGAGCACCAAACCAAAACAGTGAAAGAGCGGTACAGGCAGGCAAACCCGGTCGTTTTCGGTGAAACTCTGACGCTCACCGATGGCCCAACCGTTGTTCAGAATGTTGTGGCTGGTCAACATGACGCCCTTCGGGAACCCGGTCGTCCCCGAGGTGTACTGCATGTTGATCACGTCTCGCGAAGACTTGCCCGCGCACTTGGCCCGATACTCGGCGTCGCTCATCTGCTCGCCAAGGGTCATCAGCTCCGGCACGTTGATGACCCCTCGAAACTTTTCCGGACCGAGGTAGATGAGGTGCCGCAATTGCGGAAACGCCGCACAATGCAGCTCACCGCGCGGTTGCTGCTGTGACTCGGGAATCAGCTCGCGAATCACGCTGAGGTAATTGACGTCGCGAAAGCCATCGACGAACGCGAGCGCCTTCATGTCCGACTGCCGCACGACATGCGCCAGCTCGTGACTGCGATAGGCAGTGTTGATCGTCACGAGGACGATGCCAAGCTTCGCCGTCGCGAAGAACATCGTGAGCCAGTCCGGTACGTTCCTCGCCCAAATCCCGAGATGGTCCCCACGTCGGAGCCCAATCGCAGCGAGCCCCTTTGCAACTCGATCCACGCGCTCACCGAACTCGGCATAGGACCAATGCAGATCCCGATCGGCAAAGAGGATGAAGGGGGCGGACGCGCGAGCCTCGACTTGGGCGTCGAAGTATTCACCTAGAGTCAGATCGGTATGGGGCATGGCTATTTACGGTGCGCTCACGCGAGCGAAAGCAACGAAGCTCGAAGTGCTCCGACTCCATCAGGTTGGACAGTAGATTACAGTCAAGACTCGGGCTGGTTCATCGCCAACCGCAGATACGGAGTGAGGAACTACCGAGTCGAAATAGATGCTGTCGGAAGCGTCCAAGATGTGGCGCTCCTTTCCGTATTCGACCTCGACCTTTCCCGAGAGTACGAACAGGAACTCCTCTCCCTCGTGACTGGACAGACGATGCACCGCATCGGGCTGTAACGTCAGAAGGAACGGGTCGAAGTGGCGATCGGACTTTGCCGTTGCCAGGCCGCAATACTCGTTCGTGCCGTTTTCACTCGAGTTCCGGCAATCGGCGAAGCGCGCCACCACGTGTCGATCCCGCGCCCTGTCGATCGCTGGCCCAGGATGTTCCGCACCGTCGACGAGTGTGCCCAGGCGAACACCGAGTGCGCGCGCGATCCGTGCCAGCGGCGAGATCGACGGGGCCATTCGACCTTCCTCCACGGCTTCGATCAACTCGACGGAGCACCCGCTTCGCTCGGCGAGATCGGTGACCGAGACCCCACGAGACTCGCGCATCGCCTTGGTTTGCTTTCCGATCTTGATCGACGTCGACATGTGGCTCCTCTGGCTGGACCGACAGGCGGAGCCCCCATATACCGCAGCCGCGACGTCCTAGCGACCAGAACATCCGTTCTAATTTCGCTAACTTGAAGGGATGTCAGCACCGGGGCGTCGTTGCCGCGAAATCTTGGCTGACCTGGCACTGCCGGCCGGGTTCACGTCTGCTCCGCAACCGCGTTTTCTCAGCGGCAAAGTAAAAAGCTCGACGTGCGCAGATTGGTCGAACCAGTTTACCCGCCGATGAGCCGCAACGCGGAACGTCGCACCGTGTAGAGCACCAAGGCCGCTCGACGCCCGAGAGGACTAACGTCGTCGATCGCGATCGAGCATTGGATCACCGTAGCACCACGCACATCATGCGATAGCCGTAAGCAGGATCGTCGCTGACGCGGATCACTTCACAATCCGCTGGCACGCACCTCTGTAGCGCCGACGCTACCGTGTCCGACGCCTCTCGAGCCGGTTCTAGCCGAAGGCCGCCAGCAAGCCGAACAGGATCCACTCTCCGTCTACGAACACATCGCAATGTAGGTCGAGATCGCTCGTCGTTTCCGTCGCGCCCACGTACCAGATACCGTACAACGTCGTGCACTGAAGGAGCATCGCCTTCGTCCACGGTAGGAGCGCGAGCGACACAGCCAAGCCGATGAGTACGGCAGCGAACGCGTTGATCGTCTGGAGCAGATGCCGAGTCCGTCGGATCCCCAACACGACCGGAAGCGTTCGAATACCATGAGCGCGATCCCCGTTGGTGTCGCGCAGATCGAAGACCACGCAATTGACGAAGGCACGCACGAACACCACTGCCCAACTCGTACCGGACAGCACGTTCAGTCGGACCGATCTACCTGCAACGGCAACGCCCCGAAATCGTCAAACTGATTGCCGCAGCCACCCCGACGTTCTTGAGCAGGAAGATCTGCTTGAGGTAATCCGATTTGGCGGCTCTCGCGAAGGACTTCGGCAATGGAAACAGACTGTAGTAGGACAACGCAGCGAGGGGGAGAGCCGCGAACATCACCGCCCGCCAAGAAATCCTTCGCGCCAAGAGTAGCCCTACACCGTAGCTTACGCTCGCGATGACTCGAAATGCGCGAGCATGTCTAGCGCAGAAGTTCCGTCGCGCCGGATGGTTGATTTCGTCGACATCGCGAGCGTGAGACACGCATCGAATCGAACGTGTAAGTAGCAAAGAAGACCAAGAAGACGACTGCTGGTGCAATGCCCCGAGAGGCAATGCCGAACAGATGCTGACTCCCGAAGGACGTCAAAGCGAGCCCTGCCGCGAGCCAAACGTTCGCAAAAGCCAGTTGTTGACACCAGTTGAGCAGCGTCGATCGTCTGTGTCCTTCGAGAGGCATGGGCGCCTTGACTCGTTACTAGCCGAGAACCAAGTGACTCTAGTCCACGGCGGCAGGAACGGCGAGGAGCGATTACGGAACTCGACGGCACCGGCGTCGAGCCCGTCGGGACCAACATCGGGTCTACTCGTCTCCTCTTTTGCTGCGATGGGCAATCAGGGATGCTCCCCTTACCCGAGCTTCAAACGTCACGTTCAGTCCTCATGTCGATGCGCCTCGGGGCACTACACCACTCCCTTTACGAGGCGCAGAGTCAGACCTTTCGAAAACGGCACGGACCTAGAAAAGCAGCAGAGCCAGTCAATAACATGCAACCTAAAGGTTGCATGTTTGGACGAGCCGCCTTACAGATTGTGCAACCAGGAGGTTGCCCATGGTGAGGAACACGGACCGTATAGAGAAGACCATCGTATTGCACGCACCCCACGAACGGATTTGGAGGGCAATCACCGACTCCAAGGAGTTCGGCGCCTGGTTCGGGGTCGACTTCGAGGGCCCGTTCGTTGCCGGCAAGCGGTTACATGGACGCATCGTACCGACCCAGGTCGATGCGGAGGTGGCAAAGATGCAGGAGCCTTACGCCGGTATGCCCTTTCGATGCCTCATCGAGCGCGTGGAGCCGATGCACCATTTTTCCTTTCGCTGGCATCCGCACGACGTCGATCCAAAGGCTCCCGCCTCCACGGAAGCCATGACCCTCGTCGAGTTCGAACTGCGTCCCGTGAGTGACGGCATCGAGCTCAAGATTACGGAATCTGGGTTCGACCAGAATCCCGCTCGAGCGTCGCGCCAAGGCCTTTACCAGCAACGACGAGGGGTGGACGATTCAAACCAAACTCATCGCTCGATATCTATCCACGAGGGTTGCGGAAACGAGAGCCGACGCGCACACTCCGTGATGATCGTATGGTTCGCTCGCAGCTCGTTTCCGCCGTCAAGGTCGCGCAAGCGGCACCGCTGTTTGCCGCATTGGGCGACGAAACGCGCCTTACGCTCGTTGCCCAGTTGTGCGACGAGGGCCCACAATCCATCGTGCGCTTGACGGGTGGCTCCCGCGTCTCACGTCAAGCCGTGACGAAACACTTGGAAGCGCTTGCAGCGGCGGGGTTGGTTCGCAGCAAGCGCGAAGGTCGCGAACGGATCTGGCAAATCCAGACCAAGAGACTCGGCGAGATCCGTCGTTACCTCGATCAGATCTCGCAACGCTGGGACGATGCACTGGAGCGACTGCGTTGCGCCGTCGAGAATGGGCACGAGGACGGGCACGAGGACGAGTAGGAACGGCGTTCCATGACGACCCGACTCGGGGCGAACGGTAACGAACGGCAAGTGGAGCCGGAGGCGGCCGATCGAGGCGAATTCGGCCGATCGAGGCGAATTCGGTCGAAAGTTGCTTCGCCCTGTTTGCTGCTCGGGGTAGCAAGTTCATTGTCGGCTTGCTCCGACGTCGGGTTCGAGCTCTAGTACGCCTCGAGCACGTTTCGAGGTGTCATGAGCGCACAGAACGAGATCACTCCTACCGCGCCGCGAGTTGGCTGGCTCCGCAGCATCGTCGACGTCCGTTCGGGAGAAACCCTTGCCCTCTTCGCGTCGATGGTTTGGATCTTCTTGGCGCTCACGGCCTATTACGTGATCAAGCCCCTCCGGAGTGCGGTTCTCCAGGAGAAGATTGGCGTCGACAACAAGTGGATGGCGCTCGGACTGACGACGATCTTCATCGGCTTCTTCGCCTATGGTTACGGAAAGCTCGTTCCGCGGATCCCGAGGAGCCGGCTGATCGTCTTCACCTTCTCGATCTTCGTCCTGTGTCTCGGCGCATTCGCCGTATTCTTGCCGAGAGGTGGGGCACTTTCGGGTTACGTCTTCTTCATTTGGGTTTCGACCTTCAACCTGATGATCGTGTCGCAGTTCTGGAGCCTCGCGGCCGACGTCTGGAGCAAAGAACAGGGCGTTCGCCTGTTTGGTTTCATTGGAGTGGGCGGCGTCGCTGGAGGGATCTTCGGAACACTCGTCGTTTCGCGCACTGCGCGTTCCTTGTCGACGGAGGGCATGCTCCTTCTCGCCGCAGGACTCTTGGCCTGCTGCCTATTGCTCGCGTCGTACGTGTTACGGTTCGGTGCGCGCAGTCGACCTGCCCCAGAACCTTCGCAAGAACCGGACGTCGGCGAGTCGAAAGGGCCATCGGGTTCCTCGGGATCCTCGAGTTCCACGAGCTCCTCCAATTCGCTGATGCTCGTCCTTGGCTCGCCTTACCTCCGCAGCATCGCACTCATGATGTTGTTGCTCAATCTGGTCAACACCAGCAACGAATGGGTGCTCGACAAGATGGTTGCACGCTCGCAACTCACGGGCGCGTCGCTCAAGGAGTTTTACGCCGAGTTCTACCTGATTCAGAACGCCATCACGTTCGGGATCCAGTTCTTCCTGACGGCGCGCGTCCAGCGCCGATTCGGCGCGGGCGCCGCGTTGCTTTGCGAACCGATGATAGGCATCTTCGGAGGACTCGTCTTTGCTGCAATGCCGGCGCTCCGTGTCATCAAGTGGCACAAGATCCTGGAAAACGCCGCCGACTATTCGATCCAGTCGAACACGAAGGAGCTACTTTACCTCCCGGTATCGCGACTCGAAAAGTACAGCGCCAAGTCCTTCAACGACACCTTCGTCGTCCGCGGCGGAGACGCCCTCGCAGCGGCGGTGATCTTCGTCGCCACGCTTCCATGGATGCAGTCGCTCGGCGAACTCGGCCTCAGGCTCCTGATCGGATTCAACGTGCTCTTGGGGCTGCTGTGGGTATGGATCGCCGTCGGCATCGGGCGGCAGCATCGAATCAAGATGGCCGAGAGCCCGGCCGGTGGGTCTGAGCGCTGAACACCGGTATCGCTCGGTAACGCCGACGCTTGGAGCGCCGTTGCTTTCATGGCAATAGGTTCGAGATGCCGAGAGCGGACGCCCAGGCCCCCGCGCAAGATGCTCGATTGCGCCCGAAGAAACTCGCGCGTGCGTACACGCCGAGCGAGCGCGACGAGGGAGACTTGGAGCCGCGTGCTTCTGGCATGTTCGCCAATTTCGTTGCGCGCTGCCGTCGAGCGGCGCCGCTCTCGAAGGTTCTGGCTCTGCCATTTGGAAGCGTGCCACTCGACAGCAACGAAGGACGTGAGTTCCTTCGCATGCGCCTCGCGTTCTTCTCGAAGACGCTCTTTTACATGGGCGCCTTTGCCTTTGTCGCGAGCCTGGCCATTCACCTATCCATCACGCATGGTGGTGACTGGATCACCCTGCAGCGACAGGGGATCCTCTGGCACGTCCTCAGTGTACTTACGCCACTCTTCACTTGGATCTTCGTTCGCAGGGTAGCGGCCTCTGCTCGGCATCTCTTCGCTCTCGACGGACTCGGAACGGCGGGGGTTCTCGTCGCCTACTCGACGATGGCGATGCACGGCGCAAGTCAAGCGCCAGAACGCGCTTCGTTGCTCTTGATGCTCATCACCGTGTGCACGGTCATCTGGCGCGCCATCACCGTGCCGAGCACCCCGGGTCACACCCTCGCCGTCACTGCCTTTGGCTGCATTCCGATCCTCACCGAAACCTATTGGGCGAGTTCACGCTTCCCGAGCAAGACGAGCTCCGCACCGTTCGTGAGCGTCGCGTACATGGGTGTTTGGGTCGTCTTGTGTCTGGCCATCACGGGCGTTGCCTCGCAGCTCCTCTACGGCCTTCGCGCACAGGTGGTCAAAGCCCAACAACTCGGTCAATACGTACTCGAGGAGCTCATTGGTGAGGGTGGCATGGGTGTCGTCTACAAGGCGAGTCACGCTCTCCTTCGCCGTCCAACCGCCATCAAACTCGTCATCCCCGAACGCGTGAGCCCGCAGGTACTCGTTCGGTTCGAACGCGAAGTCCAACTGACGGCGATGTTGACCCATCCGAATACCGTGAACGTCTACGATTATGGACACACGGCGGACGGTACCCTTTACTACGCGATGGAGTACCTGGACGGAATCGATCTGGAGCAGCTCGTCGACTTCTTTGGAGCTCAACCGAGCGGACGGGTCGTGCGGATCTTGGAGCAGGTCGCGGGCTCCCTTTCCGAAGCGCATCAAGTTGGCCTCGTCCATCGTGACATCAAGCCCGCCAACGTGATCCTGTGCAATCGGGGCGGGCTGCCCGACGTCGCCAAGGTGGTCGACTTTGGTCTCGTCAAAGACGTTTCGGTCGCTGGCAATGCCGATCCGACACTGACCAACACCAACTCGATTATCGGCACGCCCCTCTACCTCGCGCCCGAGGCGATTCTGACCCCCGATAGTATCGATGCTCGCTCGGATCTCTATGCCTTGGGCGCGGTCGGTTACTTCCTGTTGACGGGGCAGCCCGTGTTCACTGGAGGTTCGGTCGTCGAAATCTGTGTCCAACACGTGCACGGCGAACCCATACCGCCGTCGACTCGTCTCGGGGCGCCAGTTCCTGCCGAACTGGAAGCGTTGATCCTGCGTTGTCTCGGGAAAAAGCCTGGTGATCGCCCGCAATCGGCGGAAGCATTCCTGCTCGAACTCGCGAAAACGCCTTCCGACTGGACGCGCGAACAAGCGACGGCCTGGTGGCGCCAACATGCTGCCGAGTTGAATCGCCGTAAGGAGCTCCGACAGCCAGCACCCGAAACGGATAAGGTTCGCGACACGCTCCTCGTGGATTACGGCGAACGCGTGCGCGCCTGAGCCGTCGCGTGCGCGCCTGAGCCGTCGCGTGCGCGCCTGAGCCGCAACGCGAGCTACCCGATGAAGGAGCGCTCCAGCTCCTCCTTGAGTTCGCGATCGGTCCGTCGCTTTTTCTGTCCCGAAGGCTGACTGCCGGCGATGTGAGGCCAAAGCGCCGGCTTGATCTCGGCCGGAATGATGTTGTCCAGGTATTCGAGCGCCGTCCCGCGTAATTTGGCATCTTGCGAACGCAGAGCGCGCAATGCGAGACCCAACACGTCTGGCGGAAAGTTCAGACAGAGCAGCGTGAAAACATGTTGCAGACTGTGGTCTCCCCCGAGCTCACCCAACTGAGAGAGACTCACGTCGTCGGACGTTTGCGCGGGGGCACGTGAACGCCAGACGACTGGACTTACCTCGAGTTCCCGACGAACGGCGGCAATCACGAGAGCGTCCGGTGGGCAAAGGGCAGGGTCGTGTAATCGCAACGACAGGAGCCCACGCGCGCAACGCTGCCTCAACTCGAAGTCCGCATCGAGCAGCCCCTCGGACAAGGCGCGCACCGCTGCAGTCGTGTGAACCGTCGCCAGAATTGCCGGGACGCGATGGCGGGCTTGGGGTTGCAGGCGACGGTCGACGATCGCGTCTCCCAATTGGCCCACGACGTCCGCGGCAATCGGCGCCAGCGCGCGTGCGACGGCGGCTCGCAGCGCGTCGAATTGGAGTAGCGGCAGAACGACCCCGGCAAGACGTCGATCCAGCGGTCCCGAATCGAGGGACTTGAGGATACGTTCCTCGTCTCCCGAGGCGAGTTCGCCAACCTTGCGCACCAGCTCTGGCTCGGCCACGACCCCCTGACGTAGCGACGCGAGCTCACGCAGCACTTGCACGCGATCGATACCCATGTTGGTCTGGGAAAGCGTCAAACGCGTCGTGGCGTCTTTCACGTCGTGCTCGGAGAGACGCACCATCCCTTGCTCGAGACTGTCCGCCAAGGCGGCGACGTACCCGCGTTGCACATGTGAGGCCAGCCACAGACAGGCGGCCGCTGCGACCATGGCTACGCCGATTGTCGCAAGCCAGCCACGGTTCGGCGTAATGGCAAGCATCAAGAGGATGCACACGCTGCCGATGGCGTCACCGAAGCGATCCGCCGCGACATCGATGATCGCCTTGGTCGAACGCTTCTCGTGTGCAGGCAACGGGGTGTAGAGCGGTTCGTATGCCGAACGAAAGAACGACGAGGAAAGCACGGCCTCCGTACCACGAAGCAAGACGATGGCCGCAACGGTCCCTATGGAAAGGTAAGCGACTCCGCCGACCAGCAGTACTGCAGGTAAGACGGAAAGGGTAATGCCGATCCCGAATCGTTCGAGGGAGTAGCGCGACGCCGTGGCTTGCACGACTACGGTCACGAAGCTCGTCGCCATATAGTAGACGGCAAAAAACTTCGCCAAGCGCTCGGGTTGCGCGAAGGCTTCCGCGACTCGGGACTTGAATGCGAAATCCAACGTGGACGCGGTGAGCGCCGACAGCACCATCAGCCACGCGAGTCGCTGTAAATAGGTGGAGCGTGCCAAGGTGGTCAGTCCGGAGGTCTCGTTCGACCCCCGCTCGGGATGTCCCGCACCACTACCCACCCCGAACATGGCGGCAGCGACGACCAGATTCGTGATGCTCAAGGTCAACAACATCGAGCGGACGCCGAACCACGTCGCCATGCGCTCGGCGACGATTCCTCCGAGCAAACCACCCACCGTGGTACCAGTGCTGATGCGGGCAACGACGGAACGCGCCGTGTGCGGATCGAAACGTTCGTTGACGACGGACCAAAAACCACTGACGCACATCCCGCCCGCCAGCCCGACGTGTAGGTAGAGCACGCCCGCGATCAGCCGCGGCGCCTGTGGTAGGGCGAACCACTCGAGCAGAAACCCTGCCGAGTTGACCAAAAGAAACGCTCGCAGAAACGTCTGCGGACCCATTCGGGCCATTGCCCTGGCCCCACCGAGCACCGCAGGCAAATTGGCCAATGCGGTCACGATGACGGCGGTGGGCAGGAGATTCGCTTGGAAATTCGACAGGAACAGCGTGTCGCGCGTCGTCTTTCCGATGATGACCTGCGCGATCACCATCGCGCCAGCAAACACGGCAAGGACGATGGCCTTGAGCATGAGCCCCCCTAGTTAGCACGGAATGGTGCGCCTGCGCGCTATCTCTCACGTTCCATTGCCGAGCGGCCGTTTACCCTCGAGGAACCGCAGCGAAACCGTCCGAAGGCCTCGACATCCGCATCACTCGAGACGGCTGTGAAAGAGCGAACACCACGACTGCGCGTGAACCCGGTTGGCGCGCCGTGAACCAACACGACGCAGGCGGTGGCTCCTTTCTACCGAATGAACGAGACGGACCCAGAGCAAAAGCGGGCGATGAGCGCGGATTCTAGCTGCACGCTCCATCGAACTTTGCGAGATTGGGGGGACTTGCCGCAACGCCATCGCCCCACTTACGACGAAATCGCAGAAGAACCTCGAAGCAATCCGCGAAGGGAGCTTCCCCTTCAGGCATTGGCTTCGATTGGTACCTGTCGCGTGTTGCCCCTGCTCGGTCTCGCCCTCGGTCTTTCCTACGCCGGAAATGCCTGGGGAGCGAACGACGGCATCAAGAGTCTCCGATACGATCTCACGCGAGACGTTTCCATTACTGCTTCGAGTGCCGTGCTCGCCGTCTCCCTCGAGCTCGCCTCGCCCTCGTTGGCGCCAGCGCGATGCCGCTGGTGCGATCGGGATTCTGACGGCAAAAATACGCTCAACGGCTTCGACGCGGAGGTACGCGACGCGCTGCGCTGGCAGGATCCGACCTCGGCGAAAACGGCCAGTAACGTATTCGCATTCGTACTCGCGCCCTTGGCGGGTGCCGGCGTGGGCGCGGTGATCATGGCCCGCGAGGACCACACGAGAAACCTACCTGTCGATCTGTTGATCGTGGCACAAGCCACGATGCTTTCCGTGAACGTGGGACAAGGCGTAAAATTGGCCCTGGCTCGCGAGCGTCCCGACGTTCACGCTCGCAGCCCAGAAGAGCGTGCACAGCGCGCCTCGACGGAGGACAACCTGTCCTTCTATTCGGGTCACACTTCGGTGGCCTTCGCCATCGCAGCCGCATCGGGTACCGTGGCTTCGATGCGGGGCTATCGACTGGCGCCTCTCGTTTGGGCAACCGGGGAAACCCTCGCAGCGGTGACCGGATATTTCAGAATTGCCGCCGATCGCCATTATGCGAGTGACGTTCTCGTGGGGGCGGCCATGGGCTCTCTCATCGGGTTCTCCGTGCCGTATTTCCTCCACCGCCCCACTACCGAAACATCGTCCGTGGCAATATCCGCCTCACCCGGATCGGGACTCATGATCACGGGCTATTGGTGATCCGAAGGATGTCTATCGTGAAAGCGACGCCCCTACCGCGAACGACTCGCCCCAGCCGACGGAGCTTCCGCCGTCGCCTCGCGACCTTTGGGCTCGGATTGGCGCTGACCTGTGTCGCGTCCAGCGCGGCTGCCATCGAGAAGCGGCGCCTGCCCGACTACGACGGTCGCGGCGGAGAACCGACTCGCCCCGGAGACGCCGCCCTCTGGGTCCCGCGCGTGGCCTTGTTTCCGTTCTATATCGTCAGTGAGTACGTCATACGGCGTCCCCTCGGAGCATTGGTGAGCGGCGCCGAGCGAGCGGGCGTTCCCCAGACCGTGTACGAGTTCTTCATGCTGACGGACGATCACGCCGTCGGTTGGGTACCGACCTTCTTCGTCGATTTCGGATTCAAGCCCAGCGCCGGCGCGTACTTTTTTTGGAACGATGCGTTCGTCGAACGCAACCGGTTCACCTTGCATGCGGCCACCTGGGGAACGAACTGGCTCATGGCTTCTGTCGCCGACAGTTACGCGGTGGACGAGCGCCGTTCCGTGACCTTTCGCGGGCTCGCGCTGAGCCGCCCGGATTTTCGCTACTACAGTCCGGGGCCTGAGTCGCGTGAGGAGCAGATGGGCCGCTTCGGTGCGCTACGGCTCGAGTCGGAACTCGCGTTCCGTCAGCGCTTCGGAAGCCTCAGTTCTCTCGAGGTCGCAGCGGGAGTCCGCCATCTGCGGTTTCGTAATCCGAGCGACGATTACGTGTCCGTACGCGAGCGAGTCAGGGAGGGTTGGTTCGAACTACCGGAAGCCTACGAGGATGGCTATACGGCGGGATTCCAGCGCGCGCACCTTTCGCTCGATTCACGTCGTGCGCGACCTTCGTCGCAGACCGGCGCGCGTATCGAGCTCGACGGCGAACAAGGCAACGCTCCGGGAGCCACGCCGCGCAGCTGGATGCGCTATGGAGCCATCGCTGGTGGATTCCTCGATTTGAACGATCGCGCGCGAGTGCTCTCCCTCTCCCTCGCAACGACGTTCTCCGATCCAATGACCTCGGCAGGGGTCCCCTTCACCGAACTCGTTCAGTTGGGTGGCGCGGAGTTGATGCCTGGGTTCGTCCCCGGAAGGCTCCGCGGGCGCAGCGCCTTGGTCTCTACCCTCGGCTATCACTGGCCCGTATGGGTGTGGCTGGACGGAACGATTCAATTCTCCGTCGGTAACGTGTACGGGCCTCATCTCGATGGCCTCAAGGCTTCCGCGCTGCGTATGGCAGGAGCCATCGGAGTGCAGACCTCGGTGACCTCCGAAAACCCCGTCGAGATCCTCCTTGGATTCGGCACCGAGACCTTCGACCAAGGAGCACGCCTCAACACCCTCCGCCTTGCCATCGGCACCACACGGGGGTTTTAACGTCATGAGCTCCCAATCTCCATTCGTTCTTCGACGACCGAGCGCACCGCGCTGGACGCCCCTGGCCCTCGCGACGTTGACCGTCCTCGCCGGTTGCGCTCGCCCACCTCGATTTCCGCTGAAGGCACCGTTGACCCAAGACGACGACGAGCGACCCTTCGCGCCCGAGCCGAAGGAATACGAATCCCCGTTTGCGTGGGATGCCGCGAATCAAACCGTCTTTTATCCCGTCTCGCGGGCGTTCGCCGTCGATCCGGCGCGTCGCGCCGTCAACGTGAACGCCTTGGACGAGGTACCGAACTCGAGCTGGTTCACCAATCGTTTGGGAACACTGCCGATGAGCCCGGAAATGGTAACCGCGGGCTCCTGCAAAGCAACTCAGCTCGATCCCAATGCTCCCGATGGCACATGGATCATCGACAAGGGCAAAGACAACGGCGCCAATCCCGGATTTCGCGTCAACGTGCCGGGCGTCGGCAAGTTCATGCTCAAGTCCGACCTCGCCGAAGAACCGGAGCGCGCCACCGGGGCCACTGCGATCGCAACGCGGATTTATCACGCGCTCGGCTATTTTGCGCCCTGCGACAGCATCGTCTATTTTCGACCATCGCTGCTCGCGCTCAAACCCGGGCTCACCGTAACGAACAACTCCGGGATCACTCGGCCCTTCGACGCTGGTGCACTCGCGCAAATCCTCGCAGGCGCCTCGCGACGCGACGGACTCATCCGCATGGTGTCGTCCCAGTGGCTCGATGGTAAGCCAATCGGACCTTACACCTACGACGGTTTACGCAAGGACGATCCAAACGACGCGATTCCGCACCAAGATCGCCGCGAGATCCGCGGCGCGCGGCTCGTCGCGGCCTGGCTCAATCACTTCGACTCACGCGAGCAAAACACCCTCGACGTCTTCATCCCCGTCGGCGACAAGAAACAGGGCCGCGGCTTCGTTCGTCACTACATCATCGATCTGGGCGACTGTTTCGGGAGTGCTTGGACCGTCGACGGCTTTTCGCGACAATTCGGGCACGCGTATCTCTTCGATGCGTCCTACGTCGCAGAAGACTTCATCACGCTCGGAACCCAAGTACGCCCCTGGGAGCGCGCGGAACGAACGGGTGGCGTGTTCAATTACTTCAGCGCGAGGGACTTCGATCCCGCCTCCTGGCGCGGCGAATACCCGAACCCCGCCTTCGGACGAATGACGGAAGCGGATGGCGCGTGGATGGCTCGAATCCTCGCCTATTTCGATGACGACATGGTTGCTGCCGCGGTTCGCGTCGGTGCATTCGATGCGGCAGGTACGCGCTATTTGACCGAAACGCTCATCCAACGTCGCGATGCGATCTTACGTCGCTATCTCACGCGATTGTCGCCCATCACGAAGCTCGAGGTACGCGAAAATCGCCTCTGCGGGATCGATCTGGCGCGCAAACGCGGCGTCGTCCCGCGGGAAAGCCTCTCCTACCGAGCGTCGTTCTACGGCGGTGAAGCGCTTACGCCCATGGGTCCCCTCGCCGTCTCGTCCGAAGGAACCGGTGACGTCTGCATCGAGCTCAGTCACCGCGTAACCGACTCGAGCAAGCCCGACGACGACGCTAGCCGATACCAAGTCGTCGACGTCTTCAACGGCTATGCCCCGGGCCCCCTCCGAGCGCATTTGTACGATCTCGGATCGCAGCGCGGCTTCGCGCTCGCCGGCCTCGAACGCCCAGAGGATGGTTCTCCACCGCGGTAACGTCGAAGTGGCACACGTCGCCAATCGACGAACGAACGACACCGCTCCGTCGCGCGTGCAGGAGATGTGCAAGCGACGTCCGCGTCGCGAGCGCACTTTGCGTCACTCGAGCTCCGCGCGTGCACGCGACGTCCGCGTCGCGAGCACACTTTGCGTCACTCGAGCTCCGCGCGTGCACGCGACGTCCGCGTCGCGGTGTCGTCACGCCGAACCGACAATCCTGCCAATGCTTGCGCGACCGGTCTGCAAATGACGTCGTCGACAGGTGCCCTCCCATGATTGCGCGACCGGTCTGCAAATGACGTCGTCGACAGGTGCCCTCCCATGATTGCGCGACCGGTCTGCGAATGACGTCGTCGACAGGTGCCCTCCCATGATCGCGCAACCGGCTTGCGATGGGTGTCGTCGGCGACGACAGGCCAGCAGCTGTGCGGCGTTGGTCGTAACGCTGGGTCAAAGGGGGAGCAAACGGGGGAGCAAACGGGCGCAAGCGGCTGAAAAGCGAGCATCGACCAACCGGTCGAAGGGGCAAAACCAGGGCAATTGGCAGCCTTTTTCCGGTTTTCGCAGGCGGCTGTCGATCTTCGTTAATGAGCGGCGGCCTGGAACGTCTGGGAACTGCGGACTAGTGACGCAGCACCGAATCCGCGGAGAACCGTGAGCGCGAGCCCGGAAACGACAACCTTACCGAGTGTGCTTGGGGAAACCTACCTCGAGCATCACGATCGGCTCTATCGAGCGGCTTACCGCGTCGTTGGTAACGCGACGGACGCAGAAGACGTCGTGCAAACCGTATTTCTGCGTCTCGCCCAACGCGAGCCCCTCGGTTGGGGCGCCGAAAATCTGGCGGGCTACTTGTATCGGGCCGCGATCAACACCGCGCTCGACTTGCTTCGCGCCAGACGCGAACGACCCATCGCTTCCATGGAACAGCTGGAGCAACACCAACCGTCGGACGCTATGGATTCGGAACAGGATCACGCCTTGCGAAGTCGGCTCCGCGAAGCCCTGTCTCGACTGAGCCCGCGTTGGGCGGAAATGTTCGTCCTCAAACACATCGAGGGTTGCGAGAACACCGAGATCGCTCGGCTATGCGGCACCTCTCAGGCCGTCGTCGCCGTAACGCTCTTTCGGGCACGCGCCCGACTCAAGCGTGAGTTGACGCTACCCATCGGAGGCGCGCCGTGAAGGCCAAACCGACTCAGGCTCGGCATGAATTGGACGTCGCTATCCGCGCCGTCCGAGCCGACGAACCAACACCGGAGACGATTGCCGCGTCCCGCGACCGCGTCCACGCGCGTCTCTTCGCCGCACCGGGAACGATCGAAACGGAAAATGGGCCCATTGCGGGATGCGAAGGCATCCAAGGACTCTTGCCCTCCTACCGCCGCGGCAGCTTGAGCGCCGCACGGACGCTCTTGGTGCGAGGTCACCTCGCGGAATGCGCCAACTGTCGCGAGCTCTACGCGCGGCGAGGCAAGCTCCGCTTGGCAACGACGCCGTGGAAGCGTGCGGCCAACCTGCGCGACGCGACTTCACCGTCGACGAACACGAGCAAGAAACCGCGGGCCCTCATGCTCCTTGCGGCAGCGGTAACGCTCGCGGCAAGTTTCTGGTTTCTGCGCTCGCCCCTCACGATCGCGCCCGACTCACGGCTGGCCACGGTCCAAGCCATCAATGGGACGCTCTATCGCATCGACGCCGCGGGAACGGATCGACTCACCGCAGGAGCCACGGTGTCCGAAGGTGAGCTCGTCCGCGCGGGAGACACGCCGCAAAGCGTGCTCGAACTCGCGGACGGCTCCGCCGTAGAGCTCGGGGAACGGGCAGAATTCTCCATCGAATCCGAACGCGGCAACATCACGTTACGTTTGAATCGCGGCCAGATCATCATCCAAGCAACGAAACCGACGACAGGTCGCCTCTACGTCGCGACGCGTGATTGCCGCGTCGCGGTGACCGGAACCGTCGCGTCGGTGATGACGGACGTAAAAGGCTCTCGCGTGTCCGTCTTGGAAGGACAGGCGCAGATCGCCGAGAAATCGGGGAAGGGACGCGTGCTCTCCCGCGGCGAGCAGCTGACGACGAGCCCGACGCTCGCTCTCATCCCCATCGAGCGCGAGATCGCCTGGAGCCGCAATCTCGACGAACACTTGGCGCTCCTGCACGAGATGACCGAGCTCGGCAAGCGCTGGAAGGAGTTGCCCTCCCCCGCTCTGCGCTACGAGAGCCCCCTCTTCGATTGGGCGCCGGAAACCGCGTTCCTTTATGCCGCGTTGCCCAATTACGGCAGCACCCTGAACGAGGGCTATCGACTGTTTCGGACGAGGCTCGATGCAAGCCCGGTGCTGCGCAAGTGGTGGGACGCCAATCGTCCGGAAGCCACCAACGATCGCCTCGATGCCGGATTTGCGGAGCTCACCGAGCTCTCGTCGTTCCTTGGCGATGAATTGGTGCTCACTGCTTCGCGCCCGAGCGGCGTCGACCAGGTCGTTGCTTTGGCGAAGCTCGAACGCGCAGGCCTCCCGGAGTGGCTCGACGCACATCTGACGCTCCCGAATGGCGATCCGATGCCACTTTCCATCGTCGATCCGGACACGCTGATTTCCGGCACACTTCCCACGTCCCCCGATCGAGGGGCGCTCCTCCTCGTGACGCCTGTCTTCGTTGCATTGTCGACTTCCTCGGAAGCGTTGCGTGAGCTTGCAATGCGGTTCTCGGTCGACGACCGCGGAGCGTTTGCGACGACCCAATTGGGCCAACGCGTCGCCAGCGCGTATGGAAAGGGCGTCGGCCTCTTGGTGGCCGCAGATCTGAAGGAACTCGGAGACGCGCCTTCCCCTGAAGGCGGGTCGGGCAACCCTGCCGCGAGTGCACCGAGCAACCCTGCCGCGAGTGCACCGAGCAACCCTGCCGCAAATACGCCGAGCAACCCTGCCGCGAATACGCCGAGCAACCCTGCCACGAGTACATCGGAGGACGTCGCGGGAGGGCTGCGATTCGTCGAGTTCGAGCACGAAGAGGTGCGAGGCCAGACCGTCAATAGTGGCGTCCTCACCTTCGCCGATCCGGGGCGAGGAGCAGCAGCTTGGCTTTCAGATCCCGCGCCAATGAGCAGCCTCGATTTCCTCACGGCCGAGACGAGCGCAGTTGCCGCCTTCCTCGTTCGGCGCCCCGCCGCGATCTTTGGTGAGATCTTCCGTCGCGTGCCGACCTCGCAGGAAGCCCTGAAGGAGTTCCCTGAATTCGAGGGGATCTGGGACGCACGCATGACGGAGGATTTGGCGGAAGCCCTCGGCGCCGAGTTCGCCGTTGCCCTCGACGGGCCGATGTTACCGCTCCCCTCTTGGAAGCTCGTGGTCGAGGTGCGTGATCCAAAACGCATGGAGCTCGCCCTCGAACGGTGGACGACGGGCGTGAGCGAATCCCTCAAAACCAGAAACGCAGGCTACTTGAGCCTGGAGCAGGATCGGTTCGAAACATGGACCTTCCACCACCTCGCATGGATTGACGGTAAATTCCCCATCGAGATCCACTACGCCTTCGTCGACGGCTATTTCGTCGCAACCCCGACCCGTGCGCTCCTCACCCGTGCCATCGAGGTTCGGACCAAAGGCGACAACCTTCTCGGCAGTCCACGATTTACCTCCGCGTTGCCCAGGGATGAACGAGGGACGTTCTCGGGCTTGGTTTATCAAAACCTCGCCGCTGCACTCGCCAAGGCGGTGGTCGCCATCGCGCCGACTCCCGCGCCCGACGGACAGCGCTCCCTCGAGGACTGGGCGCAAGACGCCAAGCCGAGCCTGGTCGCCTTCTATGCTGCGTCGGATCGCATCGAGATGGTAGGCTCGGGAGAGCTCTTCTCCCTCGGGCCAGAAGCGCTGGCGCTACCAGCTCTGCTAAAACACATTCTCCCTGAGTCCGTCGATGAAGCCAAACCTTGAACCGTTGCGATGACGCCGGCATTCGAACTCCTCGATCTGACCGTTCGCCTCGGGAACCGAACCGTTCTCGATTGCTTGCGCGGCGCGTTCCGAGGGCGCTCCATCGGCCTGCTCGGGCCGAACGGGGCGGGCAAATCGACGCTCATCAACACGCTCCTCGGGTTTCACACGCCCGCCGCTGGAAGCACGCGAGTATTCGGGATCGATCCGCGAGTCCATCCGAACCAAGTGCGACCCTGGCTGGGTTACATGCCGGAAAACGACGCCTTCGTCGCGTCGATGAGCGGGGTGCACTTCGTTCGCTACATGGGAGAGCTCTCGGGGCTCCCCCCGCGAGCCGCCCTCGAGCGAGCTCACGAGATCTTGTCCTACGTCGGCTTGGGCGAAGAACGGTATCGAAAACTCGGCACCTATTCCGTGGGAATGAAGCAGCAGATCAAGCTGGCCCAAGCGATTGTCCATGGTCCCAAGTTGGTCTTCCTCGACGAACCCACGAACGGCCTCGATCCGAGCGCGCGAATGCGAATGCTCCGTCTGCTCCGTCAAATCCGCGACGACGGACGGACGACGCTCGTCATATCGTCACACCTGCTGCCAGACGTCGAAGAGTGCTGCGACGAGGTCCTGCTCTTGAAGCGAGGACGCATCCACTCGCACGTCGATCTCGAGGAGCAGCGTCGAGCCAATCGACACGTCCTCGACATACGGGCATCGGGAATGACTCAAGCCTTCACGCGCGGGTTGATCGAGCTCGGTTGCGATTGCGCCACTTCCGACGCCACTTCCGACGGAGACTCCGTCGTGACCCGCTTGCGCGTCGTCCACGGTGAGGGGCTCGACGTTCGCACCATCTACGCACTCGCGCAACGGCTCGACGTGCTGCTCTTACGCTTGAGCCAGCGCCGTGACTCCTTGGAAGAGCTCTTCCTCGACGCATTCCGCGACGAACCCCTCGGACCCAACGCGTTCCGCGACGAAGTTCCCGCGCAGCGAAGTCCCGCGCAGCGAAGTCCCGCGCGGCGAAGTCTCGCGCGGCGAAGTCTCGCGCGGCGAAGTCTCGCGCGGCGAAGTCTCGCGCGGCGCGCTCGCTTCACCTGACGCTTCTCGTTCCAAGGGAGCGGATTCGAGCGACGGAGCATCCGAATGACCGTCTTTAGGCGTCACTACCAACCGTACGACGGCGCGCTGACGCCTCGCCGTTTACGGTGTTTGGTTCCAACGCGTTACGCCTTCGCGGAGCTCCGACGCTCACGAGCGATCCTCGGGTTTACCTTCATTGCTAGTTTGCCACCTCTCGTCGGGGTTTCCGTCGTTTACCTTTTGCACAATCCTGCGGCGCGCGTCCTCTTGGGCTTCATGAAGCTCACGGAGCTGCTGCGCGTGGACGCTGCCTTTTTCGTACACGCGCTCGCCACCCAGTGCTTCTTCGGGTTCGTGTTGGCGGCGTGGATTGGCCCGAGTTTGATGCGGGGGGATCTCGCCAACGGTGCATTGCCCCTTTACCTGAGCCGCCCGTTGTCGCGATTCGAATACGTGTTTGGCAAAGCCCTGGTCATCCTCGGACTCGGCTCGCTCGTCACCTGGCTTCCGGTGCTCCTGCTCTATGTCGAAAACGGCATACTCGCAGGAAACGGCTGGTGGTACTCGCACCTCCGTATCGCCCTCGGACTCGTCGTCGGGGGAACGCTTTGGTGCGCGGTAGTCGCGCTCTATACCTTGGCACTCTCGGCGTGGATCAAATGGCGACTGCTCGCGAGCTCGACGGCCATTGGTCTTTACCTGATCTGCGCCGGGTTCGGTGAAGCCCTCGAGAATGCCGCGCGGACGCCGTGGGGACGGCTGCTCGACTTCGGACATGTCTTCCGCATGCTCTGGACCGCGCTCTTCGGCGCCAAGCCCCTCGAACCCACGGTACCGATCTTCGCCGCGTGGGCACTCGTCACCTTCGTCGCGGGCGCGTCCACCTGCGTGCTTGCGCTTCGAGTGCGCCCTCGGGAGAACTCGCGATGACCCGCGAAGATACAATCGAGTTTCGTGGGGTGTCGAAGTTCTACGGCGAGACCCTCGGAATCGATCGCGTCGAGCTCGAGATCCCACCGGGTGTGACGAGCCTCGTCGGACCGAACGGCGCCGGCAAAACGACGCTGCTGAACCTGCTCACGGGATTGCTTCGCCCCTCGAACGGAAGGATCGACGTGCTCGGGATCCCGACGGACGCGCCCGAACGACTCTTTCGCGTGCTTGGCTATTGCGCGAACTTCGACGCCTTCCCACCCGGTGTGACTGGCCGCGAATTCATCGAGAGCTGGCTCGGCCTCCACGGTTTCTCCAAACGCGAAGCCGAGCGACTCGCTGGCGACGCCATCGAACGCGTCGGACTCGGCGACGCCGCCGAACGACGCATCCAAGCTTACAGCAAAGGCATGCGCCAACGGATCCGCCTCGCCTTGTCCCTGAGCCACCAACCGAGGGTCTTGGTGTTGGACGAACCGCTCAACGGTCTCGATTCCATGGCGCGAGCCGACGCGATGGCGCTCTTTTCGCGGACTCGGACGGGAAGGCATGCATGTCATCGTCTCGAGCCACATCCTCCACGAAGTGGAACGCGTCTCCAATCGGGTGATTCTCCTCGCGCAAGGCTACGTCGTCGCCGATGGCCCCATCCAAGAGATCCGCGGCGAGGTCACCGAGCATCCGCATCAAATGCGGGTCCGCTGCCACGATCCCCACCGACTCGCGGCGAAGCTCTTCGAAGAGCGCTTGGCCGTCGAAATCGAGTTACACGAGGACGGAGGAGGACTACTCGCCCGCACGCGTGACAGGGAGGCCTTTTGCCGATTCGTGCAACGCGGCGTGGCCGAAGACGGGCTAAAGCTCGAGTCGATCACGCCCGTGGACGACGACGCCTTCGCACTCTATCGCTACTTGGTCGAGCCGGAGAACTGACGGATGACGTCCCCCTCTTCCCCGCCGGATCTCGAAGTGCACTCGCGCTTCGTTCAACAGCTCATCGCCGTCATGCGCCTCGAGCTGCGACGCAATCTCCTTGTCCTGCGTGGATCGGGGTGCTGCTCCTCGCGCTCGCGCCGGCAAGCGTGCTTGCCATTCACGTCGCATACGAAGATTGGAGCGGAAGACATTGCACCCTCGATGGTGACGTCCGTCTTTTGGCCTGGGTGCTTTTGCTCTTACAGCTCCGCCTCGCGCTCGATTTCGGGCTCCTCGGGCTTTTCGTGCAATCCTTTCGCGGCGAGCGCGTCGACAGGACCTGGTTTTATTGGCTCGTTGCGCCGATCCGTCGCGATGTGCTCGCGATCGGACC
>JASGIX010000025.1:0-11688 GCA_049840955.1 Polyangiaceae bacterium
ATCGGTGAGTTCCTCGATCGTCAATCGCGACCCTCTCGGGCGGACAACGACAGCGAGTCGCCTTGGGACGAGCCCTGCTGTCTCATCCGCGCTGGCTCTTGCTCGACGAGCCCCTCGGCGCCCTCGACTACGCGCGCCGTCGCTCGCTCTTGCCGTTGCTCCGGAGCGTGGTCGACGAGAGCCGCGTGCCGCTCTGGTTCGTGTCCCATGATCGAACGGAGGTGATGGCGCTTTGCGAAGAAGTGCTCGTCGTCGAGAACGGACGCATCGTCGAGCAAGGTTCACCCGAGCGCGTGTTCGGCAAAGCCTCGGGGGATCCAGCGGCGCACGGGGAAAACCTCTTGCGTGGAACCGTGGAAGACGTCGATGCGGATTCGACCTTCGTGCGGCTTCAGGATGGCTGCCGCTTCGTGTGCCGCCGATCGACGGCGCGAAGGGGCGAGGGCGTATTTCTGTCGCTTTTGGCGAGTGACGTCATGTTGGCGCCACAGATCCCAGAAGGACTTTCGGCGTCGAACGTCATCGAAGCCGAGGTGTCGTCGTTGCCGCGCGAGCTCCGCGGCATGGTCGAGCTCCGCGTGCTTCCCGACACGAAGCTTTGGGCTCACCTGACCGAGCGCGCCATCGCGGCGTTGCACCTGGCTGTCGGCAGTCGTGTCTACGTCGTGTTCAAGGCGACGTCGGTGCAGGTGTGGTCATCGTGAGTGCGATGCGATGCGACGTCGGTGCAGGTGTGGTCATCGTGAGTTCACTGCGGCTCCTCCCATCCGGGGAGCGAGCGGAGCGAGGCTCCTCCGGATTTGGGAGGAGCACGCCGAATCACGCTTGCGGGATTCGGCGGTGGTGGGCAGCCAAATCGAAAGAGCGCGTCACTCACGGTGTCGGTTCGGAGAAGACGCGCACGGACAGATCGCTCCCGAAGAGCCCGGTCGGATCGTAGCGTCGCTTGAGCTCGAGGAAGGTCTCAACGCGTTCTTTTCCGTAGGCGCGCAGCACGTCTCCCGGACGGAGCACGGCGTCCTTGGCGAAATAGAACTTCCCCTGGGCATCGAGGACGAGCTCCGTGAGGCGCTCGGAGAGCGACCACACCGCACGTCGATTCTGCTCCGTCACGCGGAAGTCGAGCGCAAGCGACCAGCCGTCGAGTCCGTGGGAAAGCAGGTAATCGTCGGGGCGGTGCCGCTTGAGGACGGCAAGGTTTGGAACTTCGCCGTGCTCTTGGCAGGTGCGAAGTACTGCTTCTAGACATCCCAAGGCGTTTTGTTTGGGTACGAAGAGTTGGTGTTGGATGAATCCACCATCTCCGTAGGCCAAACGCCAATCGGGGATGTAGTCGAGCAGAAACGCAAAAGCGGCGTGAGACTGCAAGTAGGTCTGCGGCTCGTTCAGCTTTGCGAGTTGGTACTTGATCGCGTTGATCACCGACATGCCGAAGGGATTGCAGAAGGGGCGCATCACCTTCCACAGCTGTTCACGCGGCAGCCCGAAGAGCGTCGCGGGCAGGTTCTGGGCTGCGACGGATAGCGTCGCGGCACCGTGCGGATCCTCCACGAGGTTCAGATGTGTTGCGGCATGGAGCTCCCCACGCCCGAGACTTCGGCCCTTGGCGAAGGCGTCGATCCAACCGACGACGTAGTCACTCGTCGCGAGCAACACCTCGAAGCGATCGAGACTCTCGGCGAGATCCCCCGCGGTCACGGCGCGCACCCGCAGTTGCCCGCTTTCGATGCGCTGCAACTCGAGGCTGACACGGACGACGGCGCCGAGCAGACCTAGGCCGCCAATCACGGCGCAAAACAGCTCGGGGTGCTCCGTTCGGCTGCATTCGACGAGGGATCCGTCTGCCAAGAGGAGCGTCAAGGAACGCACGTAGTCGCCAAAGGGGCCCGCCTTGGGATTGTTCTTGCCATGGACGTTCATGGCGATGCACCCTCCCAGGGTGGCGTGCATCGTACCGGGAACGACTGCGGGCCAGTAGCCGTCGGCAATGGTTCGTTGCCACAGCGACTCGATCGTGAGCCCGGCCTCGGCTTCGATTCGCCCCGTGTTCGGATCCCAGGCAAGAATGCGATCGAGCGCGCTCAGATCGATCACGATGCCGCGAGTGTTCAGGGCTGCATCGCCGTAGCTTCGCCCACAACCGCGAAAGGTGACCGTGAGGCCTTCCTCCTTCGCTCTTCGAACGAGGGACACCAATGCCTCGATGCTCGCGGGCTTTTCGTAGCGGCAACTGCCGGAGACGGCACGCCCGAACCCATCGAGGATCCTTCGAGGGGCGTCGTTGCGGAGACTCATGTGGCTATCCCGATGCAGGTTCGCGCGGCCTTTCGCGCCGAGCGAGGAGAATGCCACAACGGGGCCACTTCGGGCACCCCCGCCCCCCCGAGTCGACCTGCCGGTCGCCGCGGGGCCTTCGAGAATACCGTCAAAGTGGCCGCCATTCTCCACGGAATATCCATAAACCGCCGCAAATTCGCCGGGCGGAAAACCTGTGCTATGCCGGAGCCCATTCGTTCGGGTGCCGCCACGGAGTTCCCGAGAGCGGACAATGAGGTTATCCAACATGAGCAACAAGTCTGTTCTTATCACCGGAGGCGCCGGGTTTCTCGGCATCAACCTGACGCGTTACCTACTCGAACGCGGCTACCAGGTAACGACCATCGATCTCCAAGACTTCGACTATCCGGAGCGGCCACGGATCCGCGAGGTCCGGGGTGACATTCGCAATGCTGCCCTCGTCGACGAGGTGATGAAGGGACAAGACTACGTCGTTCACACGGCAGCGGCGCTTCCGCTCTACACGGCAGAAGAGATTTACACGACGGACGTCGTGGGAACCCGCATCGTCATGGAGGCCGCGCGTCGCCACGGCGTCAAGGCGGCGGTGCACATCTCCTCCACGGCGGTGTACGGCATTCCCGATCACCATCCGCTCTGCGAGGACGACAAGCTCGACGGCGTGGGGCCTTACGGGCAAGCCAAGATCCAGGCCGAGGTCGTGTGTCTCGAGCAACGCGCCAAGGGTCTCGTGGTGCCAATCATTCGTCCGAAGTCCTTCGTCGGTCCGGAGCGCCTCGGCGTGTTCGCGCTGCTCTACGACTGGGCCCTCGACGGCCGCGGCTTCCCGATGATCGGTAACGGCAAGAACCGCTACCAGTTGCTCGACGTCGCCGATCTGTGTGAGGCGATTCACCTCTGCATGACGAAGGATCCGTCGCTCTCCAACGACACCTTCAACATCGGCGCCAAGGAATACACGACGATGGGCGAGGATTACCAAGCGGTTCTCGACGCAGCCGGCAAGGGCAAGCGCGTGGTGCCGTTCCCGGCAGCGCCCGCGGTCGTCGGTCTGCGTTTCCTCGAGAAGCTCGGCGTGTCCCCCCTCTACAAGTGGGTCTACGAGACGGCTTCGAAGGATTCCTTCGTGTCCATCGAGAAGGCGGAGCGCATCCTCGGATACGCGCCGAAGTACTCGAACAAGGACGCACTCGTTCGCAACCTCGAGTGGTACGTCGCGCACCGCAGCGAGTTCGAGAATCGCTCCGGTGTGACCCACCGCGTGCCGTGGAAGCAGGGCGCCATCGGCGTCCTCAAGTACCTCTTCTAGTCCACGCTGCAATGCAGAAAGGCCCCCGAGTCATCTTCGCCTCGGGGGTTCTGCTTTTTGTTGTCGGTGCGTCGCGGTGACGAAGGCGAGCGCACGCCGAGACACGAGGTGTCGACGAAGGCGAGCGCACGTCGAGACACGAGGTGTCGACGAAGGCGAGCGCACGTCGAGGCACGAGGTGTCGACGAAGGCGAGCGCACGCCGAATCACGAGGTGTCGACGAAGGCGAGCGCACGCCGAATCACATCAGCAGTGCGTCGTGAGATCGCCAGCGCGTCGCTCGTGGTCAGTTCTTTGGGCGTGCCGCGAATTGACGAAGGACCTCGGTGAGCGTCTCGCTGGGTGCGTAGGGCTCGCGACGCGAGAAGTCGTGTCCCGTGTCCCAAAGCACGGGAACCATGTTTCTCGACGCGGCTGCATTCATCACTGCGGTCATCCACTTGACGCGCGACGCGGCTTCTTTCTTCTCGACGACGCCGAACTCACCGACGAAAGCAGGTAGATTGTTGCGCGTGCAGAAGTTGCTCATGGTGGAGAAGAGTCGATTCGAGCTCCGCGACGTCCGTCGGGCTGCCCCAGGTGAGCGCCATCTTTCCCCAGTCGGCATCCTCGGTCATGCCGCAGAAGGGCCAAGGGGTGTAGTAGTGAACGGAGATGAAGAGACGGTGCGGAACCTTGTCGACGGGGAGTTTGTAGTTGGGGTCACAGGTCTTGGCGAAGTCGGTGCCGTAGCCGGTGACGATGAGCAGGCGCTTTTCGTTGTTGCCGCCCGTGGCGCGCACCGTGTCGATGAACAGCTGGTTCACGCGGGTCAGGGTTTGATAGGCCTTCTTCGGTGAGCCCTCGTTTTCGAACTTCGTCTCTTCATTGAGACCTTCGAAAACGAGCCGTTCGTTCTTGCCGCCAAAGAACGTCGCAATCTGTTGCCAGTAGCTGCGAAACTTCTTTTCAGCGGTAGGACTGAACGTCGCGTACGTGTCGGGATAGCGCTCCTTGAAGCTCGAATCGATCCACCCACCGTCCCAGTGAATGTTCAGCACACAGAACATTCCAGCGCCCGTGATCCAGTCGACCACCTCGCTGACGCGGCGGAACTTGTCAGCCTGGATCTGACCATCCACGGCGTAGGTATCCCAGGCGACGGGGAGGCGAACCGTTTTGAACCCGGCGCTCGCGATCCCCTGGATGAGCTCTTTGGTAATGACGGGTTGGCCCCACCCGGTTTCCCACGTCGTCGTATTCTCGAGCGTGTTACCGATGTTGATGCCCGGGGTCATGGCATTCACGGCAGCCCACGCGTCGATCTCGGTCATCTTCTCGGTCGGCACGGGTGCAGCGGTGAGCGAGGTCATTACGTTGGTGCTTCCGGGTGTCGCACTGGTGCCCTCAGCGGCTTTGGTCGGCGGTCGCAAACAACCGAGGGGTGAGAGGAAGGCCATGAGACAAAGAGCGTTGAGCGTGCGCGAGCGGAACTTGGAGCGCATGACGTACGTTGGCACCTCGAGCTAGGAGACGTGCGTTAAGTACGACGACGACAGCGCGAAGTCTCTGCCTAGTTTCGCGTTTGGCACGTGGAAAGCGCCTGCTCATCGGTCACAGTGAGCTGGAAAGACGTGGAACCCAGTGCACGAACGCTCACGTTGGCGGACGTCAGCGTGTCGCTTTTCCCGAGCCGAGTACGGCCTGACCTTCCTCGATCGTGGCGACCAATTCGGGCCACGCCGCGCGGAGCAGGGTAGCGTCGTAGTTCGTGTATTCGAATGCGGACGCGCGATCCAATTCATCGAGGAAGCGCTCACTCCACATTCGTGCAACTCGAAATTGGTAGTCGATTCGATCGGCGAGGCGAAGCAACGCCACGGCTTGCGCGAAAGCGCTGTCTTGAGCAAAGGCTCGTGCGGGCTGGTGGTGCCACGCAACCATGAGCGCGATGTTTCGTGGGAGCTGCCAGTTCTCAATCACGTGGGCGCCTAGGACGGCGTGGTCCCAACCGACGAGTTTGCGTTCCGAAAGGTACGTGTGTTCGGGAAATCCTCCTGATTGAGACTCGATCTTCGAATAGTCGAGCTCCTTGGTCTGGATTGCGAGGAGCTTGCCGACGTCATGGAGCAGCCCAGCCAGGAAGAGATCATCTGCGGCAATGGACATGACCCCCATCGCGAGACGGCGTACGAGGACCGAAACCCCGACGCAATGTTCCCGGATCCGAGCACCCGTAGCGTCGGTGTCGTTGAACATGCCATGGGCGACCAACATGAAGACGATTTGTCCGACGTTTCTCATGCCGAGACGCATCGTGGCCATCTCGATGTTCGTGCATGGCCGACTGGGCGCGTAAATCGCGGAATTCGCGACGCGCAGGACCTTCGACAAAAGTCCCGGGTCACGCTCGATTACGCGACAAAGATCCGTCGCGGAGGTCGTTGGATCTCGAGTCATCGAGAGAACGCGCTGCGCGATGACGGGAAATGGCTTGAGGCCGGTCGCGAGTGCCGCCGCTGCCGCAAGGGAGCTGCTGGCTTGGAGATGCGTGCGGATCGGATCATCGTCACCGAACCAGAATTCTTCGACGACATTTTCCGCGAGCCGCTTCGGAGCAAGGCTCGCTGCCCCGAAGGAGGCGCGGGGTTCGATGGACCAAGAACGCGGCGGTGAGTTGGTGACACCTGCTGTCGCCTGTAAGCTGACGTCGGCGCCGGCCGAGTGCGGGGCAGCGATGGGATCGATTGCGGGCGTTGCGGCACTCACGACCTTGGGTGGCGGGGCAGGCGCTTCGCCTCTCGCCGCGTCTCGGTTCGGTGTCTCCCCGCCCGGCCGCGGCTCACCTCCACGTGCCGGTGGTGGAGGTGGTTTCCGAGGGAGCGGAGGGGGAGGTCTCTGGTGCGCCACATCGAGCCAGTACGGCTTTTCGTTTACTTCCCTAAGAGTCGGTCCCACTTCTGGGCGTCCGCGATCCCCTTTCTCCGTCCGAGCAGTGGCTTCCCATTTCGACCGTGGGACGGAGCGGACCGCGGAGCTACCGTCACGTCGAAATTCGACGTCATCCGTAGGTTTCGGCGAGCAAGGACTCGATCTCCGTTTCCACCCGCAGACCGACCGGCGAAATGGGCAGGAACGGTCGTCCGCCGTGGTCCGACGCGATCGCGCGCTCGAAGGTCGAGCGCTTGCGCTCGCAGATGGTCTGGAGTGTACGCAGGAAATGGTCCACGTCCTCGTCGTCGTTTCCGAGGCCGATACTCACGCGAGCCAATCCCGGTAGTGCCGTGAGTAGGAATTGGGGAAACAACGTCATGATGAGATCGGGGATCTTCGCTTGCAACGGATGCACCCCGAACATGCGCTTGACGAGCAGGTGTGCACAATGGCACCCGGTGCGAATGCCAATGCCGCCCACGTCGGCGAGCTCCTGCGCGACGCGATTGTGCGGAACGTGCTTTACGCTGAAGGTGACGATGCCGCCGCGTTGCATCGCCCGGGGAGAGTGAGGATCCTTCACGCCCCAGAGTTTGACTCCGGGGATCTTTTCCATGCCCTCGAGCACTCGATCCGTCAACCGTCGTTCTTCGCGCTCTATGACATCCATGCCTACGCGTCGTAGTAGCTCGAGTGCTTTGCCCATGGCGGCGACGCCGCCGACGTTTTCCTCTCCCGATGCGTTGATGGTTTCCCAGAAGTGGCGGTGGGGACGCAGGAGTTCCCTTCTTGCAATCAGAGCTCCCGTACCGAAGGGTGCGTATAGTTTTGTGTCCCGAGAGGACCAGGTAGTCGATCCCGCATTCGGTCATGTCGATTCGGCGATGTGGCGCGAGCTGTGCCCCGTCTACGAGCACTCGTGCGCCATATCGATGAGCAATGTGACAGATGGCGTCGAGATCGTTGTACGACCCAAGAACGTTCGAAGCCCCGCTGACCGCGACGAGTCGGATCCGCTTGCGGCCGTGCTTCTCGTCGACGTTGTACTCACGTAAACGAGCCTCGAGCTCCTCCAGTGCGATGAATCCGTCGCTATCGACGTTCAAGCGGACAGGTGGCATGCCGGTGACGCGCCGCCAAGGCAACTCGTTCGAGTTGTGTTCGAGAAGCGTGTTTAGCACGACGGGTACGGCATCCTCCTCTCCCGTGAAACCGAGGCTCGTTGCAACGGTATTGATGGCCTCCGTCGCGTTCGACGTGAAGATGACGGCGTACTCCTTCGGATCGGCACCGACGAATCGCGTGCAGCTCCGTCGCGCTCTTCCGATTAGCTCGGCCTGGCTCGATTCGGTGGCGCCCCACGCTCGACGAACCACGTTCCATACGGCAAGAAACGTGAGCGTGCTCGCCGCGTTGTCCAAATGGACGTAGGCGCGCGTTCCGTCCTCGACCGGCACCGACGTGCGGCGGCCGATCATCGTTTCTCGAAGTGCCGTCATCAGTTCGAGTCCCTGGAGCGCTGGAAACTCATCGGGAGTCGATTCGAGGGCATGGGGCGCAGTCGGCCCCGTCGTCTGGGCGAGTATCGTCGCACCGCACCGCCGCGATATTCGAAGAGCACAAGCAAAGGTGATCACGTTGACGATGGCAGGCGTTCCGGCTTCGAATCGTTCGGGGGCATCCTCCAAAATTGCCGAATTGGGAGAGACGAGCCTTGCCGTCCCTCCTCCGGTATAGAGGGGTTTGCTCGGGAGCTCGCGTCGCGGTATCGCCACGGCGCGAACACCGAGAGGCAAGCCGAGTGTCTGACTCGAAAGGACGTGCGCTCTCGTCGTGTCCATCTTCGTCGCAAGCACCTCTGCGCCGTGCGGATTGGTGAAGATGACCGTGTGCGCTTTCTCGTCGAGTCCGAGATGCTCGAGCACGATCCGTCGGGCGTGCTCGTAGAGTGCGGTCGTGAGTCGTGAGTGATGACCGCTTCCGCGATGAACATTCGAATACGTCGAGAGCACTCGATGGACGCGTCGTTCGAGCTCCAGCAGCACAGCTGCGCGACTCGCCGAGAGTTGCCACGTGGGCAAGTTGGCATCCGTTGGATCGAGTGATGCGATTTCGCGCGTCATGTCGCGGAAAGCGACAGTGGCACCGAAGACTCGGTCATTCACCGGTCACCCCCAAGGTGATGCCACCGTAGACCGAGCGTGTATCCCGCCACTGTTCGTCGGCTCCGCCGCGAGCCTCCGTCCACGTGATGCGCGCGTCCGTGCAGAGGGCGAGTCGCTGGAGGTGACCACAGAGGGTCCCTTGAGCGACATCGACGGACCTATCCGAGGCGTCTTTGACGGGAAGACGCGTGAAGCTTGCACCGAGACGCGCCCAGGGCAATTGCACCGCGACGTATCCGCCGGATTCGAAGCCCGAGCCGAGAACGCGACGTTCGGTGTCCGCGATTCGACTGCGACCGACCAACACGGGGCCAAGTGTGGCGCCGAGTTCGACCAAGGTGCGGGCGTGCCCATATTGATAGCCCACTTGCAGTTGAGGCAACTCGAGGAGCGAGCCGTACAGGGCGTCGTTGCCGAGCAGGTAACCGTACATGCCGAGACGCGCAACGGGACCATGACGTCGGGACTCGGTGATGGGAATGCGAACTCCGCCCGCCCAACTACCGAGCAGAGATCCCTTCGAAACCCGCGGCGCCACCACCGATCGCCAAGTGGTGGATGCTGCGAGTCGACCAAACGTCGTAAAGTCCGTAATCTTCGCCCTGCGCCGAAAACATCAGACCTACGTCGTTTTCGCTGCCCTTGACGTTGGAATGGGTGATGCTGCCGCGCAGACCGAATACGCCGGCGCAATCCTTCGACGCCGAATCATCCTTTCCTTTTGCTTGTTCACAAGCCTCGAAGGGTCCCGGATGCTTTTTTTGTTTTGACGGCGTAGTAGGAGGCGGAGGCGCGGACGAAGGCTTTGTCGACATGCCGGGCGTTGCGCCGACATGGGTCCCGGACGTCGCAGCGGGTTGCGTCGCAGCGGGTTGCGTCGCGGCGGGTTGCGTCGCAGCGGGTTGCGTCGCGGCGGGTTGCGTCGCTGACGATGGATCCGTCGTTGCGAACGTCGCAGCGGGTTGCGGTGTGGGGGGCACGCCAGGCGTCGCGCCGACATGGGTCGCGGACGTTGCGGCAGGCGTGTCGGTGGGTGGCGTCGCGTCCACAGTTTGCGGTGGCGGGGCCGCTACGGCATCCAGCGAAACGCAGAACACGGCGAGGGGCACGAGGGCGATCGACTGTTTCATGCTCGTTCATTCGACGTGGGGCGAACCGCGTCCATTAACGAGCCATCGAACCCCTCGTCGTTTTTTTTCTGGGACAGTGACAGAGAGGGCGAGCGCGTTCAGCGCCGAAGACAGCCCACGTCAAAGCTCCGTGGAGTCGACTGGGACACGCCGTCAATCCGTGGAGTCGATTTGCACGCGTCGAAATCCCCGAGCGACGAACGTCACCGCGACGGTGGAAACAAACAAAAGCCCGAAGACGGCCCAAAATCGCGGGATGGGCTCTACAACGGCGGTCAGCAGCGAAGAGATCCCAAGGGCGGGCAACTCCACGGGAAAGAGCGGCTTCAGATAGAAGGTGACGCTCAGGAATTGGAGGAGCTTCGGGAGTACGGCACTCACGGATTCCCAACCGAAGAAGACGACCGCGGCGAGCACGGGATTTTCGAAGAGGTGACTCAAGACCAAGAACACCGCGCCGTAACCGATGCACGCGAGCAAGGTGAGGCCGAGGTAGGTCCCCAATTGTTCGAGTCCAGCGCCGTGCCAAAGGTATTCGGTGCCCTGGGTGCCATGGTGGAGGACCAAGAGAATCATACTGGCGAGTACGCCTAGTGCAAAGAGAACGAAACCTCCGAGACTAGACGCGAGGAATTTTCCGATCGCGAGCACATCGCGACGATTGGCGCAACGAGCCAATAAAACCAGGTCCTGTCGACGCGCTCGCCGCGAAAGGATTGCACGAAAAGCCCGAGGAGCCCGAAATAGAGCGCGAGGCGGAGCTGTAAGAGCAAAAGCACCCAGGCCAAAAGACGGACGTCACCATCGAGGGTGCAATGTCTTCCGCTCCAATCTTCGTATGCGACGTGAATGGCAAGCACGCTTGCCGGCGCGAGCGCGAGGAGCAGCACCCCGATCCCGCGCAGACAAAGGAGATCGCGTCGCAGCTCGAGGCGCATGACGGCGATGAGCTGTTGAACGAAGCGCGAGTGCACTTCGAGATCCCGGCGGGGGAAGAGGGGACGTCATCCGTCAGTTCTCCGGCTCGACCAAGTAGCGATAGAGTGCGAAGGCGTCGTCGTCCACGGGCGTGATTGACTCGAGCTTTAGCCCGTCTTCGGCCACGCCGCGTTGCACGAATCGGCAAGGCTTCCCTGTCACGCGTGCGGGCGAGTAGTCCTCCTCCGTCCTCGTGTACTCGATTTCGACGGCCGAAGCGCTCTTCGAGAGCTTCGCCGCGAGTCGGTGGGGATTGTGGCAGCGGACCCGCATTTCATGCGGATGCTCAGTGACCTCGCCGCGGATCTCTTGGATGGGGCCATCGGCGACGACGTAGCCTTGCGCGAGGAGAATCACCCGATTGGAGACGCGTTCCACTTCGTGGAGGATGTGGCTCGAGACGATGACATGCATGCCTTCCCGTCCGAGTCCGCGAAAGAGCGCCATCGCGTCGGCTCGCGCCATGGGATTGAGACCGTTGAGCGGTTCGTCCAACACCAAGACCCTCGGTTGGTGGCTCAGGGACAAGGCGAGGCGCATTCGTCGGCGCATGCCTTTGCTGTAAGCTTGGATGCGTCGTTCGGCGGCGTCGCCGAGTCCGACGTGTTCGATGGCGTCGCCAGCGAGTCGCTCGGTCTCGCGTTTGGGAGAAACCGTGGAGGCCGCTAGCGAGCCCTCGATGAATTCGCGGCCAGTCACACCGGGTGGAAGGCGTCGAAGTTCGCGCAATAGCCAAGCACGCGAAAGAGTCGTTCGGGCGCGTCCGTCGGGATCCCGAGCACGTCGATCCTTCCGTTCGAGGGGCGAAGCAATCCCGTGAGCAGGTTCAGCAGCGTCGTTTTGCCGGCGCCGTTCAGGTGCTGTTCGGATTCTATCGTGTTTCCCTATTAACCTT
>JASGIX010000026.1:0-41226 GCA_049840955.1 Polyangiaceae bacterium
AAGGTTAATAGGGAAACACGATAGAATCCGAACAGCACCTCCCCCCCCCCTGCTCTCGGGACGCCTGCCCTTTTCCAGTCCGTTGGTCCCGAAGCTGCTCCTCATGATTGCCCGGGAGGATCCACCGGATCTCGCAGACGTCGCGCCGCACGTCCCAGATGCGTTACGTCGGATCGTGTCCAAGTGTCTCCTCAAGGATCCTGCCCTTCGATTCCCCGACGCAGACGCGGTGCGCGTCGCGCTCGACGAGTGGCTCGACACCAGTGAGGACCTCCTCGTTCCACTCCTTCGTCAGGCGTCCATCCGCCCGCTGCGACTGCTCTCGAGCCACCCGCCAGCAGCCCCAGACCATGAAGAACCCGTCGAAAAGACCGCGAACTGCGCTCGGATTGGCACCGACAGTATCGGGCCTCACACGACGGCCCGCATCGCGCGTCCTCCTCGACAGTACTCCCGATGGCACGCCATTGCTGCCGGAGCGGCCGTTTCCTTCGCCGCCGCGGTCACTGCCGTGGGCGTCGTCGAACGCCATCCTGCGACGGAAAATAGAGACCGTGACCACGCACAATCGCGCTCGTCCGCCGCGCTCGCGCAGCGAAATGGGATTGCGCCCAAGACGACGATCCTCCATGTGCGACCGGAAGCGGCAACTCCAACGCTCGAACTCGATGGTAAGCCGCTCCCGACCAATCCCTATGTCGTAACCGAAGAGGTCTCGCGAGTTGGCGAAGAGCACGTCCTTCGCATCTCAGCGCGAGGGTTCGAATCCGCGGAGCGTCGCTTTCACGTCGGCGAAGCCAAAGTGCTGGTCGTAACGCTCGAGCCCAGTCCCAATGCCCTCGACGAAGGCGTCACCACGATAGTCGAGTCGACCCGACTCACTCCACACACGAGTCCGATCCCAGTTCACTCTGGCGCCCCCGCAACTTCGGCTCAAGTCGCACCATCGAAGGCGCCACCGGTGCAACAGCTCGGCACTCACAACGTCCAATCGACAACGAGGCCATTGGACAAGCAGAACCCGTTCCAATCTCCTTGAGTCCACGTCAGATGGACGGATTGCGTGCTCAGCATGGTTTAGCTGAGTAGTTCCTCGATCTCGGCCTGAGTCAATCCAGAGGTGGGATCGGCTCCTTCGACGAATTGCCCGAGGGCTCGCTTGCGCTCTTGGAGAGACAGAACTCGCTCTTCCACCGTGTCTCGCGCAATCAGTCGATGCACGAAAACCGGACGATCCCTGCCGATGCGATGAGCGCGATCGGCTGCCTGCGCCTCGACGGCGGGGTTCCACCAGGGGTCCAAAAGATAGACGTGATCGGCCGCCGTAAGGTTGAGCCCCGTTCCGCCCGCCTTGAGGGAAGCGAGCAATACACGACAACCCGAGTCCTCCTGGAATTGCGTGACGACGGCTTGGCGATCGCGCGTCGCACCGTCGAGTCGCACGAAAGTGATCCCTCGCTCCACGAGCCCCGGTTGCACCAGATCGAGCAGGCTGGTCCATTGGGAAAAGACGATCGCCTTTTGCCCCTCGTCGATGACCTCCTCGAGTGACTCGAAGAGACGTTCGATTTTGGACGAGGTTGCGTCGGTTCGACCTGGAAGCAGACCCGAGTGGCAGCAGACTTGCCGCAGCCGCAATAGGATCTCGAGGGTGTTCCATGACAGACCGCGCGCCGGCGTCTTGCTTCGACTCGCCCAACTTGGCCCGCGAGTCCCCGAGAATTGCATCGTAAACCTGGCGCTCGCTCGGCTCGAGTTCGACCCAAAGCACGTCTTCCGACTTCGGCGGAAGCTCCGGGGCAACTTCCGTTTTCATGCGACGAAGGACGAACGGACGGATACGACGCCGCAGACGCTCGTACGCAGCAGTGTCCCCCCGTTCCATCGGCTCGATGAAACGACGCTTGAAGCTTGCAAGCCCACCGAGCAGCCCCGGATTGGCGAATTGCATCTCGCTCCAAAGCTCTTCCAAGCGATTTTCAATGGGAGTTCCAGTGAGCGCCAGCCGAAACCGTGCTCGCATGGCGTGCGCGGTTTGAGTCGCTTGACTGTCCGAGTTCTTGATGGTCTGTGCTTCGTCGAGAACGATGCAGTCCCATTCGATTTGCTCGAGCCGGGCCTGGTCCATGCGCAAGATGGCGTAGGTGGTGAGAACCACCGACGCGTCCGCATCGAGCTCCCGTTGCGGGCCGTGATAGACGCACACCGAGAGGCTTGGCCGAAACCGCGCGAGCTCCTGACGCCAATTGAACAAGACGCTCTTCGGAACGACAACGAGGCTTCGCCCCGTCAACACGGCCAACGTTTGGAGGGTCTTTCCGAGCCCCATGTCATCCGCGAGAATGCCGCCGAGCCCCGATTCCCTGAGCGCTTGTAGCCACGCCACGCCCTCTCGCTGATAGGGACGAAGCGTCGCGTTCAGATCGGGAGGCAGAGAAATCGCGGCGCGCGACGCGAGGCGAGCGGCATAATCCTCCACTCCAGCGGGAGCGGCCAGGCCAAGCTCCGCGAGGTTCGTCTCGAGCAGTAACGCTCCCGCCGAACGTCCACCTTGGGACGCCTCTCGCGCGGATAGGTAATCCTCCAAGATCGACGCGTGTGTCGCGAGCCACCCCTTCGGCAACATTCCCCACCCCCCCGACGAAAGCGGAACCTGCTCGATACCCTCGAGGTGAGCGCGAAGGACCACGGATGCCGGAACGGAGCAAGACTCGCCATTCGGATGACGTCCAACGAAGGACAACAGAGGCTCCCCGTCGTGCATCTGCACCATGGGCTCGAGTTCGACGGCACCTACGACAGCTTCGCTCGACGCCCCATCCTCGTGTTTTCGGCGCCAAGCGTGGAGTCGTTCGACGAATCGCCCCGCGTCCAACCCTTCGAGCCGCAACGGTCGGTCCAAGAGGACGTCCAACTGCTCTCGAAGCGACAGCTCGAGCGCTTTCTCGGCGTCGGGGATCCGTCGCGGAGTCACTCCGCCCAACTGAACGAGTCGCCCCGACACGATCTTGGCCACCGGGGGCGCCCCGTAGACGAGTGACGCGCGAACGACGAGCACTTCCCCTTCCGTCACGAGCTCGAAGTCGACTCGCGGCTTCAAGGTCCGGGTGCGCCCGGGAAGGCGATCGGTCAGGTATTCGACCACCAGACGCCGCTCGAGATCGGGAAGCACCTTCGATACGAGCTCGCCCGTCTGCTCTCTTCGGTATCGCACGGCGACCGGCAAGCGTTCCAGCTTGAGGCCCGTTCGCTCCACCTCTCCCAAGGGACGCAATACGTCTCCCACGAGAGCAAGTCCGGGCCCCGGGATCCCGTCGATGGCCGGATTGCGCTCGAATCGCAGCGCGAAGCCGTCCGGGGCTTCGGAGACGAGCACTCGAGGCATGACCGGTTCTTTGTCGACGGACACCGCTCGCTCCTCGAGCCATACGTTGGGAGCGCCATCGAGCGCCGTCATGACGGCACCCAACGTCGATTGCACGCGATACTTCTGCACCGCGTTTCCGATCAGGCGATCCAAACGCAGATCTTGTTCTCGTGGCGCGATTTCCATGACGAGCGCACGCGACATCGGCGACGACAACGGCGAAGTCAGTGGCGTGATTGCGTCTGCCTCTCCGATCAGGAACCGGGTCAACGACACTCCCGCTGGTTCGACGACGAATCGATAGCCAAGACGACGACGCCTTCGCACGTTTCCGCGCACGAACGTCATGCCATAGGTCGCACGTTCCGGGCTCCGCGTGGCAGTCGGCGCGCGGACGGCCGCAGCTCTCGCGCTCGTGTCGACGTGACCCTGCCCGACGTTTCCGGCGCTCTCGCGCCTCGGGAGTTCTGGCGGGGGTGAGATCGCCGCCGAAACCCCAGCCCGTGCAGTGGCCGCTCCCGCCTTTGCGCGTTGTAGGTCATCGGTGAGGTGGTGCCCGGCAGCCTGTCCCTCGAGCGCAATGATCGCGGCAACGACGTGGGCACACGGGTCCATTGCCCCCATGCAGTCGCAACTCCACTCGACATCGCCAAGGTAGATCGTCACCGTCAGCGGAACCGAGTGATTCGGCGCGGAGACGCGACACTCACATTCCGTATCGCCTTCCTTGGTCACTGCGACGCCGTTCGCCGCGCGCGAAAGCCGCACCCCCGTCGACCAGACGCCCGTCGCCGCAGCCTTTTTGATCGTCTCGAACGCCTTCTTGACTGCCGTAGGTTCCATCGAGATGGGCGAGAAGCTACTCCGGCTTACTCCGAAGTACCAGCGCCATGCTTCCCCTCGAAGGCGGGACGCCAACGCCGGAGCAACAAGGAATTCGTCACGACGCTGACACTGCTGAATGCCATTGCCAAACCGGCAATCATCGGACTCAGTTGTCCAGCCGCTGCAAGGGGGATCCCGATGCAGTTGTAAATGAAGGCCCAAAACAGGTTTTGGCGGATCTTGCCGAAGGTGGCAGAAGCAACGTCCAAGGTCGAAGCTAGGAGCCGGAGATCCGGCCGCATCAGGACCACGTTGGCCGTCTGCACAGCCACTTGAGTTCCGGTGCCCAACGCGATCCCCACGTCTGCGGCAGCAAGCGCAGGGGAATCGTTGATGCCGTCGCCAACCATGGCCACTCGATGCCCGGCGTCGGTGAGCTCCTTCACGCGCGCCTGTTTCTCTTCGGGCCGCACCCTACCCCAGGCCGCGTCGATCCCGACGTCCTTCGCGAAATGCTCCACCGCAAGTTCGTGATCGCCACTGAGAAGTAGCGTCTTGACGCCGCGCTCGTGAATCGCTCGGAGTCCCGCGCGTGTGGTTGGACGCACGGCGTCGGCAATGACGATGGTTCCAACGTGCTCGTCACCAGTCGATACGGCAACGACACTCTCGTACCCCGACGGCGCGACACCATCCGTAGCTACGCCGCACCGACCCAACCATTCCAAGCTTCCAGCGCGAAGGGTCCGTTCTCCCAGCTTCGCCACAACGCCGCTTCCAGTCACGCTTTCGACGTCCGTTACGTCGAGGAGCGAAATCTCGCGGGCCTTCGCGGCGTTCACGATGGCCCGTGCGAGGGGATGCAGACTCGCGACTTCGACGGACGCCGCGAGTTGCAAGACCGCTTCGTCGCTGCCTCGCTTCGCAAGGACACCGACCACCGTCGGAGCCCCGACGGTGAGCGTTCCGGTCTTGTCGAACACCACCGTGTCAATCTTGCTGGCGCGTTCCAGGGTATCGATGTCGCGTACCAGAATTCCCGCACGCGCGGCTGCCCCAGTACCTGCGACGATGGCCGTCGGTGTAGCGAGCCCGAGCGCGCAAGGACACGCGATGACGAGAACACTCACTGCGGCAACGAGCGACGGTTCGATCGCATGCGTGACGGCAAGCCAGGCAAAAAACGTAATGACCGCCACCACCAACACGATAGGAACGAAAACTGCGCTCACGCGATCGACCAGGCGCTGCACCTGCGCCTTGCCCGATTGCGCACCGTAGACGAGTGCAACGATCTGCCCGAGTGTCGAGTCCGCGCCGACTTTGGAGACTTGGACGACGACCCGACCATTGGTGTCGAGGCTCCCGCAAACCACGGAATCGCCGGCGCGACGCAAGACAGGTTTGCTTTCCCCGGTCACCATCGACTCGTCGATTGCCGCTGCGCCTTCAACAATGACGCCGTCGGTCGCGAAGCGTTCTCCGGGGCGAACGACAATCAACTCCCCAGGAACGACCTCCTCGGCGAGCACCTCTTCCTCGAGGACTCGCCGCTCACCATCGATCGATTCGAACCGCCGGCGAAGCACCCGCTCGGGCTGCAATGCCATCAGTTCGCGGAGCGCTCGCGTCGTCCCACGCTTTGCCTTCGACTCGAGCCACTTGCCCAGGCGCACGAGGGTAATGACCACGGCGCTGGCCTCGAAATACGACGTCCCCGGCGCCGTCGCCGATGGAATGACGAGCTGCAACAAGCTATAAAAATACGCAGCGCTCGTGCCGAGCGCCACGAGAAGATCCATGTTGCCGGACCGGTTACGCAGCGCTTTGTATCCGGCGACGTAGAATCGAGCCCCGAGTACGAGCTGCACGGGCGTTGCCAAGGCTGCTTCGAACCAGGGCGACCAATGGACGTGAACACCGAACGGCATGAGCAGCATCGGTACGACCAACGGGAACGAAAGAAGCGCCGAGGCCACGAGCAAGCGACCATCGCGACGCGAGATCCGCGCAAATTCTACTTCTTCGTCTCCCCCGAGAGACAGTCGACGCTCAGCGGGAATCGGTTTGGCGGAAAACCCGGTGTCCTCGACTGCGTCGCAGAGGAATTCCAAGGTCGTTCCCGGGACGACCGAGAGCTTGGCGCGTTCGGTGACCAAGTGAACTTCGGCAGACAACACGCCCTCGCGCGCAGAGAGCGCCCGTTCGAGTCGGGCAGCGCAACTCGCACACGTCATCCCCTTGACGGCAAGCTCGACCGTCACGGGATGGGTCTGCTCGGTCATCGCGCTTCGACCCCGAAGCCCGCTTGTCCAATCGCCTTCGCGATCTGATTCGGATCGAGCGAGGTATCCTTTGCCTCAACGGAAACGCGCCCGGTGGCAAGGTCCACTTCCACGGCCGCGTTGGGATAGAGTCGCTGGACCGCTTTCGTCACCGACGCGACGCAACCACCGCAGCTCATCCCAGAGACGTTCAGCTCGATCATGTTTCCTTGACCTCCCACGAGATTGATGCGGGCATTCGCCCCTGAAGCGGCGCGAGCGCAGCCCAATCGGGGCTCGAGGAAGGTAATCATCGGCCGGCGAACTGTAAAGGCGCCACGTCGACGGAGCGACGTCGACCGATGCGCGAGGCAAGAGCGCCAGACGCCGGGGCCTGACCGCAGGTCGCGGGGCGGCTCGATGCCAGCCGCGAGATGCAGGTCGCGACGCAGCTCGACGCAACGAACGAAGCGTGGGATCGCGAGGCAGCTCGATGCGAACCACGAGATGGACGTCGCGCGATTGCTCGGCGCTCGCGAGGCACGTGCTAGCATGCTGCCCATGCTTCAAGTCCGGTACGTGCGTTGCGATGTATTCTCGAATCGTCCCTTCGGGGGCAACCCGTTGGCCGTATTCACGGATGCTCGCGCGCTCACTTCGGAGACGATGCAGCGCATTGCGGCGGAGATGAACCTATCGGAGACGGTCTTCCTTTTACCTGCCGAACAAGGTCACACGGCAAAGGTCCGCATCTTCACGCCGAAGCTCGAGCTGCCCTTCGCGGGACATCCGACACTCGGGGCTGCACTCGTTCTCTCGCGCCCGCTGCAAACGGACCGGCTCGAACTCGAAACGCGGATCGGACCCATTTCGGTCCGGATCGAACGCGAGGGGGCCGTGCCAAAGGCGGCTTACATGAAGTTGCCTCCACCCACGGTGGAGCCCGTAGAAAACCCTCAATTGGTTCTCGATGCGCTCGGCATCGAGCGCACCGAGTCTCCACTCCGAAGGTATTCCTATGGCATCTCCCACATCGTCGTGGAGCTCGACGATCCGGCGCTAGTTTCGGGGCTTGCTCCCAATTTCGCTGAGCTCGCCTATCTCGGCCCCGTTGGCGTCGTGGTCTGCGCCGTGACTGGCCGAAGAGCGTCGTCCGACGTTGGCCCCGCCCACCTCGACGTCCGCGCCCGAGTGTTCGTTCCCGGAGCCGGAGTGCCCGAGGATCCCGCAACGGGCTCGGCCGTTGGTCCCATCGCGCTCCACTTGCAGCGCCACTTCGAGGATGCACGTCCGCAGGAGGTCGTGATCGTTCAAGGAGTCGAGCTGGGTCGGGCGAGCGAGCTCCGTGCCCTCGTTCACTCGACGGACGGGCAAATCCGCCAAATCGAGGTGGGCGGAGATGGTGTGGTTCTCGGTCGAGGAGAATGGCAGCTCCCGGGCCAAGATTCTGGCTCGTGAACCATTGCGTACGCCTCCGCTTGCGCTAACCCGGCCCCACCATGGGTTTCTCTTGCGGAATCGTCGGTCTCCCCAACGTCGGAAAGAGCACGCTCTTCAACTCGCTTTCGACCGCCAAAGCCGAGGCGCAAAACTTCCCGTTTTGCACCATCGAGCCCAACGTCGGAATCGTGCCCGTTCCCGATCCGCGTCTCGATGCCTTGGCGAAGCTCTTTCGTCCCCAGCGCGTCGTGCCGACGACGATCCGCTTCGTAGACATTGCCGGGCTCGTCCGTGGCGCGTCCAAGGGAGAGGGGCTCGGCAATCAATTCTTGTCGCACATTCGCGAGGTGGATGCGATTGCCCAGGTCGTTCGTTGCTTCGACGACGACAACATCACGCACGTCGCAGGCAAGATCGATCCCATTTCCGACGTCGAGACCATCGAGACGGAGCTGTGCCTCAAGGACCTCGACACGGCCGCGAAGCGACTCGACCGCGCACAGAAGCAGTCGAAGGGCGGCGATCCGAAGGAACTGCTCGCCCTCAAAATGGCAGACAAGCTGGTGAAGCATCTGGATGCCGGACACCCTGCGCGCACCCTCGAGCTCGACGAGAAAGAAGCTCCTCTTCTGGCGGAAATGCAGCTGCTCACCAGTAAGCCGATGTTCTTCGTGGCAAACGTGGACGAGAGCTCCCTCAGTAACTTGGCCGCGAACAAGCACTACCAGGCCCTCGTGGCACTCGCTGCCGCGAGGAAGAGTCGCGTCGTGCCGATTTGCGCCGCGCTCGAGGCACAAATCGCCGAACTCGATCCGAGTGACCGTCCCGAATTCCTCGCTAGCGCCGGACTCACCGAGCCTGGACTCTACCAGGTGATCCGAACGGGCTACGAGCTACTCGGTCTACTCACCTTCCTTACGGCGGGTGAGGACGAGTGCCGCGCCTGGACGGTTCATCAAGGTGCAACGGCACCGGAGGCGGCCGGAGTGATTCATACCGACTTCCAGCGCGGATTCATCAAAGCCGAGGTGATCTGGTGGGAGGATTCTCGTCGAGCTGAAGAGTGAGGCCAAGTGCCGCGAGGCCGGCAAACTTGCCATCGAAGGCAAGGACTACAAGGTGCGCGACGGAGACGTCATGCACTTCCGCTTCAACGTGTAGTCGCGCACACGCTTCTGCTCCGACTCATCATCTTAGGCGACGCGCCGCACTTCCGCTTCAACGCGTGATTTGCAGGTTCGTCGCCTTTCGATTTCCGAAGGATCCCAAGTCGACCCATCGCTTCACCGGTACCGGCCCGCCCCATGCGCCGAAAAAGCGCGCCACCCAAAACGCGACCAAGGCGACCAGGAGCAGGGCCCCCGTCACGGCGAGCAGCCGTCTTCCCAAAGCGCGCTCGCGAGCTGAACGATGTCGAAAAGGACGGCACTGCCCGAGCACGAACGCGAAGAGATAGGGCAAGACGACGAACACACCAGGATGAATCACCGCCGCCCGTGCAACGTCTCCTTCGAGGAGCGCGATCGTTGCACGCGTCAGGCCGCAGCTCGGACAGCTCACACCGGACAGCCCCGCGAGCGGACATAAGGTCACGTTCGCGCTGACGAGCAGCACCAAGGTGACGACGATGGTCACGGTGGAAGCCACCGCTCTCGAATTCACCGTGACTCCGCAGTGTTCGTACCCGTGACCTTCGTCTCCGGGGCGCCAGCTTCGTCGCTCATGACGCTCGCTTCCGGGGTGCTCGCCTGCGGAGTTTCGGCTCGCTCCACCGCGGCACGTTCCAGAGCTCGCACCAGACCCGATTGCCGTGTTACCCGAACGCGCACCGCACGTTCGACGGACGCCCGCAACCCGACGATCACGCAGCGGCGCTTCGCTCGCGTGATTGCCGTGTAGAGGAGTTCTCTCGTCAGTAGAGGAGAGGTCGGTTCGGGCAGCACGACCAGAACCTCATCGACTTCAGAGCCCTGACTCTTGTGCACGCTCATGACGTAAGCGCGCTCGCTTCGCGGCAGTCGACTCAACCCGAAAGCACCAGGCGGACCATTCGGGCTCGGGAAATAGGCCTTCGCCCCAGAAGTACCCGGAGTCTCGAAAAGAACGCCCAAGTCGCCGTTGTAAAGCCGGCCATCTTCGGCATTCTCGGTGACGAGGATCGGACGAGGCAAGGTCGTCCGACTCCGCGTTGCGTCGATTCGCATCGCACGAGCTTCGAGGCGCTCGTTGAGCACGTCGACGCCAAACCGACCTCGACGATGTACGGCGAGCACGCGGAAACCGTCCATTGCCCCCAGTGCCTCGGCGGGATCACGCGCGAGCCGAAGCGACTTGTACCCCGCCCAAATGCGTTCCAAAATCGCATCCACCGAGATCGCAGAAGCGTCCACGAACTCGATCGCAGGATCTCCCGACTCGAGTGCCGCCCACGTTCCCGCGACGTCGCCTTCCCGGATCCGCTCGGCGACCCGTCCGATCCCTCCGTCACTCTTGAATCGATGACTCACGAGGAGTCGTACGACGACGTCACCCACGTCCACCGAGTCCGTCACCCGCGAACGCTCCGTCGTTCCTGCATAGGCTTCGATCGCATCAGCGATACTTCGAGAGCGACCGTTCGGATCCACCATTGCGCAGAGCTCGCCGAGCACGGCACCTGATTCGACGGACGAAAGCTGATGGGGATCTCCCAGGATGACGACGCGAGCAGCGCGTTCGGCCGCGTCGAAAAACCGCCGCATCAGCGCAAGATCCACCATCGACGCTTCATCGAGCACCACGAGATCGGCGACCCATGGCATGGGACGCGAAAGCGAACCACGGGACCGCAAGGTCAACGCCCGATGCACCGTCATGGCCTCCGTCGGCAACTCGCTCACCTCCGGCAATTGTGCGGCGAGACGCGTGCGAGCTTGCAGCATCGACTCGCCGAGGCGCGCAGCAGCTTTTCCCGTCGGCGCAAGCAGCATCACCCGCGGCGCGTCGCGTCCAAGGCGACGATGGAGCTCGAACAGTGCTCCGACCAAACGTACGACGGTGGACGTCTTGCCCGTCCCGGGCCCGCCTGAAAGGATGCACAACCGCCGCGTCATCGCAATGGCGGCGGCAACTCGCGCCAAGTCGGGGGCAAATGCGAACCACCGTTCGAGAAGCGCGCGACCAACCTCGACGTCGGGACGCGGTTGCGCGACCTCAAGTCGTTCGACGACGCGCTTCGCCAGAGTCGTTTCGTGACGATGGAAGCGCTCCAAGTAAACACAACCAGTATCCAGAACCAGTGGCAACTCCGCGCCTGGTGCGCCACAAATTCCAGAGGCGACGAGGCACCGCACCCATCCTTCTGCATCGGGTAGCGCTATCGACGAGAGTGCCTCCCTCGAGGCGAATGGAACCTCCTCGAGACGATGCTCGCCGAGAAGCAATTCGAAGAGCGAGCGGTCACGCAGAGCGGCCAAATCGAGACACACGTGCCCCTCGCGCGTAGCCCGACAGAGTAAGAGAATCACCAACCGTAGCTCGAAGGACGGCTCGCTCGCATGAGCAACGAGGAGCTCGGTCAATCGCCAATCGAGGGGAGCAAAAGCCTCCGAATCCGCAAGCAGAGTAAGCCAGTCCGTCATACGTCCCCCCGGGATAGCGAACGAACGAAACGACGCAGGGTTGGCTCGCTGGGCCTATGGAAGAAGACCCCCGATTCTGCACCGTAGTTCGGGTGCATACCTCGAAGGAACAGATAGAACACCCCTCCGAAGTGCTGCTCGTAATCGTAGTCAGGGAGGGTCATGCACAGGTACCGATCCACCGCCGCCGCGTAGAGCGCCGCTTGCACCGGATAGTGGTGACTCATCATGGCCTCACGCAAAGACTCATCGCGATAATCCACGGGCGCGGTCCCCAGTCGATTGGATTTGTAGTCCGCGACGTAATAACGACCGTCGAGTTCGAACACCAGATCGATGAACCCGCGAAGATACCCGGACACGGCCTCGAACCCCAGAGCTCGCAGCTGCTCGGAATAGCTCTCTGGCATTGCCGTCATGTCCTGCCCGAGCGCACTCGCGAGTCGAGCGACGTCCAGCCCGTCAATCTTCAGCATGAATTCGAGCTCGGCACGCCGCTGCTCCGAGCGCACGCGCCGCAACTTGAGCTCCGGGACGGTCTTTGACAGCGATACGTCCAAAATGGCACTGAGGGCACGCTTGAGGGTACGGCCGTCCCCTTCGACGGCAATCCCGTGTTGTCCGAGGATCCCGAGTACGTCGGGTTCGGCACTGTTTTCGTCGAAGCTCGTAAACTCCATGTTCTCGAAGATGGAGTGCAGTGCTTCGCCCGTGCGTGGACCGTTGGGAAGACTCGCCAGAGTCACGACGTCCTCGGGCACCTCGCGAGGTTCCGATCGCGAGGGATCGGCGGTTGCGGCCAGAGGGGGAACACCGAACGCGGCAACGAGGTCACGATCACGACCTGGCTCCCCACCAGAATCGCTCGGAACACCGACGCGCACCTCTCCCGCGATCACGCGACCCCGAGCGGCGGTCAGGGCGCTGTAGCTCGTCACCTGCACCGAGGACTCGATGACGCGATGCAATGGCAACGGTTCGTGAAGGGTGTTCGCCGAAGGGACTCCCGCTCCCGTGAGCGGCGACTTCGACTCTGCTTGCCTCGAGGAAAACGAGACACGTCGAACATCGAGGGCGTCGGAGCTCAGCGTCTTCGCTATCTCATCGAAGCTCGGGAGAGTCGAACCACCAACGGAGGTTGCACGACTGGACGCCACGGCCTCGTCGACGGTCGGCGTATTTCGGGCGCGCCCTAGCAGGCGACCGAGCGCCGTTTCACCAAACCCCTTGACCGGACCAAAAGGAACGACTGCTTGATGCTTTGCTCGAGTGAGGGCCACGTAGACGAGGCGCGCGGCTTCCGCGAGGCGATCTCCGCGAAGGCGTGACCATTCCGGGCCCGTGGGGTCGAGCATCGCAGGCTCGAGATGCAACACGTCGATCGAGGGTTCCCGATGAGACGAAGTTGAGTGGCGCACGGTCGCGCCCGTGGTGGGAGCGCCTTCAGCGGCCGCGCCCGCGACGGTCGACCGCGTACGATAAAGCATCGCCTTCGGTTTCCGCGGTTCCGCACCACCATCCCAGAGAAACGGACAGATGACGAAGGGAAACTGGAGCCCCTTGCTCCGATGAATCGTCGTGACCAACACGGCCTGATCGTCACTTTCGATCCGAAGTTGCCGGTCTTCCAAAGAACAATGTTCGTCGCTTCCCCGCGCTTGCATGAGCCACTCGAGCTGCGCTGCCGGTGAGAGACGCAGGCTCGTGGCAGCCGATTGAACGAGTTCCGCAACGTGGAGCCAATCGGTCAGCCATCGTTCACCGCCTGGGCTCGCGAGGATACGTCCGGGAACGTCGAGTTCGTCGAGCACCACGAGGAGCATTGCGAGAGCTCCGGAGCGTGCCCAAGCGCGGAACCATCGAGTGAGCCGCTCCCCGAAGTCTTCGAGTGCCGACTCGTCCTCGTTGACCGTGGGAAGCGCGTGCGGCTCGATACCCACCAGAGGGTCGAGGAGCAGACTCGAGATCGCGCGCACGTCGTTTTGGCGCAGCAAGGCCCGCAGCAATCTCACGACGGAGATCTGTGCGTCCGACTCGAGCACGGACCCATCGGTCGTTTCGATGCAGCGCAATCCCGCCTGCCGTAGTGCGCGACAGACGAGATTGCATTCTCGATTCGTACGAGTGAGTACGGCGACGTCGGATGGCCGGATCCGCCTCCCTTGCGCCACGACGTCCGAGCTCAACAGCTCGGCGACGTGCCGCACCGTTGCGTCAAGCGCGAGTGCGCGGGCGCGATATTTCGGCAATTCGACGGTGCCTTCGACGTCACCAGAAGGACACGGACCACCGCCAATTCCGGGTTCATCCTCGAAGTAGAGCAGGAGCACGCCGCTCTTTGCTGCTCCTTGCGTGTTCGCATCTATCGCGTCGGGACGCGCCTGGACGCGCACGAACTCGATCCCCGAGCCACAAAACGGGTCCGGATGCTCGCCGAACAGGCGTTGCATTCCCCGAATGACCGCCGGATCACTGCGATAGTTCACGTCCAACGTGTGCCGTTGTTCGCCGACGGTCTTTGCCGCTCTCAGATAGTTCTCGACGTCTGCTCCGCGAAAAGCATAGATCGATTGCTTCGGATCCCCGATCATGAACAGACAGGCGCGCTGATCGTAGATTCGAGAAAACACCTCGTACTGGATCGGATCGGTGTCCTGGAACTCGTCGATGAGTGCGAGAGGATACTTGCCACGAAGCGCGCAGGCCAGAGCCTCACCTTCTGAACCGTCGAGTGCAGACCGCAGACGATCGAGCAGGTCTTCGTAGGTCTGCACGCGCTGGCGTTGCTTTCGCCGTTCGAGTTCTTCGACGAGTTCGAGCACGAAGCGTCGCCGCAGCTCGAGAGCAACACCGTTCAGCCCCGATTCCACGTCGTCGTAGGCGCGATCGCACGCTTCGAGCAGTTCGAAGAATCGCGTGAGTCCCTCGGTGATCTGACCGATATTCTTTTCCTTTAGTTCCCTCAGTTTTTCGAAGCTCTCGCATCGTCCAGAGAGATCGCACAGTGGATCCTTCAACCACTTGTGCGCCTTGTCGACGTAGCCGAGCAATCGGACGCCGAGACCTGCGCCCCGTTTTGTCTTCTGCAATCGTAGCAGATCGTCTTCGTGGGTTGGCCCCGCAAGCCACTCGAGGGCTCTCGCGCGGCACGTCGAGAGTTCGTCGATCGCCCTATCGAGATCGTTCACGCTCCGAGCCGGGTCCGGAAGTATCTTCGCTCGCGGTCGGCTGAGCACGAGGGCGGCCAATTGACGAAGCGAGGTAGAATCCAGTCCACGAGGCTGAAGCAATGCAAGTCGCGAAGGAGCAAGGACGGCAAGATGCGTCGCTATGTAGTCCGTGACGATCTCGTCTACGAGCTCCGTCGTCGACTCGAGGAGCGTAAGCGAGAGCCCCATTCGGCTCTCGAAAGCATGCCCGTCGAGCACCTTCGCGCAAAAGCCATGAATCGTCATTACAGAAGCTTCGTCGATCACCAGAAGTGCACTTTCGAGACGAGTGAGCGCCCGCTCCGCCTCCGCCCTCGAAGTGACTCGCGAAAGACCGCTGTCCAGCCCCTCGAACCTCGCGCCCGAGTCCGCTCCGAGTGCGCTCACCAAGGCCTGACGAGCGTCTCGCAGTCGCAACCGAATACGTTCACGAAGCTCGCCCGTCGCGGCCCGCGTAAAGGTTACGACGAGGATCTTGTCTGGAAGCAGCCCGAGCTCCGTGACGGCCCTACAGTACAGAGTCGTAATCGCGTGTGTCTTACCGGTCCCGGCACTGGCCTCGACCAAGTGGATCCCATTCAGTGGCACGGTCGCCGCATCGAGCCGCTTCACTTGCCCTCCCGCCGTGCGAGCAACGCCAATGTCGCTGCGTGTATCGCCTCGAGTTCATCGCGCGACATCGGAACGGTCGCCCGGAGACATGGCCCCCAAACGGCCTCTGCGAGCTCTGGAAAGCTTGGCATTCCGCTGAGCCCACGTCGTTCGGGCCAATCCGGCGCAAGCGGAGGTTCGTCACCGAACCAACGCGCCACTTCCGGATGTACAGCGGGCGCACCGAAGTCACTCGCTGAGCTGTCGAAGGGGTCGCCGTATTTCTGAAGCGCACGTTCGAGCGCCATTTCATTGGGCTCTCCTTGTGCGATCCGCTGCGCGTACACGCAAGACACCTCTGGAAAGAAGGGCAACGGCGCCGTAGTTCCGATCTCGTAGAGTTCGAGGAGCCGTTCGAGACACAGAAAAGACTCCTCGCGTCCGATGGCAATGATGCGCTCAATCATCGGTAACTTGCCGGGGTCGGGCGCCGGTCGGATGAGGATTGTCGGTACGTCGTGGCCGACGGCTCCGAGCGCGAGGTGACGGATCCAGGCCGAAAGTCGGCGCTTTGCACTCAGTGCGCTCGTCCCCCAATCCAAACGTCCTCGAGGAAATACGTCCTCGACGAAGCCGGAGAGAAAGCAGCCTCGCGCCCGGATTCGAACCTCGGCGACTCGTCCCACTCGCCCCTCGGCAAGGACGTCGAACATCGCCCGCAGTTTCCGAACTTCGCTCAGATGGCGATCGAAGTAGACGTCACCGAGCGAGCCGATCGGACTCCTGCCGCTGCCCCGCCAGAGATCGCGCACTCGCTCGATCGGAGTGCCGTTGCCCAACGCCCGAAATTGCCATTGCATCAAGTCGTATCGGCCGAGTCCGTCGAGCTCCGTCGGGTCCAACGTAGGGACTGGTTCGACATCGCGTTCGAATCGCGCAAGCAGGCGTCGTTCAACGAAATACTCGCCTGGTGCGCTCCAGAAGCGTTCGAATTCCGGCAAGGACGACTCGGTGCACGGCAGCGGCGAAAGGCGGACCAGGCGCGGTTCGGCACGAACCTGTGGCGCACGAGACAGCGCCAACGCGGACCGATACGCGAGTGCGTTCCGTTGAACCAGGCGCGGTTCGGAACCGTCGAAGTATCTCGGACTATGGGCGTGCATCGGATGCACGATGACGAGGCGATCGCTCGCACGAACCTTCGACACACCTGACCCGACGGTACCGTCGGGAACGAAAAAGGTCTCGTCGATCGCCGCTTTCAGTTCCTCGATGACGACACTGGGCGGACGCGAGCTGTCGTCGCGCGGACTCCGGCCCGTGTACGTCAAGATGAGTCGCTCGCGAGCGGCAAGGAGCGATTCGAGGAATAGGTGTCTATCCTCTTCTCGTACCAGACGATCGCCGACACGGGGATCCCTTGCGATTGCATCGAAGCTCGACACCCGCGCCACTCGGGGAAAGGCGCCGTCATCCAGCCCGAGCATGGCCACGATGCGCGCAGGAACCCCTCGCATGGGCAACATTGCGCAGAAGGTCACGCCACGTGAAAGGAAGGTCCGAGCCGAACGGGTGTGCTCGAAATGCTCGGTCAGGCGCTTCGCGACGTAACGGACCGGAACCGCGTCGGCGAAACCTGCCGTCCTTGCCTCGTTCGCGATTCCGAGAACCGCTTGCTTGAGCTCGGTGAGTTCCCAGCTGCGCTCCGCCGGAACGACGAACAGTGACTCGATGAGCTCGTCGAGGAGCGTCGCCCAGTCCGCGAGCGAGCGAGGGACGAGAAACATTGCCCGCCAACGAAAGAGTCGCTCCGCCCCGTCTACCAACCTCCCGGCGAGTTCGGCGTCGTCACCTTCCACGTCGTATGGCGTGACGCCGGCGAAGGGTGCATTGAATTCCTCGCTCATCGCCGCACCGAGGAGTAAGCGCGACAGCGCGAACCGAAGCGTGTGCTGCGGATGGGCAGGCAATCCCTCGAGCCCGCGTTCCGCGACGTCGGTGCCCCAACTGGCGCCGAGTTCCTCGAGCCAGGAGCGGATCTTCACCCCTTCGGTCGAGTCGATACCCATGCGTAGAAGTACTGGCTCGTGCTCGAGCAAGCCCGCGAGATCGGCAACGCTCATGCGACGAGAACCGAGCCCCAACACGAAATCGAGAGCAGAAGCGGCTCCGTTGGCAAATCCGATCGCGCGATCGGCCAGTGTATAGGGGATCCCCCGGGGACGATGGCGCTCCGATGCAAATACCGCGTCGACGAGCGGCGCGTAAACCTCCACGTCGCGGAGCAGCACGATGACGTCCTCGGGCACGAGGGTCGGGTCCCGTTCGAACGCGTCCAGCAACAGTTCGCGAAGCACCTCGAGTTCCCGTCTCGGCCCGTGGCAGGAGTGGATCTGAATCGATTGATCTTGGTCCGGGAGTGGGAGCCGCGGAGCTTCGGAGCCCTCCCCTCGGCGTCGAAGCGCACACACGTCGGCCTGCAGCGTCGAGAGGACGGATACGGCGTCGGGTTCGGCAAAGGGAAGCCGGCTCTGGTCGGCGTAGTTGCAGTCCCGTTCGAGCAAAAGCCCGAGATCGCGCATCATGCGCCCATAGCTGCCCAGCAATGGCTGGGCGGCGTCCCGCCCCGCCGAGGCTCCGAGCTTTGCCCCCAGCTTGGCGATCTCGCGCTTGGCCAGCTCCTCGCCGACGTACTCGCGCGTGGCCGTGAGAAGGAACCAATGCACCTCGATTTTGTCGGAAAGGCGATCGAGAACGTGCAGAAATGCGGGCGGCAATGCCGCCACGGCGAAGAGACTCACGCGCGTGGGAAGCAAGGCACGAGGCGCATCCAGCTTCGCGAGTTGGCGCTCGAACTCGAGACTGCGAGCGGGAAAATGGAGTGCGCCCAAGCGCTCGACCAAGCGCCTGAACAGCGCCGGGCGAAAATCGTCGGCGTCGAGGTCCGTCGGCTGCGTCGCCCAAGACAAAAACCAATCCGGACGATAGATCTGTGCCTGATCGAAGGCGTCAGCGAGCTCTCTCGCGAGTTCGAGGCGCGATTCGATGTCGTTCAACGTCGCGAGATAGGACCTGAGTCTCGAAAGAGACGGCTCGGCCGGAAGCTCGCGCAGAATCCCCGCCAAATGAAAGGTCAGGGACTCGCGCGTCCAGCGGTGCTCGTCCGCAACGGGGCCGAGCACCGCATCGAACATGCTCTCGATGAATGCCCGCGGGAACGGATGTTCGGCGTTGGCCCACACCCCAAAGCGCCGCGAGAGTCCCATCGAAAGCCACCGCTCCATCCCCAAGCTTTGAACGACGACCAGCTCGGGACGAAACACCTGCCCCCGTGGAGTCGAGAGGACGTCCCCCAACTCCTCGAGCAGGCGTTCCATGCGGTTGTTACGGTGAAGAAGCAGCATCGCAGAGCCCTTTGGACGAACAATCAGAGTGCACGGACGATCGACGGAACGGTGAAACGACGAGGAACCTCGAAGGTGGCCTATGCCACACGCGGCGAGGCCCCCGAGACGGAAATCGGCATGCGGGAATTCTTCGTCACCCCGAGACGTTGAACATCACCGAGGCATCCGGGAACTGATCGCATTGGTTCGGCGCTGACGATTCCGAAGGCACATCTCCCTAGCAGGTCGAATCGAATCGGTCGCCAGCGACCTACCAACCGGACAAAAGGTGCGTATGTGGTTCCCCTCGCTTCGATCATTGGTGGACTCGACAAACCGCGAGTCCGAACTGGTAATCCGTCGCGCCTCGGTCACCAACATGCCTCCTCTGTATGCTAGTCCAGCGGCGGAGCGGGCATGCAGGCATGGCGTGAAACGTCGCGACGCTCTATGAAGACCCCGGGCATTGCCCCAGAACAGTTTTGAGGTTCGGTCGGAATGAATCTGGTTGAATGGATCCAGCGGTTGATGTCGGACTTCGGTGCGGCGTGGGTGATGTGGCTGCTCATCGGCCTCAGCGTCATCTCCGTCGCGATCATGCTCGAGCGGCTGTGGTTCTTCCACAGCTTGCGAGATGACGTCGCGGAGCTTGCCATCAAGCTCCGTAAGGCGCTTCGCAACGAGGATCTGGACGAGGCCCGCAAGCTCCTCGAGGCATCCCCTAGCGCCGAAGCCGCCGTGGTCGTCACGGGAATTCTCGAGGCCGATCGCGGCGCCAAAGCCGCCGAGGAGGCAATGCAAGGCGCTGTGGCATTGCAGCGTATTCGGCTCGAACGACGCCTCATCTTCTTGGGAACCGTAGGAAACAACGCCCCTTTCATCGGCTTGTTCGGAACGGTCATCGGCGTCATCCAGGCCTTCGAAGCCCTCGGCAAGGAAGACCACGTGAGTGCCGCCGCGACTGCTGCCGCAGGCATGGCGCCGCAACAGGTCATGGCTGCCATCGCTGAGGCGTTGGTCGCTACGGCGATCGGTCTGGCCGTCGCGATTCCGGCCGTTGCCATGTACAACGTGTTCATGCGCAAGGCGAAGAGCGTCCTCGCCAACACGGAAGCCCTTACGCGCGTGCTCTTGGCGCATCTGTCCGCAGAGAAGCCCGCGGAATCGCCTGCGGCGGAGGACTAATCATGGCCGCGGCGAGCAATGGAGACGAAGACGCGATCGTAGCCATCAACGTGACGCCATTCGTGGACATCACGCTGGTGCTCCTCATCATCTTCATGGTCACGGCGCGGATCATCGTGTCCCAAGGCATGCCCATGGACCTGCCGAAAGCCGCGAGTGGAGATAGCATTCAGACCGTCTTCAGCGTGGAATTGACTGCCGACGGCAAGACCGTCGTCGACTCTCAACCCGTGAAAGACGACGAGGCCATTCCGCCATTGGCAAAGTCGGCGAAAGCCAAGAACAAGGATTTGCGCGCAGTCATTCGAGCCGACAAGAAGGTCGAACACGGACGCGTGATTCACGTGCTCGATCTGCTCAATCGCGTCGGGATTGCGAAAATCGCGTTCGCCGTCACGCCGGCTCCGGAAGGAGCGGCACAACCGAGTCCATCTCCTGCCCCACCGAGCCAGTAGGTCTCCGCAGCTCAATTCGAAGTTCGTCTTCGACAGGAACCCTTAGCCTCTTTTCCCGAACGGTTTGCCCTTGCGCGAAAGCTCCAAATCTCTGTTGCGTGTTGCGGATGTCAGCGACGACACCGACGAAGGAGATGCCTCCGACGCTTCGTACGCGGAGAAGACTCTTGGGGTCTCGCGCGCCATGAATCCGAAGACGTCACAGGAACGAAAGTCGGATCCCCCGGGTCCGAACGCCATCGCGAGCGGACGCCAGACCAGGTTCAATCGGTCGCCCCCGGAGACGAGCCAACGGTGGGCGAAGAGCAAAACGCGGTGTCCGCATTCGAAGGCGTTGCGGCGAGTGACCCGGCAATGTCCGTTCGACCTTCGAGCACCGACGAAATCCGCGAGGACGCCCCCACGGGCGAATCCACCAATCGAACGGCCTTCGTGAGCGACACACGGGAGTTGCGTCCAACGCGAATTGCGGCTTCTGGCACGAAACCCAGTAGGGCAAACCATCGACGCGTGCGCATGCGCCCAAGCTCGATCCCGGAATTCGATCCGATCGAGCGGCTCCGAAGTCTGTCTCGACGGGAAAACCGAATCGGCATGACGCTCGGCCTCGCTGGCGCACTGCTGGTGCATGGGGCAGGCGCGGCGCACAGTCTTTCGTCGTTGCTCGAGCTCGGAGCCTTCTCGACTGCAGTTCGCAACGCGGTTCTCGAGGACGTTCGAGCAACGTACGCGGTGGAGGTTGCCAAACCCCCTCCGCCTCCGCCCCCGCCACCGGAAGCGGAGCCGCCGAAGCCGGAGCCCGTTCAGCGAGCGCCAAGCCAGCCGACAACGCCTGCAGAGCCTCCTCCGGCGCCTGCACAGGCCGGCAAAGTCCTCACTGCCGAAGCGGACCCCACGGAACCCCTCGAATCTCACGGACCAGGGCTTCGTCAGTGGCGATGGCGAACGTTACGTTGGCGGCGTCACCGCTTCGACGGGAACCTCGAAGGTCGCGGTGCGTGACACGAACGCGCAGATTGGCGGCGTGCCGGGCGGCAAAGGCACAACGGCTGCGCCCCCTCCTCCACCGCCGCCGAAGCAGGATCTCTCGCGCCCCGCGATGCCAGCATCGACGCAATGGAACGACTGCGGGTTTCCCGCCGAAGCCGATGTCGAGCAAATCGATTTCATGACCGTTCCGGTCGTCGTCACGGTCGGGCTCGACGGGCGCGCACAAAACGTCACCGTGCTGAAGGATCCTGGCTACGGCTTCGGCAGGCTTGCCAAGGCCTGCGCGATGCGAAAGACCTACAACGTCGGCTACGACGTCAATGGCAAGCCCACGGTGACGACTTCCCCTCCGATAACGATTCGTTTCACTCGCTAACCCCCCGCCAGAGAACGTTGCCGGTGCGACGAACTCGAGGCTCGCAAAGCTTCGGCCGAGGGTGGCGGTCTTTCGGAGCCGCTGGCGGCCGAGACCGAGTCCGAAGGGGGTCGAATCGCGGCTACCAGTGATTTACCCGCTTCCACCCCATTGGCCCCGTGGTCGCGGAAATCGCCCTTGTATCTCGGACGGACTTGGGGCGTATAGTGCCGACGTGTTGGATCACCGGACGGAGCAGCTTCGCAGTGTGCGCTTCTTTGCGGGCTTGAAGCCTGCGGCTCTCGAAATGATCGCAAAGGTGGCGGTCGAGGAGCAGCACCCCACGCGCACCAAGCTGTTTAGCCACGGGGATCCTGGAGATCGCCTCTACATCATTCTCGAGGGACGGATCCGGATCAGCCGCGAGGTGCCCGGCATGGGTGAAGAGGCGCTCGCAGTGCTCGGTCCGGGTCAGGTCTTCGGAGAAATGGCTCTCCTCGACGAATCCCCGCGGAGCGCTGACGCCATCGTGCACGAGCGTTGCCGCCTGCTCGCCATTCCGAAGGCCGGGTTCGACGATTTGCTCTTCCTCCACAAAGATCTCGCTTACGAGGTCCTTCAGAGCTTCGTTCGACTCTTGGCGGCCCGACTTCGCGAGACGAACGACAAGCTCACGTTCCTCACCTTCAGCGGGAAATTCTAAATCAAATCCGTCGTTTGGCGCCGAAGTCGGTGCGCCCCGCGTCGAACGTCCGGCTGCAAATTTGACGCGCCAACACCCGTTCAGTATGCTCTCGGGCCTATGCAGGGGCTCACGAAGCGCCAGGAGCAGACTCTCGATTTCATTCGCCGTTCCATTGCTGAGCGGGGTTATCCCCCGACGCTCCGCGAGATAGGCGAGCACATGGGGATCCGCTCGACCAACGGGGTGAACGACCACCTTCGCGCCCTCGAGCGCAAGGGCTACCTGCGTCGGGAAGACATGAAGAGTCGTGCGCTCAAGCTGGTCGATGCCGAGGCCGCGCTGACGCAGAACGTTCCGGAGAACGACGCCTCTCCTACCGTCGAGGACGCTGCCGACGAACAAATGGTGGAAGTGCAAATCCTCGGCCGTGTAGCTGCTGGTTTGCCTCTACTCGCCGAAGAGAACGTCATCGACAGCGTGCGCATCGATCGAATGTTGGTGCGCGGCGGCCGGGACGTCTTCGGACTCCGCGTGACCGGGGATTCGATGATCGAAGCCGGCATCTTCAGCGGGGACTACATCTTCGTTCGCAAGCAGTCTTCCGCCGATCGCGGTGACATCGTAGTTGCGCTGATTGGCGACGAAGCCACGGTGAAGCATTACTATCCGGAGCGCGATTACGTCCGCTTCCAGCCCGCCAATTCGAAGATGGCGCCCATTCTCGTGCGCGCGACCGACTTCCGCCCGACGATGCTGCTCGGCAAGGTGGTTGGCGTTTACCGCCGGATTTGACGCGAGACTCGACGCGGGACTTGAAAAATGAATGCGCCGCGGACTCGAGCTTCGGCGCCTTGAGCCCGAGCCACGGGCAGCCGGTGAGCGGAGTGCGCTCTCGACGGATGCAAAGTAAGCTCGATGCACGTTCTTCGGACTTGGCCTGGCTCCCGCAACCACTTCCGGACACGGACGTAAGTCACGGCCTTTGGATTGACGCCGAGGCGAGCCCCTTGATACCGTCCCTTCCGCGACACGGAAGTGCCAAACGGGATCATGGATGCCGTCTCGAAGTGACAACCTGGAGCGAGGCTCGACTCTCGAAACTCGAGCCCCCGCCGAGCACCGGGCCATGCTCGGATGGATGGCACCAAGGGGGATCTTTTTCCCGTTCTTCCTCGGTGCGCGCGGCGAAAGTAGCCCCATCGGTTTGGCGCGTCTCGTCGCACGCTCGCCCAAAAGGAGTGCGCCGAGCGACGGCCCAACGGGTCACGATGGGCCACAAAGCCGTCGAGACGCACACTCGCACCACTCGAGAGACATCACCGCTTCGGCCTTCGCCAATCACCTCGATAACCACTTCGATAAGCGCTTCGATGTGTCCGCGCGCGTCGCCCGACCAAGGGTGAAAGCGCCATGGGGCGAGGATCGCGTGTTGCCCACCGCCCATCTCGCGAACACTCCCCAGCCGGGCACTCGCAAGTCGATGATGGGCAATGGTTTAGCGGGCACGAACTCGAGGGCTCGACTCTGGCACGATCCCGGAGTCCGCCGCGGCTACGACAGGTTCGCAGACGCTTCGTTGCCGGTGCCGTCCACGGGGTTCGAAGTCCGAGTCGCCGAGGTACTTCGAGTCGAATGCACCGGCACGAAGACGGGGTTGGGGCGCTTTTCGGTCCTCGAATGTGCCGAGCGCATCGCGTTGCGACCGATTCGGGCGTCGATCGAACCCAAAGTCCGACGGCGCGAGAACGATCGCAACATGGCAAGCCACGGCTGTTCGCCACGCGGACACGGATCTGCGTCAGCGCTGAAGTATTTGGTCGATCATGAAATTGTGGCCACTCGGCACGTGTCGACGGGGTATGGCTGCGAAGGTCTTCCTCGCACCAAGCGAAACGGATGCGCAATCGCGCTCGATATCGACGCGGACAATTCGTACGTACCGAGGGCGAAAATGACGGTTGTCCTAAGCAGTAATACTAAAAATGGTCTATGGTTGGTTGGCTTCCGATAGTCCTCCCTCCTATCGCCGTGCCGGAGCATCAGTTGTGACACCGAGACTCATCCTTCGTATTTCCTCAGCACTTCTGTTGACCACCCTCGCATTCGGAGCCGCTGCAGCCCCTAAGGATGCAGCCGCGACGGCAAAGATTGACGAGGCAATCAACGTTCACTACCTGGCCACCGACTTCGCAAAAGCGGAAGGTCAACTGCTCGGAGTGATCAAGGCCTGCGGCAAAGACGGGTGCAGCCCGCAAATCGTTGGCCGCGCCTGGATGTACGTTGGACTCGTTCGCGGCAGCGGCAAACAAGATCTTGCCGGTGCGCGGGAAGCCTTCGGCAAGGCAAAGGAAGTCGATGCCGGTGTTGCGCTCGACACGGCCCTCGCCACCCCCGAGGTACAAGCCGAGTTCGACGCCCTCGGTGGCGGAAGCGCGGCGCCAGCCGCACCAGCTGGTGGCAACGACACCGCAGCGATGCTCGCTGGTGCTGCCGGGGCCGGCGAGTGCAGTCCTTCTGCAGACTCCGAGATTGAGATCCGTCGCCCGATCCCGATAAGCTGCAAGGCTCCGGAAGGGGTCACGAAGGGCGTCCTCGCCTTCAAAGAGTTCGGCGGCACTCAGTTCGTAAACGTGCCGATGACGCTGCAGAATGGTTACCTGCGGGCACCCATTCCGTGCAGCGCGACGAAGATGGAGGGCGCCCTCCAGTACGTCGTCGTGATGAAGGACGGCAGCGGTGCGACGGTGACGTCCGTCGGCTCGCTCGATGAGCCCGCTCAGCTCAAAATCGTCAAAGCAACCACGCAAGCTCCTCCCGCCTACCCCGGCGAAGCACCACCCGCGCGCTGTGCGGAAGAGGTCGAGTGTCCGCCGGGAATGCCTGGCTGCACGCCTTCGGGCGGCGGCGGCTGGGGCGACAGTTGTACGCCAGCGGAGCCTTGCAAGAAGGGTCTCTACTGCAACGCTGGAGCGTGTGAGAACTCGCCCAGTTGTGAAACGGACAGCGACTGCGACAGTGGCAAGTGCTCAGACGGGTTCTGCCAAAGCGAAGACTCCTCGAGTGACTCTTCCGTCGGAATCCACTTCCGCCGGGTGTGGATTGGCCTTCACGGCGCAGGCGACATTCACTTCTTCGGCAAAGGGAAGGACGTTTGCGGGCTGAGTAGCATCGGTAACAACAAGTACACCTGCTTCTACAGCGGCTCGAACGTCCCGCTGCAGGACGGCATCGCCAACGCTCCCGGTGGGATCCCGAACACCCCTGGTTCGGCTGGTACGATCAACGGCGGCGCGAAGTTCGCCACCTTCCGAGTCCTGGCATCGTTGGACTACGCGCTGACGAGAAACATGACGATCGGCACCCGGCTCGGGTTCGCCTTCAACGGTGCACCCAAGGGCGCCAAGTACTACCAAGATCCCAACACCGGTGCGATTGGTGTCGGCGATGGCAAGAAATTCCTACCCTTTCACCTCGAGCTCCGAGCAGCCTGGTGGCCTCGTTCGCTCGCCGAAGGTGGCGTCAAGCCGTACATCGCGGTCGGCGGCGGCTTGGCCCAAGTCGACGCCAAGATGAAGGTGCCGGTTCGTTACTGCGCCGGTGGCGCCGGTGTTGCCCCGTGCACGGACTACTACGCCGATGCTTACAAGCGTCTCGGTCAGGGCTTTGGCACGATTGCCCTGGGCGCGATGATCCCCGTCACCAGTCGGGTGGGAGTCGTTCCGAACATCAACTTCATGTACATGCTGCCGACGTCGGGCATCGTCCTCGAGCCCAGCTTGGGCATGATGATGGGCTTCTAGTCACTTCATCGGCTCCGAGCCATGGACGAAGCGCCCGCCCCGAGCGGGCGCTTCCCGTTTCGTCCCCCGGGATCCCGCCGCTTCGAATCCTTTGGGCAGCGCGGGCTCCGCTCGACCCACACCGTTCGCGAGCCGTCCGCACATCGATGCCACGCCCGAAGCCGAATGTGCTGCGGGCTCTTCGCGGGTGCTCATCGTCCGCCAACACGACGCAGAAGCCGGACGCGAAGCTCAACGCGATCGGGATCCCACCGTCCGCCACCATGCCGCAGAAGCCGAACGCAAAGTTCAACGCGCTCGGGTACCTGCCGAGCGCGTCGCCCACTGCCAGACGACGAGTCCGATCCCGTAGGCGAGCAATACTCCCGTAAACGCGCGAAAGAGCGCGTTTGCCGGCCGTAAACCGACGAGCTCACTCGCGACGTCCGCAACGAGGAGGAGAGCCGACGCGAGCATCCACGCCTTGAGCGCGTCGAGCCGTAGTCGCGGGCGACCGATCCAAACGGCAAGGCCCAACCCCAAGTACACCCCGGTGCAACGCGCGCACACGGGGAGATGCTCGCCCCAGATTACGAAGGAACGCCCGAGTCTCTGGTGACACTGGAGCCCGTAGAGGCGCTCGAGAACGAGAGACGAGCGATGCATCAGCGGGATTCGCCGCAGCAGCACGGTCAACCACGGCAGCAACGCTAACGCGGTGAACGCAATGCCGACGGCCACCGCACTACCGGGTAACCCGAACGCTTTGCCGGCGCGTCGCTTTGGCGCCTTCCCCTGAAACCCTCGCGGCTCCGCTCGATCGCGCTGCATGCGTGGTGCGCTCGGGACGCGAACCATCGAGATTGCTCAGCGCTGCGGCTTTCGCCCACGCTCGGGAACCGGCCGCCCTAGTTGCTTCAAGACGGCTTGCATGTCTTCCCAAACGACGTGCTTGGCGTTCGGAACCCGAAGCAGATATGCAGGATGAAACGTGGGCATCACGGCAATCTTGCCTTTGTAGAGCTTCCAGGTGCCGCGCAAACGGGTTATTCCGCCAGTCAGGCTTCCGAGCAGCCCTTCCGCAGCCGTTGCCCCAAGTGCCACGATGACTTCGGGCGCGACGAGCTCGAGTTGCTCGTCCAGGTACGATTTGCAAGCCAGCATCTCCCCGAGTTCGGGTTTGCGATTGCCGGGCGGGCGACACTTGACGATATTGCAGACGTACACTTCGTCGCGAGTCAAGCCCATCGCGCCGATCATCCGATCGAGCAATTGACCGGCGACGCCGACGAAGGGAAACCCCTGTCGATCCTCGTCCTCTCCGGGTCCTTCGCCAACGAAGCACAAGCCACTCGAACCGGTTCCCCGCGCAAAGACGGTCTGAGTGCGCTTGGCGGAGAGTCCGCATCGTTGGCACCCACGGATCCCCTCTTCGAGCACCGACAAGCGCCGCCTTCGCTCGTCGAGCGAAAGCACTTCTTTCGGCTCTGCGGATGTCGCGATGGCTTCCTTGGGCTGCTCTGCAGATTTGGGCAGATCCGTCGCGGCGACGTCGTGCGTTCCGGGAACGTCCGAACCGACGGCGTTCGAACGGACGGCGTTCGATCTCGCGGAGGCGTTGCTCGAAGTCAACGCCGCAGCAGGCGTGCCGCTCGTCGCGGCGGCGAGCCAATCCGGCACCTGCAACCCGCCGGGACCACCAGACGCGAAAGGCCCCGAAGCTGGCCTCCGATTTCCTACGGAGGATTGCAGAGGCGACGGGTCTTGCGCTCCTGGCGCCAGGGACGGAGGCGGTTCCGTGAGGTGGGGATTCGGGAGTACCTCGGCACGAGGCACTCCCTGCGCTCCTCCCATCGCGAGTAACTCGATGTGCGCGCGCAAGGCGCGAACCAGCTCGAAAGCTTCGGCGCGGTCATCGAGTTGGAGCTCCTCAGGCATCACGGTCGAGATCGTCCCTTTCTCTTCGTGGGGGGACTCAGTGTTCCCCGGCCGCGCTGAGCCACCGCTCGGCTTCGAGCGCTGCCATGCATCCGGTGCCAGCGGCCGTGATCGCCTGCCGATAAGTGAAGTCGGCACAATCCCCCGAGGCAAATACGCCTGGCACACTCGTGCGCGTATTGCCTGGTTCGACCTTGATGTATCCGTTGTCCAAGAGCTCGAGCTGACCGCGGAACAGGTCCGTCATCGGCGTGTGCCCAATGGCCACGAACAATGCCTCGACGGCAACCTCGGTCGACTCGGACGTCAGCAGGTTCTGCAATCGCACAGCCGTAACGCGGTCCTTCGTAACGTCCAGGACGTCGGTCACGACGTGATTGAGCATGACGCGGATCTTCGGATTTTCGAGGACGCGCTTCTGCATCGATTTGGACGCCCGAAACTCACCTCGACGATGAATCAGGGTGACTGACTTGCACAAGCCCGCAAGATACGTCGCCTCTTCCATGGCGGAGTCCCCTCCACCGACGACGGCAACGTCCTGATTGCGGAACAGCGCACCGTCACATACGGCGCACGCACTCACACCGCGATTCTTGAGCTTCTCCTCGTTCGGCAATCCCAGGTAGTTCGCGCGTGCTCCCGTTGCGATGATCACGGTCTTGGCGAGGTGCAGCACGTCCTCCCCTTCGCCGACCCAAACCTTGAAAGGCCGGCACGAGAAGTCCACCTTTTGCACGTCGGACATGACGAGTTCGACGCCTTGATGCTCGGCCTGTTCGCGCATCCGCCCCATGAGCTCCTGACCGTTGATTCCCTTGGGGAACCCGGGGAAGTTCTCGACGTCCGTCGTGAACATGAGCTGTCCGCCTGGAATGAGTCCGCCCGCGTTGAACCCTTCCATGCAAATGGGCTTTAGGTTGGCCCGCGCAGCGTAAATCGCCGCGGTGAGGCCAGCAGGTCCGGAACCGATGATGAGTACGTTGTGTAGCCTGGTCTCCGTCATGGGTCCCGTTGCCATAGCAGAGCTGAGGTTAGGGGCCTAGGCGTTTAGGAACTCGCCGGGTTACGACAACGCTCGCGAGGCTGCGACCCCCCAAAGGATTCCGGACTGACCGCCGGTTCGCGCGTCGAGCGAACGCACTCCGATCGACGACGCCCGAATCGACAACCCACTCGAGCGTCGAGCGAACACACTCCGATTCGACGACGCCCGAATCGACAATCGACTCGAGCGCACGCCAACGGCTGCGCCGCGTCCTCACGCGGCCCGTTCGACGACGGATCCGCAGCTCCACCAAACGGCACTGCCCGCTCGCGGTTCCTCCGAGAGCGGGCAGTCCAGACGACGCGCCGCAACGCCCCGCCCTTGCGAAGCCTAGGTCAGGATTCGCGAATCGGGCTCGCTTTCAGGGCTGCTTTGCCGTCCTTTACGTACACGGCAAACTTGACCTTCGCCGCACCGTGACGCTGCGCAATCGCGTCCTCATGCTTCTTGAGGGTGAGCTCGAACTTCTCGTAGGTGAACCCATCGACGTCCTCGCCGCACTGCTGCTTTGTCGCGACGAACTCCTGGTAAACCTGCTGCCACTCGAGTGCCTTGCTGGAAACGGAGGGCTCCGCTTCGTCGGTCCCCGCCTTGCGAGGCGGCGCCGGCCGGCGTCCAGCCGGAGACGGAAGCTCGGGCTTCGAGCGTTGCGGAGCCGACGGTAGCGGACGCGAAGCTTGCGGCGAAGAGACGATCCCCGCCGAAGAAACGGGTTCGCCTCCGAAAGCAAACGCGCTCATCTGCGGTTGGTCCGGAATGTCCCCGAGCACCTGCTTCAAATCTGCAGCCTTGCGCGGCACCCCGCCCTTCGCGGCGATTTGATCGATGCCGTCGTTCAAGTCGGACGCGATCTTGCGGTACACGCCAGCGAGCTTGCTCGGATGCAGCTGGTCGAGCTCACCCTTCGCGAGCTTCTGTGCTTCGCGACGGAACACGTTCAGCGGTCGAGTGTGCTCGAGCACGCTGAAGACGATCCCGAGTGCGGAGCAACCCAGGGCAATGGCGAGCGCAACGATCCAATTGGCTTGCTTCTTGTCCTTGTCGTCCGAGCGTTGGAAGAACCCGATTGGGCCATCCACTTGATCGGGCAAACGCGCAACGGCGTACCCTGCCCCGAGCGCCCAGGCTTCGCCGGGAAGTCTCGAGTACTGCACGCCGAGCAACCCCTGAATGGTGCGAACCTTGCTCCGGCCCTTCTCGCGGAAAGCGTCGTCTTTTGCCATCTCTTCGAGGTCGCCCACGATCTGGTCGAGCTGACTCTTGTCGAATCCTTCGGGTGCACCCGCAGCGACGCGCGCACCACGAGCGAAGAACCCAATCGCTGCATTGGTGCGACTCGAGAGCTCGCGAGCGAACTTGTCGTCGATGATTCGCGCACCGACGATCGCCCCTGCTGGAGGTTGCCCGATCTCGAGCTCGACGGGGCGAGCCACGACGCGATAGACCCGATCGAGAACCAAGGTGTCGTCGCGGATGTACCCGTGCAAGGCGTCAGCCACGACGGGATAACCACCCAGCTCGAAGTCCTCCATGCCGAGAGACTGCTGATATCCCAACTGCGCAACCACCCGACCGTGCTGATCGACGGCAAAGACGGCGTTCGAACTGCATGTCTTCAGGGATTTTGCCAGCTGCAGTCTTCAGAGCCGCAAGAGCCTTGTCTTGCGACGCATTCGGGACCTTTGCGTCGGATTCAGTCGATTTCCGCGAGCGCACGAGCCAGTTCTTGATTGACTGCAAACGGGATGAGTTCCGCTGCGCGCTGTCGTGCGTCTTCCTTGAGATACCAAGAAACGACTTGTGAATCGGACGACAAGCGCTCGGCCATCGTTCGACCGCCGGCGCGGTTGTACATGCTCACGGCGAGGTAAAGAACGAAGACCGCAGCCCCGAGCCCTAGAGATACCAAGACATTCCAGAATCTAGTCAGTAACATCGGCTGCCTCTCACTTTTGCTCGGGCTTGTCGGCGTCCTTGGGCTTGTCGCCCTCCTTGGCGACGGCCACGGGTGCCTTGAGTTCGACGTCCTGTTGGTCGACGGTCACCGTCGCTGCGGGACCGACGGGTTTTCCAGCGAAATAGGCCTGAACCGTGTAGTCGCCCGGCTCGTTGAGTGTCAGCGCGAACTCACCTCGCATCGAAGGATACGCAATGGCCGCCACCTTCGGATCCGCGATGATCCACATACGCAGACTCGGCGCTGCCTCGTCTCGGATTTCGAAAGTACCCGCAGTCGGAACCGTCCAATCGCGCGTTGCTCCGCGCCCGGTATCGGACGCAGGAAAGGTCGAAATCCCGACACCGTAAAGACGATGCGGAAACGGATCGGTGTTTTGGAAGCTGAGCTGCGTCATCGGCGGCACGACGATCGTGCCTGGAGTCGTCCTTCCACCACCGACACGGATCAACACCGGCGGAGGAGCCTTCTGTGCCGTGCTCGAAAGCGCGGCGACGCAAATCTCTTTCGGAATATGAGGGTAGAGCTGCCGAATCTCTGCGGGAACCGTCGGAACCGCCTCGCGGAACGAGAACAGATGACGCGCTGGGTCCTGCGCTTCCATCCACACGGGATTTCGTAGGAACCTGAATCCCACGATTTTGCCGCGCACCTTGGCCGCTTCGCCGCTCGACGAAAAGCCGAGCCAGCTCATTGCGACGAGAAATCCGAGGAGCAATGGCAGTCGCTTGGAGCTCCACCGCGACGCTCGACGCGCGGTGGGCGGCGACAGCTGAGAAAGACGCCGACGTACGAGATTCATCATGTCGATTCGCGACCGTATCGGAGTTGCTCGAGGGAAGGAAGTGTCGCCGTCAGCCTTTACGTTGACCGAATGACCGACGCAGCCAATCTTTCAGCGTCATCGTTTACTTCCAGCGCCGCCGCGGGTGCCCGAGGCGACGACTCGGACTCTTCAACCAAGACTCGGCGCGCTGCGGCTCGTGGCGTGACTCGAGCGGCACCCCGTCGTCGCCGCGACTCGCTCGCGCTGGTCGTCACTCGCGCCGGTCGTCGCTCGCGCTGGTCGTGACTCACGCGGCATCCCTCGCGGCCGCGACTCGCTCGCGCTGGTCGTGACTCACGCGGCATCCCTCGCGGCCGCGACTCGCTCGCGCTGGTCGTGACTCGCGCTGCCCGCAAAAGGGGAACGGGCCGAAAGCGACAGCTTCCGACCCGTTCGATTGTTCCTTACCGCGTGAACCGCTGGGATTTTAGTGACGTGTCCCGAACCCCTAGCTTCGCTAGGTGGGGAGCATTGCGTGACTTCTGGCTTTCTCGATGAGTTGGTTCGAGCCTAGCTCTCCATCACGGGGTCGCTCCCCGAGTTCGTATGCTTGTAAGGGATTCTTTGGACACTCCCTGGCGCGTTCCTCAGAGGGAACAGGATTAGTTTTACGGATTGGCGAAGAACTCGTCAATGGTCGCTCCAACATCTTCAACCTGTCCGGTCAGAAGGATGATGCAGAATCCGCTACACCGAAAAACTCCGGGTCAAAGCGAGACAAACGACGTCGCATGACGGAAATAGCACTTGCACTTGCGTCGATCAGCAGTGCGCTTCGCCCATGGAGCAACGCGGACTCGCCCAGCGTTCCGCTCCCTGCAAATGCATCGAGGACGACGTTCTCCGGGATTCGAATGTACCTTGACGATGCGATCGATGATGCCGCGCGGTTTTTGCGTCGGATAGCCCGTCTTTTCGCGACCGTTCGGACTCACGATCGTGTGCCACCAGGTGTCCGTCGGGGTCTTGCCCCGCTTGGCTTTCTTCTCGCCGACGAGCGCCGGAGCCATGTACGCGATACGATCGACTTCTTCGAGATTGAAGCAGTAACGATTCGGTGTCTTCGCATACCAGAGGATGTTGTCGTGTTTGGCGGACCACCGACGCGCGGAGCGCGCACCATAGTCGTAGGCCCAGATGATTTCGTTGATGAACGAACGCCGCCCAAAGATGCGATCGAGCGCCACCTTGACGTAGTGAACCTCTCGGTAATCCAGGTGCAGAAAGAGACTGCCCGTGGGCTTGAGAACGCGATGGGTCTCGACGAGCCTCGGCTCCAAGAACGACAAGTAGTCCTCGAAGCGATCATCGTAGGACGAGCACTCGATGACCTGCGTACGATAACGTTGCCCCTTGAACCCCGTACGGTCACCGCTCTCGTCGAGTGTCGTCCGAATGCGCAGGCGCTTCTGGCGGTGACCCGTGTTGAACGGCGGATCGAAGTACGCCAGATCGACGCTCGAAGACGGCAGAGCTCTCAAAATAGGAAGATTGTCCCCTTCGAAGATCCGCAGATGGGCTTGCTTTTCGGCCGGAACGTCGGCGGGTAACTCGGACACTTGCCTACTTTTTCGACGGCAGCCTCAAGATTGTCAACAAGGGAACAACGTCGCTGTCCTGATCCCCCGAGTATCGCCGCCCGAGTACGTCGGATCAGCGCAATTGGTCCCCCAATATTTCATCTGCGCGCGCGCTGGTCGACCACCCTGCCCCGTCCGGTGAAGCAAGGAGACGTCCCTACGCTGAACGACCTGTCGCGAGTCCATGAAAGAATCGAGGGCGTACCACTCGGGCCGCCCTCGATTCGTAATTCACACGCTAAAACGAGTCATTCTCTCGCGCGACGAGCGCTTGCATTCGGCGGGCGCCTGAGTTCGACAGACGCCGTACCCTTCAGCGATCCACGCATGCAATTCCCTCGGGACACGTCCCCGAGCGACAAGCCATGCAGGAGAGCTGCTTTGCACGTTCGTCGAGCGCAGCGACGATCGCCTCCTCGAGCGTTCCCGCTGCAGCGCCTGGAAGATTTGCCGCAAGCACGTTGCATGCAAATGTCGACGTCTGAGGAGTGGTCGTGAGCGACGGAGCCGTCGAGCTCTGGAATGCGAGCCCGAGCTCCCAAGCACTCGCACTCTGGGGCGTCACGGTTCCCTTAGCCGTAAAGTTGCGTCCGCTCGTCGCTACGCCCAAGGACAACGTACACGTGGGATTGCCGGTCGTTTTGATGATGCCGCTAACCTGCGTGACTGAGGAACTCAGCGTGACGGCGACGGTGCCCGTCGAAGCCGTCGGGCCCAGTGTCCACGTGGAGGTCCCCAACGTAACGGACACGGGGCAACCCGCCTCTCCGTTGGTGCAGGTCGAACCAGATTCCGCATGCGATGAGGTTCGCTGAAATGCTTGTGGCAGGAACGCAGATGTCGAGACTGTTCCCACTCTCGAATCCAAACGCCTGAGGGAGACAATCTGGAACCGTCGGATTGCAGCCGTAAGCGTCACAGAGTTCTCCGCAAGCCGCCGCATTCGACGCACCACCTGCCCCAGACGTTCCGCCGGTGCTCGACGTTCCGCCGGTGCTCGACGTTCCGCCAGCGCTCGACGTTCCGCCGGTGCTCGACGTTCCGCCAGTGCTCGACGTTCCGCCAGCGCTCGACGTTCCGCCGGTGTTCGACGTTCCGCCGGTGCTCGACGTTCCGCCAGTGCTCGACGTTCCGCCAGTGCTCGACGTTCCGCCAGTGCTCGACGTTCCGCCAGTGCTCGACGTTCCGCCGACACTCGAGCTTCCGCCGAGGTCCGTTTGCGCGCCGCCCTGGCCAGCTCCGCCTGCAGAGCCAGTGGCACCAGCTTGGCCTCCGCCGTCGCCGCCAGAACCCGTGCTCGAGAGCGCACCACTGCCGCCCTTTCCACCGCTACCCGCGCGCGGCACGGTGCCGTAGCTGACGCGTCCGCCGATCGCGATACCGATCCCGCCGGCCGTGCCCGTCGAGGATGCGCCGGCACCTGCGTTGTCCGATCCATTGCCGTCGTCACCCGAGCAACCGATGACACTCGACATCGCGCTCGCAACGACCAACCAACGCAATTTGTCGACCCCAGTCCCGCAGCGCCATATTGAAGCCATTCGTCCTCCTCGCCCGCCATAGACGGGTGGGTCCTCGCTACTCCCGATTTGCGCCGGGGTAAAGCCGACAAATCTCGGAACATTTCACGCGGGCTCGAACGCGGATGGCAGACTGCTATGCTCCGAGCACCGTGCCAACCTGTAAAGCCTGTGGTGATGAAGTCAGTGAGCTCGTAACGGTCAAGCAGGGCGGAAAGACCCGAAAGCTCTGTGAAGACTGCGCCGATCGCGCCCGCGAAGAGGGTGAAGTCGCCGAGCAAAGCGAGAGTGTCGTGCAGCAAATGATGGGCTTCAAAGGCCGCCGCTAGTCGGCAGTGTGCTCGGGCGGCTCCGCGTCCCACTTTCCGTTCGCCCCTCGAGTGCCCATGCGAAGCACGCCCATCGCGCTCGACGCGGGTCACGTGCGATTCGAATGCCTCGAGTGCCACTATCGCCCGCGCGATGCGGGTCACGTGCAATGCGAACGCCTCCCGTCCCGTTCGATGCACTCGATGCCGAATGTGTGACGCCGCGCCGCACCTTCGATGCGCAAATCCGTCCGGCGAGCACGACGGCGAGCACCGAGAACGTCACTGGCGCAACTCCGTCCGGCGAGCACGACAGCGAGCACCGAGAACGTCACTGGCGCAAATCCGTCCGGCGAGCACGACGGCGAGCACCGAGAACGACACTGGCGCAAATCCGTCCGGCGAGCACGAACGAGAATCGGAGCGAGCTCGCACGTCGCCGATGTTCTCGATACGACGCGGACTGGCCAACAAGCCCAACGATGTGGATTTGCGCCCAGACTTCGATGTCGACTTAACTTCTACGATGGCCCGAACATTTCGCCCCTCAGGTTCGGCCGGGCAAGAGTTAGGATACCGTTCCGCCCATGACTCCGCCGAGGCCCGAGCAACCCATCGACTCCTTCCTGGAAGAAGCCATTGCTAGTGAAAGTGCTGAGTCCGAGGACGAGTCTCACGTCGCGGCACCGGAATTGGATGGAGAACAGCCACGCTCGCAGCGGTTTCGTTCCCCGAGGGATCTCGACGATCTTCGAAGGCAACTCACGGCGCCAAGGACTCCGCTGTTGCCTTCCATGGACATGTTCCAGCCACAAACGTCCTCGCAGCAGAAATCCAACGTGGACACGCTGCCTCCTATGGAATCGGTCCCACCGCCAGCTCCGTTTCCTGCAGAGCCCCCGCCACCGCGGCCGTCCGTCGTTCCTCCCGTGCGCCAGCCGCGCAGCGACGCTCCACCGGCACATTACGTAGCCCCACAGCGCCAGAGTCACGCGCCGCCACCACCGTCCAACACGGATGGAGCTCACCGAGGGACGGATTCTGGTCCGCCACCCGCGCGAAACAGCGGACTGCCACCGGCACGCTCTGGAAGTGATTTCCCGCGAGCAAGAATGAGCAGCGCACCGCCGCCGAATTCCAACGCGCGGGGACGGGGTTCGTCTTTTCCTCCCGCACTCAGCGCAGCCGACGAAGCACGACGACGCGAAGCCGAGACGATCCCTGCCGACGCTCGCTCGCCATCCCATTTGCCGCCGTTCGATCCGACTCGCCCGATCCCGAGCTTGCGAGTGCCGACATTTGCCCCACAAGGTGTCCTCGGGCAGGTAGTTCGAGAGCACGAGAACCGCCGGATCGGCGGCGTCGCTTTCGTTCTCATGGTCGGGTTGCTCGTCGTTGCAGGGGCAATCATGGGAATCAGCTACGCGGCAAAGGGTCGGGGCAACGAAGCGACGGCGAGCCTTCCTACCCCTGTCACTACACCGCTTCCCAAGGTGAAACTCGAACGACTCAAGCCGAACGCTTATGTGGCGCCATCGGGTGCAGCTCCAGCGCCGACCGATGTGGACGCCACGCGCCCTGTCTCGTCGAGTTCGCCAATCAGCGACGCAAAGACGACCGCCCAGGACGATCCGCCACGCGACGCCACGGCGGACAACGGGAGCAATCTCGGGTCACCGTGGAATGCGAAGCCCAAGGATGCCGCCAATACGAAGAATGCGGCACCGAAGACCGGCGGCGCCGGCGCCAAAGCTCGCAAGCCGAGCACGGCGAAAACGATTGACACCGAAACGCCGCTCATCATGGACTGATGCTCGAGGATTCATGAAGACTCCACTCGTTTGCGCCCTGATGGCGCTCTCGCTTACTTTCCTGTGTCCGCAAGTGAGTCGTGCTGAAAACGAACAAGACCGACGACTTGCATTTCAGGCCGCACGGGAGGCAATGCAGGCGAAACGCTGGGAGGAGGCACACAGGATCTTCGTCGGGCTGTGGTCCAACCAGCACACCTACGATGTCGCCTTACACATGGGCCAAGTCGAATATCACCTCAAGCGCTTCCGTGAAGCCGCCAACCACCTCGCCTATGGGTTGATGCTGCTGCCACCACGGGAGAAACCCGAAATCGCGGAACGCTCGAAGGCGCTACTCGGATTGTGCAAAGCTGAGGTCGGGACGCTCGAGCTGCGCGTGAAGAACAAGCAGGCCGAGGTACTCGTCGACGGCCTCGTCGTGGCGGAAGCACCATTGGTCACGGACGTTTACGTCGATCCAGGACGTCATCAGTTCGAAGTCCGCTTGTCGGGGCATACATCGGAACGTTGGGCGGCCACCTTCGCCAAAGGCGAGATCCAGCAGCGCATCGTGCTGCTCAAACCGAATGCGCCCGACACGACGAGTGCCAGCCCCACGCCGACAGCAGCGGTCGGCTCGACGTCGCAGGTCAACTTGCCGCCGATGGACGAGCGAACCTCGTCGGGGAGTTGGGCTCCCGTCATCGTCGGTGGAGCAGTCACATTGGTGGGTCTCGGCGCTGGGCTTGGTTTCGCGATCGTACGGGGGGGCATCACCGACGACGCACGAAAACTCCGCAGCGAAATTGGTGAAGGCAACTGTCGCACAGCCAACGACAAAACGACGTTGTCGCTCTGTGATCAGCTGCAGAACAAGAACAGTAACTATGATAGTTATGGGTCACTCGAAGCGGCAAGCTTCGCTCTCGGAGGGATCGCCCTGGTGGCCACCACCACGTACTTTCTCCTGTCTCGCCCCGATCGCGCACGTGTGCAAAGTGGCACGTCTCGCTCGACGATTCAGATGGACGGTGGCATTGGACGAGACTCCGTGGGGCTTCGATTGACTGCACATTTCTGAGTTTGGGAACGTGACAGCGCAAGGACCGCAACGGATCCATCGCAGTAGGGAAAGCCGAGCGACGGCATTGGAGAGGGACACTGCATGAACACGAGGATCACCCGCGCCATTTCCATCAGTGGCTTCATTGCCATCGCCGTGAGTCATCTCGCCAGTTGCAGTAGTCGATCTACGGATTGCCACTGGAACGAGAACTGTGAGAGTTCGGCTGGCGGCCAGGGAACGGCGGGAGATAGCAATGGCGGCGCGCAATTCGGCGGAAACGCTTCCGGCGGCTCATCGCACTCCGGCGGAAGTACGACGAGCACCGTGACCACCGCGACGACGTGCAGCGGGTTACCCAAAGACGCTTGTTCCATCGATGAAACGTTCGGCGTCTTCGTCTCTCCACTCGGAAACGACGCGAGCGCCGGCACCGAAACGGCCCCCGTCGCCAGTCTGCGCAAAGCCCTAGAGATGGCGGCGACTCCACGAAACGGCAAGAAGCGCTCCGTGTTCGTTTGTGCCAGCGCAGGAGAGTTCAAGCTGACGGAGACACTCCTCATCGACGCCAGCGTCGACGGAGTGAGTCTCTATGGCGGGTTCGACTGTTCCGACGAAACTTCCTGGATTCTCCCGGCGACGCCGACCCCCAGTCGGATTGCGTCGGCGAGCCCCGTTGCCGTAAAGCTGCTGCGGATCGGCAGCGAAATCCATGTCGAGAACCTGAGCATTACCGCGGCCGATGCGGACGCCTCCACCGCGCCAGGATCGAGCAGCATTGCAATGCTCATTGCCGAAAGCCCCAACGTTCAACTGGCAAAGGTCGATCTGATTGCCGGCAAAGGCGCGACAGGAAAAGCAGGGACGAGTTACGCCGATCTCGCTCCGATGGTGGGCACCTCGGGCGTGGACGGACTGAAGGCGTGTCTCACGGGCGTTGGTGCGCCGCAAACGCAGATACAATGCGAGGGAGCCCCCGCACCCAGCGTTGGCGGCCGTGGAGGCGACGGGGCCACGCTCACGAGCACGACGGCAGACAAGCCAGGCTTCAACGGTGAGAACGGACTCGTCGCTCCCGATCCCAATCCGGATGGCAAGGGCGCTGGCGGATTCGGAGAGGTCACCGAGATGTGCAAAGCTGGAACCGATGGCATCGCGGGCGCGAACGGTGCCTCAGCTGAAGGCGGCAAGGGCACCGGCGACTTGACTCAAGATGGATACGTCGGCGTTGACGGTAAGCCCGGCAATGCAGGCAAACCAGGCCAAGGCGGTGGTGGCGGTGGTGGCGCGAAGGCACCCAAAGCCTGCACCACTGCTGCATCGACCACCACACCGACCCACGGCGCGAGCGGCGGCTCTGGAGGAACGGGCGGTTGCGGAGGCAAAGGCGGAGGCGCTGGCCAGGGTGGCGGCGCAAGCTTCGCTTTGGCCATCGTGAATTCTGGAGTGTCCCTCAAAGACTGTCACCTTACCGCCAATCGCGCCGGCAACGGTGGAATGGGCGGCCCTGCCCAAGGCGGTGGAGCCGGCGGACTCGGTGGGCGCGGCGCGGACGGCTATGGCTCGAGTAGCCTGCCCTCTTGTGACGGAGGCAAAGGCGGACGCGGCGGTGCCGGCAGTCCCGGCGGCGGCGGCGCCGGTGGGCCATCGGCTGCAATTGCTTGGGTTGGAACTGCGGCAACGGTTTCGAGCTCCGTGCTGAAGTTCTCGTCCGAAGCGGCAGCAGGCGGAACGGACGGCAGTGGCTCGACTGTTGCGGCCGGAAGCCAAGGCAACACCGCGGAGCAGCTGCAGCTGTAGAAACGAGCAGCGGCGACCAGCGGCGTCGCGAGTCCACGACCAGCGACGACGCGAGTCCACGACCAGCGACGACGCGAGTCCGCGACCAGCGACGACGCGAGTCCGCGACCAGCGACGACGCGAGTCCGCGACCAGCGACGACGCGAGTCCGCGACCAGCGACGACGCGAGTCCGCGACCAGCGACGACGCGAGTCCGCGACCAGCGACGACGCGAGTCCGCGACCAGCGACGACGCGAGTCCGCGACCAGCGGCGACGCGAGTCCGCGACCAGCGGCGACGCGAGTCCGCGACCAGCGACGACGCGAGTCCGCGACCAGCGACGACGCGAGTCCGCGACCAGCGACGACGCGAGTCCGCGACCAGCCCGCACCAAAGCGTCCCGGTCCATGGGGACTCGAATTGCCCCGGCCGCGCGGCGCTTCCCAACGAAATTGCCTCGCCCAACCAGACGAGATTCGCCCGATGGCGCGCATTGCTTGAGCGCCGGCCCCCGATGTGTTTGCGGCTCGGCGAGTGAGTTACGAGCGAGCGAGCAACACACCGAACCAGGCTGAGGCGCGCCGCGCAAACGACCCGGACTAGGGCGCTCGCGTTTGCCACGACAGACGCAACTAGCGACATTGAACTTCCGCGACTTCGATTGGCCGTTACCAAACTGGCCCTGCAACGACGACTCGAGCCGATACGACGACTCGAGCCGATACGACGACCCGAGCCGATACGACGACCCGAGCCGATACGACGACCCGAGCCGATACGACGACCCGAGCCGATACGACGACCCGAGCCGATACGACGACCCGAGCCGATACGACGACCCGAGCCGATACGACGACTCGAGCCGATACGACGACCCGAGCCGATACGACGACTCGAGCCGATACGACGACCCGAGCCGATACGACGACCCGAGCCGATACGACGACCCGAGCCGATACGACGACTCGAGCCGATACGACACATCAACACGCGATCATGGCGATTCTCCTTTTACGACAACCCGACGATCTCCTTGGTCATGCTGCTGCCAAAGCCCGGTTCTTAGCTTTGCCAGATTCGCGGCTTCGCCCCGGGGCGGCATTGGACGAATTTCGATCTCGCCCGGGGCGGCGTTGAACGAAGTTCGATTTCGCACCGCGGCGACGACGCAGCGCATCCTGAATCGGCCATCTGCATGATCACGCATCCCTTAGGTGAGAGCTATTCGACGAGGTCCGAGGCGTCGTGTTGGTCGGATTGA
>JASGIX010000027.1:0-12705 GCA_049840955.1 Polyangiaceae bacterium
GCCGCCACCGTTTTCTCCTGCGCACTCTCGCACTCGGCTCATCGGCAATCAGCGCGGCCAATCTCGGCGATTTCGCGACGGAAGCCGGGCGAACCACCCTTGCCTGGCTCGTCGCGACCATCGTGGGACTGCTCGGCACGGGCCTCTTGTCGCGTCCGGGGTTCCTCGATCCAGCAACCACGATCGGTGTGATTCTTTTTGGGATTTTGGTCGTCGCGGCGACGGCCCTCCCACTTTACGTGTGGACGCGTCGCGCCGTCATGCGTGCCCTCGAATGCGCTCCCGTCGAGGTTGCCTGCGAGCTCATCGACGCGATGCCGGGGGATCCCAAGCTTGGGCGACGAATTCAACGTCGACTCGTTGCGGCCCTCGTTACGCCGGTCGCGTTCGTCACCATCGGTTCGACGCTCATCGTAACGGCCCACGTGAGGAAGTCGGATGGTGAACGACAGGATGCGACGGCACTGGCGATGGCGCGAGCGGCCTTCGAAACCGTGCCTGGCCCCCTGCCCCACGCTGGGCTCGATGAAGCAACCGAAGCCGCAGAGCGGCTCGGATACGTTGCCCGATACTCTCCAGAATTCCTTCAGTACCGTCGCAATCGCACCCTCGACGGGAACACCGAACTGTTCGCTCCCCTCGATGAAGGGAGCGTGCGCGTCGGTGTGAAGGCGACCAACTTCCGCGGCATCGGTCCCATTGCATGGATGATTGCCGCCGGGGCGGCGAGCCTTGCGGCATTCGTCGGACTCAGACTCGGCTCGATACTCATGCGCGATATCCAAGCCGCGATTCTCGGTGTTCGAGCGCTCGATACCACCCTGGTACTGCAAGGTGGCGCCAAGGTCGTCGGTCCGACGCGATTTCAGGTCGTGTCCGATTTGGGAATGGCCATCGAAGAGCTCGCAGGCCGCTTTCGCGTCTTCGCGCAAGCTCAGGAACGCGCCATCTTGCTGCGCGAAGCTGCTACGCGCATGCGCGGACTCTTCTTCGCGAGCGTGAGCCACGATCTGAAGACGCCCCTCAACGCGATTTTGGGGTTTGCGGCAGTGATTCGCCAAACCGAGGAGCTCACCGAGGAACAAGAAGAGAGCCTTGGCGTCATCGAGCGTAGTGGTCGCGAGCTGCTCGCATTGATCGAAATGATTCTCGATGCCGCACGCGTCGAAGCGCGACAACTCAAGTTGCTCTGCGAACCCGTCACCGTCGGTGATTTAATGCACGACATCATCGAAAAGGGGCGATACCTCGCTGGTGACAATCCCATCGAAGTGGTAGGCGACATTGCCGACGGCATCGGTCCCCTCGAAGTCGATCGAGTTCGACTCGCGAGTGCACTCGGGACCTTCCTCGGTTACGCCGGACGCACCGTTTCGGGTGCCCTCATCCGCTTGCACATTGCTCCCCTGGGAACGGACCGCGTGGGGTTCGCAATCGAGAATCCCCGAGCCCCCCCACGGCCCGGAGAGTGCCAGAGCGGTTCGTCAGAGCCACCCAGCACTGCCAGGGATCCCACTCGGCACGGTGCATCGGGGCTTGGCCCTTGGCATGGGCCTCGCCCGGTCGGTCATCGAGCTGCACGGTGGAGTACTCAAAATCCAGGATCGAGGTCCGAAAGGTCAGCGTTTCGTCGCCATACTTCCCGCGCGCAAGCTCACCTCCGATCTGCCAGAGGCGCCGAAAGGAATGCGAAGCGTTGCACCGACAGCACATTCCCGCCGCCGAAGTGCGGCGGGATAACGCGACATTTCCCTCAGTTCGTGGCGTCGGTCTCCACGTGCGCACCTTGCCCTGCATGCTCGTTCGTCCACGCCTCGGGCGTTCGCCAATCAATCCGTGACTCGGGGGTTGTGTGACCGAGCCGAGTCACGTTAGCGTAGGTGCCAACGGAGGAAAAATGAGGTTCTTGTCAGGATACGTCGCCGCTGCTGCTGCCGCAGGTCTGCTCATAGGGTGTGGTGCCGCGGCACCGGTCCCCGCTGAGAAAGTATCGCAAACCGAAGCTGCCATTCGTGCAGCCAGCGAAGTTGGAGCGCCCTCGGTGCCCAAAGCTGCACTTCATTTGAAGATGGCCAACGATCAGCTCCAGACGGCCAAAGGACTCATTGCCGAAGACTCGAACGAAGAGGCCACGCTTGCTCTCGATCGCGCTCGCGTCGATGCCGAGCTCGCGCTCGCCCTCGCAAAAGAAGCCACCCTTCGCGCACAAGCCGCCGAAGCTCTCGAGAAGGTCAAGAAACTCCGAGCCGAAGCAACGACGAGCTCAACCGCACGGTGAAACGAGAGAAGGACGAAATAGAAGTCATGAAAAAGCTTGCCCTCTTTTCCACCCTCAGTCTCTCGGCACTCGCACTCTTGGCGTGTGGCGCGGCAACTCCGACGAAAGAGCTTCGTGATGCGCGCGCCGCTTATCAGGAAGCCAGTCAAGGCAAAGCCGCCGAACTCGCGCCAGACAAGCTGTTGACGGCAAAGCAGGCGCTCGATCGCGCAGAAGCCGCATTCCAAGACGACCCGGGAAGCTACCAAGAGAAGAGTCTCGCCTACGTCGCACAGCGAATGGCGCAACTCGCCTCGGCCCAAGCGGGTCAAATCGACGCGCAGAAGGCTGCCGCGAAGGCCGAAGAAGACTACAAGGAAGCGCAGGATCAGCTCCGCAAAGCCGCACAGGACGACGCGGCCCGCACGGCGGCAGCGCTGCGCGAAAACCAGGAGCGACTCGAGAAGGTGCGCCGCGATCTTGCCGATCAGGACAACAAGCTCGGCGAGGCCGCCTCGAAGTTGAAGGCTCAGGAAGACGAGCTCGCACGAAAGAAAGCCGAGCTCGAAGCTCGCCAGAAGGAGCTCGACGCAGAAAAGGCCGCTCGAGCCGAAGCCGAAAAGAAGCTCGCAGCTGCGATGAAGAGCCTCGAGGAAATCGCGAAGGTCAAGGAAGAGCAGCGCGGCCTCGTCATCACCCTCGATGGCGCGGTTCTCTTCGCCTCCGGCAAGACCACGCTGCTTCCCATCGCCCAAGACAAGCTCGCGAAGGTGGCCGAGGTATTGCAGCAGCAATCCGACGACAAGAAGATCGTCGTCGAAGGACACACGGACTCCGTGGGCTCCGATGCTGCGAATCTGAAGCTATCGCAGGAGCGCGCCGACGCCGTTCGCACCTACCTGGTGAGCCGCGGCGTGAAGGCAGATCGCATCTCGGCGGTTGGCAAAGGCGAGACTGTGCCGATTGCCGACAACAAGTCCGCGGAAGGCCGCGCCAACAATCGACGCGTCGAAATCGTCGTCAAGTAAGTGACTCGACGGGAGCGCTCGCGGGAGAACCACCGCACCACCGCTCCCGTCGTCTCGAGTCCCGGCACGGACTCGACTGTCATTGCACATCAAGCTCCGGCATCCACCGTCGTGGGAGTCGGAGCTTTCTGTTCCATCTGTACGTGGATCTTGCACGCCTTCTTCACCTTCACTTGGTGCTTCAGTTGATGTTTGAGCACGCAGATGGGAACGGTGCTCGACGCCCCTTCGACTTCGGAGATCTCGATGCGTCCCCCTGGTTGGAGAGTGGCGATGAACTCTGCCCGTCCATTGGGGACCTCGCTGCAGCCTTCGACGAGCCGGCGCATCGTCTTCTGCGCCGCTGCCGCGCTGTAATCGGAAACGTTCGAGCAATCCGTGACGAGAATCGTTGCGTCGACGACGCCAACCACCGTCGGAGGCGGAGCACTAGCGACCGGTTCTGCCGATGCTGCAGGCGCAACGGGCTCCGACGGTTTGTTCGCGGAGCAACCGACGATCATGAACCAAGAGACCATCGACGCGCATGCACGGCTTCGGATGCTCGGAGACGCTAGGTAGCTCATTGGGCAATTGTACCCCAGGTTCATCCCGGTCCGAAAAAAGCCGGCTCCTCGAAACCACGTCGACACGAGATACCGGTGAAACTCGCGCATCTTTTGCAGCTTCATCCGCAATTGAGCATCATTCACGCCTCCATTGACCCAAGAGACACCGATCCCAGGCGAGACGCGCGCCGACCTGGGGTTCGTTTGCGCAATCCTGCTCGAGACGTTGGCGGGCCGAGCGGGGGGCTGTTAGGCTTGGCGCGGAGTCTTAGGATGACGATTCGACGGCTAGTTTCGGCTTTGGCAATCTTGACCCTGGGCTTTGGTTGCGCGGAAGCGGAATCGCTCAAGGGAGCCACAGGGACGGGCGGTACGGGCACGACCGCAGGTGGTAACACGGCATCCGCAGGCAATGGCAGCGGAACCAATCCGGGCACTGGAGGTGGTTCCACCGGAACCACGACGGGCACGACCACTGGGACCACGACGGGCACGACCACTGGGACCACGACGGGCACGACCACTGGGACCACGACGGGCACGACCACTGGAACCACGACGGGCACGACCACCGGAACCACGACGGGCACGACCACCGGAACCACGACGGGCACGACCACCGGGTGCGGCACGACCAGTGGTGAGTTGAAGCTAGAACACCAGCCTCAACAAAGTGGCAACTCGATTACGGGAACGACGATGATCCTTCCCGGAACGGCGACGACGTTCAATGCCGACGAAGTCAAGCTGAATCTATGTTTCGAGACGGTGGGAGATGCGCCGAGCACTTTGTCCGCCTCATACATGGATATCTACGATGCGAGCTTGTCGAACGCGCCCACGTACGTGTCGTTCAAAAGTATGACGATCCTCACGGAGAAGCCTTCGACCAAATCCTTCTGCTTCATTTTCGACCTGAGTTCCGTTCCTGCGGCTGCAGGCGTCCCAGTCACGGGATCTGCGTACATTCGGGTCAACTGGAACTTTAAATCCTCCGCCGTTGATGGCTTGATGATCGATCCTCGTGCGGGTCATGAGCCGACGCTCAAGGTGTTCAAGGGCACCGAAGCAGCTGCGTGCACGACCGTATCGATGGCCGCAACGACCACGCCGTAACTTCGAGATGCGGCCGCGCCTCGCTTGGTTGCGGCCGCTCGTCTTCTCCGGTCGTCCAGAGCGAGTCGGGGGCTTCCTACTCGAGTCACCGCCGTCCCTCTTCGCGCTCCCCACATGCGAAACGATGGATTCGTACCGATGCGATTGCCTGAGGCGAGCTGAACTCGCCCCCAATGTTTGAGCGGGGACGGCAGCCCGCGTCGACGAATGTGACGGACCTTTCCATGCAGCGACGGCATTCGTAGCAGTTGAGTCGCGGTGAGCGTCCCCTCATTGCCGGCCCGTGGCACGAAAGCGCCAATCTGGCGGCGTGGTATAGAGCGCGCGATTCGAGTCGAACCCGCCATGACCCGCATTTACTTCGACAACGCCGCAACCACGTTCCCCAAGCCCCCTCGGGTCATCGAAGCGATGCAACGGTACGCAATCGAGCTCGGGGCAAGCCCGGGACGCGGCTCGTACCGCGAATCCCGCGAGAGCGGTCAGCTGCTGCAAACTTGCCGCGAGCGCATCAACCAGCTCATCCACGGCGAAGCAGCCAACGCGGTCATCTTCACGCTCAACGCGACGGACGCGCTCAATCTCGCGATTCAGGGATGGCTTCGCCCGGGCGATCACGCCATCACGACCTGGCTCGATCACAACTCGGTGCTTCGTCCGTACAACGCGCTCGTGGATGCGAACGTCATCGAGCAAACTCGCGTTCCTTGCGATCCCCAAACGGGATTGGTCGATCCCGACGAAGTGCGACGGGCAATCCGCAAAAATACTCGACTGATCTCCGTCGCTCACGCCTCCAACGTGACGGGCACCCTACAGCCTTTGGCGGCGATTGCTCGCGTCGCGAAGGACCACGGTGTCGCCCTCCTCGTCGATGCGGCGCAGACCCTCGGACATGTCCCCATCGACGTGCAGGCGGACGGCATCGACTTTTTGGCGGCCCCTGGACACAAGGGACTCCTCGGTCCGCTCGGCACCGGCGTGCTCTACATTCGTCCGGAGTTGGCGGCCAAGCTTCGTCCGATCCGACAAGGTGGCACGGGCTCGGTGAGCGAGCTCGACGTGCAACCCGATTTCCTTCCCGATCGATTCGAGCCGGGCAGCCACAATACCATCGGCCTCGTGGGGTTGTCGGAAGGCGTCAAGTACATCCTCGACCAGGGGATCGATGGCCTTTGGGCGCACGAACGAGCTTTGGTACGACGCATGCTCGAGATACTCGAGCGAGGACTCCCGGGCCTCCGTCTTTTCGGACCAACACGCCTCGATGATCGCGTTGGTGTGTTCAGCATTCGCGTGGACGGCTACGACGCCCCCCAATTGCTCTCGGACGTGCTCGAGTCCCGCTTCGGACTCCTCACTCGCTCAGGGCTCCATTGTGCTCCCCTCGCCCATCGAACGGTTGGCAGCTTCGAGCTAGGAGGGACAACGCGCTTTAGCTTCGGTCCCTTCAACACACTCGCCCAAATCGATCGAGTCGAATCGGCACTCACGGAACTCTGTCGGCCGCGAACCGCGCTCACGGGCACGGCCTGAGCCGAATCATCGCTAGCCCACTCACGAGCAGCCTGAACCGAGCGCTGGACGTCGGCGCTCGTGATTCAAGGCTTGGAGACGCAGAGTAGCGAGCTTGACTCGCAGAGCGCTCCAGAGCAACAGTTGGCGGTCGCGCAGCTTTGGCCCAAGCTGACGCAACTGCTCGTGGAAGTGCCCTGACTCGTCGAGCCTGCACCCCCAGCACCAGTTGGCGATTGAAGGACGCAGGTGCCGCCGCTGCAGAGCGCCCCATCGCAACACGGATCGGTGTCGCTGCAGCTCGCCCCAAGGCGAACACACGTCCTGCAGAGCATCTTGAAAGCACCGCCACTCCAGGAGCAAGACAGCTTCCGGGAACCCGATGAACAACAGGCCTCGTCGTGCGTGCACGACGAACCCTCTTGCACGCACGGAGTCGGGTTGCAGCGCGCGACCCCACTACCGTCGAATGCCGTGACGCAACTCGTTCCTCCGCAGCACTCGTCGGAATCGGCCTGATCGCAACGGGTTTCCCCCGACTTGAGACAGGCCGACGTCGGCGAACACGTACCGCGGTAACAGTCCGCAGAACAACAGTCCAAGTCGTTCACACAGGACTCCCCAATCGGCCTGCAGCCGTTGACGAGTGCACAGGTTCGCAGCCCCGTGCCGCCATTGAAGCGACAAATACCCGAGCAGCAGTCCTCTCCTCGCTCGCAGACGTTGGAGACCTGGATGCACTGCCGCTGGGTGCACACGCCTTGTCTGCACGCGAGAGACGGGCAGCATTCCGTGTCGCGCGTGCACGTGGACTCCGCGGGTTTGCAATCGAAGCCGCCGCCTCCGAAACCCCACGGTTCGGATGACGACGTACCGCCACCAATGCTCCGTTCCGAAGTTCCCCCGCGATTCGCGTCGCCGCCTTGAGACGAAGCGGACTGCCCACCCGCACCCGCCGTCGGACGATGTTCGAGGGCCACGAGCGGCTGATCCACGCAGGACCACGACAGCAAGCCGACCATGACCGCTGGGATCCCGAGATGCATGATCCGGGTCATCGCTCGAACCAGCGAGAGAATGCGATGCTTTGCCATCGACGAGAAGCCAGTGTACTCCGAGGGTTCGAAGGGTTCACGAACGGCAATTCAAAACACCCAAGCGGGGCCGAAGAACCCCAGGAAATTCAGCCGCGAGGTGCCTGTTTCGTCGCGGCCTTCGACCACGACGAGGGGCGTTTGGAAGCGCAACACGCACGCAGCATCCACCATGAGCCTCACCTTCGGAGCCACGCGCCAGGAAAGTGTCGTTCCGAGCGTGGAAATTAGTGAAAATACGTGTTCTTGTCGTCCAAGGTAGGAGCTCCCACCCGTTCCGGACGCGCCGTATCGCGAAACACCGAGACCAAGACTCGGTTCCAGATCGAGTTGCTGACTCAAAGACCAAACGTATCTTGCGTCCACCCACGCAAATTCCTGATCGATGGTGACGCGATTGGTTTCATTGGCTCCGCCAGCGCCCGTCGAGCTCATGAGAATCGTCGCCATGAACGGCCCCGTCGCGGTGACCCCCGATCCCGAAGCGATCGGTGACCCAATAACTCGCCGCAATCGATGGCGCGATACGCCGCGACAGGCGATCCGTGAATTGCATCATCGCGACGCCGGCACCGACGCGTAGACGCGAGTGCATTCCTGGTGTGGCGTTCGAGCGAGAAGCTTCGGGCGACCCCGCGCCGCGCGCTCCTCCCACCGAGGGATCGGGCTTTGCCGTTGCAGATTTCTTTCGTTGGTCCGCCGTGGTAGCAGCCTTCGACTCCGCAACGTTCGGCGGTGAACCTTTGCCGCTCGGCATGCGATTCGTTCGTGGCACCTGCAGCACCGGCCTGCTTCGCTCGACGTTGCTGCTCGAGCTCCAACTTGGCGCCAACGAGCAAGTCGACCGTACGCAACGCGAACACGGTAACCGAATCGCGCTGTGGCAGTCTCACACGCAGACTTCGAGAGACTTCGAGAGAAGAAGCGGGCTCGGAAACCCACACCCACGCACCCACGTCGTCGTCGGTGACGGTCACCTCGATGACGTCACTGGCGCCGAATCGACCCGCGAGGGCTTTGGTGTCTTGATTGACGGCAGTCGCGTTCACGACGACGGCTTCGAGTCCCTCGGTCTGTAGCTCCGAGCGGAGTCGAAGCTCGTACGACGTCACGTCGACTCCCACCGCGGCACGCATCACGACGAGTACGCCGTTGGCGGCGTGAACCGGCAGAACGAAAAGCGCGAAAAGCGCGAAAAGCAACGCGGCCCAGCCGCTTGGACGCAAGAGGCGGGGAGCGCTTGCACGCTGGAAGCGAATACGCGAGGACCGAGGACTCAAGGGGCGACTATCTTACGCGCAACCCCCGCATAGGGCCCATCGGGGAATCGCCTGAGGTACTCCTCCGCCATCCGCTGCACCTCGGCGCGAGATCCCGCGGTCTGCGTCAGGACCATACGACGGCCCATGGCTTCGGCGACCAACGCGCCCGAGGGTGCCTCCTGTTCGTATCGCTCGTACCAACGTCGCGCCTCGGAAACCGACGAACCCTCCGTCAGACGTCCGAGGAGGAATGCGGCGAGGACGCTCGTCGAGCTCCCGGCGAATCGCTGACGAATGGCCTTGTACGCGTCTCGGCCCACGTCGACGCGACCGGAGAAACGAGCAGCATTGGCCAAGGCGAGGAGATCGACGGAATTCGCCGACGCGAGCACGGTGGAGATCCCACGGGTTTCCGCATCGCGGAGAACCGCTGCATATTCTCCACGACGAACCTGAGCCTCCCAGGTGAGCGCCGGTGACGTCCCCACGGACATGGCGGGCGCAGCGCTTCCGGACGGCTTACCCGACGCCTTTCCGAGGGATTCCGAGCGCGAAATCGGTGCGTTCGCCGAGGCCGAGCGCGACGGGAGCTCAGCCGTAGTCGGCGGTTCCGCGACTTTCGGTTGGACCGTAGAAGTCGTATCCGCGGGATCCAAACCCAAACCTGCCCGATGAACGAATCGCTGGGCGCCTCGGATCTCCACGGGCTTGCTGATGCCCGGACCTTCGACGGTAACGACACCGGACCGCATGACGAGCTCGAAGAGCTGCGAGCGCGGATCGAACTCCACGGTGAACGCGGTGCCGTGCACGCGAACGCTATAGGGCCCCGCCATGACGGTCCAATCCGCGTTCTTGCGATGAACCACGTTCACGTCGGCTCGCCCCGTCTCGAGCAATACGGTCGCGCCGCGCGCCGTCGTCGCCGACACGCGAGCGCGAGCGCCGGGTTCGAGCTCGACGACGCTGCCTTCTGCGAATTTCAAATCGAGAGGAGCATTGGCGGTTGGAGCCACGTAGGCGCCGACTTGGCCGAGATCGTTACCGGGAAGCACCCGAAAAGTAATGGCTTGTCCCGATGCGGGCAAGAACACGCGACCCAACACCAGGCCGCCGACAATCAACGTTCCACCCACCGCCGTTGCAACGGTCGTGCGCTTCCGCCGCAGTTGACGCCGCTGCAGCGACGCCAACACGGACAGACGCAACGCGCCTTCGGACGACTCGCGCGAAGGAACTTCGACGGAGCCTTCGAGGAAATGCGCCGATCTTCACACCGAGGTTCGAGGGTACTGGCTCGGTCATACTGCCCCCCCGTCTGACATCATCATCGACAACACGGGATCCCTGCGAGCGGTCTCTTGAAGCTTTTGCTCGGCCCGGGCAAGCCATCGTTTCACTGTCGACAGCGAACAGCCGCAAGCCGTCGCGACCTCGGCCAACTCGTAGCCTTCTACGTGTCGAAGCACGTAGGCAATGCGTCCGTTCGTATCGAGCCGGTCGAGGGCCCGGTAAAGGTGCCGGAACCGTTCCGCAGTCACGGGATCGTAGGCCTGTGCAGCGGAGTGCTCGTTCAACCCGTCGAGGCCGACGAAGCGGCGAATGGCGCGCTTGCGGAGCTCGTTTCTCGCAAGCCGCATCGACACGCTGACGACGAAGCTGCGAAGGGCCGACGGATCGCGCAAGGTGTGGCAACGATCGAGCACGGTGACGAAGGTATCTTGCTCGAAATCATCGATGTCGTAAGCGCTCCCGAGCACCCGGAACAAGCTCCGACGTACGATGCTCGAGTAGGTCCCGAATCAGATGTGCCACGGCTGCGGGCTGCTTTTGCCGCAGCAGCTCGACGAGCTCGGCGTCGGAGATGACCCAGGACGCAACCGGACGAGATTTCCACGCGCGGGGGCGTCGAGGGTTCGGGGATTTGCGACATGAGCTGCGTAGGCACCTTACTTGGACACAGTGTTTCCCCGGGACCGCTGCGGCTCAGGAGAGTCGTCTGCAAGAGCACTGTATTCCTGTAGGGAAGGAATCATCCGGTCAAAGTAGCCAACTCCAGCCAGATGGACGTCACCACCACTCCCGGCTTCTGAACCAGACCAGCATTGCCATGGGCAGAAGCGCGGTCAGAGCCAACGCCCCATAAAAGAGCCGGCGAGAGTCGAAGGGTAGCGCCGTGAAGTTCTCCCGAAGAACCCGGTCACGAAGGTCAGGGGCAGGAAGATGGCGCTGAGCACCGTGAGTCGTTGCATGACGGCGTTGTTGCGTTGCGAAAGAGCACTCGAATAAGCCTCCCGAAGGTTCGCGAATGTGGTCGCGAGCGGCTTCGACGAGTTCGGTGAGTCGAATCGCGTCGTCGTGAATGAAGCGGAAGAATGGCGTGATCTTCTTACCGAGCAGGGGGCTATCGAATTTGACGAGAATCACGAGAGAACACCTCCCGCTGCGGCGAGAGCACGCGACGAATCGAAGTGAGCAGACGCCGCAATTGATAGGCTTCGGCAATCGAGGTCGGGCTCGGCGCATCGAACATCGCGTCCTCGATGTTCTCGATGCGCTCGAGGAGCTGCTCAATCCACGGAAAGACGGCGGACAACGCGACGTCCGCGAGCATGTAGTACGCGTAGGCGGGTCCGCGCTTCGCCAGCGTGGGTTCGAAGGTCAAACGTCGCCACGTCTGCTCGATGCAATCGAGCGGATCGTCGTGCACGGTGACGACGTAGTTTGCGCCAAGGAACCCGTGGAGTTCCCGCGCCTCGAGCAATTGCGAATGATCGGAGGCCGGTCTCAACGAGTGGATGACGATGAAGAGATAGTCGTCGTACGGTTCGAACTTGGGGCGAGGATCGTAGGTGGCGCAATCCTCAATCGTTACGGGATGAAGGATCCGAAACGCTCTTGAAGCATCGAAAGCTCGGCTGCTGAAGCGCCGGTGCAGTCGAGCCACCGCCAATGTCCCGCGGCCAGGGGCACCACGGCGTCGAGGGAAGCGACGTCACGGACTTCACATTTGCCGTCACCCACGACGTCCAGAATCCGGAACATGGCGCCATCCTAGCGATCCTTTGCTCCGATGGAAGGGGTGAGCGCCAGCTGTGTACTTTGGATTCGGATACTTGAAGTGCCGCGCGGGTCCCTTCCCCCGCCCCGCTTCGGGCCCTTGGCCGCAACGAGCCATCCCCTTGGCAAAGCGGACATCCCCACGAGCCATCCCCTTGGCAGCGGGCATCCCGAGACCCAAGCAACGGCACGGAAACGTAAAAGCGCAAGCGGCGCCCGTCTTCGAACGCCGAAGGTGTCCCGACGCGGCGCTTTCCGTTAGGATCGCTGGAAAATGACCGACTTCGACGTCCGCCCCGCGCCTCCCGGACAGCCCCCAGCTGCGTCATTACCGACGTCACGCCGGCGGACTCCATCGCGCCACGGCGAGCTCGTCCTGCTCTTGCCACCTCGCAATCTCGCGACGCCAGATGCGCCGCCGTTCCTCGCGAAACGGGCCGATCTTCGCCGTGCCACCCACCCTCGAGGCCAAGAGGACGCAGTCCTGGTCGCCCACGCGCGAGCGAGTGATGAAGCGGAGTTCATTGGAGTGCTCAGAGGCGTCGTCGTCGCGCCAGCCCGGGACCGCCTGCGATTCCGAAGGTACGAGCCCTTTCTCTCCCCGGTCGTGTCGTCCCTCGGTGGACGGTGGACGGCGCACAACTGCCGAGCTTTCTACGCATGTTCGAGAGCACGAGTTCGACGTGATCAGCGGTGCACACAAGGTCGAACACCCCGAACGAGTTGCGACGGGCTTCGCCGAATTCCTCCCTCAACACTTCACCGCGGAATCCATCCGTCTAGGTGCTGTTCGGGATTCTAGTATTCCCTAACCTTAGCAATACG
>JASGIX010000028.1:0-263015 GCA_049840955.1 Polyangiaceae bacterium
TATTGCTAAGGTTAATAGGAAACACGATAGAATCCAACAGCACCTAAAGTCGAATAAATCGGGAGATTTTCCGGCTTCCTGCCGAACGGCGAGGACACCTTCGAGCGCGCTCTCGCCGAGTCCACGGACGGCTCCCAGTCCGAAACGAATGCTTGGGGCGGTAGCGATCCTTGAGCTTTCCTGGCCCTCGACTCGGGCCATTTCCGTCGGGATGCTCGTAGACCACGGCGAAATCGAGGAGACTTGCGTTGACGTCCGGCGGTAGCACGCTGATCCCCCAAGCGCGTGCTTCGGCAATCGTGCGAACGACCTTTTCGATATTGTCCTTGTCGGCGGTCATCGTGGCCGCGAAAAACTCGGCCTGGGTAGTGCGCCTTGAGGTAACCGGTTTGGTAGGTGATGAGAGCATACGCCGCGGAGTGGCTCTTGTTGAAGCCGTATGCGGCGAACTTCTCGACCTCGTCGAAGATCGAGTCAGCCTGCGCTCGATCGACCCCGCGTTGTTCGGCACCCTCGAGGAACGCATCTTTCTGTTTCTTCATCTCCTCGGCTTTTTTCTTGCCCATGGCGCGGCGAAGCAAGTCTGCTCGTCCTAGGCTGTATCCAGACAGCCGTTGCGCGATCTGCATTACTTGCTCCTGGTAGACGATGATCCCATACGTGGGACCCAGGACCTCGTTCGATGAGCGGGTGGAGCAAGCGCACTGGTTCGCGGCCGTGCTTGCAACGAATGAACCGCTCCACCATGCCGCCACCGAGCGGGCCGGGGCGATAGAGCGCCACCGCTGCAACGATGTCTTCGAATCGGTCGGGCTTGAGCTGCCTCAGCATCTGCTGCATGCCCGAAGATTCGAGCTGAAATACGCCCGTCGTTTCACCGCTTGCAATGAGCTGGTAGGTTTCCCGATCGTCGAGCGAGATTTTCATCAAATCGATCGGCGAGTTCTTGCGATCGGGTCGGGCATTGACGAGGCGCGTCGCAATGTCGATGACCGTGAGCGTCTTTAGCCCCAAGAAGTCGAATTTGACGAGACCGGCGGCTTCGACGTCGTCCTTGTCGTACTGAGTGACGATCGTGTGGTCACTCATGAAGCACGGGACGTGGTCGTAGAGTGGGCCCTCGCTGATGACGACACCTGCCGCGTGCATGCCGGCGTGTCGCGTCAAGTCTTCCAGCTTGCGCGCCTGATTGACGAGCTCCGCGACACGCGGATCACTGTCGACTTCTTTCTTTAGTTTCGGCTCGACCTCGAGGGCTTCGACGATGGTGCACATCTTGCCTGGTCCCTTCTCGGGGACGAGGGCCGCGATTCTTTGCCCATCTTGGGCCGTGAAGCCCATCGCTCGAGCGACGTCCTTGATGACGCTGCGAGCCTTCAAGTTCTGAAAGGTCGCAATCTGTCCAACGCTGCGTTTCCCGTACTTCTCGGAAACGTAGTCGATGACCTGACCGCGGCGATCCATGCAAAAATCGACGTCGAAATCCGGCATGCTGACGCGTTCCGGATTGAGGAATCGCTCGAAGAGAAGCTGATGAGGAAGCGGATCGATCTCCGTATTCCGATGGAATAGGCCACCAATGAACCTGCGCCCGAGCCACGACCGGGGCCCACTGGGACGCCTCGTTCTTTCGCTTCGCGAATGAAGTCCCAAACGATGAGGAAGTACCCGGGAAATTTCATCCCCACGATGACGTCGAGCTCGAGCTCGAGTCGTTGCTTGTAGGGGGCTTCGTCGAACTTAGAGTCCCAACGCACGCATTTCGGCGAAGCGTCGTTCCAGTCCTTGATGGGCGACTTGGCGAAAGTAACTGTCCGTGTCGAGTCCGTCGGGGATCGGAAAGTGCGGCAGCATCGGCTTTCCAAGCGTCAGCTTCGTACCTGCGCACATTTCCGCGACGCGCACCGTATTCGATAGCGCCTCCGGGTAATCCCGGAAGGTTTCTGCCATCTGCTCGGGGCTCTTCAGGTACATCTCGAACGAGCCGTGATGATGCGGCTTCGCTTCTGCGTGTGTCCGTCCTTGACGGATGCACTCGAGATAGAGTTGTGCCTCGCCGTCGTCGTGGTTGGCGAAGTGAACGTCATTCGTCGCTACGAGAGGCAAGTCGCAGAGTTTCGCGGCGCGTACGAGTGCTTCGTTCAGAACGGGTTGTTCGGGGAGCCCGTGGTCCTGTAACTCGACGAAAAGTCGTCCTGCTTCGAAGATTTCGGAGAGTTTTCCGAGTACGGCCGAAGCCTGATCGGGACCTTGTTCGAGGATGGCTTGTGGCGCCACTCCGCCCATACAGCCCGTGAGACCGATGAGACCTTTCTGATGCTTCGCGATGTCCTCGAGTTTGACGGCCGGAAGCGAGTCGCTTCGCGACTCTAGATGTCCGATTGACACGACACGTACCAGATTTTTGTAGCCCTCCGTCGTCTCGGCGAGGACGACCATGTGATTGACCGCACTCGGATTGTTGTCGCGGACAACGTTCAATTCACAGCCGAGGATCGGCTGAATCCCTTGGTCGAGCGCCTTCTTGTAATGGCGGATCGCGCCGTACATGTTCGCGCGGTCGGTAAGTGCGACCGCTTTCATGCCGAGCTCCTTCGTTCGCTTGGCGAGGGCCTCGAGCTTCAGGGTGCTCACGAGAAAGGAGTACTGGGAATGGGCGTGCAGATGGACGAACTCGGCGGTCATCGCGACGTGGTAGTAGCCCGAAGGTCCCCTCAATCGCAAAGCCCCCAACAGGATCTTCGGGATTTCCGTGGTCGGTCCCCTGCTCTGATGTCCGTTAACGCGTCGGCGCCCCGGTTCCGGTCCTCGGACTCGACGAAATGCGGCCCCTTCAGGATGGCGTCGTCGCATCGGACGACAGGGCGCGAGCGCGCCTGGCGGATGCCGTCACTCGGCAAAGGAATCGACAGTCTTTCAGCTGTGCCAAAAGTCATGCTAATCCGAGGATGTGACTTCTTCTCCCCTGTTCCGTTGCGTCGTAATCGCCTCTCTGTCCGTCGCATTTTCCGGCTGTCGGCGAGAGGCTGACGAAGTTCCGACTGTGGCGTCCGTCCGATCACGATCAGGATGAGGTTCTCTCGTCGAGCAATGGTGCCTCCGCTCAGGGACCGTCGGGGACAGTCGACACGGGGCGTGACTCCAAGGATACGGGTGCTCCCGCGCAGTCGTCATCGCCGCACGCCGAGGTGGACGAAGCTACCGCGTCTGCCATGCGTGTATGGGTGCAAGCGTGCATTCGTTGCCACGGTCAAGTGGGACGCGGCGATGGTCCGCAGGGAGCAACGACGGGTGCGAGAGATCTGACTCAGGCGTCATGGCAGCAGAACACCACCGATGAACAGATCGCCCAGACGATTCTTCGCGGTCGCGGTTTGATGCCACCTTTCGCAATTGACGAATCCACGCTTCGCGCGTTGGTTCGCCTCGTCCGCCAAATGGGAAGCGCGCCGGGAAGTTCGGATCAGCCATGAAGCTCCCGTCGTCTCGCCGGTTCGTTCTTTGGGGGGTCTTGCTCCTCGGGGCATTGGCCTTGGGAAAACAGTTGGAAGGGATCCGGCCGCTCGACAATCGGCTGATCTTGCGTCTTCCGCCGGGTGAGGTGCGTTCTGTCAGGGTCGAGCTGTCGGACGCCTCTGGCGAGCTGCTTCGGAGCGTCACCCTGTTTCCCAAGGACAAAGTGCAGAGATCCTTGGAATATACGGTGAGGTTGCCCAAAGGTACGTATCGAGCCGACTTGGCTTTCGAACGCCGCTCTGACGCTTTCGATGACAAAAATCATGGGGGGGGGCTGGACGCTCGTGGGCGTTCAGCACCAGATACGGCTGGAGGGTGAGGATTACCGCTTCCCCGCACCCTGAGAGGCGCAATGACTCATATCGATTCCCACGACTCCAACCACGACGTTCTCCGTTCTGGCGATGCTGATGTTGGCTACGATCGCGGCGAGGCCATGGCTGTGGTCGCTCGCTTGACCGGTGAGAACGAATCAGGTCGACCCAACGAGGATTTCGATCCTACCAAGAGCTACGGGCAGACCCGTGCCGCTTTCGAAGCCGACTTCGAGCAGCGTTACGTGTCTTGGCTGTTGGTTCGGCACTCTGGCAACATCAGCGCTGCCGCTCGCGAGGCGCGAATGGATCGCAAGCACCTCCACGATCTTGCCAAGAAGCACGGGCTTCGTGGCCGAGGTACCACCGCTCGGCGATGAAGGCGGCCTCAGAGGCTCTTGGGAGCACAGGGGGCACGCGTCAAAGCTGATGCATAGCGTCAAAAAGGATAGGGAGGCCCACGTCAGGGCATTTGAAGGGCTTCAGTCGGAAGCTCTCGTGCCAGGTGTGCGGCCTACCTACCTAAATCGAGGGATCCAGATCGTTTCGTCTTGAACCGTCGCGTCATACCAGGCTAAGACTTGTCACGTTGTGTCCGCGTGTGACACAATCACCTACATCGATCGACTCGCTTAGCCTAAACCAAGAGGGCTCGACCCTCGTCACGCCATTGGGACCCAATCTGAGCCTTCGTGAGGTTGGCGCAAGTTGGGGCCGTTCCGGAGACGCGACGACGATGAAGCAAAACTTCTGGTACCTGTTGATTGGAATCGTTCCCGTACTTCTACTCGCATCCAGTGGAGCACAGGGCGCGCAACTCACTGTCCTTGGGCTCACCCTGGGGATTTTCTTTGGAACCCTGTCGTTGCGGAAACCCAATCCGAGCGACGCCACGTCAACGAACTCGGGAACCTGACTACTTTAAGCGATCCCCCGGAGAGGCGACCTAGTGCCCCGCCCGCAGGCCCAAGTACTGGGCAGCGGCTGAAGACTATCGAGGATTTCACTCTCCACGACGTCGAAGCCGTCAGGCTGATTTTGCGTGGCGGTTCGGTTCTCGACTGGCATCGTCTCAACTTCACGCACGTCGACCAAGCTCGTCGGTTCATCCGAAATCATGAGCTTCGACTGACGGAGCAGCGTGACCGGGCCTTCGTCGATCACGTTCGCCACGAAGCCATCGAGTACCTTCGACGTCATTTCAGTGCGTCGATTCCTCAAGCTCTGGAGAAGTCCAGTCTCGAAGAACTCTTGATGACGGCGAGCGAGAAGAGTGGCCATCGCCAGGTTTGTGCCTGCACCGTGCTCAAGACGATGCAGATCATTCATCACCTGGCCGGTCGTGAACTGCTATTTCGTCTGCCGGTCAGTGACCGTGACCTGTTTCATCTCGTCGAAGAGAAGGTCTATCGCGTCGTGGGAACGATGTTGAGTGAGGGCTTCCCCATCACCGAGTTCATCGGCGGACGCAAGAATCTCGACTCGACGTACACGAAGCTTCTTTCGAAGCCGCAGGCGACGGCCTCGGCATTGTTCGACAAGTTACGCTTTCGGATCGTGACCCGCACCCGGGAGCATCTGCTTCCCGTGCTGCTCTACCTGACCGATCAGCTCTTCCCTTTCACGTACATCGTGCCCGGGGAGAGCGCGAACACGATTTTTCATTATCGGAGCTACTGCGAGCAGGTCCCTCACCTCAAGCAGTTGTTGAGCGGATTCTCAGGAGCCCGTGGACGATGCCCTGACGCCGAACAACGCCAATCGTTTTAGCGCGCAAACGTATCGGACCATTCAGTTCGTGGCGGATATTCCCGTGCGAGTGCCGCAGCACCTCATGGAGCTTGCCCCTAGCGGTTCGGAGAATTTTGGGCCCCGTCGTCTACATGCTCTGCGAGTTCCAGCTGTTGGATGCCGAAACGGAAGCCGCCAACGAGTCTGGGGAGGCCAGTCACGAGGCCTATAAGCGGCGCCAGCGAGAAGAGGTTTCCCGACGCCTCCGTTTGGGCGAGCGCGTCGAGAGTTCCGGTCAACGACGAAGAAATCCGGGTACGTAACACTTTTTTGCTGGTCCGTCACCCCGGCTGGCGGTAGTGGTGGCCGTAGCTTATGCGCCTGCACGCCCCCCGAATTCCTCAGCTCTCTCGGGAAATTCTCGATGCGCTGATTTCCAACCGTGACATCGAGGCCGAATCTCCCGAAGAGGTGCGTCTCGACATCGAGTCCGTCCTCAACCAATACGTGAGTGACGAGTCGCAGGTTACCGAGCGCGCGAAGGAGATCCTCGCAGCTCGCGGATTGCCGCCCAACGAACTCGGACGGATTCGGAGGCTAGTGGCCGACGAGCGCAAGATCCAGATCGGCGACGAGACGATCGACTACCTGTTGGATCAACTCGTCGAGATCCTGATGCACTCGAATTCCGTCGACGAGGTTTGGGCCGAGGACTTCGAACTTCGTCGCCACATGCGCGAGCCGCTGCGCAAGCATGCGAGCCTCGACGATCAGCTTCAAGCCGAGGTCCGCGGAAAGCTCAAGCACGTCCAAGAAGGGACGGCCCTTTGGGAGGTCGAGTACCGAAGGATGATGGAAGACATGAGGCGCCGAAAGGGCCTCTAGGCTTCGGTGCGAGAAGGATCCTTCACTCATGCGAAGCATGACTGGATTCGGCATCGGGCACGCGGAGCTCGGTGCCGGGCGTCTGTGTGTCGAGCTGAAGAGTCTGAACCATCGTTACCTCGACGTGAGGGTGCGGGTTCCGACTGAGCTCGGTGATCATGCCTATTTTTTGGAGCATCTGGCGCGAAGCCGTCTAGCCCGGGGTCGATTCGACATCCAGCTTCGGATCGAGGGGCAGGCACTGGCAGGGCCGCGTCTCGACGTCGATAGAGTTCGTGGAGTATTTCGCCAATTGGTCGAGCTGCAGTCGGAGCTTTGTCCCGGCAGTGAGTTGTCATTGTCTGCTCTCGCCGCACTACCGTCCTTGTACGTGGACGCGATCGACTTGGATGCCGACCGGGTACGTTCGGCAATTACGGCTGCCTTCGAGGCGGCTCACGCGCGCCTGGAAGCAATGCGAGAGGCCGAAGGCGAGCGGCTCGCTGCCGTGCTTTCGGAGCTATTGGAACGAGCCATCGCTTTGACCTCCCAATGCGAGGCGCGCTGCTCGAAGTCACTCTTGGGACACCGCGATCGATTGAGGGACCGCGTGGTCCGTCTCCTCGATGACCCCACCATCGCCGTCGAGCCAGCGCGTCTGGCGCAAGAGATAGCGCTGGTCGCCGAACGTTCCGACGCCACGGAAGAGCTCGCGCGCCTGGGAAGTCACTTTTCGATGCTGGGTAAGCTCATTCGGTCCACCGAGCCAAGCGGTCGACGACTGGATTTCTTACTTCAGGAAATTGCGAGGGAGACCAACACCCTGGGCGCGAAAAGCCAAGACGCAAGTCTCTCTCACTTGGTGGTCGAGCTCAAGGCCGAGGCCGAAAGGATGCGCGAGCAGGTTCAAAATGTCGAGTAGTTCTCCCCTCCTCTTCATCGTCTCTTCCCCATCCGGCGCCGGTAAAACCACGCTCACCAACCGCTTGATGCAGCGGGTATCGGGACTCACATTCAGTGTTTCGCATACGACGCGCAGACCTCGACAAAACGAGGTGGACGGGCGCGAGTACCATTTCGTGACGCGGGATCAGTTCGTTGCTCGAATCGAGGCGGGTGACTTCCTCGAATGGGCCGAGGTTCACGGCAATCTCTATGGCACTTCACGTTCGGAGCTCGAGCGCGCAAAAGACAAGCGCGGAATCATCTTCGACGTGGATCATCAGGGCGCTCGTCAGATCAAGAGTCATCTACCCGACTCCGTGAGCGTGTTCATTTTGCCGCCGGACATGAAGACGCTGCACTCGCGTCTCGAGGGACGCGCCAGTGAAGATGCGGCCACCGTAGCCCGTCGTTTTGGCGTCGCTCTCACCGAAATCGCCCACTATGGCTTGTTCGACTATCTCTTGGTCAACGACGACTTGGAGGATGCGACACTACGACTGATATCGATCTTTATCGCCGAAGGCTGTCGCAGACATCGCGCCTCGGGCGTTGCCGAGCAGCTCTTGGCGGATGGTCGCGGCTACGGCGGATCGCGCCCGCCGGGTTCCATCTGAGCGTCGGTGACTGTGGAATCTTCCCGGGGACCATGGTAACGCGGTCGCCATGACTCACGTTTTGGGTGTCATCGGTGGCAGCGGGCTCTACGCGATCGAGGGTGTAACGGAGCTCGAGGAGCTGAAGGTCTCGACTCCGTACGGTTCTCCGAGCGATCCGGTGACCCGCGGGCGGATTGGAGATACCTCGGTGCTGTTTTTGCCGCGACATGGCAACGGGCATCGGATTTCCCCCTCGGAAATCAACTATCGAGCAAACATCTGCGCCCTCAAGATGCTCGGCGCGACTCAGGTCATCAGCATCTCCGCGGTTGGCTCACTTCGTGAGTCCATCTGCCCAGGTGACGTCGTCATCGTCGATCAGTACATCGATCGTACCTACCGTCGTGTGGGGACGTTTTTCGAGGGTGGGATGGTGGCGCACGTCAGTCTGGCGGACCCGACGTGTCCTCAGCTTGCGGCCGCAGCGAGGAGCGCCGCGGCTACGGCGGGCGCGACGGTGCACGGTCGTGGAACCTACGTCTGCATCGAAGGTCCGCAGTTCTCGACGCGCGCGGAAAGCAAAGTCTATCGGAGCTTCGACGCCGACGTGATTGGCATGACGGCAATGCCCGAGGCTCGGCTCGCCCGCGAAGCGGAATTGCCGTACGTCACCGTCGCTTTCGCCACGGATTATGATTGTTGGCATCAAAGCGAAGAAGACGTGACCGTCGAGCAAGTTCTAGCGGTGCTGAAGAAGAACGGCTCGTTGGCGCGGCGACTCATCGTGGAACTTGCCAAGTGTCTGCCGGATCCGTCCGAGAGCATCGCCTATCGGGCGCTCAAGGACGCGATCATGACCAACCAAGCAGCCACTTCGCCAGAGGCTCGAACTCGCTTGGCTTGGCTCTTGGATGCCCGCCATTGATTTCAGTGGACCAAAGTAAGCGACGCAATTCAATCGGTGCAGCAGAGATGGTGCGGTCGCGTCGAATCACCTTCCGGTGATTCGACGCAGGTGTCGACTGGTTGGAATTCGCCGATGTCAGGCGGCAACGACGTGCTGGACGTCGCGTTCGACCTCGGCCGTTGCCGGTCCGTCCACGACGCACCGCTCTTCCGCGATGAGACGCAATAGTTCGCGTTGATCGGCGAGTTTCGCGTCCATGAGCATGCGCATGTACCCATCGACGTAGCCCTGGGCACGGGCAACCTTCGCATACGCAGCACCCTGGTTTCGGAGGCGGAAAACGTCTCCGAGTAGTGTTCGGAGGTTTTGCAGCATCTCTGATTTGGGCAACGAGCTCGACATCGACCGGACTCCTCGCGCGGAATTTGGTGCGCAAAAAAAGCCTAACGGGGGAGCCTCAATCGGGACAAATTGTCTGGCTATTTCCTCGGTGCGTCGGGGGCTTCGCACCGATTTTCTTGGGTGTTTCGCAGTAATTGCGCCTTGCGTGTCCCTGACGGGATCGTATCTTGAGAACCGTCGAACAGGTGGACCAGCCTTTCGTTGGCCGCCATGTCACCGACGAGAGACGCACCAATGAGGCTCAACGTATTCAAATCGAAGATCCACCGCGCAAAGGTCACCTTTGCGGATCTGGACTACGAAGGTAGCGTCACCATCGACGCAGACCTGCTGGATGCGGCCCAGATCCTTCCCTACGAGGCCGTCCATATCTGGAACGTGACACGTGGCACGCGGCTCATGACGTACGCCCTCGAGGGGCCGCGCGGAAGCGGAGCAGTTTGCGTGAACGGAGCGGCTGCTCATCACAATTCCCCTGGTGATCTCGTCATTTTGGCCACTTTCGCCGAAATGACGCCGGAGGAGGCGCGAGCCTATCGCCCCGTCGTCGTTCGCGTGGACGAGAACAATCGGCCAATCGCCGATGACCGTCCGGAGCAACCCGGGCCCGTGCTTCATAGCATTCCACTCGCCTCGTGATTTCTTAGGAGGCGTGGGTGAGAGCAACGACAGAGAATCCGCCGCCGGAGGTGTCGTCCGCACGTGACCTGACGCGGAATGAGCGCCCGGAGCCGAGCAGCAGTCGTGTCGGCGTCACACCAGTGGGGCGCTCGACTCCGCCGCCCCGTTCACCATCGGTCTTTTTCTCGTGTTTGCCATTGGATGTCGATGCTTCATTGCGTCACACTGCGGCAAAGCTCGGTCGATCCCATGCAAGATAGGTCTCCTTCCCTTCCATACCCGGTGCTTCGTGGGGATTTGGGTCCCAAGCCGCGAGGCCCCGCGAGCACCGCGCTGCTGGCCATGACGGCGCTGCTGTTCGTCATGCGTGCGGCTCGGTCGTTGGGGCGGTACGCACTTGGGTTTCGCAGTCCGGCAAGTCTCGCGCTGAGTGAGCAGGGGTTGGTGCTTTCGTCTCGCATGGAGTTTCTCGGTCGCGTACTCCATGAGCGAACTCAACTCGTGCCATTGGGAGAAATTCGTCAAATGGTGCGAGAGGTGCGTTATCCCCGCTTGGGACTTTATGCCGGCCTTTCGGCGTTGACTTTGGGCACGGTCATCGGTGCTCGGCTCTTCGTAGACGGCCTACGCGTTGCGGGATTCTCATTCGCGATGATGGCCTGGGGAGCGCTTTTGGTCCTTTTGGGGATCGGGCTCGATCTCCTGCTCGCGGGATTTTCGGATTCGGTGCACGGAAAGTGCCGCCTTATCGTGTCCACTCGAAAGAGCGGTGCTTTTGCCTTGGGATCCCTCGAGCCCGCAGAGGTGGACGCACTGCTGGCGGCGCTCATGGATTGATTGCGGACGGAACGAAGTTCCGACTCGTCCCCTTCTCTCGTTCCTTAGGGATGACGGCAACTCCTCGACGTCCGCAGAATCGACGGCGAGTGGATGATAACCACGATGATTGGGGCGTTCTCACGACCGTGAGCTGCGGTCGCTTACGGACGTGAGCTGCGGTCGCTTACGGACGTGAGCTGCGGTCGCTTACGGACATGAGCTGCGGTCGCTTACGGACGTGAGCCGTGGCGCGCAGCTTCGATTTCCTCGTTGATTTGGCTGAAGAGCGCTGCAATCTGCAAGGCTGACAGTCTCACTTCGGCGTGAATCGCCGCGCCTTCGGTTCTCCACGTCATGCGAACGAGACCGAGGGTCAACGCCGATGCGCTTCGCTCGAGTTCATCGACATGTGCTTTGGCGAGCTCTGGAGAGCCGTCCGCCAACTCGAGTCGGGCTGTCGCACCTCCGTTCGGAAGCGTAGACAAGAAAAGACGTCCCTCGGCAATCGACGCGGGGATTCTCGATTCCCAGTCGTCGAAAGAGGCGTACGCGATGTGGTGTGCGCAGAAAGCCTTGGAAGACCTCTCCCGTTTCACTGGGCTCCGGTAGCGCCGGGAGACCTTTGGCTGCCACCAGCTGCGTGGCAACGGGCCCAGGCGGCACTATCGCAATGAGTTTCCCCGGAAAGAAGATGACGACGCGATTTGCGGACGCGGCTTTCACGTACGCCACTCGCTTGCCATTTTCCTTGGCCCATCGAGCTCCCGGTGTGTTGCGAACGAGTTCGTCGACCGCCGAAGTCACGTCTTTGGTTTCGACCGAGTACTCCAGAAAAACAGCAACCTTGGAGGAGTCGACGAGTTGAGGCCCGTAGATGGCGATTCGAGACAGGTCGACGATTGGGTCGATCCCACCTGGACCGAGAAAGTCACGCCACTGGGGTTCCGATGCGAGCAAGGCTGCAATGGCTCGTCCGGCCGGGTGCTTTTGAATCTGCGAAGTGAAGAGATGAACCTTCACGTTGACGTTCGTTTTGGGCGGCGTCGGGAAATTGCCTGCAACCGCAAAGGGATCCCGCTTCGTGGGGGTGTCGGTCGAGGCATCTGCGACGGCCGCGTCGGCAGCTGCGACCGCGGCGTCGAGCGCGGTCGTTCCACCGTCGGTCGACGCATCGACGGCATCGATTCCAGCGTCCGCGATTCCAGCATCCGCGATTCCGGCGTCCGAGGGCTTTTTCTCTTCGAGACCAGCGTCGGAAGGCGTTTTTTCGGTGTCTTCGCGCTTCGCTTTTTTTCGTTTTGATCGGCGTGACCACGACGGATTCCGAATCCGGTGTCGGTGCGACGTCCGTCGTATCGGTTCTCGTTTCCTCTGCGCGAGTATTCGAGAGCAGCTCCACTGGGATCCCGAGCAATTCTTCGGGCGGTGGTTCCGCGCTATCGTCGCGCATTCGCGACAACACTCCAAGGAGCCCGAACAACGGTCCGAGGGGCGTCAACGGCAAATGCAGCACGAATGACAGCAACAGCCACGGCCACCAGCGTCGCAGACGGTTTGCGGCTCGTTCCGCGCGCGTGGATCCAGACGTCACGGTCCTCGACCATAGCCCCAAGACTCGCCTTGGGCGAACCAAGTGAGTCCGAAATCGGATGCGTTCGAGAACTTTCCGGATGGATTGGCCCTCACGGCAAACCCGCGATAAAGAAAGCCCACGATGAGGTCTGGTCGCAAACAGGTCCTTGTACGACGAATGCTCGTGGCAAATGATCCGTGTCTGTCTGCCCTCGGTATGATCGCACTGACGTCGTTGAGTTTGCTAAGCACGTCCTGCGACAAGTTCGAGCCTCCCGGCGCAAATTCCGGCGACTCCGCGGCACGGAGCAGTGCAGCCGCACCCGGCTCTGCCCCGATCCCAAAGGCAGAACCTTCCAGTCCTTCCGCGGCTGCATCATCGGCACCGGTGTCCCAAACCCCGGCAGAAAGCCCTCCTCATCCAGGGCCCTGGCTGACCCTGTTGACACCTTCCGCTGCCATCTACGCGAGCCCCAATGCCGAGCGTGCGGTGAAGCTCGGATACGCTCAAAGCGGTGCGAAGATCCCCGTGACTGGAAAGCCGCGTCCCGGAGAGAAGTGCTCGGCGGGTTGGCTCGAGGTGGTTGGTGGTGGCTTCATTTGTTCGGCTGCCGGTACCCTGGACGAGAAGGACGGTCGAACGAAGTTTACGATTCGCCGACCGGATCTGACTAAGGTCCTTCCTTATACGTACGCGCGGAACGCGAAAAACGGTACCCCGCTCTATCGCACCATTCCGACACGCGCCCAGATGCTCGAATACGAGCCATATCTGAAGAAAGACGCAGAACCGAAAGAGCCCGTCGACACGACGAACGAGACCACAGGTGGTGGTGCGAAGGCAGCGGAAGCCAGCAGTGCTGGTGGCGGACCTAATGCTTCGGCCTCTTCCGCAAACGGAGGAACCGCGCCTGCTCCGCTCATCCAGGTCGACGCAGGCGTACCGCCAGGCAACGAAGCGTCCGAGGAAAAGCCTTGGTGGCAGCGCGACGGTATCGACGAAAAGCTTCACGAGATTCAGTTGAGTGATCTTCGGGAGGGCGCCGACGGAGTGCTGGCGTTGCGGATGGTGAAAGGGTTCTACGTCGCCGTGGATAGGACTTTCCACTGGCACGGAAGGACTTGGTACAAGACGACCAAGGGGCTCGTCGCACCAGCCGATCGCATGGGCCAAGCGGCACCTTCCGACTTTCACGGCGTCGAGATCGGCGCCTCGTATCAACTACCCGTGGGGTGGGTCTACGGTGGACGGGAAAAAACTCAGACCTACGAAATCGAGTCCGAAAAGAAACGCGTGAAGCCCGTCGGAACCGTGGCGCGCTTCGAACCATTGGCGCTCACCGACCAGACTCTAGACGTCGGAGGCACGATCTATCGTCAGATGAAAGACGGTAAGTGGGTGCGCAATGCACACGTTCGAGTCACCGAACCCGGCACTGCACCCGCGGACCTTCGTACTGGTGAGCATTGGGTGGACGTCGATCTCTCGAGTCAGACACTCGTCGTCTTCGAGGGCAATAACCCCATTTACGCGACGCTCATCTCGTCAGGAAAGTCGTCGAAGCTCAAGGATAAGGATCACTCGACGCCAACGGGACAATGGCGAATTCGCGAGAAACACGTCACGGCCACGATGGACGGCGATGGGACGGCTGCCGGGGACCAGCCCTACTCCATCGAGGACGTTCCCTTCGTGATGTACTTCCATAAGTCTTATGCCCTCCACGGCGCTTTCTGGCATCGGAACTACGGTGTGCAGATGAGCCATGGTTGCGTCAATCTGGCGCCTCTGGACGCTAAAGCTGTCTTCAACCGCACCGAACCAGCGTTGCCGAACGATTGGCACGGTGCGTGGTCCAGTAACGACCGCATGGGAAGCTGGGTCGTCGTGCACGAGTGAGCGGACTGCCGTCCCGGAAATGCGTTCGACCGCGAGGGATCTCGGCGGCCGACCTTGTTGGTTCGCCGTTTTTCCCTCCGCACTCGAGTGCCGAAGTGTTGTTCGACAACGAGAAACGCGCGAAAGCGCTTGAAGTCGAGGCCATTTTCGGTCCGATCAGCAATCGTGACGGCAGAGGCGGCAAGCCCTTGACGGGACGTGCCGAAGAGAACAGTAAGGACCGTAGCAATGGACCAGTTTTCGGCTCATCTCGATCGAGGCTGGGATTTCGTACAACGCGGGGATCCCCAAGGAGCGGAACAGTCCGCGCGCCGCGCACTCGAAATCGACGGACAATCTCCGGAAGCGTACAACCTGCTGGGTTACGTTGCCGCGCTTCAAGGCGACTTCGAGGAAGCCGTCGAGAGTTACCGGCAAGCGATCGCTCTCGACGACACCTACCTCGAGGCAATGCTCAATGCTGCCGAGGTCTGCATCCATCCCATGGGTGAGTTCGACGAGGCGCTGTCACTTTGCGAGCAAGCGCTCGATTTGGCTGAGAACGACGACGAGACCGTCGACGCGCTGTTGCTTTTGTTTCGATGCTCATCTGGGTAAAGGTGACGTAGACGCGGCCAAAGAGGTGTGTCGACGTTTTCCAAAGCCACCTTTCGAGAATCCCTCGCACACTTTTCTCGTGGGGAGGGCCTTTTTCGAGGTGGGGGATATCGAGCGGGCCGCGGAGCTCATCGAGGCATCCATTCGCAGTAACACCACCAATCCGGATGCCTATTACTATCTCGGGCTGATTCGCGACGATCGCGGTGACGTTGCCGGTGCAACGACTGCATTTCTGCGCGCCAGGGAGCTCGACTTGGAGTTTCCACCGGCGCCGTGGAGTCTGTCGCGTGACGCTTTCCGGCTTTCGGTCGACAAGGCCATCGCGTCGCTTTCGAGCGAGCATCGCACCTATCTCCGTCCCGGCGAGGTTTATGTTGCGGACGTGCCTGGAGTCGAGGCGGTCGTCGATGGCGTGGACCCTCGAACTGCGGTCCTGATCGATGCAATTCAAACGGACAGCCCGGCCTCACCTTCTTCCGCGCGGCTGTTCGTGTACCAGAACAACGTCGAACGTCTCGCGGGTGGCCTGTCGGGTGTGGAGCGCGAAATCGCGGCGGCAATCGAGCGCGAGATCATCGCGCTGTTCGTCGAACGTCCTACAGGCGCAGACGGGACTCCGGCGTCCAGTCCCCGCCCGTCTCGTCCGCCTTCGTCCAACTGAGCTTCAGGCGCGCGAGAGCGACCCAATCGTCCTGTGGTGAACCGAGTTGCGGCGCGAGACCGGGCGCGGCGACCTGCGGCGATTCGCCCGTTGCACGTGGGGCTTCGTCCGAAGGTCGTGCGAACGAGCCTACCTCGCGTCGCGAGCCACGTCACACGACACGAGCAGAAAGCTCGCGAGCCACTCCCTCGAGCAATTGCTTTGCGGCGCAGCTGCGCAACGTAGCGAGTGCCTCGATGGCGCGTTCCGTCACTGCGACGGCTCGAGCGCGAACCACGTCGCACGCGCCCGAAGCAATGACCCGCCGCGCCACCTGGGGAACCATATCCAGATCACCGGCATGGATTTTTCGTACGGCAAACAGGAGGTCCGGGTGCTTCTCGACCGCAAGCACGAGCGGTAGCGTCAGCTTACCTTCGCGCAGATCGACCAAACTCGTCTTGCCGGTGTTCTCGGCGTCGTAGTCCAGCAGGTCGTCGACGAGTTGGAAGGCGACGCCGAGGTGCTCCCCGAACTCACCGAGCCGCTCGATGTCATCTGGAGATGCGCCAGCTACCCGCGCGCCCGATCGAGCTGCCCAGGCGAATAGCGACGCGGTTCTTCCGCGAAGCACTCGATTGTACGTCGCCTCTCGAAGATCCAGTTCGGTGCGTCCACGAAGCTGCACGACCTCGCCATCGACGAGCAGGCGCAAGGTCTGGAGCAGTTCGGGAAGACACGCTGGCGCGTCCGTTTGAACGCGTTCGAGTGCGTGAACGAGCAGTAAATCGCCAGCCAATACGCTGACCGCGTTGCCGTAAACGAGTCGTGCGGTCTTGGCTCCCCGACGCTCGAGCCCTTCGTCGGTTACGTCATCGTGCAACAAGGTTGCAGAGTGGATGAGTTCCGACACCAAGGCCACGCTGCGAGCAACGGCGTCAACCGGGCCGTGACAGGCGGCCGCCAACAGTGCAGTGACGGGACGAACGCGTTTACCGCCTCGTTCGACGAGGTGTCGGGCAGCGTCCGTTGCGGGCGCTACCCCGTCGCGACATGTCTCCGTGAGGGCGTTCTCGACCCACGCGAGATCATCGCCGAGCAAAAGCTGGACTTCGAGCAAGCGCTCGATGACTCGTGGATCCGTGGCCACGGACGGCGTACTGCCGAGAAAAACGTTGACCGCCTCGGCGGTGCCAGAGACGGAGGAACGGGCGATGGGGCTTTCGGTCGTCACGGAACGCCATTAGCTAGCACTGTCGACTCCCAAGGCGCCCCTGGAAATCCAGTGGAGAGGCCCAAATCCAGCATTGCGGGGGCGCAATGGGACATCGTCCCGCCCCGAATTGGCGGTAGGACGACCGGGCGACCCGAGGAGAATGTCGGGGGAGATTGACGTCCCCCCTCCTCGGGGAGTACGTCCGAGGCCCTCCATGAACGCCGCCGCCACTGAAAGTGCTCGCAGGACGGGTCGACGCATCGGCTCAACACTGTTCGCGCTTTTCATCGGGACCTTCACTATAGTCTGCTCCGCTCAAGTGCTGTACCAAGGGTTCAAGTCACCACGCGTCGCGCAGCCCACCGTCCAATGTCGCGGCGGACTCCGCGGGCTCATCGTTTCGTTGCGGCGTGCTCGAGCGGCCGCGGCCGCAGAGTCCGGTGGAGAGCGCACGAGTCTCAAGCAATTCCGAGATACGTTGGGGCCGGAGTGGGAGGCGCACGACGCCGTTCTTGGAAGTTGCAGTGGAGACGAGTGGGCCTTGCGCGCACTCGACCAGATTCGATCGACTTCGTTGGGCCGAAGAACATGCGGTCCGATACGAATCCGTCGAGCTTGCTCCCAGTCGGCAAAAGGTGCTCGCGATTGAGCAGTCCCTTTTCGCCCCCAAAACCAATTCTTCCGAATAATTCGTCATACGCGGGATGACCCGCATCTGGCCCTAACGGCGAGGGCACATGATTCGCGCCGGCAATGTCGATGACTTCTGATCAATCGGACACGACCCAGGCCCTACCGACCTTCGACGTTTTGCCCCTTTCGAAGGAGCTCCGTCGAGCCATCGACGAACTTGGTTACACCCATCCGACTCCGGTCCAGCGCGAGGTGTTCGAGCCTGCGTCTCGCGGTCGCGATTTGGTGGTGCAAGCGAGAACGGGAACGGGAAAGACGGCTTCCTTTGGTTTGCCCGTCGTGGACGCGTTGGTGCAGCGTTCCCTTGCAGCCGTTCAGGTCGTCATTCTTTGCCCCACGCGTGAGTTGGCCTTGCAGGTGCATCGCGAGATCGACACCCTCGGCAAGTACCGAGGAATCCGATCCGTTGCGGTCTACGGCGGGGCGCCGATGGGGCGTCAGATCGAGGAACTCGCGGCCGGTGCTCAGGTTCTCGTCGGGACCCCGGGACGGGTGCTCGATCACCTCAGTCGTGGATCGTTGGATCCGAAATCCGTTCGAACGTTCATCCTCGACGAGAGCGATGAGATGTTGAGCATGGGTTTTCTGCCGCAGATCAACGAGATCCACGGCTATTTGCCCCCCGTACATCAGACGCTGCTCTTCAGCGCGACGTTACCCCCAGACATTCAACGTCATGCTGAGACTCGACTCAAAGACCCGCTGTTTCTCACGCTCAGCGGTGATCAGATTGGCGCATTGGATATTCAGCACCTGGTGTATTTGACCCAGGGCGACAAGTTAAAGGACTTTCTCCGCGTTCTAGAAGTCGAGAATCCGGAAAGCGCCATCGTCTTCTGCAATACCCGTGACGAAACGAAGCGCGTTGCCGCGGCGCTCGACAAGCTCGGTTATCAAGCGGACTGGCTCAACGCCGATCTGGCACAAAACGAACGCGAAAAGGTCATGGCGGCAACACGTGAGGGCCGATTGCGGTTCCTCGTGTGCACCGACGTTGCCGCGCGCGGCATCGACATCTCGCACCTGACGCATGTGATCAATTACGACCTTCCCGAGTCAGCCGAGTCGTACGTCCACCGTACCGGTCGTACGGGGCGTGCGGGGCGCACGGGGACGGCAATTTCACTCATCGAACCGAGCGACGTCGGCAATCTCTATCTGCTGCGTCTTACGTACAAAATTTTCCCGATCGAGCGACAACTTCCGTCTGCGGGCGAGGTAAAAACGCGTGCAGAACTCGACTTGGTGGAGCTGTTCGACGACGCTTTCGCCAAGCGCACGATCCATCCAGACGATCTCTCACTTGCTCGTCGTTTGCTCACTCACGACAATGCCGCGAGGATCGTTGCGGCTCTATTGCGTGACCATTTGGGTGCACGCCCAGACGCCCCAGCGGAGGCAACGGATGCTCGCCGAGCGAAGAATCCGCCGCCTCAGCACAAGGCGCGTGAACGCGATCATTCGACGAAACACCGGGCGGCGGCGCAAGACGTTCCCACGACGGGCAGGCCATCATCGATCTCGAGAGGCGAGCGGCTGCAAGAGCACAGCACGGAGGTCAAGTCATCCAGTGGGGGCGGTGTATCGTTCGCTTCGGACGGCAACCCTTCGTCTGCGCTGTCGTCGGGCAATGAGGGGGGGCAAAGTGGTGTCGCCTCTCTCCAAGTGGAGACGAGTTCCGTCACCGTTCCGAGTCAACCCGTTCGAGAAGACTCGCGACGAGAAGACTCGCGACAAGAAGACTCGCGACGAGAAGACTCGCGACGAGAAGACTCGCGACGAGAAGACTCGCGACGGGAAGACTCGCGACGGGAAGACTCGCGACGGGAACATCGGCGAGGATCTTCGTCCGATTCTTGCCTCGTGGACGGGTCCGGACTTTCCAGACGCGGCGAGAGCGGACGCGGCGAGAGCGGACGCGGCGAGAGCGGACGCGGCGAAAGCGCCAGGCACGGACGTAGGGACTCGTGGGGGACAAGGGAGAGAAGCGAGCGCCCCGCCGTAAGTCCGGAGCGGTCCGGTGATTTCCGCGGACGAGGCCCGACTGGACCCACGCCAGGCGACGCTTCTCGTGGGAGTAGCCGCGAGCGGCGAACCTATCGGGACGAGGATTTCGAGTTTGGTTACAGCGTCAGCGAGCCCCCTTCCGACGCGGCAGTCCTGCCGGTCGATCTCGTCGAGGCTCTCGGGCAGATCCCCAAGGCCCACAACGAAGTCGAGGAGCTGTCGGTAGTCTCGGAACTGTTCGTCAACGTCGGTCGCCGTGACGGCGCAAGACCTGGCGACTTCGAGGAACTGTTGAAGGCCGCCGGCGTGTCGCCAGATGCCCTCGTCGCGGTGAACGTAAGGGCCAACCATTCGTTCGTTCGCGTCACTCCCGACGCTTTCGACCGTGCCAGCGCAGCCCTGAATGGAGCTGTCATCGCGGGGAAAACGGCGCAAGCGGAGGCCTCTCGCAACTCTCGATTGTGACAATTCGCCAAAGGATGCAAAGGTATCGGAATGCTCCTTCCGAGCCGCCCCACCTAGGCAATATGCCCGGTCGTTCTGTCGAACATCTCATGTCGGATGTGGCCTTCGCTCTCGAGCAAGGGCTTTCGGCGAGGGATCTCGTGCCCATGCTCCGTCAGTTGGCCGAGAAGGCCCCGAAGGGTTCGGAGACCAGCCGCTTCGCCCGCATTTGCCTGGGGCGCCAACTGCTGTCCGTGCAACCGTTTCAGGCTGCGGTGTTGAGTCGTGCCCTGACCCGAGAGGATCCCCTAGACGACGAGGCATGGGGGCTTTATGGGCTAAGCCTAACGGTGCTCGGTCATTACGCCACTGCCAAGAAAGCCCTGGAACGTGCGTGTTCGCTCGCGCCAGAACACCCCGGGCATGCACACAACTTGGGCCATTTGCTCGATGCAGCCTTGGAGCGACCGCTTTGCGCCATTCCGCTTCTCCGCAGGGCGCTGGACGCCGCACCGGAGGTGCCGAGCATCGCGTCGTCCTACGCTCACGCACTTTGGCGAGTTGGGCGAACGGCTTCCGCCTTGGAAGCACTGCGCCAACATGCCGGGATGGATGCCTCGACGGCGCAAGCGACCCTCGAACAGTGGCGCGAAGGGGGCACGGGCGATCGATGAGCGACTTGTCCCCTTCCGCACCAAGATGTAACGTGCAGCGGGAGCTCAATGTCGCGATCGAGTGCCATATTTAGCGTTCTACTGAGCGGCAGTGCGATTGCCCTGCTCGGTCTTTTCGTTGCGACGTTCTATCACGCTCCCCTTGCCCAGCTCGCGGCCGGTGGGTTCGCGCAGAAGATCTTCTACTTCCACGTTCCAGCGGCGTACGCCATGTACCTCGCCGGCGTGGTGTGCCTTCTCGGCAGCGCTTCGTATCTCCTCAAGCCAACACCTTGCCGTGACGCGTGGGCTCGGGCGGGTGCTGAGGTTGCGGTGTTTTTCGGTCTGGTGGTGCTAACGAGTGGCCCCCTCTGGGCTAAAAAGGCCTGGGGTGTTTATTGGACGTGGGATCCTCGGCTCACCACCCTCTTGCTGAGCGTGCTCATCTACGCGAGCGCCGTGCTGTTGCGGAATTTCGTTGGTAATGGCGATGCCGAACGGCGCTTTCTCGCGGCGTTCGGTGTGCTCGGAACCGTGAATCTTCCCATCATTCACCTGAGTGTTCGCAAATGGGGAGGCAATCACCCGACCGTCATTACCAAAGGTGGCGGCGGGGTATCGCCGGAAATGGGCCAGGTCTTGGGACTCGGATTTCTGGCAATGACGTTCTTCGCGGTTCTCTTGTTGTGGCTCCGTGCGCGCCACGCAATGCTCGAGAACGAGGTCCTCGCGCTCGAGGAACGTCAGATGGAGCTTTCCGACGACGAGGTGGAGGAGACGCAGGAGTCATGAAACAAGCCTCGCTTTGGTATTTAGCATCTGGTCCGAGCGGCAATGTCCTTCGGTCGCAGCGGGAGGATTCTGTCGAAGATCCTGGTCTGGGGCCTGGGCTCCAGGGACCCGGCAGCCTCGAATCGGTCGGGGAGCGAGCGGCGCCCGAAGGACGGCGGAGTGAGTTCGTTGCCGTCACGGGCGAAGAGTCACAACAAACGAGCGCTACCGGGCTCGTGGTTGCAGCATATAGTCTCTTCTGGTTGCTCGCTTTGGCTCTCGTCTGGGTGACGTTTCGCGGTCAAGAACGGCTACGAGCTCGTATCGAGGCCATGGAAAGTAAGCTTCCGAAAGATCGACTGTCCCAATGACCCAAGGTCATCTTCTCTATATCCCGTTCATTGCTCTACTGGGCATGGCCTTTGGTTACGTCATGGGCGCGAATGCCGTGCGTCGAGAGTTGGACGAGGCGAAGAAGCGCTCGAAAAAGTAGGCCGCCGCGCACCCTCGCCTCGATGAAGTATGAGTGGCGCAGGTGCTGCCGTCCTGCGCGATGGCGTCGTCAAACGATCAGGGGCGAAGGTGCTGTCGTCGTGCGCGATGGCGTCGTCAAACGATCAGGGCGAAGGAGCCGTCGTCGTGCGCGATGGCGTCCTCGCTACCGCGGACGTGACTCGTGGACACCCCCGAATCTCACGGCGGTGGTCTGGGGCGGGCCGCATCGCCGAATCGATGTGTCTGGGAGCTGCGGTCCGTTATCGACTTCGAGACTGCGTTGACGTCGGTTAGTTCACTGCGGAGCGTTGCCGGACGATGCCCGCGGGGCTAGGTTCTGCCGAGACGTGTTCGGGGTTTCCCTCACTGAGTTCCTGATGATCGTGGTCGTTGCACTGGTCGTGCTCGGTCCACAACGCTTGCCGTCCATGCTGCGGACCGTGGGTCATTGGATCTACAAAATTCGCACGATGACCACGGAAGTGCGGGCGCAGACCGGCATCGACGACCTTCTTCGTAAGGAAGGTTTCAACGGGGGCCTCTCCGAACTGCGGGCGCTCCTTCGTGGTGATCCTCGTCCGCTGATTGGGCCAATCACGGACACGATATCGGCGACCGTCGACGATCCATACGTCTCGTTGCCCTCCGTCGACGAGGAGCGAGAACGACCAGTCGAAGGTCCTGACGCCTACGGTGCCATACCGGAGGACCTCCTGGACACGGCCACACCTACGGCGGCGAAGGACGACACCAAGTCCGACGTCGAAACGCGTGGAGACGGTGCCTCGGAAGGGCTCGTGACGAGCACGGTCGAGTGCAGCGAGAACGCACCTCGCGAAGGGTCGTCAGCCTCGACGAACCTCGTATCTCCGAGCTCAAGGAACGACGAGCGACATGAGTGACCCGCCCAGTGAGGCCATGTCCTTTTGGGACCATCTCGAGGAATTGCGCTCTCGGCTGGTTCGCTCTCTGCTTGCCGTTGGCGTTGGAGTCGGAGTCGCCTGGAGCTACCGAGAGCCTTTGCTCGGCTGGCTCACGCATCCGTACTCCGTCGCGTGGACCGGGTTGAAGCTACCTGGACCGCCGAATCTTCATTTCCCCGGACCCGCGGATCTCTTTTTCTCGTACTTGAAGCTGTCGGTCATCGGTGGGTTCGTGTTCGCACTACCGGTCGTCTTCTACCAGCTTTGGGCATTCGTAGCGCCAGGGCTCTACGCCAAAGAGAAGCGCTTTGCATTTCCATTCGTTTGTGCGTCGTCGGTGCTGTTCGCTTCCGGGATCTACTTCGCTTGGGCGGTGGCTCTGCCGATTGCGTACCGATACTTGCTCGGGCTGAGCGGGCATGTCGATGGAACTCCGCTGAACGTGATGCCGACGATCATGATCGAGCAGTACCTCGACTCGATTGCGCAAATGCTCATTGCGTTCGGTTTGGCCTTCGAGCTCCCAGTGTTAGCTCTGTTTCTGAGCCTCGCAGGAGTGATTACCTATCGTCATCTCATTCGCTTTGCGAGGTACTTCATCGTGGTGGCCTTCGTCGTCGCGGCGATCGTGACGCCACCCGATATCGTGAGCCAACTCATCCTAGCCGTGCCGTTGTGCCTACTTTATGGTCTGTTCATCGTGGTGACGTTTCTGTTCGGACGTCGGCCTGCGACCAATGCGGCGGGCACATCGCCGTCTTCGCCCGATTCAACGAGTGGGGCGAGCTAAGTTCACAATTCGCCCCCATATGGCGACGACGCACGTGAAGCAGCGGCGACGACTTGGGCACTCGTGAGATTGGCGTCGTCTCGACGGAGCCCCCCTCCCAACACGCTCGCACCCTTTTCGTCATCGAGGGACTCACCCTCGCAAGTCGTCACTATTCGCGAGCGTAAGGCTCGTTCCGAAGAATCGACAACCCCCGGTAGATTTGTTCGAGAAGGAGTACCCTGGCGAGGCGATGGGGAAGAGTCATCGTCGACAGACTCAGCGTGGCTTTGGACCGCGCCGATAGGGCGGCAGGGATCCCTTCGGCCCCGCCAATCACGAAGGTGACGTTCCCCTTTCCCACGCTGCCCCAGCGCTCCAAATGTTCGGAAAACGCCGTGCTTGTGAGGGCCTTGCCAGTGACTTCGAGCGCCACGATCCACTCGTCGTCCTTGGGCCAACGACGCTCGAGATCGTGATTGTCCTTGAGTTCGACCTCTTCGCAGCGGACCCAACGACGGATCCTTCCCAAGTACTCATCGGCCCAGGCTCGGCTGCCTGGGTCTTTGAGCTTTCCAACGCAAAGTAGCGTGAACTTCACTTGGAGGTGGGTTTCGGTGAGCGACTGGTGCTGCCCGTTTTGCCACCGGTTTTTCCTGTCGAACTCGGTTTCCCGGCCTCTTTGGCGGCTTCTTTGGCAGCGAGAGCAGGATCGGAAACTGGAACTCGATGAGCATCCAGCCACAACCCGTCGAGGTCGTATAGTGAGCGAGCCTCTTCGAGGAAGACGTGGACAACGACGTCCACGAAATCGATGAGGACCCAGCGCGCTGCAGGCAGGCCTTCGACGGATACGGATTGCACCCCACCTTCGTGGAGCGCCTGATTGACGGCATGGGCAATGGCAGACACGTGCCGATCATTTTGCCCCGTCATGAGCACGAGAAAATCGGCATAGTCCACCTTACCCGTGACGTCGAGGATGTCGACGGCAGTCGCTTTCTTGTCGAGGCCCGCTTCGGCTGCCAATAATGCAATGCGACGCGCTTCGTCGGAAGGTGTCGCTCGAAGAGGCGTCTTGCCGTCCCGCTTGGTGGCGGTTTTCTTCTGCGTCTTGGGACGAAGCTTCGATTTCTTGGGTGTGGTTTTTCCGAATAAGGTCATCCTGCGCGAACCTGTCCTTCCCCGAACACTACCCACTTTTCGGTCGTCAAGCTCTCCAGACCCATGGGGCCGTAGGCATGGAGCTTACTGGTCGAGATGCCAATTTCCGCACCGAGTCCGAGTTGCCCCCCATCGTTGAAGCGGCTGGATGCGTTCACCGCGACGCAGCTGGCATCCACTTCGCGGACCCAGCGATTGGCGTTTTCGTAGCTTGGGGTGCAGATGACCTCGGTGTGGTTCGAGCCATAGGTCGCCACGTGATCGAGTGCCTCGTCCAAATTGGCCACCACGCGGACGGCAATGATTTTCTCCAGGTATTCCCTGCCCCAATCCTCGCTCGTGGCCGGTTTGGCAGCGGGCCAGATCGCGCGCGTCTTTTCGCACCCGCGCAGCTCGACCTGCTCTTTCTCGAGTGCAGCTGCCACTTCGGGAAGAATCCGTTGCGCGTCTTCCTCGTGCACGAGAAGACACTCGAGGGCGTTGCACACCCCAGGCCGTTGGACCTTGCCGTTGATGGCCAACGCCTTCGCCATCTCGACGTCACAGCCTACGTCGAGGAAGAGGTGACATACTCCCTTATAGTGTTGGATGACCGGCACCTTGGCGTTTTCGGTCACGAAGCGAATGAGCCCCTCGCCTCCTCGCGGGATCACGAGATCGACAAATCCTGCAAGCCCAATGAGCTCCCCGATCGTGTCACGCGATTCTGCAGAGACGATCTGGACCGCGCCGGAGGGCAAGCCGGCGGTCGCCAACGCTTCGCGGAGGATCTCGCCGAGCACTTGATTGGTGGCTTGTGCTTCTTTGCCTCCGCGCAGCAACACCGCGTTGCCCGACTTTAGGCACAGCGCGGCAGCATCGACCGTGACGTTCGGGCGGGACTCGTAAATCATCCCGATAACGCCGAGAGGGATCCGCTGTCGCGCGACGAGCATGCCGTTGGGGCGCCGCACGGTTTCGCGGCGTTGACCGACTGGGTCTTCCAACCCGACGATGTAGTCGACCCCCGCGGCCGTCGACTCGACGACCTTTGGACTCATGGTGAGTCTGTCAATCATTGCCGACGAGAGACCGGCACTCTTCGCCTTCTGAATGTCGATGGCGTTTCGTCGTCCGATTCGTTCGACGTTTGCTCGGAGAGCCGCGCTGATGGACTTGAGCGCGGCATCCTTCTCGGCACGGCCCAAGCGGGCAAGCACTCGAGCTGCGGTCCTTGCTTGTTTCGCTTGATTGAGAAGTGTGCTCATGGTCGAGATGTCCTTGGTCTTGGCGTTGGCCTGAGTTCGGCAATCTGCATTCGGATGCCGACGGGATGAGTTTTAGCGGGCTTTTACGTGATCGCCCGCGGAACGATGTGCTTTGACGCGCTTTTGCCCCGCGGTCCGCTGATTGGGAGTGCCTTGACGAGCTCTCGCCACAGGGAGCGCAGGCCGCGGCAATCCGGACGAGCTCACTCGGTGGTCGATGGGAGGTCGAGCATTGGCGCTCCTCCAATGCCCGTCCCGGGAGCCCGGGGCTCGTCCTTGGAGGTAGAACTGTCGCTCGGAGGGGCCGAATCTGACTGCCGAGTGGTGCTGGGGGGCTCGCCGGTGGGCGCGGCCGGCACTTCGGAAGTCTGTGCGGCGCCGGGAGAAGGTACTTTGGCCCGACTCGCCCGCTTCCGTCGTTGAATCAGTCACGGCATCCGGAGGTTCGAACTCAGGGGGCGGGAGTGTCGGTCGTTTGGGGGCGCTCGAGCATGCAAACAGAATGCTGCCCATCATCAACCAGGCGCCCACGGAAAGCTGCCTGCGAACGCCGCCTGAGTGGAAGCGCAGAGCGAAAGAACGAGTGTTCGACGTGATCAAAAGAAGACTCCACGACGTTGTCGAAGCCCGTCCGTCAGAAGGGCTTGAATGGCTTGTCGCACGAGGAATACCTTCTCCGAAAGTGAGCTCTCGCTTTCCTCTGGATTGCCGGAGAGGTGCATGGGCTCGCCGAAAAACAGCCGGTATTCTCGTCGGTAGCGGCAGCTGTCCGAATGGTAGGAGCATTTGAGGAATGACGGGACAGACCGGAGCCCCGACGAGCTTTGCTCCGAGCCTCGAGTTGCCCAGGTTCACGTATTGCTCTTTGGCGCCGATCACCGCCACCGGAAGGATTGGCGTTCGGGTAGCCAAAGCAATGCGCATGAAGCCGAGCCCGAAATCCTGCAGCTGGTAGCGCTGGCTGAAGGGCTTTGCAATTCCCCGGATCCCCTCTGGAAATACCAGAACGGCTTCGTCCCTTTCGAGCAATCGTCGTGCATTGTCCGGCGCTCCGACGACCGAACCCAACCGATTGAAGAAGGTGGAGACGAAGGGGAGCCCTGCTGCCCACCGGTCGATCATCGCGCGCGTCACTCTCGGATTCGGTGCGTCGAAGAAGAGGGAGCAACCGAGGATTACCGCGTCCATCGGCAGCTGGCCGGAATGGTTCGCGACCACCATGACTCGGTCCGCTGGGACGTGGTCGATTCCGTGTACTTCCGTACGGAAGTACACGCGGTGGAGAAAGCCAAAAAGATGAGCAACGGACGCGTACGAGTTGAGGTCGAGACCGAAGGCGTCCCCTTCGCTCGGACCGTATTGGTCTCGCAGGCGATCGAGTCGTTCCTCGAGATCCGGACCGACCAATCTCAGGCTCAAGCGCTCGCGCGAGCGACTAGCCCAGCTTCTCAGATGATTGAGAAGGGGCTGTCCCTCGCGGGCGGCTGTCTCGGTCCAGCGCGCAAGTACGGAGCGATCGGACATCAACGGTCGGACTCTAGCGCGGACCAGCGATTGCACCAACTTGCATGTCGGCCCCTGGTATCGTCGTATCCCTTTGGTCAGAAAACTCCGGGATGGCCCTTGGACCTGGGCGTGCACTTTGCGCCACACGACCCCTAGAGTATAGGCGACGGGCAAGGACTTCCTGTCGCTTGCGCGTGCGCGTTACTCCTGTCGTGCCTATCGTCCCGACGTACCCGATGCGGCCGTGCTCGTCCGCATTCAATTGGTGACCTTCGGTTTACCCAAATCGGCATTCGACCCGTGAACTTGCTTCGCCCCCCACCTCTCCACCCTGGTTCGCACGTACGGATCATCGCACCGTCGGGCCCCTTCGACCGCGCTCTCGTTCTTCGGGGGCTAGCTTGGCTTACGTCGCGCTATCGGATTTCATTCGAGCGAGGGTTGTTTGCGCGTCAGGGCTTTTTGGCAGGGGACGACCAGCGACGCCTCGATGAACTCGTCGCCGCGATCTCCGATCCGAGCGTCGATGCCATAGTGACGGCACGAGGTGGACATGGGTTACTGCGAATCATCCATGCCGTACCCTGGGGACGACTACGCGAGTGCCCCAAGTGGATCGTCGGCTTTTCGGATCCGACGGCGCTTCACGCCGAAGCCTGGAAGGTTGGCGTGGCATCACTTCACGCCGCAAACGTCGCCGGGCTGGGACGTGGTCACGACGAGTCGCGCAACGAGTGGCGTCGTTGTTTGGAGCATCCCGAAGCGGGGCGGACCCTCGCCGGGTTCGGCCTCATTGCTGGCAGAGTTCGCGGTCCGGTCGTTGGCGGGAATCTGACGGTGCTTACCATGCTGGCCGCGGCCAATCGACTGCGCTTTCCAGAGGGTTGCATCCTGTTGCTCGAGGATGTCACGGAGACCTCTTATCGAATCGACCGAATGCTTGCCGTGCTGCGCGTCGGTGGCCACCTCGATCGCGTTGCCGCCATCGCATTCGGCGAATTCACCGATTGCAGTGGTGGCCTCTTTCGCGTTTCGGTGGAATCGGTCATCGAAGCGTTTCTCGACGGATCGCTGCCTGCCATCGCTGGGCTTCCCGTTGGACACGGCGTGCGAAATGTGCCCATTCCGTTCGGTGCCGAAGCTACCCTGGACGGGGCGACAGGCACTCTCGTCTTCGCTCCCTAGCCCAGCCGCCCCCTCTCCTCGCTAAGGATTCCGCGTCGGCCTTCTCGAGGTCTGCGTCGCTCTGGAGAGCGAAGCAACGCATGGTTTTGCACGCCGCCGGCGGTGGTGACGCGGTCGAACGCGCGCCGCGCCAGCGAATCGTGTGTCGCGTGGGCCGTCGGCGCGCCGCGCCAGCGAATCGTGTGTCGCGTGGGCCGTCGGCGCGCCGCGCCAGCGAATCGTGTGTCGCGTGGGCCGTCGACGGCATTCCGTGGGTGTTCGACGTCACGAGCGAGACGACGTGTCTTCCTCTTCGATGAGCTCCGTGTCGTCCACGTCGAGGCTCTCGTCGTCGAGGTCTTCATCGAGATCGATTTCCGACGCAACTTCGGTAGGTGCCAGCGCGTGGGCCGTCGCGGCAGGGTGTGGAGGGGGAATCATGCGAGGCGGAGGAGCCGGTGGCCTGCCCGTCAGAGGTGGTGGGACTGGCCGTAGAGAGGGCGGAGGCGGTGGAGGACGCCCTGGTACGCCAGCGCGCGGCGGGAGCGGTGGTGGTGGTCGTGACATGCCTCCCAACGGACCCGCTCCAGGCGCACGCGGTGGCGGCGGGGGGGGCGCCGTACGCTCACGGGGCACGACGGGAGCGTCTGGTTTGACGCCGCTCGGTTCGATCTCGCTCAACGTGACGGATATGGGAGCGGGCTCGGGTCGTAGGTTCTCACTGGAAGAAGCGTCGGCCCGCTCGGGTTCAAGATTCGCATGCGGCTCGCGATGCACGTGCGGTTCTGGTCGATTGGGCGTCAGCGCGCTCGCATGGGAGGACGAGGCGTTCACGTCGACGTGGCTCGCAGGACGGCTTGGCTCGAGCTCACTCAAGGCTGCCGACTGAAATTCACTCAAAGCCACGCTTGGGTGGGGTTGCTCGTGGTTCGCAAAGGAAACGTGCTCCGTCGAGGGCGTCGAAAGGGGCCTCTTCGAAGACACGGGGGCCAAGTTCGAAGGCTCGCTTTCCGCGGCTTCGTCGCGTAAACCCGCGCTTGCTTCGTCAGGCTGATTCGATTGTGGCTCCGCCTTTAGGGCTGCCGGACTCGCGTCGGCGCTCTCGGTCGCGTCGGCACTCTCGGTCGCGTCGGCACTCTCGGTCGCGTCGGCGCTCTCGGTCGCGTCGGCGCTCTCGGTCGCGTCGGCGCTCTCGGTCGCGTCGGCGCTCTCGGCGCTCTCGACCTCGAAGTGAGGCGCGAGATCGGGAACCGTCGCGTCATCGAACTTTATGGAAGCAGCAGTCGGCTTTTCCAGTTTGGCCGGTTCGGGTTTGGCCGGCTTGACTTCGCCTTGGGTTTGAGCCGTCGCGGTTGGAGATTCTTCCGCATGCGTCTTCGTATCCTCCGCGACGGTCGAGTTCCGGTGTCGAAGCATGTTCGACTTGGCTCGTTCGAGCCCTTCAGTAGCCTCGGGATCTCCCTGCTTCAGTCGCAGAACCCGACGCCACGCGTCGGCGGCTTCGCGGGCATCTCCCAGCTCCTCCTCCCACAAACGGGCGACGCGGCGCGCGAGCTCGGCTCGGATGGCCGGGTCCTTCCCGCGGAGGATCTTGATCCTCGAAGAGTTGGACCATTCCTCGGTAATCGCCGAGCTCCTGATAGAGGTGGCTTAGCTCCTCGGTAACGGCGTGATCGGAGGGCGACAAATCGTGAAGCCGCTTCAGAATCCGACGCCGCGCCGTGTGGGTCACCAAGGGTGTGTCGGCGAAGGTTGGCGCGTCGAGACAGCAATCGGCGCACGAGCGGTCCGTCGAACACTTCCTCCAGCGCGCGAGTGAGGACTGCCTCTGCGCGCTTCAGCTCGTCCACTTCTCGAGCAAATCGCTCGAGTTCGTCCAGCCCCTCGTCTTCGACGTGGGCGATAATGGAGTCAGCGAGCCACTGGAAGGCTTGACTCTTGTCGCCGAATTCGCGGAAGGCGAGCATGGCTGCCCGACGGAGCAGCGCGGCGCGCGTTCGCCCGCCATCCTTCGAACCCTGACCACCCGATGCGAAGGCTTCTGCCAATACGCGACGCAGGGAGAGCTTCCCAAGTCGTTCGTCGGTGTCCGCTGCGACGCTCTCCAGCAGTTCCATGGTCTCGACCGGTACGTTGCCTCCGAGAGCGATGTCGAAGAACGTCCGAGAACGTTCGAGAGACTCGTGCTCGGCTGCTACCTGTGCCGCGCGAGCGAGGGCGCGAAGGCGATCGGCCGGAAGCTTACAACGGGTTACCTGTCGTTCGTAGACATCGATCCGTTGGTCTGCGTCGTCCGTTAGTTTACCCAGTCTTCCGAGCAGCGGCTCTACGTCATCCGGAGCAACGCTCGTCAACGCTTGCTCCCCATGTTGAATGGCGTCCGGAATGTCGACGCCGGCACGCAAACGAGTCTCCGCTTGTCGCACCATCTCTTCGGCGCGCGCCGGCCCGCTCAGCGACTGAACGAGCAGCTCTTGAGCGACCTCGAGCGTGTCCAAGTCCTTGAGATCCACGGCAAGTACTTCTAGTTGTGCCGCAAGCTCGGCGTCCGCCGCTTTGGCTCGGATGAGCTCGCGCGCGACTCCGGCAGCTTCTGCATTCCTACCGACGGCGAGGAATCGTTCGAACGCACCTCGAAGCGCTTCATTTCGTTGCGGACCGTTCGGCGCGTCGAGGTTCCATTCGACCAGCTTGGTCGCGACGATCCCTTTCCAGCCGAGCTCGTCCGCCAATGCGACGTATTCGTCACGGCACGCGACGTCACCGAGGTCGGCAACGTGCATGAGCACGCTCAACGCCTCGTCGTCCTTGCCGAGCTTCTCGTGCTGCAATGCAGCAAGCTGTCGCGCCATACGCGAGAGTTCGATTTCGTCACCCTCGATGGCAATCTGCTCTGCGAGGTGGCGAGCGAGTCGTTCCCAATCCTCGGTTGTTTCTGCGAGCTGAACGAGGCGGCCAAGGGCAGAGAAGTCCTCCTCGTCCAGTTCTCGTACGGTGTCGAGCATCGCGATTGCTCGCTTGGGCGCATCCAGGCGTGTCTCGTACAGATCCGCGAGACGACGTGCGATGGATAGCTTGGCATCTTTGTCGAGTTCGAGCTGCAACAAGCGCTCGAGTGCTTTGGCCGTACCCGCCGGCTCGTCCAGTCGATCGTGAAGGGCCGCAATGGCTTCGAGACAACCCACGTGCTTCGGATCCAAATCGGCGAGGACCCTCTCGTATCGGGCGATGCTCGCCTCTGGATCGTCGAGCTTTTCCGCCAAAATCTCCGCTTCACGTAGGAGATGTCCAATCTTCTCGGCAGGATCCTTCGTCAGTGTTGCCAACCGGTGCAGGTACGTCGTGGCTTCTTGGAAGTCTTGGCGCTCTTCCGCGTCGGCGATCAGGTCGCGCAAGGCCTCGCCATCGTCACCGTCGGACAGGACGAGCAACAAACTCTCGCGGGCCCCCTCTGGATCCTTGAGCACGTCGCGTTGAATGCCTGCCGCGCGCTTGCGGATGGACACCCGGGCGTCTTTGTCGCGCATCTGTTCGGCGCGACCGAGGAGGAATCTGACGATCTCGTCGTGGCGCTCCGAAGCGCCGTACATGCGTTCGAGATCCTCCGCATAGGTGTCATTCCCGGGCTCGAGCGCCGCGGCTTGTTCGAGTCGTGTGAGTGCCGTGTCGGGGTCGCCTGCGCGCGTCAGGTAGACGGCTGCTGTCGCGTACAGCTTGGCCTTTTCAACCGGTGGTGAGGTTTGCTCGACCAACTCGTCGACCACGCTTGCCGCTTGGGCCCAAGCTTGGGCCTCGACGAAGCACTTCTCGGCAGCTTCGAAGAGCTGAACCGTGCGAAGTGACGCTGCGGCCTCGAGATAGGCGTCCCCTGCTCCGCCCCAGTCTCCGAGCGTTTCCCGGAGGCCGCCCAACTTCTGATAGAGATGCGCCCGAGCCGTCTCGTCGGAGATGCCACCCACCGAGTCCGCCAGGCATTGGGCGGCGAGGTCGAGTCGTTCACCTCGCTCGAAGCTCTTGACCGCCGAGAGGATGGCTGCATCGTCGTCGGTGAGCAGATTGGCGATGCGGCTCCACGTGTGACCCGTTGCAATGGGGTCCTTCCGCTTGGTTTCGTGGATCTTGGCAATCGAGCGCTCCATTGCGACTCGTCGCTCGATATCGTCTTCTTTGCCGGCTCGCTCCTCGAGCAGCACGACGAGTTCGTCCCAACGCGCCGCCCGTTCGAGCAGTCGCTGCAATTGCTCGACCGATGCCTCGTCGGTTGGAGACAACGAAAGCACGCTCTGCCACGCAGAAATCGCACCATCGGGATCGCGCAGCTGCGTCTCGCAAAGACCAGCCAACTCCCTCAGCCACTGCATTCTCGCGTCGTAGGGAGCGTCCTCGACAGCGGCCGCAGCACGGAAGAGGTCGCGCAATTCCGGGTACTTGCGTCGTTGTCGCAGGTACGCTTCCATGAACTGCACGGCTTCTTCGTTCGACGGATTCGAGCTCGATGATCTGCTGGTATTTTTCCGCAGCCTCGGGCTTGCGCGCCCGACGCGCGAGGGCGTTGGCTTGGTCCAGCAGTGCCTGGATCTTTTCGGTCTTGGGTGCGTCATCGGTTGGAGCGAGGGCGTCGAGCACGGATTCGTCGGCCAGCCCCGCCTGTGCCAGCTTGTTCACGTACTCACGCGCTTGAGTCGACAGCGCTCCACTCGGGTTCGTTTTCAAGTATTGGGCGACTTGCTGGACGATCTCCCCGTCTCGGCCGAGTTCCTCCGCGTAAAACATCGCGAGCTGGACGGCGCGATCGTCGCCCTTGGACGTCTCTAGTGCACAAAGCGAGTAGGACAGACCGTGTTCGCCGGGATACTCTTCGGCGAGGGATACGAAAAGCTGAGCCGCTTCGTTCCGTTCGCCTTCCGAGACGTCTTCCTGGGCCTGAACGCGTTCGAGCGTCATCGTGGCGAGCAGCTGCTTGAGAGCTGGATCGGCTCCTCCTTCGATCTCTCTTGCTCGACGTAAGGCCTCCGTTGCGCCCGCTCGATCGCCGGCTTGCTGCCGAACGCTCGCCTCATCCTGATAGAGTGCAAGGCGTCGTTCTGGATCGTCCACCAGACGTTGCTCGAGCTCGAAATATGGAACGGCGGCGGCCCAGGCCTGTTCGGCCTTCAGAAGCTCTCGGAGTGCGTAAATGGCGTACTGACTCGTCGAGTCGAGCTCGATGGCGCGTTTGAAATGCTCCGTTGCTTTGCGCGTATTGGACAACGGTGCCTCGCTCCAGAGGCGACCGAGCTCTTCTCGCATTCCTGCCGCCTGCGTCGTGAGTGCGGCATCGAGGGTTGGCAGACTGTCGATGGCCTTACATCGGCGTTCGAGCAATGCAACGAGCGCTTTGGTGTCGCCTCGCTCTCGGTAAAGCTCCGCGAGGCGATCTCCTGCCGCTGGCTGGGTCGGATCGCGTTCGATTGCCTTCATCAGCACACGTGCTGCCCGCGGCGCGTCGCCAATGGACGAGAGCCACACATTGGCGGATTCGGTCAACCAATGACAGGCAAAGGTAGGATCGGTCGTCCCATTCCCCACCTTCTCCAAGAACATTGCATAACTCGCTGGATCGGCTTGTCCGGCCTGATGGGCAGCAAGCAGAGCCTCTTGGTCGTGGGGGTTTTGGATCAGTCGCTTGGTGAGCGACTCCATCTCGCGGGCGTCCATAGCTTGGCGAACGCTAACATGGTGAAAGACTCGCCTGCAATGCGCCCTGGACAGATGTTTTCGTCACGCAAGCAGGTGGGAATTATCTCGTCTCGTCAAATCCTCTTGCTCTATTGCTGAGTGAAGGTCCAAAGTCGGAGTTTGGCGACTCGACTACGTTGCCGTGCGCGAGCCAAGTGTCTTACGTCGTTCGTCAGCAAAGCGATTTCAGGCCACCCGGTCGTGATTGTCGCGTCCACTTGAGGATGCGTCGAACGACTTCACCGTTGCGCGTCGACGCCGTTGGATCTCGGCAGGCGAGCCCACCCCCTTCGCAGGGTCGACGCCTCCGCGGCAGAAAGACGACTTTGCGGATGGCCTTGCGAAGGCAAGTAGAAGTCGCTGTAAATCTGATAGCATCCGCCCACCCGAGAGCCGAAGGCCTCGCTGCTCGGGAACCCCTTGCCCGTTGGAGCTGAAGTGAACCCCAATACACTCAGAGCGCATTTCGAACAATTGCGAACGGCGGGAGCGACCTGCTCTCTGGATGAGACCATCAGCATCGTCGTCCCGCTCGCGGTGGAACTTGCCCAACGTCACGCTGCCGGCGAAACCCTTTACGTCAATCCCTCCGCCGTTTCTCGTGGAGCCGGCGGGCTTTTCGTCGTGGATCCGGAGCTGTCGCAACGGGCGCCATCCCTCCCGCGGGATCGGGCTTGTCTTGCCCCTGAGGAGCGGGCGGGCCGTCCTGGTAACGCTCGCGCCAGCGTTTACGCCGTTGGGGCCATCCTATACGAAGCACTCACGGGGGCCTCGGTCGGTCCAGGAATGCGACGACCGACCGAGCTCAATCCAGCGATTCCGCAGGTCATCGAGATGCTGCTCGCCAAAGCGCTCGTCGCCGATCCCGCCCATCGCCCCGACGATCTACTCGCTTTGGCCCAGGCACTCCACCACCTCGCCCCTCATGCGAGCATGGTCCCACCCGCGGCGGACGAGTCCCACTTGGACGGAGGCGCAGATTTCATCGTCGACGTGTCGATGTCGATGATGCCGCCAAAACAACAGCAGGCGGTCAGCCCCTACGACGTCCGAGTCGTCGAGGACGAAACGTGCGCAGGCGATCTCTCGGGACGATCGCGTGGTCGAGCTCGCGGCATTGAAGGCGAGGCTCGAATCCGACCCGAGGCCACGTTACGTCGTCGTCAAAGACGGCATGGACCACGGTCCCTTCAGCGCGGTGGAACTGCTCCAGCAGATCGCAACCCATGGATTCATCGAGTCCGACACGTTGCGGGATTCGTTGAGCAACGACGAGCGACCCATCAAGGACTGGGACCAATTTGCTCCTTTCGCCGAGCAAGCGAAGTTGCACCGTGACATCAAGGCCGAGAAGGTGGCGCTCGAGCGCACCGTGGTCAGCGAGCAACGTCGCACCCGTGGTAAGGCATTTTTCGGCATCATCGCCGTTGGAGCCGTGCTGGCCGCCGGTGTCGTCTGGTTTCTCACGACCCGGGGCTCGAAGAGCGACGAGGTTGCCGTTCATGGTGAGACCGCTACCAACATCGAGACCGAGGGGAGCTCTCAAATCCGGCAAGGCCAAGGCCGGTGCGCGTGGGGGCGTGGTCGGCAATCAAGGTGGCTATCCGATGCTTGCCGGCGGCTTGAGCTGCGAAGCGGCGCAGGCCTCCTACAACGAAGAAATGAAGATGGGCCAACGCGGCCAGGCGGACATCACCGCGGGGCAATACGGTGCGATCCTCAACAGTGGACATTACTTGAGCGGTTGCGGAGTGCCTGACAGCATGAGTGTCAGCATTTGTGCAGCGGTTCAGAATGGGCGAGCCGTGGGAGTGACCGTCACGACCAACCCGCGGAACGGCGGGGTGGCGGGGTGCATTGCCGGTGCAGTGCGCCGCATCAACTTTCCCGCGCATCCAAAGCTGGACGTGACGCGAACGACCTTCGCTGCAGCCCGATAGCTCAACGGGTCCGATGGGCTCGTGTTTTCGGCAAGCACGAGCCCAGGGAGGACGGCCCTCGGGTGGTGTGAGAGGTCCGTGCGGCGCGAGATCACGTCGAGCGCGTCCCCGTCCGCACGCTGCTCTGGTAAGTGTGGGAAGCGCTGAGTGGGAAGCGCTGAGTGGGGAGCGCTGAGTGGGGAGCGCTGCATGGGCGATCGTTGAATTCGGGCAATGCGCCCCAGCGGCGGAGCCCCTGGTGTGGGCTCTCGCATTCTCTCTGTCCAAAGGTCAGAGCGATATCTGCTGGCCCGAGGACCGTGGTTGGATTCCTTCGCTCGTACGTGTCCTTCCAGACTCAACACCGGTGCGATGTTGGCCCACCCTGTCCCCACGTCTACGGGGCTTGAGCCATGCGCGCAGCGAATGCGCGCGTTTGGGCTATTTTTGCCACAAATTTCCAATCTGGATCGATGCACCGAAATCCTATTTGCACTAAAGTTGTATCGCCCGTTGACGTCACCCACCGGGCGTTGATATTGGCGCTTGTACGCCGCGCTCAACAGCAAGGGTAAGCAGCAAGGGTAAGGTACCGACTGCCATGGCCGAACAGAAGGAAAGCTCAGTTCTTTTCTCATTGAAGGAGCTGATGGGTCTCGAAGAGGACCGCATTCGCGAAGAGGAATCCAAGAAAGAGGCTGAGGCTCGCGCTGCACACGATGCCCGGCTTGCCGCGGAACGAGCTGCGCGTGAAGCAGAAGAAGCTCGATCCGTGCCGCCGAGGACGAACGGCTTCGCGAAGAGCAACGTCGTAAGGAAGAGGCGGCACGTCTCGAAGCGATTCGTCACGCCGAGATCGAGCGTGCTCGTGCAGAGGCGGACCATCAAGCCCGCTTGGCTGCCATGTCGGCCCAGCAGCAACACGAGGCCACGATGGCCGCGCTGACGCAGGACAAGCACAAGAAGCGCCTCCAGATCATGGTCGGCGTCATCGGTGGTGTCCTTCTCCTTGGTAGTGCCGGCGGGATCGTTCTCTACCAGCAGGCCAAGGCGGAGCACGAGCGAAAGGCCGCGCTCGAGGTGGCTCAACGCAAAGAGGTCGAAGAGAAGCTCGCGCGCATGCAGCGGGAGTTCGAGATGGCCGTTCGCAAGGAGCAAGAGCTCACACGAAGCTTGGCTAGTGCCAAGGACGAAGCCGAACGCGCTCGACTACAGGCAGAACTCGAGAAAGCGCAAAAGGCGACCAGTGCTGCCAAGGGCGCCATCGGGCGACCCGCAGCGGGTGGCGGCGGCAAGCCGAAGTCGGGTGGCGCCGCGTGCAACCCGAACGATCCGCTTTGCGGATTCTGAGACGACCAGCTACGGTCGGCGCACCATCACCATGACGGCATCGCTGACCGCTCGCTCACGTCTCGCATTTGCGCTCGACTATCCAACCCTTGCCGAAGCAACGGCGGGAGCCCAACGGGTTGCTCCCGCCGTCGGCGTATTAAAGTCGGTCTCGAACTCTTCGTGCGGGAGGGACCGGCAGCGGCAAAGCTGCCGGCAAGCTTGGGTTGCCAGACGTTCTTGGATCTCAAGCTCCACGACATTCCGGAAACGGTCGATCGCGCCGTTGCCAACGCATGTCAGCTCGGCGTCGCCTACCTCACCTTGCACGCGAGTGGCGGACCGCGAATGCTCGAGCAAGCCGCGCAACGGGTTGCAAAGGAAGGCGTGGCGCTCACGCTCCTTGCCGTTACGGTGCTCACATCGCTCGATCAGAGCGATTTGGCCGCCATGGGGGTGACCGCGACACCCTCGGAGCACGCGGTCCGTCTCGCCAAGCTCGCCCAGACTTCGGGCGTCAATGGCTGCGTTTGCTCGGTCGCGGAGGTGGCCAACCTGCGCGCCGCCCTCGGCCCGGACGCGGTGCTCGTGACGCCGGGGATCCGTTTCTCGACGGAGGCGCGGACGGATGATCAGAAGCGCGTCGGTAGTCCCAAGGACGCCATTCTCGCGGGATCGACGCTGCTCGTCGTGGGGCGGCCCATTCGTGACGCCGCAGATCCGAAGGCCGTCGCGGTGCAGATCGTCGACCAGATCGCATCAGCGGCTGGGTGAGCCCGAGAGGACGCGGCGCGAGAGGTCGACGTTTCGGTCTCTTCGCGTCGGGCGAGCGTTTCGTCGTTACCCCGGAACTGCTCGGCCGCGATTTCCGTCAGTGCACCGTACGGAGGTCAGTCGGTTCCACCTCGGGGCCAACTTCCTTGCGTAGAGCGCGCGTAAGTTTTCAACCAAGAAGGATGCGGTCATTCTGCCGCCCCCGAGACGCCATGTCCGAAAGAGTCTCCTCCATCGAGCCCCGAATGACGGCAGGTCTCCAGCCCGTTCGTGAGCTCATTCGCGTGCACGGTCCGCGTGTCGCGCGCGTGTTGATCGACGACCGTCCTCTTCCGCGACTCGATGCGTTGGAACGGTTCGCTCGTGACCAAAACGTTCCCGAGGTACTCCGGGTACCGCGCGATCGCTTGGATCGAACCACCCGAGGAGCGGAGCATCAGGGGGTCGTCGGCTTTGGGCCACATCTTGCCTTTACCGACTTCGACTCCATTGCCGCATCGCCGGCTCTCGTCGCGGTGGCGCTCGATCAAGATCCAGAATCCGCAGAACTTCGGTGCGATCGTTCGTTCCGCGGTCGCCATCGCCGATGCACCAATCATCTTTGGTGAACACCGAGCTGCTCCCCTCACCTGCGCGACGTTTCGAGCTTCGGCTGGGGCTATCGAGCACGCGAGACTCTGCAGGGTGAATTCGGTACGGCAGACGCTACAGGCCGCACGAGAGAGTGGGATCGACGTAATTGGGCTCGACGCTCGAGCTCCGGTGCGCCTCTCCGACTTGCCCCTCAAAGGCCCGCTCATCTTGGTCGTCGGCAGCGAGCACGAAGGCATGTCGCGGGGGGTTCGTCAGGCGTGCAATCATCTCGCGAGCCTTCCGAGCAGCGGCAAGCTCGACTCGCTGAACGCGAGCGTGGCTGCCGGCATCGCACTCTCGGTCGTCGCGGTGAATCGAGCGCAATCGGACTGAACACGTGTCGAAGGTCACCGAGCCTCCATTCTATTCAATGGATCGACTCGCGTCGCGCGGTGTGCTCGGAGAATATGCAAATGTTACAGTGCGTTAGATGAGAATCCTTTCGTGGAGAATCTCATCTAGGGGTCGGAGCCTTCAAGGATCACCTGAAGAACTCGAGCTCCGGACGATCGGCGTCTTTTGGCGTGTCGGTCCGGCCTGAGAGGTTCGAGCACATGCAGACGCGGGACAGGACTCGCAGAGGCGCCTTTTGGTGTCGGTCCGGCGTGACAACGAGAGGTTCGAGTGCGTTCAGGCGCGGGAGAGGACTCGTTCGAAGGCTCGTGCGGCTCGTTCCACGTCGTCCTCGCTCGTGGTCTCGCCAAGGCTGATCCGCACCGTACGCTCGGCACGCGCCGCGCCGAGCATGGCCGTGATCACCGGCGAAGGTTCGGCCGTGCCCGCGCTGCACGCGCTTCCACTCGAAATGCAGATCCCCTCCAGATCGAGAGCCGCAACGAGTTCTTCGCCTGGCCAATTCGGGACGAACAGGCTGAGGACGTGACCCAAGCGACGGCATCCGCCTGCATCCGCAGCGGAGGAAATGTTGGATTCGCCGAAACGCGACAAGGTGTGTTCGAGTCGGTCGCGCAGGGATTCGAGCCTCGAGAGTTCCGGCGAGCCTGCGTGGAGCCGTTTCCACGCCGCACCAAACCCAAGGATCGAAATCGGATCGAGTGTGCCCGGTCGAAAACCACGCTGTTGCGACCCCCCGCGAAGCAGCGGTTTCGGCGCAGGACGCCCGCATCGCCAAAGCAGTGCCCCCAAGCCCTTGGGGCCGCGTAGTTTGTGGGCGGCGATCGCAAAGCTGTCGCCATGCAACCATTGCTCCGGAGCAAGCTTGCCTGCCGCTTGAACCGCGTCCACGTGGAGAAAGGCACCGCGACGTGCCGTGATCTCCGAGATGGCAGCAAGCGGCTGCAATATGCCCGTTTCTTGATTTGCCGCTTGGATTGCTACGACACAACCCGACGGTGAGAGCCCGAGCGCTTCGTCGAGTTCTTCGAGATTGAGCCCACCATCCGCGGTGACGCCGAGCCAATGCACGGGACGACCAAGGCGGTGAACCGTCTCAGCTGCGCGGGTGACGCTCGGATGCTCGATTCGACTCGTGATGATGGCGGGTGCGTCGAGGAGCGCCAAGTTGTTGGCTTCCGTTCCACCAGACGTAAAAAGCACGTCTCGTGGATGGACGTGGAATGAGCGAGCCAAGTCCGCCCGAACGCATTCGATACGTTCCTTGGCGTAGCGCCCGAGCCCGTGCACACTCGACGGGTTTCCCCAGGTCCATTGGGACGCCTCCAGCATCGCGGACACGACTTCTGGATGGAGCGGCGTCGTTGCGTTCCAGTCGAGATAGACCGGCGGCGGTGTGTTTGCGCCTGGATTGAGTCCGGATCCCATCGCGTTCAACCGACGGACGTGGTGATCGCGCGTTCGGGCACCACGAGGTAGAAGGCCGCACCGCGAAGGATCACGTCTGCGATGGTTTCGTCGGCGGGCGAGACGCAATGAACGTCACCGCCGTGACCCTTGGCGATCCCGCGTACGATGGCGAGTCCCACGCCAGTCCCCCCGTGAGAGCGGGTCGGCGATCCGTCGCCCTGAACGAAGGGCTCGAAGAGCCGATCGAGGGTTTCTGGTCGGAGCCCTGGACCCGTGTCCGCGACGCAACACTCAAAATGCCCGGTGGCGAGGCGACGCACTCGGATCCCGATGGCTCCGCCCGCGGGGGTAAATTTCGATGCGTTGTCGAGAAGCTGATCGACGGCGCGCGAGAGTCGCTCTGCATCACCGTAACCCGCAAGTCCGGTTCGCGGCACATCGAATGCCAACCGCAGACCTCGTTGCTCGATGAGCGGAGAACGCCGCTCGATGTTTTGCCGTACTACCTGACCGAAGTCGTACTCGTGCGGCACGAATCGAAGGCGCCCGGTCTCGAGCCCTGTCACATCGAGGAGATTGTCGATGATGGCGCGCAGGCGCTGCACGCAATCATCCATCGCCTTGAGCGCTTTGTCTTGGGCGCGCCCCAACTCTCCCAGCTCGCCGTCTCGGAGCAGCTTCAGGTACCCGACGATGGGAGTCATCGGGGTGCTGAGCTCATGGGTGACGTTTCGATAGAACTCACGTCGCGCCCGATCCATGTCCATCAATCGGAGATTCGCTGCCTCGAGTTCTGCGATTTTGTTCTCGAGGTGAGAAACGATCCGCTGACTCTGCTGCCGCAAGTGTTTGCGGGTTCGATCGGGTGATGTCTGCTCGCGATGTCCCCCGAGGTACCCGAGAATCGTGTCGACGAAGGAGCGGGCATCGATCGGTTTCTGCAAAAAGCCATCGCATCCCACGGCGAGGCTCGTATCTCGATTGCCCTCGGCAGTAATCGCGACGATGGGAACGGTCCGGAGGTTGGGCTCGGCGCGAAGGCGCAACGTGACCTCGTAACCGTCGAGACCCGGAATGGCGATATCGACCAAGATGAGGTCGGGCACCTCTTTGCAGGCCATGCGGATCCCCTCGAGACCGTCCGCGGCTTCGAGAACCTGGAATCCGGAAGGAGCGAGGAGCTTTCGAACGAGGAGACGATTGGCCGGATCGTCCTCGATGTGGAGGATGCGTGGCATGCCGAGGCCGGCATTCTGAAGCGCACTCCCCGCTCACGGCAAGGGCCCGATGCGTTCCGGCCGCATCTGCGCTATGTCCCGATGGCCTATGAGGTACCTGTTTTCTGCCATCTCGCTTCTGATCTTGGGCTGCAGTTGCTTGACCGAGCCAAGCACGACGTCGGTCGCAAAGCCTAAGACGGAGACCCCCGAAGGCTCACCTGGAGCTGGACAGAACCGCGGAACCGATGCGAAGGCGCCATCAGCCGCGATGGGGCAGCAAGCGGTGCGGGTTGCACCGGTGGTTCCACAGGCCGTCGGAGCGCCAGGTTGCGGAGCTCCCTGAGCTCGCCTCTCAAGACAGGGTGCCTTGAATGAATCCGCTCGTAAAGTCGGGTTGGGCCGCGTCCGGTCTCGCCGTCCTCAGTGGCCTTTTGTACTTTTTGGCTTTTCCTGGGCTCGATTGGTGGCCTCTGGCCTTCATCGCCTTCGTCCCATTGTGGATTGCTCTGCAAGGCTCGGCGCCGAAACGCGCCTTTGGTCTCGCGTGGCTTTCCGGGTTCACCATGACGATGGCCGGCTTCTATTGGCTATTGTCGATGCTGCAGAACTTCAGCGGTTTTCCAACCGCGCTCTGCCTCGTGTTCATGTCGCTCCTCTGTGCCTATCAGGCCGGGCGCATCGGGGTCTTGGGGTGGCTCTACGGTCGTGCGGCTGCTCGCGGGTGGCCCAAGGAACTCGTTTTCGTGCTGGCCTTCGCAGCCAGCGAGTTTCTCTTTCCCTTGCTCTTCCCTTGGTACTTCGGAGCGACGCTCCAATCCGTCCCGCTGCTGCTGCAAACCGCGGAGCTCGGGGGGCCAATCATCGTCGGAGTCGTGCTGGTTTGTGCGAACCTTGGGCTCGCGGAGCCGCTCTTGGCCCGGCTCGAAGGGCGGTCGCTCCGGCGTGATCGCATCCTGATCCATGCCTCTATCGTAATTGCCGCGGTTGCTTACGGCGCGGTGCGGATCCCCTTCGTCGATGCCGCCGTGGCGCGCGCACCAAAGGCGAACGTGGGGCTCGTCCAGGCAAACATGAGCCTCATGGGCAAACGTCGCGAGCTTGCGGAGGGGCTCCGTAGACACCTGAATCTCACCGCAGAATTGCGGCAACGAGGCCCGCTCGACTTCGTCGTTTGGAGCGAAACCAGCGTGATGCGCGCTGTCGACGAGGAAGTCCTTTTGGAAGTCGTCCCGAACTACGTCGGTCGTCACATCGGGGTTCCGGCGATATTTGGCGCTGTCATCGTGCGGGACGTCGGCGGCGCTCGCCAGTACGTGGCGTGGAACTCGGCTCTCTCGACGGGCAAGAGCGGAGCAGTGACGGGGCGATACGACAAGCAATTTCTCGTGACCTTCAGTGAGTACATTCCCTTCGGCGACCAGCTCCCCATCCTCTACGAGTGGTCGCCGAACTCGGGGCGCTTTTCACCTGGAAAGCGCATCGAGCCGTTACCGATCGACGGTCACCCCGTGGCCACCATCATCTGCTACGAAGACCTCTCCCCGAGCTTCGTCAACTCGCTATTTCGCCATAAAAACGCGCAGCTACTGGTCAACATGACCAACGACGCCTGGTTTGGCGACACCATCGAACCTTACCAGCACTTCGCCATTTCGAAACTGCGCGCCGTGGAGCAAAGGCGGTACTTCGTTCGCTCGACGAATAGCGGGGTGAGCGCGGTCGTCGACCCCGTCGGCAGGACGCTCTTCCAAACCAAGACGTTCACTGCAACGAGCTTTGCGGCCCAGGTTGCTTGGCTCGAGGGCACGACCATTTATCGAATGCTCGGGGATTTCCCGATGTGGCTCGCGAGCCTCGCAAGCGTGGTGCTCGCCTTCCTGCGACGACGCCGGCCGGCATAGTCCGAACCCGGGTTAGGTCGAGGCACGGGAGGTCCGTCCTTCCGTCCTCGGAGCGGGTCGGCCAAGACCCGGAGTTTGCGATAGAAATTCCCGCCCCAACCCGCTGCCAGGCTGGAACGAACATGTTATCGTTCGGCCGCGATGATTACCATCGGTTGCGCCGGATTCGCGGTTCCTGCGACTCGATACTTCAAGGAGTATCTTTTCGTCGAGGTGCAGGAAACCAACATTGCTCAGCCTGGAGCAGGAACGGTCCGGCGATGGCAGCGCGAAGCGCCCAAGGGCTTCGAATTCGCGTTGTTGGGGCCGCGCGAGAATCGCCCAAGAGGGCTTTCGGGAGGGCAAGGTCGTCGAGGCCGCGCTCGCCGTTCTCGACGAGACGGCGCAGGTGCTCGGGGCAACGACGGCAGTGTTCGTGGCAGCCGCGGACTTTGCGCAGAACCGCGCGAACAAGAGCGCGCTCAAGTCCTTTCTCCAGACGGTGAAGGCTCGCTACGACCGCGTGGTGTTCGAAGTGGGCGCTGCCTGGAAACCTGACGACGCAGACGCGCTGGCTGAAGAGACCGGGACGGTCGCGGCTCGTGATCCCCTTCAGCATGGGCTTTCCAAGCGTGAAGTCGCCTATTACCGACTTCCCGGGCCTGCGGGACACAAGAGCCGCTACGAAGATCCAGCGATCGAGCGGCTCGCGGAGATCTGCATCAGCGGCAAGGATCAGCAGGCGACATACGTCTTTACGAACGTGGACATGTTCGCGGACGCCAAGCGGTTTCGAAAAGCCGCGAGGCTTTGAGCTCCGGGTCGCATTTTCCTCGGCCTTTCGCGCGTCTCAGGGGCGCGAGTGACCTCGATTGCGCCGAGCACGCGTCGGCCGAGTGCGGCTCCCGTTGCCGTTGCGGAGGATCGTCGGGTTCACAACGGCTCTTGAGTGACCTCGATTTCCCCGAGCACGCGTCGGCCGAGTGCGGCTCCCGTTGCCGTTGCCGCAGATTCGATCGCGGCCTCTCGTGACGTGACTTCCATTGTCGTCTGACTCGCAGATCCCAACCCTGGCGCGTCGTAGCTGGTCGTGCGCCGTACGTCGCCGGTATCGCGCACCACCAGGGACGGGCCCTCTTCGATCCAGGCTCGCGCGGTGACGCCGACCACGGTTCCCCGCGCGAGGGCCCAGGATGCGGACGTGAGCTCGCGTTGCACCTGAGGGCCCGCGCCGCGCTCGTCGAGTCGCACGAACTCCACCACGACTCGTGGATAGCCGCTTCCGGGACCGAGGACTCCCGCTCTCGACAATTCCCCTCGCAGTCCCGAAAGGAGCGCCGCGAGTGCGCCACCTTCAGGAACGCGTGTGGGAGCTGCAACCACCGTGAGTCTGCCACTTGGACGAGCTCCACCGTAGGCAGGTCGATACCCGCAACCGGAAGCCCCGGTGAGGCCCAACAGCAACATGGCAATTGGGCCCAGTTTCACGGGAAACCACAGCTTATTCACACGAGTTCATCCGTTTACGGCTGTTTTTCCGTGCAAGTGGGAGATGACCTGACGTTTCACTCCATGAATCGAGGGAAAAATCCCTAGGCAACAATCAAGTTCAGGATTTTGCCGGGGACGTATACCGTCTTTTTCACCGGTTTGTCTCCAATGAATTTGCGGATGTTCGGCTCTTCGAGGGCCGTCGAAAGGGCTTGTGCGGTGTCAGCGTCCTTTCTGAGGGTGATGCGTCCACGCATTTTGCCGTTGACCTGCACTCCCATCTCCACGGTGTCATCGACACACAACGCGGGATCGAACGAGGGCCAAGGCTGGGTGCACACGCTCGGTGCGTGTCCCAGGCGCTCCCAGAGCTCTTCGGCGAGATGAGGAGCAAATGGCGCAAGGCAGAGCACCAATGCTTCCACCGCCTCGCGCGCCGGCTCGTCGTAGCCAGCCAGATGATTGGCGAAGATCATCATCGTACTGATGGCGGTGTTGAACCGGAGTGCATCGATATCCTCGCCGACCTTCTTTACGGTGCGCGATCGCAGCTTCGACGTTTCGCCATCTGGCGTCACGTTCGAGACCGGCCGCGAGCAGATTTGATCGACTCGATCGAGGAAACGCCGCACCCCTTGAATGCCGCTGGTTTGCCAGGGTTTGGGCCCTTCGAGGGGGCCCATGAACATCTCGTAGAGTCGCAGGGAGTCCGCGCCGAATTCTTCCACTACCGTATCCGGGTTGACGACGTTGCCGCGGCTCTTGCTCATCTTTTCCGCAACGGGGACGAGCTTCACGCCATATTCGTGGTGCGTCGGAAATCCGTCGCGGATCACGATGTCCTTTTCGACGACGTAACGTGCGACGACCACCTCACCTGAGCTCTTCAGCTTGAGCTCGCCAGTCTCGCCGTTCTTTTCGACGTCCGAGTCGCCGTCGTAGGCGGAGCGGATGCGATCTTCTCCGTCGATGGTGGCGTAGAAGCGATAGACCAACCCGAGGATGAGCCCCTGGTGAACGAGCTTCTGGAACGGTTCTGGGTGGCTGACGACGCCGAGGTCGAAGAGCACTTTGTGCCAGAAGCGGGCGTAGAGGAGGTGCAATACGGCGTGCTCGCTGCCTCCCACGTACAAATCGACGGGCATCCATTCGTCGTAGGCTTTCTTGCTGAAGATCTCGCCGTTGTTCCGCGGATCGAGGTACCGCAGGTAATACCAACAGGACCCCGCCCACTGGGGCATGGTGTTGGTTTCACGCGCATACCATTTGCCGTCCTTCTGGAAGAAACGCCAATCGAGCGCGCGCACGAGTGGCCCTTGCGGATCGCCTGGCTTGTAGTCGTCGAGTTCCGGGAGCTTCAGGGGCAATTCGCTGTCTTCGACGGCAATCGGTGTTCCATAATCGATCTCGTATGCCGCGCCCGTGCGCGGATCGCCGTCCGTCTTCACGGGGAAGTAGATCGGAATCGGCTCACCCCAGTACCTTTGCCGCGAGAATACCCAGTCTCGAAGGCGGTAGTTGACGCGACGTTCGCCAATGCCTCCCTCCTCGATGAAGCGGACGATGTTCTGCTTCATCTGCGCGGTGGGTTGGCCGTCGAAGGGCCCGGAGCGCACAGCAATGCCCTCGCCCGTGAACGCCGAATCCAACGTGTCGTGCAAGGTTTCATCGGGACTCGTCACTTCCACGACGGGCAGACCAAAGGCCTTCGCGAATGCGAAGTCACGTTCGTCGTGAGCGGGCACGGCCATGATGGCTCCCGTGCCGTATGCGCCGAGCACGTAGTCAGCCGTGTAGACGGGAATGGGCTTTCGGGTGAGCGGGTTTTCGGCGTACGCGCCCGTGAAGACGCCCGTCTTTTCCTTCGAGAGAGCCGTGCGTTCGAGATCGCTCTTGCGCGCCGCCGCCGCCGCGTACCGTTCGACGGCATCTCGCTGCTCCGGCGTCGTAATGTCCTTGATGGAGCGGTGATCGGGTGCAATCACCATGTAGGTTGCGCCGTAGAGCGTGTCCGGTCGGGTCGTAAACACGCGCAAGGTCACGTCGCTGCCCACGACCTTGAAGTCGACCTCCGCACCTTCGCTGCGTCCGATCCAATCCCGCTGCTTCTGCTTGGTTTCTGGCCAGTCGAGGCCCTCGAGTTCGGAAGCCAGGCGATCGGCGTAAGCCGTGATGCGGAGCTGCCATTGCCTCAAGGGTTGGCGAACGACGGGATGATTGCCGCGCTCGCTGCGTCCGTCGATGACTTCTTCGTTGGCGAGCACCGTGCCGAGTGCAGGACACCAGTTGACTGGAATCTCCGCCTGGAACGCGAGCCCCTTCTCGAACAGACGCAAAAAGATCCACTGCGTCCAACGGAAGTAGTCGGGATCCGTCGTATTGATCTCGCGATCCCAGTCGTATGCGAAACCAAGGCGCTGAAGCTGCGCCCGGAACATGTTCACGTTGTTTTGGGTGGTGATGGCGGGGTGCGTTCCGGTCTGCATCGCGTACTGTTCCGCGGGCAGTCCGAAGGCGTCCCAACCCATCGGGTGCAGGACGTCGTAGCCGTTCATGCGCTTGTAGCGACAGATGATGTCCGTTGCCGTGTACCCTTCGGGATGCCCCACGTGCAGCCCGCTTCCCGACGGATAAGGGAACATGTCCAAAGCGTAAATCTTGGGGTGCGAAGGACGTCGCTCGGCTCGGTAAACCTTGTTCTTCTGCCAATAAGCTTGCCAGCGAGCTTCGACGGACTTGTGATCGTACGGCATACGTGGCCCCGTTTAGCATTCTTTTGTGTGCTTCGCTCCATCGACTCGCACGCCTTGCGCGCGCGGATTGGGGACTGGCCTGTTGGCCGTCGCTCCTTTCGCCTGCCGAGTCGAAGCCGTGATCTGTCTTTCTGCCGCAGTGACGTGGCCGACGGCAAGCGGGTGCTTCGTCTGCGAACGAGCGCTGCCGAAGGTGGCAACTGCGAGCGGCGTGCGACTCAGAGCGGCGAGAGCTGAAAGGATCGCGAGCAGCCGCGCGTTGCCGCGCCACCTGGGCCTTTGGCAACTCACTGCCAGCGGAAGTGTCGAAGAGCCACGAGGTATCCCGAGAGGCCCCACAACACGAGTACGATGATTTCCATCCCGAGTTGACTCGGGCCGGCGCCCTGGTTGTAGATCTGCCGAAGGGCATCGGACAGCGCCGTGAGCGGCAGGCATCGTATGGGAAAGTGAAGCCACTCGGGGAAGCGCTCGTACGAAAAGAACGTGCCCGATAGAACCCACATCGGGAGCTGGATGAGGTTCATCCAGCCGTTGGCACTCTCGGTGTTTTCCACTCTCGCGCCGATTAGGAGGCTGATGCCGGCGAACGACGCAGCACCGAGGAACGCCATCCCGAACAAAACCAAGAAGTGTCCCTTGATTACGGTGTCGAATACCAACCATCCGAAGCACACGAGAATGGTGAGCTCGAGCAAAAGAAAGATGCTTCGCGACAGGAAGTAAGACAGCAGAAATTGCGCGCGGCTCATGGGGGTGACCGCGTATCTTCTCAGGAGCTTTCGTTTGCGCGCCACGACCAAATTGTACCCAACGCCCCACATGCTGGTTCCCATGAGGTTCATCCCAATGAGACCGGGCAGGAGGAAGTCGATGTAGCGCGAACCCTGTTCCGTGACGTGATGCTCGATGGGCGTGGAGACGTCGATTCTACCGAGTGCGCGCTCGACTACGCCATCGGTCACGGTGCGAGCCCAAACGCTTTTCTCCTGCTTCGGATCGTAGGTGTAGTGGACGACTGGCGTTCCGTTCGGTCCAGCCGCAAGCTCGACCATCAAGTCGGTCTTTGCCGTAGTCAGCGCGCGACGTGCTTCAGCGAGCGGCGCGACGGTTGCCGTGAGTTCGGTGCTTCGGAGGACCTTCGTTGCCAGTGTGGCTTCGCCGTTTTGCACGAGCACCACTCGCGGCTTGTCCGGCGCTTTTGCCCTGAACGCCACCCCGAGCCCCATTGCCATCAGCAAGGGAAATCCGAAAACCCAGAACAGGACGCCCTTTTCTCGCAAGAACTCTCGCAGGCGCGTCTTGATGAGCTCGACCAAGGGACGATACTTCGGTGACGCCATGACTCAATTCTTTCCTTCTTGTTCTGGCGCCAAGGAATGTCCCGTGAGCTGCAGGAAAACGTCATCGAGAGTCGCTGGGTGCGCCGCGAGACCAATGGGCACGTGTCCTTGACGATCGAGCGCTAGGAGCACGGCAGAAAGAGAACCAAGGGAACGATCGAGTCGAAGCCGATACCGCAAACCACGGCGTTCGACGCGCTCCACCTCGGGGATCTGAAGGAATGCGTCTGCGTCCACATCTCCCGGGAGCTCGAATTCGAGGAATTGAACCTGACCCAAGCCGTCCACGAGCGATCTCGGGGTGCCCCTGGCGATGACGTGCCCCTGATCCATGATGGCTAGATCGTCGCACAGTGCGGCGGCCTCTTCCATGTAGTGAGTCGTCAGTACGACCGTACCGCCGCCTTCTCGGAACTCTTCGACGATCCCCCAGAGCTGTTGACGCGCACGCGGATCGAGCCCCGTGGTTGGTTCGTCGAGAAATAGCAGTTCGGGATCGCCAACGAGTGCGCACGCGATGGCGACTCGCTGCTTCAGCCCTCCCGAGAGCGAATAGTATTGCTTGCGTCGATGCTCATCGAGCGCCAACCGATGGATCAGCTCGTCGACGTCGCGTCCGTCGCGATAGAACGACCGGAAGAGGCGAACGACCTCGGCAACCTGGAGTTTGTCTGCCAAGACCGTCTCCTGCAGTTGGATCCCGAGGCGCTCACGCAGCTCGCGATCCCTACCCTTTCCCCACTCCAGCCCCAGCACGCGGATCCGTCCCGAGGTCGGTGCGGTGAGCCCTTCGAGCATTTCCACCGTCGTCGTTTTGCCTGCGCCGTTGGGCCCGAGCAGACCAAAGCAGATCCCCCGCTTCACCTGCAAGTCCAGCCCGTCGACGGCGGGTTTATCGCCATAGACTTTTACCAGAGATTCGCAATCGATGGCTAACTCGACCAAGGTGTGTCTCCTCCAGATCCCGACATGCGCGTTCACGACTAGGTAGCAGAAGGGCGCAAGCTTGTCGTGGTGCAGGGGCACCCCATCCCCTGTCTGCCTGCCTCCTTCGGGTCCGTGACGCGTTCAACCGAAGAGGGCCGTGCTCAGGTACTTTTCACCGCGATCGGGCAAGATGAGCACGATCGTACCGGCGTCGATTTCGGTAGCAATGGTGCGCGCCGCCAGGAGCGCAGCTCCGCTGCTCATGCCGACGAACAGCCCCTCCTCTTTCGCGAGACGACGCGAAAGAGCGAATGCTTCTTCGCTCTCGATCATGATGTGTCGATCGATCTGCGCTGGATCGTAGATCAGCGGCACGATGGCTTCTTCCAGATTTTTGAGTCCTTGGATGTAGTGGCCACGTACCGGGTGGGCGCTGATGATCTTTACGTGGGGCTGCCGCTCGCGGAGAGCCAGGCCGACGCCCATGAGCGTTCCGCTCGTGCCGAGGGACGATACGAAGTAGTCCACCGGTCCCGAAACCTGCGACAGGATTTCCTGCGCGGTGCCTTCGTAATGCGCCAGGCGATTGTAACGGTTGGAGAACTGATCGGGCATGAAGTAGCGGCCGGGGGACGCGTCGACGAGCTCCTTGGCTCTCAAAATGGCGCCGTCGGTGCCCAACGCCGCATCGGTGAGCGTAACTTTTGCTCCAAAGGCCTCGATCATCGAACGCCGTTCGATGCTGACGGCCTCGCTCATGACGATCTCGACGGGGTAACCCTTGACGGCACCAATCATCGCGAGACCGATCCCGGTGTTGCCGCTCGTGGGCTCGAGGAGGGTCATTCCAGGTGAAATCGCCCCTTCCGACTCGGCTTGCTCGATCATCTTGAGCGCGATTCGGTCTTTGATGCTCCCGGTTGGATTGAATCCTTCGAGCTTCGCCAGCAGACGCACCTTGGGGTTGGGGTTCAGCCGACGGATCTCGACCATTGGCGTGGCGCCGATGAGCTCGAGGATGTTGGAAGCAAGGGGTGGCGGAAGTCGGGAGGCTGTCATGACATCACGCGGGCTATTGCCCCTACTCCCACGCCTCCCGCCGCTTGCAAGGGGATTCCCTCGACCCCGAGTCCGCTTCGATGCGGCCCGTTGTCGCTTCCCCGGTTTGACAGACCCCCAGGTGCCGTCCCAAGATGCGCCCCCGACGATGCCCGACCCACGCGCCGAGATCTCGCTTGCCGATTTCCTTCGATACTTTCCGCACACACCGGCGGCCCTGGCCGTAAAGGAGTGCGCTCGACTCACCGAGCTCCGGAAGTTCGACTGCCCCTCTCCGATCTTGGACGTCGGGTGCGGTGATGGGCTCTTCGCGTCAATCGCGTTTTCTGGGGCGGAGGTTTGGGGCATCGACATCGACGCCAAGGAAGGACGCTGGGCCGCTGCGAGCCGGGCGTACTCACAGATTGTCCTCGGTGACGTGACGCGGGCACAACTCCCGAAGGGTTTCTTCGCGACTTGTGTTGCCAATTGCTCATTGGAGCACGTGCCTCGGATTGATATGGCCCTCGCGACCATAGCAGGTGCGCTCCGTCCGGGGGGAACCGCGTACCTGTTCGTACCGAATCGAGACTGGGCCAAGCACATGCTTTCGATTCGCACTCTCGAGCGCGTGGGCCTCAAGGCGCTCGCGAAGACCCTCGAGGATGCAATCAATCACTTGTTCAAGCATCACCATCTGTACGACGCCGATGGTTGGGGAAAGCTCGTGCTCGAAGCGGGGCTCGAAGTCGTCGAGGTGCGGCCGGTGCTCTCTACTGCGACGACCGTTGCTTTCGAATCGCTCCTGATTCCGTCGCTGCTCGGTTGGGCCAACAAGCACATGACCACGCGCTGGACAAACTTTCCAGGTGCTCGGCGGGTGCTCGGCTATCCCGCCTTTGCTTTGGTTCAAGCGCTGCTCGATGCTTCCGATAGCGCACCGTCCGCGGAATACCTGGTCATTGCGCGTCGACGCATGGAGCCCGGAACCTGACATGGCCGAAGCTGTCGACTACTTCACCAACCATCGGCTGAAGATCCGTTTTCCGTGGTCGCTCTACCATCGGCCGATCATCGACGCGTTGCGTGCCACGCTCGAGACGCGACCAGGGACGGACGTGCTCAATCTCGGCTCCGGCCCCTTCTTGGAACTGCCCGAGCTAGGCAGATTGGATCATCGCTTCACCCTCGCCGACATCGATCCTCGCGCGATATCCCTCGCGAGAGAGCTACATGGTTCGGCTTTGGTGGACGCCAAGGTCATCGAGGCAGACAAGCCGTTGCCCTTTGCCGACGCGCAGTTCGACGTCGTTGTGTCGATGGACGTCATTGAGCACGTTCCCGATCCGCTGCCGTGGCTGAAGGACGCCGTACGCGTGCTTCGTCCCGGAGGGACGTTGTTCCTGACCACCCCGAATTACGCCTCGTTGTCGCTCCGAGTTCTCGAGGCAACCGCCCTCGAGGCCGTTGCTCGTCTGCAGGGGTTCAGTCGCGCCAACCTGCATCCGAGCAAGATGACTCCCGCTCGTCTGCGTGGATTGTTCGCGGAGACGAGCTGTGCGAACCCGTCGATTGACACCATCGCTCTCGGGTGGGTTTTGGCCGTAAGCGCCCGAAAGGCATGAGTCACCGCAAAGCTTGGGCGCTCTCCCTTACCCCATGCTAGCTTGCGGCCCGCGGCGAGCCCGACTAAGCCTCGCCCCACTATCGCCATGACCGAGCCAGGCCACCGGACGTTAATCGTCGTTCCTACGTACAACGAGCGTGCAAATATCGAGTCTTTCTTGCGTTCCGTGCGGGGAACCGCGCGAGACGCGTCGATTCTCGTCGTCGATGACAACTCTCCCGACGGCACTGGGGATCTCGTCGACAATCTCGCGAGAAGCGATTCGCAGATTTCCGTGATGCATCGGGCTGGCAAGTTGGGCCTAGGGACGGCCTACCTCGAAGGTTTTGCTTGGGGAATGGCCCGCGGCTTCGATCGGTTCATCGAGATGGACGCGGACTTTTCCCACGATCCGAAGTACCTGAAGGACTTCGAGGCGGCACTCGACGAAGGCGCAGACGTGGCAGTGGGCTCGCGAAACATCCCAGGCGGAAGCGTCGAAGGATGGGGACTTGGGCGGCACGTCATCTCGAAGGGTGGCTCGCTTTACTCGCGCATGGTGCTCGGCGTTTCCATCCACGACCTGACGACGGGGTACAAGGCATTCACGCGTCGCGCTCTCGAGACGCTGGACCTGTCCCGCGTTCAATCCAATGGATACTGCTTCCAAATCGAGATGACCTACCGTGCCATCCAGCGCGGCCTCAAGGTCGTCGAGGTCCCAATCGTCTTCGTGGATCGCCGTGAAGGGCAGTCGAAGATGAGCAAAAAGAATCTTCGTCGAGGCGCTCGGAGTCGTGTGGAAATTGCGCCTCCAGGCGCTCCGCGGCGAGCTCTAGGCCGCGATTCTCCGCGGACGGTGATTCGTCGTGGTGCGAGCTCGAACGGGCTCGCAGGCACTCCGTGGGCTGCTAGCTCGACGGACGTCGGCTCATCGCGCAAGCTCGAACGGGCTCGCAGGCACTCCGTGGGCTGCTAGCTCGACGGACGTCGGCTCATCGCGCAAGCTCGAACGGGCTCCTCACTGGTCCTCGATTGCTGCTTTTGGTGACGAACGTATTCCCTGGGGTCGATTCCGGATTGGGAGGCCGCGAGCGACGGCGTCACTTTCCAATCTTGCGTTCGAGACGGGTGCGGCGCTTTGCTTGAGCCTCCTCGGATTCGCCGGTTCCCTGGCTTGCCACCTCGAGCGCCTTTTGCGGATCGCGCACGACGTGCTCGTAGAGTTTTGCCAGTTCGAGTCGTACGGAGTCGTCACTGAGCTCACGGGCAAGCTCCTCGAAATGGAGGAGCGCTCGCATTTTGTCCCCGCGAGCCTTCGCGACGCGCGCGGTCAGTCGAAGCGCCTCGGAGCCGGCTCCGCGCGAACGAGCCAAAGCGGCGACGGCTTCCGCTCGCTCGTGTGCCTTGCCGCGCACGAAGCTTTGTCCAAGCTGAACGAGATCCATCGGATCGAGGAGCTCGAGGGGTTCGCCATATAGGCCGACCAAGGCCAACATGCTAAGGACGTCGATCGCGTTGTGTTCGACCACCACGGCGAGTGCAGATTCATCGCCAGAGCGGAGGAAGTGGGCATAGCGTGGCCCAATTTCTGCGCCGTCGATGTCAGGGCCGCGTTCGAGGCCGAGAACCTCGCTTTCGAGTCGTTTCAGGGTGACGGAGCCGACGCGCTTCTTGTGCAAGCGTCGCGCGATGTGAAGTAGATCGAGGTGCGGCGGAATCGAGCGGAACCTCTCGTCGATTCATGACGTAACGCGATTTGAGTAGAGGCCAATCGAAGCTCTTGCCGTTGAAAGTGACGAGGAGCTCGCTCCGCGCCAGGCGATCGTCCAGGTACCTGAGCATCGCTGGCTCCTCGGCAGGGCTGCGGAGCAGAAGCTGCTCGAGCCAAAGCCCGTCGTCGTCGAACCACGCAAGGCCCAGGAGAAACGCGAGGCTTCCCGCGCCACCGCCGAGCCCTGTCGTTTCCGTGTCGAGATAAAGTGCTTTGCGAGGACTGCACCCGTGCAAGGACGGATCCAGTGCGAGCAGGCTCAGCATCTCGCTCGTGGCGAAACCGGCTGCATCGCAAGGGATCTTGCCTACCGTCTTGGATGGCGCGACGCGGAGTTGCCGTCGATGCAGCACCATGCCGTCGAGCTCGAGGGGGAAGAATGGAAGAGTCGTCTCGCTCGGATTGGCTCGCTCGCGCTTGGGTTCGGTTTTGATCGCGAGAAGCGCTTCCATTTTCGCTCGCAACTCTTCGAGCGTGTCTTCTCGTGTGGGCGTGTCGGACCGGGCGCCGTGTCCCGGACTGGCATCGACACCCGGACTGGCATCGACACCCGGACTCGCACCGACACCCGGACTCGCACCCGCTACGGGCGGCAGCGGTCCCAGGCGACTCAATTTCGACTTCAGACCCACGGCGTAGAAAGCCTGACTTTCCCTGACGACTTTGCCAAGGTTTAGGAACGCCTCAGTCGCTCAGCGTGGCGATGCCCGAAAGGTAACCGCGTAAATCCCCCCCTCCGAGGTTCCTACCAAGAGACGTTTGCGCCCCACGTCCAGCCGAGCGCCCACGGGCCGTTCGTCGAGATCGACACGCGTCGGCGGACTGCTTGCCGAAAAACGAAGCAGCTGCCCTTCGCGATCCGTTCCGAAGAGTCCACCCTCCCCGTCACTCGCGAGGATCTCGACCGAGTTCGTCGGGCGACCCGCAATGAGCGTGATGGTTCCGAGGGGCTTGCCATCCGCTTGGACGCGATGCGCAATGCCGTCGGTGTCGACGAGAACCCCCTCCTCGGGTGGGCGCGCTTCTTGTTTGCGAAAGACGTAGAAGTGTTCGATCCCCGATCGGCGAAAAGCCACGCTCGAGTTGGCTCGCAGCGCGACGAATTCGTTTTCGTTGCGCACCCAAAGCAGTCCACTCGGGGTCGTCTGCATGTCCGTGATCGCCGCGGTGAATGCGAGGGGCTTTCGTTGGAGCGCGCGATTGCCGAAGTAGAGCTTGCCGTTGGCCGTGGCCACGACGCAAAAACCAGAAAAGCCCACGGGCTCGGCGGAAAGCTCGGCGGGGGCCTCGAAACGGTAAACGGGCACGCCAAACCGATTGATCCCGAGGACGACGCGCCCGCGCCCGCGTACGAGCAATCCAACGCCGTCACCGAAGGAGAGCCCGCGCATGATGTCGATGGGGGGCTTGTAATCGAACCACTTGCGACCCTTCGCGTCGAAGCCGACGATCGTGCCGGCAAGCGTGGCGATGAACACCGAGCCGCGTTCGTCGACGAAGAGCGGCCCGGACGCGATTCCACCCAAAGTGACGCTGTACCGAAGGCGTCCATCCGCTTCGAGCACGTCGAGATAGCCCTGGCGTGTGGTGACGTAAATGGTTCCGTCATTGCCGAGTTCGAGGGGAACGTGCAGTCCCCCGCCGGAACGAAACAGGAGCTCTGCCTCGAGCGACGTGGTGAGGTCGTGTTGCGACCGGTCGCTCCCCGCAAGTTCGGAGGGCGATGCCGCAAGTTCGGAGGGCGATGCCGCAAGTTCGGAGGGCGGCGCAATCTGAACGCTCGACGTTGCAGGCGCCTCGCTCAGACGCTGTGGGGTGACGCGAGCTCGGGGGTAAACTTCGTACGAGGTTGGGCCGTTTTGGGGCTGGCTCGACGCGGGAACGGTCGAGGCCGACGTCGTAGCGTGCGGCGCTGTTGAGCCGCAACCCAGCGCGATGCCGAGGGGGCACAGCGCCCGTGCAACAGCGCGGCCCAATCTGCCCCGAATATCGCGACGATATCCGCTGTCAGTGCGGTCGCGTGCTGGGGCCTTGGATCCCGACGTCACGGGCCCGGTATGTCAGCCGACGGGGCGCGAGTGCAAGTTCGAAGCGTCAACCTTCGCATTTTTCTCGCCAAAGGGACCCAGGGTCGGGCTAGGTTGACCACGTGCGCTGCCACGTCTTTGGATTGACCGGTGGGATTGGTACGGGAAAGACAACCGTCGCGAATCGATGGCGAGCTCGGCATTTGCCCGTGTTCGACGCCGACGAGCTCGCTCGCGCAGCCGTGCAGCCTCATTCGTCGGGGCTCGCAGCCGTGGTTGCCGAATTCGGAACGGAAGTCCTCGGACCCGACGGGGCGCTCGATCGAGCCAAGATCGCGCGTATCGTCTTTCATGACTTGTCGGCGAGAAAGCGGCTCGAGGCCATCGTTCATCCGTTCGTGCACTCGACTCTCGAAGTCGAGATCGCAGACTCGAGCTGCGCGAGGAGCCCTTGGCTTGCTACGAAGCTCCCCTCATCGTCGAGACGGGGACGGCAGATCGATATCGTCCCCTCGTAGTCGTTCATGCGCCCAGGGACGTGCAGGTGGTTCGCTCGATGCGTCGAGATGGCATGGAAGAGCACAGCGTCCATGCACGGCTCGACAGTCAGGCTCCGCAGTCGACCAAACTTCGTTTGGCCGATCACGTCATCGACAATACGTCGAAGCTCGAGAAGACCACCGAGGAAGCCGACATCGTTCTCGACAAGATTGGCGCGTGTCGCTGAACATCGATCGGCGCTGTATTCGAAACCGCCCCAAGACGCCGCCTGAGGGCAGCGCTGCCGGTTTTCTCCCTCGGCCTCCGCACCAGGTGCGCGATTCCGACCGGGACGACCCTTAGGTCTACATCTAGCGAAGCCGCTTGGATTCGGGCGGGGAGCGCATGCCCACGCCGCACCTCGCTTGCACGACCGCCTGGCTGGCAGACTGGCTGTCTATCTTCGATCGCCTCCAGGAGGCCATCGCGCTCTACGAGATTGTCCGCGACGTCTCCGGCGCTCCTGTCGAGTTGGTGCTTCTGGAACGCTCAATCAGAAGGCGAAGCTCTCCGGTTTGGCTGGGCAATTCCTAGACGCACGGGACCGAGGTCTCGCCGAGATTCCTCTGGGTCCAATCCACCCCGCGATTGCGGCCGCAGACGTCGATTTTCTCGCGGGGCGCGAGGACGAAGGCACGCGGTGCGACACCCAGGGGCGCTGTTTTCGGCGCTGCCGCACGTTGCTCAACGTTCATACGCTCCTCGTAACGGCCTGTGGATGTGACCGACGCCACGGCTGCTCAACGCGAGCTCCTGTCGGAGCGAATCCGAATTACCCATGCCACGCGGGCGGCCCGCGTGGGGACTTCGGAATACGACGTGGCGACGCATCGATTGCACTGGGACGAACAGATGCACCGCCTCTATGACACGGAGCCCGCACGGTTTCGCGGGATGTACGATGATTGGCGAGAGGCGCTTCACGAAGAAGACCGTCCTCGCGCGACGCGCGAGATCGAATGGGCCATCGAGGGCGAGAAGGACTTCGATACCGAGTTCCGCGTGCTCTGGCGCGATGGTTCGGTCCACACCCTCCGCGCGGTAGCCCAGGTGCTGCGCGACGAGGCAGGGCGGCCGCTGCGCATGGTGGGAACGAATTGGGAGATCAGCGCGCAAAAGCGGCTCGAGGAGCAACTGCGATGGAACGCGACCTTTCTCGGGCTGATGACGAGCTCCTCCCCCTTCGGCTTCTATGTCGTCGACAACCGTACGGATCAGATCCTCTACGCGAATCATAGGTTCTGTGAGATCTGGGGGCTGACATCACTTTCGACGGCCATTTTCCGTGGCGAGTTGACCAACTCGGAGATCATTCCCTATTGCGTTCCGATCCTCCTCGATTCCTGTGGCTTTTGCTGAATCCTGCAAGCCGCTCCAAAGTGAGGAGAATCGGATCACCATCGAGGACTACATTCCCTTCTCGGACGGCAGGACCATTCGCCGTTTCTCGACCCAAATGCGTGGCGACGGCGACGAATACTTCGGCCGCTTCTACATCTTCGAGGACGTCACTCAGAAGATCCGTGCCGAAGCTGAACCTCAAGGCTAGCGAGGCCAATTCTCACGCGTTCTTCGAGTCGATGGTCGATTTCGCTCTTCGTCGTCGCGCCGAACGGCGTCGTCTTGTACGCCAATCAGGCCGCGGTATCGACCCTCGGTTACGGCCGTGACGAACTTCTCGGCCTGCCCTTTTTGGACTTATACGCTCCGGATCTACGTGAGGAAGCAAAAGCCGCATGGGCGAACCGTTGCCAGCCGAAGCCGATGCCGTGCTTTCTGCCGCTCTCGAACGGCCAAGGTCAGAAAGTGCCGACCGAAACGAGGATTTCCTTCGGCAAATGGAGCGGAAAGGACTGTGTTTTCGTCATCGCGAAGGATTTCGACGACCGAGCAAGAAGCTCAGCAGAATTTCGAGCAACTCTTTCGCAAGAACCCCGTTCCGATGTCGCTCTCTTCAGTGGCGGAGCTGCGATTGACGGACGTGAACGACGCGTGGTTGGGCGCCCTCGGATACACTCGGGACGAGGTGATTGGAAGGACGCCGGTCGAGTTGGCGGTGCTCGACGCGACGGTGCTCGAGCTCCGTTCTCCTTCGGAACGCATTGCAAATCCGTCGTTTCGCGGCCTCGAGCTGCCAATTCGACGACGCGATGGAACCGTCATCTACGGATTGCTCTCCGGCGACGTCATTCATGCCAACGGGCAAGAACACCTACTTACCGCGACGATTGACATCACGGACCGAAAACTCATCGAGTCCAAGCTCATCGACGAGCAACGCCGGCTCGCCAGTATCATCGAAGGGACCAACGCCGGCACCTGGGAGTGGAACGTGCAAACCGGCGAGACGCGATTCAACGACAAATGGGCCGAGATGCTCGGTTACGAAATCGCCGAGCTTGGTTCGACTTCTGTCGACACGTGGTCGCAATTGGTCATGCCCGAAGACCTGATCAAAGCCAACGAATTACTTGAGCGGCACTTTGCCGGCAAGGATTCGTTCTACGAGTGCACCATTCGGATGAAGCACAAGGACGGGCATTGGGTGTGGGTGCACGATCAGGGAAAGGTCGTCTCTACGACGGAAGACGGCAAGCCGCTCATGATGTTCGGCACACACATGGACTTCACCCGGCACAAGCGCTCCGAGGAGGCACTCCGAGAGACCAATCGGGAGCTCGAGCTGCTCACGCAGCGAGCCAACGAGATGGCGGCTCGCGCAGAACGAGCCAACCTCGCCAAAAGTGAGTTCCTTGCCAACATGAGCCACGAGATCCGGACGCCGATGAACGGGGTCATCGGAATGCTCGAGTTGCTCCTCGGAACCGAGCTGTCTCCCGAGCAAAGGCGTTTTGCGGAGCTTGCCGCGACCAGCGGTCGGGCCTTGCTCTCGCTTCTCAACGACGTCCTCGACCTATCGAAAATCGAGGCGAGAAAGATGGAGCTGGTTCAGATCCCATTCTGATTTCCTCCTTGGTGATCGAAGAGTGTCTCGACTCCCTACGTCCCCAAGCAGACGACAAAGGACTCCGACTCTATTGCGTTCCGAGCGTCAGTTGCCCGACGAAATTCGTGGGCGATCCAAGCCGCCTGCGTCAAATCCTCGTCAACCTGGTCGGAAATGCCATCAAGTTTACGCTGCGTGGTCAGGTCTACGTCGAATATGAACTGACTCGAGTCACCGAGCGTCAGGTGGTCCTACGCGTGGCCGTTCACGATACGGGGATAGGGATCCCCGAACACCGCGTCCTAGGGATTTTCGCGAAATTTACCCAGGTGGACGCTTCGACGACTTGCCGATTTGGCGGTACCGGTCTGGGCTTGGCCATCTCTCAGGAACTGGTCGAGCTCATGGGCGGTCAAATTGGCGTCACCAGCCAATTGGGCAAGGGGTCCGAATTTTGGTTCACCGTGAGTCTGTCGCCCGATCCGCGCGCCACGGTCGCCGCGACGAGCCAGTCGCCTCGTCAAGGAGCACTCCAGGAGCGGCGCGTGAGTGGAGCGCCGAAACTTACGGCTTCGAGGGATGACACGGGCGCTCCCGGGGGCGAGATCAAGACCAGAAATGCCATTCTTCTCGTCGAAGACAACGTCACCAATCAACTCGTGGCAGAAGGGCTCCTTTCCCGAATGGGAATGTCCGTCGATGTCGCCGGCAATGGTCGAGCGGCGCTCCAGGCACTGCGTCAGCGTCCTTACGGCCTCGTGTTGATGGACGTCCAAATGCCCGAAATGGACGGACTCGAGGCAACGCGACTCATTCGTTCCAGAGAAGCAGGCGCACTCGATCCAAACGTTCCCATCGTGGCCATGACCGCTCACGTCATGACCGAAGACCGCCAGCGGTGCCTGGACGCCGGAATGAACGGATACGTCTCGAAACCCATTACCGCACAAAAGCTGCGAGAAACCCTGGCCCATTGGCAACTCGAGTCCACCGATCCGCGTGAGCAGCGAAGGTTCTCCTCAACGTCGTTCCCCAAGGTGTCTCTACCGGCATTCGACAGCGACGTGCTTCTCAAGCGAATCGACGGCGATACGCGACTCCTGAGCAAACTGCTCGTGGCATTTCTCGGCGATTTGCCTCGAAAACTCGATCGGTTGGAGGCGCGACTCGCGGAAGCCGACGCCTCGGGTGGAGCGATGGAGGCACACGGGATTCAAGGTGCGGCAGGAACAATCGCCGCCGCACCGTTTCGTGCCGTCGCTCTGGAGATCGAGTCCTTTTGCCGTAGTGCAGAAGTCGAGCGCGCACGGGAGAGTTTCACGGCTTTACGGTCCGAGTTCGATGTACTGAAAGCGGCGTTGGACGAGTACTTGAAGGGCAACGCACCACAGGCCTAAAGACTGGACGCGCGTGCGCCGTTCTGGCTCGAAAGCCTCAAAATCCGGAGTAACGCATGGCCAAAGCCCGAGCGCTCATCGTGGACGATGACGCCAGCATTCGTCGCGCCCTAAAGACGATTCTCATCCTTCGACAGTTCGAGGTCACCGAAGCGACCGATGGTCTCGTGGCCCTCGACACCTTGTCGCGAGAGACGTTCGACGTGGTGTTCAGTGACGTTTCCATGCCCAACATGAACGGCTTCGAACTGCTCGCGCGCATCAAGCGTCAGACCACGACTGCCCATCTGCCCGTCGTCATGCTCACGTCCGAAAATCGGCCGGAAGATCTCGCAAAAGGCAAGAAACTCGGATGCGCGGCGTACCTCATCAAACCCTTCAATACACAAAAGCTCGATGAGGCACTCACTGCGGCAAAGCTCGGTGAGCCGGGGCATCTCGGGGGAAGACCGGCGTAGTGGATCCTGAGCTTCTAGGAGAACTCTCCGTCTCGTTGACGGAACTACAGGACGAGCTTCTGCAGTTCGAGCGCGTGCAAGAGCAAGGTGCATCGCCGCGATCACGCGAATCGATGCAGCTGCTTCTGCGGCGCGCGCACAGTCTCAAGGGCACCCTCAGACTTGCGGAAATGTCTCACTCGGCCAACCTCATCCATCTGGTCGAGTCCTTGCTCGTTCGACACCACCATTCGGACACGAGCGTACCGAGGAGCGGGATTGATTTCATCTTCGACGCGCTCGATGCCATCGCGCAAGGGCTCGAGACCACTCGTGAAGACGTATCGCGACTAAGGAGCACGGCAAGCCAACTCACGTCGATGCTGCATGTCTCCGTGCCAGTGGAGCCGAACCAACGCGCGTTCCCTTTTCCGCCAAGCCCGGATGAGTACGAGCGCATTCTTGCGGCGCGTCGCGACGGACTTCGACTCTACGTGGTAGACAAAGCCATTCGAACGGATTCTGAGTCGTGACACCTTCGACGGTCTTCCGATACGTGAAGACTTGGCCATGGTAGGTGACCTCATCGCGACACGTCCCGCTTATGGGGAGTGGGATAGGAGTCGCACCGAGGCGATCCTGACGTTCGTGGTTGCGACGCGACGTTCGCAGGGTGAGATTGAATCCCTGATCTTCGACGAAGGTGCATTCTGTCGCTTCCCGGCAGCTCCACCGCCGGCATCGGCCGCAACGCTGCGCGCAAAAGAAGTGCAATCGTCGGAGCAGCCCGTTCCGGACGTTGCGCCCGCGGCGCGGCGACGCCGGTTTCTGATCGTAGAAGACGATGCGACCTGTCAGGTGCTCTTGCAGGAACTGCTCAAGAATTACGGCGAGTGTGATTCAGCGGCAAACGGCGAGGAGGCCGTGGCACGCATCACGGAGTCTTTGGCCGAAGGGCGCCATTATCAGGTCGTCTGTCTGGACATCATGATGCCGGGAATGGACGGTCACGCCGTCTTGACGGAACTGCGACGTCTAGAAAACGACCATCGCGTCGCGCGTTCGAGCCGGTCGAAAGTCCTCATGACTACGGCGCTTTCGGGGTACGAGCACTTCCATCGCTCGTTCGTCGAGGAGTGCGACTCATATCTGGTCAAGCCCATCACGAAGCGCATCCTCGATTCGACAATTGATCCGCTTGGGGCTTCCGAGCGCGTGACGTTATCGGGCGTTTGACACTTGCTTCGTGGGGGAAGCCCACTCAAGCTCGAAACGATGATTCTTGCCGACGTGCGCCGAAGGTGGCTCGATACGCGCGTTCTACGCGCTTTCTCTCGCGCCGGATGCGAGACTCGCCGTGGGTCGACTTCGTGATCGGTTGAGAGGTCATCGCCTTTTGGCCAGCCCTGTCCGGCCGACGCCGGATGCATCCCTTCACCTCACGTTGAAGTTTCTCGGTGACCTCGAGCTTACGGCCCTTCCGAGGTTCGAGGCGCTCGTGGACGAGGCGATTCCGACGAGAATGCTGCAAGCATCCGTCGAAGGGTGGGTCGCCTTTCCGTCGCCCAAGTCTGCAAAAGTGATCGGTGTGCGGCTCGGTGAATCGAGTGGCAAACTCGTGAGCTTGGCTCGTTCGCTCGAGTCACGCGCTGCTGACCTCGGGATTGCCGAAGAGCGGCGCGAGTTCTTGCCCCACCTCACCCTGGGGCGGCTGTCGAATCCCTGTGACGTGCGGCAATTGCTCGCCGCCATGCCGAACGAGAACGTCGTCGTAGAATTCGACGCTCTCGTTCTATATCAGTCCGTCCTGACTTCGAGGGGAGCAACGTACACGGCCCTCGTCGCGCGTCCGCTCAAGGACGGCGGTAGTCGTCCCGGTTGACTCTAGAGACGGCAAGAACGCTCCCGGTGGGATTGCTCGTCCAGCGGGTTCCTCACGCGCGGCTGACGCGCATTTTGGCTGCGGTCAGGGTGTTATCGAGCAACATGGCAATGGTCATCGGCCCGACTCCCCCGGGAACCGGTGTGATTGCACCGGCCACCTGCATCGCCCCCTGAGTGTCGACGTCACCGCAGAGCTTGCCATTTTCGTCACGGTTCATGCCCACGTCGATGACCGTCGCTCCGGGTTTGATGAAGTCCCCTCCGATCATTTTGGCTTGGCCAATCGCTGCGACCAAAATATCGGCCTCGAGACAACGTGCCTTCAGATCGGCGGTCTTCGAGTGGGCGACCGTCACCGTTGCGTTGCGTGCGAGCAGGAGTGCGGCCATCGGCTTGCCAACGATGTTGCTCCGCCCGACGACGAGTGCTCGCTTGCCGCTGATCGCGACTCCGGCTTCTTCGAGCAGCCGAATCGATCCGCGGGGAGTACACGGAACCAACCCTTCGAGGCCGGACCAGAGCGCTCCGACATTGATGGGATGAAAGCCGTCGACGTCTTTTTCTGGCGCGACTTCGTCAAGGATGCGCTGGGATTTGAGCCCCTTCGGCAACGGCAACTGCACCAAAATCCCGTCGACCGCGGGATCGCGATTGAGGTCACGGATGAGCCCGAGCAAGTGATCCTCGGTCACCGTTGCCGCCAGTCGATGCACCACACCGGCAAAACCCGCCTCGTGAGCGGCCTTTTCTTTGTTGCGGACATAGACGGCAGATGCGGATCTTCGCCGGCGAGCACCACGTGAAGGCCAGGGGCTCGACCGTGCGCACTCTTGAAGGCGGCGACGCCTTCTGCCACTTCCTGCCGAACCTTTGCCGCGATTGCCTTTCCGTCGATGATGCTTGCAGTCATGGGGTCTTCCGGGGCTACCAAAGATCCCCGCTTCGCGCAAAGCCGCGTCAGTTCGTCGACACCGAAAGCTCGAGTGCCGTCGCTGCGCCGGCTTGCGTCCAAACGGCAAACTCCGCGCTCGCCTTGCCGCTCAGGGTGACCGCCATGGCCGTCGGGGTCGTCGTCGCATTGACGTTCAAGAGGAACGCCAACCCCCGGGCCCCCGTGCTCGACACGGCATCGCTGTAGGACCCGCCGTCGTCGTAGGCGACGTTCTCGGCACCCGAGCCGAGAACGGAGACGCCTTTGACCGGCGCGCCGCTGTCGTCGACGAAGCGCAAGACCACCTGTCCTTTGTCCTTGTCCAAGGTGACGGGGAGCGTGAGCCCATAGGCGACGAGCTCGAGTGCGCTCCGTCGAACGACAGGGACGACCGTATCGGTGTCGCGCGTCGTGTTCAGTGCGACGACCCCCGTCAGGAGATTGGCGCCAGTCGCCGGTTTGGCGGTAAGCCAGAGGTTCTTTGCCACGCGAACGGTCTCGACGGAGAAGAGAGCAGACGTCGATTGCTGGATGTTTTTGCCGTCAGCGCCGGGAACCGTCACGGTAAAGCTTCCAGTTGCCGTGGGTGAATCGCTCACCGAGAAATCGGGTTCGTCCACCTCGACGATTTGCCCGTCCAAGGTTGCTTGTCCTGCCGTTCCCGCGCTCGACGTGGACGTGTCGGAGCCGGTGCCTCCCGTGGAACTGCCAGCGCTTACCTTCGAACCGTCGCTGTTGCAGTTGCCGTTGCTGCAATCGAGGTCGGGTGGATGATCGCTCTCCTTTGCCATGCAACCCACGAACATGCCGATGACGAGCAGTGAGACGACATGACGGATCATGTGCGCATTATGGGCCGATTCCCTTGGCGACCCAAGGGCACATCGACCAAGCCTGCCTCATTCGGCGTGAATGGGAAGTTCCGCGAGCCCCCGGCGCCACCGGAGAGCGGGTGCGGAGCAACGCGGAAGTCCACGCTCGGGCTTCTCAGCTGACGTGGGGCGCCGTCGCCGATGAGGTGTTGTTGCGCCGGACCAACAAAAAATGAGCACTGACGCTGGCAGCGAGCAAAAGGAGGCCGATGAGTTGCGACGTGGACAGTCCAAAGCTACCGCCGCGATCGTCGCTGCGCAGAAACTCGATGATGAACCGCGCCGTTGCGTAGAGGGCGACGAATGCGAGGAACACCTGCCCGTCGTAGCGTTTACGCGGATGAAACCAGAGCAGTAGGAAGGCCGCGATCGCGAGAGCACTGGCCGACTCGTAGAGCTGCGTCGGATGGACGGCGAGTGACTCGTGCGCCGACGAAGGCAAGAGTCCAAGCTGGGCTTGCTTGTCCGACGCCGGGCTGAACTTCGGGAAGGAAATCCCCCAGGGACCCTCGAAGGGACGTCCGAAACAGCAGCCGGCGAGGAGACAACCCATTCTTCCGAAGGCAAGACCCAGAGGGATTGCAAAACCTGCCATGTCTGCCGCACGCAAGAATGGGAAGCGATCGCGCTTGAGCCGGAAGTAGCCCACCACTGTCGCGCCGATGAACCCGCCGTAATACGTGAGACCGCCGGAAACGCCGGCCCACGCGAAGCAATCGGCTTCCTTCGGGCGGCAGACGCTCTTGGCTGCGTCCCAGAATCCCGAGGGTGCCCGTTGCGCCGCATCCGAACCAATCCGGTTCGAGGGTTCGCAGGCACTCGGCCTGGGTGATCTTCCACTCGACCTTGGATGGATCGGTGCAGAGGTGCACGTAGTCCCAGAAAAATCCGTCGAAGAGCACGTGGGCGACTCGCGCACCGACGAGACCCGAAAGGAGCATCACGATCCCGAGATTGACGATGACGTCGGGATCATGTCCGAGTCGCCTCGCCCAAAGCACGCCGACTGCCGTCGCCATCGCGAACCCGATCACGAGCATCGCGAAGTAGCTCGGGACGACGAGCTCGAAGAGCGAAAAGAGACGACTATGCACGGCCGAGGTTCACCCTCAGGCGACGGGCCCGTTCGGCGCGGGGGAGAGCGAGCTGCCCGACGGAACGTGACGGCGCTTCGCGAAGAGCACGTCGAGCGCCATGAGTCCCACACCGACACAGATGGCGATGTCGGCGACGTTGAAGGTCGGCCAATGATTGGTGATCGTCCAACCCTTCGAGAACTTGGCAATGAGCTGATTCATCGCCAAAACCCAGTCCGCTCGATAATCGATGAAATCCACGACTCCGACGCGGGTGATGCGGTCCATCAGGTTTCCGAGGGCGCCACCGAGCACGAGCGGTAGTCCCCACCGGAGCGCCCATTGTCCGGGCTGGAGCTTTCGATAGAGCGACACGATGAAAAGGATCGCAAGGAGGCTCACCGTCAGGAAGAACGGTTTGCGAAAGGCATCCGCAGCGCCATTGAAAAGCCCCCAGGCTCCGCCGCGATTGTAGGCCAATACGAAGGACAAGCTGTCCTTGATGAGCACCATTACCGGCTGCCGATGCGACGTCGAATCCAGCGTGACGACCGCCCAAGCCTTCGATGCAACGTCGAGAACGAGCACCACCGCAGCAACGATGGCGAAGAAGACGTAGTTTGGTCGATGTTGACGGGGGAGGTAGCTTCCGGGGCGGGCTCTTGACGTTCGGCTGGCATCGACTTGGGCTCTTCTTCGTTCACGTTCGACATCGGCCAGGATTGCTTACGACAACTTGGCCCACGTTGCCAGAGTACCGCACATCTGTTTAGCTTCGGCCATGTCCGACTTCCCCTTCGCCAGGCCGCGTGGCCTCGACGCCGTGTTGTCGAGTTGGGCCGAGTCCGGATTGATGGGCCCGCTCCTGACGCTCGACCAGTCCCTTCCCGGTCGAGATGCCGTGACTCGTGAGCTCCCGGCGCGTCTCCCTACGCCCTTGCGTCGAGCCCTGGCGCAACGGGGGATCACCTCCCTCTACAGTCATCAAGCCGAGGCTATCGATGCCTCTCTCGATGGCCGCCACGTGGTGGTGGCAACGCCTACCGCCAGCGGAAAGAGCCTGTGTTTCCACCTACCGGTGGTCACGGAGCTTCTACGCGATCTCTTCCGCCACGGCTCTTTACCTTTATCCGACCAAGGCACTGTCGCGCGATCAGGAGCACTCGCTCCAAGGTCTTCTTGCCGATGCTGGTTGTTCCGTCGCGGCGACGGTCTTTGACGGGGACACGCCCGCCGACGCCCGCAAAGTGGCACGCGAGCGGGCGCGGATCGTCCTCTCGAATCCGGACATGCTCCACGCCGGGATCCTGCCGAATCACGCGCGTTGGGCGCAGCTTTTCCAGGGGCTGCGTTACGTGGTGCTGGACGAGCTTCACAGCTACCGCGGCGTGTTTGGCTCGCACATGGCGCACGTCATTGCGCGTCTCGGACGAATTGCCGCTTTTCACGGCGCGCGCCCGCGGTTCGTCTGCGCGACCGCGACCATCGGCAACCCTTTGGAGCACGCCGCGCGATTGCTTGGTGTTCCCGTGGATTCGGTTCACTTGGTCGACAAGAGCACGGCCCCGACGGCCAATCGGCGCCTCTTGGTCGTCAATCCGCCCATCGTCAACGCGGAACTCGGGATCCGTCGAAGTAGTCTGAAGCAGGCCGTCAGTGTTGCAGCCGATTCTGATCCGCGCGCGAGTCCCGAGCATCGTGTTCGCGCCCTCACGCAATAGCGTCGAGGTCATCCTGAAGTACCTCCGCCAAGCAGCGGGTGACGTCGCGGGTCCCGAGGCAATCATGGGCTATCGCGGCGGATACTTGCCGGGCACCAGGCGCAAGATCGAACAAGATCTGCGCGAGGGCCGGATCCTTGCGGTGGTTGCGACGAATGCCCTCGAGCTCGGGATTGACATCGGGGATCTGGACGCCGTGGTACTCGCCGGATATCCGGGAAGCGTTGCGGCCACGTGGCAGCGCTTCGGTCGTGCCGGGCGACGCGGCAAGACGAGCGTGCTCGTCCTCGTGTGTGGTTCCGACGGCCTCGACCAATACATCGCGCGCGACCCGTCGTACCTCCTGCAAACCACGGCGGAAGAGGCGAGAATCGATCCGGGTAACATCGAGATCCTGATCCAGCACCTCAAGTGCGCCGTCTTCGAGGCGCCCTTCGAAATCGTCGGTCCCGGGGACCGCCCGGCTCATCCCGAGCCCTCGAGCGGCGAGACCTACGCGGGACTCGACGCCGAATCGACGCGCGATGCTCTCGAGTATCTCGCCGGTCACGGGTTGGTTCACGAGTCCCAAGGGCGGTACTTTTGGTCCGGGGAAGCATTTCCGGCCAATCACGTCAGCTTGCGCAACGTGGGCTGGGACAACTTCGTCATCATCGACGTGGGCAGCGGCAAGACCTTGGCAGAGCTCGATTTTCGAGCGACGCACACCATGCTCCACGAGCAAGCGATTTATCAGCACGACGCCGAACAGTACCAAGTCGAGCGGCTCGACTACGACAATCACAAGGCGTTCGTGCGGAAGGTGGAACCGGACTATTTCACCACTGCCCTCACCTACCGCACCGTGAGCGTGATCGAGCCAGAGGACACCGGTACTCTCGGGCCGCCCTTCTCGGTTTGGGTGAGGTCAAGGTGCTCGAGAAGGTGACCGGTTACAAAAAGATTAAGTTCTTCACCCACGAAAATGCAGGATATGGCGATGTCCATCTGCCGGAGATGCAGATGCACACCACGAGCTTCTGGCTCACGCTTCCGGAATCCTTGGTGGCCGAGCTCGGTCTTCCTCGCGCGCAGGTCATCGCAGGGCTGCGTGGTCTCGGTCAAGCCCTCGAAGCCGTCAGTACGCTTGCGCTCATGTGCGATCCCCGAGACATCGGACGCACCCTGGGTGACGGGAGCGGCGATGGGCTTCCTCCAGCGCGGGACCCTTTCGCCCAGCGCACTGGGGGCTTCGATCCGACGCTATTTCGATTCGACTCGATTGCAGGCGGTGTCGGTCTCGCCCCACGCATTTTCGCGCGTGCCGGTGAGCTCGTCGAGCGTGCTGCGCGTCTGATCCGCCAATGCAGTTGTCGCGAAGGTTGCCCGAGTTGCGTGGGTCCCGGAGAAGGCGAGTTCGATTCTCGGGGCGCTGCCCTACGCATTGCTCGCGCGCTGTGCTGAGTTGGGACGCTTCATGTTTCGTAACGGAAATGCTCGTCAGACTGTGATCGTACAGTGGCAACGGGGAGTGAGATTTCCCGGGACCTTGCACGGCACAAAAGCTTGCTAAGGTTCGCCCCATGCGAGAATTTCGGCCGGGCTCGACCCCTGGCAGCCGTCGCGGTCACCGACTGCGCTCAGCGGCGCTCGCGGCATTCGAAGCAAAACCAACGCGTCGCGCCGGGCAAATCCTCGCTGCACGTTATCGAATCGAGGGGCGGATCGGCAGTGGTTCGACTGCCGACGTGTATCTCGCGGCGGATCTCCTTCGCAATCGGCCGGTCGTGGTCAAGCAGCTCACCGACGATGCGATGGCAAACGACGAGCTCCGACGTCGCTTTCTCTCCGAGGCGGAGACCCTGGCTGGCCTGTCGCATCCGAATATCGTGCGCGTTCTCGACTACGGCGCGAGCCTCGATGAACGGCCGTTTCTCGTGATGGAACCGCTGCGGGGCGAGACTCTCGGGGCGCTCCTGGCTCGTCGTCCTCACCAACCGGTCGAACTCGCCCTGATGATTGCAACCGAAGCCGCAAAAGGGTTAGCGGCGGCTCACGCGCAGCAGGTGTTTCACCGCGACGTCAAGCCTGACAATCTTTTCTTGATTGGACCGCGTGGGGCACCAACCGGCGTGAAGGTGATCGACTTCGGGATGGCGAAGCTGCCGCGCTCCAACGGCACGAGCGGCGTTCACACGGTCCTCGGGACCATCGAATACATGGCTCCCGAGCAGGTCATGGCCGATCCCGTCGACGCACGCACCGACGTTTACGGCTTGGGCATTCTCCTTTTCCGTTTGCTCACGGCTCACCTGCCCTTCGAGGCACCCCTCGGGCTCGAATCTGTTGAGTCATCAGCTCTTTTCTCCGGTTCCACCCGCTTCGTGGCTGAACGATGAGCTCGATCCACGGCTCGAGGCAGTCGTCATGCGTGCCACCCGGAAGCACCCAGACAATCGACACGCCACCATGGCGGAGCTCTTGGCCGCGCTCGAATCCTTGCGCGGTGGAGCGCCAGCGGAGACGACGAGCGGGCCCGCGAGCCTCGCCGTGGATCCGGACGTGTACGAGCCAACGAACCCGAAGGGCCGCGAGGTTGCCGAGCTCTTGGCCGCTCGCTACCAAACAATCGCGCCCGCAGCGTATCTGACCGCACAAGAGGCTGCCCTCTCGCTGATGAACTTCCGAACGTCGCCGCCCGGCACCTTGGACTGTCCGGAGCCCGAGGCCCCGAGCGCACTCGATTCGGGCCTTGTCGAGTCACCGAAGCACGACGCCTGAGCGTTCCGCGCCACCGAACTGTATGAGAGGCGACCGCGCCGGCGACCGCGGCAGTGGGGCGGCCTCTAGGCCGTTGGGGTGTTTTGCCGTTGAATCATCACGCCGCGGGGAATGCCCGTGCGAGCTTCCTGGTTCAAGGCTCGCAAAGGGCACGCACCCGAGGTGCTTGCCGAAAGTGCCAACTTCATCGAACCATAGCGAAGCCATGCGAAACCCCGCTCGACTTGCCCCAAGTCTCATTCTCGGCCTCCTCGTCTCCCTAACGGCTTGTCAACGAGCCCAGGCCAGCAACAAGCCTACGACTGGAAGCAGTGGCACGCAGTCGAACGCGTCGCACCTGCTCCCGTTGCCCAGCCCAGCCTTGGCTCGTGCTGGCGCGGGATTCGAACGCCATCGCAGACGTGGTCGATCGCGTGCTTCCCAGCGTGGTTAGCATCTCGTCGACTCGGGTCATGAAGTCCCGAGTGCCGATGGATGATCCGTTCTTTCGTTTCTTTTTCGGCCCGCAGCAGGGAGAGTCCGAGCGCCGCGAGCAAGGACTTGGTTCCGGGGTCGTCGTCGGGGATGGTCTTGTCATCACGAACAACCACGTGATCGAGGGTGCCGACGAGATCAAGGTGACGGCGCTCAATCACAAGGACTTCACGGCCGAGCTCGTTGGTACCGATCCGAAGAGCGACGTCGCCGTGCTTCGCATCAAAGATCCGAGCAAGGAGCTCAAGCCGCTGCCCATGGGCGACTCCACGCGACTTCGGCTCGGCGACGTCGTTCTCGCGATCGGAAATCCCTTCGGTGTCGGGCAAACCGTGACGATGGGGATTGTCAGCGCCAAGGGTCGAAGCGACCTCGGCATCGTCGACTACGAAGATTTCATCCAAACGGACGCCGCCATCAACCCCGGAAACTCCGGCGGCGCGCTCGTCGACATGGAAGGAAATCTCGTCGGCATCAATACGGCGATCCTCTCCCGCACCGGCGGCAACATGGGGATCGGTTTTGCCATCCCGACGAATATGGCTCGGCCCATCGTCGACAGTCTCCTCACCCAAGGCAAAGTGGTGCGCGGGTGGCTCGGGGTCACGATCCAGACCCTCGATCCGGACCTCGCCCAAGGCCTCGGGGTGACGGCAAATTCCGGCGTCGTGGTTTCCGATACGGCCAAGGGCTCACCCGCGGAAAAAGCCGGACTGAAGCGCGACGACGTGATTCTCTCCGTTGACGACAAGCCAGTGACCACAACCGGAGAGCTCCGCAATGCGATCGCCGTGGCTGGGGCGAATCGAGTCGTGCGTCTGAAGATCCAGCGCGGGGGCAAAGAACAAGTCGTCCCCGTTGCGCTCACCGCATCGCCAGAACAATCGCCGACGGACGGCACGAACGACGCCCATCCCGGAGCGAAGCCCGAGGACGTCATCGGCATGCGACTCGAAGCGCTTTCTCAGCAAACGCGGGAGCGCTTGGAGGTTCCTGCCGAGGTCAAGAACGGCGTCGTCATTACGGGGCTCGCTCCTGACAGCCCCGCTGCTCGCTCAGGGCTTCGCCCGGGCGACGTCCTCGTCGAGCTGAATCGTCAACCCCTCCGATCTCCCGAGGACGTCCAGCGCATCTACAAGTCCACGAAGGGACCACTCGCTGCCCTAGTCGTCCGCCGCGGTGCTACGACGTATGTCGTCATCAAGCGAGACAAGTAAGGAAAAGCGCAGTCCAGTAGCTACTTCGTGTGACGCGGAGTGGTCACCGCGCTTTACGGATATGAATAACGCCGCCGCGTAGACCCTTCGCACCGACGCCCTTCCTTCGTTCCCGTACCCATCGAAGGAAGGGCGTTTGATTTTTGTAAGCTCGACGGTGTGCCCTGGGTGTCGTCGAGCTTTGTTGGGCCGATTCTACGCGTGCCTCGTCGCTGAATCGCACCCAGTGGAATCAGGAAATCCAAGACCTTCACGTCAGTGCCGAGGGTCGTCAGATTCTGAATGCGGAGTCTTGCGGTCGAGAGGGCATAGAGGGAAATCATCGAGAACGACCGTACGCTTGACGACGCTGTTGGAGTCGGTCCACCAATCCGAACAGGCACCGCCGTAATAGAAGCCGCTGACGTTGGCTGGATAGGGCTCTTCGAGTCGTCCGAGCTCCTGGATCCCATCTTTTGCATCGATGCGGAGGGCGACCACGCCGCTGAAGTCGAGCGTTCCGTAGCTTCCATCACCGCCCCCCTCACAAATCGACATGGGGAGGGTCAGAAGCTTGCGGTCGGGCAAAAAGGTGAAGCCGAGGTGATCGGTGAGTGCGGACGAACTCGAGCCTCGGGTGCCAAACACTTTCTTATGGAGGAGAGCGGGAACCGTAGGATTCGTGACGTCGAAGATTTGGAGCTGAATGCCATTGAAGTAGGCGAAATCGCCGTGGTCATCGGCTTCGTAACCCAACGCCAATAGGTGGTTGTCGTCGAGCGGGTGCATGTACGTCGAAAATCCCGGGATTTTTAGCTCCCCTTCGACCTTCGGCGCCTTCGGATCTGCCAGAAATTGAGCACGAAGAGCGGGTCGGTCTTCTTGAACGTCACCAGGTAGCCTCGCTTGCCCTGGAACCGAACGCTCCTGATGTCTTCCGTCGGAGCGATGCCGCTAATCTGCCCGATGACGCTCAAGGTCGAGCCCTCCTGCGCGAGGACGGACATGACGCTCTCGACCTTCGGATCGGGAACGCGACCCTTGCTTGTCGCAATCCGCAATGCCCCTTGGTACTCGTCCATCGAGAATTGATTGAGGACGTGACCCGGAACCATGCCGCTTGCGAGATAACCCGTATCCGCCGCTTTCTCCCCGAATCTTGAAGCGATGGACCGTGCTTACCTCGTCTTCGGCCACATCGTACCAACCGCTCGTATATCCCTGTCGTTGATGTGTCACGGAAACGTATAGCGAAGACTCGGACGCATACACCGCCCCCGCACGCGACACGATATTGGCCAGTCGAGGTGCTGCGTCCGTGTCGAGATCGAGAAGAGGAGCGTCGTTATCGCGGTGCCATCGGCGATACCTTCTCGGTAGAAGTCGCTACAGTTCGTGTTCCCGAGGACCGTCGTGCCTTCCCGCGCGAGCACCCCCGGATCGAAGGTCGCACTGTCGAGCTTGGCGTTGTTGCGAGCTCGCATGGCTTCAATCTTCGAAATCTCGGAGGTGACGGTTGCGTCCGCGGTGGCGCAGCCAGAGTAGTAATAGGTTTCCATCGACGGCATTTGGAGCTCGGCGATGCTCACGACGGTATGAATGGCTTTGCCGATGCGACGAGCCGCAATGAGCGAACCCGGCATCGTGATCTCCCGAATGAGCTTTGGAGGGACCGATTCGACACGTCGAAGACCATCATCCGCGTTGCGGTTCCGTCGCCTGAGAAGTCGCAATCGTAGCCGTAGGTACAATCCTTGGCCTGGCCCAGCATGTAGACGGAGCCGTTTGGAGCGGTGCTCCTGGGTTCGGAGACGTAGACAACGGCGCGATCGCCTTCCACGAAGAGCTTCTTTGCCACGCGGCCAGAGCCAAGACCGAGGCGTCCCACGGTGGCTGCATCGGTGGCTGGCCATGCGTCGACGATCCGGAGCTCGTTGTTTTCCACCCAGTAGATGTACTGCCCGTCGGTCTTTACGATGTCGGCCTCGTCGACCGCTGCAACTTGGTTATTGGTGCCGGACACGCTCGTTGGCGACTCCGACGCAGTACCCGTCGAGATGCTTGTACCGGTAGTCGTGCCGGTAAATCCCGTCGAACTCCCCGTGGTCGTGCCCGTCGAACTCCCCGTGGTCGTGCCCGTCGTGGCTCCCCAGGCGACCCCGGTCGTGCCGGTTGTCGAACCGTAGCCGTAGCCGTCATTGATGCACTCGGTGAGTCCCTGCGTCTTGAGGTTCTTGATAGCCGTGTCGAGCAGGCTATTCATCTCTCGACGGGTCTTTTCGCGAATGGCGTCGTTGAAGTCGGTGCAACTCGTGAGAGGTTGGAGTGCGACGGCGGCAGCCGTTTCTTCGTCGTCACTACTCGCGCCAGCGGTGCCGTCGGAGCGGGCTCCTCCTTTGCCGTCGGCACCCGCCCCACCGTCGCCGGAGGGAGAGCCGCCGTCCGAGTGGTTGCAGGCGTAGATGAGCGCAATGGAGGTCAGGGCGACGAAGGAGAGGGTCTTGCGATTCATGGCGATGGCACCCCAGCAAACGTCGTGCCATCAGAACGGTGACCCGAGTGGCACACGCGCCAGCCGAAACTCAGGATGTTTTCCCGTCGACGCCACCCCAGCTGTGTCACTGTGCCAAATAGCTGTGCCAATGCTTTACCGTGTGTGCCACGGCTCAGCGGGCAAAGCTATTTTCCTTCGTTCGAGCGTTTTCCCAACGCGCGCAGAGTAATGCCGCTCAACACCTCTGCCAGTCGATCGCTGTCGGGGATCTGCTTTAGGATCTCTGCCGTCGCAAGCCGCATGATGGGAGGGATCTCTTGATTTTGTGCCATGTCGCTGCCGCGTTCCGCCGCGGCTCGTAACATCAACGTCGGAACTGCGCCGATCCCGAGGGAGCATGCCATCCCCACCAAGGGGTGGATACTGGGATCGAGCTCACCGGTCTCGATCCCGTCGATGACCGAGCGGAGCAAGAGCGGGATGTGTCCGCGCAAAAAGCGATTGACTAGGCGCGAGCGCCGTTCACCCGACGTGAGTGCTTCCCGCACGACGAGCTGAACCACCTCTAGCTCGTGCGGCGAGAGCCTGCCCACGCGACGAAACACGGCCTCGATCCGCTCTCGGTAGGTGACGCCTTCGCGCAGAGAGTGCTCGAGATCGGCCAAGATCTGCTGATACGTCTCCTCGACCACCGCAAGGAACAGAATCCTCCTTCGTCGTGTAGTAGTAGTAAACCATCCCGATGCTGGTCTCTGCTTCTTTGGCAATGTTGCGCAGTGACGCTCCGTCTACCCCTTCGGCAAGGAACCTCTGATGGGCGGCCTCGATGATGCGCTCTTGGATGTCACTCTTCGGTCTAGCCACGGTTACCTCGGCCCTCGCTCGCGTCGCGTCGTGCGTCCGGGGAAACACCGTCGCCGTCCTGCACCTCGGGTTCCCGTGTGAGCTCCCGCAAATGAGGACTCGAGCGCCTTCGGACGCGCCGTTCTGTGGAATGGGATTGCGGGGCAATCTTGTTCGATTCAGGCGCCAAGCGAGCCAAGGCCTCGTAGTTCGTCCAGAGCTTGTAGGCAAATGCCAAGGCGTTCATCCCAACTTCTTTCTGAATCGCAGCGACGCGATCGTGACGAGGGCTACAAGAATCACGGAGAGCCATAGGAATTCGAGCGCGACGTCTTCGAATTGGGCGCCCTTCAAGACGATGCCGCGCACGATGCGAAGAAAGTGAGTCAGCGGTAGGAGCTGCGATAGGTATTGCGCCAATCGAGGCATGGCCTCGAAGGGAAACATGAAGCCCGAAAGCAAGATATTCGGGAGCAGGAAGAAGAAGCTCATCTGCATCGCCTGCTGTTGCGTGCTGGCAAAGGTAGAGATGAACATTCCTACGGCCAAGCTCGCGGCGATGAAGACGAAGGACAACACGTAGAGCAGGCCCACCGAGCCGACGAAGGGCACGCCGAAGATGAGCGCACCGAACACGAGAATGAGCGTCATCTGAACGTAACCGATGCTCACATACGGAAAGATCTTTCCGAGGATGAGCTCGACGCGTTTCACGGGGGAAACGATGAGCTGCTCGAGGGTTCCCCGTTCGCGTTCTCGAGCGATGGCCATGCTCGTCAACATGACCATCGTCATCGTCAAAATGACTCCGATGAGTCCAGGAACGACGAACACTGCCGTTCGTAGTTCGGGATTATACCAGGTCGATGGCTCCAGGCGCACCGGCGCGGTAAACGTTCCCGTCGCGCCCAGGCGTGCGACGAGCAACTCCGATGCCTGAGCTGCGATGAGTGAGCTCGCCGTGTTGATCGCGCTGGCAACGGTTTGTGGATCGGAGCCATCCACGACCAATTGCAGCGATGCTGCCCGACTCCCCTTCACGTTTCGCGCGTAATCAGCGGGAATGACCAAGGCGACCTTGGCGCGCCCGCTGCGCAGGGTGCGCTCGATCTCGTCGTAGCTCTGAACGGCCCCGATGAAATCGTAAAACCCCGTCACTTCGAGACGCTTAGCGAGCAACCGGGACTCCGCGGATGCGTCCTGATCGTAAACGACGGACGGAATGTGGCGAACGTCCGTGTTGATGGCGTACCCGAAGAGGAGCAACTGCACGATTGGCACCACCACCATCATCGCGAAGGTGAGCCGATCGCGCCGCAATTGACGGAGCTCCTTGATGGCAATGACCAATGTCCTCATGCCGCCTCCGAATCCTCACGGCTCTGTTGCCGCACTACGGACACGAACGCATCCTCGACGCTGACTCGGGACGTTCGAACGAGACTCACCTGAACTCCGATATCCGACAGCAAACGGGTGGTGCGCTTCACGACGTCTTCGTCGGTCGTCTTCGTCGAGTCCTTTCGAAAGACCACCCTGAGCAAATGGCCATAATGAGCCACTTCGTCCAAATCGGGCTCCTGACGCAAACGAGCGGCCGCCTCGAGCGCTCGGTCCGCCATGAGCTCACAGGCGACGAGTCCACGGCGCTCGACGATCTCTTCCGGGGTTCCGACGTCGAGGAGCGTTCCTGCGAAGATGAACCCAAGCCGGTGACAACGCTCCGCCTCGTCCATGTAGTGGGTGGTCAATACGACGGTCGTACCCTCGGCAGAGAGCTCGTGGATTTGGCTCCAGAACTGGCGACGACTCACCGGATCGACCCCTGCCGTGGGCTCATCCAAGAAGAGCAAGGGTGGCGAATGGATCGTCGAACTGGCCAGGGCGACTCGTTGCTTCCATCCACCGCTGAGGGTCCCGGCGAGCTGCCGTCGACGTTTCTCGAGAAAAGAGCGGGAAATGACCTCGTCGATTCGCGCTCGCCGCTTTCGCCAGGGGATCCCATACACCCCAGCGTAGAACTCCAGGTTCTCCTCGACGGTCAGATCTTCGTAGAGGCTGAAGCGCTGGGTCATGTAGCCGATGTTTTGCTTGATTCGTTCGGGTTCCTTGAGAATGTCGTAACCGACGACGCTGCCGGTTCCGCTCGTTGGATCGAGCAGACCGCAGAGCATGCGAATCGTCGTGGACTTCCCTGCCCCGTTTGGTCCCAGGACGCCGAAAATTTCGCCCTTCCCCACCGTGAGTGAAACGTCCTTTACGGCAACGAGATCCCCGAAGCGACGGCAGAGCTTTTCAGTGTGCACGATGGGCTCTTCCGCACCGTTCGTAGCAACTCGAGACCCTTCACCGCTGTGACTTCCGTCGTTCTGGATGCTCATCGGCTCCCCCCCAAAGAAACGAAGGCTGGGACTCCCGAGACGAGTTCCTCCTTGGGATCATCGAAGGTGACGCGAACTCGGAGAACCAACGTGCTTCGCTCGTTTTCGCTGAAAAGGTAACGCGGAGTGAACTCCGTGCGGCGGCCCACCCAGGTCACTTTCCCGTCGAGGGCGGTCTTCAAGGCATCGATACGGATCCGCGCCGGGGTTCCCACCTTGATGCCGCCCATCTTCGACTGTGGAACGAAGATGTCGACGTACGGTTCGCGACTCCGCCCAATCGTCACCACGGCGGCGGCCGTGCCTATCACCTCGCCGGGTTCGACGTGGACGTCGAGTACCCGACCCTCGAGCGGCGAGTTGAGGACGTGTTTGCGCATTCGCACGCGTTCGAGCTCGAGGGCGCCCAGGGCTGCGTCTGCGCGGGCCTTCGCCCCTTTGATCTCCTGCGCTCGAGAACCGGCCTTGAGATTGTCGAGCACGTGCTCTGCGGCCATCCGCTCCGCGATGGCCCGCTGCAACTGAGCATCGGCATCGTCGACGGAAGCTTGGGCTATGGCGCCGTTCTGCAGCAGTGCACGGAGCCTCTCCACGTTCTTCGAGAGCTGAGATTCGACGGCTTTTGCCGCCTCCACCCGTGAGTCCGCGGCGCGGATCTCGAGGGGACGAGCACCTTGACGGAGCAGCTGCACTTGCGCCTCTGCGACGCCGACCTCCGCCAAGCGAGCCACTTCCGTGGCCTTCGTGAGGGAGTCGTCCAAGCTGGCTAGTCGCTGCCCAATCGCCACCTTGTCCCCCTCCTTCACCGTAATTTCTTGGACCCGCCCGCCGAGTTCGAAGGCGAGGACGGTTTCCTCGATCTCCACGACCCCCTGGAACGGCGTCGGTTCCGAACCTTTGGCGGTCCTACAGCCGGACAAGCCCAGCCCGAGCCCCAGCGCGAGCAGAGCCGCCCGAAGGCCGACACCCAAATCCCTCCAGCAAATGGGGTGCGCGCTGTTTTTTATCATACGACTAGTTATGAACCGGACCGCGGTTTTGGCAAGGGGGTTTCGTGCACGCGAGCCCGTCTTCCGAACGACCACAGTTCTGGCGCTGAGGCAGAGACGGACACCGATGGCGGGACCGAGATGGAGACCGAGAGAGCGGCGACGGGACGGACGCAGGAACTGGCGCGCGTCTCTATGCACTTTGCTCGCCAGCTTGCCGTTATACTGCTCATCCAATGAGTGATTCGGAGGAGCAGACCGCTTCACAAGAGGAATGGTCCGCGCCGTCGCAGCCCCAGAAGAGGCGCAGGCGACGGACGTTGCTCGGGCGGGCGCGTCACGTCGTTGGGACCCACCTGGCGTCGATACTCACCTACGCGCTGTTCGTCACCATCCTGGTTTCGCTCCTCGCAGTTGGAACGGTTCACGTCGTTTCGCTGCTCGTCGTTACGCCACTGGCGCTCCTCGCAGGGGGCCTCGTCTTGTGGACGGAACGGCAATCGGAGCGACGTTTCCCGGCGCCGGCGATCGTGCTCGCTGCTCTATCCCTCTACAGCTTGATCCAGTCGATTCCGCTCCCGCCCTCGTGGGTCCAGGCGCTTTCGCCAGTCGCTGCCCGGACGTGGTCGGATGCCTTCGTACTTGCTGGCGCTCCAGTTGGGCATTTTCGAAGCCTCAGCGTGGATCCCTCTGCGTCGCGAGTCGAGGCGTTGAAGTGGCTCGCTTATGCATCCATCTTCGTCGCGTCTGCGCGACTCGCGCGTGAAAAGGGCGGAAACCGCGGCCTCGTCATCGTCGTCGTATCGGCACTCGTCGGGGGCGTGCTCTCGGTTGCCCACGGCCTCGCCGGCGTCTCGGAATGGTTTTACGTATACAAGCCACAGTTCGCCTATCCCCAGTGGGCGCCCGCTCCACTCCTCAATCCGAACAACTTCGCAGGCTACCTGAACCTAGCGCTACTCGCCGGGATGGGGTTGTTCTTCGCGCGGAAGCCCCCAGTGCCGCGCTGGTTGAGTGCCTTCGCCATCGTGTTGCTTGCGGCGTTGGTCATCCTCACCGGATCTCGTGGTGGAGTGCTCGCGCTCATCGTTGGGTTCGCGGCTTCGGGTGTGGCTTTTCGAATCCAGCAGGTCCGTGCACAGGCTCGGGGGCACGTCGCGGTTCCCACCTGGATCCCCCTTGCCAGTGTGGGGCTCGCGGCGACGACTCTGGCCGTCATTGGCGCGAACGAGCCGGTGTGGCAGCAACTCCTCGACGAGACCACGAGCAAGCTCCGAATCATCGAATACTGTAAGGCCATCGTTGCGGATCACCTCTGGATCGGTGTCGGCAGGGGGGCATTCGGAACCGCGTTTGCCGCCTATCGTCAGGAGATCGGGGATTTTATCGCGCACTACGCGGAAAACTTCGTCGTTCAGTGGATCGTCGAATGGGGGCTACCCGTAGCGGTCCTCGGGCTCGTTGGGCTGTTCGTGTCGATGTGGAAGACCCGACGTACGTTCACCCGAAGTTCTCAGCAAACCGCTGCCATTCTCGCGGTCCTCGTGCTGCTCCTGCAGAACCTCGTCGATCTGGGTACCGAGATCCCGAGCGTTGCATTTGCCGCATTTAGCCTGCTCGGTACGGCATACGGCACGAGCGAATACGTCATTCATCGAAAGAAAGCGAGTGGGGCGGAACCCAAGGGCAACGTGCGCGCGGTCGCAGCAACGGGCGTCTTTGCATTCCACTTGTTCGCATCTTTCGGTCTCGTCTTTCTCGTAGCGGTGACCGCTGCAACCGATGTGATCGATCAACGTGCTTCACTGGCTGAGGAGCTGACGGGGCTCGTCGGCAAGCCGAAGGGCGACCCCGGATTTGCGGCTCTTCGGCAGAAGGTCACGACTCAGCTCCTTCGCTTTCCAGCCGATCCCCACATTCCCGTCTTGGGCGCGTTGCTCACGCGCGAATCGGGGAAATCCCCCTTCACGTGGCTCAATCAGGCGCTACGCCGCGATCGGCTCAATGCCCGCGCTCACCTGCTGCTATCGGACACGCTCGCGGCGCGAGGCGCAGCGAGCCAGGCCCTTCTCGAACTGAAACTGACGGCGAAGTATTCGCCCGCCCTCGTGGGACCCGCGGCAGATCGCGCCGTGAAGCTCGCGTCAGATCTGGACACGATGGTTTCGAGCGTGCCCGAGGGGCCGGCGGGTGCATACATGCTCAATGCGCTCGCCGTCCGCAGCCCCGCTTCGTCGCCGCTTCGCGCCCGGCTCCTCGAGCTATCCTTCGCTCGGGATGGAAACAACGAGCAAACCCACGCGATCGCGTTCGGTGACGTGCTCGCCGCAATTGACTCGGATGCGGAGGCCTGTCGGGGTAGAGCTCGTGGGGAGTGTGAAGCCAGGTTACGTCGACATGCCGCCGTTGCCACGACGAGCAAAACCAACCCTCAAATTGCCATTACCCTCACGGCGCAGAGTCTCGCTCACGAAGGTAAATTCGACGAAGCCGAACGTTGGCTCGGTGAGCACTGCGGAAGAGCGCCCGACCCAGGCGGATGTAATGCTGCGCGCGTGAGCTACGCGCTTCGGCTCAGCGACGCGGCTCGGTTCGAAAGTGCCGCGTTGGCCTACACGGCTGCGGCGTGCACGACCTCCGCCGCTTGCGCCAATGCGTTCACGTGGCTCGGGCATTTGGAGCTCGGTCAGAACCGCCAACTCATGGCGCTTTCACGCTTCGAGCGCGCAGCGGAGGAGCATCCCTCAGCCGACGCGTGGCTCCGTGTGGCAGAACTTGCGGCGCGAGCGGGACGAGTGCACCAATCGACAAATGCACTCACCAAGGCCCGGCGTCTCGGTGGGGAGCAAAAGGCCGAAGAGCTCGAGAAGCGTCTTACGGAGTTGAGGCGTGAGCGAATTCTCGAGGATTTCAGGACACTGATCGCGCCAGCGAGGTCGGCGCTCAGGCACCACGGATGTGTGCGTGGTTTTCGAGGAACCAAGCGTAGGTCGAGCGAATGCCGGACTCGAGATCGATTTCGAGGTTCGAACCCGAGTGCACGGAGTTTCGTGACGTCGGTGCACTTGCGGGGCGTTCCGTCGGGCTTCGACGTATCGAACTCGAAGCTTCCGTCGTAGCCAACGACCTTGGCCATGAGCTTGACGAGCTCGAAGATGGTTCCGTCGACGCCTGTTCCTACGTTGACGTGTTGTGCCTCGCTGTAGTGTTCCGTCAGAAACAAGAGCGCGTTTGCCAGGTCATCCACGTGCATGAACTCACGGCGGGGTGTGCCGGTTCCCCAAATGGTGACGCTCTTCGCTCCCGTCGTTTTGGCTTCGTGGAGCTTGCGAAGCAGTGCGGGTAGGACGTGACTCCCCTTCGGATCGAAGTTGTCGTTCGGTCCGTAGAGGTTCGTCGGCATGGCCGAGATGAAATCCGCCCCGTATTGAGCTCGATAGGCTTGGCAGAGCTTGATCCCTGCGATTTTCGCAATGGCGTACCACTCGTTCGTCGGCTCGAGCGGACCCGTGAGTAGCGCGTCTTCGACGATGGGTTGCGCTGCGTCTCGCGGGTAGATGCAGGTCGAACCGAGGAACAAGAGCTTGGATACCTTGGTTTCGAAGGCAGACCGAATGACATTGGCCTCGATCATCAGGTTGTCATGGAGAAAGTCGACGGGATACTGCTGATTCGCCAAGATCCCACCCACCTTCGCGGCGGCGACGAAGACCACGTCGGGTCGCTTGTCTCGCGCGAAACGCTCAACCTCTGCCTGCCGCGTGAGAATCGAGCTCGTTGCGCTCTGCCGTAATGAGTTCGACGCCGCGATTGGCAAGGGCTCGGAGGATGGCCGAGCCGACCATCCCGCGGTGACCTGCCACCCACACGCGGCGTCCAGTCGAAATCGAAGCACTTCGTCATCGAGCTTCCTTTGCTTGGCGCGTCTTCACGTCCGCTACGGCACGTTCTTGTTCGGCGAGCTTGAGAATCCGAAGCGATCATCATCTTCGCGAGTGCTTCGAATTTGACCTTCGGTGTCCAACCGAGCTTCGCCTTCGCGTAGGACGGATCACCAAGCAAAAGATCGACTTCCGCGGGGCGATCGTAACGCTGGTCGTGCTCGACGTATTTCGTCCAATCGAGCCCGAGCGCCCCGAAGGCAACGTCTAGGAATTCACGGATGCTATGGGTTTCTCCCGTCGCAATCACGAAGTCCTCGGGTTCCTCCACTTGGAGCATGCGCCACATCGCCTCAACGTAGTCGCCGGCGAAACCCCAGTCTCGTTTCGCCTCCAGGTTACCGAGATAGAGCTTGTCTTGGAGGCCTACCTTGATCCGCGTCGCGGCTCGCGTGATCTTACGTGTCACGAAGGTCTCTCCCCGTCGCGGGCTCTCGTGATTGAAGAGGATCCCATTGACGGCGAACATTCCGTAGGCCTCCCGATAGTTCTGCGTCACGTAGAACGCGTACGCTTTGGCTGCCGCGTACGGACTTCGCGGGTGAAATGGTGTGCGCTCGGTCTGCGGCGTTTCGTGTACTTTTCCGTACAACTCACTCGAAGACGCTTGGTAATATCGAGCATCGGGCTTGAATCGACGCAAGGCTTCGAGCAAACGCGTCGCGCCGAGGGCAACGACGTCGCCGGTGTATTCCGGAATGTCGAAGCTGACGCGGACGTGGCTTTGTGCCGCCAGGTTGTAAACCTCGTCGGGTCGGACTTGTTCGACGACGCTCGCGAGGGACGATGCATCGTTCAGATCGGCATACACGAGCCGTAATCTGACGTTCGGTTCGTGGACGTCCTTGTAGAGGTGGTCGATCCGATCGGTATTGAACGACGACGAGCGCCGAATGGTACCCCAGACCTCGTAGCCTTTCCCGAGGAGGAGCTCCGTGAGATAAGAACCATCCTGTCCAGTGATTCCGGTTATGAGGGCTCGTTTCATCGCCGTCGGAGTCTAGGGCAGCCCGTCGGTGCCGCTCCAGAACAAAAGCGTTTCGATGCCGACGCAAGGAACCCGGACCGAGGACCCGTGATTGGAAAATGTGGAACGTCCGTTCGGTGTGAATGTTCTGGGCTTTGCGGCAACCAATTCATTCAGACTCCCCAATTTCAGTCATGGTTGCAATACAATCGACCTCTCGCCACACTGCGTTCCCAAGGAGAGGGATGACCTTGCGACTAGCACTGCGCACGATGCAAAACGCTCTGGATACTCGCGATCCTGTCGCTTTCGTATTGGGCGGCTTATCTGCTCCGTTTCGACGGCACGCTGCCACCACAGAATCTTGAAGCGGGTGCTTTTCACCTGGCCCTATGTGGTTGGTCTCGAGTTCCTGGTCCTCTACCTCTTTTCGATTCATCGTTTTGCTTGGCGCTACATCAGCCTCAAAGAGGCAAAGCGAGTGCTTTGGGCCACACTCACCGCGGCGGTTCCGTTGCTGATCGCGCGGTTCGTCTCCGGCGCCTTCATGCCGGAACACATGGAGTTCCAGTACGCGTTTATTCCGGTCGGCGTCATTCTCGCGAACGTGGGGCTCTCCTTCTTCGGCATCGTCGGGGTCCGCGCGGTCCGTCGAATGAGTGCGGAGCGCGAGTCCGCGCAGAAGTTGGCTCGGGCTGCGGAAGAGATGGTGCCGACCTTGCTCATTGGCGCAGGCCAGGGTGGCGATCAAGTCGCGCGCGAGCTCGAGAAGCGGCCGGATCTCGGGATCGAGCCCGTTGGATTCTTGGATGACGATCATGGCAAAATCGGCTCCACCGTGCGCGGGATCCCGGTGCTCGGAACCATCGACGAGCTACCGAAAATCGCGGCTCGCATGGGTGCAAAGCAGGTCATCGTCACGATTGCCGATCTCGAGCCCAAGGTGCTCCGACGCATCGTCGAGCGATGCGAAAAGGAGCGATTGAAGGCCAAGATCCTGCCTGGTCTATATCAGCTCATCGATGGGCAAGCCGGGCTCGGTCGTCTCCGCGACGTGTCGATCGAGGATCTTCTCGGGCGTGACGCGGTGAAGCTCGATCTGGAGCTCATTGGGGCGTTCCTGACGGGCAAGCGGGTCCTGGTTACTGGCGCCGGCGGGTCTATCGGCTCGGAACTCTGCCGCCAGGTTGCCGCCTTTGCACCGGAGACGCTCACGTTGGTCGAGCGTTCCGAGTTCGCGCTGTTCACGATCCACCAGGAACTCCTGAAGCACTTCCCCAATGTCACGATGATCCCTCGGATCTGTGACATCGGAGATCTGTCGCGGCTCGATACGGTTTTCGCAGAAGATCGGCCACAAGTCGTCTTCCATGCGGCTGCGCACAAGCACGTGCCGATGATGGAGTACAACCCGGGCGAAGCCATCAAGAACAACGTGTTCGGGACCAAGGCCGTTGCCGACGCAGCCGATCGTCATGGCGCCGACGCCTTCGTGATGATCAGCACGGACAAGGCAGTCAATCCAACGAGCATCATGGGTGCCACGAAGCGTGTGGCAGAAATGTACGTTCAGGCCCTTTCCACGCGCTCCCGTACGAAGTACGTCGCCGTACGTTTCGGGAACGTCCTCGGCTCGACGGGTTCCGTCATCCCGACGTTCAAGGCCCAAATTGCTGCGGGCGGTCCCGTCACCGTTACCCATCCGGAGATGGTCCGGTACTTCATGACCATTCCGGAGGCGAGCCAGCTCGTCATGCAAGCGGCGGCCATGGGTAAAGGTGGGGAAATCTTCGTGCTCGACATGGGCGAGCCCGTCAAAATCGTCGATCTCGCCCATGACCTCATCCGCTTGAGCGGGTTGGTCCCCGGAGTGGACGTACAGATCGAGTTCACGGGCATGCGTCCCGGCGAAAAGCTGTTCGAGGAGCTCGGCTTCGACGCCGAGCGCATGTCGAAGACGGCTCATCCCAAGATCTTCATTGGCAGACTTGCTCCGCTGCCCCTCGGTGCGATCGAAGGCTCCCTCTCCCATTTGCGGGAGTTCACCGGGAGTACGTCGGCAAAAGCCGTACGGGACGCCCTTCGCGTCGTGGTGACGGAGATGCTGCCGGACCAAGCAGAATCCGTTGCGCAACCCAAGCGCCGTGCCGTTTCCGCGGTGGATGCTCCCGCTTCCCGGCCGCCCTTGGTGGAACTCGCGAGCAGCCCCGTGCGCTAAGTCTCGTGCTTGGATAGACTGCGGCCAGGAAAAATGCGCGTCCTCATTACCGGAATCAACGGTTTCATCGGCAAAAAGGTTGCCCGAGCGCTTTCACAACGCGGTCACGACCTCTTCGGGGTTTCTCTCGAGCCTTCGCCTTCCGGGGTGCTCGGCACGACCGAGTACCGGCAGCTTGACCTAGCGCAGTTCGAATCAGGTGGACGCGCTCTTTCGCGAGCAGCGATTCGACGCCGTAGTCCACCTGGCGGCCCTCGTTCACGTGCGCAAAAGCGAGCTCGGCTTCGCCGATTACGCCAAGCTCAATTACTACGCTAGCGAGCACCTTTTCGAACGCGCCGCGGAGGCCGGGGTGGGACGGCTCGCCTTTGCGAGCACCGTGGAGGTTTACGGTCCAAAACTCGACGGCGCAGTCGTCGACGAGGAAGCTTCGTGCCAGCCGGATTCGGACTATGGCCGTTCGAAGCTTCTGGCAGAAGAATCACTGCGTCGCATCGCCCGTGTGCACGGAACCTCCTACTGCATCATGCGGTTTGCTCCGGTTTACGCGTCCGATTTTCGTCTCAATCTCGACAAGCGGCTCTACTTGAAGCCACCGTGGCTCGGTTACCGCCTTGGCAACGAGGACTACCGACTCAGTTTGTGTTCGGTGCGAGGAATATCGAGGCGTGGCTCGAGCGCTGGTTGGGCGCCGAGAACGCGCCTTCCGGCACGTTCAACTTGGCTGACGAGCGAGCGTATCCGGTTCGCGAGCTCTTGGACCTCGAGCGGCGGCACAATCACCTGCGCGCCGTCTTGGCTCTACCCATGCTACCCAGCCTGTCTGTCTTGGCAGCTCGAGAAGTCGTGCAGACGTTGCGTGGACGCGACGTGGGAATGTATACGGTGGCAAACTTTCGCAAGTTGAGCCGTTCTACCGTTTACGCGGTCGAACGAGCCCGAGCCGCATTGGGTCCCCTACCCGGGAATATCGAGCGGGATCTCTACGAAAGAAGCTGACCATGCCGATCCCTTACGAGAAAGCGAAACGTGCCTTGGATTTCGGCGTCTCCCTCGGGGCGCTCACGGCTCTCTCCGTTCCCCTCGTCGCGATTGCCGCTGCCATTCGTGCGACGTCCAAGGGGCCAGCCATTCATTGGTCACGTCGCGTCGGCAAGGACAACCGCGAGTTCAAGATGCCAAAGTTTCGCACCATGCGGACGGACACTCCGCAGGTGGCGACTCATCTGATGCAGAGATCCTTCGCAGTTCGTGACACCCGTCGGGAAATTCCTTCGCAAGACGAGCCTGGACGAACTGCCGCAACTCTTTAGCATCCTTACTGGCGACATGTCCCTCGTGGGGCCACGTCCTGCTCTCTACAATCAGGACGATCTCGTGCAGCTGCGAACTGAACGAGGTGTGCACCGTCTGGTGCCGGGCCTGACGGGGTGGGCTCGAAATCAACGGTCGCGACGAACTGCCCATCCCAACCAAGGTCGAGTTCGATGCCTATTACCTCGAACATCGCTCCCTTTTGCTCGAATCTGAAGATCATTGCGCGCACAGCAATCAAGGCGGTGACCGGAGAGGGCGTCAATCACTAGTGCACTGTTGCTCGGGCCCTGAATCGGTCGCGGCCTCCGCCATTGACCCCCCGCGCCATCGGTGTAACGATGGCCTGCCAGCCGGAGATCTCTGCTTTGCTCGTACGCGTTAAGAAGGTTCTTGGGTGCACCGTTGCCGTTGCCGTTGGCGCTTACTTGGGCAGTGGCCCTGCGGGCGAAGTGTTGGTGGATCTTTGGAACGTCGTCAGTGTTGCTTGGCAAGAGCGACGAGCGGCGCAAACCGCCGGCAGCACGACCCTACTGTTGGTGGCGGGGTTCCTTCTCGGGCAAGGGCTCTTCTTGTTCGTGAAGCGCTGGTGGTCCACCTTGGAGCAGCGCCGCGTCCACGACGCTGAGGGGCTGGCAACCTGGGATCGGTCACTGTCCGTGGCGACTCGGTTCGGGCTGCATCGATATCTGGAGCTGTGTGCCGAGTGGACTGCCGAGGATCCAACGACACGCATCCCGAGCCTTGCCCTCTTTAAAATCAAGGGGGTTGGCGCACTGAACGATAACCGCGGCACCTTGGTTGGCACGGAGGTCCTCCGGGCCTTTACCGTCGAGTTACGCACAGCGTCTCTGCCGGATTCGGCTGGGCGCCTGAGTCATTGGATGGCGCGCTACCGTCCCAGCCCGCAACCTTTGCGACAGCACAGCACACCGCCACCGCGGTTCGCTGCGCGATGAAGTGGAGCGACCTTCGCGCTCGCCTTCCGTGAGCTCGATGCGGTGCAAGCTGTCGGGATCACCCGTGACTTGTGCGCCTGGATGCGACGGGAGCTAGCGAGCGTCGACGGTGGAGCAGAGCTTCAAATCAAGGCAGGGCTTGCCATTGGAACGCCGAATATTCAACCACGGGAGCTCGCGACTGCGGCTATCAAGGCACTCGAAAACGCAAACGGAGACGCACTGCTCGCTGTCGCTCACGACCCTACGGATCTTCGCGGACCCGCCATCGCGCAAATGGCCGAGGTGACGCCAATGGAGTACCCGATGCACGCCGGCTCTGTCGAGAGCCCGCACTCGCCTGCGTCGTCGTCGTCGCTTCGAAGCCGCTTCGAGGCTTGGCTCAAGAATTGGGGCGCGGCGACGGGGTGCACTGCCGGAGCACTCATCGCTCTACAATTGGGGGGTGGTAAATCGGTTCCGCCGGTCTACTTCCCTTGGCCTGAATCAGTCGCTGAGTTTCCCGTCGTAGACGCATCTGGGCCTCGAACCGTGCATCTCACCCGAAGCGAATTCTCCGCAGCGGCAACGGCAGGCTTTCGCGTAGCCGACATTCGCATCACCCAGGCGGAAGCGGACGAGAAGCGCTATTCGAGCGTGCAGGTGCGCCTTACGTTGGAGAATACTTCCAATCGTCGGCACTTCATCAGCTTCTACGACTTCCAGGCCGTTGATGGCAAACAGCAGCGACTCCCTCTCGAACCCGAGCGGATGGTGCGCGTCGCCGACGGCATCATCGGACGTTGGTTGGCACCTGGCGAAAAATGGACGGGCTGGCTTTTCTTCCGTCGCAAGGATGCCCCCATCGTCGGACTCGAGTTCCAACCCGATCGCTTCAACCACGTCTTGGTTCAAAAGCAGTAGTTGGCGCCCGGCGAGGCGCAGCGCCAAGGACACGTGGACGGCGTGGGCGCATTTGCGTCCCTCAGTCCTCGGCCGTAACCGCCCGAACGAGTCGCTCGAGGAGCGCCGAGCGAGAGAACTCGCCATTGGCCAAGGCCAATGCGCGTGTGCCCATGTCATCGAGGTCTTTCCCGGAAAGTGTTTCGACTTCCGCAAGCACCTGCTGCATTCGTGTCACGTCGCCGTGTTCCACGTGCCAGCCAATGCCGTGATCTCGAACCAATCGAGCTGCAGGCGCGTCCTTCGGACCCAACACTAGGATGGGTTTTCCGGCGGCCAAGGCGCCGTACAGCTTCGAGGGGTGCACGATCCCGACCGTGGTGGGACCCACGACGACGACATGAACCGATGCAGCGCCCAAGACGTCTCCCAAGCGTTCGATGGGCTGGTAAGGAAGCGTTTGGACATGCGGTGGTTGGGACTCGCGTACCCAGGTGTCGATCGGGCGCTTTGCTACGCCGCCGCCCACGAAGAGGAACCGCAGGGGGGTCGTCGTGGGCATTCGTTTTACTGCATCCACGAGGGTCTCGAGCGGATGCACGATGCTGTGGTTCCCCGAGTGCATGACGACGCGAGCGCCCTTCAGTGAGTGCTCGGTGAGGAATTGGTCTACCCCTTCAGGCGTGGGCATCCGCGATTCCTTCAGCGGCCACAGCGGCAGCACTTGGACAGGCTTCTTGCCGTCGAGCTTTCGGGCGAAACGATCGGCCATTGCTTCGTCCAGGGCAAAGACGTTCCGGGCACGCGCGAGGATTTGTCGATTGAGTCCATCGAGGACGCGAACGGACGTGGAATCCGGCTCTGCCTTGCCCAATTGAACGGCCTGATCGGGATTCGAATCCATGAGCCAGTAATCGAACGGTACATTTTCAAGGCGTTCAGAAGCACCCCGATTGCGCCGCCCACCGGCGGCGCCGTCGAGAGAAAGACGCTTTGAAAGCCACCGTCGAGGAGGCCGGCGACCATGGCCTGAACAGACAAGGAAATCCCTCCAGCCAAACGACTGGCGATGCTGCCCTTCCCGAAAGACGTCAGTGGCAAGCGATAGATTTTGAACACCGCTGCGGATCTCGGTGCGATCGAGCTTTATGGTTGGGTCGTCGTAGCCACGGTCCGAGGTCAGTACGACGACGTCGTAGTCACGACGAACGAGTTCTTCCGTTACTTCGGCGAGGTACTGCCCCACGGCGGCCGGATCCGGCGGGTAAACCTGAGTAACGAAGAGGATTCGACGCGACGCTCGTTTCACCATGGTGTGCTCGAAATGATCGGGTCAAAGGATGAAGCTTGGGCGACTCCCCTTCCCGAGGAGCCAAAGGTAGAGCGCTTTCATTTGAGAGCCGACGTACTCCCAAGAATAATCCGATTCCATCCACCGACGAGCGTCCTGACCCATCTCTGCGAGAGTTCCCGCTGGTAGCTCGGTCGCTTGGAGGAGCACCGCAGTCAAGTTCTCCCGGGAGAGCTCAATCCACCAGCCTGCGTTGCGCTTTGGCAGCTCGTTCCATGGTGTTCCAGTCGTCGTGATGACGGGGAGACCGTGAGCCATGGCTTCGGCGATGGCGATTCCGAAGTTCTCCGAATGGGTGGGAAGGACGAAAAGGGCTGCTTCCTCAAGGAAGCGGGCCTTTGCGGCACCATGTAGGGGGCCTACGAAATCGACCCGCTGACACCCGAGGGTGTGCGCTTGCTCGCTGGCAGCGGCACCGCTTCCGTCCTCGTCAGGGCCCGCGATGGCGAGGCTCCATTCGGGGCGCAAGGGTTCCACTCGCGACCACGCGTCGATGAGGAGATCGAGTCCCTTTTTCTTGTGAAGGCGGCTCAAAAACACCACCCGACGTTTTCGCTCGAGCCCGGTGAGCGATGGAACGGTGACGCCGTTCGGAATCAGCGCCAACGGTCCTCGAAAACCCGCACGACGGCTGTCTTCGGCCTCTTGATCACTCGTTACGTGAAGTGCCGCGGCGCCGAGCAAATCGCAGCGCTGCCACCAATGCCACACGACACGCTTCCGCCACTTGTGGTGCGACATGGCCCATTCGGAGAGCATGCCTCGCGGAGAAATGACGAGCGGTAGCTTACCTTCAATTGCGGCACGAGCGGCGTAGTGACTCGGCAAAAGCCAGAGGGAGTGTGCGTGCAGCAACGAGCAATCACTCGAACGGAGGGCGTTCAGCATGGCCGACGCGCCCCTCAACCGCTTGCCGAGCCAGCCATTTCGATCGGCTTCGAAGGAGCGGATGACCGCTTCCGGGAGCCCAGCTGCTGGCGTTCCGACACAGAAAACCGGACAATCCCACCCGTCGGCGCTTAGGACACGTGCCAAGTAGGTGACCGAATAGGATGGCCCCGCGTTGGGATCGTCGAGGCTCGGGACGACTTGTCCAACGCGAATCATCGTCCCCCGCCTTTACGATGCTCCTGTTGTCGTCGTTGACCGTCTCGGAGCTCGCTAGCGAACTGATCCGTCATTCGCTGATACTCCGCAATCATCCGACAGTATTCCCATCCCTCGGGACCGTCCAGGACGGCTCCTCGAAGCAGCATCATGTACAGATAACGCAGCGTCGGCCGCAGTGGGAGGTGGTACGAAAGTGCCTTGAGCGCGCGTCGACGCGTCACGGGATTACGGGTCAGAAGCTCGCGGATAGAGGGAAGCTCGGTTCCTTCAGCACTCACCAGCTCCGACGCCTCGAGTTCGGCGTACTTCACGTGCCGCCGCCACCAGTGTGGCAGCCCCTGACTAAAGTTGTCGTGAAGCAAGTGCCCGCCGAGCTCCAGCACCGTACCGTCGACGTCCGGATACTCGTGAACCGACCGCTCAGGGTAGCGTATGCGTCGATGTCGATAAAGTCGAAGGTGCCAGCTCGGGTAGAGCGTTGCGTGGCGGATCCACTTGCCGCGAAAGTGGTCCTTTCTCCTGACTCGAAACGCCGCGACGTCCTCTGCCGCAGCGGCAAGCGCCTTGGGGATTTCGCGTGCGAGTTCGGAATCCACCCGTTCGTCCGCGTCGAGCGCTAGGACCCATTCGTGTTTGTAGTCCCCCAAGAGTCGAGCCGCTTCGCGCTGGGCGCCATAGTTCTCGAATTCGTGTCGGATCACCCGAGCCCCGTGCCTCTCCGCAATGTTGATGGTGTTGTCCTCACTGAACGAGTCGAACACGAGGATATCGTCAGCGAATGCAGCGGATTGGATGCATTCAGCGATGTTGCGTTCTTCGTTTTTCGTGAGAATGAGGACGGAGCAGGACATGTTGCCTTGGCCAGTTCGAATTGATGCGTCGAAATTGGACGGTTCAGCGAGAAAGCGGTGGGGATCGGCCGTCGCCAATTTCACGTGTCCCGACGGTTCGCGCAGGATTGCCTCCGACGATGGACCACGGTTCGACGTTCTTCGTGACCGTGGCCGTGGCTGCGACGACTGCGCCTTCGCCGATACGTATGCCCATGCCAACGAACGCATAGGCGCAAACCCAAGCGCTTGCCCCCACTTCGATGGGCGCGTGAGTCAACGTGAACTTGGGATCTCGAATGTCGTGGGACGCGGCAATCAATCGCGCGTGCTGGCTGACGAGTGCCTGCTCGTGCAGGACGATCCGGTCGACGGAATAGCAATCCACACCCCAGGACAAGCAGCTATGGGCAGCCATACGAAGGTTCCATGGCGCCCAGATGATTGCGGTAGGATAAATGTGGGCCGTTGGATGGATCTGCGCGCCAAACGACCTCAAGAGTGCGCGCCGAAAGCCGTGAAACGGCGCTGGGCTCCAACGAAAGAGCGTGTTCTGAACGATCTTCCAGAGCAATCGAGCGATGCGATTCCTCTGACGAAACCCGTGCTGGTAGTTTTCGAGATCCAGAGACACGTCAACTCCTGAGTGTCGAGAGTGCGGTTCTGCGGAGCCACGAACCTCGATTGCGCCCCCGGCGCTTGGTGCCATCGGGTTGTATTCAGGGCTTCCGACCTATAAGCACGAGGCAGACGGCTTCGGGCTCGGACGTTCGGACGATGTCGAATCCCGCTTGGCGAACGATCCCGCCGAGTAACGTCGGGGTGACTAGGGTCTTGTGTACGTTGCCGACGCTGCCAGGGTCACCAAAGAACCAGTGCAACGTGCCGTAGAAGTCTCGATACATCCATTTGTCCGTTGGGCTGCCGAAGGCTTCGTCGGCGGGAAATCCGTCGCGAACGAATGCTTCCTTGTCGGTTTCGACAATGGGATCGAACCAAAAGCCGTACGCGACGCCTAGAGCATTGGGACACCGTATCGAGAGCGTCCCGCCGGACTTCAAGATGCGAGCACAACTCGAGATCAACGAGGCCAGTTCGTCCTTGGTAAAGTGCTCCGCCACATGGTTCATGTGGACGTTCGTGAGCGCTCCGTCAGGAATGAAGGAAAGATCCAGAACGTTCGCGACGATTTGTCGTTGTGCTTTCGAGTTCGGCGCGAAGTCGATGTTGACGTAACCCTCGAGATTTTCTCCGCCCCCGCCGAGGTTCACTTTCGTGTAGCCTCGATTGACCCAATCGAGAAATTCTCCTCTCAGGACGTCGTTTGCACGGAATTGCGGCTTGGGTTCTCGAACGAGCGCAAAGCGCACACGTCGAGTGGCGTTTCGCCAGTGCACGCCCGCCACAATCATGTTCGAAAAGAACCGGTTGCCCAAAGATGGTAACCGTCCACCAAATTTGCCGTACAACATCTCGACTCCTACCCCTGATAATTCGGAATGGCTGTTTCTTCCGGCCACATCTGGCCGTGTCCCGTTCGATCGGCTGGCTGTGCCGTCATGTTCGCCTCCGCGCCATCACCACCAGATTCTCGCCGCGGCAGGCGGCGCGCAATTTCTTGGTGCCATCTTTTGTGTCTCGGAATGGCGGTTGCCTCATGACCTCTTCGGCTGCGTCGGCGATGAGCTCGCGTATGGAGCGTCGCCTCCCATTCTGCCAGTCCTGACTCCGATACTTCACAGCTCTCAAGAGTTCGATGACTTTGGGCGGAAGACGACGGCGCACTTTGGCCTTAATGTGACTTGGTGACTGACGCCGACTCGGTTCCAGATTGCCGTAGGTATAAGACTCGATCACTTCGAAGCCGGATTGTTCGAGGAGTCGGGCTAGGCAACTTCGGGTAAAGAACCAGATGTGAAACGGATTGAAGCCTCCCCACATCGGACCATTGATGTCGATGCCATCCGCGGAACCATTCGGTGTACCAAGGAGGAGATACCCACCGGGTTTGACGACTTTTCCGAGCGCCTGAACGAAGGTTCGCGGGTCGGGAACGTGCTCGATGACGTCTGTGGAGTAAACGAGATCGAAGTCGGGGCGCTCCGCGTTCGCTGCGTAGGCTTCGATGGTCCCGTTGAATATGGAAAGCCCCAATTCGCAGCTGGCAAATGCGGATGCGTGCTGGGATAGCTCAACACCTCGAACCGTCCAACCGTGCTCTCGGAGTAGTGCGAGCAGATATCCTTTTGCCGATCCAATCTCGAGGGCGTCGCGCGGCTCGATACCGTTCCGTTCGATGAGCTCTCGAAGGGTCGCGCTAAAAAGCGAGCTGATTCGATGCACCGCGTCTGCTGGGCGCTCAAGGAACAGGTAGTAGTTCTTTTCGTATAGCTTTGCCAACGCGCTCTCGGTCAGGCGCGGGGAGTTGAAGACGACACCACACTCTTTGCAGCGATGAAGCCGAAATTCTCCCGGATAGCCCTGATCTGGAAACTCAAGAGTGTACAGACTCCGTGGGGCTTCGGTCGACCCGCATATCCAACAAGGCCGATTGACCTCGATCTTGTCGTCCCTGTGGAGTTCAGCAGCAGTCATTCATCGCTCTTTCGGATACGTAAGGACGGCGAGGAGTGCCCTCCGTGGCACTCAGTCGCTTTAGTACACGCTCGACTTCGGCAATCACTTCATCCACTCCGATTCTCGTCAGACACTCGTTCTGTCGGGGACAGATTCGTGTGCTGACAGCCTTCGCACTCGATGTCGACGCGCAATATGGCGTGGGGTCCCCCTACGGGATACCATCGCCCTCGCCAGTCTTGTGCCGAGAACGGGACGACGCAGGGGCGTTCTGCCGCGGCAGCGAGGTGCATGGCTCCAGTATCGTTACCCAGAAACAAAGTGCAGTGTTCCATGAGTGCCGCCGTGGTTCGGACATTCAAGACCCCAGCGGCAACCGCTCCACTGCCCACTTCCTTGACTATCCCCTCGCCGAGCTCTGCGTCTTCCGGGCCACCGACGACGACTGGCACGAGCCCCGCTCGTTCCCGTATGTGTCTCAGCACGGTCGCGAAGCGCTCGAGCGGCCACTGTTTCGAAGGCGCTTTGGTTCCCGGTGCGACGGTGACGATTCGCGTGCCAGGTGGGATGCCCACCTGCGAAAGCCACCGCTCCACACTCGCGCGTTCCTCAGCGGAGAGCCCGAGATCATAGCGGTAGACTGGCGGGATCCCGCTGGCTTCCAGTCGACGCAGGAGCTGCCGATACTCGGGAGGTTCGACCGTGCCCGCTAAAGGAGTGGCTGGCAGGACCGGGAACGCTCGGTCGCCCCAAAGGCGATTCAAACCCGCCGCGCGAAAGAAAAGCATGTCGCGTTGCCGTTGCGTTTCCGTCCGACGACTCGGTACGAGGTAGACCAGATCGGTAAAGGAACGTCTTCGCAATTCGACGGCCAGTTTCAGGAGATCCGTCGGCCGTGAGCGAGCATCGTAGGTCATCCAATCGTCGGACGAGTCCCACCTTCGGAAGCACCGAACGGGCCGCAACGTACTTGCTGTTTGGATGGTGATCCGCGAGGTACGTAATCGATGCACCCTCGAAGAAGGCTCGGATGGACCACAACGCAGGCAGAGCCACGATGGTGTCCCCGAGTTGGCCGCAACGGAAGATGACGACTCTACGATCGCTCATCGAACATCACTCGTGCCGAAGTACGTCCACGTAGCGCTTCAAACCCTCTTCCAGAGAAAGGAAGGGGTCATGGTAGCCGCATTGTCGGAGCAGCGTCAAATCCGCGCGGGTCAGACACTGGTACTTTCCGGTCAGGTCCTGCGGAAAAGGCATGTATTCGACGACACCCCTTCCGAGCAGCCCAATGAGCGTCTTGGCCAAATCGTTATAGCTTCGCGACTCCCCCGTACCGACATTGACGATGGAGAGGCCCTTGGGGGCACGGGTCGTGAAGTGCAGTACGACCTTGACCACGTCTTCGACGCTGACGAAATCCCGGCTGTGCTCGCCGTCCCCGCGACCACCATAGGCGCCGAAGAGGCGGCATACGCCGTGATCACGCAACTGGCGGAAGAAGTGGAGCGCGACTGACGCCATGCGGCCCTTGTGCGCTTCTCGAGGACCGTACACGTTGAAATAGCGGAGTCCGACCACGGGCGTCCGCAGCTTGCCGCTCATCCCCCGTAGGTATTGATCGAACACGAGCTTCGAATATCCGTAAGCGTTGAGCGGACGTTCCAAGGATTCGTCCTCGCGACACTCTTCGGAGAGTCCATACACGGCAGCGCTGGACGCATAGACCAAAGGGACGCCAAGCTCCTGGGCGTATCCGAGGACTGCCTTCGAGTAGGAGTGATTGTTCTCCATCAGATAGCGTCCGTTCGCTTCCGTCGTGTCGGAACAGGCGCCTTGATCGATGATGGCCCGCACGTCAGTCAAGCGAGGAGAGCGAAGCTCAGCGAGGAACTCTTGCTTGTCCCAGTAGTCCGCAACCACACAATCGGCGAGGTTTCGGATCTTTTCCGCCCGCGTCAGGTTGTCTACGACGATGACATTGCGTTCACCCCGCTCGTTCAGCGTACGAACGATGTTGCTTCCGATGAAGCCGGCTCCACCTGTTACGATGATCATGCGTTCTGACTCTTTCCCGTGGAGGCGCGTGCGATGAGCTTGGTACTGCTCGCCCCGTCGACAAGGTCGATGAGCGCGACCTCCCCTCCCCAACTCTTCACTTCTTTTGCTCCGACTACCGTGTCTTCCGAGTAGTCGGCGCCCTTGCAGAGTACGTTTGGTCGCAATTCTTTGATGAGCTCGAGGGGCGTGTCTTCTCCGAAAAGAACGACGACATCGACGCTCTCAAGCGCCGCGAGCACCTCGGCTCGGTTGTTCTCCGACACGACTGGCCGGGTCGGCCCCTTGAGCCTCTGGACCGATGCGTCCGTATTCAGCCCGACGACGAGACAATCGCCCAGCGCTCGCGCTTTGCGCAGGTAAGTCACGTGTCCAACGTGGAGCAAATCGAAGCAGCCGTTCGTGAACACGATCTTCTCCCCCTGTTCCTTCCAGGCTGCGATGCGCGATGCGGCGGCATTCCGATCGAGAACCTTTGGACCCCACGGATCGCGCTCGTTGATCCGTTGTTTGAGCTCCTTGAGATCGACCGGTGCGGTTCCTACCTTACTGACGACAACGCCGGCGGCCAGGTTCGCAAGATCGACGGCATGCCTCGGGGGAACTGCCGCGGCAAGACAGCCGGCAACGACGGCCATGACGGTGTCGCCGGCTCCGGACACGTCGAATACGCGTTGAGCTCGAGCAGGCGAATGGTAGTGTCCGTCCTCGGCAATGAGCGAGATGCCGTCTTCGCCGCGGGTCGCAAGGAGCATTTCGAGCTCGTACTCACGACGAAGGGCTTCGGCTTGGTGAAGGAGTTCGACGGCAGATGCGTCGGTTCCGCTATGAAGCACCGCCTTGAGCTCGGACCAATTCGGCGTCACGGCGGTTGCGCCGCGATACTTGGTGAAATCGGTTCCCTTCGGATCGACGAGAACGGGGACGCGAAGCTCACGGCAACGAGCAATCGTTTGATGGCAGATTTTCGGAGTCAGCGTTCCCTTTGCATAGTCCGAGAGAACGACGACTGACACGCCCGTGCGCAGCGCCACCTCGATGTTGGCAAGTACTGCGTCTTCTTCTTCCGGCAGCAGCTGCTTTCTGTCTTCCTCGTCGAGGCGCACCATCTGCTGAACACCACCCATAACGCGCGTTTTCTGGGTGGTTCTTCGACAAGAAGATGCATGAAGGCCGGACGCATCGATTCCCGCAGAGCATAACAGCCGATGAACTTCATCGCCGCTCGCGTCCGTGCCCAAGACGCCAATGAGACGGGCTTTCATGGCCAAGTGCACCATGTTGAGGGCTACGTTGGCGGCGCCACCTAGCGTACATCGTCGTTCGGTGATCTCTACGACGGGCACCGGCGCTTCCGGCGAGATGCGCGACACCTTACCGCGCAAGTACGCATCCAACATGAGGTCGCCCACGACTAGGGCGGTTTGTCCCTCGAGTTTGCGCAGGGTTTCGGTAAAGAGTCTCGCAACGGTCATATTCGTCCCTCGCGTCTCATCCGCGACGCTCTACCATCGGTCGCCAGCCGGGAACGGCCTCGTGTTCCCGGCTGCCATCCATCTTCATAGCTAGGTTAGTTGCTTCCTGGCTCTCGAATGATTGGCTCGACTCACGACTGAGAGGCGACATTGCGTCGTCATACCAGATGTAGTCTGAGGACGGCTTCAGTAAATCGCTTCAGTCTAGCTGAACCGCCGCCCAAAAAATTGACAGCTGGCGAATCCTGCGACCTCCGGACGTATTGCTTTTTCGCCACGGTGCTGACAGGCTGAACCCGTCAGCGCATAGGTCAGCGAGACCATGCCTGCGCGCCGAGGGGTTTGCCGCTCATGTGTGGAATCGCTGGAGTCCTGCTTGCTCGAAGTGGACCGTCGACGGTCGAAGACGTCACGCTGGAGCGTTTCTGCAAGAGTCTGCACCATCGGGGACCGGACGGATCCGGACGGTATCTCTCGGAGAATCGTCGCGCGGGGCTTGCCCACACGCGTCTGGCGATCGTCGATCTTACCGAAACGGGCAACCAGCCAATGGTGAGTCCGGATCGGCGTTTCTGGCTGGTTTTCAATGGTGAGATCTACAATTACGTCGAGCTCCGGAGGACGCTCGAAGCGGCCGGGCACGAGTTCGTCGGGCATTCCGACACGGAGGTGTTGCTCCACTTGTTCATGGAGCACGGCATCGAGTGCGTGAACCTCTTGGACGGCATGTTTGCCTTTGCCGTGTACGACACGCGTGACCACGAGCTCTGGATCGCTCGGGATCACATGGGCGAAAAGCCGCTTTATTACGTTCAGAAGCCGGGGCTCTTCGCATTTGCGAGTGAGGTGCGAGCTCTGGTGCACGGAGGCGTCGCATCGGCGGAACCGAGCCTCGAGGGGATCCATTTTCTGCTCCGACAGGGTTCGATTCCCCCGCCCTTCACCCACCTTCGCGACGTTCGGTTCTTGTCGCCCGCAACGTGGTGTCGAATCGGTGAGGACGGACGCATTCTCGATGAGCGAAGGTACTGGACCATCCCGTTCGTCAGCGAGCGCGATGCGGTACAGGATCCGGAAGAAGCTGTGCGTCTGGTGCGCGAGACCCTGGCCAAGAGTGTTTCCCTGAGAGGGCGGGCCGACGTGCCTGTCGGCGCGTTCCTATCCGGTGGGGTGGACTCCACGGCGGTTTGTGCCACCTTGATCGAGAACGGGTACAACGACGTTCGCGCGTTCACCATCAGTCTTCCGAATCATCCCGAAGACGAGGCGGTTGCTGCTTCAACCATTGCGAAGCATTTGGGCATTCGCCACGATGTCATTCCCCTCGACGTTGATTCCGATGGGCATTGGCTAGACGAAGCCTTGGCCGCGATGGACGTTCCGAGCATTGATGGTCCCAACACGTGGCTGGTGAGCAGAGCCGTCGCCCGCGCCGGTCTGAAGGTGGCCTGCTCTGGGCTCGGAGGAGACGAACTGTTCTTTGGCTATCCGAGTTTTCGGGTGGTGCCGAAGGCGGCTCGCTTGACGAAACCCGCGAACCTGTTGCGCCTTTTTCGGCCGCAAACCAATTGGCTCGGTCAGCGGCTCCCAGCCGTGCCGCGCCTGTCGCGAGCTATCGATGCCAGCCTCGTCGGCGGCAGCCTTGCAGCCCTTTGGTTTGCGAAGCGCGGCCTTTTCTCTGCCGGAGAGGTGCGACGCATTCTCACTGAGTCGGCTTGGGAGTCCGCGAAAGCCGTTGATCCACTCCAGCGCGTAGACGAGCTTCCCGTACCGAAGGACGTCGATCCAAAGCGAATGGTGTCGTACCTGGAGCTTTCGGTGTACATGCATGATCAGCTGCTACGTGACACCGATGCGATGAGCATGGCGCATGGGCTCGAAGTACGCGTGCCGCTGATTGCTAGGCCAATGGTCGAGCTCGTGGGTAGATTGGGTGCAGCCACACAGAGCGGGCCTCAATCCAAATGGATACTGCGTCAAGCGATTGCGCCAGCGGTACCAGTTTCGTTGTTGGATCGGCCAAAGCGAGGCTTTTCCCTCGACTGGCAAGCACTCTACAGTCCGGCTCGAAAGCCACAGTTCGAGACGATTCGCCAATTCGTTCGACGCGTACCGTCGAACGGTGAATCGGCGCGAAGTTCCTCTCCGCCGACGACGTTCGTGCTCGATTCCTTGTCTGCGAATCTGCGGTCGCTCGTTTGACCGCCGCCGCATACGGCGACAGTGCTGTTTCGCGGAACAATCTTCGGTGATCCGATAATCGCGGAGTGGTGTTGGCTTTGGTGGGGCACGCTACCGATGCGCGGTGCCGGGTAGACCCGCGTGGCCTGACCTGCTATTCGAGTAGCAGCGCAATCTATGACTGAGCACATCGAAGAGCCGCTGGCCCTCAAGTATGCCAATCAAGGAAACGGGCCCCTTCTCGATCTGATGCCCCCCGGGAAGCTGCGAGTCCTCGATGTAGGATGTGGTGCTGGTGACAATGCACGACTACTGACGCAACGCGGATGCTCAGTGGTCGGGATCACGGCGTCGAGCGATGAGGCGGCTGCAGCCGGGCGCGTGTGTGAACGCGTCGTCCTAGTGGACCTCGATGCGGAGGGGGACGACTCGCCCGAGCTGGGAAGATTCGACGTCCTTTTGTTCTCTCACGTGCTTGAGCATTTGCGGGATCCGGCGAAGGTGATTTCCCGCTTGGCGAAGTATCTAGTCATCGGAGGTCACTGTCTCATTGCCGTTCCAAACATGGGCCACTGGCGTGTGCGACTGAAGATTCTCAGGGGCGATTGGTCGCGGCAAGACACGGGGGCGTTCAATCGAACTCACCTACAGTTTTGGTCCATGCTTACGGCTACCTCGATTCTGGATGGCACGCCCTTCGAGTTGGTGAAGGTCGAAGGAGCGAACCACGGTTTTCCGCTTTTTCCACTCAGACGCATTGCTCCTAAGCTCTGCGGAAAGATCGACAGCGCTGCGGGAACGGTTATCCCGAACTTCACGGCTGGACAGATTTTGCTCGTGGCGGTCTTGCGCTGAGTCGAACTAGCAATGTCATTTCGTTCTGTCATGCATTCGGTTCTCGCTAGTGGAACCACGGCCGCATTGGGTATGGTTAGTGGTCTCGCCGTAGCCCGAGGGCTTGGTCCGTCGATGCGCGGCGAACTCGCTGCGGTCGTCGGTTGGACTGGAACGATTGCGTCGGTACTCGATCTAGGGTTGGGATTTGCGGCGGGTTATTTCGCCGGCAAAGAGCCACGGCGTGCTCCGGTTCTGTTGTCACAGATCCTCACGGTTGCAGCGGGGCTCGGCGTCATTTGCTACTTCCTGGCCGCAGTTGTTGTGTTGCCTCATTTGGCGCTAAAGGAAATGCCTCGTGGCGTTCAACTGTGGTTGCTTCTGGGGATTCCGATCAGTATGGCTGCTGGTTACGTGGCTCAAATCAGCATGGGTCTCGGCCACATCTCAGCCAGCAATGGCACTCGATTGGTGGCTTCAGCGTTCTACGCCGCGACGACGGTCGGTCTAGTATTCTGGGGCTACCGCGAGCTGGCCGGTTACGCCTTCGCCAATCTTGGAACACAGGCGATTCTATTGGTGCTGGGACTGGCGTGGCTGTTGCGTAGCGGTCGGCTCTCATTGATGTGGCCTGGGCGGAGCGGGCTCGCAAATGTGCTTCGCTATGGCCTTCGGACGCAGTTGGCGTCTCTTGCGGCGCAACTGAATTTGCGCCTCGACCAGCTTGTGATGTCGATTGTCCTTCCCAGCGAGGCTCTCGGGCAATACGTCGTCGCCGTGGCCCTTGCTGCCATGCCAATGCCCCTGTTTTCAGGAATTGCCGTCGCGGCAACCCCTCGAATAATCGCGGCGACGGATACGAAGCAGGGGGCCCTTCGCGGGCTAAGATTCCTTGCGCTTGGTGTCGCCTTTGCTGGACTCACGTCGATATTCCTCATCTCAATTGCGGAGCCCATCATTACTTTGCTTTTTGGCGCCGAGTATCATCGTGCTGTCGCAGCCGGTCGGATCTTGCTCGGGGCATCAGTGTTTCAAGGATGCAACTTGCTACTCGGAACCGTCCTTCGGGGCATCGGGCGTCCTGCTGGTCCAGCCGTTGGAGAGCTTTCCGGCACCATTGTTACGGTGAGTTTGTTGCCTGTTCTGATCCCCAGGTACGGTATTTTGGGTGCGGCGGGAACATCTTTGGCTGCCTACTTCATCGCAACCGTCGTGTTGTTGGTCCTCCTCATTGCTGGAGCGAAGCTTTCTCTTCGAGCCGTCTTCGCGGACTGGTTCGGGACACTTTTTGCCGTTGTCGCAAGACGAAGACGGACGAATTTACGATGACAACCCCACCACTTTCCGTATGCCTAACGTCCTATAAGCGCGGTTACATAATCGCGAAGACCATCGAGTCGATTCTCGCTCAGACTTTTGGCGATTTCGAACTGGTCATTTGCGACGATGATTCGCAAGACGAAACAGAAGCGATCTGCCGAAAATACGAGAGTTTAGATAAGCGAGTTCGCTTCATTGGACAACCGCGCAATATCGGCATGCCGGCCAATCTGCAGACGGCAATTGCTGCAACGTCTGCTCCACTGATCGCGAATCTCCATGACGGCGATACATTCCATCCCACGCTACTGGAGAAGTGGAAGGACGCGCTCGACTCGCACCCAGACGCCGCTTTCTCATTTTGTCAAGTCGTACATCTCAACCAAAATGGCGTGACTTCCCGCCTGCGAGCGCCCGATCTTCCTCACCTGATTCCGCGAAGAGCCCTGGTAGAATACATGCTTTCGCCTGTAGCTCTATTCGATTCGCCGGTCTGGGGCACAGTCATGGGACGGCGAAGTGCGTATGCTGAGGTCGGCGGATTTGAGTCGAGATATAGCTTCTATTCGGATGTAGCAATGTGGATGCGGCTCAATCTTCGCTATCCAGTCATCTACATCAGCGAGCCACTCATGTTCCTAAAGGGACTCGAGCCGGGGCGTCCCTGGGAAATTACCAATTGGAGCCTTGCTCAGATCGCATTTGACATATACCAGGAAGCAGCCGACGGTCTCTACGCCGGATCTCCGGTTGAAAATTGCCCAGGAGCGAAAGCGACTTCGCCGTCGCCGCGATGCACGGTGGCTCAAGGCGCTTGGTTCTTGCGTCAAGCGAGATCGTCTCCCTCAGCTCGAGGAGGCAATCGGAATCTTTGCTGCCGACGATAGCGTGGCATTGAGCGGGGCAGCGGCCATCGCTCGGGGCTACTTGGCTGCGCGTAGACGTCTCCCGGCCATTTATAGTGTTGTCGCGGCACTCGGCAGATTTGTCGACTAATCTTCTTTGTCAACCGCGTCATACGTATAGACAGACAGACGTATCACTTCTCGTGCCGCACTAATCTTCGAGAGGGAGCGGAGTCCGCCGCTTCGTGGTTGTCCTGTAGGCGCTTCGGATTGCTTGTTTGTTACTGCTGCTTGCCTCTCATCACCCCAAATACCTTGGTCTCTACTTACAAAGTCGATTTGCCGAGTAAGGCGTACGCGTCTCTGCCTTCGGGGGCGCACGAGTCGCTCCCAGGATAAGATGGTACTCGTTGTTGATGCTTCAGTCGGCACTTATCCAATGTATTCATTGGCCATCTGGTCCCCGTTTGGCGCTGGCTGCTCAAATACCTACGGATTCCGGGTGACTCGATGTGGGGGCTTCTAGTCGAAAACCATGATTGCAGTGGTCCGAAATGAACCTTATTGCAGTCAGCCCGACGTAGATGAGTAAAGAAGACTTGAGTGAGGGTATAACACAATGGGCAACCGCGGACTCTTGAGAAAAGAAATATCCCGTAAAGAAATAGGCTAGCCCGGCCGTTCCTACGAATCGGAGTAAGAACTCCTGAATAAGTACAGTGACGATTCCGAGAACAAACATTCCGAAAATCGCCCCGACATAGCCAAAGTTCATATACATTTCCCCAATGAGTCCGGGGGAAATGGCAGTCACTTCGTCGTCCTCGGCAATGACCAGATACTTATGCCCAACCACGTTTCCGACGCTCATATCTGGCTTTTCCGGCCAGATGAACCTTGGCACCGCAGTCTGAAGCGCCCATACGTAAGTTCCGCCATTTTCAAAGGGTGTGGTTCGTCCGGTGGTTTCCACAATTGCCCCAAGCATGCGAGGTCCCGCGCGATCGAGATGGCGCAATATTACATATAGTTGTTCAATGTTGGACGTGCCGAGTTCCGTTTTTTGGACGGACCTGGATGCCAATACGGCAAAGTCGGATTCGTTCGCCAGATCTGACGATATACGTTCGCCTCGCATGACGCCGACCAATGGCGCAACGACAAGAAAATAGCCCAGTCCCAACACTGGGGCCAACCATAGAGGAAATTTCTGTCGCGCGACAATGAATACCAGTGCCGCATCAATGAAGGGTACTAGCATCATTCCCTTCGAGATACGCAAGAACCCATGAACCACGGCGAAAAGCAGCGATAGAATAAGGACTATAAGCGTACTGCGCGCTTTCGTACTCATCCACAACGCAGCGGAAAACGTGATACTTAGGTGAAGGAATGCACTTGCGCTACTGAGAACACCGAGAATGCCGAATCCCTCTCCTCCGGAAGCTAAGCCGAGGCGCCACGCCACGAACGTAGAGATGGTGCCTAGCGCGAGCATTGCCCAAATCGGCCCACGTCGTCGTAAAAAATCGAACTTGTGTTCCAATACCGGAACGTTAAGGATGTTCTTGTTGCTCACAAAGGAGCGCAAGAGGAGTGCTCCAACAGAAAAGGCAACGACCCCTTGGGTGGCGAGACTGATACCTTCGAGGGATTCTGAGTGATAATCGAACACCTCAAGAAGTTGCTGTGCGATAGGAATCAACACAAAATAGAAAAAGAAGTAAGCCAATACGGCAATAGGCAACGAGAGCTTTCCAAAAGCACGCGCTAGAACCATGCCGCAAACGACGATTGTTGCGGCAAGGCCGAAGAACTCTAGCCAGAACTGTCTTACTCCGACGGTACCCAGGTAAAGCGTTGCTCCAGCACATATTCCAGAGCATACGAGCGAGACGATCCACCAGAAATGTGCAGTGCGTTGCTTCTTATAGATGGGCATAAGCATCTATGTTTTCGCCGTATATTCAGATGTGCCGTAGTAACGATAGTAGTATGAGTACCCTTTTTTGTTGGGTTCGAAACAGTTCAGCACGCATCCGATCAAGGGCGCACTAACCTCGTGTAACGAGCGAATTGAGCCACTTGCTGCCGAACGCAACGTAACGTCCGCTCGGGCGACAAAGACTACTGCGTCAGCTCTCGCGGCAACGATCACTCCATCAGTCACCGCTGTTACAGGCGGACTGTCGATCACAACTTTGTCGTAATTCTCCTTGAGGCGCTGAAGAAACGCGAAGAACTTCTCGCTCTGAAGGACCTCGGCAGGATTGGGCACTCGCGGCCCTGCGGGGAGAACCGAAAGATTGGGGATGTCAGTAGCCAGTGTAGATGACTCAAGTTGAGCAAGCTCATGAATCGCTGAGCTAACCCCAACGTCGTTTAGTTTCCCGTAAATACGGTGCACTCGAGACCGCCGAAGATCGCAGTCGATAAGTATCGTCCGATGGCCAGCTTGAGCGAACGTAATGGCAATGGTGCTGGCGACCATCGTTTTGCCTTCCCCGGGACTTCCACTGGTTACGAGAACGATGCGCTGCGCCTTGTCTGGCGAAGAGAATGTGAGACTGGTTCTGATGGCCCGTGCCATTTCGGCGGTACTGGAAGATGGCTGTGCATGTGCGATCAATTCGGGCTTCGACGCAAGCGTAGGATCGATTTGTGTGCTGCGGGCCCGCGAATGTCTACCGTAATACGGTCCTTTCGAACGCAATTTGCTGTCTACTGCAGGCAAGACGCCGAGCACTGGCACCCCGACATCGTTCTCGACGTCTTCAGGAGTTCGAACTTTTCGGTCGAGAAGCTCGCGGGCAATCACAAGTCCGAAGCCAAGCACAAGTCCTAGAACGGAACCAAGCGCCAGGTTGAGGGATACGCGTGGACTGACCGCCCCAGCCTTCATCGGTTCTTCGACCACACGAATATTGTTAAATCGCATCATACCGGTGATGTCGCTCTCTTTGGAACGCTCAAGGACCAAACCGTAGAGTTTCTCGGTATTGTTCTTTGTACGTTCGAGCCTCCGATATTCGATTTCCAGCATGTTCAGGTCGAGTGCTCGCTGCTTTGCATGCTCGAAAAGGCGGGCGATTCCGCTGGCTTCCTTTGTGACAGCGGCTAGGTCACCGGTCAGTGCACCTTGGACATTGCGCACCTCTGCCATGAGCGCTTGCCGTGTGACCTCGACTCTCGCACGAATTGCTTCAACCTCTGGGTACTTCTCTCCCTTGCCACCGCCCTTTGCAGATTCGAATTCACTCAGCGCTTCGACGTATTGCTGCCGAAGATGCTGCAGAATTGAACTTGAGAGTAGCTCCGAAGCGGGGAGTTCAGTGGGATTATTGGGGTCTACCTTCGATAGCTGATTCGAGGCGAGCGTGGACTTCTTCGCGACGAGCGTTGGCGCGAGTCAACGCGTCGTTGAGCTGGGACATCTCGCCGCGCAACATATTTGATTGGTCGTCGATCGAGACGGAGAGTATTCGTTTCTCCTTCTTATAATCGTGAAGCGCCAATTCCGTCTTCTCAAGTTCGGACTTTAGAGAATCCACCTGACTGCGCAGCCACTCACTTGCCGCCCGTGTGGAGCTTACGGCAAAGTCGACGTTTCGCTGAAGATAGATGTCCAAGTGGGTCGCCAAAATTCGACGAGCTCGCTCAGGGTCGGCGTCATCAATGTTGACGACGACAAGGCGACTATCGCGAATCGGTTCAATTCGGAGGCGGCCGACCAACGCTACCGCAGCTTCTTCTATGGTAATCCGCCTAGCATTGGGCTTCGCCTTGCCGCCAGGCGGAAGATTCTGCAGAAATGCCTGATCGTTGTTAAGAGACAACGCCGAGACGGTATCCTGCGCGACTGCGCGGCTTTGAATGAGCTTGAATTGAGTCTGCTGATACTCGCGGCTGGACCAGTATGAACCTGCGCCAATATCGACGACTGTCTGGACGTCTTTGCCTAGCGGTTTGGGTGGATTCGCGTCGATCAGCACCGTGGCTGTGGCACGATAAATACGCTTTTGCCCGACTGTGTAAAATGCAGTTGCCACGATGGTCAGGCCCGCAATGATCGATGCTGTGACCCATCGCTTCTTAATGGCTCGCCATATCAAGTCTGACGAGTCTCGAACGCGTTCCAAATTCGAAGTCTTGGCTGTACCTGTCATTGTCATCGTCGCTCCCGGCACACGTGCTCTGGGGAGTCAAGTAGGTCCGCAACGTTCTGGATATTCGCCTTGCTGAGTTGTCTAGGGGGCAACGAGCTATTGGGGACGTCTCAAACTCAGTCGGAGCAATCGGATAAAGCAGAGTTAACCTTCTGTCACTAGATGGTTTAGATGCAGGATGGCGCCCAGTATTCAAGCCCAGTCATGGCCCCGTGGACCTGGAGTAGAAGTCGGTATCGCGTATTCTCCAGAGATTGCGATGGGACCAGCAGGGAGTCAGTGCCCCTTGGCAATTCCGTGGAGTCGGGGTTCTAAGGCATAATATGCCCATTGAGGGACGGTGAGGCCAACCGAACAGCCTGCCAGGTGGAGAGCTAAGATCTCTGCCCGATCTCGGATCGAGAGGTCTATTCCCTTACAGACATAGAGAGGGCTCTGTCCCAATGCGATGCCGAGTGCGTATTTCCACGACTGGGCCGTGCGGTACACCACAATCCACCGCGGCAGGGTGAAGAGATAGAGCTGCTTGAGGATCCGCGCGTTAAGCGCGCGGCCTTGCTCCTTTGAGCTCAGCCCAGGGCGAATGGCGTCGGCGATCACCTGCCCGATGAGAGTCATTGGCAGTCGCCGTGCCACGATCGGACACGGATCCACCTTTGGAGCACGTACGGCAGAATCCACCGTCTCCCCCGGCACCTGGATGTTTTGCCGAACTAATGACTCTTCGATTTCGAGCAAGGTTCCGCCTAGAGAAATAACCCGAGCCATAAGGAACATCTGATACATCTCGGAGCCATCCCAGCGGGCGGTTGCATGGGGTTCGGCAAGCTTGCGGTCGATGAGGACACCGGTAACGAAGGCAACGTTTCTGAAGTGAGCGACAGCAGTCTCCGGGCCCGCCGCGTACAAAGCGGTCTTCGGCAGTCTTCGCGTGACTTGTCCAGTGTTCCAGGTCTCAAAGTTGGTTACTGCCACGGAGGGCCTACCGTTCTCCTCCAGTAGATCGCGCAACCTCGTGAGGGTGCCGGAGTCCTTCAAGCAATCATCATTGCCATGTAGGAGGCAGTATCGGCCTCTTGCCAGGGAGATAGACGCGCGTAGGTTACCGTCATACCGGAGATTCTTGTCGTTTCGACGGTACGCATATGCGATACCTTTCTCATCGAGAAGCTCGACGATTTCCATGGCCCGACCGTCCGTGGAACAATCGTCGGCAATGCAAATCTCGAAATCTCTGAAGTCCTGAGAGGACAGGCACCGAATCGCTTCGAGCAAGAACGAGGTTCGATTGTACTGAGGAATGCAGATCGAAAAGTATGGCGCCTCGATATGCTGATTGCGAAATTCCATCGAATCGGTTCTCTTTCGGGGATCTCATGAGACGCCCGAGCATCCATCGAATGGAGGCGGGTGCTGCCGGACGATAGCTCAGGGGCCTTTGCACGGCTAGCGAGTTCGCCAGCGCGTGGCCCCACAATCGAGAGCCCCCCACCCGCGATCGCCTGGAAGAGCTCGCCTGTCGGGTTGCATAGACAGGATGCTCCCTACGGCTTACCCTCCTCAAGTCTGGGTCGTTTGGCCACATTGCGATCTCAATGTTGTTTCGGGGAGCGATAGAGGTGAGCCACTTCACGTCCACTCCATCGAGTAGGTTCTAGATCATGGGACTAGGCGCTAAACGTCGCACTGCATTGGTCACCGGAGCCGCTGGCTTCATCGGCTCACATCTGGTCGATCGCTTGCTCGCGGAAGGGTTCGAGGTCGTTGGCCTCGACAACCTCATGACGGGAGATCTGACGAATCTGCGGCAAGCAGGTCGCGATCCGCACTTCCATTTCCAGGCTGGCGACGTTCGCGAGCCTTTGCGGGTCTATGCCGAAGTCGTGCTGAATTTCGCCTGCCCTGCCTCGCCGGTCCATTACCAGCACGATCCGTACGCCACGTTCACGACGAGCGTCATGGGCGCAATGCGCCTCATCGACTTGGCGCGAGGTAGGCCGTGCACCATCCTTCACGCGTCAACCTCCGAGGTGTACGGCGATCCATCCGTCGATCCCCAAAACGAGCTTTACTGGGGAAACGTGAATCCCATCGGCGAACGCGCTTGCTACGACGAGGGAAAACGCGGTGCGGAAACCCTTCTGAATGACGCTCGTCGCGTTTGGGGCATGGACGTGCGCCTGGTGCGGATCTTCAACACCTACGGCCCCAGAATGGCCTTTGGTGACGGTCGAGTCGTCTCGAATTTCATCGTCCAAGCGCTCCAAGGAAGTCCCATTACGCTGTTTGGTTCGGGACAGCAGACGCGTTCTTTTTGCTACGTGGACGATCTCGTGGAAGGTGTCGTTCGCGTGCTTTTTCATGGCCCGCTCGACGGTCCGGTGAATCTAGGCAACCCGAATGAATTCACCGTGGCAGAGCTGGCCGCGCAAGTCTGCTCGATGACGAACAGTCGCTCCGCCATCGAGTTCCTCCCGTTGCCGGCGGATGATCCGAAGCAGCGACAACCCGACATCACGCGTGCGCGAACGCTTCTCGGCTTCGAGCCAAAGATCCAGCTCGCCGACGGTTTGCTGCGCACCATTGCGGACTTCCGTGAGCGGCTCCCAAGCTTACGCGAAAGCGATTAGGTTTGTCTTGCTTCTGCAGCTCATCACTGTTCGCTTCCGTCGTCGCCGCTCGCATCTATCGTCGCCGTTCGTCACCATGACCCTCCCCCATGTCTCGCCGAATTAACAGATTGGATGGGAGCCTTTCGCTTTCCGTGCGCTCGGTCGGGCACTTGTCGGTCCCGATTCGTCAGCTGGTTCCACTCGGGGCTCAAATGCTTACCCGTAAGGGCGATCGAAGGTCCGAGGTCCGGGGTGCCTTACGGGTAAGGCGGTTCGAAGGTCCAAGGTCCGGGGTGCCTTACGGGTAAGGCGGTTTGAAGGTCCGTGGTCCGGATCTCCATACGGGTAAGCAAATCTCGGTCATTCCGAGTGCGAATCCTCCGGTCGGACCGAACGTGCCGCACGTAAGTTCTCGGAAACTGGTTACCCGTAAGACGCGCTCCGAGTTTTGAACCCGATTTTTCCTTACGGGTAAGGCGATTCGGATCTCCAACCTCCGATCCTGCTTACCCGTAAGGCTCACCCAAGACCGATCGTGCGATTTGCTTACGGGTAAGGCGCCCGCGCGCGAACGGCATCAACCAAGTACCAGCGTGCGTTTGGGTCCGTGCCAACTCGATCCGCGAAGACGACAGACATCGAACTCGACCGGACACCCGCGAGGCGATGGCTCGCCGAGGTCCCGAGAAACGAGAGGCGCGACGCCGAGTGCATAGGTGCCGGGTGCGGACGTCCCGCTCGCTGGGCTCTGCGCCGAGGGAGCGACTCGAGGCTCAGGCGGTCGACAATGAGCCGGGTCTGCACCGGTGCGATATGCGCCAAAGCGACTAGACTCCTTTCGCTTCTGGCACGCCACTTGCGGTTGGCGCCAATATGCTTCGCTTCCGAAAGTTCAGCTTGGTCGCGTTCTCGCTCTTGCATACCTTTACTGCGACAATGGAGGCCGTTGCTGCCGAGCCCACTGACTCAGAAGAGCAACACTTCGTCGGCGGTGCAGTTCTTGGTGAGAGCGTGATCCCCTTGCGGGAAGGTTCAAATAACGGGTCCTTTGGGGGCGGGTTGGCACTTTCCTACGCCTACCGGATGACGCGGCCGCTCGAGCTTGGGCTCGACGTGGGATACGTTCACGTTCGAGAGGACGATCCGGATTTCTTTCTGCCCGCGTTGGCCATTCGGTATTCGAAGGCACTCAACAGGGGGCGGTCCCTCGAGTTCGGTCTTTCCCTGCGGTTCGGAATTTCCTATCAGAGGTTCCACGGCACCGACGAACCCGAGCGTTGGCGACACGCCTTGGGCGCAACCGGTGGGCTCTCTCCCGATTTGCGCATCCGTGCTGGCCAAGGGCTCTTTCTTCAAGTTGCCCCTGAGGTCACCTTGGGTACCGAACTCCGCGCCGCTCCAGAAGAATCGATGGAAGAGCCCTGGAATCAGTTCATGGCTGCTGGGCTCCGTTTAGGTTTCTTGTACGGTCTTTAGGTTGGTGCGGAACCGTCTTCAGCGCCTCCAGCAACGCTTTCACCTTCCCTTGCGCCTTGGCTCCCTTCGGAAAGTAGAGGAACAGCCCAGGCGCACCAGGCATGAAGTCGTCGAGGACCGTTTCGAGCCGTCCGCTCTGGATGCCCACCTGAGCCGAAAAGTCCGGAACATAGGCGAGCCCCCAGTGATGCTCGGCGGCTCTCACCATTGGTGCCGCTTCGTTCGACACGAAGGTGCCCTCCACGGGCACGCGGAACTCTCGATTGCGATGCTCGAACTCCCACGCGTAGAGCGCCCCCGACGACATCTCGCGAAAGCCGATGCAGTCGTGAGAAAGGAGCTCCTTCGGATGCTTGGGGCGGCCGCGTTTGCGAAAGTACTGAGGCGAGCCCACGATGACGAAGCGAAATGGCGGTGCCATTCGCACTGCCACCATGTCCTTCTCCATCGATTCGAAGAGGCGGATCCCAGCGTCGTAGCCGTCTTTCACGAGATCGACGAACCGGTCGTCGAGGAGCATTTCGACGACAATCCTTGGATGTTTCTGTCGAAGTGCGACGAGGATGGGTTCGAGAAATGGCACGGCGATGTGCGGAACGCTCAGGCGAAGCCGCCCAGTGGGTTCTGCCTCCCCTGCCCTCGCTGCTTCGATTGCGGCCACCGTTTCTCGGAGCCCCGGCGCGCAGCGCTCGTATAGGCGAGTTCCAGCCTCCGAGAGCCGGACGGCGCGTGTCGTCCGCGTGAACAATGAAACATCGAGACGTGCCTCGAGGGTGCGGATTGCTTGGCTCACGGCAGATGGAGAGATCCCCAGGGTTCTTGCGGCGGACGAAAAGCCACCCTGCTCTGCAACGGCCAAAAACGCCACCATTCCGTCCAAGTGCTCGAGACGCATTATTAAGCGCTCCTTCAAAGCCTATGTAGCATTCGACGAGTTCTCTTCCAAGCGCTGCTGCCTCATCTTGTTGCTGCGGCCGACTCAGGGCCCCGATCAGGAGTGACCTCTCATGCAATACACGCGACTTGGCAACAGTGGACTCGTCGTTTCCCGTCTCGCCTTCGGGGTGATGACCTTCGGAAACGGCAACATTCCTACCGTATACAAGGTGGACGAATCAGCTGCAGCCGGCCTCATCGGTCGAGCCATGGATGCGGGCATCAATCTGTTCGATACCGCAGACGCCTATGCGGACGGGCAATCCGAGATCTTGCTCGGCAAGCTTCTCGGTTCGAAACGGCACGACGTGGTCATCTCCACGAAGGTGGGAATGCGTACGGGGGCTGCCTTGACGGACACTGGGCTGTCTCGGCGTCATGTGATTGCGTCCTGCGAGGCCAGTCTGCGACGCCTCGGCACCGACTACATCGATCTTTACATCGTGCATCGCTTCGATCCCGAGACGCCCTTGGAGGAAACCCTTGGCGCCCTCGATGACCTCGTTCGGCGCGGACACGTTCGATACATCGGCTTTTCCAATTGGTCCGCATGGCAGGCGGCGAAGGCCGTCGGAATTTCGACGCTCCACGGCAGCGCTCGCTTCATTGCCGCTCAAATGTACTACTCACTCGTCGGACGTGACATCGAGCACGAAATGCTTCCCTTCGCGCAAGACGCCGGGATCGGCACGATGATCTGGGGCCCCCTTGCCGGTGGATTCCTTTCGGGCAAATACACGCGCGATACGCTCAAGTCTCCCGAGAATCGCCTCTCGGGCTTCGACTTCCTTCCTTTCGATAAGGAGCAGGGCTTCTTGCTCGTCGATTGAATGCGCGACATTGCCAAAGCCCACGGCGCATCCGTAGCGCAAGTCGCCCTCGCCTGGCTTCTCGCGAAACCAGGAGTAAGCACAATCCTCCTCGGCGCGACGAAGCTCTCGCAACTGGAAGATAACCTCGGCGCAGCGGAGTTGCGGCTGTCTGCGGAAGAGATCCGTGCGCTCGACGAATCGAGCCCGCACACGGAGTACTATCCGCAATGGTTCACGCAACGCTTGCTAGACTCGGCGATCGAGAAGGCACTTGGCCGAACGTGAACGAGCCGCGGAGCAGCTCCGCCGCTCGTGTCACTGATCGGACGGTTTGGCGCGCTCGCGTTCCAACCACGCCGCGGTTTCGTATGCGCCCACCAGCTGGTGGGCGCTCAGGGCTGCGTGCATTGCGACCATGGACGCAGACTGCGCCTCCGCCGCGGCCTTCGCGAAATCGCGGCAATGCGCCTGACGGAGCTGATTTGCCGCGGCTTCGAGGGCGTGAGCCGCCCGCGTAAACACCGCCGAGCGCTCGAATAGGTGACGGCCGAGGGACTGCGCCTCCGCGTCTGAAAGCGGCTTCGACTGCGGATCTTCCGAGGTTTTTGGTGGTCGGCTCATTGGTCCGTTTCTCCTATTTGCATTTCCCAAAAAGTAAAAGTCACGCACCAGTCCGGTATACCGGACTCCGGCATACTGGAGCAACACCTATCGTGCTTTTCGTGGATTCCCAGGAATTGAGGCACGTTGTCGCACAGAACATTCGTGGTCTCGCCGAGAACAAGGGCATTTCGCTAAACGCTCTTGCTGACTTTGCGGGTGTATCGCGGGCGCAGCTCTATGCCGTTCTGGCTGAATCCGCCGCGCCAACTACGGACTGGTTGGCAAAGGTGGCAGCAGTTCTTGAAGTCGATCCCGCTCGATTGTTCGTAGCGCCAACTGCGACGAAGAGTCGTCACGACTAGCTTGCCGCGGGCAGTCGGTTCGCTTCGAGACGCTATTTCCGCGCCAGCCCGTAAATGCGTCCAGCGAGGAGGTCCAGGTCTTTCAGCACCTTTTCGGTGTTCTTCGCGCCGACGTAGCCCAAGACGCAGGCACCTCGAACGCGGCGTGCGCCTCCCGACGTGGGTCGTATGCGGTTTGGAAGCGGAGCCGTGAGTTGCCGGCAAGGGTGCCGAATCCTTCGGACGAATTGAGGACAATGCTGCTGAGTGCACGACGAGTTTGCGACGCGAGATCGCGATCCCGACGGGCAATGGCGTCGACGAGCGGTCGCGACGCCGCAATGACTTCGAGAATGCGTTCCTGTAGCTCAAGTCGGATTGGATGGTGCCTGCCCCCTTCCCGGCGCAGCTTCCGTGACGCCGTTCGGGGTGATCTGGCTATGGCCGACGGCGACGCCGACGGCGCGGAAGGTGCGGCGCCAGTCAGGCACATTCAACCCGACGCCGCTAACAGGCACCGAGGTCCCCCGCATCTGCGTCAGTTCTTACTCGATCAACTCGACGTCCCAAGGCGATTCGAGGACCTGTCGGAGTTTTTTTGAGAGTACTTGAAGTGTGTACGGCTTGCTAAGGAAGAAGCCTGTCTCTTTGCCTACGCCGTGGAGTAGGATGACGTCTTCGGTGTATCCGGACGTGTAAAGCACGCGCGTCTCCGCGTGAAGTGCGCAGAGCGTTTCCGCGAGCTCCCGACCATTCATTTCTGGCATGACGATGTCCGTCATGAGAATGTCGATGCGCTCATTGTGCTGCTTTGCCAAGCGAAGCGCCTCCGTACCGCCGGGCGCCACGAGTACGCGGTAACCAAGGCGACGAAGCATGGTTTCGGCGACATCGCGCACCGCTGCTTCGTCTTCGACGAGAAGGATTCGTGGACGGACCCATGGCGACGGCGATTGGGGACGAGCGCAATGAGTGGGAAAAGATGGGTTCATCGACGCGCGGCAGGTAAATCTTTACCGTCGTTCCTCGTCCCAATTCGGACTCGACCTCGATTGCTCCTCGCGCCTGTTTGACCGCGCCGAAGATCATGGCAAGCCCGAGCCCGGTGCCGCGTCCACGGGCTTTGGTCGTGAAGAACGGCTCGAAGAGACGCAGTTTGACGTCCGCGCTCATTCCAACGCCGGTGTCTCGAACCGACAAGAGCACGTACGCTCCCGGCTGAAGTCCGTCGTGATTGCGGCAGTCGGCAGCGTCAAGCGTGACGTTGCGTGTCGAAATCGAGAGTCGTCCACCCCCGGGCATGGCATCACGGGCGTTGACCACGAGGTTGACAAGAACCTGCTCGAATTGCGACGGATTGATTTTGACTGTATTGACGGCAGCCTCGTGCTCGACATCGAGGATCACGTCTTCTCCGACGAGTCGCGAGAGCATTTTGCGGAGATTTTCGACGAGATCCCTCAGATCGACATTCTTGGGCTCCAATACCTGGCGACGCGAGAACGCAAGGAGCTGTCGCGTCAGGTTCGCCGCGCTTTCGGCAGCACGCGTCACCTCGCGAAGGGTTTGTCCCAGGGAGGAGAGCGGATCGACGCCTTCCTTCGCCAACTCGAGATTTCCGGAGATCACGGTCAATAGGTTGTTGAAGTCATGGGCAACGCCGCCAGCGAGGCGACCGACGGCTTCCATCTTCATGGCATGTTGGAGTTGCTCATGGAGTCTCGCGCGTTCGGCTTCGGCCTGCCTTCGCTCGGTGATTTCTCGAACGTTCCACACGACGCTACGAATGTCTGGGTCGTCGAGCAGGTTTCGACCAACGGCTTCTAAGGCGACGTATTCACCGTTGGGTCTTTGGAACCGGACCTCGACCCTTCGCGAGCCCCCTGGGACTCCAAGGATTTGGCACACAGCCTCACGTGTGTTTTCGAGATCTTCCGGATGGATCAACTTGGCGAATCGGCCAGGGGCGAGCTCTTCGACGGAGTAACCCATGAGGTTTGCGATGGGTCCAACGGCAGAGAGGACTCTCCCTCTTGCATCAGTGACGACGATGACATCGTTCGAGTTCTCGACCAAGCGTTGGAAGCGCGCCTCGGTTCGCGAGATTGCTTCCTGGGTGCGCTTGTACTCGCCGATATCCGAAATGACCCACACGATGAGATGCTCGCCGTCGACGACGAAGATGGCTCCGGACATGAGGACATCGATGAGATGACCGGATTTATGGCAGAGCTGTGCTTCTTGGCTTCGGATCTCCCCGCTCGCATTGATGCGTTGAAGGATCGAGCGACGCAGTTCGAGACTTGGCCAAAGGCCGATGTCCAAGGACGTACGTCCAATGATCTCGTCAAGGGTGAAGCCGGTGCGGTTGGTGAACGCGTCGTTCACGTGGAGAAAACGACCGTCTTCGACTCGGCTCACGACGAGCATCTCGGGGGTGGCCCGGAAGATCGCCGCGAGCATGCGCTCGCTTCGCTCGTAGCGCTCGGATGCTTCCTTTTGCTCGGTGACGTCCCAAAACGATACGACTCCGACGATCACCCCACGGCGTTCGTCACAGATCGTCGTTCCACTCACCAACACCCAACGTACAGAGTCATCCTTCCGCCGTAGTCGGCACTCGAACGGCGCCGTCGATTCGCCTCGTAGCGCGCGAACCAAAGGTCGCTCCTCGACGGGAATTGGGCTTCCGTCGGCGTATAGTTCCGCCCAGTCCTGATCGCGAACGACATCGAAGGCGTAGTCACCGCCGCCTCGTGCTGAAAGCGCCGTGCAAAGGAGTCCTTGCGCGGCACCGTTCAGATACTCAAGCTTGTTTGCTTTGCTGCTCGCGATGACGAGTGCAATCGGTGTTGCTTCGATGACAACGTCGAGGAGCCGCTTGGTGGTCTCAACGGCGTCTTCCGCCTGGAGCAATGGACCAATGTCCCTGGCTTCGATCAAGAGGCCGAAGGGCACATCGTCCTTTTCGTAGAGCGGACGCAGCTCGCAATCGATCGCATGAAGCAGTTCCGTTGTCGCAACATGCGTCGTCTGGAATCGCGCGGTGTGACCGTGCCTTGCCGTGCCCATGGCTACGCGCAGCCGTTCGCGCTCCCGAGGAGAGTGGTGCCACCACGGAGCCTCTTCGATTGGGAGGCCGATCACCTCCTCGGGGTGGCATCCGACGAATTTGCACGCGAACGGATTGACATACCGAATACGACCACGCGTGTCCAACACGCAGATGAAATGGGACGAATCGCGAAAGAGCACCTCCGTGGCCACAAGGTAAGAACGCGAGAGCGGATCTGCGTCTGCGGACGTCGACTCGTCACTTCCCGTTCTGTTTCCGGCTCCTTTCGTGGGATCGTATGCCACAGTGCTCGACTCTCGGTTCAACGGCAAGCGACGAGCATATCGCGCTCATTGCTCCGAGAGCAAGTCGACCGAGCGTCCCTCGAAGGTGGTGTCTCGGTGATAGTCCGAGGATCGCGTGCGGTGGTTCCCAAACGGCAGGCGTTGCGTCACACTCAATACTGCTCGACGTGCGCCTCAGCGGCTGGGACAGTTTTCGATTCGTGCCGCGAACGCCATATGCGGGCTAGCTTCAGGATACCCGGAGCGGCGAAAATGCCAAGGTACACTTGGACGTTGAGTTTTTCTACGGAATGCGCCCAAAACAGTCCTGAAAAAGCTGCTACCGCTAGAAAAAGGAGCGCGACGAGCAACAAGAAGCGCCCGTGAGTGCGAAAAGTAGCAGCGCATCCGATCGCTGCCAACACCACCACCAAGGAATACGGGATGGTGTATAGCAACTGTTTGATTGCTGAGGTATCCGCAACCCGGTCAAAGTTGATGCGAGGATTATAGATGGGAGAAAACGCAGCGTCGAGCTTTCCAAGCCCGCGGCTAACTGTAGCCATCGGATTGGAAAGGATATAGTTGACAGCCAGGCTCTTGTACAACTGGTCCCGTCCGGCGTCGGATAGGGAAGCAATTTGCGAGCGCGTCGACGAGGGCAGACGGGAAAGTGCGTCTGCTGCACATCTGTCGATGGTGATGACCGGATATGCACATTGTTCGAACTCCGGATTGTTGGCAGCCCATAGCATGTATCCTGGCCGGCTGTGGGATAGCTGCACACGACCAGTAACGTGGCTAGAATATATTGACCAAGGCGCCGCGATACAGATGGCCGTGGCAATGACGAGCCCCGAAAGCCCAATTCGCTTGCGCCGATGCTCCTTTGGCCAGCAGAACCAGACGAGCATCATCGGAAGGACAAGCACCATCAGGGCGCGCGTGAGCATTTCTAGGCCACAAGTGAGACCTAGCGCGACGGCAAATCCATAAGTTTGCTTGCGATCGCATCGGATTGCGAGATAGACGATCGCGAGCAGGAGGAACCCTTGAAGTAGCCGATCCGTTGTCGCGACAGTGTTGATTACGAGATACGGATACAGAGCGGCGATGAGACCTGAAACCAGCGCAATTCTCCGCTCGTCGAACACCATGCGGGTGAGCGCATACGTGAGTGCCAACGAGGAAGTCGCAAGCGCCATTTGGATTAGCGCCGAGCCCCAGTAGTGACTTCCACAGAGTTTGACGGCTCCGGCCAGCAACGTTCCGTAGAGCGGTGGACGGTTCAGCGGTGCACCAAAGCCATCGTAGTCCGTCAAGGTGTAATACAGTCGGCCGTTGTCTAGGATCTGCTGTGCAATCGATGCCTGAAATCCGTGGACGCCCTCGCTGGTGGGCCCCGGTGGGTTTAGTCCGACGAATGCGAAGAGTCGCGCGAGTATCCCTACTCCGAGTACCCACCAAAGCGCGTTCGATTCGATGCCCTTCAGTAGCCGCGTCGCGATTGGATCATTTCGATTGTCCATGGCATTCCTGGTAACGACAGCTGCAACCGTTACGACAATTTCTCTGATGTCATCAAGGGCGAACAGCCGCTACTTCTTCTTTGCGCACTCCGCGAGAAACGTGTCGTAGTCGCGGATGTAGTCTTGCGCGTCGTACCCGTGGGACGCCAAGACCAAGAGCACCGCGTCCGGACTGTACTTGTATTGAATCCCCCAAACCATCGGAGGGAGGTAAAGCGCGAGTTCCGGCGTGTCCAAGAATCAACTCTTGCCGGTTCTTCGAGTCGTCCACGACCACGGAGACGGAACCCCGAAGACAAATCAGGAGCTGCTCACAGATGCGGTGGGCATGCTCACCCCGGACTTCCTTGCTCGGTACGTCGAGAACGACGAAATAGCGCTTCGGAACGAAGGGAAGTCCCTTTCCGAATTCACGCGCCGAGAGATTGCCCCGGAGATCCTTGATGAGTGGCGCTTTATGGAGAGAGACTCCAGGAACGTTGATTCCTGGGAGTCCGTCGCTTCGCGCGCCTGCCGCTTGTGCGACTTTGGAGGCGTCAGTTGCCGAGTCCGTCGCGTACCGGACGATACGTGCCGGGTTCCCGACGACAACGGCGTAAGGGGGTACGGATCGAGTGACAACGGCGCCGGCTCCAACCATGGCATTCTGGCCAATGGTAAGTCCCGGAAGGATGGTGGCGTTGGCGCCAATCGAGCAGCCGCGGCGCAAGGTGGTCACGGGGTGTTCGGAGAGATGTTGCTTGCTGCGTGGGAATCGATCGTTGGAAAATGTGGCGTTGGGACCGATGAAAACGTCGTCCTCGACACGCAAGCCATCCCAGAGTTGAACGCCGCACTTCACCGTTACCCGATCGCCCAAGACGACGTTATTTTCGATGAAGACGCCGTCACATAGGTTACATTCTGCGCCGACCACCGCGCCTGGCAGGATGTGGGCGAAGGCCCAAACGCGCGTGCCTCGGCCAATGTTCGAGCTTTCGACGAGTGCGGCGGGGTGCTGGAAAAAGTCGGTCATGTCGTGCTGCCGAGGTGTTGAGCGTTGACGGTTTGCCCTGCTGGTGAGCGAAGAACAGCATTCGTACCCGGAAAGGACTGTTGCAGGGAAATGATGTAGTTTGGCCGACCCTTAGTGTTTTCAAACGTGCGCCAAATATACCCGCCAATGAGACCAAGACCCAAGCAGTTGAGTGTCCCGAAGAACATGACGAGCAGCACGGTGGCTGTGTAACCAGGGACGGAGATTGCTCCAAGGAAACGCGCAACAAGCACTATCACCGCTACTGTGAGCGTCGTAAGTAAGCCGAAAAGACCTACGAACGTGAGCAGCCGGATGGGCAAGTCTGTAAAATTGAAGATGCTGTCACTGAGATAGCGGAGCTTCTTGCGGAACGTCCATGCGGACTTACCGTGCTCTCTCGCTCGTCGCCGATAGCCTACTTCTTCGCGGCGAAACCCAACCCAAAGCAGGAGCCCGACCAAGGAGCTATTTTGTTCATTGAGGAGCAAGATTTGGTCGCGAACATTACGCGTGCAACCAAACACGTCAACTCCTCCGGGGGGGATCTGTGGCAGGACGAGCCTGCGGTAAATGCACCAAAAAAACGTAGACATCAATCGGGAGACGAACGGATCATCGCGACCTTCTCGTCTTCCGATGACCACCTCGGCACCGTTCTGGGTCAATCGCTCTGCGAATGCCATGACGAGCTCCGGCGGTTCCTGTAGATCTGCCGCCATTACGGCGTACTGTTCCGCCTCGGTCGCTGCGAGTCCCGCACGAATCGCGGCGAAAGAGCCGAAGTTGCGCGAGAGCAGGATGACTGTCGAGCGAAACTCGACGGTCGGGAGCCCCTGCTGAAGACGAAGAAAGGAATCGTCCGGGCTCCCGTCCACGACGAAGGTTACTGTCAGCTCGCCCTCGAGCTTTCTGTGCAGCTCTGTCAAGGCAATGAGCAGCGGGCCGATGTTGCTCGAGTTCTTGTAGACAGGGATGACGAGCGTAATCATGGTGCGTGCCAGCTATTGACGGCCTCGATCACTCGTACGACCTCATCCTCCGTCAAGTAGGGATGGATGGGCAGCGAGACCTCTCCGTCGCAATACTGGGCAGTGCGTTGGAGGGGCGCCAAGACTTCATGAGCGACTGCACCCATTGCGCCTTGATTCGGGATTGCACCCGGATAGTGCACGGCCGAAGCCACGCCGCAAGATTCCAAATGACTTTGAAAATGGGAACGTAGGTGCGGCTCGACGAGCGTTGGAAAGAGGTGCCATACAGAGTTCGACCCCTGCGGACCTCCCGGAACCTGGACCTTGGGGGCCTGGATCCCCTCAATGTATTGCGTGGCCACGGCCCGGCGTCTCGTTGTCCAGCCGGCAAGCTTCGGGAGCAAGGCAGAGCGCAAAACACCAGCGTGGAGCTCGTCCAAGCGACTGTTCAGACCGATGACGTCGTGGTGGTAGCGCCTGGTTTGCCCGTAATCGCGAAGCGTTCGGCAAGCGGCTGCAACGGTCGAATCGTTGAGCAAGACAGCTCCACCATCCCCGAAAGCACCTAGGTTCTTCGTTGGATAGAAGCTCAGGGCCGCTGCTCCTCCGATGGAGCCTACGGACTTATTCCCGAAGGATGCACCAATCGCCTGACAGCAATCCTCGACGATTTGGACGCCGAATCTTACCCGTATCGCCTCCAGACGGTTCAAATCGAGCGAGTGGCCGTAGAGATGCACGGGAACGAGGAACCTAATTCCGCGGTCCTTCTCGAGCACCGCTTCCACTCGGTCGAGATCGAGCAGGCCAAATCGATCCACGTCGCAGAATAGTGGGACACCGCCAGCTCTTACGATGGCCAGGGTGGTCGCAAACGCGCTGAGGGGCGTCGTCAAGACCCGATCGCCGGGAGCAATCCCAAGCGCGCGGAGGCCAATCTCGATTGCGTCTAGGCCGTTGCCGCAGCCGACGGCTTCGGCCCGCCCTAGGTAGGTGGCCAGCTCGCATTCGAACGAGCGAACCTCCGAGCCAAGGATATACCAGCCACTTTCGCCCACACGCCGCGTCGCCTCGAGCACGCGTTCGCCGACGTCCGCCCACTGGCGTTTGAAGTCGTTAAGCAAGACCTTGGGAAGAGATTGTGCCACGTGCAGATGTCCTCGCTTGAAGTGCCTGCAACAAGTTCTAAGGTTTCGTCTCAAGGCCCCAGATTTCGGGAGTGGTGCGTCAACCGCGTTCGCAGATCCAGTAGCTTTCCGCCCGCATGAATACTCAATGTCGGGTCGCAGCGAAAGGCAAAAGCGGTAATGGTGCTGTCCGAGAAAGGTCAGCTGACGGCAAACTGGTCCTGGTCTTTGGGCCAAGCCCGATTTCCCGTCGTGATGGTGGCGGTCGGTGGATGTCCGCAACTCTTCGGCTTGCATTGCCCTGAGCGTTCCGCAATGGCGATCGGAGTCCGAACAGCGTCATTCGTGTCGGACTGCGGCTCGGTGAGACTTCACAAAATTCGACGTCGGCACTGAAGGTCTTCGTCGTTCCAGAGCTCCAACATTGCGCAGAGGGCGTGTGGTGAAAGGTGTTCAAATATGAATGTGGCACTTTATCGATAATACCGCGAGCGGCAGTCATTCGTGTTGTACGTGCACGTTCGCTAACCCAGTCGAAGAAGCTCACGTAGCCTCGATTTCGCGCGGCGGCGTGTTCAGTGTGGATTGGTGCTGGCGGAGGGCGTACTCGGGTCTATTGAGTCGTCTTGAGGCTCGAGAAGTGGCTACGGCGGACAGGTCGCCCCCCTTTCCCTCGCGTTCCCGGCGAGACTGCGATTCGGTCATTCCCATATCGGAAGATCGCGTGGTGTTCGTAGCGACCACTGTCGGCCGGAGCGCAGCAGTCGTCGCAACTACAACGTTCGCCGGTGCGAGCGTTGTGGCGCCAGCTGCAACGCGCAGCGGCGAAGCAGACTATGTGCCAAGATCTCCTTGGTAACGAGGGTTGGGGCTTGGCAGAGCGCCTTGATGCACGAAAATTGGCTCGACAGTCGAGTCGATGTCGACGTGAAGCGACTTCAGCGAACGGTTCGTGTCGACCAGCCCCTACTTCACCGTGACCGATTCAAGTTCGCGGCGCAAATCGCGAATAGATCGTCGCAAGTCCCGATACACCGTGTCGATGCTCGGCTCGGACTCTCCTGCGAGCCGACAGAACAGCCGATCGCCAGCAAGCGCTTCCACGTCGAACACGCGCTCTTCGTCAGATAGGATCGCATCAACGAGTAGTCGCAGCTTGTTACTACCGGAATAAACGACTCGGCGACTGCGCTTCGTCTCGTCGAACCTGTCCCACGGCTCTCGGTCGAGTTCAATCTTCTAGCTGAGCCGAGCGAAGGAAACCAACCCGCGCAGTTCGCCAGCGAATCATCTTGAGCGCCTGCCTGGATTCGCGAAGGATCGGGTCGTCGATCCTTCCGCCGCTCCCGCTGCAACAGATGACCATTTCCCCGCTTGCCACCGAGGTCGACTCGACGAACCATGTGGATGCTCGACGAGCGCATTCTTCAAGTTCTCATCAAACAAACGCCCTCGCCAGGCGACAAATTCCTGCAGGTTTGGCGCTCTCTGCGCTCCTACCGCTACCTTGCGAGCCTCAATTGCGCGCGAAGCTCAGGTTGAGATTGCCGCACGCCTCTCCAATTGCCCGGAGTTTCTCGCGCTGCTGTGTGGTCTCACCTGGCGTTGCCGCAGTGAGAATCGGCGAAGGAGCAGGAATTCAGCGCGCTCCCGAGGTCGTTTGTTCCGTTGGCAGAGACAGATCCCGGCGATCATTGAACCTGCCAAACTTCGATGGCTGGGCAGACCAGCGTTCGAAAAGAAGGTAGAAGAGCCACGCCGCGGCAACACAAATGAGGGAGCCCAGAAAAGCCACTTCGATCCGCGTGGACGGATGTCCGTTTAGCCAGTATGCGCGAATGAACACGAGTAACGGCAGGTGAATGGCATAGAGCGAGTAGGAAAAACCGCCAACCATGGCGCATGTTCTAGCAATGTAAGTTCGAAAAACGGCGCTTTTATTTGCCATAACGGCCTGCGACACAAGTAAGCCAAACGCAACACCGAGGACGTCCCAGGCCAAGAAAGTATAATGTCGATGCAATAGCGCCAGCCCGGGAGCTAAAAGAACTGCACCACAGATCAACGCCGCCTTGTGCAATGACGGACGCGGAGCGCGCATCTCAGGTTGTTTGTGCGCTATGGCCACGCCAACCGACCATGTAAATAGATACGGACCGAAGAAAACATAGTCAAAGGCAAGGTAAGCTAACGTTATTTGACAGACGATGGTTGTGATTAGCGAAATGCCTAGCAACGCGAATACACCCCAGCGTCGCAAAATCGCGGCAAGTGCGATGTACACCACATACAGCTGTAACTCCACCGCAATGGACCACAACGGACCGTTCGAACCGTATGGTGGGACGCTGAGCCCTTGGAGCGCAGTCAGGTTTCCCAAGAAAGAAACGAGTGAATGGTCACCCAATTTCGGATCTGTGGGGATTCGGTGTAGGACCAATGAGTCAAGTAGCCATGTGAGTCCCATCGCAGCAACCAGCACCGGGTAAATTCGCACGCCCCTTCGCCGCAGGTAAGGAAAAATGGGAAAAAGTCCAACCGGGTACGCGCGTTGCGATCGATGTATACAGTAGCCACTCACAACGAAGAACAGCGCGACACCCGCGCCGCCCACGGAAAAGGGCAACGTTGCCAGTTCGAACCACCATCTCAATGACATGTTGGACGTGCGTTTTGCCGTTGCCGCAGAGAGACCGGAACGTGTCAACGCAAATGGGACAGCGGGTTAATGAGTTCTATGTAGAGAAAACTTGTTGCGGAGCCATGCCGGGGAGGACGTTGTGCGCGCCCGGAAGGTGGATGACCGGCGTGGTGCTCGGACGCGGAGCAGACGTCAGGATCGACGCCAGCTCCGCATCCCGAGCCACGAGGATGCGATCTGCGGCAATGACGGGAAGCTCGGGCTCAATGGGGTTGATGGCTACGCTGTCGGGTGGCAGCTGGAGGATGGGAGTGCCGCGAACGAAGCGTTCGGGGTGAGCGGCAAAGGCTGCTTGCAGGGCTTCCTGTCGCCGTGCAGCGACGAGTTCCACTCGTCCGTGGAAGACAGCTGCTGGCGTAAACCAATTGAGACCTTCGTGATGATGATAGTTGTTGTACCAGTCAGCGAATTCGCCAAACCACTGCCGTGCGTGGCGCACATCGCGGAACCGACCTGGATAATCCGGCTGGTACTTCGTGGTGTGGAAGAATGATTCTTGATGCGGGTTGTCGTTCGAGACTCGCGGTCGTGAATAACTTCGATTCACACCAAGCGTCGAGAGCAGTTCAGCGAATCCGTGCGCCGTCATCGGTGCGCCGCGATCTTGGTGGACAATCAATTGCCCAGGGTCGATGCGATAGCGGCAGATAGCTTCAGCGAAGATTTGACGAGCGAGTGCGCTGTTTTCTCGTTCCGCGATCATCCAGGCAACGACGTAACGGCTGAACAGATCGAGGACGACGTAGAGGTTGAGAAAGACGCCGCTGGTGAACGTTGCCAGTTTGCTGATATCCCACGTCCAAACCTGGTTCGGAGCTGTGGCCACGAGTCGAGGGATGGCGTGCTTTCCGCGATCTTGGTGCTCGCGTCGTTCGCGCAGTTCACCGCACTCGCGAAGAATTCGGTACATCGTGCGTGGTGAACAGAGGAAGCGGCCTTCGTCGAGCAGTGTCGCATAGACCTCACGAGGCGGCTGATCGATGAATCGCTCGCTATTCAGCAGGTCGAGCACCTCGCTCCGCTCGGCATGAGACAAGCGTCTGGGACTCGGGCGACGTGGACCAGCCCTCCGTGGTGTCGGCGGCTTCTTGTGGCGATAGGCGGTGGCGCGAGGCAACCCGAGAGCAGAACAAGCGCGGATCATCGGGACCTCCGCGGGGCGCTGTCGGACGAGCTCGATGAGTCGTCGTCGGTGGTTTCCTCGATCCTCGGCAGCGCCAGCCCGAGAATCTCGTGCGCTTTTTTCTGCATTTCAATCAGCGCATTCGCAATGCGTAGCTCTTTTTGCAGTCGGGCGTTCTCCTTCTGGACGCTCGCGATCATGCGGTCTTTCTCGTCCGTCGAAGGCTTCGGTCCGGGGCGCTTCCCGGTCAAGCCGGAAAGCCCGTCACGCTTGAGTTGTTCTCGCCAGTGGGTCAAGTGTGAGCTGTAGATCCCCTCGCGGCGCAACAACTCGCCGAGTTGCCCTCGCCCCTGGCAAGCGTCTGCTTCGGCAAGGATACGCGCCTTGTCTTCGGCGCTGAATCTTCGCCGCTGTCGGCGATCGTTCTGTCGAGTTGGGACCACTTCGGTCTCCGGAGTCGTATTCGGTTTCGGCACTTTCGGAACTCCATCCGCCCACGCGGTCGATACAGTAAATTCCAGATGCCGCTGTCTCGCCAGTTATTGGCACGGGGGGAGACCGATCCAAAGAATCTCGCGTGCGTGGAACATGCAGACCCATAGGGCTCCGATGCCGCGAAGCGCATCGATCGCACTCACTCGTCCGTGATGACAAGGCTGTTGTGGGAGACCCGCATTTCCCGTGACTGATTGCGTCGAAGTTGACATTGGCCGATAGTGGCGGCTTAGATGCCGACCCTGCAGCATATCGCTGAATCTACCGCCGACAATAAATGGAGGGAAGCGAGGATACCAGCCCAATGGCCCGTCAGTGAACATATAGCAGTGACGGGGCTTCGAGAGCGGCTTGTGCCGGAGGCATCGACATTTTTCCGTAGCAGGCCTGCAGCGTTCGGAAGCGTGCCGCTTACCAATCATTTTTCGAGGAACTGGGCTTCGACCGTTTACGGTCTCGAAGGGTTGTAGGCAAGTATGTGCGCTATCGTTTCAGAGCGATTGAAGTCTAGTCGGGGGGGTATCGAGCATGCTGTCGTGTTGATACGCGGTGTGGCCACCGCCGCTCACTCTATCAAGGTGGCTTTGCCGTCGCGACGGGAACGATTTTTGTACGAACGCTGGGCGACCGAGCGGAATTGAGTTCGTGACGGACGCGATCTTGCCACGTGTCGAGCCGGTTCTTGACGGTCTTTTTTGCGATTGGCGCGCGGTAGCTAATGCGAATTGAGGTGTCGGAACGTGTCAACGCAAATGGGACAGCGGGTTAATGAGTTCTATGTAGAGAAAACTTGTTGCGGAGCCATGCCGGGGAGGACGTTGTGCGCGCCCGGAAGGTGGATGACCGGCGTGGTGCTCGGACGCGGAGCAGACGTCAGGATCGACGCCAGCTCCGCATCCCGAGCCACGAGGATGCGATCTGCGGCAATGACGGGAAGCTCGGGCTCAATGGGGTTGATGGCTACGCTGTCGGGTGGCAGCTGGAGGATGGGAGTGCCGCGAACGAAGCGTTCGGGGTGAGCGGCAAAGGCTGCTTGCAGGGCTTCCTGTCGCCGTGCAGCGACGAGTTCCACTCGTCCGTGGAAGACAGCTGCTGGCGTAAACCAATTGAGACCTTCGTGATGATGATAGTTGTTGTACCAGTCAGCGAATTCGCCAAACCACTGCCGTGCGTGGCGCACATCGCGGAACCGACCTGGATAATCCGGCTGGTACTTCGTGGTGTGGAAGAATGATTCTTGATGCGGGTTGTCGTTCGAGACTCGCGGTCGTGAATAACTTCGATTCACACCAAGCGTCGAGAGCAGTTCAGCGAATCCGTGCGCCGTCATCGGTGCGCCGCGATCTTGGTGGACAATCAATTGCCCAGGGTCGATGCGATAGCGGCAGATAGCTTCAGCGAAGATTTGACGAGCGAGTGCGCTGTTTTCTCGTTCCGCGATCATCCAGGCAACGACGTAACGGCTGAACAGATCGAGGACGACGTAGAGGTTGAGAAAGACGCCGCTGGTGAACGTTGCCAGTTTGCTGATATCCCACGTCCAAACCTGGTTCGGAGCTGTGGCCACGAGTCGAGGGATGGCGTGCTTTCCGCGATTCTGGTGCTCGCGTCGTTCGCGCAGTTCACCGCACTCGCGAAGAATTCGGTACATCGTGCGTGGTGAACAGAGGAAGCGGCCTTCGTCGAGCAGTGTCGCATAGACCTCACGAGGCGGCTGATCGATGAATCGCTCGCTATTCAGCAGGTCGAGCACCTCGCTCCGCTCGGCATGAGACAAGCGTCTGGGACTCGGGCGACGTGGACCAGCCCTCCGTGGTGTCGGCGGCTTCTTGTGGCGATAGGCGGTGGCGCGAGGCAACCCGAGAGCAGAACAAGCGCGGATCATCGGGACCTCCGCGGGGCGCTGTCGGACGAGCTCGATGAGTCGTCGTCGGTGGTTTCCTCGATCCTCGGCAGCGCCAGCCCGAGAATCTCGTGCGCTTTTTTCTGCATTTCAATCAGCGCATTCGCAATGCGTAGCTCTTTTTGCAGTCGGGCGTTCTCCTTCTGGACGCTCGCGATCATGCGGTCTTTCTCGTCCGTCGAAGGCTTCGGTCCGGGGCGCTTCCCGGTCAAGCCGGAAAGCCCGTCACGCTTGAGTTGTTCTCGCCAGTGGGTCAAGTGTGAGCTGTAGATCCCCTCGCGGCGCAACAACTCGCCGAGTTGCCCTCGCCCCTGGCAAGCGTCTGCTTCGGCAAGGATACGCGCCTTGTCTTCGGCGCTGAATCTTCGCCGCTGTCGGCGATCGTTCTGTCGAGTTGGGACCACTTCGGTCTCCGGAGTCGTATTCGGTTTCGGCACTTTCGGAACTCCATCCGCCCACGCGGTCGATACAGTAAATTCCAGATGCCGCTGTCTCGCCAGTTATTGGCACGGGGGGGTGTCGATTGGCTCCGAACGGGTCAAGTCTGGTCAGTCAACTCTTTGTCGAACGGCAGGGTCACCGTGACCTGAACGTCACGGTCGAGGTCTGCATTCTCGGCAGATACGGCCCGCCACGGGCTTCCACGTGACTCCGGGCCTAGGCTTCGGCCTGTTCGATTCTGGTGGAGAATCTCCGTCGCTTGCGCACGGGACCGATATCGGTCGCTTCGAGCAGCACGCCAAACGGTACGCCGGCCTGATCGTAGAGCGGGCGCAGCTCGCAGTCGATCGCATGGAGCATCTCCGTGGCCGCGACGTGCGTCGTTTGGAGTCGCGCAATGTGCCCGTGCCTCGCCGTGTCCAATGCCAGACGTAAGCGTTCGCGCTCCCGCGAGGAATGTCGCCACCAAGGGGACTCGTCGATCTGGCGGCCAACGACGTCTTCCTTGCGGCAGCCGACGAATCTGCACGCAAATGGGTTGGCGTAGCGAATACGACCGCTCGTATCCAATACTCCGATGAAATGCGAGGAATCGCGGAAGAGCACTTCGGTGGCTGCAAGGTAGGCTCGGCCGAGCGGAGCAACGTCAGCGGACGCTTGGGCGTTGCTTTCGGTCTCGTTTCCAGCTCCTGGCGTGGGATCGAATGCCACAGTTTTCGATTCTTCGGTCAACGGTAAGCCGCGAGCATATCGCGCTCTTCGTCGACAGAGCAAGTCGGCGACAAGGGAGAGCATCCAGTGCTCGTGGTCCTGGTCAGGCTCGCTCCGAACTCGCCTGTTGGCGAAGGTCAACTCGAGGGCACGGTACGAGGTTCCGGCCAGCGGAAAGACACATGATAAAATCGCACTTCGGAAGTGAAGGTTTCCGATGTCTCGGATCTCCAACGCTGCGTGATGGGTGTGTTGTGCAACGCAAGTCCGCGTGATGGCGGCACTCCATTACCATGTTCGACAGTCACGATGGTCGACGTGTGCGTTGTTAACTCAATCGAGAAAGCTCACTCCGATGAATCTCCGTTCAAACTTCGTGTTGCTCAGTTCACTTGCACTTGCGGTGCTCAGTGGTTGCTCCGCTGATACCACGCCTGATGACGGTGCGGCCGTCGGCACCACCGAACAAGCCTTGGCCGCCAACGCGGCTCGGTATCGCACGCTGCTCGGCGATACGGGCCGACCGAAGGACTACGAGAAAACCGTGCTCAAGCGCGAGCGTCTCGCCAAAGTGTCGTTTCCTGCGCAGTACAATTGGGCGGACTCGGGCGTAGTCACGCCGGCCAAACAACAAGGCGGCTGCGGGAGTTGCTGGGCGTTCGCCGCGGTGGGCGCGCTCGAGGCCAAGTTGCTCATGATGAACGAGCCAGCTTACGATCTCTCGGAGCTGCAACAGGTGCTCTGTAACAATTCCGCATCCGGATGCGCGGGCGGTTCGATGTCCGCGCTCCGCTATTGGGAAACCGTTGGTCCACAGCTCGAGTCCTGTACTCAATACAATTACTCGACCAGCGTCTGCCAAGACATCGAGAGCTGCCCACAGCTGCCTTATCGCACGACGCAGTATTACACCGTGGACATGAGCTCGAACGACAACATCAAGACGTCTCTCATGGAAGACGGTCCCACCTATTTTCGTTTCGACGTCTATTCGGACTTCTTTACCTATTGGGATACGGCTGCGGCGGGAGCGGTTTACTCGCAGGCCACGGGCAACTGGGAAGGCGGCCATGCGGTGCTCCTGATTGGCTGGGACGACGCAAAGGGCGCGTGGCTCTGCAAGAACAGCTGGGGTGAGACCGCGGGACCCAACGACGACGGCACCTTCTGGATCGCTTACGGCGGCCATACCACGAGCCTGGGCTTCGGTATGAGCAACGTGAAGGTTCAGAGTGCCTCGGCGGAGTGTTCGAGCGACGCGGATTGTGCCGATGACAACTTCTGCAATGGCCAAGAATTGTGTTGGTCCGGCACCTGCGAGGCAGGTATGAATTGGGGCACGGCGTGTGAGAACGCTACGCCGCTCAATCGATATCAGTATTCCGGTGATCTCGGGACCACCGGGCCGAAGTGGTACGTCATTTCGGACGACATCAACGGTTGGTGGACCTCCGGTGACGCAACGACTCGCATCATCCGCGTCAACGGCGAAGTCGTGAAGCCCGGTCAGACTCCGCTTCCCGCGAAGGTCGGTGGAAAACGCTACTTCCACTTCAGTGCTGGTAGCTCTCCCATCGGCGCCTTCGGCACCTGGTGAGCACCGGATCCTTTCGTCGATCCCGATGAATTAGCTTTCTTTGTTTTGGATCCCGCGGTCACGTCACCGAACGTTCGCGACGTGACCGCGGAAACATTCGGACGCAGACGCAGACACTGACGCTGTGACGGATGCGACTGCTTTCTGCGGAAACACGAGGGGGACGGACCCACGGGAGATTTCCTAGATCTCACTTCGCTGCTGCACATCGCGGCTCGCGTGCGTAAAGTCGACGAGGTGGCTCGAGGGAACGGCATTGCCCGCGCGCGGTTTATCGTTCGTTGCGTGGCAGTTGCAGGCGGAGGGTCCAAAATGGCAACACTTGCGCACTGGTTCGGCAAAACGCTTTCAATCATCGTCTGTCTCGCGTTGGTGGGCTGCGTTCTCAGTCCAACGGACGAGGCAGCCGTATGCGGTACCAACGGTGCGGTCTCCTTCTCGGGCTTCACTTTGAACCCTACGGAAACGGTTCAACTCGAATACGGTCCGAGCGCCACGGGCCCCTTCACTCCTTTTGCCACGGCAACGACTTCGGCATCTTCCGTTACGGTAGGGCGAACGGCGTTGTATAGCTGGAGCATTTCGACCCCCGTCCCAGGTTGGCGAACCACGACGGCCGGTTTCGAAGTCTATCTGCGTGCTCGACTCACGACGGGAGGCAACCTGGTCACGTTCGATACGGTGAACGCGTCCGGGCAGACAGCGACTACTTGTCTTGCGGAGCAACTCAATGCAGGCCGTACGGCAGTAGAGGCAGCGACGCAGTGTCGAAGTCCGGACAGTCCCGTGATCCACGTCACCGCGCCAACCCATTCGACTTGTGCCTGTCCTGCGACGTACGATGGCGACGTTCGCATCGACGGTCCCGCATCCGCGGCACAGTTCAGTTGCTTGCGAAATATCAACGGCAGTCTGACGGTGACGGCAGCGGCACCGAGCGCGGTCAGCATGATTTCCCTGACTGCCGTCACGGGCGACGTCGATCTGGACTACACGACTGCCGCCGGGTCATCGCGTACCATCAACCTGAGTGCACTCGACGACATAGACGGTTCTCTCGATGTCCGTGGGAGCTTCGGCGCGGGCCCCATCGTTCTCGGACTCGACGCTCTGAGGTGGCTGAGCGGGGACCTCACCGTGCAACTGGAGAACACGAGTACGAACGCGCTCTCCGTGACGGGGCTGTCCGCATTGAGCGTCATTCCCACTTGGGCAAACGTACGTCTCGTCAGCCGCGGAGCCTTTACGTCATCGGGGTTTCTCCCGAGTTTTCTCTCGACGGAGACGGTGCACATCGAAAGCCTGGGGCTCGATCCAACCCGGGGGATCCCCTTGACCCTTCCGAAGCTGAGGCTGGCAATCGATCTCGAGCTGGTTTACCCGGTCGGCCTCCCAGCGACGCCAAACACGACGGGATACGTCAGTCGCGAAGTCCTTCCGGAGCTCGAAACGGCGAGTTCGATCCGGATCACGAACGACCCATACTACCCCAGCTACTCGCGTTACTATTCTGGCGCACCGCGAAAGATGCCGAAGCTACGCACGGCGTCCCAGATCGTGCTCGAGGGGACACAGCTCGCCAATTTGGATTTCGGAGCCAGCACGATTTCGCTACAAGCACTCACGTTGCGTCGCAACACCGCTCTCCGGGAGCTTGCGAGGCCGGGCCTCACGTTTACGTCGCCCACCGGGCCTCTGACCATCGTCGACAATCCGGCGCTTCGTCAGTGCGACGCCCAGGCCTTCGCCGTCGGCTATTCTGGAACGGTGACGATCTCGGGCAATCATCCGGCTGGGTGCGGTCCTTGCGTACCCACTGCATTCACGGGAGATGTCGTCATCGACAGTCCCACCGCTGCGACGACGTATCGATGCGTCGGCTCCATTTCCGGCTCCCTGACGGTGACCGACCATCCCCGCACCCTCGCCGTCGACTTCCCGAGCTTGACCAGCATCGGCGGCAACGCGAACCTCAGCTACACCCTCGGCGACTACAGGTCACACGGCGACAAGCGAAGCATCACCCTTCCCGCGCTCGCCACCGTCGGAGGTAACCTGGCGATGGTTGCCAACTTCTCGGAACTGGGTGAAGGCGGGCTCGACGTCGGGATGCCGAACGTCACCAACGTTGGCGGCAACATCGAGCTATTCGCGAGCTACGGCTCCCTTCGGGGACTATCCGGGCTGTCGAGTCACGCGGGCAACATCTATGTCCACGGTCCCAATCTGGACACCCAGGGGTCGCTACTCTTGAATCATCTGACGCGGGCGGACGGCACCGTGCGCGTCGAGGGTTTCTACCAATTTACCTCGTTCTTTCCGCAACTGACCTCCATCGGCGGCGCCCTCGAGATTGTGGACGTCCGTCTGAACGGAGGCTTTCCGCTGCTCACCCGTGTGGATGGTGATCTGGTGCTTCGTCCGAAGCTTCTCTCTCCGCTGACGAATCTTGCGCAGATCGGCGGCACGTTGCGTTGGGAAAATATGCTGCTCGCCTCGAGCTTGCCGACCATCTCCGGCGTGCCACTCACGACACGTGGGCTCTCGATTCAGAGTAACCCCAACCTGACCACGCTCCCGACTGGCATTTCAGTCAGGGGAACGGGACCCATCACCATCCAGAACAATCCAATGCTGCCGACCTGCGCGGCCTTGAACTATGTGTCCGCCCAGACGGCAGCAGGCTGGCTCGGGACGGCAACCATCGTTGGCAACGGCACTGGCAGCTGCCCGTAGAATGGCCCACGTGCTGCCTGCGGCCGGTGCTGCGACTGCCGGATGATTGCAGCGACGTCCGCGCGATGCGGGCGTGTGAAGGTCTCGGTGCGACGGCGGGGCAAGCCGCTCGTTCTCGTGTCGCGGCGACCCGCGGTGGGTTGCTGCCGGCAGCGCTCTCGCTACAGGTTTCCCACGCCTGTGGCGGAACGACACAGGCAGCATGGGACGTCCAGGTGGGGATCTGGCACGTTAACGATGGTTTGTGGGCACTCGGGCTCAGGCACGCGCGTTGCGTGCATGTCCGAAAGGACGCCATGCGCAAGAACATACTGGTGGTCGAAGATAACGTACTTGTGGGGCGTTCGGTCCGCATGCTCCTTCATGGCTTCGGCTATCAGGCGCTCCTCTTCGAGGACACACGTTCTGCTTTGGATCACGTTGGTTCGAACGGTTTGGCCGACATCGATTTGCTCCTTACGGACTTCGACCTACCGAGTGGAACCGGGTACCAACTGATACGAACGCTCCAGCAGCTTCGTCCTGGTTTACCTGCCGTTTTGATGTCCGCCTGGGAGGAAGCGAGCATCGTGCCGTCCCCGCGACCTGCGGACTGGCCACCGTTCATCCTGAAGCCGTTCAAACCTTCCGTCCTTCGGGATGCAGTGCACAACGCGCTCGAATTGGCCGAAGTCGCGCGCTCAGCACGCGGGCACGAAACCATGGCTTCAGGCGTTCCGAGTCTCGTCGAGCAGGATGCCTCCGGTATCTCGCCGGCGGTGCCTGCATAAACGCGCATCCCACCGTAACTGCGGCGAAGATGAGTGCTCGATTCCTGGTGTCCCTCTCGCCGCCGCAAGGAGACCGGTTCGCGCGATGCCGAAGCACTTCGTAACGCCTTGACTCCACGCCAAACGCCATTCATTAAATGGTTGCTTCGGCACGAAGCTCGTGGCTTTATCTTGCGAGCAATTTGGAAGGTCGTGGGTCATGACCGCTCAACTTTGCCGGCGTTTCGCCAAATTACTAGATTGCGGCGGATCGGGCTCTCGGCTCGAACTGGAAGAGATGGCTTCCCGTGCTCGACGGCAAGCTCATCACAATGGGCCGAAAAGGCTACCGGTAGCCTTCCGCGAAGCTCCGAACTCCGAATCCCCCTACCGGTAGCCTTCCGCGAAGCCCCGACGTCCGAATTCCCCCTACCGGTAGCCTCAATCGAAGGTCACGCGTCCTAAACTGTCTACCGGTAGCCTCGTGAGCGTGAGTGTTGGGATTAATTCCCCTACCGGCAGAACACACATCGAGCTAACTCATCGATTTCTGGCCAGCGGTAGCCAGCAAACGAGCTCTAGAGGCGGATTTTCGGCTACCGGTAGCCTCGACAGGAGTTTCTGGGCCGACGAAGGCTACCGGTAGCCTCGCTTGAAGGTCAGCTGTAATCTTCACGGAAATAGCCCCACGACCTCTTCAGTTGGCGTTACGAGATCGTGGCTCAGTAAGCCTGAAGGCAAGGTCGAATCGGAACCAAACCGAAGGAAGTGAGTTCCGTCGGCCGCCGCAATTTCGACGATCCTCAACGAATGTACTTCACGATCGTTTATCGTGGCTCTTCGGAATAACGTGCGACAGGTGCCTTTGTTCCAGAATTGCTCGACATCGAGGATGCGCTCTCTCGTGCGCTCACAATCAACGACTAGCATCGTCTGAACCACGGCATCAGGCGGCACGTCCAGATAGTCAATCGCGTGATTCTTTTCCCAGATGAGCTCGTCCAAGCAAGGTGCTTCACCATCATCGAAGGGGCTAAAGAACTCGTCTGGGGAGGGTTGGGCGCTCAACGTCCGCCCGTCAAGGGTCAGGCATTCAATCCGAATGCGGATCGTTCGCTCAGTCTCGTCTCGCTCGTTCAATACAGCCCCGCTTCGCGCAATTGTTCGATGAGAATGGCTCCACGTTTCGTGAGGAACTCGCCCTCCACGAGTTGGACGGCTGGTTCGAAGTGTTCTCGTTTCGTTCGTGGTCGTGATGGTGATTGCGCGTCACCCCATCTGGCGGATTCTACGACGATGGCCTGGTCGATTTCGTCGACGCGACGGCGGTGCACCTCGACCATTTTATCTCGGGAAAACGCGCCGCCGGCCTCGAGGAGCTCGTGGGCCCTCCGGGCAAAGCGTTCGCGGTAGCGGGCGTTCTCCGTGAGCCTGAAATGGAGCCATTGCGGGTTGAACTGCCGGACGTCGCTCACGGTCATTCGATAGGCCTCCGAGGGGCGACCGTTACCGTCCGTTGCTCCACCCGCTTCGCCGATACTGACTCGATTTTCGTCGACACCGGACGTGATGGTAATGGGTCGGGCGTGAAGCGAATGCTCACTGTCGTGCGTCAAAAAGACGAAGCCGCGGTCTACCGACACATGATTGCGGATCGCATAAAAGTTGTTGGCCTGGTTATTTTTGAACCACTTGCTCGCTGGACCATCGAAGTTGGCCGTAAAATAGATCACCAACATGTAGTCGACGAGATTATCTACGTCCACGTACACGGGTAAGGAAGCATCGCGACGACCCGAGGCATCCTTTCCTTCGATGCGATAGAACGCCGCATCGTCCGCGAACCCAGCCTGGCTGAGGGACCAAAGGGCGTTCCAGGTGTCGAGCGTTCCGTCCGTTGCAATCACCTCGCCCGTCGAATCCGAACGTTCCGGCTTGATGACGTCGTAATCCGAAGTGTCTCCGCCGAAATAGGTCTCTGCGTACCGCGCTTCCGGGCGCTCTTCGGTTTGGTAGATCCCCCAATATACCCCGTCGAGATAGAGGTGATAGGCGCGACTGCGCGTGTAAGGACGACCGAGAGCTCCCTGCAGATCGCGTGAAAAGACGTCTCTCGTCATCGTCATCTGTTCGCCGGTTCCGCTATCTCCCGACCAGGAGTAGTTCTGTGCCGTGCGCAGATCGATCTTGTCGAATTCGGACGCGCCCTCCGAGCCGAAGAGCGCGTAGGTGAGCTTTTTCGTGCCGTGTTCGCCTCGAAAGAAGAGGCGAAAAGCATGTTTCGGATTCTGCGCCCTTCGACTGTATCCACCACGGATCCGAATGCCCGTATTGGCCTGAAACCCCGGGCTTCCGTCGGGATTCAGTAGCTCGAATCGAGCCCCATCGCTCCCACTCCGCGCCGTCGTTGCTCGCGTTGACGTAAATGCCTTGGCTTGGCTCGAAGAGGTTCGAGAGCTCGGTGACGAGGGAGAGCGTCGGAATCGCGCGTAGCCCTGCATCGAACTCCGCGGAGTACTCCGCAGCAGAGGTGATGCGAGGATCCATGCCGTAATCGATGGCTTGCCCATTCTCTCCGCCGCCGGGCGCAGGCCAGTTCGGACCTGGTCTTTCGCCATGCGGTGACATGGGCACCATCTGTTCCGGAAAGACATAGCTGTGAGTCACGACACTGCTCGGGAGGGCATCGGTTCCACCGATCGTCGCTCGAACGATGACGGCGGGAGCGCGCTGAGGAAGGTCGTCCGATGCCGGATCGACGTGAATGACGAGGGGCAGAGAGGCCGAGAGCGCCGTTGTCGAGTTGCGCGGATCGCTACTGTCCAAGGTGTATCGAACCGTCGTGGCGGTCGCATGCCGCACGGTAACATCGACGGGGCCGTCGAAGAGTCCCCTGCTCGGCTGGAATTCGAGTCCCGATGTCGTTCCTTCGAAGGCCGTCACCTTGCCGGAACGCGAGCCATCGCTGCTGCAAGCGACGAGGGCGCATACTCCCGAACAGATGAGCGTGATGAAGAAGATAGGTCTCAACATTCGAAGAGTTCCGCGGTGAGGAGAGAGCCAAAGCGGCCACTTGTGCGCCCGGAACGGAAGGCGTCCCGTTGCTCAACGCACTCACTTTGGCATTTCCATGCGGACCGAGGAATGTCTTCCAGCAGTTCGATGCCGTCGAATCCTCGGGTGGGTGGTGGCACGTAAGGCGTTCACCCTGTACTCCCGACAATTGCGCGCAATGAAATGGCGAGCGAAGTCATCGAAAGACCACTCGGTCTTGCATAACCGCCATTCTCTCAGAAGCCGCACTTATAAACGGTGTCGTCGGGAATGCGGCCAGCGTTCCCGCAGATCCCGAAGGAGCATTCGCCGGATTTGCATCCCTGGTCGAAAACGCAGTCCCGGCCGTCCTCGGCAAGCGCCGTGCACTTCTTCGTATCGAGATCGCACCACGCGCCCTCGACGCATTGTGAGTCGGAGGACCATTGGTCGGCGCAACTCTCGCCAATCGCGATGCGAGGCGCGCAGGTCCTGTCCTTGGTGCAGCGCAGGGACTCGATGCAGTCGGCATCGAGGAAGCACTCCACGCCGAGGGTGCCCTCTCCTCGTTTGCATGTGCCGTCGACGCAGCTGTAGCCCCAGGAGCACTCGGCGCTGAGCTCTCCCGCGCAGAGCTCCCCCTGATTGGCCTGCTTGACGCAGACCGTTTCGTCGCCGTTCAACGAACCCGAGCAGACTGCACCAGGCTCACACTCCTTCTGGAAATTGCCCGTGATTGGACAGGGCTCTCCAGCCTTTTGCAGCGCAACGCAGACGGGGACATCCTTCGCGTCCGTGCATCGACACTTCACGACCCGGCCGTCGACGCTAGCGCAATCGGTATTGGAGCGACATGCCTCGCCGAGCGCAATCGTTCCGCTCGGCGTTTGCGAGCCATCTCCTCCGGTGTCGTCCGAAGAACTGCAAGCGACGACCAACCCAACGACCAAGCAAAGCCAACCGCCAATAACCAGTTTCATTGTCTCGTACTCCTAAGGAAGTGGAAAATCGACCAGGCACACCTACCACGAGCCTCGACGTAAGCTTCCTCCCTTCCTCCGCCAATCCTCAAGAGAATGATGCTAATAGTCGGAGACGTGCGCGAAGGCATCCGTTTCAATCCTCCAATGCTTCCGATCCCCCCTGGGGTCGATTGGGCGTTGATGCGAGCGTTTGGGCCGGTGGAGGCCAGGTGTCTACCGGAAATCGAGACGGCTCGAGAGCACGCAGCGAATCGTCTCGCCCTTCGTACACGGATCGTGTCTCGCCTGCCCCTCGCGCAACTGGCGCGGGAGTTGGGAGAGACCACTGCCGAATCTTGGGAACGCCAAGCGAAGCGCCAAATGGCAGCTGGACTAGCGCAAACCAACGCGCGACATCGGATCAGGTGCGTTGCGGAAGAGCGCGGGACGCCAATTGTGCTCCTCAAGTTTGCAGCACTGGAGGCAAAAGGAAAGGTTACGGTCGTCAGTCGTCGAGCGTGTGATTTGGACGTGCTCGTCGGGCCACGTGATGTCGATGCGTTGGCCTCGGCGCTCGAACGGCAGGGGTTCTCGCGGCTCCGTTTGAGAACGGTGAAACATCAACCCGTCGTGCTCAGGGATCAAAGTGGCGTCGCCCTCGAGATTCACGTACATATTCCGTACGTCCATATCAACGGGAACACCGCATACGCGGAATTGGAGGAGTTGCGAGCTGCAGATCTCATCGAGCCGTTCGATTCCAATTCGAGCTGGACGTTCTTACCCAAGGACGACCTTTTGTTTGCCCACTTGATTGCTCACGGAATCGCACAACACGGATTCGAGCCGCAAACCTACAATCCATTCAGGATGGTTGCCGATCTCGTCGATCTCGGGTTCGACCACGGAGTCGCGCAGCATGCCGCCGTTTTGTCTGCCATTGGACGAAGTGTGTCCCGGCAAGAACTCGAAGCGATGGTTCCGCTAACAGAGGCACTGAGAACTGGGCAGCATCGAATGCTTTGGGACCGGAACACGGATGAATCCCGCCTTTTGCGCCATTTCGTGCTGACGTCTCTCGACGAGGGATACCGCGCGAGGGTCATCCTTTCGAGGTATAGGCAAATGCTGGATGAGGTCGGATTTGTCGCCGTTCTCAATGAGGTGTTCACGGCTGCATTCCTCTTGCCGGAGAGCAATCTCGATAAAATCTATGGTGGTCCGACGGCCTCGCCGAAACTCCGCCGCTTGGTTCGTCCTGCCGACTTCGTCTTGAGAGGATTGCGACGCCTCGGTCAGGCGTTGAAGTCCAGATCCTGACCGCTCCGACGACTTCGAAGGTGCGTTCTGACGAGCTGGAACAGATCTGGCAGCTCCTCGGTGCGGTCGGAACGAACTAGCCGTACGACGTCACATCGTTGCGCCAAAGTCGCAGCGCGATCGAGGATCATGGCTTGGAGCGATGTCGGAAGTGCCCTAACGAGATAGCTATGAAGCACCAGCAGCTTGATTCGCTCGGACGGCCTCAGTGGCTTGAGCTCGGCTTCGGTACCTACCTCTAGAATGAAGGCATATTTGAGCTGGAGCGGTGGCGAATGCCCGTTCGTCGTCGCGTCGGGATAGATGACACGTTTGTCGGATAGCTCGTGAACGGGCTCATGCGCTTCGGGCTCGAAGCCATGAATACGCATACCCGGCTCTCGCATCTTGATTCGTTGCTGGCCGATCTGCAGCAGACCGTTCGCGTCGACACAAACCAACCCGTCCGAAACGAGCGATGCTCCACGCCTGACGAATTCCGACGTCAGCGTGGACTTACCCTGGCCAGTGAAGCCAAGGAAAGCGATCCCCAAACCATCAATGCCCACCGCAGAACCGTGAAGGGCGGCACCACCCGAGACCAGACAATTGAGCGCTCGCAACGGTCCTTCTTGAAGCTCCCTGCGCCTTGCGTCGCTGAGCTCACAGTCCACAGCGAGCTCAGCACCGCTTGGGGTGGCGATTGCTCGGACACCCTCTACCAGGTCAACTTCCCAAGAACCGTCTCTCAAGAGGTTGGTGTTGCCTTGTTGTCGCGTTGCCACCGCCCCGACCTTTAGAAGCTGTTGCCTCCGTTGCCGGGACCGTCGTCGGAACCGCCTCCCTCTCCGAGCGTCATTTCCGCGGAGCGTCCCTAACAGAGTCAATGTTGGGGGCTCATACGGTCTACGCACGCTCGTCGACGAACCGCCTTCCGTCGTCGAGGTGGACTTCACTTCACTCATTCGGGGGTCTCCTTGCTCTCCACTATACGATGCAGCCCAAGTCGAAATGGTTCATCCATGTTCCCAAAGCCGCAAGCCGAAAGGCTGCCCGAACGCGAGTTTTGTCCACACAAGCGCGTGCGCTGAACGCCTCGAACCGTTTTTTGTCGGCAAAGGCCCAGATGTCTGAGTTCGAATCGGGGCGCCAATTCTCCAAAATGGCCAGGTAAGTCTTGGAGTTCACGTCATCGAAAAAGGACTTGTCCGTCCGGGCGGCCACTTCCGGGGGAAGGATGTCCCCGAGACTTCGACGCAGCAAGACTCGCGTTTTGCCTTGCGAATATCGGAGGGCCCATGGAATTTTCTGCGCTCAGGTTCACAACGGAATCTGCCGCAAGCGGGTGTCGGAACTCACATCCAAGTCGCCTCTCCACCGCGGACATGACTTGGAACTCTCCAATCTGCCGAAATCCCGGAGCCTTTCGACTTCGACGAGAAACCAGGCGGCAGTGCCGTCGTAGGGGCGTCGCACGTGTTCGGCAGGTTGTCGGAAGCGCTGCCGGAATCTCGTGCCGTAGAAACTCGTGCGCCGGGGATTGGGCTGGATTTCTTGAGCGGACCCGTCGGACCAACGGGGCGAACCCCGGGATCGTGGCTCCTAAAAAAGAGTCGCAACCAGGCCCTGAATCTATCCGAGCGCGAGTCGCCTCCGCCCAGCCCCGGCCGGGCCCAAAGGTCAGACCACGTTGGCGTTGCGCCGCGAGGTATTCATAGAGGCAAAGCGCGCCTCCGCCCGCCACGTCCCCGAAGATGCCCGTCAGAATCGTGGAACGCCCGCGCGCAAGGGCCGTCATTGCGCATGCTGAAGTCAACCCGAGCCATGGAATTGGGGTTGGGTCATCGACGTGGGATGCCCATTCCATCAAGGACACGTTTCCTGGGATGGGCACGCGCTCGTGATCGAGGTGAAAACGCCGAAGCACTGCTTCGGCGGCTCTCAGATCGCGTGTGGCCGCTTCGTCTTGCGTGTCGCCAAGGATGGCCAGCACCGTGGCCCCGCGGTTTGCAGCCAAAGAAACGACGCTCGCCGAATCGAGTCCTCCACTCAGCATTGCCGCGCACTCTCGAGAAGCGATACGCGCGGTCACTTCGCTTTCGAGTGTCGCTCGATACCTTTGGACCATCTCTTCTTCTGTCGAATGGTCTCCGTTACTCGTATCAGGAGATAAGAGCTGACGAATCCTCAGCTCGCCATCCTTCCAGATCACAGCAGCCGCGCGAGGAACTCGACGGATCTCTTCGAAGAAAGAGCGATCATTGGGTCGACTGCCTCCAGTAAGAAAAGCCACCACTGCGCGTTCCGACAGGCGATGGGAGATCGCCGGATGCATCAGCACGGAAGACACGGTACTTCCGAACACAAGATCCCCCGCCGGTCAAAGGGGCCCAGTGCAGCGGCCGCACTCCCGCCGCGTCACGAACCAGCATGAGCACGCGTTTTCGTGCGTCCCATACGACTACGGCGAACTCTCCCTCGATGCGATCGGCAAATTCGATGTCCCAGCGCTCGTAGGCCCTCCTGACGAGGCTTGCGTCGTCGTCTCCCGCCTCTCGTCGTTCTTCGTCGACGGACCCCGGTTTGAGCCTGAGCCAACCGTCAACCACGACGTATGGCTCACGCGACTCCGCCGTACCGACGGGTCCGGACGCATCACGTCCGATACTGTGCCAGGTGCAGATGAACGTTTTGTCGGCAAACCTATTCGCATCCTGGGGAAGGCGCCGGCGATGGCAACTCGATTCGAATGCGACTCGGGCCTCTGAACGGTCCGAGACAACTCCGCAGAATTCGATCAGGGCCATCGTGCGTCGCGGCGACTACGATTGCGGTGGGAGGAATATCACGAACTTGCGCTTTTCCAAGTCGACTAAGAATGCCTCCACGTCGCGCTGCGCGACTTCTCGTTCTACCTCGAACTCGGCGACGATCACGCCGATGAGATGCGCGACGGTGTGTTCTTCTCTGGCGGCCGCCGCACACTTCCAAACGGCCAGGCCCACCGCATTCAGACTGTAATAAAGTCCAGAATCCGCATGCAGCAGGATGGCCTCGCCATGCAGCTCGGCCAACATGACCTCCGAGCTGCTGATGGCGATTCGCGTTTCTTGTTCGAGTGGCACGTCCTCAGTAGAGCACACGGACGCGGCCGGTGCTTGCGGTGCCGGTATAATCCGTCTCACCGAGAGCAATGTCGCCGTAGCCGTCGCCATTGACGTCCCGAAGGGCTGTGACCATCCGAGAAAACTCCACCCAATCCGCAACTGGGTAGACGACGTCTCGCGAGGGATTCCACAGTCGTCGTCGTGCCGAAGGTGAGCTTGTCACCGTCGACGATGTAGATGCGTGGTGCTCCAGTCGCCGGTCGGACGCTCACGACGACATCGGATCGGCTGCTTCCAATGAAGGAGAACGTCGCTGCACTACCGGATGTTCCGCCGCCCACGAGCACTCTCGCGAAGCGACCCACGCCGGTCATGCTTTCCGACGAGCCCAACGTCAGTAGCCTCGAGAGCGGACCTTCGCCGTCAACCCCCGAGCGAATGTCGGCGCGATAGGGGGCGGTGAGATTGGTCATCGAAATGCCAATGCCAGCTTGCCGCCGGGACCGACGTCGCCCAGCGCTGTCAAACCGGCCAAGCCCATGTGATGCAGACGTGAGGCCGTCGACGGTTTGGAGTGCGCTGGACAGGGCTATCGATGCGGGCGTCCCTGCAGTGCCGCGGAACGTATAGAGCCGTCCCACGTTCGTGTTGTACGCGTAAGCGGACACGACCATCGCACTGCCCAGAGAGGCGCCGTAGAACTGCCCCAATCCGACCATGCTCTGGCCAAACTTGCCATTGAATGCGGAATCACCGACGATCTGTGAAGCGGCAGTGCCGTGGGCCGACGGCAATTGAATCACCGTGGAGAGACCGCCCGATTTTCCGTAAACGATGGTGACTTGTCCTCTGGACGAGCTGTAGCCGGGACCTCCAATGGCGAAGTCGTCTACCCCATCACGATTGTAGTCCCCAAGTCCGGCAACATACACACCAAGAGTGCTGCCGGCGAACTTGGGATCAGCAGTCACGTCTGGGACGATGGTGACATCTGCCGCTGATTCGGTGAGTGTCGTCGGCCAAGTGGCTCTTCCGTAGAAGACGAAGACCTTTCCGTCGCCGTCCGACGGCGAACCTATGGCCAGATCGGTTCGTCCACTTTTGTTTACGTCACCGATGTTGGCGAGCCCCGTACCGAACTGATTGAAGGAGCTCTGGATCACTACCGACGGAGTCGTTGGGAGTCCGTTCGCCGAGCCGAAGAAGATATCGACCTCGTTCCCCGCGGAGTGGGCCACCACCAAGTCGTAGAAGGTGTCTCCATTGAGATCGGCAGTTCCGGTCATCACGCCGCCGAAGCGCTTATTTTGGACCTGTGGCGCGAGATTGGTGACGAGGAAGGTGGCGCGGGCTGGCGTCGTCGTGTTGACGATCGGACTGACGTTGCCGACGCTATCCACTGCGCGCACGGCGAAGTAGTAGTCGTTCTCGATGCGGCGGTTGCCAACGTCGATCGAGTCGGTAGCGCCTGCCGCCCCCGGGGTTCCACCGTAGGGGACGTCTTCGGCCACGTCGAACTTGGTGAGGTCATCGATAATCGACTTGGAAACGCGAACTTGGTAGTCGCTCGCGGTGCCAGTCCCGTCAGCTGCTGCCGTCCAGGTCAGTCCAAAGGTCGTGGCACGGCGATTCTTGATGCTCGACGCGAGGCTCGAGGGTGCGCTGGGGATCGTGACGTCCACCGGAACGTTGATGGTGGATGAGCCCGCTGTGTTGACGCCTCCGCTCGTTGTCGCTCGGAGCGACACAGCTGCTCCTTCGGGGATCGTAGCCGAGCTGAGCGTCGCGCAGCCGGTGGACGTGTCGAGCGCCACAGGGGCGCCGACGTTCGTTCCATTGGCAGAGAACTGCACGAACACGCCAGCGCGAGCCGACGCAGCAAGATCGGTGCAGACTCGCAATGTGCCCTGCCAACCGGGAGTTCCCGTGTCTGCGTCGGCAATGGCGCCAGCGGTGCCGTTGGCTGGAGCCGTGAGAAGACTTGCGGCTACGGGTGCCGACCAGCTTACGGTGGGTGGTGGATTGCTTCCGACCTCCACGGAACACGTTCCGGCGAGGGCACCGCTGTTGCCGCTGGGCTCCGTGACGGAAGCGGTCAGCGTGCTCGTCCCGACTTTGAACACGACGCCCGTAATCTTGGACTGGGAGAACGTCAGAGTGGTTCCCTGATACAGGGATTGCGTGGAATCCGGGTTAGTAACCTGCAGATTGATCGGATTGGCAACCGACGCGATTGGGGTGCCGAAGGTGAGGTCCTTCGTCACGTCAGTGGCACTGGCGGTGTAAGAGCCACAGAGTCCAGCCGGTAGGTTCAGGGTAAGATTCGGACTTGTCGAGTCCACCCAGATGTCGGCGACTTCCGACGTACTTCCGCGATTCAAGTCCGTCACGGTCACTTCGAGTTCCGACGGACGACTCAATTGGAACGACGCGTCCGTCAGAGATTCCGGGATCGTCACATCCGTGAACGTCACAACGCTCGGATAGGCTCCCTTGCAGAGATTGCTGGTGTCGTTCGTCACCGCTTGAGACTTCACCTGGTTGAGCGTCTCGCCTTTGCGACCTACTCGAAGAACAGCCGTGCTGCCCACCGGGGCGCTGGTGCACGCCGTCACATCGTATTGCGCTCCAGGCGTATTGCCGTCCTTGTCACGTCGGGTTGCGGTGAGATTGTTTGCCGCGAGGATTCTCTTCGATATGTCGCTATACGGAGCTGTATCCGCGAGCGGATTGACGAATGCCACGGTTGGATTGCTCGCGGCGCAGGTCAACCCCGTTTTCACCATGGACGTCGGGTTCTGTGCAGAATCCTTCAATGTGAAAGCAAGACTGAATTGCCCTCCGCCGGGGCAAGTCAAGTTCACACAAGCGCTGCCCGAGTTGCTCGACGTCACCGGTGCGCAACTCGGGTTGTTGCCGCCGAGAGCGACGCAGAAGTTGTTCTGGTTGGTGCCGACCGACGCAGGAAGGTCGACCGCATCCGCGGAAGTCGTCCCGCCGCAGAGCTTGAGCTGCAGCCCTGCCGTGAACGGGTCTGCGTCGTCACCTGGCGCGAAGTGATCTCCATCCTGGAGTGCCGAGAGTGATTGCCCGCTCGTTCCCGTTCCCTTCGAGAGGTTGAGAACCGGTCCCACCGAGTCGACGTTGAGGGGCAACGCAGAAGACACCCCCGTTGACTCCGCTTCTCGCGACGCACGTGCCAACCACGCTGTGCAATCCGTCGGGCACCAGTGTCACACCGTTGAACGTCGCGGTTCCGTTGAGCGCCACGGAATAGAGTGGTGCGCCACCATCCACGGAAAGCGAAACGGGCTGTCCGTTCTCGACGGTCGTGCTCACCTGTAGCTTGGTTTGGTACACGGAACCGTCTGAGCTTACGCGGTCACCGCCGTTGGCCAAGGAAACGCCGTTGAGAGCGACGCGAGCAGATGGATCGAAGGTGGGTGCAGTCACGTTGCAGTTGGGCACACCGATACATTCGATGGTCACAGTGGCGGGCGACGTGGCGCACGCACCCGCGCCGTCACCGATGGCGACCAACAGAGTCTTCGTTCCAGCATTTCCCAGCGAAACTGCCGTAAACCTAGCCACTGCGGATTTGACGGTCGTCGTTGCGACCGTCGATCCATTGAGGGTCAGAATTGCCGAAGCGCCGTCGGGAGCATCCGTCGCTACAACGACGTCGTAGTCGAAACCGTTCTGGCAGGAATCGCCGCTGAACGTCGTCATCGTCAGTGAGATTGGTGCCGTCGACGGGTAATACGAACGTCGCCGTGCAAGGCACGATCACTACCGACGAGGTTCCACCGGCTCCCGTGCCCCCAACATTCGAACCCCCCGCACCCGTCCCGCCAGCACTCGTGCCACCCGCCGACGTTCCACCCGATGTGGCGCCGCCAGTCTCAGTGCCCGAGCCCGTCGTTCCGCCCGCCGTGGAGCCGCCGGCAGTCGGGATCGTCGACGTGTTGCCACCGCCACCCTGGACGGTGGTGGTGCTGCCGCCCTGTTCCGTAGAGGATTCTCCGCCATTCGTGCCCCCCGCAGCGGAGATTGGAAGCTCCGCCTTTTCTCCGTCGCCACACGCGACCAAACCAGTAGCGACGAATCCCAATAGGCATGTACTGAAGGCACTGAAGTGACGAATCATTAGTCCCTCCCGGAATAGGTCCGGATCGAACGCATTCTTCTTGAGTGGGCGGAAGATTGCAACGAGCATTCCGCGCAGCTACGGACGAAACGGGCGCGATGGCGCGAGCCTTAAGTGACGCACCGCTGGTGCGAAGCCACCGCGATGTTCTTCGCAAATTCGATCTCGAGCGGCCTTTCGGTTGGTCTGTTCGTCGTGCAAACGAGTCCGTTTCGCCAGACCACAGAGCGCAGTCAGATCAGCGACACTGTAACGTAGGTTGCCGTCACCGAGCGTTATGCGTCGAAGTCCACTTCCGTTGCTCGCGCGGCGCAACTAGGATGGGGCGCAAGTTTGGGGGAAGCCCCTATACGGAAGCTTTAGGAGAGCTCGAGGAGAGGATATGTCGAAGATGACCTTGCGCTATGGCGCACTTATCGCACTCATGACGGCCAGTGGCAGTCTCTTGGCGCAAACCGCTGCGCCGAAACCCGCGGATGGAGCAGAGACGAAGGCCGCACCGTCTGCTGGCGCGAGCGCGCAACTCTCTTTCGGATCGGACTCGGGCACCGACTCCAGTGCTTCGTCCACCGCGAGCGGCGACGCCACCGGTGCGAACGCCGCGACGACCAGTTCGACGAGCACCACAGGTGCTGGCGCTGCTGCACCGGCGTCGAAGGGCGGTTGGCTGTCTCAGCATCTTCCCGTCGACGGTATGTTCGAGCTCGGAGCGGGTTTGGGGCTTCTCTTTCCGTCGTCGAATCACAATCTGCAACTCGAGCGACTGCCCCATCAGGGGATCGACAGCGCAGCGGAGCTCTTCGTTCGTGGCGCCTGGCTTCCCATCAAGTACGCGGGTGTCGAGGCTGAAGCGGCGGTTGGCACCTCGTCCACCGATGACGGCGTACAAAGCTATCCCTGGGCGATGCGTGCGCATCTGCTCGGTCAGCTCCCCCTTTGGCGCATCACGCCCTTTGCATTGATCGGGTTCGGTCGCATGGGCAACGTCAGCAATCAAATCGGCGCCGATAGCGACCCACTCTTCCACTTCGGTGGCGGCGGCAAGGTCTACTTGACCGACGACGTTTTGGTTCGCTTGGACATTCGCGACAACCTGACTCAGAAGAACAACGCTTCCGACGGCTCTCTCACCCACAGCCCTGAGCTCCTTCTCGGCGTGAGCCTCACCTTGGGTCGACCGACGAAGGTGGCTCCCGCGGCCCCTTGCCTTCCCGAAGACACGGACGGCGATGGACTCGTCGACCGCGTTGATCGTTGCCCGAATCAACCCGGACAGGGCCGTGACGGCTGCCCAGTGCCGGACACGGACAAAGACGGGATCTTGGACGACACGGACAAGTGCATCGACGTTGCTGGTGTCGCTCCCGATGGCTGTCCGCCGGATGCCGATGGCGACGGCATTCTCGACAAGGACGACCAGTGTCCGAAGGAAAAGGGTGAAGCGCCCACGGGTTGCCCCGCACCGAAGGACACGGACGGCGACGGCATCGTCGATCCGAACGACAAGTGCCCGAAGGAGGCCGAAAACAAGAACGGCTTCGAGGATACCGACGGCTGTCCCGACGTGATCCCCGAGAAGATCAAGCAGTTTACCGGCGTCATTCAGGGCATCACCTTCGATCACAACAAGGCCACGATCCGTCCGACGTCGAAGCCGACGCTCGACAAGGCTGCGGCGGTGTTGAAGGAGTTCCCCCAATTGCGGATCTCGATCTCGGGACACACGGACAACACCGGCACCCGCGAGAAAAACGTACAGCTCTCGAAGGATCGAGCGGAGTCCGTCAAGACGTACCTCGTGGATCAAGGGATTGACGCGAGCCGCGTCGAAACGCGCGGTGCAGGCCCCGACGAACCCGTCGACAGCAACGCAACCGCGGCGGGTCGCGAGCGAAATCGACGCATCGAGTTCAAGCTTCTGACCGGCAACTGAGCGTCGACCGTCGACGATCGATGAACGGGGCCCCCGACAGGGAGCCCCGTTTCTCGTCTGACGTGTGTAAATTTGCCCCAGGTGGTGCGGCTTCTCGACGCGAATGCCGTTGTGGTCCCAGGAGGCGAGTGTGATTCATGCTGTCGGGACACGTAGGACAGCGAGCTTCACCGCCACCCAGACGTACGGGAACCCTTCAATTCTGGTGAGAATGAGACGTATCCCGAGACATCACGCATTCTCTGAATCGCTCCACCGATCCGTCCTTCGTGCCGTGCCAGGAATGGCTCGACGAGTTGCCGGTGTATTACCTCGTATTGACGCCGAGTGGACGCGTCGCGACCATGACGCGGCGGCTGCGAGAGGCTCTGGGCTTCGATGCGGAGGAGATCCGCCGCGTCGACTTCGCAGCGAAGTTCTTTCCCCCAGACATTCGCAAGACGACTTGGCCCCACTTCCTCGAGCGTGTGTTGTCGAGCGATGTTCCATTGGCCGAACGACTACCAATGGTGACGCGCGCTGGTCGCACCCTCGATGTCGAGTGGCGGTTCTGGGCGCGACGGGACGAGGACGGCAGGGTGACTCAGTTGGAAGGAATGGACATCGACGCCACCTCCAACCGCGACTCCCAACGTTTTCACCTTTCTACTTCGAGCTTGGAGCCCAAAGTCGTCCATCTGCACGAGAGCTTGCTCGAATACGTGGCCGACCATGTTGTATTGACGGACCACGAAAACCACGTGCTTTACGTCAATCGAGCCTTCGAGACGGTTTCGGGGATCTCGCGTGAGCAGGCGGTCGGCAAACGGATCTATGAGATTTCGGGGATGGACGGATCGATGCAGAGCGCCTCGCGGAAATCCGTCAACAGCTCTCCTCTGGTAACGTCTATCGCGGCGAATTCGTCAACCGCAACGCTTCGGGTGAGCTCTACTACGACGAGCTGTCCGTACTTCCGCTGCGCTCCCAAGCCGGCGAGCTCAAGTACTTTTTGGCCGTGGGTCGTGACGCGACGACCCGAAGGCTCAGCGATCCGATCACGGGGCTACAAACCAGGGCCCTCTTGTTGGAGCGTACACGGCTCGCCATTGCACGCTCGCTCCGTGCGCCCAAACCGGTCCATTTCGCGCTCCTATTCATCGATATCGACCGCTTCAAGGTCATCAACGACACGTATGGGATGTCAGTCGGGGATTAGGTCATTCTCGAGATTTCGAGACGCCTGAACGCCGCCGTTCGCCAGGTAGATGCCGTTGGCCAGATTGGTCACCTCAATCGTGACGAATTCGCTGTTCTGGTCGAGGATTTCGAACCACCCTGCGGACGCTCGGATCATAGCGGAACGCGTGCTCGAGCATATCCGTAAGCCCATCGTCATCGACTCGAACGAACTGGTGCTGTCGGTGAGTATCGGGATCGCTTCCAGCGCTCCTCACTACCGGCGGCCCGAGGAGTTGCTTCGAGACGCCGAAACGGCAATGAGTCTCGCGAAGCAGAACCCGACGGAGTCCTGTTGGATTTTCGATCCGACCCTTCACGAGAAGTCGATTCAGCGCACCAAGCTCGGCGTCGAGTTGCGGCGTGCGCTCGAAACCGACGAAGTTTTGTCCGTATTTCCAACCCATCGTATCCGTCACAGCGGGGAAATCACCGGCGCCGAAGCCCCTCGTGCGCTGGCGTCATCCGACGCGCGGAGTCGTCTTCTCCACTCGAGTTCATTCCGGCTGCCGAGGACAGCGGTTTCAATCGTGCCCCTTGGGCTCAAAGTGATACGCGATGCGAGTCGTCAAATCGTGGCGTGGCACCGCGCGGGCTTCGAACACCTGAGCGTCGCCGTCAATGTCTCGGCGCGGCAGTTCCGCGACCGTCACTTCGTCGAGAGCGTCGAGCGAGTGATCAAGAAACGGGCAATCGAACCGCGTGCTCTCAAGGTCGAACTCACGGAGAGCACTGCGGCGGACGATCCAGCGGCTGCGGTGAAGGTCCTCGAGCAACTGAAGAGTCTCGGCGTCCAAACGCTGATGGACGACTTCGGCACCGGTTATTCCTCCCTCAACTCATCTGACCCGCCTTCCCCTCGACAAGCTCAAGATCGATCGCTCGTTCATCATGCGGGTATGCAGGAAGTGCGCATGACTCTCTCGTCACCTCGACCATCCTCGTTCTTGCGCACAATCTTCGGCCTGGGCGCCATCGCAGAAGGCGTCGAGACCGAGGAGCAGCTGGTCTTTTTGCGCGATTCTGAGCTGCGACGAGTTTCAGGGCTACCTCTTCAGTCCTCCCGTTGCAGCAGCTGAATTCGACGGCTTCCTGCGCAATCGCTACACCCTCGAAATGGCACTAGCGAAGCGTCGCGCCTTTCTGGCGGAACGCGCGCAAAAGGCCGTCAGCTCAGACTAGAGGCGTCGCCTCGGCGTTCCCGCGCAGGGGTGTCGTCACGACGGACCGACACCCCTCTGCTGGGGGGTTGCGGAGATGATCCCCGGGAAATGAGCTCGCTGTCACCACTCCGGGGCGGACGGAGTATCGCGCCCACTGTCGGGCGACTTGGATTTGGAGGGAACCCGCACGCAGCGGCTTCCATCGCGCATGGAGCGCGCTCCCGCCTCGAGTGCACGCAAGATTGCGAGCGCGTCTTCCATTTCGATTCGTGCAAGCTTCGAATCCCCGCAGGCTTCGACGAAACGTGCCATTTCGAGGGCCAGCGGAAGGGGCCAGTCGGATTCCACGAGCGTCCAGGGATCGCCACGGTGACCGAGCTCTTCGACGGAATGCACGATTCGATTGGCCTCGTCGATGCTGAAAGGTGCGCTGCTCGTTGGCACGTCGGGCCAGGTGATGCTCCGAGGCGTGTTCTTGATCGAGACGCCACCCCCTACTCCATCATCGAAACGCGCCATCGCGCGGCGACCAATCACGACGACTTGGCGCATCTTGCTTTGATCGAGCAGCCCGACATCGATGAGCGATCGAATGCCGCCACCGAACTCGCATGCTGCCGTGACGCGAATGGGGCTGCGAACGGGTCTCTGGGAGGTCGAGCCGCCCAGGAAAGCGCGCATGGGGTTCCACGAAGGTGGTGACTCGAGCGCTGCCGCTGCGGCAATTCGGATCGGTTCCGTTCCGAGGCAGCCACGGAGCACCGAGAGATCATGCGGCGCCAGAGACCACCAAGGTCCGCAGCGATCCGCCGCTCGCCACCCGAGTCTCCGGGAGAGCGAAATCTCGAGTTGCCCGAGCTCCCCTGTCTCGATCAGGCGGCGCAAGCAGTTGACCCCGCCGTGGAATCGAAGCAAGTGGCCAGCCATGAGCAGCTTGCCCCGAGCCATGGCGAGATGCTCGAGTTCGAGTCCTTCGGCGAGTGACGTCGCCAGGGGTTTCTCGACGAAGACATGCTTGTCCGCCTGCACCGCCAGGCGCGCGAGCCTGGCGTGGGTCTCCGGCGGGGTGGCAATCACCACGGCGTCCGTGCCGGGATTGAGCAAGTCTTCGAAGTGCTCGGTCACCCGCGGGACATTCAGGTCCGACGCAATTTCGGCTCGGCGCGCTGAAGATTCGAGTCACAGAGCGTGACCAACTCGCAGCCTTCGAGTTCAGCGAGGGTCTTCGCAAGATAATAGCCCCAACGCCCCACCCCAACGAGGGAGACGCGGAGCCTGGAACTCACGCGGTCACCTTCCATAATTCACGTGCATAGTTGCGGACGACCTCATCGCTCGCAAACCTGCCAAAGTTGCAGACGTTCATGATGCTTCGCCGGGTCCACTCGTCCGGATCAGCCCAGACTTGCAGGACTTTTCGGTGACAATCTCGATAACTGACGAAATCCGCTAGCACCAGAAATCGATCCTCGAACAAGAGAGAATCCATCAGTGGAGCAAAACGGCTCGGTTCGGCCGGTGAAAAGGCCCCGCGCGCGATTGCGTCGACCGCCGAGCGGATTTCCGCTGACGTAGAATAAATACGCTGCGGGTCGTATCCGCGACGCAAGGTTCCTTCGACCTCCGAGACCGTGAGGCCGAAGAGAAATAGGTTCTTCTGCCCAACCGCCTCGGAGAGCTCCAAATTGGCTCCCCCTGGGGTTCCCACGGTGAGGGCCCCGTTGAGTGCGAGCTTCATACACCCCGTGCCCGACGCTTCCGTTCCCGCCAAAGCGATCTGCTCCGAGACGTCCGCCGCGGGCACAATCAACTCCGCGAGGGACACGGTGTAGTTCGGCACGAAGACGAGCGCGAGCAAGTCGCGAGTCCTCGGGTCCTGCTCAATGGCCGCCCCACTGCGGCGATGAGCTCGATGACGGCGTTCGCTCGGCCATCTCCGGGTGACGCCTTGCCTGCGAACAGGAACGTTCGCTTGGGCGTGCCGGTAGGAGCCCCCGTCGCGCGATAGTTGAGGTACAGGGAGACCACGTGGAGCAGATTCAGGAGCTGGCGTTTATAGTCGTGGATTCGCTTCACCTGAACGTCAAGTATGCCCGTGGGATCCAGCTTGATTCCATAGACGTCCCGCAGCGCGTCCGACAGGCGCTCCTTGTTCGCTCGCTTCACTCGACGAAATGCCTCGCGAAACTGCGCGTCCGCCGATAGGGGCTGCAGCTTGCGCAACTGGTGTGGCTCGGTGATCCACTTGTCACCAATTTGTCCGCAAATCAGCTCCGAGAGCGCTGGATTGCTCTTGAGGAGCCATCGACGCAGGGTGACGCCATTGGTGACGTGCGTGAAGCGCTGAGGGAAGAGCTCGGCGAAGTCGCGGAAGATGGAGTCGCGGAGGATGCGTCCGTGAAGCTCGGTTACGCCGTTGATCACCGCGGAGCCGATGATGCAGAGATGCGCCACGCGCAGTCGTTTCTCCGGGAACTCCGAGAAGAGACTCATTCTAGCCACGCGCGCCTCGTCCCCTGGGAAGCGCGCGCGAACGTCCTCGAGAAACCGACGATTGATCTCGTAGAGGATTCGGAGCTGACGCGGTAGGAGGGTCTCGAGCCAAGTGACTCGCCAGGTCTCGAGTGCGTCGACGCGAGCCGTGTGGTTGGTGTACGCAAAGCAACGCTGCGTAATCCCCCACGCTTCATCCCAACCGAAACCGTACTCGTCGAGCAACAGACGCATGAGCTCGGCAATTGCAAGTCCAGGCGCCGTGTCGTTGACGTGAAAGACGGCGGCGTCTGGAAGCGTCGCGAGCGAACTGTGCGTCTCCATGTGGCGACGGAGGGCATCTTGTAGCGTCGCGGAGACGAAGAAGTACTCCTGTCTCAGTCGGAAGAGTGGCCCCGTCCCTTGTCCTTTTGGCGGGTAGAGCACGCGAGACAGGGTTTCGGCGCGCGCCTTCACGTCGAGCGCCTCGAAGTAGTCTTCGAGATTGGCGCACTCGGCATGCAGATCTTTGGTGGCTTGGGCCGACCAGAGGCGAAGGGTATTCACGACGTCGTTGCCGAAACCGGGCACGAGGAAGTCACTCGCGACGGCCCAGACCTGTTCGGTATCGACCCATCGAAAAACCTGTCGACCACTGCCGTCCGTCTGCGCCTCGACGCGTCCGCCGAAATTGACGAGGTAACGCGTCTCGGGGCGCTGGATTTCCCATGGCGAACCGCAACGCAACCAGTTGTCTAGCCGTTCGACTTGTCGATGGTTCTTCAGCTGCTGTTCGAAACTCCCGTACTGGTATCGAATCCCATACCCAGTGACGGCGACGGCAAGGGTTGCCGTCGACTCGAGCAGGCACGCCGCGAAGCGACCGAGCCCACCGTTTCCGAGGCTGATGTCCGGCTCCTGTTGGGCGATGGTCGAGAGATCGAACCCGAGATCTTGCAAGGCTTCTTGCATCGCAGCGTGGAGCCCGAGGTTGACCAAGGAGTCTTCGAGGGATCTGCCGAGGAGATATTCGAGGGACAAATAGTAGACTTGCCGCGGTTCGCGATTCGCGTTGTTCCGCTGCGTTCGTTTCGAGCGATCGATGAGGCGATCGCGCACGGTGCACGCCGTCGACCAGAAGTAGTCGAAGGGCGTTGCCGTGTTTTCGTCCTTTCCTCGCGTGTACTCGACATGTGCGAGGACGCTCTGCTTGAGGCTCTCGCGATTGACGGGCAAATCCACGGCATGGGTCTGTCGGTGTGCACGCGTGCGTTCGATGTTGGGGGATGGATGCGCCGCAGAAGGTCCCCTGAGGATCCTCGAGGATGGCAGCGGCGGACGAGAATCTCTGGAATGGAGAGGCCTGAATTCGCTCTGCGGCAGACGTCCGGGCTCCGTAGTTGGTGGCACTTTCGCAGTAGCTCCGTCGGAGGACGCGCGCGGTTCGACGGGAGGATCTCCCGAAGGCTTTGTCGACCGCGATTCGGACGTGAGTGTGGAGGTGGCGGAGGTCGTCGCCGGTACGTCCGCGTCAGCGGGTTTGTCATCGCCAGCTTCGTTCGCCACGATCTGCGGTGGCCGCGTCGACGGGGGCGCAACGGGTTCGAATCCGCTGAGTGACGTCGGATCTCCGCCATTCGCGGAGGACGCGATATCCGTCGCGTTGTCGGGAGTGGGGTCGAAAGTCGTGCGCTCATCGGACGGCGCGGTCGACAGCGCGGAGGCTTTCTTCGTTGTCTCGCTGCTTGTCTCGCTACTTGTCGGCTCGGCCTTCTTCTTCGCTCCCGAGCGCTTCGGCTTCGTCGCGCGCGCTTCGGCTTGACCGGCTTTCGGCGTCGAAGTGTCGCTCTTGCGGGAGGATGGTCTTTTCGTAGCCGACATGGCCCGGCATTCTGCAAGACGGGTGGCCTCGTCGTAAAGCGTTCATCCCGCAGTGGCAGAGGCACTCGCACCCGAACGGGCGCAGGAAATGTCGGTCAATGCTCGTTCGATGATGCGATTCCGGCTAATCGGCCATAGAATTCGTCGATAAACGGCTAGTCGGGCCACCCCAATTGAATGCGGCGATATCTCACCTCCGAGAGAAGCTCCGATATCGAAGGCTGGACGAGTTCCAGGCGCACCAGCGCACTCCAGATGGCCGTTTGCACCGAACGACTTCGATTGAGATCGAGCGTCAAACCGTCGAGTTGCGATCGTTCGAGGTCGTACAACGCGGCCAGGGCCAAGCCGCGCAACGGTTCACGCTTGGCGCCTTTGGCCACGCCGACGAGCACTTTTTTCAGTTCGGAATGACCGTAGTCACGGATCAGATGCGCCACCGCGCGGATCTTTGGCGCACTGTCATAGGTCGCGTCTTTGACCAAGTTCTCCAACATGGTTTTAGCGGTGGGCTGGCGACGCGCCGCCATGCGAAATAGGAACGAGAGCTCACGCTCGGCGCTGGGACGATCACTGAGCCGAGCCATGAGCTCGACGGTGGGACGAACCTCGCAGTTCCGCTCGCCCGAATCGAGCGCCCACGCAAGCAGTTCCCACGCCGCGCGCGCTCCAGCAGCGCCGCTTTCGGCGCGCCTTCGAGCTTCGGCGAGCACCGTTCCGTCCCCAGACGCCAAGGCCACTTCGGCCAGACAAAGCCAACGGCCCAAGTGTCGCTCCGTGTCTCGAAAGACCGCCGCTGCGGCAGGGTATCCTGGCAGGGCTCGCTTCGCGCGCGACAATGGCAAAATGACCTGGGTGAACAACTCGATCCTGGCGCTCTCCTTGATCCGCGGCGCCAGCGTGCGCAGGGCCGCGCCCTCCGACTCACCCCTCGCGGCGCGCGCGAGTTCCGCAGCGAAGGCCAACGTCGTCGAGCGCGATTGCAGAAGTCGGACGAGGGCTTCACCCAGTGCTGGCTCGGGACAAAGTGCAGCTGCGACGATCGTCGAAAGGCCGCCTCCACCGGGTTCGTCCAAGGCACGACGCAGGAGCTTCGCCGCGTGAGGATCGCCAAGCTCGACGAGGCAACGCAAGAGACCGCCGTAGAGCGGCCGCTCGAAGGACTTGCGACGAACCAAGACGTCGAGCGCTGCGACGGCAGCATCACTCAGCCGAGGACTCCACGGAATCAAGGCGTAAAGTGCGCCGCAAAGGCGGCCTTCCTCCCCGGGGCGCCGTCGCAATGCCGAACTCAGATCTTCGGCGATGCGCTCCGAGAGCGCAGGTCCGAGTACCCCATCCATGTCCACGTGCACCACCATCGGACAGGTGGTGGACCATAGCACCCCATCTCCACGGGTGTCGCCTCCGGACGTCTGGCAGTAGTGTTCCCTCAGGCTTGGAATTTTCCCAGATTTCTCTGCTACGGCGTTTCGATGGTTGACGGCCAAGGCGTGCCTCACCTAGCGTTGTAGGCCACGAGGTCTACCAATGAGAGACAGACTCACGAGCTTTGCGGTCATCGTTACCTTCACTGCTCTCGCACTTACGGGATGCAAGAAGGAGGACGAGACACCGCCTGCTAATCAGGCAATGCAGCAGCAGCAGTACCCGCAGCAGCAATATCCCCAGCAGCAGTATCCGCAGCAGCAATATCCCCAGCAGCAACAGCCGGTAGCCCAACAGCCGGTAGCCCAACAACCCGCCGCGCAACAGCCGGCGGCTGCTCAGCCTGCCGCAGCTGCGTCGCCCGCGCCTTCTCCTTTGGCCACGCCCTGCAAGACGGATGCTGAGTGCATCGGCGCCAAGTGCAACGTCGCTGCCGGCAAGTGCCAGTTCCCCTGCGGCTCGAACAACGACTGTCAGTCCGGGTGGGCGTGCAACCTTCAGCTTGGTCAGGTCTGCATGCCCTCGGGGCAGGTTGCTCCCAAGTAATCGTCGATTCACGCGATTTTTCGAAAGCGTCGCTCCTCGGGGTCGGCGCTTTCTCGCATTTGGAATGCGGCAAAAACAGAAACAGGGTGGAAAGTGTACTTGGATCGACCACTTTGAGTGGGAACACCGTGCCGACCTCGAGCGCTGCTCGACGCTCCGCGGTTTCGACGCGCATCGGGACTCGCGGCGACTGTTGAACCGTCCCTACGTGTTTCGTCGGATCTCGAGTGACTCGAGCAGGGGCGAGCAATCCTCGACGTCGAGAACGGCACCCATGACCGCCACCGCCGCTGCTCCGTGCTGCAAGCAACTCGCCGCGTTGGATGCATCCACACCGCCCAGTGCACAAACTCGGGCAGCGGGATGGGTCGCCGAAAATAGAGCCAAAGCCTCGAGCCCAATGGCAGATCTGGTTTTTCTCGTCGCGCAAACGGGACTCAAGAGCACGAAATCGACGTCGCGTGGCGGCGCCGTGTCGAGGGAGTGCCACGCCCGACTGAGCAGCCATGGCCTCGCCACTCGCCGACGGATCCTTTCGCCATCGATGCTCGATTCCGCCAAGTGAACGCCATCCGCGTCGAGAAGTTCGGCGATGTCGAGCCGGTCTCGCACGGAAAAGCGCTGTCCCGTGTCCGTCGTCAGCCGACGTAATTCGCGGCCGAGGGTCACCCGGTCCCGAATCGGTAGCTCTGGATCGCGCAAGACGACGAGAACGGTTCCCGGTCTCGCCGCGGCGCAGCAGGCGTTCAGCCTGCGCAACAGGGCGTCACGACCGACCGATGCGACGTTCGTCATGACGACGAGTCGCGGCGCGACCGGCTGCAGGCGAGTCGCACCGTCCACCATCCCTCCTGGCGACGGCACGAGTTAAGATGTCCCCGACGGCAAGGAGCGCTCCGCCCGTAGGGCCGTCGCGATCGCAACGAGCACCGCGGCGCCGACGAGATCGGCAACGAAGTCGAGGAACTCCGCCGAACGATAGCTCAGCGTCGCTTGGATGCCTTCGAGTAGCCCCCCGAGTGCAGCTGCCCAGAGGATGCCCAAACCGGCGTGGAATCGCCGAGTGCGTTGGGGAAGCGCAGCAGCACTGGCGCGATAAGTCAGCACCCCGAGGCCGCCGAAGACGAGCCCGTGGAGCATCTTGTCCGAGGTCAGCACGTTGTCCGACGTGACTACGCCGTTACGCGAGGTGCCGAAGTAAAGTACTGCCACCGAGTATAGGACGAGCAACGACGTACGGAGAAGCCAAGTGCGTTGCCCGTGCTTTTCCGGCGCGGCATTCGACGCGTCCGTCACTGGATGAGACCGTCCACGGGGCTCGATGCGCTCGCGTAGAGCTTGCGCGGCATTCTTCCAGCGAGGAAGGCGCGTCGACCGCAACTCACGGCGTCTCGCATCGCCCCAGCCATGAGGATGGGATCCTTCGCGAGTGCGATCGCGGTATTCATCAGGACGCCATCGCAGCCGAGTTCCATGGCGACAGCGGCATCACTTGCGGTGCCAACGCCCGCGTCCACGATCACCGGTACCTTCGCTTGCTCGAGGATAATCCGAAGATTGTAGGGGTTACGGATCCCGAGGCCCGAACCAATCGGTGCGGCAAGTGGCATGACTGCCGCACAACCGATGTCCTGCAGCTTCCTGCAGACGATCGGATCGTCCATGCAGTACGGGAGCACGACGAACCCGTCCTTGACGAGGATCTTCGCAGCTTCGATCGTTTGCTCGTTGTCGGGATAGAGCGTCTGCGGATCGCCAATCACTTCCAGCTTGACCACGCTCGCTATCCCGAGCTCGCGCGCGAGGCGAAGGGTGCGGACGGCCTCGTCTGCGCTGTAGCAACCCGCGGTGTTCGGCAGGATGGTATATCGACCGCTCGTCACGAGCTTCATCATGCTGCCCTCGCCGCGGTCCTTCAGAATCGATGCGGCGAAGTGCGACGGTGACGACCTCGGCGCCCGATTCGTCCAGCGCCGCGCGGGTCTGCTCGACGTCCTTGTACTTGCCCGTTCCCACGAACAGGCGGCTTTTGAACTCGAAGGGGCCAATGCGGAGGGGGTCTGTCGTCATGGTGCCCTTGCGCCGTACCGCGGGATGGCCCGCGTGGCAAGGGACCGTACTTTCGCCCCCAAGATGGCCCATCGCCACGGACCGCGTGGCTGCGCGAGGACCGAACGTGACAGCGTGGCTCCGAACTCGACAGCGTGGCTGCGCGAGGACCGAACGTAACGATGCTCCGCCCTCTGGCTCACCGGAGGAGATGCTTGTCGAGCTCCCGCTTCAACTCTTCTGCCATGGCGCGATGGGTTTCTATTCCAGGGTGATAGTCACAACCGGGATTGTCATTTCGCGTCGTGAGCACGTGGCTTTCGAGTCGCATGTCGCCTTCGCTTTTTCGAGCGGTCACGGCTCGAGCGATGGCGCGCGCTGCCTTGTCGAGATCTTCGCCGCCCAACATCGGACCTATCGTACACAAGATGAACGCTTTGGGATGATTTTGGCGGATCTTGCGCAACAGCTGGACGTAACTCGTCGCAAACTCGTCCTCGGTCGGATCGGGATCGGTGCTGAAATCGTTGGTGCCCAAATTCACGACGACGGCGTCCGCGCTGCGCTCGACGTGGTGAACGCTCGTCGGGGTTTCTGGCAAGATGCGATCGTAAAGCGTCCCTAGCTTTTCGCCCGGTTCCCCGTTGTAATTCTTGAAGACGCCTCGCCCCGACCAAGCCACCGTCGACAAATCGGCATCCAAAGCACGGGCCAAGACCGCCGCGTAGCTCAGGTAGTGGTTCTCCGTGGCTGCGCTGAAACTGCAGGTTGGACCCTCTCCTTCGTTTCCATAACCGCAGCTTATGGAATCTCCTACGACCTCCAGGTACCTGCGCTTGAACGCCGGAGCAGCGAGGAGTTCCCCGCCAATGACGTCGATCCCAAGGAGAACCGTCGGACCAAAAGAGGCTTCGGTGCGACGGGACAGCTCTGCCTCGTGCTCCCCTGCCCTCAGCCCATCGATCAGAACGTAGCTGTCGAGCCCTGCCTTCGTCGTGATCTTACGGATTGGAGAGCCGTCAACGACCACCTGGTGCTCGTTGTTGTCGTCCTTCAGACGAGCGACGAGACCGGTTCCCCGGAAGTGAACGCGAACACCCGATCCAGACCAGGCATATTCAGCGAGAGCCCCATCGCGAGCGGCGACCCTCCCAAGGGCGGCGATCCCTGGCGGCAGATTCGTTGGATGACTTTGTGGTGGCTGCGTCGACGTGGGCACGGAGCAGCCCGCTAGCACGAGGCCCGCTGCAAATCTCGAAGCGGCTACGAACGAACTGAGACCCAGCGGACGACGTTCTCGTTTCATTGGGCGCCGAGGCTAACCCAAGTGTCCGTCGCGCACACGACGACAATCGGACCGTCGAGTCCCTCGCAAGCGATTCGGGACACCCCCATCGAAACGAGTCTCTGGCCGAGTCCGAAAATCCCAGCACGGTGTCGGACTGGCCAGACTTGGTTCGTCGAAACCGCCGAGCATTGCCGGTCGTCTTGGTAACGACCTGTTCAGCTATTCGGGCGTGCCGCAAGCCGCCCACTTCACGATGGCGTCGACGACGGCCTGACTGGGCTTGGGAAGTGATGACGGAGGCATTGCCCCCTCGTCGAGTTCGCCGACGGCGTGGGTCGCATGAGTCTTGGCCGACGCGTACACGTCGAAATTGATGTCGCTTGGCGCGCCATCACGCGCTGCCCCTGAAAGCGTCGATGAATGACAGCCCGTGCACTTGGAAAAATCCAGCGACGAAAAGGTAGGGATCTCTCCGGTGGAGCAATCAACCGAGTCCAAGCTGCTGCTTGAATCCGAGTTGTCGTCGCTCGAACAGCCAACGACCGTAGCGCCAACGAACAGACCCATTGCCAACGTCGCTCGGAACCACCCTGATACAATCATTTCCTTGCTCCTCCGTCTCGTCCCCCGGACAGAACCGGGATGCACCATTGCGAGTACGCACCCGACGCGGGGTGAGTTTCATCTTCGTTGCAAAGCGGATTGATGTCATTCACTCGAGCCACCAGACCCTCGTACGAAGCTTCCCGTCGTAAGCTGGGGCACCTACCCCCAAAAGGATCTTTGCACTCGAGCCACAAAGATCTCTAATGTCGTCAGCCGGTTCATGCCCAAACGAGCCAAACCTACCAAGCGCAATCACCCCTTTGCGCCCTACCGTCTTCAAGACGTGCCGTTGTTTTTGCAGCAAGCGATAGAGCTCCAGCAGCGCGGCAAGGTGGTCGACGCGCGAGCGATTTATCGCCGCATCCTCGCAACGGTGCCAAAACAAGCGGACGCGCTTCACTTCCTCGGGCTGATAGAACACCAATTGGGGCACACCGAGCGTGGACTCGCGTTCCTCGACGAGGCGATTGCGCTCGTGCCGGACCACGCCGATTTTTACAACAATCGAGGGAACGTCCATCGACAGTGTGGTGAGTTCGAACGCGCAGAGGCCGACTACAGAACGGTACTTCGGTTGCGACCGACGGATGCCGGCGCGCTCAACAACTTGGGCGCACTCCTGCGAACGCGTGGGGACCTCGACGGCGCGGTGCAGCACTATCGCGCCGCCCTCACGCTCGTACCGGACCACGCCGAAGCGCTGCGAAGTCTCGGCTCGGCACTCTCGATATTGGGCGACTACGCCGAGGCTTTGGCAATATTGCGTCGCGCGCTCGAACTGTGCCCCACGGATACGCACGTCCTGCGGTACGTGGCGGGGCTTTGCTACGCTACGGGGCGACTCGACGAGGCAAAGCGATTGTACGGCGAATGGCACGCTCGGGATCCGGAAGACCCGGTTGCGCGGCACATGTACGCCGCTTGTACGGCCACGCAGGTTCCCGAGCGCGCCTCGAACGAGTACGTTCGGTCTACCTTCGATGACTACGCAACGACCTTCGATCAATCCCTCGAACGGCTGCAGTATCGAGCGCCAGCGCTCGTGACGACCGCTCTGTCTCGTCTTCTGGATTCCGAGGGCGGATCCGAACGGATCATCCTGGACGCAGGCTGCGGGACTGGCCTCTGCGGTTCGGCACTGCGTCCCCTCGCAGGTCGTCTCATTGGCGTGGATCTTTCGGCGCAAATGCTTGAGCGGGCCCGCGTTCGTGGCACCTACGATGAACTCGTCGAAGCCGAATTGGGCGAGTACTTGGCGCTGCATCCCGACGCATTCGATGTCGTGGTTTCGGCGGATACACTCGTCTATTTTGGACGTCTCGAGCCGATCTTCGCGGCCGTTCGTACCGCGCTCAGGCACGGTGGTCGCTTCGTGTCCACGCTAGAACATTCGGGCAGCGACTCGGAGACCGACTATCGACTTCACCCGCATGGTCGATACAGTCACCGCTCCAACTACGTCGAGCGCGCTCTTCGGGCGGCAGGATTTGCAACACCGACCATTGAAGCCGTTCAGCTGCGTAAGGAAGCTGGCTCATGGGTGGAGGGGCTCCTCGTGTGCACGTCTGCCGAGTAGAAGGTCGTTGCTCGGAGCCGAGAGCCGAAGACGCTTACGACATCTCGTGAGGTCGCTGCGGGATGCCACGCGCGTGCATCGAGGCAAACGCATTCAACGCGAGAAAAGGGCGCCCCCAAGCGCCCCATGCTGCCGATGGTGCCGACAAGCTACTGAGTCTTGCCGGTCTTCGCGTCATACTTGACGGTAACGGGGTTGCCCGGCTTACCCGAGCGGTCCTGTGGTGTTACCGAATACTCGATCCCTGCGAAGTTCAAAGAGATCTCTTCCGTGGGTAGGCCACTCGCGCCAAGTGCTCCAGATGCCTTGACGGAGGTGACGAAGACGTCCGTGAGACGGATGCGGAGCACGGCCGCGTTCGAGCCGCCCGGAGCAGCCACGAACAGGACGACCTCGCGGAGCGTTTTACCTGTCGTGAGTGCCTCGATGAGCTTTGGGCTCGCGCTGTCAATCTGCTTCGTGAATACGAGATCCGTGAGCTGAACCTTACCGGCACCTCCTCCTCCGCTCGCGCGCGATTGTGTCGTTGCCCAACTCCAAGACAAGACGGTCACCTCGCCTTCGTGGCCCTTGATCGCCGTGTCACCTTTGAATTCCGAGAACTTGATGTACGTGTCCGCCGCGTGTGCGGGAGCCACCATTGCTATGCTCGTGGCGACGGCACAGGACAATACGACACTCTTCATCCATCTAGTCATGATTGCAGTCTCCTCGAAGTCCCGACGAATTGTGGGACCTCCCAATATAAGCGATTGTGGCCTCTTTCGTCTTCTTTCCTCGCTACGCAATATCGAGCGTCAGCCGACCATCGTTCAAGTTGCCGAGAGGTCGACGTTGCGCTGCTCGTGCGCACGTCGGCAACGTCCCGGGAAATCGAGCCGACGACGCGAAGCATTCGCCTCGTGGTCGGTCGCCCGTCATTCTCCGCAGAGTGCAGCCGCTTCTCGCAGCGTAACGAATCGAAAACCGAGCTCGCGCAAGGCAGCAATCGCGACCGTCAATGCTCGAAGTTTGACGTCTGCCGGCGTGCGAAGTCCGGGTTGGGCCGCAACGAGATGCTCGAGCCCATCCGTTGCGTCGAGGGCATCGAATCCCGTGAAGCTCGAGATTGACGAATTTTGTCGTTTCGCAGGGAGAAGGAAAGGAACTTGGCTCCTCGAACGCCGACCAAAGTAAGCGTGGTTCCGATGAAGGGAACGCCTAGGCCTGGCGTTACCGAAATGGGGAGCTCGAGCAGGCCGTGTTCTGCCGGTCTCAGCTCGTCGTTCAAGCGATGTGGACTTCGAGGAGCAAGGAGGACTTTAGGGCGATCGAGAACTGCACGCGAGCGCCTTCCCGTGATTCGACGCGTGAGAAGGACGAGTGCTTTGGCTGCGTAGTAAGGCGGACAGGGAAAGAGCGAGCTATCGTACGAGACACGATGTTCGTTTAGGAGCTCGACGAGTGGCGGCGTAATTCGATAACCCGGTGCACGAAAGCCAAATTGCGACTGTCCGGTGATGTCCCCGAGTCTTGCTTGGGTTTGCGCAATCTCCAGCGACTGTTCGGAACGTGAGCGGTGTGTCAGATCGTAGTGATGGTGTTCGGTGTGGTTGCCGAGCTCGTCTCCCGACAGAGAGCGTTCGCGAAGGCGCGACGCGAACTTCGTCGGAACTCGCATCTTCGCCCACGACGAACCAGGTGAGCGGGAGCGAGAGCGAACGCGCCCATGTCGACAATCGAGCGATCGCGGTCGAATGAGACGGGGCAACGGGAGTTCGAAGGAGGCAGCCCGTGGATTTGCTCGTAGAAACGCAAACCGTCGAGATCGACTGAAATGGAGCAAACGCGTGGAACGTTCATCGAACTCAACCAACGGGTTTGGTGACGGTGGATTCGCCGAACAGTCGCGCGCGCGCCTCCGCCGTTATTGCCAAAATCGAAGGATCCTTGAGCCGACGTTGTGTCGAGATGGCGTAATAGCGCTCACGCACGCCCTCGAGCACACCGAGCTCTCGAACTTGATATTGCCGAACCACTTCGTCCTTGATGACCGTTGGCGCGGGAAACAAACCAAATGCAGACTGACCGAAGACCTTCAGGAGAGCGCTGTCTTCGAACTCTCCAACGATCTGCGGCCTGATCCCGCGCTCGGCGAACCAAAGCTCCAAGGTCCGTCGGAGAGCGGTATTCTCCGCGGGAAGTAGCAAGGGCGCGCCATCGAGGGACCGCGGGAAGTTCTTCCGATACTGGCGGGTGAGTTTTGGGGCTCCAAATAACGCCACGCCACATTCTCCGAGCAAATGGCTGAAGGCACGCACGGGAGCCGACGGACCCACGGGCGAATCGGAAAGAACGAAGTCCACGTTGTGCAATGCGAGCTCTGCGAGCAGACGTGCGGGTTTGTCCTCTCGACAAACGAGATGTGTCGTCGGCGCCATGCGCAACATCGGCTCGAGCAGACGTCGCGCGACGAGCTTTGGAAGCACGTCGGCTACGCCTACCACGACTGTTGCTGCTCGCCCGACCACCCGGCCACGTAGGGCTTCTTGGAGTTCTCTACCGAGTGCAAAATGTCGTCGGAGTACTTGAAAACAACGCGTCCTGGTTCGCTCAAAACGAGACCTCGACCCGAGCGCGTCAGCAATCGAACCCCCAATTGACGTTCGAGCGTCCGGAATCTGGCCGCTGAGCGTCGACGGAGCGAGACGAAGCTCCGCCGCAGCACGCACCAGACTACCTTCTCGCGCAACGGCCCAGAAGTAGAGGAGGTGGTTGTAGTTGAGCCATTCCATGCAAGATTTGCGTGATATTACTTCGAAAAAACCGAATTGTCGCGCTCAGATTTTCTTGTTGCCGAAGTATCGTGATGCGTCTAGCAAGAGGTCAGCCGCCCACTGCCCTCAGCGGTTTCAACAGCCCCGACGACGACTTCGAGCTGAAATCAGGCCGCCACGATTTGGGCCCCTTCCGGGCAGATTCTGGAGAAAGCGATTATCATGGAGACCATCGGCAACGGAAAGACCAACAACGAGAAGCTTCGAGCGTGGGTCGACAGCATCGCCAAGCTCTGCAAGCCCGAGCGGGTCTACTGGTGCGACGGATCCCAGGAAGAGTACGACCGCCTCTGCAATGAAATGGTCGCTGCTGGGACCTTTACGCGCCTGAATCCGGCGAAGCGCCCGAACAGCTACTACTGCCGCTCGGACGTGCGCGATGTTGCACGCGTCGAGGATCGCACGTTCATCTGCACCCCGCAGAAAGAGGACGTGGGACCCACGAACAACTGGATGCATCCCGACGAGATGCGAAAGACGCTCAGTGGTCTCTTCGACGGCTGCATGAAGGGCCGTACGCTCTACGTGATCCCCTTCAGCATGGGCCCAATCGGCTCGAGCATTGCCCACATCGGTGTCGAGCTGTCGGACTCCCCGTACGTCGCCGTCAACATGCGGATCATGACCCGCATGGGCCAGAAGGTGCTCGACGTGCTCGGCGCGGACGGCAAGTTCGTTCCCTGCATCCACTCGGTTGGCAAGCCCCTCGCAGCGGGTGAGAAAGACGTCACCTGGCCTTGCAATCCCGATAACCGCTACATCGTCCACTTCCCCGAGACCCGCGAGATCTGGTCCTTTGGTTCGGGTTACGGTGGCAACGCCCTCCTCGGCAAGAAGTGCTTCGCGCTTCGCATCGCCAGCGTCATGGCGCGTGACGAGGGCTGGTTGGCTGAGCACATGCTCATCACGGGCGTGGAGTCTCCGACCGGTGAGCGCACGTACGTTGCTGCCGCCTTCCCGAGTGCCTGTGGCAAGACGAACTTCGCGATGCTGGTGCCGCCGAAGAGCTTCGACGGCTGGAAGATCTGGACCATCGGTGACGACATCGCTTGGTTGAAGCCCGCAGCCGACGGCACGCTTCGCGCGATCAACCCCGAAGCTGGTTTCTTCGGCGTTGCGCCGGGCACGAGCATGAACTCGAACCCGAACGCCTTGTTGTCGCTGAATGCCAACTGCATCTTCACCAACGTCGCGCTGACGGATGATGGTGACGTGTGGTGGGAGGGTCTGACGGACACCCCGCCAGCACACCTCATCGACTGGAAGGGCAACGACTGGACTCCCGCAACCGGTACTCCCGCGGCTCACCCGAATTCACGGTTCACGGCTCCTCTGCAGCAGTGTCCGTCGTTCGACCCGGCTTGGGACGATCCCGCGGGCGTGCCGATCAGTGCCATCATCGTCGGTGGTCGACTGTCCAAGGGTATGCCGCTCGTGTTCCAGAGCAATAGCTGGTCGCACGGCGTGTTCATGGCTGCAACGATGGGTTCCGAGGCGACCGCCGCGGCCGACAAGCAAGCCGCCATCCGCCGCGATCCGATGGCCATGGTTCCCTTCTGCGGATACAACATGGCGCGTTACTGGGCGCACTGGCTGAAGGTGGGTCGCAAGGTGGCAGCACCGCCCGCCATCTTCCGCGTGAACTGGTTCCGCAAGGACGACAACGGCAAGTTCATGTGGCCGGGCTTCGGCGACAACATGCGCGTTCTCAAGTGGATCGTCGATCGCGTTCGCGGCCGCGCTACGGCAGTCGAGAGCCCCTTGGGCTTCGTGCCGACCCGCGACGACTTGAGCTGGACTGGCCTCGATTACAGCGCCGAGAAGTTCCAAGCGCTCATGACGATCGATCCGGAGACGCTCAAGCACGAGGCCGCCGATCTCGATCGCTACTTCGAGCAGTTCTACGACCAACTCCCTCGTGAGTTCGATGCCGAGCGCGAGCTGCTTCGCGCCCGCGCGCTCCGCACGGAGAGCGCATGGCAGCCGCCAGTGAAGAAGCCGCTCTGAATCGAGCGCTGACTTCACCCTGCTGAGCAAAAAGGCCCGGATCGTCTCCGGGCCTTTTTTGCGTTCGCCAACGGATGCGCGCTTCCGACTCGCGCTGGGGGCAACGAAGGCGCTACTTGGTGGTCGTTTTGGTGGGCTTGCGCGCGTATCCCCAAGCTTGCATCGCCTGCTCGGCCTCGAGCTGAGCTTCAGCGCTCGCTTCCACCTCGTCGGGCCCTGAACGAGGTTCCCGCGTTACGAATAGCCCAAATTCAGTGCCGAGAGCGACGTGGGGAAGCGTGGCGCTCTCCAAGAGTTCTGGTGACGTTTGGGCAGAAATACCACCCTCGGCATCGGGGAGTGCGAGCCCGAGTTGTCCCGCGTAGAAGCGATTCTCGCGGCCATGGCTTGCCTTCGAATCGGATCTCCCACCCCAACTTCGCCGTTGGTGACGAGGATTCGACGTCGATGTCATGGAAGCCAGACGGCGTTGCGTCGAACGAAAGGAGTACCCGGTGCCCGTCCCGACGAATCGCGCGCGAATCCAGGTCGGAGGATGAGGCCGTAAGGTTGGTGCTGCTCTCATCCACGCCGCGGAGGAACAGCGCAACCTCGACGTGTCCGTGCTCCTGTCCCGTCGCGAAACGGAGGTGCCAAGTGGCTTTTTCACCGACGTTTGCGACGGGGTTGCTTGCGTCGCGTTCGCTCGAGAGCCGCTTTTCCAACTCGTCTCGCAGCCGACGCACCACGTCGGGGTGTTCGCGTGCGACGTCCTTGCGCTCGCCGGGATCGAGCTCGAGATCGTAAAGCTCCACGGGCTTCTCCACCTCGGTTTTTCCGACCTTCAGGCGTCGTGCGACGCGTTCACGAACGATCAGGCGATAGCGCCCAACGTGGATTGACCGTGCCGCACGCCCCTCGACGATGACTGGACGCTCCTCGAGGGGTTGCCCGGCAAGGGTGCCCAAGAGGGAACGTCCGTCGAATCGGTCCTTTGAAGTCAGCCCTTCGAGATCGAGAATGGTGGGCACCAAGTCGAGGGTCTGCACGCGTTCCTTGACTCGAAATCCCGCGGGCAGGCGCGTGGGCAGTGCCATGACGAGGCCGACCCGTGCTGCCTCTTCCCACATGGTGGACAGGTGAGTGAAACGTCCGGAGGGAACGCCCTTTGCGACGTCTACGGCCACGGCGTCATGGGCTTCGCTCATCGTCTCTCCGTGATCTGCCGTCACGATGACCAAAGTCTCGCGGTCGAGCCCCAATCCAGCCAGTTTATCTAGAACCTGCCCAATCGCCGCGTCATCCTTGTGGATCTCGGCAAGGTAATTTCGCACGGTCGGATCCGCAGGAAGCCCCTTACCCTTCTCGATGGCCTTCGAGTGTAAAGGAGGCGGGACGTACGGTGAGTGCGGCGACGCGTAATTGAGCAGCAAGAGGAAGCGCTCGTTGCGATGCGCATCGAGATAGCGCAAAGCGTCTTCGGTTATGGCTTGGGTGTCGAGCGCTTGATAGCGGTGATCGACCAGGGATTCGAAGGCGTAGTCCACCCCTACCCCAACCGAGCCGCACAGATACATGTTGTTTACGATTGCCGCAGTATGCGCCCTTGCCGTACGAAAATAGCGGGGGAGCATGGGCGGCTCGCTTGCGTAGAAGCGTCGACGCTCGTCTGGGAAAAGCTCGAGATCGAGGACGCTCAAGCCAAGGTGGCTCGCTCGGCGTCCCGAGAGCATGGCCACGGTTGCAGGGCGCGTCCACATCGCCGCGGACCAGACGTTCTGAAAGACGACACCCCGACGAGCGAGTTGATTGAGGTTCGGTGAAATCGCAGGTACGGGGGCAATCCACGCGTCCAGGGGCGGATACTTCGCTCTCGCTCGCCGCGCGTCGTCCTCCGGATCGTGGGATTCCGCGATGGCGTCGCCACGCATCGCGTCGACGATGACGAACAAGACGTTGTAAGGCAGCTCCGTCGCACCCGGTGCGAGAATGCTTGGGCTTCCGAGTAGCGCTACGGCAGCAGAGCCGGTACGTGCCTCCGTGGAAAACTCGAGCTCCCCCGCGCCCACCGCGGCGTCGAGAGAGATCTCGCGGTCGACCCAGCGTTTCGAGGGGCCTCCCTCGTCTCCTTCCCACAAAACCACGCTGCGATTCGTCGCCGTTGGGCGGAAGCTCACGACGAACCGTACGTTTCCCTCGCCGAGAACCGCAGGAGCGAGTCGCAGTCGGGCTCCTTTGGGCAGTGACACCGGTAAGCGAAGTCGACCTGGAGGGGGTAAGACGATCGCCTCGCGCTCGTCAAAGCTGCCTTCGGCGAGCCCAAAGGTTTGCGTCCGGCGAAATTGCTCGCTCTTTTGATCCGCTTCGTCGCCCGTGGCCTTCGCGAGCTCGTCTTTGGGAGCCGTCTTGTGTCGAGAGCGTTCGAGCCCAATCGCCTGGACCCACTTGCCGGCATCCCCCCGCGGTCCGGCGAATGGCGTACGGTGCCGCCGCCAATGCTCCGTGAGTGCGCCTAGACTCTTTGGCTCGCTCAATCGCGGCGCGCTCCAATGGGCCTGGTCGAGCGCATCGGTGACGCGAAGATAGATCCCGTCTCGGCCTGACGCGTGATCCGAAGGGGAACCCGACGGTCTGATCGTTCCGGGCAGTGTCGGGGCGAGTCCTCGAGAAGCGGGGCCGGTCGCGGTCGGCATGGTGCTGGCGAGCCCTCGAACGCGTTCTGCAAGAACGAGGCGTAAGGAGCCGAATAGCGACAGGGACGCTGCAAGCGCACCGAGCGCGACGCCTCCGAGAGCTTTTGCGTTCACCTTGGCCATAGTTGCTCACCGCGACGTTCGACGAACGGATCGACGTCTACGTATCGAAACAGGAGCGTTTTCAAACTCGCGACGATCTCTGGGTGCTCGGCCGCAACGTCGCGAACCATTCCGGGGTCGTCGCGACGGTCGAAAAGGAAGTAACGCGGACCGCGGCGAGTGGGTGCATATAGGAGACGGTGCTCGCCGAACTCGACCATTCGGTGCTTTGCGGCGACGGCGAGTGCTTCGTAGCGCTTACGAATCACGATCTGATCTCCGTGCACACGATCGACCTCCGAAATCCGCGTCAGATCCGGATAAAATAGACGCAAGTCCGGTGGCACTTCGGGGATCAGTTCGGTGAACCAAAGCCCCGTTTCCGAATAGATCGGAACCGATTCCACGGTTTGTCCATCGAGGAGTCTGGCCAATGAGCGCCCGTCCGCAGCCGACAATGCGGGAAGTCCGGAGAGCTCGAGGAGCGTGGGCGCAATGTCGACGAGGGAAACGGTTCCTGGATACCGCTTCGAGCTCGGGCGACGCGGATCGTGGAGAATGAGCGGGACGCGCAGGGACTCGTCACCGAAGAGGTGATCGCCGTGGCCCTGAGTTCGCCCGTGCTCGTAGAGTTGTTCCCCATGATCTGCCGTGACGACGATTACGGTGTTCTCGGCGAGTCCACGAGTCTTCAAGTCGTCGAGTAGGACACCGATGGCGTCATCCGTCGCTCGAACGGCACCGTCGAAGAGCGCTCGGATTTGGTCGACATCGGCAGCCGCAAGCGAGCCGCCAACCGTAAGGTCGTCGGCTTTGGCATAGCGGAACGGACCATCGTAGCTCTTGGCGCGAAACAGAGCGTGATACGGCCCGGGCGTCGCGTAAGGAAAATGCGTGGTCGAATAGAACACCGTCAAGAAGAACGGCTCGTCCCCTGCCCGATCGATCTCGTCGATGGCGTCTTGCGTCACTGCCCAAGGATCGGTCGCTTCGTGCATTTCCACGATTTGAGGGACGAGCCACCGCGCGAGGCCGCCGCGTAGGAAAGCCAGTAGCCACGGATCGTTCTTGAACAGATGCTCTCGAACCAACTCACGAAGCGTAAAGGTTGGGGTGCGGACGTGTTCGAAGCCCAGATCGATGCGGCGAAAGATGTCCGCGGCAAAGTCACCCACGACGGAAGTGCGATATCCGGCGTCGGCGAAACGTTTGCCCAGGGTGTCGAACACTTGCTCCCGGGTTTCCCAGCGCGGGAACATGTGACGGATCCCGTGGTGATGGGGGTACTTTCCCGTCGCGATGCTGACCCACGCCGGGAACGTGCGTGCCAGCGGTGTGAGCGCCCGATCGAACACGAGGGAATGGCGTTCGAGTTCAGTCAAGCGAGGCGCACGCGCATCGTCGATATGATCGGGGCGCAACGAGTCCGCGGCCAGGACGAGCACGTTCGGACGGGCCTTCTGTGCCGAAGCGGCACGTGCGACGTGGCCGCGCCAGCCGCTCCTCGATGCGCCAAGGACTCCCAATAAAACGATGACCGCAGCGCCAGCACCCAAAAGTTGAATCAGCTTGCGACGGCGCTGGGGATGCCGTCGAAGTGCCCAGACGAGATAGGACGCTCCGAGCGCAACGGCGAGCGAGACCACGCCGCCTCTTCCGAGGCCGTCAGAGACGGTCACCTGAATGAGTCGACGAACCCCGCCGCGTTCGAACCAGAACGACTGATGGAGCGCGGGACGGGCTGCCATGTCGTGGAAATAGACGAGCACAGCAATGGCACACCAACCGAGTGTCGCTCGAAGTCGCCTGGTCCATGCTCCAGGTTCGGGTAGCTGCAGCCAGCGTGCGCGCAAGCGCTCCGCAAGTGCAACCAGCAAGCCCACCACCGATCCGAGCAGGACACTCAACGCCAAGACGAGCACAACCGCTCGAACGACTTCGTTTCGGAATTCGGTTGCAAGGAAGCGGTGAATGGTCGGCGCGCTGACGCCATTGATCCGATCGTCGAGCAGTGCATCGACGAGGAAATTGACCGTCAGCGCGACGCCCAGGAGGGCACCAAGAAGCATCCCCTCGACACAGGCACGGAATTCGCGAATCGAACGCGGTTGCGTCGGCTCAGACAAACCCAGCCTTCCGCGATACGTCCTTCAGCCCTTCGACGGATCCGGCGAATACGTCCTCGAGGGCGATGACGTATTCTTCGCCGTGAGTCGACTTCGCAAAGAGGAGTCCCTTGTCGGTCTTGAGGGTGGAGATTCTCGAAACGCTCAGCAGAGCTCCACCTCGAGCCAGGTGCAGGGTGAAGGTCCGCCCCTCGGCAGGCTTTTGCCATCCGTCGGCGTCGGTGGTGGCGTTGGCGACTGCAAGGAGTGCTGACAGGTGCTCGGACGTCATGGCGCCCCATTGCCCCGAGGCTGGCAACCTGTCAAGACGAAGGACCACGACCGGCCTTCCGACGCGAGTTTTGCTGCGTTGTCCCCTACCGTTTGCGGCCGTTCGGTGTATTTTCCCGTCGTGGGAGAGTCCCCCGAAAAGCTGGTCCCCATCGAGGACTGCCACCTGGCCACCGACCGGCTCTGCAAGAGCTTCGGGGACTACCACGCTCTCAAAGACATCGACATGCGCATCGCGCGCAGCCAGATCGTCGTCATCATTGGTGGTTCCGGCGCGGGTAAGACGACGCTGCTCAAGATCTTGGTCGGGCTCGACACGCCCACCTCGGGTGCCGTGTACCTGTCCGGGACGAACCTATCGAAGCTGAGTTCGCGCGAGCTCAACCGACAGCGCAAGCGCTTCGGCATGGTCTTTCAATACTCGGCCTTACTCGATTCGATGAACGTCTTCGAGAACGTAGCCTTTCCGTTGCGCGAGCACACCAAGCTTTCCACGAAGGAGATCCGAGAGCGGGTTCGCGAGAAGCTCGACGTACTCAACCTCGGAAATATCGGCGACCGAATGCCGAGCGAGCTCTCGGGCGGCATGAAGAAGCGAGTTGGTTTGGCGCGTGCGCTCATGCTCGAACCCGAGGTCCTCATGTACGACGAACCGACGAGCGGACTCGATCCCCTTTCGTCGCGGCTCGTCGATGAGCTGATTGCAGAGACACGCGACCGCTTCGGCGTCACTAGCGTCGTCATTTCCCACGATATGGCTGGCGCCTTGCAGACGGCGGATCACATCTACGTTCTTTCGAAGGGGCGGCTTGCTGCCGCTGGGCAACCGCAGGAGCTGGTCAATCACACCGAAGGGCTCGCATTCGACTTCTTCACGGCGAGCGGCATCGACGCGAAGCGTCTGGTTCAAGAGCGCAAGGCCAAAGGATGAGTGTGTTGTCCGAAGTCAGACTGTTCGATTTACGTCCAGAACACGAAGCGTCGAAGCCTGCGCTCTTGGCAGCATTTTCGCGAGTGCTCGACGGGAACTCGTACATCCTCGGTCCTGAGGTGGCAAACTTCGAGTCTCATGCGGCTCGCTATTTGAAGGTCGGTCACGCCGTGGGCGTATCCAACGGCAGCGACGCGCTTTACCTCGCCCTATTGGCGCTCGGGATAGGTCCTGGTTGCGAAGTGATTACGTCGCCACTCACCTTCGTGGCGACCGCCGAGGCGATCCTACGTTGCGGCGCGACACCCGTTTTCGCCGACATCGAACTGGACAGTTTTGGTTTGTGTCCCGCGAGTACGGCACGGATGCGCACGGCGCGAACGCGCGTGGTGCTCGCCGTGCACCTCTACGGTCATCCCGGCAAGGTCTTGGAGCTTGCCGAATACTGCGCAAAAGAGGGGATTTTGCTCGTCGAGGATGCGTGCCAGTCCTTTGGCGCACGCGCGCGGGATCGGGCAGTAGGGACCCTCGGGTCAGCGGGAGTTTACAGCTTCTTTCCGACGAAACCACTCGGTGGCTTCGGAGATGGCGGGCTCGTCGTAACCGAGGACGAGCGAGTGGCGCGTGACATCAGGGCGTTCCGATCTCACGGGGTGGGTGCGAGCGGACAGTATGAGCGATTGGGCGGCAATTTTCGCCTCGACGCACTTCAAGCGGCACTTCTGGACGTCAAATTGGCGCATGTCGACGAGTCGCGTCGCAAGCGACGTGTTCTCGCCGAACGTTATTACGACGCACTCACCAACCATCCGGCTCTCGTGCCACCGGTTGGTCCGGATGCTTCGAGCGAGTCGGCCTGGTCACTCTATACCTTGCGAGTTCCGCGGGGGCGCGATGCCCTGCGCGCACATCTTTCGGCTTTGGGACTCGAATCGCGTATTTACTATTCTGCGCTGCTTTCGGAGCAGCCCTTGTTTGCAAAGGTCAGTCGTTCCGATGCCTTGCCGAATGCATCGCGAGCCGCAAACGAGGTGCTTAGCATTCCCATTTACGCGGGCATGACTTTCGAGGCTCAATCTCGGGTGATCGATGCGCTAAACGCCTTCCGCCCCGAGAGCTAGACATGAACGCACCGAACGTCTTCATCCACCCGACGGCAGTCGTCGATGAGCCCGCTTTCCTCGGCGAAGGCGTCAAGATCTGGCACTTCTGTCACGTGTGCTCCGGCGCGCGGATCGGACGTGACTCGAGCATCGGACAGAATGGCTATGTCGCAGCCACTGCCATCGTAGGTGAACGCTGTCGGATCCAGAACAACGTGAGTTTGTACGACGGCGTGGTGTTGGCTGACGACGTATTCGTCGGTCCGTCTGCTGTGTTTACGAATGTCGTCAATCCGAGAGCGCACGTGAACCGACGTTCGGAATTCAGAACCACGGTGGTCCAACGCGGGGTGACCATCGGCGCGAACGCGACCATTCTTCCCGGTGTCGTTCTCGGCAGTCATTGCTTCGTCGCAGCGGGCGCCGTCGTCACCGAAGCCGTTCGCGGGCACGCGCTCGTAGCCGGTGTCCCCGCGCGACAAATCGGTTGGGTCAGCGAGGATGGGAACCGGTTGAGTGACGGGGACGAAAGCAATTGCTTCGTATGCGTCAAGAGTGGCCGCTATTACCGCCTCACGGATGAGGGGTTGATCCCCGCAAGTGAGACCGCAGAAAACCCAGGTCGGTGACACCGACCAGTGAACTCGAAGGCCGGGGCCAGTGCTTTTTCGCCGCGGCGTCGATGCCGCGCATTCGCCCGCTCGCGGAAGTTTCCACTGCGGGCCGGTGTTTTTGTTACCGTTCCCTGCGAAGTAGGACGAAGTGGGCGCAAAAGGTCTATGACACTGACCTGTTTCGCAGGATGATGACACTTAGGGTTGAAGCCACACCGTAGCGACGGCGCTGCGGGCCGAGGTACCGACCACCTAACTAGGAGTCCTACCCGCCATGGGGACAGAGTCGCAAGGCCACAGCCAATCATCCCAGTCGAAGCCGCCAACGACGAAATCGGAGCAGCCTCCAGCCACCGGAAAGCTCAGCGTGATGCCTCGCAGCATCGCCCCGAGTGCGCTCGCGGAAGGGCTCGACGACGGTTGGGGCGACGAAACGAGCGAGAGCCAAGGTCAGGCGACGGGTGCCATCTCACCGGAATTGTCACGAGCCGCCTTGGCGCCCGCGAAGGTTCCGGACATCGAAATCGTTGCTCCGCCTGCGACGGCGGTGGGCGGCATCGGAGCCCCTCGCGCCTCTTCGATGCTCTCGCCCACGCGGGCATCGACGTCTCCGTCTGCATCGTCGGCGGGTGCATCGGTTGCGCCAAAGACGTCAGTCGTTCCCTCGGCGAACGCTTCAGCCAAGACCTCCGTCGCACCGAAGACGTCGGTCGTACCCGCGGCGAAGGCAACGAGCGTCTCGAAGACTCCGACGACGCGGCTCGACAAGACTTCGTCTCTTCCTCCCCGTCCCCTCAGCACGTACTCCAGCGCGCCGCCGCCCGTTGCCGACGAAAACGACTGGGACGCGCCGTCTGCGTCCGTCGCGTCTCATTCCGAGGCGCCACCGATGGCTCGACCGTCGGCTCCAGCAATTGAGCGGGACGCGCCCCATTCGGGGGCTCAGAGCTCGCGCATTCCCTCCACGAAAGACGGCACGAAGGACCGCGCCAGCGCGCCCCCCGCAGCGCAGCGTCAATCCTCGGCTGCGTCAGCGCGGACGACTCTCATCGGCATCGAGCCACCGGTTCCCGTGACTCGCTCGAGCGTGCCACCCGGTGCAGCAGCACAAGCCCCCGTAACAGCGTCACCGCTCCCGACCAGCCCGGTCCTCGTGCTTACGGATCCGCAAGTGTCGCGGCATACCCTGCCGGAGTTCACGAACGACGTTGCTGCGGTCACGGCTCCGGCGTCCCTCGTCTCTCGAGAGGAGGGTGGCTCCAGTGCGGCGGAGGATTCATTCACGCAGCCCCCGTCGTCTTCCAATCATCCGCCAGAGGGAGCCCACCTCGGCGCCGAGCGTGAACCGAGCGAAGACAGCGATCCGCTCCAGCAGAATCCCTGCAGATGTCGCGAGCGTCCCGCAGACTGCGGCGAACGTGCGAGGCCCTCTCGCCGTCGATGCGATCGGGACGACCAGTTCGGGCAGCCTAGCGACGTCCGCGGATGTTTCCGTCGAGGCGCGCGAGTCGGGACACGAAGTGGTCGCAAGCGCAGAAAAAGAAGCCGCGCGGACGGCGGAACCGGCCGTGCACGCGACGTCGCGGACGGCGGAACCGGCTGCGCTCAAGGTCCCCACAGTCGTGATCTCCGAGGTCCAAACCTCAATGGCCCCCGTGGTGGCGGCCGATTTCCCCCCTCGAAACCGAAATCCAGACTCTGGATGTACGTCGCTGCGGCCGCCCTCGTCGTTGGCGCAATCTGGGGTGTCGCTGGTGCCAAGCGTGCTCGCGTTGCGCAGCGTCCGGATCGGGGAGTCGTTGCGGTTCAGCCCGCGCATCAGGGCGCCGAAAACGCGGTTGTGCCGCTCGGGCAAGCCTCGGTCAGCCCTGCCGTCGCTGAGATGTCTGCGGCTCCGGAAGGGGCGCCCGCTCCCACGCATGAGCCAGAGCGTCCTGCGGCGGAACCAACGACTTCGGCGTCGCCCGACACCTCGGCTCAGGCGGTTGATGCGGCCGAACCCGAAGTCACCAAAGTGCGTCTGGAGGTCGTTCCCACGGATTCCAAGGTTGCCCTCTATGGAAAGGTCGTCGAGGGGCCGCTCGTTTTCGACGTCAAGAAGGGCACCCGGACCATCCTCGAGATTGCTCGGCCGGGTTACGTGACGCGCCGAATCGTCCTAAATGGCAAGAAGACGTTCATGCGCATCATGATGACGCCGCTGCCCAAGCCCGAGAGCGATGCTTCGAACGGCGTGACGTCTGGGTCCGCGTCGGGCCCAACCACGACGCCTTGACGCTCAGTGCACTGGAGGAAAGCTCAGTCTTGCCCATTGGTCATTCGATGACGTTGGCGGCAGGCATCCCTGGGCTTTCGTCGAGCAACCGCCGAATTCAGACCCATCCTTGGGCGCGAGAGGCGGCGACGAGATCCGCCGTCCACCGTGCCGATCGGGCGTCGGCACAGGAGTGATTGGTGCAGTTTTGGGTTCGCTCGATGATGGTGGTTCCGAGCGTCAGAACAGCGATGATGCATTCAGGCCTCTCGGCCGCCTTTACAGCGCCGCCGCGGTAGCGTAAGTCTCCGCCCCCCGCACTGTTTGGCGGGGAGACCGCACGCTCCAATTCATCGTTTCGGATCCGGTGCCAGGCCGCGTTGGCTTGGTTGATCCGACGAGGGGCGGAGGCAAAACCGAAAGGACCAACGAAAATGACCGATGCAACGCCCGAAATGGGCACCGAAGGCACCACCCCGCGCGACCCAGCACAACCCTTGACGGTGCGCGATCTCTTCGAAGCTGGTGTGCACTTTGGTCACCAAACGAAGCGATGGAACCCCAAGATGCGCCCGTACATTTACGGCGCTCGCAGCGGGATCCACATCGTCGATCTCGATCAGACGGTGCAGCTGTTCAAGAAGGCCTTCGACTTCGTCTCCGACGTCGTTGCCCGTGGCGGCCACATCCTCTACGTCGGCACCAAGCGTCAAGCGGCAGAGATCGTCCGCGAGGAAGCCGCCCGTGGTAGCCAATACCACGTCACCAATCGATGGCTCGGTGGCACGCTGACCAACTTCCGCACCATGAAGGGCGGCCTCGAGCGCCTTCGCTCCATCGAGCGCATGAGCGAGGACGGCACCTACGAGCAGATCCCCAAGAAGGAGACGATCCGCCTCGAGAAGGAACGCGCCCGCCTCGAGAAGTACATCGGTGGCATGAAGGGCATGGCGACCCTCCCCTCGGCGGTGTTCATCATCGACCCAGCGCAGGAGCAGATCGCGGTGAGCGAAGCCCGCCGCCTGCACGTGCCGGTGATTGCCATCACCGATACGAACTGCGATCCCGACCGAAATCGACTACGTCATTCCGGGCAACGACGACGCCATTCGCAGCATTCGGCTCATCACGGCAGCCATCAGCGACGCCTGCATCTACGGTCTCGCCCGTCGCCGTGAGTACGAAGCCAATCGCGAGAATCGCGACGGTCAGCGTGAAGGCAAAGGCCCCGATGCTCAGGTGTTCTATCGCGGCCGACAGAACGAGAACGCGGGCTGAGCCAAGTCCCCCTACTTGAATTCAGAGGAATAGAGTCATGACCCAGGTCAACATGCAGCAGGTCAAGGAGCTCCGCGACCGCACCCAGGCTGGTTTGAACGACTGCCGTGGCGCGCTCGTCGAAGCTGGCGGAGACATGGAGAAGGCCGTCGAGATCATCCTGAAGAAGGGTCTCGCCAAGAGCGCCAAGCGTGCGGGCGCCGTCGCTTCCGAAGGTCAAGTGGCCGCAAAGGTCGCAGCCGATCAGAAGAGCGGCATCATCGTCGAGGTCAACATTCAGACCGACTTCGCCGCTCGCAATGACGACTTCCTGGCTTTCGTCGGCAATATCGTGAAACTCGCCGAAGGCGCTCCAGCCGACGCCGATCTGTCGACGCTGCCCTACCCCGCTGGTGGCGGCACCGTGGAAGAGGTGCGCCAAGCTCTCGTCGGCAAGCTCGGCGAGAACATCACCGTGCGTCGCTGGGCGAAGCTCACGGTTTCGGACGGGCTCGTTGCGAGCTACGTTCACATGGGCGGCAAGATCGGCGTTCTCCTTGCCGTCAAGCTTGGCGACGGAGCTGCTGCAAAGCATCCCGCGATCGTCAAGTTCGTCGAGGACACGGCCATGCAGGTGGCCGCAATGGCGCCGCTGTTCCTCAACACGGCCGAGGTTCCCGCTGACGACAAGGCCAAGCAAACGGAAATCTACGACGCGCAGCTCGTCGAGGAAGGCAAGCCCGAAAAGGCTCGCCCGAAGATCATCGAGGGCAAGCTTGCCAAGTGGATGAAGGAAGTCTGCCTGCTCGAGCAGCTGAGCGTACTCGACACCGAGAAGAGCATCCAGCAACTGCTCGACGCGGCTGCCGCTGAGGCAGGCACGAAGGTGGAGCTCACGCGTTTCGTGCGTTTCGAGCGCGGCGAAGGCGTCGAGAAGAAGAAGACCGAGGACTTCGCTGCCGAAGTCATGAAGATGAGCCAGGGTTGAGTCCGACGAGCCGAAGAACTCCGGTACTTCGGCTCACGCGACGCGAGCCCTGGTAAGCTTGCCATCGATTGGCCGGATACGGGCAAAGGAACGACACCATCGCGCCTTTGCCCGTTTCTCGTTTGTGTTTCGGCATTTCCTCTTTTGCTTGGGCCCGTTCCCGATGCAGCGGAAACGTGAGCCCTGGGAAAGACTCTGCTAGTCTCCGTCGCGAACCGCTCGAAGGACGACCGATGGCGATCACACGCGAAACCGTCTTGCACGTGGCAAAGCTGGCAAAGCTCTCCCTCGAACCCGACGAAGTCGACGTACTTCAGGGAGATTCTAGGTAACATTCTCGGATACATCGGCCAGCTCGCAGAGCTCGACACGGCCAACGTGGAACCGACGTACCATCTCGCCGTAAAAGCCATGCCAAGAATGGCGGACGTGGTCCACCAAAGCCTTTCCACGCAGGTTGCCTTGGCACAAGGTCCGCGGGTTCATGACGACGGTTTTGCCGTTCCGGCCTTCGTGGACGAGGGATGAAAGCGATGCTCGACCGACCCATTTCGGAGATTGCCGACGCCGTATCCAAGGGGGCAGAATCCGCCGAGCAAATCGCGGAGCAGACCCTGACCCGAATCTCGAGCGCTTCGCACCTCGGTGCATTCGTGCACACCTCGGAAACGCGTGTGCTCGAACAAGCCAAACGCCTCGATGAACGCCGGGCCAAAGGGGAAAAGCTCGGCAAGCTGGCTGGGGTTCCGATTGCCATCAAAGACGCGATCGACACGGTTGATTTTCCGACTACGTGTGGTTCGCGCATTTTGCATCGTAAACTCGGCGCCACGCCCGACAGTGAGTCGGGCTGGATGTCGCCCTACGACGCGACGGTGATCGAACGTCTCCGTGCTGCGGATGCCATCATCGTCGGAAAGACGAACATGGACGAGTTTGCCATGGGCTCGTCGACGGAAACGAGCGCCTTCGGTCCAGCTCGCAACCCGTGGGATCCGGAGCGGACACCTGGCGGCTCGAGTGGTGGAAGCGCCGTGGCGGTAGCGGCGAGAATGACGCCGGTGTCTCTCGGTAGCGACACCGGTGGCTCTATCCGTCAGCCTGCAGCGCTGTGCGGCGTCGTCGGCCTCAAGCCGAGTTACGGGCGCGTATCGCGCTTTGGACTCGTTGCCTACGCGTCGAGCTTGGATCAGATCGGGCCGTTCTCGAACGACGTGCGAAGCTCTGCTCGTCTGCTCTCCGTTATCGCCGGAGCCGATTCGCACGACGCGACTTGTTCACCTTCGGCTGTACCCGATTTCGAGGCTGCTTGCGATCGCCCGGCGAAGGGTCTTCGTCTCGGCATGCCAGCGGAGTACTTTGCGGAAGGACTCGATCCGGAGATCCGGGCGAGCATCGAGCACGCGATTGCGAAGTTCAAGGAAGTAGGCGTCACTGTCGAGCCCGTCACGCTCCCACACACCAAATACGGTGTCGCCACCTACTATATTTTGGCGACGGCCGAAGCATCGAGCAATCTGTCGCGATTCGATGGCGTTCGATTTGGTCTCCGTGTGGAACCGCCACGAAGTGACCTCTCCACGCTCTATGGCGCAACTCGGGACGAAGGCTTCGGGCGCGAGGTGAAGCGACGCATCTTGCTCGGAACCTATGTACTCAGTGCAGGCTACTACGACGCGTACTACCGGAAGGCACAACGGGTTCGTTCGCTCATCGTCGCCGACTTCGAACGTGCCTTCTCGAAGGTCGATGCCATCGTTACCCCGACGACACCGACCCCAGCGTTCCGGTTGGGAGAAAAGACCGCCGATCCCCTCGCCATGTACCTCGAGGACGTCTATACGCTACCGTGTAACCTGGCCGGGCTCTGTGGCATGAGTCTACCTTCCCTTCCCACGCGTGCCCGGACGGATCGCCCTGCCTTGCCGGTTGGAATGCAGTTGCTCGCACCGCCGCTCCACGAAGAGGTACTCTTCACGCTTGGGGCTACGTGGGAGCGACTCCTGGGCGGTTTCGCAGCGCCTCCCGCAGTCTAGCGGGGCCCGGAAGTGCCCCAAGGAGCCCTTTCTTGATTAATTCGGCCATCCATCGTCTGCGAGTCGACGCGTTACACAGTCTCGCCAGTCGACTCACGTCCGAAGCCGGAGGGCTCCTCGCCGACGCGCTCGATCACCTTTTCGGTCCTACCGAAGCTCGCTCCGGAATCGCCGTGCTCGCGGCTCAGCGCCACGAGATTATTGCCGAACACGGCCTCTCGGGCTCTTTCGTCACCGCCGAGGTACGTGAAGCCATTTTGGGAATCGCTTCGCGATCGATAGAGGAGAGGCGCACGCTGCGTTTGACCGACGTCCGAGCGGATCGCGCGGGGATCCTCAATGCCGGCGAAATCGCGGCTCTGGGGTGCACGGCCGCGCTCGCCGTGCCTCTCCTGGTACGCAGACAGCCGCTCGGCGCCTTCGTCCTTACGTTCGCTCCCCTCGTGGAGCTCGACGAAGAGACTGCACTGTTCGTCGAGACCGTCGCTGCGCTCATTGCGCCCTCTCTCGGTGGAACTCGGGACGAATCTGCACGACCCTCGAGTGCGAAGGCCGCACGACCACCGTCGGAGGGGCGCGCGCTCGGTGGTGCGACGCTACTCGGCGCGAGCGTTGGGCACGAGCTCGAAGGACCAGTCGGCGCGCTCGCGCTCCAACTGGACGAGCAGCGCAGAATCGTGTCCGATCTCCAGATCTTCAGCGACGGCGGAGACACGCCCATGGGCGGCGCGCTGGCGGAGCTCGCGGAACTCACGGACGAACTCGCGGCGACGGTCGCCAGACTTCGCGAGACGACCGATCAGTTGACGCGGCTCGGGCACCGCGAGCTTGCACCTTCGGCGCTCGATCTCGCGGACGTCGCGCGTACTGCCTGTTCCGTTGCCCGTCCTGGCTTCGAAGAGCGAGGGATCCTGCTCGAAACCCAACTTTCGGAGGGGGGCTACATCACGGGGCATCGGGAGAGCCTGCTTCAGGTTTTCTCCGACTTGTTGGCGGTCACTCGGGACCGTGCCGAGCGGGCGAATGGCACGCCCAAGGTCATCGTGCGCACCGCGAACGAAGGCAATCGCGTCGTCCTCTTCCATCGACGACCTCAGTCCGAGTCCGGATCGCGGATTGCTCCGCGATTTCGAGCGCCGACCCTTCGCAGATCCGTCAACGGACGAGCGTCGACGACTCGTGTTGAAGTTGCTCGGAGACGTCATTTTGGCCCATGGCGGTCACGTCGAGCTTGCCCCGCTCGAGCCGATTGGCACTCGCTATCGCGTCCTCTTGCCCGCATTTGGCGCGTCGGAGCCAAACCTCGTACCGAGAACGAGCTCCTCGCAGGACGGCATCGAAGGAAACGTCATTCGCCAAGTCTTGGTCGTCGACGACGATCCCGTCTTCAGTCGTGCTGCGAGGCGCGCAATGAAGCCGCACCACGTGCGTGAAGCCAATACGGCTTCCGAAGCCGAGATCATGCTTTCCGAGCGCGGCTACCTACCCGATCTGGTCATTTGCGATCTGATGCTTCCGGGAGCCGACGGCACGACATTGCACCGTCGTATCCTCGAAAAGCGCCCCGATGCCGCGATGCGCTTTCTCTTCGTGACGGGAGGCACTCTGGGCAAGGAAACCGCTGACTACATCCGTGCGTCGGGCTGCGGTGCATTGCGAAAGCCAATCGATCTCGGTGCGGTGCGTCGGCACCTCTCCAATCCCAATCGCGATCCGGTGACGACGAGTATCGTTCGCACTTTGCGCAACGAGTTCGACTGACCGGGCAGGAGCGAAGTGAGTTCGCGCGTGGGACGTGGTGTCGACGTTCAGTGCCACGGCCATCCTGGGCTCACGAGCAGTCCGGAGCTCATTCCGACGAAAACGGCCCGCAAGATGTCGTCAGGCTTCAGGCCTTGCGCGGTCACGGCCTCGGCCAGGAAGCGTCCGAGCGAACGGGTGCCTGCAGCTCGTACGAGCGCTTCGCGTTCGGCGTCGAGGAGGCAGAGTTCTTCGACGGTACAGCGAGCCACCGGGTTTTTCGCAATGGGGTTGTCGCCGAGAGACGAGAGGATTCGCGCGAGTTCTCGACCGGAAAAGCCCAAGCGAACCGCCTTCGTCACGAGTCCGAGGGGGGGGCGTTACGGTCGTCAGTTGACCGTGAACGTGTTCTTGCCCTGCGACGAAGCCAATCTCGCCGGCTTCCCATTTGCCGAGCCCAATGAATCGGCTTTCGAGCTGCGAAACCAGCACCCGGAGTAGCTCACTCGGTTCCACCCACCGTTGATCGATGAGCACGTCGCCGAGTCTTCCACCACCGATCCCGGTTCGACTCGGGGCTTCGACGAGCAATTCCATGGCGTCGCACAAGCGATGCTCGTCGATCAGTCCTTGCTGGACCAACTGAGAGCCGAGCAAATAGTCCCGATCCGAAGAGGTGGCCCCTACTGGGGCGCCGTCTTTGAAGGTGATGGCAAGCTTGCGGCTACCGTCCTGTAGGAGAAGCACTCCGGATTCACCGCGGTGGATCAGACCATAGAGAAACGTGGGAAGCCGCGTCCGATCGAGCTTCAGCCGGATGAGATTACGCGCATTGAGAACGGACTCGATGAACGACTCCACGGCGACTACCCCGCGGAGTTCGGCGAGATTGCGTGCTGCGCGAGGACGCCCGCCGTTTTTGCTGACCAAGCTGTCAATCGGGTAGCGACGCGTCGCGAAGCCGTCGATGAGGTCCAGAGGTCCGAGAGGCCCTATCTCGTCACCATTGCTCAATCGAATGACATAGGTCGTCTTCGAGCGCGCTTTGACGGGAATGGTTGCGCGAGGCGCCAGCGCCGATACGTCGCTCAGACGTGCAACGGGATTGATCGGCGCTCGAATCGGGCGATCCCCGTCCGGAGCTGGCGTCGCGGCGCGAACGCCACTCTGTGAGGGAAGCAATTCCTCGGCGAGCAGCCACTGTACGAGGTCCTCCGCTGTGGTCTTCAGGTGCTCTTCCTCGAGGAAACCGTCCATTGCCAACGCGAAGACGCGCGCAGACGTCGGGCGATCCTGGACACGCCGTTTGAGCGCCCAGCGCAAAAGATCGACGATTCCCTGAGGAAGTCCCTCGCAGTGGTGATCGAGCACGCGCAAATCGGCCTCGTAGATGCGCGTGAGCACTTCCATCTCGGTCTTTCCTGGGAAAAGCGGCCGAGTGAGCAGCAACTCCGAAAGCACGATCCCAATCGCAAAGAGGTCGCTCCGCGGATCCACCTCCGCCCCAACGACTTGCTCGGGCGACATGTACCCGATTTTGCCCTTCAGCTCGCCGGGATAGGTGCGACGCGCAATGAACTCGCTGCGAACGATGCCAAAATCGCCGAGTTTGACCTCACCCCGCTTGTTGACGAGGATATTTCCTGGCGACACGTCGCGATGGACGATCCGCAAGGGACGTTGGCGTTCGTCGGTGGCTTCATGCGCGAAGGCAAGCGCTTCGATGACCTGGCGGGCGATGTGACAGGCGATGCTGACCGGAACGCGGCGTCCACGGGCTGCCACGGCGCGAAGGAGTCGCGCGCAGGAAATCCCGTCGACGTATTCCATGGCCATGAACAACTCGCCGGCGTGTTCGCCGAAGTCCACGACCTGAACGATGTTCGGATGTTGTAGTGCTGAACAGATACGCCCTTCATCACAGAACATCGCGACGAAGCGACTGTCCTTGGCGAGTTGCGGCAACATCCGCTTGATGGCGAATCGGCGACCAAGAATCGGTGGTTCGGCGCCAACCGCAATGAACACCTCGGCCATGCCTCCAGCGCCCAAACGTTCGCCTAGCAAGTAGGGTCCCACTCGAATTTCTAAATCCGCGCGCGGCAACGCCATTGTCCGTCTGACAACCCCGATGTCAGCTCCCTCGAAGAGCCGGCATGAGTCGAACGATCAGTTCCCAAGTACGGCAAACCCCGCCGGTGTGTTTACCGGCCAATCCCCTCCCTCCCAATGACATACACCGCCGCATGTGCCGACAGAAGTCCGACCTGGCCGCACAGCTTTCGTTTGCTCCGTGTTTATCGCCCAATTCCCTTCATTTCGGGAGAGGTGGAGCAAGGTGAGTCCCCCTTCCGGCATTCCCGGCGGCCCCAGCGGTCAGCTCGCGCGGCGGACCAAAGCACTCAACAGCACATGCACTTACTGCGGCCCTACGTCAAAGTGACGCTCGCGCCGAACCCCGAGCCGTCGACTCGGCTCTTGGCGTTCGACGACGGTTCACTCGGCCTTGCCTTTATCGAATTTGGTTGATTGCCCGTGACAGACGACGCGTTCCGAACTCCCCGAAACGACACCCCCGACGTCCCCACTTGCGGTGTGCTCGTGATTGACAAGCCCGCGGGCCCCACGAGCCACGACATCGTTGCTCAAGCGCGACGATACTTCCGCACGCGACGGATCGGGCACGCCGGAACGCTGGATCCGATGGCGAGCGGGGTACTGCTCGTCCTCGTCGGCGAGGCGACGAAGCTATCGAATGCCCTCACCTTGGAACGAAAGTCCTACGAGGCGACGGTTCGCTTCGGCTCGTCGACGGATACCGACGATGCGGAAGGGCACGTCGTCTCGACGGCAGAGCTCGCACCGAATTGGCTCGACGATGATGCGCTTCTGCACGCCTTGGAGTCCGAACGTGCTCGCGTGTGCCAAACGCCTCCGATCGTCACGGCGATCAAGACCGACGGCGTTGCGGCTCATCGACGGCACCGACAGGGACAAGTGGTCGAGGTGTCGCCCCGAGACGTTCGCGTGTTCGCGCTCGAGTTGCTCGATTGCGGCACCGATTCGATTCGCTTGGCTTTGACGGTTTCGAAGGGCTACTACGTGCGGGCGCTCGCGCGCGATTTGGGCCGAACTCTGGGCGTACCGGCTCACCTCGCCGCATTGCGCAGAACCTCGAGCGGGGAGTTTTCCTTGGGCGAAGCGCACCCGTGGCCACCTCCGTCGTTGCCGAAGCTGCTATCGCTTGTCGAAACGGTACGTCGCATTCTTCCCTGCCTCAGCCTGACGGAAGAGGGCGTATCGCGCGCTCGCGTGGGCAAAGAGCTCGACGTCACGCACGTCGCCGGGCGTCTCGATGGTGATCCGCCTTGGACGGTCGCGATGAGTGGTTCGCCAGAGACCATCGATCTTCCCAAAGGCACGTCCGCGTGGCTCGATTCGGAAGGCAATCTGGTTGCGTTGGGGAGCTTCGACGAGGACGGACACGGCCGTGTGGCGCGCGGCTTCGTCGCGCCATCGACCTAGAGGCCGAACCTCGACGGGCACACCGACCGGCGCGACGAGATGATGGAAGTTGGGCTCACCCGTCTCGAGCGAATGCGGAAAGTCCCTCATTTCCCTTCATATGCGGGCCGCGCAGCCACGCGGGTTGCAAGGCCGCCCGAGGAACGGATACACCTATCGAGTACTGGGCGGACGCCGCCAATCAGCGAGGAATCCCGTTTCCACATCCTTCGATTATTTCCGTTTCTTCATCGCGCTCGTGCCCGCGGCATTCGCGTCGATTTTTGCAGCAGGTTCCGCAGCCGTCGCTGCATTGTCCGACGCGAGGCGTCGTGCGCTCGTCCAGGCACTGTCACCTCGACGCAGTCGCTCTTTGCGACGATACGTCGAATACGGCGACCTCGTCGAGGCGCGGTGGATGGTCGCTCGCGTGAGTTGCATCGTCGCGTCCGCACTGCTCGTTCACCAATCCGTTCTCGGATTGCAGCCCATGAGCCGTGTTCTTTTCTCGCTCGTCATGTCGGTGACGGCGTTCACTTTCCCCGCGGAGATGGCGAAGGCGATTGCCACCCACAATCCCGATCGTTCGGCTGCCACACTGATCGGAATGCTTTGGCCTTTCGAGATGCTCGCGGCTCCGTTCGCGGCTCCAGCGTGTTGGCTGGGGCGGCTGACGCGACACGGGCTGCCGGACATTCCCGCACGGTCCGAAGACGTCCTCGAGGAAGAAGTGAGCCTGATCGTCAAGGACGGCCAACGCTCGGGTTCGATTGCGCCGGACGAGGCGCAAATGCTCACCAACGTCCTCGATTTCGGCGAGCTGACGGCAAAGGACGTCATGGTGCCGCGCATTCACGTCTCGGCAATATCGCTGCAGACCCCCGTCGACGATCTGTTGAAGTTGGTCGTCGCCGACGAGCACTCCCGCTATCCGGTCTACCAAGAGCGCATCGACAACGTCGTCGGCATTCTGCACGTCAAGGATCTCCTGCCGTACGTCCTCAACCCGGAGGCGCTGCGAAGCCTCGATCTTCAGAGCATCTTGCATCGTCCGGTGCTGTTCGTCGCCGACAATCAGAGTGCCGGTAGTGTTCTTTACGAGATGCGCCAAAAGCAGCAGCACTTGGCCGTGGTCATCGACGAGTTCGGGGGCGTCAGCGGAGTGTTGTCGCTAGAGGACCTCCTCGAGCGGATCGTCGGAGACATTCGCGACGAACACGACGAAGAGGAACCTCCGATCGTCAATCTGGGAGCTGGGCGTCTCATGGTCGACGCGAGTGTTTCGATGACGGATTTGGGTCGATATCTGGGAACGGATCTCCCCGAAGACGACGCCTACACCTCTCTCGGTGGACTTCTCGTCGCGCAACTCGGCCGCGTGCCCCAAGTCGGCACCAAACTGCGAGAATTCGGCCTCGAGTTCGTCGTGCGCGACGCCGATGACCGGCACGTGGCGCGAGTCGAAATCCTGAGAGGTCCACCTTCGAGCACGTCTCTCGGACCCGTGTCGCGCAGGATCGACTCGGATCCGAACTGACGCGGAGGGCTGCTGCCGTCCGCATGACGAACGCAGCCGTGGCCGCCGTCGCCGCAGGCAGGGGCTGAGATCGGCCGTCTCGATGCACCCGTCGTTGCGACGGTTCGACGATCTTCGGCTAAATGCGGTGGACGCGCCCTCGGAGACCCCGCCTGCCGTACCTTCGGTAATAAGGCAAACGGCTCGCCGGCGTCGATGACGCCCACGAGCCGTTGCCACTTCCCCTCTCGGTCTCCGATCAGCCCGGTGTGCCGATGGTCTTCAGCTTCTCTTCGAGGGCACGACCGGCCTCGATGAGTCCACTTTCCTCTTCGCCGCTGGTCGCGTCTTTGCCGCCGCGGAGAAGATTCTCGAGCTCTTGCACCTGCCGAGCCACGCGAAACGCGATGTCCTGCGGGCAAACTCCGCCTTGGGTGGTTGGATCGACCGGAATGAAGATCGGATCCTCCGCTGCGGCCTCGCCCTTCACGTAACGCTTGAGGGTTTTGTCCTTGCCTTCGAGCTTCAGCTTCAAGCTCTCGGGCCACTTGTCCTTCATCGGGAAGGGCTCAGGAAGCGCCATCATGTTCAGGATGGGGCCGTTCGGTGTACTTTCCGCGTACGCCGCCCACATGACTTTGGGAGTGGCGCTCTGCTGGAACATGTCCTGGAGCCCCTTGCGAGTTCCACTCAAGATACGCTGAACACTCTCGGTCTGGTCGTTGACCTTCTCGGTCTGAGAGGCCAACGCGAGCAGCCCGCTCGTCACGTCCTTCTTGAAACGTCCGATGTTGCGTCCACCGAGTTTGTCGCCACCGAATGGAACACGAAGCTCACCGAGCTTCGTGACTTCGGCTTCTGGATATTTGCCGTTCGACAACTGCTCACGAGCCGCCTTGAGCGTGTCTGCGAGCGTCTCCGCAGTCCCCATGGCGTCCTTGATCTGTTTACCGAGCTCGCTCGCGTCACGGAGCGCTTGATCGGCAACCTTGCTGCGCTCGTGCCCACTACCAACGGCGAAGCCGAGCACGCCTCCGACCACGGCCGTCGCGATCGCGATGAAGATGAACTTGCGACTCTGCTTGCGCTGCTCGGCTCGGACCTCTTCGCTCATCTCGACCTTGATGGCCTGAGGTTCGATGCGCGCCGGAGCACTGCTCGCGTCGATCGCCGAATAAGGATTCGACGTGTCCATGGCTGCTGCGGGCCGGCTCGCGAAGGGCGGAGCTGGAATTCCGCTCGGCCGCGGAAGCCCGACGGGCGGCGGAATCGATGCACCAGTTGGAGAGCTGACGGTCTTCTTGCCCAGGCGGGACTTCAGATCGATCTTGGGTTTGTGGTCAGTCATCGGGTCTGGATCCAAAGCGCACTCCAAAGACGGAAATGGAGCGCATAGTCGAGGGGTGCGGGGACCGTACCGGAGCGAGGCTCATACCGCAAGACTGAAATCACCTCGAGTGACGGAGGTACTGCACGCTCGACCGGTCGTCCTAAACGAATGGTGTCTGCTATCACGCCGGGCTAACCCCCAACCTCCAACGGGAAGCGGCTGGTTTCAGCCAACGAGCGCGTTGAGGTGAGAGTCGAGAGCCAAGCGATCCTTTGGGTCGATGCGCAGGAATTCGATCGCGTGACGACTATCACCACGTCGCGCCGTGCGGGCCCACACCCATAGGGAGCGCTTCTGACCTGGAAGCCGAAGTTCTAGGGGAAACGACTCGGCACGTACGTCTGGCTCGGTATAGGTCACCGCCAAAAGTCCTTTCTCCGAGAGATCGACCGCCCGACAGAGATATGGGTGGCCATCGAGGAACTTATTGAAAAACAAGTCGACCTGCTGACGCTGAAAACGACGGCGCTCGCTCATGGTGTCAGGTTAGTCGGAAACAACGCGAAACCGTAAATTTCGGGCGAAGTCAGGGTCGCGCGTTGACCTACGCCCCTCGGTCTCCTAACCTCCACGGCGTGTCGAAAAAGGTCCTCGTCGTCGATAACTACGATTCGTTCACGTACAATCTCGTCCAGTACGTCCAGGGACTGGGCGCGGAGACTTGGGTGTATCTGAACGACGGGATTACCGTCGATAGAATCAGGGAATTGGCTCCGCACGGCTTGTTGCTCTCTCCCGGACCCGGAACACCGGACGACGCAGGCGTGACTCTCGAAGTCATCCGTGGTCTCGCCGGCAAGATTCCGATCTTCGGCGTATGTTTGGGGCACCAATCGATCGGGCAAAGCTTCGGCGGAAAGGTCATCCGGGCTCCACATTTGATGCACGGGAAGACCTCGATGCTCGAACACGACGGCAAGACGTTGTTCAAGGGCATGCCGAATCCCTTCGAGGCAACGCGCTATCACTCCCTCGTGGTAGAGGAGTCGAGCCTGCCGAGCTGCTTGGAGGTTTCTGCGCGCACGACGGACGGCGAAATCATGGCGCTCCGACATCGAACCCTTCCCGTCGAGGGGGTGCAGTTCCATCCGGAATCCTTCCTCACCCAGCAAGGCATGCGGATCGTCTCGAACTGGATCGCGTCGCTATGACCACTGCTCAGATTGCCTCCGGCGTCTCACCCACCTGTGTCCCGGCCACCTTCGCGGAGACCTGGAAAGAACTCGAGTCCACCCACGGCTTGTCGGCGAGCACCGCCCGACGGGCTTTCGACGCCGTGCTCGGCGGGGCGTGGACACCTTCGCAGATTGCAGGTCTCCTCGTCGGGCTACGACTCGTTCCCGAGAACGCCGACGTTCTTGCGGCTGCAGTGCAGTCCATGCGCGCGGCCATGGTGCGCGTCGAGCACGACTTCGGGCATGTCGTCGATACTTGCGGTACCGGCGGTGACGGTCTCGCTACTCTCAACATCTCGACGGCCGCCGCCATCGTCGTTGCGGCGGCGGGCCATCCCGTGGCCAAACACGGCAATCGTGCCGTGTCGAGTCGCTCGGGAAGCGCCGACGTTCTCGCCGCACTCGGTGTGCCCATGGATCTCGACGCAGCCCGATCGTCGGCGGTCCTGCGTGAGGTCGGGATCTCCTTTCTGCTCGCTCCCACGCACCATCCCGCAATGCGATTTGCCATGCCGGTCCGGCGTGAGCTGGGCATTCGCACCATCTTCAATTGCTTGGGCCCGATGGCGAATCCGGCTTCCGCGACCCATCAGCTCGTTGGCGCATTCTCGAACGAGATCCGACCGCTCATCGCAAAGACCTTGGCGAAGGTCGGAGCGGAACGCGCTTGGGTCGTGTGTGGAAAAGATGGCCTGGACGAGGTGAGCCCCTTCGTGGCGACGTGCGTGACCGAGGTCTCGCAGGGTCAAATCCGAGAATTCGAGGTATCACCGTCGGATTTCGGCCTTGCACCGAGCCCGCCCGGAGCCATTGCGGGCGGGGATGGCTCCGAAAATGCCAAACAGCTAGAAGCGATCCTCTCCAACGTACCCCATCCTGCAACGGACGCCGTGCTTCTCAATGCCGCGGCGGCATTGGTCATCGCCGAGGAAATCGATCCGAAGGTTGCTACCGCGAAGGCTCGACAATTGATTCATTCCGGTGCAGCCAAGCAGAAACTCGATGATTGGCGCGCTGCTGCCCAACGCCAACGGGCTCAAGTGTCGGGGTGAGCCAAGCGAAGCTCGAACGCAGGATTGAGGAGTTCGGAGGAACAGGAGCACGGAAGAATGGGCGTTCTCGACGAAATTCTGTCCCAGAAGAGAAGCGAGCTGCCAGAGCTGAGGCGGCGTAAGCTTCCCCCCTTCCCGAAGCGGGTCGTCCCGATCGACCTTCGACGAAAGCCCGACGGCACGCTTCGGATCTTGGCGGAGAACAAAAGGCGTTCGCCGTCAGCCGGCGCTCTTTCGACCGTGCTCGGGGTCACCGAGCGCGCAGCTGCGTACGAGCGCGCGGGGGCCAGTCTGATCTCGGTGCTCTGTGACAACCATTTCTTCGGCGGCGACTACGAGGATCTCCATTCGAGCTCGCGAGGGGTCGACGTTGCCTCTGCTCTGCAAGGAATTCATTATCGACGAGGTTCCAACTGGACTGCGCCTTGGCGTACGGAGCGTCCGCTGCCTTGCTGATCGTTCGCTGCCTATCCGACGAGGCCCTGGACCGCCTCCTTCCTGCCACCATCGCCCGCGGCCTTTTGCCCATCGTCGAGGTAGCCTCCGAAACGGAAGCCGAGCTTGCGCTCAAGGCGGGTGCGACGACCATCGGAGTCAACGCCCGCGACCTCGATACCCTCGATATGCGACCGGACCGCGCGGCAGCCATACTTCGAGGCTTACCGAAACACATCACTAAGCTCCACCTCTCGGGGATTGCCAAGGCGGAAGACGTCAGAAAGGTCTTCGACGGCCCGGCCGACGCGGCGCTCATCGGGGAGACTCTCATGCGGCAGGACGATCCTGAACCGCTGCTCCGCAGCCTGGTTGCGGCGGCATCCCCAGGCTCGGTATGATCGGTACGTGGCGCTCGATACCTTCATTGATCTCTATCTCGACCATCTGAAGGTCGAGCGGGCGTTGTCTGGTCACACGTTGCTCGCCTACTCGCGCGACTTGACGAAGCTCGCCACGTACGCGGAGAAGAATGGAATCGAGGACCCCAAAGCGCTCGACTTGCCCTTCGTGAGCGCCTGGATTGCTTCACTTACCGAAGCTGGGCTGTCGGAACGGAGTCTTTCGCGCCATCTCTCTGCTGCGCGTGGATGGGTGAAGTTTCTTGCACGCGAAGGATTGGTTACGACCGATCCAACACAGCACGCGGCTCGCCCCAAAATCGGACGCAAGCTGCCGCACACCCTATCGGAACAAGACGTTTTCAATCTCATCGCAGCGCCGGACATCACCACGCTGCGGGGGCTGCGCGATCGCGCAATGCTCGGACTGGCCTATGCGTGTGGGCTTCGAGTATCCGAGCTCATCGGACTACAGGCGGGCGACGTCGATTTGAATCGCGGCGTCGTACAGGCCTTCGGGAAGGGCCAGAAACGCACGTTTGGTTCCCATGGGAGAACTGGCGCTCGACTGGCTACGCGCCTATCTCGAAACGCGCGAGAGCGTCGAGGGAGAGAATACGACCGTCGGACGATCGAGCACGGTCGCATTGCTCTTCCCGTCGCCGCGCGGCGGGCCGCTCACGAGGCAGGGGTTCTGGAAAATCATTCGGACGTACGCGCGAGCCTGCGGGAATTCGCGGGGACGTTCACCCGCATCAGCTTCGCCACTCATTTGCAACGCACTTGCTCCGTGGCGGCGCAGACTTGCGTAGTGTTCAGACCCTACTTGGACACGCCGACATCGCGACGACGGAGATCTACACCCACGTCACCTTCGATCACGTCCTTGCAGAATACAAAAAGAGCCATCCGCGAGCGTAAAGCGAACACGTAGCGCGGAATGTGTTCCGGGAGGCCATCGAACCCATGGTATGTACACGAATGCGTTGACGTACCTCGTCGTTAGCCCCCGCAGCCCCAAGCGCCCGGTCATCGTGGAGATCCCTCACGCCGGACTCGGGATTCATGCGCAAGCCATGGTTTGGTCCGTTGCTCCGCTCCGTTCCTTGGCGCGCGACGCCGATTCTCACGTCGACCAGCTCTTTGCCTCGGCTCCCGATTCCTCGGTGCAAGTTTACTCGTGTCGACGATGAGTCGCTACGTATGCGATTCCAATCGCGCCGAGACGGACATCGACCGCCTTAGCGTGCAGGGAGCGAGGTGAAGGCGCTCCCCCGACGGGTCCATTCTGGCGACGCACCTCCGACGGTGATCCTGCGTTGTCCGGACCGCTGCCGATGAAGGAATTCGAGCGGCGTCGCGACTCGTTCTACCGTCCCTATCACGAGGCATTGCGCTCCCTCGTCGAGAGCACGAGAGCGGAGTTCGGCTATGCCATCGTACTTTGCGCCCACTCGATGCCGAGTCGCGGCAAACCTGGAACTGCTGATGCCGGTCGGTTGCGCGCGGACGTCGTGCCGGGAACCCGCGGCAAGACGACGGCAAGTCCCGACGTCATCGGTGCATCCGAACGATTGGCGTCGAAGTTCGGGTGGAGCCTTCGGCACAATCAACCCTACCGCGGTGGTTTCACTACCGGTCATTACGGCCGTCCCGCTCAGGGATATCACGCGCTCCAAATCGAACTCTCGCGAGCGCTGTACATGGATGAAGGAACCCTCGTCGAACACGAGCGCATGTCCCAGGCGAAGAGCTACTGCGCAGAGTTGGTCATGGGCCTCAGCCGCCTCGAACTCCCAGCAATCTCGAAAAAGAGACAGGTTGATGGGCCTATCTCTTGAATATCGCAGGCCGGTGAGCTAGGGTCCGCCCGCGAAAATGGCAAGAAGCGAGATCACCGGCAAGCGCCGCCTCAAGGCCAACAACGTTTCCCACTCGAACATCAAGACGGGTCGCTGGCAGAACGTCAACGTTCAGCTGCGCCGTCTCTGGGTTCCAGAGCTGGATCGTTTCGTGTCCGTCAAGCTGACGACGCGTGACATCCGCACGGTCGATAAGGTGGGGTTGCTCGCCTTCGCGAAGCAAAACGGCGTCAAGCTGGCGTAATTTCGCCGCATCGTCGCTCCGTCGGCGCGCAAGAATCTCCCAGTCGAGCTTGCGCGCTTTTGGTGTTTTCGTTCGGCGTTGAACGATGTTCGGTCGTTCACCATGCGCCGACGCAGTTTTCGCAGCTTCTGCTGGTTCACCCCGTATGCGTATCGGCGCGCTTTGAGGGATTCGTGCCACCCCGCCCTTTATGTTTGTCCGTCGCGGCGACGGTCCTTCCCGGTGTATGAGCCCGACAGTCACCCGCGCCGCTCTCGTCCTCCTCGCTTTGGCGTGGGATGGGCGTTGAAACGCGTCGAGACTGAGCCAATCGAGAGGAGGATGACGGGGATCGGAGGGCCATGAGCTCTCGGCACGTCAGGTGCCGGGTGTCGGGCGTCGGGCGTCGGGCGTCAGGCGTCAGGCGTCAGGCGTCAGGCGTCAGCCGTCAGGCGTCAGGCGTCAGCCGTCAGGCGTCAGGCGTCAGGTGTCAGGCGTCAGGCGTCAGGTGTCAGGCGTCAGGCGTCAGGTGTCAGGCGTCGGGCGTCAGGTGCCGGGTGCCGGGTGCCGGGTGTTACGGCGATGGAGTCAGCCATGTGCGTCACTAGTGGCTCTTCGGCTCCTGAACGGCCTTCGATGCAGCGCGAGTGAAATGTGCTCCAAGGGATTGTGGCGACGCCGGGTCGGACCTCACGGATTCGTACCCAGGAGCAAATCATGGCCAATATCGACGTCGGCGGTGGCAGTCACGGCAAGCGCTCGCTCAACCTCGAAGTTCCGCTCATTCCGTTCATCGACTTTCTCCTCTGTTTGGTCGCCTTTCTTCTCGTTACCGCAGTCTGGTCGCATATGGCTCGGCTCGACGCGAACGCGAAGGTTCCGGGGCCCCCGGACTCGACGGAGCCCCAAAAACGCGAGCTCGATTGGGAATTGCACGTAGAAATGCGCGCCGAGAAGGGGTTTCAGCTCGTTTGGAAGGAGGGAAATACCGTCGTGAGTTCCGTGAGCGTCGAGAGTCGTCGCGTTCCTTCGGGTAGCGATGGCGACTATGGGTTTCCTGCGCTCGCGGAACAGAATCGCGAAGGATTGGAACACCTTCGGCGTCCATCGCGCGCCGTCGGATCCGAAGCTCGATCGAGCGGTGCTTCACGCGGACAACACGGTTCCCTTCTCCGATCTCATTGCCGTCATCGACGCGGTAAATGAACCGCGTCGCGATGTTACCTCGGGCTCAGCCGCACGGCGCGTACCTGCGTTCGATGTCACCTTCGCCGTGAATTGAGCGGACGTGAAGCAGCCGTCGGATCGATGCTCAGAATTCGCTTGTGAGGATTGGACAACGCTAGGGCGTGCCATCGAGCGTACTTTTTCGAAAGGAAGCAACGGGCTCGAGCGAGCGCGCCCAAAACCGTTTCGTGCTCCTGGTTACCCTTGCGTCCGCAAGCACGCACGGCCCGATCACTCGCATGGATTCGTGCGGATCCGCAGCCGATCCGCAGCGGACTAACGTCGTTCCGGAATCACTCGTCTGGCCGCCGCGTCACGCCGAATGCGCAGCTCGGGGGCGTCGAAGTCTTCCGCACCGAGTCGGAGCTTGCTCGGACTCGCAATGATTGCCGCCGGTCGTCCCCCTTCGACTTGAACGGCCAAGCTTGCCGGAGCAGCGAGCCGCTCGCCGGGCGCGACGCGAGTGACACCGCGAAGTACGGGAGAGGCCGTGCGGGGCGCAGTCAACTCCATGGCATCGAAAGCCACCCCTTCTTTCGCGCGCAGAAAGCTGGCTGCTGCTGCGACTCCACGATTGTCGAAGGCAATGACGACATATTGAGTTCCGTCGATGCCTCGCTCTTCGCCGTCCATCGTGGGTGCCCAGGGAACCTCGCACCAACGTTTGTGCGCTGGATGGGGCGTCGCTGGCACGTCGATTTCCGTGGGAACCATGGAAAAGTCACTCGAAGTCAGGAGTCCACCCTCGCTTGGGCCCGCCACATGGAGCATTGGCCGCACGAACGCTCGGATTGCCGAATGCTTGAGGGCCAAGCCCACGGACCACGCGTAGCAGCTCTGCTCGCGACTCCGCTCCAGCGCGTTCGGCTCGCTGAATTCCGTGTCGGACGAGCGCACCAAGACCGCGTTCACCCTCATAGGCCAATGCGACAGCAGCTGCGGCAATCGCCCCGGGAACGGCCACGTATGCTCCTTCGGGGATGGGATTCTTCGTCCCGAAATCCCCGCGGACGCTTCGTTCCAAGTCCCGGTTGGCGCAGTCGACCGTCGAAAGCGCGAGCGCCCGAGCCGACACCTGCGACCAATAGCGAAAGCGGGCCGAGAAGAACCCCTGAATACGCGCCGGCGGCAGCGAAGAATCCACATAGTACGGCCGCGACGGCAGAGCCGCCCGCGAGCAGACACTCGTCTGCGGCTTCCGCCGCGACGATATCGTTCGAAAGACTGCAAGAGCGGAGATTCGTCACCGCGGCCCCCGTCGCTTGGACGCCTTGTCTTTCCCCGCCTTTGCACCGGGTGCCCAAGGTAAGATCCGAATCGTCGATTTTCTCCGGCTTGGCGTCGTCGGGATCGATTTCGTCGTCTTCGTCGGAGTCCTCGTCGTCTTCGTCGGAATCCTCGTCGTCTTCGTCGGAATCCTCGTCGTCTTCGTCGGAATCCTCGTCGTCTTCGTCGGAATCCTCGTCGTCTTCGTCGGAATCCTCGTCGTCTTCGTCGGCGGAAACTGGACCGTCCGTACGTGGTCCACCCAGGGACAGTTCCTCGACGCCGTCGTTGCCGTAGATGACGAAGCTCTCGTCCTCACTCGGAAGCTTGGCGATATCGCGGATGATTTTGGCGGCCCGACCTGCTCCCTCGCCTTCGATGACCAGGTAAACTTCCTCGAAACCTTGTAAGTTCTCACCCGCGCGCTCCGCAAGCCCGAGCCCTACTCGAGACGCACTACCGAGAGCGGGAATACGTCCGTATGCAAGGGGCTCTTCGACCATGGGGTGCCGAGATGGATCCCTCGCCCAATGGACGTCAACTTCCGAAATGAGCGGCAAAATTTCGTCTTCGTCCCAGATCCCTCGAGGTTCCCAAGCGACGTTTCGTCCGGTCTCCAAAAGGCGTTCGAACAATTGCTTGAGCCGCGTACGGTTGCGTTGGCTCGGACCAAGGGTTGCCGGGGTCTGGACGAGCAGCCATTTCCGCCTGAAGCACGTCGGCGGCGCGTAGACCGAACGCGATTGCCTTCTCGGCATCGCTGTCGAAAGCACCCACGCTGGGAGCCATTCGCACTGAGAATGCGAAACCCTTCGGAGCGGCCTCGCGCCACTGCTTCAAGATTGCCGGACGGGGACAACGCCCGGGCTCTGCACTGAGCTCGAGGAAATTGAAGCGACCGAAGTAACGACTGATGGGGCCAACGACTTTGGCCTGGCCAACGAAAACTTTCATGGGGAACTCTGGACCGACGGGGTTTCGGTCCCGTCAGAAGTGGTGGAACGGGCGGCAGACGGCGCGAAATTGAACCACTGCTCGGGATGTTCGAACAAGAACGCTTCCAACAGGCGTGCCACGTCCCGTGCGGCGCTGTCCACTTCCGAGGGCGCGGGTCTCCGAGGCAGACGGATTGGATTGCCCACGCGCACTTCGTAGTCGTAGTAACCGAGTCGGGCCACGAAGATCGGAAGGAGGGGAACCTGAGCCAACGACGACAACAGAAACGGCCCTTCCGGGATTCTGGGAAGGACTGCCCGCGAGTTGGATTGACAGACAGCGACCACTTCGCGGGGCGCGGTCGATTTCGAGCGGCAACGACACCGCCCTGACGAAGATGTCTCAACAGCGCCAAGCCCTCGAGAGCGTCTTCGCCCACGTGGGCAACCTGCACGCCTTGGCGTCCCCGCACTTCGTCCTGCAGAGCACGAGCCGTCGCGTCAGGTTCGCGGTCCATGACCATGAGGACCTGCCTACGCGACGTTGCCATCAACACCTGCGCAGCAATGTCCCATCCGCCCGTGTGCGCTGTAACGATGATGAATCCGTTCGGTTCTTCCAAAACGCGACTGAGTGCGTCCTCATTGTGGACGACGCAACGGGCAGATTTGGCGCTGGCGCGTTCCGCACCGAGCGATTCGGCGAGGCAGTGCGCGTATGCGATGAAGGTCTTTGCGATCTCCAACTGCTCGACCCAAACGGGACGTTTGCCACGCAAACGTCTCAAGTTCTCGAGGACGGCACGTCGTTCGTGTTTCAGAGCAAGTGCGAACGCAACACCAAACCACCCAGGGCTGTACTTGACACAGGCATCGGGAAGGTAGCGCGTGCCGAGATAGGCGAGTTTGCGCCATCCGGCACCCTTGTAATGCCAGTGGCGCTTCAGCTGACTGGACCAATCCCGAACGTTCATGGGCTAATCCACACCGTCGGCGGGGCCAACCGGGATCTTAGCATTGCCTCTCAGGCGATCGAACAGTATCGCGGCTGCCGCGCGAACGCTGAGGTGGTTATAGCCGTCGGCTCGCGGCGAAGGAATGGGCTTCAATCGACGAGTTGCCACGTCGTGGAGCCGTGGTGACATGCCCCAGCCCGTTCCGAATCCGAGTAGTACCCGGGGACCGGACGCCGCGAGAATTCCAGATGCTTCCTCGTGTCCGAGGGAACCCGGGACATCAGCTGCGCTCGTGGACCAAAACTCGACCGGTTCACCCTCACCCCAATCCCGCAGGGCGTCCTCCAACGTCGGGACCGCCCGCACCGCCCGCATTGGTGCTTCGCGATCGGGGATCCGCAATTTGCCAGCGCCATCGACCCAGTGGGCTCGCACCCGCTCCACCAACGCGCGTTGGGCCGCGATTGGATGCACGACATAATAACGTTCCATGCCGTAAGTGAAGGCACTTCGTGCGATGTCGTGCACATCCAAATTGGTGATCGCGGTCGTCACCTCTTGCCCGGAACGGTCGAGGACCGGATAGTGAAGCAGCACCACCGCAACGCGTCTCATGTCTTCTCTGTCTCCTCAGCGCGGCCAAGAAGATCCGGACGGCGTTCTCGCGTGCGCAGATACGACTGCTCACGTCGCCACGCCTCGATTTGCGCGTGATTGCCACCTTTTAGGATGTCGGGAACCGCCATCCCACGAAAATCGGCCGGGCGCGTGTACTGCGGATACTCGAGCCATCCCTCGCGAGCCGAGCTGAAAGATTCGTCCTCTGCCGACCGCTCGTTCCCGAGAACGCCCGGAAGCATGCGAATGCATGCTTCGATGACGGCCATCGCGGGGATTTCTCCACCGGTGAGCACGAAGTCGCCCAACGAAATCTCTTCGTCCACGAAGGAACGGGTTCGCTCATCGAATCCTTCGTATCGGCCACAAACGAATACCACCTGACCTCGAGTCGCAAGGCGAGCCGCGGCGGCCTGGGTGAAGGGCACGCCTTGCGGCGTGAGCAGCACGCGATGCGCCTTTGGTGATGCGGCGAGTTTGATCTCTGCAGCTTCGATTGCTTCGAGCACGCAATCCACCCGCATGACCATCCCAGCGCCGCCACCGTAGGGCGTGTCGTCGACGCTGCGGTGGCGACCTCGACCGTGCTCACGTAGGTACTCGACGATGACCCCGAGTCGCTCCTCGGCGACGGCTCGGTGCACGAAGCTCGTGCGCAAAAACGTCGAAAATAGCTCCGGAAAGAGCGTCACGATGGCGACGTCCAGACGATTCGGTCCAGCGGTCATCGAAGTTCCTGTTCCGCCGCTTCGAGCAGCGGTCCTCTCTCTGGCAATGCAGTCGTGTTTGTGCGAATCGCGCTAGCTGCCATCGAGAAGACGCGAATCGTGGTGCCCTGAGTGCGCTGCATCACCCCACGAGCCCGTCGAGGCTCGTCAGCTCGATCACCGACTTGCCCGGTTCGAAGGGTTTGACCCAGTCCTCGACCAGCGGTTGCTCCACTCGAGCACCATCGCTCATTTCGATGACGAGCGAATCGACGCTCGGATACGACGCAATGTCGACGACGCGTCCGATTTCAATGCCGTCGGGCCCCAAAACGACTTGGCCGACCAAGTCGCTAAGAAAGGTCTCCCCTTCTTCGAGTGGCGGTAGCACCGCCCGATTGACGAGGAGTTTCGCTCCACGCAACGCCTCCGCGGCATTGCGGTCGTCGACCCCGACGAACTTGACGAGATACCCCTTGCCAGAAGGCTTGACCTTGGCAAGGGCGAAATCACGCGTCGAGCCGTCGAGAAGAACGACGCGGACGCGCTCGACGAGTTCGAGCGCGTCACTTCCCTCCCAGTGCATCAACACGCCGAGCTCCCCCACGAGACCGTGAGGTTTCACGACACGAGCGACTTCGATGAAGTCCAAGGGCTAATTGCCGTCGATGATGTCGAGATGAACCCGACGACCCGCTTTTTGGGAGGCTGCTGCTAGCAATGTACGAATGGACTGCGCCGTCTTGCCGTCTTTGCCGATCACCTTCCCGATGTCGCTTTTGGCAACACGCAGCTCGACCAGCGAATGGGCACCGTCTTCGATTTCTCGGACCTCGATTGAGTCCGGCTCGTCCACGAGCGCACGCGCAATCGTGATAACCAGTTCTTTCACGGCATACCTGCTTCCTCTTCCCCGATGAGAGGGAGAGCCGACGGATCAACCAGTGGTCGTGGGCGCAGTCTTGAGCAGCCGCTTCACCGTCGGAGACGGCTGGGCACCACGCTCGGTCCAGTACGTGTAGCGCTCCTTGCTGACATCGAGCTTGCCAGCGCCAACGCGCGGGTCGAACAAGCCAATGTGCTCGATGAAGCGACCATCACGAGCGTTGCGCTGGTCGGTGACGACAATGCGGTAGTAGGGAGCCTTTTTGGTACCGTGCCGGGCAAGGCGAATGTGAACGGCCATTTTTCCTCGTCAACGAACTGCCGGCCAATTCCGGCCAGCGGTGGGGCGGGACGATAGCATCCGCCTCCGCGAACGCCAGCAAGGTTTGCCGCCTCGTGGTGCTATTCGTCCTCCCCGGGGTATTCTCCCTTTCGAATTCACCCCTTCCGCGGACAAAAGACACCTCTCGCGAAGTGCCGAAGGAACGTGATAGTCTGCCGTCAGTCGAATGTCTTCGCGGGTTGAGCAAATACGGGAGGCGCTTCGTGGAGTTCTGGCGCCCCTCGTCGCGGCCGAAGGCGGCCTCGTCTACTTGACGGTGATTCACGAGCGCGAAGTGGTTTTGCACTTCGGCGGGCGGTTGGCGGGCAGTCCGGGAGCGAGTTTAATCCACAACGAACTTGCACTTCCGCTCATTGATGCTGCGGCCCCTGGGACAATCGTCCACTTTAGCTCGGGGCGCCTCGTGCCTCGGGACGCGGAGTCTTTGACGCCCCCGACGACCGAGTGCGATGGTGAGGCAGCGGCAACGCCTTCCTCGATTCCAGTCACCACGGCAACCACTCTCGGCCCCGTCCACGAAGGCGGCACGGATTGAACCCGTTCGTTGTTGGTTGAGCCATTGGTCTGGCTCCCGCGGTCTCGTCGATGTGCATTGACAGAACTGAACACGACGGCTTCGTCGTGGTCCGTTTGCGCGGGGCCCCGACCCAAAGATTGATGTCGGAGCCCCTTCGTGGATCGGCTCTGCGTGTCTCGCCCCTACCTCAGGAGGAGCCAGAGCTGCTCGCCGGCGTTCACTTCTTGGTCTTTTTCGCGTCTTCTGGCTTTTCGGGCCCAGTCCGCAGCTGCTTGACGTTCGGATCCGGTTGAGTCACGTCCCTCACCTTGGCGTCCATTGCGACGGGATTGGCGGGCTTGTTCGCCTTGCGCCCACTCGCCACCTTGTCGCTCACGCTTCGGTCGACCCAAGCCACGGCCACGACGTTCTGGTGACTGCGATTGACGGCGCGGATCGTCATCGTCAACGTCGTCGCAAATCGCTTCATCGAAATTCCGGCCCGCGGCGAAATCAGGCGCAACGACCTGCGGCGCATCGCCGAATAGGTCCGTCAGAGCTTTGATCGCGTCTTCCCAAGAGGCGCCAAGCTTCGACGTCTTTCCGAGCTTGTACTCGTCGTAAACCTTCCACAACCGGTCCGTGAAGAAGAAGAAATGCCGCACGGTCCCACCGTTGAGAGTGATTTTGGCCATACTCTCACCGTTGTTGTAGCCGTACTCACCAGAAAGCGGCCCACTGTCGACGCCAGTGGGTGACGCGCCGAAATCAACCTTGCTGCGGCGGATCAGGCTCTTCTTCTCGGCCAGTTCCGCGTCGAGCAACTCCATTTGCCGACCTGGCTCGGTCTTCTTGTAGATGGGAACGTATTCCGCATCGAGTGCGTCGTCGTAGACCTTCGCAACGAGCGGAAAGGAGATCCCCCAACGCAACCCGTTGGGCGCCAGGAGGAAATCGCGCTTGAGCAACGTGGGACCAGGAGCTGGCTTTGCCGCGGCAGGTTTCGCCATGGCCGAACTCCCCGTCAATCCTCCAATGCATAACCCTGCTGCTACGAGGGAAATCCAAAGCTTGTGCGTCATCTAACTTCCTCCACCTTCCGATGGTTGCTTCCGATGGGCTGCGGCGTTGCCGCAAAAACGAAGACCGCGCTCTTGCGACTGGAAGTCGCGAGCGGCGGGAGTGTACGCCATGGTGCGGTAAAAAGCCTAGCCCCGAAGTGCAGGCAGCCCGGCGTTCTCAACGCCGCTCCTCTCGTCTCAGGCCGGAATCGCCTCTCACATTCGACGAGAGCAACTCACCTCGAACGGCTAATTTTCCCTGCGAACAGGGACTCGACCGTCAAAGCTTTGCAAGCTAAGTAGTCCATAGCTTGTCCAAACTCGTCTGGTTCTGGGTCAGTTGCTGCCTGTTCGGATTTTTCCTGGTCGGCTGCGACATCCCGACCGCGAGGACGCCGGAGACCTCCAACTCGGTCAATCTCGCCAATCTGCTTCCATACCAGGGCCCGGTTCGCAGCCTGTTCGATGATGAAATCAATCCGACCGTATTTGGGACACCCGATGAGCGCGGCGGGGAGGACAATCCTCGTCTTCTCGAACGGATTCGCACGTCGACGCTCGTCGTCGTCGCCCAAGTCGTCACGGTGACGAACGAAGGGAGCGGACAAGATGAGCGCCTCGAGCTCGAGCTGCGCGCCGTCAATCCCCCTTTCCGCGACACAGCCGCAATGGTCACCCAGGGAAGTGACCCATTGAAGGTGTCCATGGGCCCCGGCACTGCCAGTTTCGCATTGGCTCGTTCGAACCAAAGTGATCTCATCGGCAAGCGGTTGATTCTGTGCCTCGGCCAGTTCCTCGAGAACGGAAAAGCGATCACCCACTGGCACGGAATGGCGGATAGTCCCAAAGTCCGTCAGTCCGTAACCAGTGCTGCCTCAGTGGCTGACCTGGAAAAATAAGATGCCGACATCGGCGAACAGCAAAGAAGGCAGCCAGTGATGGGGCTAAGAACCGGGGCAATCGACGTCAAAACGCCGAAAGAAATCGAGATGATGCGCAAGGCTGGCCGCCTCGCGGCAGAGACCTTGGTGGAGGTCGCGCCACTCATTCGGCCAGGCATAACGACTCGCGAGATCGACGAATTCGTCCATCGGGACACGCTGAAACGCGGCTGCATCCCGGCCCCGCTCAACTATCGGGGCTTCCCGAAGAGCTGTTGCACCTCGGTGAACGAGGTCGTCTGTCACGGCATTCCCTCGGATCGCGTCCTCAAGAACGGCGACATCATCAACGTCGATGTGACGCACATTTACGAGGGCTTCCACGGGGACACCTCGGCAACGTTTTACGTCGGCACTCCATCACCCGAAGCTCGCCACGTGACGGAAGTCTCACGAAAATGCCTTGAGCTCGGAATCGCCCAAGTGCGTCCGGGCGCTCGGCTCGGTGACATCGGCGCGGCGATTCAGGAGTATGCGGAAGGTCAGGGCTGCTCCGTGGTGCAAGCCTTCGTGGGGCATGGAATCGGACGGCGTTTCCACGAGGATCCTCAGGTTGCGCATTATGGTCAGTGGGGGCGAGGCGCCCGGCTGAAACCGGGAATGACCTTCACCATCGAACCGATGATCAATACGGGCACGTACGAAGTACGTGTGCTCGACGACGACTGGACCGCCGTAACTGCAGACGGCGGGCTATCGGCACAGTTCGAGCACACCCTCCTCGTCACACTCACGGGAGTGGAAATCCTCACTCGTCGAGAAAAACCGCTCTTGCATAGCGAGGTCTTTGACGAGTAAATGCGTCTGGCCTTGCTCGACAAGTCCTAGCTCGCGCAGCAGTGAGCAGACATCGAGAGGCGGATTGACAAAGTGCCCACATTTGGCCGGCCGCTGAGCTACCCGACTCGGGGATCCTTCCGCATTTACCGAAAATGCGGCATCGATCATAAACTCCGCCTTGACGCAAGGGGTATGAACCGGCTAGCGTGTCGGCGCAACTTCCAGGGGATTTCAACCCCGACTACACGGGAACGCCCCGAATCCGAGCGCGAGCGCGGAGGGGTTGTGTGTGCGTGACGTCCATGTCGGCAAAGACCACAAAGAAGGTCAGCAATATCAGCTCTAAACCTGCCAAGCGCGCTGCCGCGAAGGACCACCCCAAGCAACCAGCCGGTCGCTCGCCAGCTGTAGGGAAGTCATCCGCCAAGGGTGCCGTGAAGGGAAAGGTTGCGACCAAAGGTGCCCCTACACCCGCTGCCTCCAAGTCGACTCAGAAAGTGACTTCCAAAGCGAGTCCGAAGTCGACCGGTAAGCCCAGCAAAGGTGAGAAAGCGGCAGACAAAGCTCCGAGGAAATCGAAGCTGAGTCCATTGCCCGCCAAGGTTTTAGGCAAGACGCTCCCCAAGAGTGCCGCAAAAGCGGCAGCCAAGGGAAAGCCCAACGCCAAAGCACCACCAGGCAAGCCCGGAGGCAAACCGGCGTCCAAGGGTGTTCCCGCTGGCAAAGCCAAGGCTGCTGCGTTACGCGAGCGGCCAAAGGCAGAAAAGAAGCTCTCGAAAGAGGCCGAGAAGCGGGCCCGTGAGGCCGACAAGAAGTCGGCTGCAAAGGCGAAGGCGGTAGCCAAGCGCGCGCTCGAGGCCGAGAAGAAAGCTCAGGCCAAGGCTCGTGACGCCGAAAAGAAAGCACAAGCCAAGGCTCGTGAGCAGGAACAGAAGCGTGCTGCCGTAGCCAAAAAGCAAGAGGCGGATCGTAAGCGCCAAGAGGCCGAGCGCCTCAAGCAAGCTCAGGAGCTGGAGAAGCGTCGCGACGCGGAGCGGAAGGCCAAGGAGGCAGAACGCCAACGTGTCCAGGCCGAGAAGGAAGCGGCGCGCGAGCTTGCGAAGCAGGCAGCCGAAGCGGAAAAGCAGCGCAAGCTTCAAGAGAAAGAGGCCGCTCGGCTCGCGAAGGAACAGGAACGCGCCCAGCAGAAGGCCCAACGTGAGGCCGAGCGCGAAGAGGCCCGTCGCCTCAAAGAAGAAGAGAAAGCCAAACGCGATGCCGAGCGCGAGGCTTATCGCAAGGCCAAGGAGGCCGAGCGCGAAAAGATTCGAGCCGCGAAGGAAGCCGCCCGTCGTGCCCTCGAGGGCCGCATCGCGGAAGCCACGCGCAATGCGAACAAGCTCGGGGGTGGCCGAAGCACCACCACGCGCATCTACTCGCCGAGAGCGATTCCCGACCAGTCGGGCACCACGCGACGCGTTCAGGGGATCGCGACGATGATGGGCGTTGCTCCGCTTGCAGCCAATGCAGCAGCGTCGCATTCGGGTGGTTCCGACGCACCGGAAGCTCCGTCCCCTCGCCCCACGCCCGTTCCCGCGGTTCCCGTGCATCCGACCGATGCCGCGCCGTCCGAGCAGCTCTTCGGTGAGCCAACGGAAGGTGCGGATGCAAATCATGCACCCGAAATGGAGCTGACGGAGACCTCGGAGCTGGCCGCGAACGGCCCAGCCCTCGGTGCGGATGGCGCTCTGGCGCAGGCTCCGATCGTGGGCGTGCCTCACGAAGGAGCGCCCCACGGAGACGAAGAGTCTGGGCATCCGGCGACGGACAGGACCCCTTCGGCCACGGACAACGTCGAGGAGCGATACCGGGCGATCGAAGAACGGCTCAAGCACGTTCCCGAAGTTTTCCGCCGCGATTACCAAGAGACCATCGACATGTCGTGGATCCATCACGACAGTGCGTTGGAAGGCGTCGTCTACACCTTCCAAGAGTTGAAAACGGCAATCGAATCCATCGAGCCCCGTCGTGACGGATTCGAGTCTTCAGCCCGTCATCGACGAGATTCGTCGCCACAAGGCCGCGATCGAACTCGTTCGAGATCTCGGGGAGCGCAAGCGGGCCCGAATCACCGTCGATACAATCAAAAAGATCTACGTAACCCTGCACCCCGAAGAGGGCGACGTAAAAACCGTGAAGTACCGTCGGGACATTCCGCAGCATCGACTCTACTTTCACGAGTACGCGCACCCCGAGAAAGTGCCGCAAAAAGTCCGCCAAGTCGTCGATTGGCTCAACGGTCCGGAGCCCAAGAAGCTCAAGAGTCCAATTCGCGTCGCTGCGCGAGTGCATTACGAACTCTTGCGAGCGTTCCCGTTCCAGACCGATAGTGGCAAGGTCGCCCGCCTGGTCATGAACCTGATCCTCATCCGGGCGGGGCACCCACCAGCGATCATCCATTCGACCGAGCGGCAGCGCTACTACGAGGCCCTCAAGGGTGCACTTCCTGTCCTCGTGCAGATGGTGACCGAGTCCATCATGAATGCGCTCGCGAGCATCGAAAAGCTGCTCGACGAGCAGGAAGCCAAGCTGCGCTCCTGAGGGTTGGCCTGGGCCCCGCGAATACGATGCGGGGCCCATACGGCGGGTGTCGTCTCCATTGCCGCAATCGGTCACCGATGGCGATGGCTTCGTCGACTCAATGCTCGGATCCCGGAGGGCTCGATGCCGAAATGGGGAGTATCACGTTCGCTGTCCGCTCGGCGAAGGTGGAGCGCCGTGCCGCACGGTACTCGCGTCACTGTGTCAGCGACCGAGATCGGTGCCCGTCGCTTGCGCCAATTTGGCTAGAGCCACGTTGTGCTCGTAGATAGCCAGCATTTCTGCAAATCGTTCGCGAGCATATTCCTTTGCCGGATCCACGATATCTTCCTCGTCCATCGTTCCGACTTCGATGCCCTGTTGCACCTTTACGAGCCACTGCTTCGACAGCTTCGTTGCTTCGTGGATCGCTGCGAGGCGTTGCGACTTCTCGCGCACTTCTGCGTATGCCTCGGTGACCTGCTGCTCGATCCCCGAACGCGCCCATTGTTCCGTCGCGATGACCTCTTCGAGTTGGGACTTCGCTTGGGAAATCTTCGCCGCTTGCGGCAAAAAATCGAGTTTATAGCGAACCACTAGGCCCGCCGTCGCGTAGAAGAAGTTGCCATTGTCGCGAACGAATGGGTTCTTTTAATCCGTGACTTCCGGCGCATACGCCCACTTTGCCGATAGCCCCAAGCCCAGGTCGGGAAAGAGCTTCGACTTCTCGAACTTCACTTGAGACTTACGAGCATCGACTGCAGCTCGCACCATGGCGAGCTCAGGACGGTGCGCTTGTGCTTGCGCCAGGTACACGGCGAGTGTCGAAACGTAGGGTTCCTCGGCAACGAGCGGCTCGTTCGGAATGAACGATTCCACTCGTTTTCCGTCTCCGACGAGGAATCGAAGCGCGGAAATCGCCACGGCCTCCTGCTTTTCGGCTTCGCTCTTACGCACCGTCAGATCTGCACGAAACACCTGGAGCTTTAGGAGCTGGATATCGTCCCCGTCGCCAGCATCGACCGCTGCCTTGAGCTTCACGATGTACTTATCCATCTGCCCTGCTGCGTCGTCCACGAGGGCGATGGCGTCCCGTGCGAGAAGGACCCCGTAAAACGCCTTCCGAACGTTCAAGCGCAATTCATTCCGTTCTTTGTCGACCTCGCTCGAACTCACACGGACACCGGCCTCCGCTGCATCGACTGCGTGGGTCATCTTTCCGAAAGTGTAGAGCGGAAGAGCGCCGTCCAATCCCAATTGCCAGGCGAGTCCCATGTTCTTCGTGAGCGCAGTATCGGTAGAACGGCTGTATTCGGAGGTACCGGAGACGGTCGGAGCGAGAATCAGCCCACCACTCACCGAGAACTCCGAAAAGGGCGTGTATTTGGCCACGTCGACCAAAGCCTCTTTCTGAGCTTGCTTCGCTCGCGCCTCGCGGATCTTCGGAAAGTTCTTTTCCGCGAGGGCAAGACAGCGCCGAAGTCCGTTCCGTTGTCCGCTGTCCGACGCTGGGGCTGTCGCTTTTGGCGGATCTTGTCGTTCATCGGTTGCGGTTTGCGCTTGGCCCAAACTCGACCAGAAGAGAAGGGCCCACGACACCACTTGTGCCCGGCAGATTACGTTGACGCGCATCGTGGCGCGAGCCTAGCAAACTGTGCGCTAGCTGGTGCCACCCAGTCCGCTTCGCTTGGCGGCTCGCCTAAAATTGGACCAATCGAGCCCGGCCTGACGAGCCGCCTCGCTGACGTTGCCGCCGGCACGGCGAAGCACCGCGTCGAAATAGACCGCCTCGAAGGCATCCACGGCTCGCTGTTTCGCGTCCCGGTAAGGCAGATCCAGTAGGCCCCCCGGAAGCACAACTCCGCCGGGCTCGCGGCTGACACGCGGCGCAGCGGCCCCGCGTTGGCTCGACTTCGCGATGGGCAATGCGTCCGGGGTGATCTCTTCTCCCCGACAGAATACGATTGCGTATTCGATCGCGTTCTCGAGTTCGCGAACGTTGCCGGGCCAAGGCTGCGACTGCAGCAACTGCATCGCTTCTGCCGAAATCTTGTGCACCGCTCGCCCTGCCCTCGCGGCGTACTTTTGAAGGAAGTGATACGCCAAGAGGGCGATATCCTCCTGACGCTCTCGCAACGGCGGCAACGAGATTGCCACCACGTTCAGGCGGTAGAACAAATCCTCGCGGAAGGTTCCTTCGGCAATCCGGCTGCGCAAGTCGACGTTCGTTGCGGCAATCACGCGAACGTCGACGATTCGTGTCTCGTTGGAGCCGACTCGCTTGATTTCACCCTCTTGGAGCACACGGAGCAGCTTCACTTGCGCGAGTTGAGGAAGGTCGCCCACTTCGTCGAGAAATATCGTGCCGAGGTTGGCGGCTTCGAACAAACCCTCTCGTGTGGCGGTGGCGCCAGTAAACGCGCCGCGCACGTGGCCGAAGAGCTCGCTCTCGACCAGATCGACCGGAATTGCCGAACAGTTCACGGCGACGAAGGGCTTTTCGGCTCTCGGTGAATGTTGATGAATGGCACGCGCAGTGAGCTCTTTACCAGTGCCGCTCTCACCCAAGATGAGCACTGTCGAAGACGTAGCCGCCACGCCTACCGCGAGCCGATAAACCTCTTGCATTCGGGGCGAATTGCCAATGAGCTCGCCAAACTTCTCCATTTGTTCGAGTCGTTTCTCGAGCATGGCTGCGTGGTCGAGCAAACGACGTCGCTCGGCCGCCTTCACCACCGTGAGAATCACCTCGTCGTTGGAGCGGAATGGTTTCGTCAGGAAGTGATAGGCGCCAGCACGCACGGCACGGACGGCAGTTTCGACATCGCCGAATGCCGTCATGATGATCACCTCGACACCGTGATGGCTGGTCTTGATATGGTCGAGCAGTTCGAGCCCATTCACGTGAGGCATCATCAAATCGATGAGCGCGACGTCCACTCGTTGTGTTGCCAATAGCTCGATAGCCGCAGCGCCGTCGTCGGCGGTAACCACTTGCATTCCGCGACTCAGGAGGAGTCGCGCCAGACTACGCCTCAAGGCTGGTTCGTCGTCGACGACCAAGACGCGCGCCGGCTGCTCTTCCATTCGCACTGGAGACTCACTGGTCCTATTACGTGCAGATAACGTCATCTCTCGTCTCGTGGCCGATCGATTCGTGGGCTAGCTAAGCCCGGAATCGGCGGAGGCTCGACGGGCACACCGTCGGAAGCCCCACCATGAGGAACGCCTCGTTCGGGACGCATGGTTACCAGCGCCTCGCGCGACGGATCGAACCCCGGAAGCTCGACGGGTAACGAATTCGAGCCTACCAGAGTATCGCCCATCCCTACGGACACGTCGAATGTCGGTGCGCCCGCAAGAGGGGTGTACATGTAACCCTGCTGTTGAAAGACGCAAACGCGATTGCCCCCGTCACGTTTGGCTTGATGCAACGCCGCATCCGCGGCTCGCAATAGCGCGTCCTTCGAACGGACGTCGCGAGACGGGAATAGCGCAACCCCGATGGACAACGTGATCTTTACCACGTCTCGACCATTCGGCGTGAAGCTCGCTTCCGAAGCCTCACGCCAAATCCGCTCCGCAACGGTGACCGAGCCAGCGGAAATGAGTACTCGGAAGTACGACCAAGAATTCGTCGCCTCCAAATCGAGCAACGACGTCGACTTCCCGCACGCTGTGACGGACGACCTCTGCTGCTGCGGCGAGGACGTGGTCGCCGAATTCCCTTCCACCGGACTCATTGAGGGTCTGAACGCGGTCGATATCCACCAAAATGCACGCAAGCGGCTCGTGGTAGCGTTCTGCGCGTTTGAACTCTTCACTCAGACGGTTGTGCAGATACCGGTAGTTGTATAGGCCCGTCAAGTCATCGTGCACGCTCAGGCGCTCGAGTTTTGCGCGCGCACGCGCAACGTGATCGTGCAGTCGCTTCACCCGCAGCATGGCCTCGACTCGGGCGACGAGTTCTTCTTCGTCGAAAGGCTTGCAGACGTAATCATCGGCACCGATGCGTAGCCCTTCCACGCGACTGGCGGTGTCCGTTTTCACGGTCACGAGGACGACCGGGAGAAATGCGTCACTCGTCATGCTCTTCAAGAGCCGACATGCCTCGAGACCATTGAGCCTGGGCATGAGAATATCCAGCAAAACGAGGTCGACGCCGCCACGCCCCACGCGTTCAACAGCCGCCTGCCCGTCGTCCACGGCCTCGACGTGAAAGCCATGGTTCTGCAAAATGCCTGCAAGGAGCTCCCGAGTAAGACGATCGTCCTCTGCTACGACGATGGTCGGTGGCGCAGAGGCGGGCGCCATCGGAGGCTCACTCTGCGAAGGCGGTTCGCTGATCGAGGTCTGATGGACGTTTGCCACTTCCCCTAAGCGTAACCGAGTCCGACCGCTCAAGTCAGTAGCCTGTCACGCTAAGGCATGAGATCCAGAAGTAGGGTTACGTCCCACCCGGGTCGACCGACCCGCCACCCAGCAATCGTCGATGCTGCGAGGCATCCGCAAGGATGGCGATAGGCAGCGCCAATTCGCTGAGCGATCACTGACTCGCTTTGGAGATCGATGGTCGCACCCGCAGTTGCGGCCAGCTGATCAAAGAGACCTACATCTACTTCGTTGCCCAACGTCCAACCAGGAACCGAGTACCAGCGAGACAACCACGGGCTGAAGCCTTCGTCGAGAAGCCATCGAGCGGCTAGAGGTTCTCGCAAGCTTCGTCCTTCGAGCCGTGTCGACAGTGCAATGCGGTCGATTCGTCCGAGACGACCGCGCAGCACGGACAGCCAAGCGCGGTCTCGGTCGTTCCAGGGGCTCTCCGATGCTGCGCTGCCGCCGAGACCCAACCATTCGCCACCGGAGCTCAATCGCGCAGCGGTCACTTCCCGCACGTCCGAGCCGGTCCGCACCACGCCACCGCGGAGAAGTACGTGTAAGGCACTCGTCGAGCGTGGTCGCCCGAACCACGTCGATACGCCGAATTGCGCCGTGGTGATTCCTTCTACGCTGGCCGTGGCGCTTTCACCCGAATGCCGAGCAGCCGCGGTCGCGAGAAGATGAGGCTCGAGCCAGTGCGTCCAGGGGGACGGCGAGTCGCCCCATTCGCGAACCAGCGGTAAGCTCAACTGGGCCTCGGTACCGATAGTCCCTCCGGAAAGCTCCTGGTTTGGCCCGGTCGCGAGAAGCCACCGTTCGTGCATGGCCGACTTCACAGCGAACGGACCCGGGCGCATGTCGAAGCGAAGTGTCGACGTATGTAACGTCACCGCCGACGGGTCCGAGTCCGAGGCAATGATGCCCAAGCTCGTCAGAGCGGAATCGACGTGGCCGACGTCGCCAAGCGCAGTTCCCACGCCGATTCGAGCGCTTGGGCCCCACATGCCGAGTCGCCTCAATCCCGTGCCGCGGAGAGCCGACTCGTGCAATCCGATGCTCACCAGGGTTTCACCGTCCGAAACGACCGCTTCGACTCGATTGTGGTCGTAGGCACGGTTGGCTGCGTCGAAGCTAACGTATCCCGTGCGAGCACGAGGTCCACGAATCGTGTCGACTCTCCAGGCAGCCGACGAGAAATTGCCAAGGGCACGATGACCGCGGAAGTCGAGCTCCACGAGACTCTTGTCGAGATAGTCCCAACGCACGTTGGTAACCGTATTCACGGTTACCAGTTGGGCGCCGACATCCATCCCCGAGAGCATGTAATTACCGAAGTACACGTCGACGAACTCGGGACTCGGTTCGACGTTCTTGGAGAGTGGTAGGTGAAATCCGGAACCGACGAAAAGACCGTCATGGCCTCGATAGGAGAGTCGAGGTGAAAGGAGACCGAACCGATTCGGGGAGCGAACCCAAAACACCGGAAGCCAGAAAACGGGCACTCCGTACGCTCGAAAAGTCGCGTTACGAAGAATCAAGTCGGTGGGCGGCGCGACGAGCGCGCTCGAGAATCCAACGGTCAATGGCGGCGTCGTGCATGGACAAAACGCCACCGAACCGCTGCCGTCGACTTGTAGTCCCCTGGGCGTTCGATCGAGCGTCAAGTGATCTGCCGTGACGCGATAGCGGTGTACGGTAAGCTTCACACCTCGCGACAAACTCAGCCGATTGAACGGTCCCTCGATCTCCACGTGCCCCGCAGTAAGGTCGATGGCTCGAGCCGAGGTCCCAGAAGTCGCGGCGCCCTCGCTCGAGTCCGCACCGGTCACTCGCGTCTTCGCCGGCGTGACGTCGGCGGAGTCGTGAGTCGCGGCGCTCTCCACCGTGCTGCGCGATGTCGCAGCGCTCTGCGCCGACGCGGCGCTTGGGCGAAGTAGTGCCGTGGCAGCTACGAGGAAAATGACCGGTGACCTCCCAGACACAGGGCGTCTATGCCAAAAAACACGAAGCGCCGCCACGCCGCTTTTCGCCGAACTTACGCCTCCGCTCATTCGCTTCGGCAGGAAAAAAACCGTTCGGCATCAGCGTCATTGGTTGAATTTCCCTAAAATCGTAGGCACGAATGCCTTGGGAGCCGACGTGTCGGCATGGAATGCAGGCGCACTCAAGGTCTCGGACCTGGAGGACCATCTAGGGACGACCTCGACTTCGGACCTTCGGCGCTTCTTGAGGTGACGCCCGAACGAGAGGAGACTTTGTCCGAAGACCGCGCAGGAGGAACGCTATAGGCGCGGGTCGGCCGAGGCAACGACAACTCGATGATCATCGCCCCACCCGGTCCAGCCGTTGTCGAATGTTGCACGGGGACATTCTCTCGCAACTCGAGAACCAGGACGGCGCCAGTCCCGTCACGTCTCAACACTACCCGTCGCAGCGGTGTGGGAAAGTGCTCGGTGACGAGCGGGTTGGTATTGTTCTTCACGCCCACGTACACGTCCTTGAGCGCGAGCTCGAGTCGTTCCGAACGAGCTTTTCCTTTCGCGTTCCGAACGTTGACCTCCGCAGACTTGGAGAGCACCAAACGAACGACGCTCGTTCCGTCTGCTCTCATTTCGAATGTCGGTGCCTGCGCCAGGGGGCGATCAGAGTGTTTGGCCGACGAAAGGAGCTTCCGATGACGGGACACTCCCTTCGTCGTTGCTGGCGCTGCAAGGCGCGCGCTCGATGTGCCTCCGTCTCGTCGGGTCGGCGTCGGTTCGCTCGGCGTCTTCTGCGACGATGCCGCAGCCGACGGGCGATCAGTTTTCTCGGTCTGAGCCAATAGCTCGGCATCGGGGAAAATCCCCATTCCGCTCAAGCTCAACACGAAAACTGCGCGCGTGAGTCGCATGGGCCAAGTGGAGCATGTCTGGTCACCGTCAGCCAAGTCCGCCGCAACGGTGCGGGGTAAGCGACGGCCAGTAAGCTGACCTGATACCCTCGAATAGGCGCAATTTCCTGTGTAGCACCAAAGGCCGACCGCGGAACCAGTCAGCTTGGGACACGAAGCGCTGCACCTCCGACGATCTCCCTTGCTCGCCGCTTGCCGTGGACCTGCTGCGCTCGTGCAATCCAGTCGAGTCGTCGCTGGGATCGCGCCGAACCGATCCCATCCGAAGGCAAGGGCTGCTAGGCTGCGCGCATGGACGCACCTGTTCCGGTCACCGAAATTACAGCGCTCCTTGGACGAGGTACCCGATTCGAGGGGAAGTTACATTTCGACGGTCGCCTCCGAATCGACGGAAGTTTTCGCGGAGAGATCAAGAGCGACGATGTACTGGTGCTGGGTGACGGGGCAGAAGTGGAGGCCGAGATCGACGTTGGGATGTTGATTGTTCGAGGCGGCCAGCTGCAGGGCAACGTCAGGGCAACGCAATCGATCGAGCTCCATATCCCAGCGAAAGTGGTCGGCTCCCTGGCTGCACCAGAAATATTCATGGACAAAGGCGTGCAATTCTCGGGAACTTGCACCATTACCCCCGCAGAAGGTAGTGCCGCGCCCTCGACCGTTTAGGATCCTATCCCGAGCGAGCGTACTGGCTCGATAGCCAATACACGCGCCGTTTAGCTCCCGAACGAACCGCCCCCAGCCGCACGGGTGGTCCCAACGACACTTCCACGCAATGGCGTCCGCGAGCATTCGTCCAGGGGCGGACAGTCGCGACAGCGATTCGGGGACAGCGTTCGTGCGTCGGCGGTTTTGCGACGGCGACTCTTCCGGAACTGCGTTCCAGACGAACCTGTGGTCAATGCGTGTCGCCGATAGGTCAGCGACCGGTGCGTCGAGGCGAATGATTGCAGTGAATGGAACACGTCCGACAGAGTGGTGCCACGGTCATCGAATCAGACGACACGAGTTCGATGGAAATGCTGCACAAAGGCGAGCCATGGACGACCTTACCGAAGGTCAGCAGCGCGACAAATCGAGGGTGGGTCCCGTGGCGCCGAAACGGAATACGGCTCGTTCCCGTAGAGCATCCATTCAGCGTCACATCGGAGAGGTCGGAGACCGTCACTGCCTGCCGTGAAAGGGCTTCACACTGTGATCGCGCGGACACGCCCATCCCTGAGTGTCCGGCGAATTCGAGAAAAAGCTCTAGGTTTTCAGGGCGCGAGGTGCGCCGCCGGCGCTGGCACGGATGATGCAGAACGGTGACTTCGAAGCGCCCTGCCGGCACTTCCGAACTTTGGAGGCGAAATTACCGTGGCCGTTTCCCCTAAGTACCTGCTGAGCCTGTGCCTGGTTGGTTTTTCGCTCCTGCCGTTGTCGAACGCAGAGGCAAAGAGCACCTCGCCGGTGCGGTATTCCGTTCGGTCGCCGAGCAGCAGCGTCGAAGCGGGTGCGGCGCGCATCCGGGTCAACGCCAGCCCGGACGAAGTGCTCCGTTTGATCCAAGACTTCGCGCGGTACGACAAGTTCATTTCGAAGTTCGAGAAGGTTCGTGTCGTTGGGCGCACGGCGAATTCCGTGGACGTCTACATGCAGGTGCCCATCCTCAAGGGTGCCGCCAAGATTTGGGCAGTCGTGAGGTTTTCGCCCGTTCAGGAAAACGGCAAAGAGCGCGTTCTCGAAGGGCACATGGTGAAGGGCAATGTCGACCGGCTGGATGCTAAGTGGCGCATCATTGGCGCCGAGGACGGCTCGTCGGAACTGCGTCTGGAGATGCTCATCGTTCCCAAGCTCCCAGTGCCAGGCTCCCTGGTGACGGGAGAGGTAGCTTATGCTGCGGACAAGGCCGTAAGCGACGTTCGCACCGAAGCTGAAAAGTAGACGAGCCACGAACTCCGTCCCGCGACGTGTTCGCGGGAACCAGGCCCAATGACCCGGCAGCGGCCTCAGCACATGGCAGGGTGAACGAAGGGCGACTCTCACCAGGAGTCGCCCTTCTTGCATTTGTCGCTCCCGTGCCGCCGGTCACAACGTGAGCGGGCCTGTCACCCGAACGAGCGCCGATGGACTGCCTGCCATGCCTTGCCCCTCGGACGCGGCAAATTTAGCGGCTCTGCGGAGGCCGCTGCAGGCTTTCCCCTGAGGGATCCCCCTATAGGCTATTGCGCAACGCCCCGACTAAAGCTAACAGATGCGCGCAAGAAAGCCCCGTCGGCAAATGACGGAAGACTCCAGCACGACGACGTTTCGAAGGTGTTTCCAAACCAAGGAGCACTCCGACGAGACAAAATCGCCGTAAAGGGGTAACGCATCTAAGGCACTTCACTACAATCTCAGTCGTTTGCTTCGCAGGTGGGCGCATTTGTTTGCCTGTCGCGAAGCGAATTTCAACGACACCGCATGTGTGGCAAGCCCACAAGGATCCTCCAATGAGCATCCCAACCAGGTCTGGACTGTACGACCCCCGATTCGAGCATGACGCCTGTGGCATTGGCTTCGTTGCCAGCCTGAAGGGCAAGCCTTCGCATGACATCGTGCGCAAGGGTGTCGAAATCCTTCTGAATCTGGTTCACCGTGGCGCATGCGGATGCGATCCGCTCACTGGCGACGGCGCCGGCATCCTTTTCCAACTGCCGCATGAGTTCTTGGCGGCGGAAGCGGAGCGTTGCGGTTTTGCCCTTCCCGCGCCGGGCTCGTATGGCACTGGGTTGGTCTTTCTGCCGAAGAACAAGACGGCCCGCGCTCGCTGCAAGCAGATTCTGGAAGCAAGATCACCGGTACTGGGCAGAAGCTCCTCGGCTGGCGAAAGGTTCCAGTCGATGAGTCGGCGCTCGGTCCAGTCGCTCTTCAGTCTTGCCCTTACATCGAACAGGTTTTCATCGGCTCTTCCGTTGCCGACGAGACCCAACTCGAGCGCAAGCTCTTCGTGATCCGAAGGTGGGCTGAGCGCACCGTTCGCGAAAGCTCCATTCCGGACAAGGGTGCGTTCTACGTGCCGAGTCTGTCGGCACGGACGATCGTTTACAAGGGCCTCGTCCTCGCCGAGCAGCTCAGCCGCTTCTACCTCGATCTCGTGAATCCGGGCATGACCAGCACCATGGCCATGGTCCATCAGCGGTTCAGCACGAACACGTTCCCGACCTGGGAGCTCGCTCAACCCTTCCGTATCCTGTGCCACAACGGTGAGATCAATACTCTCCGCGGCAATATGGCGTGGATGACGGCCCGCGAGCAGCTGTTCGACGGTCGCGTCTTCGGGGAGGAAGTTCGGCACATTCTGCCGATCATTTCGCCTGGAGGAAGCGACTCGGCAATGCTCGACAACGTGGCGGAAATGCTCCTTCAAGCAGGACGCTCGCTGCCTCACGTCATGATGATGCTGGTGCCGGAGGCCTGGCAAAACGACAGGCTCATGTCCGAGCCGAAGCGTGACTTCTACGCCTATCACTCCTGTCTCGTGGAGCCCTGGGACGGCCCTGCTGCCCTCGCCTTCACTAACGGCAAGCAAATTGGCGCGATCTGGATCGAAACGGACTGCGTCCAGCGCGTTGGACCGTGACGAAGGACGGACTCATCATCCTCGGGTCCGAAACGGGCGTCCTCGAAGTGGCTCCGGAGCAAGTCGAGCGCAAGGGGCGTCTGGAGCCCGGTCGCATGTTCCTCATCGATCTCGAAGAAGGTCGGATCGTCGAGGACGAAGAGATTCAAGGACGAGCTCTGTCGAATGCGCCCCTACGGGCAGTGGCTAAAGGACCGAGCGGTACGTCTCGACGAGCTCCCCGTCAGTCCAAAGCATGTCTCGCCACTCTCTGGCGCCAACTTGCTGCAGAAGCAGAAGATCTTCGGGTACACGCAGGAAGAGAATCAAGCTCCTCATGTCTCCGATGGCCCAGACCGGACAAGAGGCGGTCGGCTCGATGGGCACAGACACGCCACTGGCCGTGCTGAGCGACAAGCCTCAGCTCCTCTTCAGCTACTTCAAGCAGCATTTCGCGCAGGTCACCAATCCCCCAATCAATCCGATCCGCGAGGAGCTGGTGATGAGCTTGGACAACTACTTGGGCGGAGAAGGAAGCATCCTCTTCGAAACGCCCGAGCAGGCCAGCATGTTGCACCTCTCGGATCCGATCCTGTCCAACTCCGCGATGGCGCGGTTGCGCCAAGGGCACGCGACGACGATTCGCACTCCCGTGACGCTTCCGATGCTTTTCTCGCCTTCCGATGGCGGAAATGGTCTCAAAGCGGGATTGGACGAGCTTTGCCGACAAGCCTCACTGGCGGTGCTCAATGGTCATAGCGTCCTCATTCTGAGCGACCGCGGAGCGAACGAGAACCAAGCGCCCATCCCGAGCCTCCTTGCCACGGCTGCCGTGCATCACCATCTGATGCGCAACGGGACACGTATGCGCTGCGGCATCGTCGTCGAGACTGGCGACGCACGCGAGGTTCATCACTTCTGCTTGCTCATCGGCTACGGCGCGGGCGCCGTCAACCCGTACGTTGCTCTCGACAGCATCGAGCAATACGTAAAATTCGGAATGCTTCCGGGCATAACGGACCCGGAGACTGCAAAATCCAAGTACAAGAAGGCCATTGGCAAGGGCTTGCTCAAGGTGATGAGCAAGATGGGCATCAGCACCTTGCAGAGCTATCACGGCGCCCAAATCTTCGAGGCCATCGGTCTGTCCCCCGATCTCGTGGACCGATATTTCACCGGCACCGTCTCCCGCATTTCGGGAATCGACCTCGACGTGATTGCCGAGGAAGTTCGCCGTCGACACGTCAAGGCGTTCCCCAAGCGTATTCAGCCCACGAACGTCCTCGACATCGGCAGCGACTACGCATTCCGTGCACAAGGCGAGCGTCATCTCTGGACACCCAACGCGATCGCCAAGCTGCAGAACGCCGTTCGAGCGGAAGACGCCAAGAGTTATCGAGAGTACGCGGACCTCATCAATACGCAGCCAAACGGTCCCATCACGCTCCGAGGAACTTGGGAGTTCTCGAAGAAAGCCTCCTCCATCGCGGTCGACGAGGTCGAATCGACGGTGGACATCGTCAAGCAATTCGCAACCGGCGCCATGAGCTACGGCTCAATCAGCCGAGAGGCTCACGAGAACCTCGCCATTGCGATGAACAAGATCGGTGGCCGCAGCAACACCGGCGAGGGCGGCGAGGATCCCGAACGCTTCCAACCCGATCCCAACGGCATTTCCCGCCGCAGCTCGATCAAGCAGGTTGCGTCGGGCCGTTTCGGCGTGACCACGCACTACCTCGTCAATGCTGACGAGCTGCAGATCAAGATCGCCCAAGGTGCCAAGCCAGGTGAAGGCGGACAGCTTCCCGGGCACAAGGTTGACGCCATCATTGCGAGAACGCGTTTCTCGACCCCGGGCGTCACGCTCATCTCGCCCCCACCCCACCACGACATCTATTCGATCGAAGATTTGGCACAGCTCATCTTCGACCTGAAGAACGTCAATCCACGCGCAAGAATCAGCGTCAAGCTCGTTGCCGAAGCCGGTGTCGGAACGGTCGCTGCGGGTGTGGCCAAAGCGCATGCCGACGTCATCCTAATCTCGGGCTTCGACGGTGGAACCGGCGCATCTCCGCAAACCTCAATCAAGCATGCGGGGGTTCCTTGGGAGCTCGGTCTCGCTGAGACCCACCAAGTCCTCGTGAAGAACGATCTGCGTAGCCGTGTCGTTCTCCAAGCGGACGGGCAGATGCGAACAGGGCGCAACGTCGTCATGGCGGCGCTGCTCGGTGCCGAGGAGTTCGGTTTCGCGACCGCACCGCTCGTCGCGTCCGGCTGCGTCATGATGCGCAAATGCCACCTCAACACCTGCCCGGTGGGGATTGCGACGCAGGATCCAGTGCTCCGTTCTCGATTTGCTGGAAAGCCCGAGCACGTCATTCGCTACTTCTTCTACGTCGCGGAGGAAGTGCGTGAGCTTCTGGCCTCCCTCGGCTTGAAGTCCCTCAAGGATGCGATTGGTCGCGTCGACCTCATTCAGCCACGCGATATGTCCGCGCACTGGAAGGCATCCAAGCTCGACTTCTCGGACGTGCTCATGCCGGCCGTCCCCGCGCCCGGGGTCGGGATCTCCAAGCTCAAGGAGCAGGATCATGGCCTCGAGAGCTCGCTCGACAACGAGCTCATCCGTCTCTGCAAGCCGGCTCTCGAGAGTCGTCAACCCGTTGTCGTCGAGCTGCCAGTACGAAACCAACATCGAACGATTGGTGCGATGCTTGCGGGCGAGGTGGCTCGTCTCCACGGCGCCGAAGGGCTCCCCGCGGGTACCATCAAGCTCAACTTCAGAGGTTCCGCAGGACAAAGTCTGGGTGCATTCTTGACCCACGGAATGGAGCTGCATCTCGAGGGTGACGCCAACGATTATGTCGGTAAGGGCATGAGCGGCGGCATCATCGCGGTCCGACATTCGCGCGGTTGCACCTTCGCAGCCGACGAAAACATCCTCATTGGCAACACGGTGCTCTACGGTGCAACGGGTGGAAAGGCCTTCTTCAGTGGCGTTGCTGGAGAGCGGTTTGCCGTTCGCAACAGTGGCGCGGTTGCCGTCGTCGAAGGAGTCGGTGACCACGGGTGTGAGTACATGACCGGTGGTCTCGTCGTCGTCCTCGGACGCACGGGACGCAACTTCGCAGCCGGTATGAGTGGCGGGTACGCCTATGTCCTCGACGAGGACGGCGGGTTCGCTCGACACTGCAACACCGAACTCGTCGACGTGACGCCGATTGCCGATGAGGACATCGTGGCGCTCAAGGCTTTAATCGAGGAACATCTCGCTCATACCGAAAGCGCAAAGGCACGTCGAATCCTCGACGAGTTCGGGGACTACGTCACCCGATTCGTCAAAGTCATTCCGGGAGAGTACCGGCGCGTACTCGAAGCAATGAAAGCGGTTGCCGCTGCGGAGTAGTCCGTACAGCCTTTGCCTCAGGCCAATCTAGGAGTCGTCGTGGGAAAAACAACGGGCTTTCTCGAATTTCAGCGAGAAGAGATTGCAAAACGACCCGCAGCCGAACGCGTGAGCGATTGGCGCGAATTCGAGCTACCAGTCTTGAACGAGCAGGTCGTCCGACAAGGCGCGCGCTGCATGGACTGCGGCATTCCTTTCTGCAACACGGGTTGTCCGCTCGGCAACCTCATCCCAGATTGGAATGACCTCGCCTACAAGAACGACCTCGGTACAGCGGTGGTATCGCTGCACTCGACAAACAACTTTCCGGAGATAACCGGACGGGTCTGTCCTGCTCCTTGTGAAGCTGCATGTGTACTGGGGATCAATCAGCCCCCGGTCAGCATCAAGCAAATCGAACACGTGGTGGGCGATCACGCCATTGCGAACAACCTCATCGTGCCGCTTCCCGCGCAAGTGAAGACAGGCAAGAAGGTTGCCGTGATAGGATCGGGCCCTGCCGGATTGGCTGCTGCGCAGCAGTTGGCTCGAGCGGGCCACGAAGTCACCGTGTACGAGAAAGACGACCGCGTTGGCGGCCTCTTGGTGTACGGAATCCCAGACTTCAAACTCTCGAAAGAGATCATCGCACGTCGCGCCGATCAGATGCAGGGTGAGGGCGTGACGTTCGTTACCAACTGCAAGGTCGGTGAAGACGTTACCCTCGAGGAGCTGCGGAAGAAGTTCAATGCGATCTGCGTCGCGATCGGCTCGAAGGTCCCACGTGACCTACCAGTAGAAGGTCGTAATTTGGCAGGCATCCATTTCGCGATGGATTTCCTCGAGCAGCAGAATCGCCGAGTCGCGGGACAAACCGTCGCCGCAGACAAGGAAATCACCGCAACGGGCAAGCGAGTCGTGGTGATTGGTGGTGGCGACACGGGCAGCGACTGCATCGGTACTTCCCATCGGCAAAAAGCCATCTCCGTGACGAATTTCGAGATCATGCCGAAGCCGCCAGAGACGCGCTCGGCAAGCACGCCGTGGCCCAACTGGCCACTCATGCTGAGGACGTCGAGTTCGCACGACGAAGGCGGACTGCGTGATTTTGCCGTGATGACTGAACGCTTCGAGGGCAAGGACGGACATGTCAGTGCCGTGCATTGTGTTCGGGTGAAGTTCGAAAACGGTCAGCCCCTCAAGATCCCCGGATCGGAATTCGTGGTCGAAGCGGACCTCGTTCTTCTCGCCATGGGCTTCGTGCACCCAGAACCAAAGGGTCTGCTTGCACAACTGGGAGCCAAGCTCGACGCTCGCGGCAATCTCCAAATCGATCAGAACACGATGACGTCCGTCGATGGGGTTTTCGCTGCCGGTGACTGCCAGCGCGGCCAGTCCTTGGTGGTCTGGGCAATCGCGGATGGCCGTCGTGCCGCACGGGGCATCGACGCATACCTGATGGGGCAAAGCGAGCTTTGACCTCTGGTCTTCGACGATAGCCTCCCCCCAATCGTCGAGTCGCAGGAAACGCGGCCTCGTCCTGGTGCAAGTGCATCGACGAGGCCGTGTCGCATTTCAGCGCTCGTAGTCCGAAGAGCCTTCGCGCGGTCGGCGCCCCTTCTCGACGTTAACTGACCAGATGCTCCTCCGTCCGCAGGCAAGAAACCACGAAGTGCGGTCGTCGAGGCACAAGGCGAGCTCGGGCCGGCGTTTCTTCCCCACCCCATCCAAGCTCGTTCATTGGATGGGTGACCTTTACGCCGCTCAGTTCCGCCCCCTCGAGCGGCTCGGCTCGCGAAGCATCTCAATCCCTGCCTGGGTGCAGCGTGCCCCGGCTGACGATGCGGTTTGAATTCGGGCGCGAACTGCCTGCATATCCATGGGCGCGCCCCCAATGACGAATGTTGGCATTCGAGTGCCGGCGGAAGGACGCACGTGTCCCGACGGAGGAAGTGACCCGCAGCGCTGGAACGTCGTTTCGGTTTGCGTGAGGCGGGTCAAGTGGATGTACTTCGAGCCTTGCAGCCTTGCAGCACGCCGGACTTCCTCGACCGCGAACTGCGAGTGTGCCATCGAGCGGTCGCGCTGTGCCGGAACACGGCGAACGTGCTAGGTTCCAACATCGTGGGCGGAAGGGTGCTCATCGTCGAACCGAGCCGTGCAATATGCAAGGCTCTGCTTCACGTCTTCGAACGACGAGGGCACTCCGTGGTCTGCGTAGAAACGGCGGCTGAAGCAGCGCGCCAACCCTACTCGTTTCACTGCGGGGTTTTCGGCGATCAGCTCCCAGACGCCAGCGCAATTTCGCTCGCGGGCTGGCTCCTAGCAGAGCAACGAGTTCGCAGTATCGTGTTCTTTGGGCAGAGCGAGGACGTCGAGTTTCGACTGAGAGCAAGCAATCTCGGCTCCTTCGTTTCACGAGCTGACGGACTTCATCGGCTCGAACGTGCAGTGTCAGACCTGATTTGTCTCCGTCGAGTGGCGAACGGCGACTTGCTCGAGGTGAGCGACGGAAGAGCCATCGAGCATGGTGGTTCTGGTCTGCGTCGCAGAACGTGAGTTTGCCGTGGCGACGCCACGGCACGACAGCCAAGTGCTTTGGCCGGACCTCCCTCGAAATTCAAACGAGCCGCGCCACGCAGCCGACTTCCGCGACGAACCGCGCCGCGATCAATTGCGGACGTCGCCGAGAGCACGTCGCAGAGAGCACGTCGCAGAGAGCACGTCGCAGAGAGCACGTCGCAGAGAGCACGTCGCAGAGAGCACGTCGCCGAGAGCACGTCGCAGAGAGCACGTCGCAGAGAGCACGTCGCAGAGAGCACGTCGCAGAAACCTGATGCAATCAGACTTCGCATAGAGGTGAAGCGATTGCATTGTCTTTCCGTATGGATCGCGCCATTAGGAAATTCCGCTGCGTCGCAAGACACCTGATGCCGTCAAACTTGGCCGAGCGGTGCAGCGATAGCGCTCCGCACTGCTTCGACCAAGCCGTCGCGGTCTTTTCGACCAAACGCGCGCGGATTGATCGGATTGCCGATGGTCACTTTGGCGACGACACCTCGATTGGCGCGAAGGGATTTTCGCTTCCAAGCAGTGGCGAGTCCCGTCGAGGGTCACCGGAAGAATTCGCGCCTTCACGGCAGATGCAAGGTGAAATCCCCCGGGTTTGAACGCGAGGAGTCGTCCGTCGGGGCTGCGAGTCCCTTCGGGTGCAATCCAAATGCTGATTCCGCGCTCGATGGCTTTCTGCGCCGCACGAAGGTCTTGCAATGTCTTCGTATGGTCTCCGCGATGAATCGGAACGTATCCTGCCGCAAGCATCGCTTGCGACCAGAGCGGTACCTTGAAGAGCTCGCTCTTTGCGACCATTCGGACCGTCAGCGGCAATGCGACCTGGAGAACCGGAATGTCGTAGAGCGACTGGTGATTGCTCATGACTACGAAGGTCTCACCCTTCGGTATGTTCTCCAAGCCATGGAGGTCGAACGTTAGTTCGGCGTGGTCGAGCAACCGTTGCGCCCAAGCACGTACGATGACGTCCGCTCGCGTCGGTGTAAGTGCTCCATTCCGATTTTCCCGAAAGGGTTTGGAGGCTATATCGGACAGTCGATGCAGCGGTTCGTGCGGCAATCCAGGCAGTCATCGCAAGGCTTCGGACGATAGCCTTATTTTCTTCTACGTCACGTGAATCTACGATAAGCCAGCACCTGGAGCGTGCCGTATCAGCGGCCAGAGAGTCTAGCTGTGGAACGTGGCCCATGATAGGGTCTTCGTCGCGCCCCTTGTCGCCCAGAAAAGTATAAGGAAGTCATGAACGTCGCGTGCCCGGGATGCGGGTCGAGATACGCTGTCGCCGACGAGAAGGTCCGAGGACGCCGGGTCCGAATTGCTTGCAAGCATTGCTCGGCGCCGATCATCATTGACGGAACGATCTCGTCTTCGAGTGCACCCGGGGGACTTCGCCGGAGACGACTGGCAAAGCCGTTCCCCCCTCTGCACCTCCGAAGGCTGACTTGGCCGACAAGAGCGCGGACTTGGGAGCGGTTCGTCCCACGGCGTCGCCAGCGCAAGGTGCTCCTTCAGGAATGTCGCCAAAGCCCGCCGCGGCAAAGGAAGCCGGAGTCGCGAGCACCAAGAAAGCCCCGCTCTCCGGTGTAGCGACCGGCGGAGGCGTTTCCAACGTTCCTTCTGCCGATCCGAAGAGTGCTGCGCCAAAGGTCACGCCAACCACCATTGACAGCCCTCGACTCGCTCCCGGGCGGGCATCGGTTCAAGGCGCTGTTAGTGCTCCTGGAGGCACGCCAACTGCCGGCGCCGTAGGCGTGTCCTCTGCGCTTGCTCCACTTCAGGATTCGAAGAATACGGCTCCGAGCGGCGGGCTCTCAGTCAAACGGAGTTTCACACCGAGCCCGAAGTCACCTGAAGTAGCGCCAGCGGCGGCGCTTCCGAACGACCAACAGCCACCCGCTCCTACAGCTGCTCGCGTGCAGGTTCCGAGTCGAACCACTTCGGCTCTTGGTGTCACCGGTTCCGCTGGGATCCTCGGCCGAATTACGCCGACGACGAAGAGCATTCCAGTTCAGAAGAGCGACGTGGAATCACCGGTCAAGGAAGGTGGCGCGACACCATCGCCTGGGCTTTCTGCGCGGCAAGCTTCGCCGCGTACGACGAGCGGCGCGAAACCGCTTGGTGTCGCGAGTACGCCAGTTTTGAGGAGCGAAGTTCCACAGATGCGAAAGGCCCAACGGTTCCATCCACCTCGGCGCTGGGTGCACCCAAGGCACCCCAAGAGCAAGCCTCGGCGCGAGAGGAAACGCCAGGTCACGCCGTTCCACCCGTCGTTCCGCGAGCTGGCCGTCCGCCGCGTGCCATGCACGCAACGATCATCGGTGTCGCTGCGCCGGCCAATCCCCCGCCAACGGAGCCCAAACAGCCACCGTTGCCAACGGGGACGGCATCCGATGCAGACGCGACGAGCGTTGCATCGGATACCCAGGCACCAGTCGCGCCACCACCGACACACGTCGCTGCGACTGCGCGTCGAGGATTGTCGAAGCGGACGATGATTGGTGGGCTCGAGGCCGCGCCGGGTAGCGCACCGATCCCGCAAGCGGTCGGGCTTGGTATCCCCGCTGAAACCAAATGGACGGTTTTGCTTGCCGATTCGGGTGCTGCGGTCCTGTCGGCAGCGGACATCGTTCGTGCGTACGCGGAAGGCAAAATCAAACCCGACGCCAAGTTGTGGCGTGAGGGTCTCGACGGCTGGCGATCGCTCGGAGAAATCGAACCCATACGACTGGCGTTTCAGCGCGCAGGGCTCTCACTCGATGCTCCTCGTGATGGCCTCGCAAGCCACGAGCCCCCTCTCGTCGACTGCCTCGTCCCCGAAGACTGTAGGTCCCGCTCCAGAAGTCGGAAGCAACCCGCTCGCCGGAATTCCACCATCGTCAGCGAGAGCAGCAGCACCGACCGAACGCTTCGAACCGAGCTGGGACGAAGAGCGTGCCACATTGAACAAGGAGCTAGCCAAAGACGAGGACGTCACGCGCGTTGCTCCGACCCCTTGGTTTGCCTCGGAAAGCATGGGCAATCCACCGGCGACGGCCGCTCCTGGTTCTGGATCGGCCGTGGCTCGAGCCACTCCACCAGGCCTTGCCTCAGAAGATGAAAAAGAGCCCGTCCACCCGGCAAGTCGCCCCGATATAGGCCCTCGCGACACCGTGCGAGGACAGCTTCGTCCGGTTGGCTCGGTGCCGCCCGAAGTGCCGCCGGCAATGCCAGAGGCATCGGGAAAAGGTCTACCAGCGCACACTCTAGAAGTCGCCAAGGGCACCACGTCTCTCGCTCCAACGGTCAGAAGCCCCAATGCGCCGCTTCTGCGACCGAATCTGGAACCCGGCCCCCAGGAGCTTCGTTCGAAGACGATGGTGCGCCCTCGCATTCGACGACGTTCTCGGCGTTGGGTCAGCGTGCTCGTTTGGTGTTCGCTCACCCTCGCGCTGATTTCGATGTTGATATTGTCGTATCGCTATCGTCAGCCGAAGGCTTTTTACGAGTACTTGAGGGTGCGTCGCTGGGACATCGCGTTGGATCGTCAAGTTCAACGATTCATCGTCAAGCCTTATCGGCAGGTCGTTCCACCTCCAAAACCGCGCCGATAGTCAAGGGCATGCCATGTCGCCCTGGCAGTTTGGCAGCCGAGCTCACGCTCAGCCCAAAGGAACCAAGATGGCGCCGTCTCCAGCAAGAGCGGGTGGAGTTACACGACTCGTCAGTCTCGTCGATTGCGAAGGATTGTGGCAAGTTGCGGCGATGACCGTACTGCTGCCGGGAGGACGGCAACTAACCCGTCCTCCTCGCGCTGACCGAATCTTGGTGCGAAGCGGTCGAAGTCACCTCGAGCCATCGTTCGAGCACTTTGCTCGCGTGCGTCTGGCCGTATGCTTCACGGGTGCACGTTGACCAATGTGCCCGCTTCGAAAGCGTCGCTCTCCGACACCGAATGCCAGTGCTCCGGTACGTCGGGACTCGTCCACCGAAATACGTATCTGGCGTCCACTGGGGAGAGATTGATGCACCCGTGGGATCGAGCACGCCCGAAGTCGTCGTGCCAATACGCGGCGTGGAGGGCATATCCTGCCTTGAAGTACATGACCCATGGAACGTCTCGGAGTTCGAACTCGTTGTCCGCAACATCGGAGTCCATCGTCGTCGTTACGTGTTTCTGGTAAATTCGAAAGACGCCTTGAGGTGTGCTCAAGGTCTTTCCTGGTTCTCCGAGTCCGTCGCGACCGGTCGACACGAGCGTACCGTACACGGGATTTTCTCCCTCATAGAGCACGAGCGTTTGCTGCAGGAGGCTCACGTCAATCCACCGCGTACTGCCCTTTGCAAAGTTGGGTAGGGCACTCGGCTTGGCTATGGTGCGCATCTCCTCGCTCTTGACCCACTGCCCTGCACGGGTTTGCACCCATCGAACGCCCCGTGCCGTCCGCACGGTGCCGTTGAGCGGAACGAAAGCGCGAGTGGAAAGGGATTCCACCTTTCGGTACGTCCCGTCGACGAATTCGTAAGTCGCCGCTTCGCTGGCGAATGCGAACGCGACTGGCAACCCTACGTCGACCAAATTTTGACCATGAAATGGCGACCCGGAGTTCGCTTTGATTTTATCGGCAGGAATGAGTCGCGCATCCGTGGTGACGACGAAGCGCCGAGACTGTGCGTCCTCACCCGCCAAGAACGACCCGATCATGGCAACGCCCGCATGACGCTTGATTCGATTCGCGATTACGGCGTAATTGGGCGCCCTAAACGAAGAAATGTTTGGGATCTTGCGTCCCCCTTGGAGCCACCAAGGGACTTCGTCTTGGCCACTTCCGCCAAAACGTTCGCTCTGTCCCAAGGGCCGTGCGTGGTCTGGGATGGTTCCGATTGCAAGTCCTCGATCATCGAGTGGCACGTCGTTGGCGCCCACGTCGAGCTCGTCCCACTGCGAGGCGAATTTCTTCCAATTCCTGAGATGCCGCTCGAGCCGCATCTCGTACTTGAATTGCTCGTCTTTCGTCGGGACACGCAGGTAGTTCGGCGCGATCGAGCGAATGAAACCGTAGCGGTACGGCATCGGCCAAGACAGGTTCGGTTCTACTCGAATGGCCTTGGCAAGGGGGTGCTCGAGGTTGGTGGTCGCTTCCTCACCCGAACGAAACAAAGCCCAGCGGACGTACCGCGTAAATTCCGCCTGGGCACCCTTGCTTGCTGACCGGTTCTTGGGATATCGGCACTCGCGCTCCAATCCGTAACGACCCAATCACTGGTGCACCCATTTCCGGTTTCGACAGCACCGCCACTTTCATCGCGATCGGCGCCAACAAGGGTCCGTCTCTGGGTGGAACGGGAATGCGTGCAATTTCGCGAGATGCCGCCTTGGACACGGCAACTGGACCAGCCTGAACCACCTCGTCTTGAGATCGCTCGGCTCCGCCCAAGGGCTGGTTCGCCACCGACGCGGAGAGCGCCTTGGGACGATCCGCGAGCCAGTCGGAGTCGGATCCACATCCCGATAGGGTGCAGGCGAAAGTAAGCGCTGCTGCAGCGGTCCGAGTCGTAACCGCGGCCGGAGAAAACACCATGGCTCGTCCATGCCAAGGAATCAGACGAACCACCAAAAAAGAGGCTGAACACCGAACAGTGGGCCGTATCTGCGCCGAAATTCGTCTCTGGTTCGGGACGACATCGGAGTGGCGACGCCAGCTCCACGCAGGCTTCCGGCGTCGGATTCCGACCGCTCCTCCTTTCGCGAGAACGTCGTCCGTCACCAATGCGTGATACTGTCCTAGCTCGCGCCCCATCGTCACAATGACACCGAACGACAACCCCCGAGATTTCGTCGACACGCTGCCGCTCTTCGGTCCCGAGAGCTCACCTCCGCTCGATCCCGATCCCCATCGAACGCGCATGGCGTTTGCGCCGGATTCGACGAAACTCGAACAGCTGCGTGAGCATGCTCTCGCCACAGTGTCGAGTCCCCCCACGGCGGCAACTCCGAGCCGAAAGCGTGTGCGGGAAAGCCTTCCACCGGCTGCACCGGACTGGATGCAGGCGGCCCGCATGCTCTCTCAATCACTGGAAAGCGTCATTCGAAAGGGACAAGCTACTCCGCTCGAGCAAGCCGCTATCGCGCGCCTCCACGCCGCCTGGGTTCTCGGAAACGTTTCGGAGAATCACATCCTGCGCGTCGCGCATCTGGTTGCACGTGCCCACCGGGCGATCCGAGAGACCCAACGGCAGGAACTGGATGCGGCAGTGCGCGATTGCGCTGGGGTACTGCATGCGGGCCTTCCCTCCGAGGTTCGCCGGCGCGTGCCGATGGAACGCGTCCTTTATACCGTCAGGGCCTTGCGCGAAACGACCGACCCGTGGGTGGCAGTCGTGGAAGCGACCGCCGAACTCGTCGGATGGAAGGATCTCGGGCGATTCCACGCGGCAGCCTTGCTCCGTGGGATCCTGGAAGGTAGCAAGTAAGTCACCGACGATGAAGGCATCAATCTCCGAACCCCCCGACATGGGCCGTCTCGATGAGCTCCAGGGCAACCTGGAACGACTCGACGAGCAAATTCTATCTGCGCTGATCGAGCGTGCCGACGTTTCGACCCAACTCTCGAGCGAGCGTCGACGGCTCGGTCTCGAACTCTACGATCCCGAACGCGAGCAACAGGTCTTGGCGCGGAATCGAACGACTCATTGCGACGAAGCAGTCCCGCTTCGACAGCGCAGCAGCCGTCAACCTCTTCAAGGAAATTCAAAGCATTTGCGCCGTTCTCGATGCGCCATTGCGGGTCGGGTATTTGGGACCGCCGGGAACCTTCAGTCACCTTGCCGCTCGAAGTGCTTTCGGCCTGGGTCCAACTTACGTCGACTTTTCCGCAATCCCGGCAATCTTCTCGGCGGTCGAGCGCGGTCAGAATCGATTTCGGCATGGTCCCCTTCGAGAATTCGACGGAGGGCGGAGTCACCTTCACCCACGATTGTTTCTTGTCGAGCGACGCGAAGATCCGCGGGAATTCTTGCTCGACGTAACGGTGTGCCTCATCGGGCACCCAATCGACTACGCGAAGGTGGAGAGAGTTTACTCCCATCCTCAACCTCTCGCACAGTGCCGTGGCTGGCTCGCGCAACACCTTCCGCACGCTCAACTCCTGAGTATGCCGAGCACGACCGCTGCTGCGAAAGAGGCCGCAAAGGACTCAGCGGGCGTCGCACTGGCGAGCCATCTCGCTGCCGAAATTCACGGGTTGGACGTCCTTGCCGAATCCATCCAGATCTGGCCGTGAACATCACCCGCTTCGTCTTGCTTGCCAAGGATGACGCGGAACCCTCTGGACGCGACCGCACTTCACTCGTCTTCTCGACGCCCGACGAGCGAGGCGCACTGCTCACGGCCTTGCGCGTCTTTTATTCGGCGGGACTCAATCTCAGCCGCATCGAGTCGCGGCCGGGACGAGAGAAGCTCTGGGAATACGTCTTCTTCACGGATATCGAGGGGCATCGCTCCGAACCTTCGGTGGCGCGTGCCATTGACGAGTTGCGGAAGGTCTCCCGAATGGTTCGTGTCCTCGGCAGCTACCCGCGCGCACGAAAGAGCGCCGCCGGCGGGGAACCACCAGGTTGCTCCGCAACCACACCTTGAGAGAAAGCGCTCGAGCCTCGACATTTCAGGGCGACACGTCGGAACGTTCAGATTTCCAATCGTCCTCGCCGATTGTCCGAACGCAATCCGCCTGACCTAAGGTCAATCCGTTTGCTTTCGAATCCAGGCGTAAAGTCGAAGACTTTGCGCAACGGATTCGATTGCGAGGAGGTTCTGAGCCCGTTATAACCCCGGTGTAGCGGGGTAAGATGCAGGAACACAAGGTACCCCAAGCTGGACCTTCGACACCGGCGAGCGAGCTTCGGCTGCGCCCGGCACTTCGATATGCGCTTCGATATCGGGGCCAGGTGTATCCCATACCGGGTACGGTGGTAACGCTCGGTCGCAATCTCGACTGCGACATCGTGCTCTCGGGTCCGCTCGTCTCGCGGGTTCATGCGAGGCTCGTCATCGATTCGGACGGGGTGCTCGTCGAGGATCTCCTGAGTCGCAACGGTGTCGCGGTCAACGGCGTCCTCATCGACCGGCCTCGCCGGATCGAACCCGGGACGCGGCTTCGTCTGGGCGACGAGACCGTGGAGCTCCTTGCGGAGCGCGTCGAGCGCACGTCACGACCGATTACGCTTAATCGCCCGAGCGATCCTGCTCTCAGTTCCACGCGAACCGACGGAAGGCTGCGTTCGGAGCCGCCGGAACCCGATGAACTAACCCATCGTGCCGACCTCTTCGATCTCCTCGGCGCGTCGGTGGAACGTGCTTTCATCGCGAACAACGGCGAAGAAGTCGAGCGTCTCATCGGTCGCCATCTCGAACGCCTTCTCGAACACGCCCGCACGACCCGTTACCCCGAAGATGACCTCTTCGGGAGGGCTGCGCTTTACGCCATTCGCATGGGCGTGGCCATGCGGAAACCGGCCTGGTTCGATTACGTCGTGAGGCTGTACGCCATCCTGCGGCTTCCCTTCCCCTTGCCCATCGTCGACCAGCTCAGTGCGCAGATCCGGCGAGTGCCTGGCATCAGCCACCAACAATTGCGCGACTACGTAGGCCAGCTCCGCCTCGTGGCGGGCCAAATGTCAGCGGAGCAGCGCTTTCGCCTGCAGCGCGTCGAGAGCCTCGAACGTCTGGTCAGTCTCTAGCACTCTTCACCGGCGCACGAGATTGGTCACTCGGCCCGCCCTGAAGCAGTGATAAAGAACATGGGGTGGAGGCATTTGACGAGGTTCTGGCGAGCCGAGTGGGACAGACCGTAGGCGGTCGTTGGAGGCTGAGTCATCTCCTCGGTGCGGGCGGGATGGCAGCTGTGTACGCAGCAGAGGATCCCGAGGGGCGAAGAGCAGCGATCAAGCTACTCCATCCAGAAATGGGGATCAGACGCGACATTCGCGAACGTTTTCTCCTGGAAGCGGATGTGATGACGCGGATCAGCCATCCGGGCATGGTAACGAATCTACGAACGCGGTACCGATGCCAACACGGCGTACCTAGCCATGGAGTTGCTGGAGGGTGAAGTCATTGCCGACCGCGCGCGTCGACTTGGCAAAGTCGCACCCAACGAAGTCTTGAGCTTGCTCGAACCAAGTCCTCGACGTACTCATTTCTGCACACGCGCAGGGCGTCATTCACCGCGATCTCAAGCCAGAAAACCTCTTTCTGACGAGAGAAGGACGAATCAAAGTACTCGATTTCGGACTTGCGCGACTGCTCGAAGATGGCCCCACGAGTTTCCGGACTCGTACCGGCGCCGCACTCGGGACCCTGCCGTACATGGCACCGGAACAAGCACTCGGGAGACGTAACGAAGTCGACGCGAGAACGGATCTGTTTGCCCTGGGTGCAACTGCGTTTCGCCTCCTTGCAGGTCGGAAGATCCACGAAGCTCCGAGTGAGGCGGAACTGCTCATGCGCATGGCGTCGGAGCCGGCTCCTCCGGTCGACAGCGTTCGTTCCGGATCTACCGCAATCCTTGTCATTGATCATCGATCGTGCGTTGGCCTTCGCGAAACAACATCGATATCCAGATGCCCGAACGATGCAGCATGACGTGCGCGCCGTAAGCGCGGGAGCCTTGCCACCGTATGCAGTCGCCTGTGTCGAGCGCGAACAATCCGCCACGAGAGTCGATTCTCGCCGCCCCGTTCGGCGGCTTCCCGCGGCAACAGCGACCAACAGGGCAGCGACGCCAATCGCGGCGCCCCACCGACGTCGCGCGACGGCAATCCCTTCGCTCGTTCCCAGCGAGCCGTTGCGGCCACTGTCGTCATGCCAGGTTCGGGCGCAAACGCGCAAGGGCCCGCTGCACCCGGACCACCTCCAGCAGTACCTACGCAGGACTTCGCGCTCGCTCCCACGGTCGTGCCTCTGACACAGGACGGTGTGATTCCGCCCTTACCTGGTTCAAAACCGCAGCACCAAGCCGAGCGGCTTGCTCCGACGCTGGCCGGCGGCAACGAGATCCCCCCAGATCCTACCGTTTCCGAGCCGAACGTACTTCGCATTCCTACAGTTGCAGCTGTAGGCGCAGCGCCAGCATCGCTTGCCGCGTTGACCAGGCGCCGCCGCCGCACACTCGTCACCGGTTTCCTCTTGGTATTTGTCTTGCTCGTCGTGACGACGGCGCTCGCCGTGGCGTTCGTCAAGACACGACGAGCACCCGCCTCGCCTCCGTCACTCCAAGGATCTTTGCCCACGAATGCCTCGTCGTCGGCTCTCCTCGCCCCGACGACTCGATCCGTGACGGGAGAGGCTCCGCCATCATCTCTTGCAGGACCGCGGCCTTCTGGCGCCGGAAGTGCTTCGTCTGCTCTGGGAAATCCGATCAGGAAATCACGAATCGCGAGACACGGACGACACGCCAAAACCATCTGGTGCCAAATCGACGTTGCTTCCGGGTTCCCCGACGGCTGCTGCGGTCCCCGCGTCACCTCCTGCAGCTCCCGCGAAGACGGCTGCCAGCGGAACACCTCATCGAAGTGGAAAAGCGGCTCGTGCGAGCACCGGAAAGAGCGCCACCGTAAAGGTCTCCACGCGCAAGAAGCGCATCCGAACGCAATGATCGCCGAAGTAGTGCCGTTCGACATACCGTCGTCGTGACCGTCGGAAATCCACTGACGTTCCGCCAACGCACATGTCGACCATCGTCAGAATCGGGGCCATTCGCACCGTCGCGCATGATCCGACGACGATTGACGTTCCGCCAACGTCACGGTTCGATACCCAGCGCCTTTTCATCTCGGGGCCTCGACGCGTAGCGCCATTCTCGTCGAGATCTCGCGCCATCGAGCGCTTTCTATGGGCGCACGCGGAACATGCGCGACGCATTCTCGTTCGTTTGCGCGACGAGCAGACCCAAATCCTCTCCCCTCAAGTCAGCGACGAGATGCGCGACGGAGACCAAGTGAACGGGACGAACGAACGGCGGCCTGACGCCTTCGAGACCAATCGCTGGGGCATCCGTCTCGAGCAATATGGCTTCGATCGGGATACGTTTCACCATTCGCCGGATCTTGTGCGCCGAGGGACGGGTCGCGGCTCCACCGACGCCAATCATCCACCCTCGTCCGAGGAGAGACTCGACCTGTTCGATTGAGCCCGTATACGAGTGCAAGACACCGCGAACGGTCGGAAATGCTGCCAGCACCTCGAGCACTTGGGGAACGGCACGTCGACTGTGGATGGTTACGGGTAACGAAAGTCGACTCGCGCAATCGAGTTGAGCTTCGAACGCATACAGTTGGTCCCGAATGGGAGGGATTTTATCTCGCTCGTATCCGTCGAGGCCAATCTCTCCGATGGCTATTGGCCCTTCCTGCTCGATCCAGGACACAATCGGTTCCAACGCTTGTTCCACGTACCAAGGGTGAAGACCAATTGCGATTGCCAACCCCGGACGAGCGCGGCGCAGTTCGAGAGCTCGTCGATTCGAATCGAGGTCGTATCCGCAGCAAAGGAGCGAGCTTACTCCCGCTTTTCGGGCTTCGTCGAGAGCCGAGAGAGGAGCATCGATATCACCGAGATGGCAATGAGAGTCGAACACCGGATCGGTGCGCCCAGTCTAGGATAGGATCATCCCTGGGGGAACCGTCGCCTTTGGGCCACCGCGGAAGCGTCCGCAGGGGTGCAACGGCTTCGGTCGAGAGAAAAGATTCAGCGATACGAGTCGACGGGCAGAATATTTGCGGCTTCGATGGACAGGCCTCCGCGTTCTTCGCTGCGGCCCCGGTCCCTAGGGTGCGCCAGGCGCCTTCTGTTGGCCCAAAGTACCTTCGGCCAAAGGCTTCAACCCCAAATACCCCGTCAATCGCTCGATGCCGACCCGAGCCAACGTGCGGTAAAGGCGCTCCTTCGGCCGTGCTTCAGCCCGATAAAACGCGATCGTGCCGGCAACCAGCTCGAGGATCCTTTCCGTCGATACACCTTTGGCAATTCGAGATCCGATCTGCGCAACTGCGCCCCCCGAGCCGCCAACCAGGAGATCCCATCCGGGCTTCGTTCCCACGATCCCGATGTCCTTGAACCAAGTCTCCGAACATTGATTGGGACATCCACTAACACCGATCTTCATCTTTCCGGGCATTGATTTGCCGTGATAGCGCGCATCGAGAACGAGCCCCACGGCGATGCTGTCTTGCTGACCTCGCTTGCAATGCTGGGTCCCCGGGCAGACTTTCACGCTGCGCACGACGTCGCCCGTGACTCCACCGGGGAGCATGCCTAGCTCGCGCCACACGGTGTCGATGTCTTGCGAAGCTAGACCGATCATGGCAATCCGCTCCGCACTAGTCAGCTTTATGGCAGTGCATCCGTACCGTTCGGCAACGTCGGCGATGCGACGGAGCAGCTCGGGCGTCACGAGACCACAAGGCGTATGTGGCGCAATCGCATAGGAAACACGATCTCGCTGAACGATGACGCCCTTATCGCCGTCTTTGAGTTCGGATTCACTCGTCTGAGACGCCCGGGACGTTGCTGAGGGTGACGATGCTCGGATTTCCACGGTGAAGTGGATCTAGCGCAGAGCTGAAGACGACGCAGCTCTTCGCTTGATTCGAAGAGCCGCAAACACGTGCCGCATCCACGTTCGGGCGACGACGACTCCATGCTCGAAATTCTGCACCGTGCACGTTGCTCGTTGGCCACATTCTGGAAACGAAGGTGAACACCTCGTTCCCACTTGCACCGAAGACCGCTACCATCAGGGCCGAATGCCTCGTCCTGCTGTCTCGGTCTCGACCAGCGCCCTTCGGTGTTGTGCACTCGTCGGGCGAGTTTCATTGGTCGGCCTTTCCATCTGCGTGACTGGCAGCTGCAATCGACCTTGCGCTTGTCAGTCCGTCCCACCACTGCGTCCCATCGTCGCCCCCACCACCATGACCGCCCGCTTCTCCCCGCCAAACGAAACGACCTTCGTGGCAGCAACCGACCCGCGAGTGAGCGTCATGGGTCGAGTGCAGCGACTGCCAGGGGGACGACTTCGGCTCGGATACCCCGGTGTGTTCCATCCGAACGAAAGTCATCCCGTCGGGAATCGGTGAGTCGACTGCGGCCGTCCCTCAGGTGTCCCTTCGGGCATCTTGTACCAGCGATAATTGCTACGTTTTGGTTCGAGTCGACGGTCAGGACATGGGTCAGTTCCGCCTTGTCCAGGGAAAGAGCGAGCTTGCACTTCCTTGGACGACCGGCACGCACGAACTCGAGGTGATTCGCATCACGGAAACCTGGCTGGGGGTGATGACGATTCGAAGGCTTTTCCGTCGCACGGTCGGCGCAACTAGCCTCACCTGCGCCTGCGCCCGAGCGACGCCTCCTCTTCATTGGGGATTCGGTCACCTGCGGCGAGGGCGCCGGTCGAGAGCCCGTTACCCGTCCGGACGAGAGCTGCCCTCGCGAGAAAGCGGCAACTTGGAATGCTGCGGCATCCTTCGGCATGATTCTCGGTCGAAAGCTAGAAGCGCAGGTTCATCTCGTCAGTTACGGTGGTCGCGGGCTGGTTCGTGATTGGCAAGGCAAACGCGACGTGCTCAATGCTCCCGAGTTTCTCGATTGTTCGGTACCTGAAGGACCATCCGAACTGATGCCACCCGACTTGCGCTGGGAGCACAAGAGCTACGTCCCAGACGGCGTTGTCCTCTCTCTGGGCACCAATGACTTCAATCTTGCTCTCGGCGACTTCCCGAGCGAGCGCGAATTCGTCGACGCGTACGTCAGCCTACTGACGAAAGTTCGGGAGCTTTATCCGATGGCGCATCTCTTCATTACCGAAGGTGCGATTGTTGACGATACGCCCGAACGGCCGCAAAAAACCGTCCTTCGTCGCTACTTAAAGGAAGTGGCCAGACGTCTCGCGGATCCGCACGTCCACGTCGTTGAGGCCCAACATTATCCTGGAGATCACTGCGACCCTCACCCTACCGCTGCTCAACACGCGATGATTGCAGAGGAGCTCTTACCCAATTTGAAGGCGGTGTTGGGCTGGTGAATGACTTGGGAGCTGCGACCAACTCGCTGTTTCCGAAGTCGTCGTGGATGATTGTCTGCAACACCAGTCTCGCAATGCGGGTGACAGCGTAGCTCGAACATGCCGTGCGCAGGACACTTCGAGCGCACGTGAGCTCAATAGCGGTAATGCTCTGGCTTGTAGGGGCCGTCGGGAGGAACATCCAGATATCGAGCCTGACGCTCAGTGAGCTCCGTCAAGCGCACGCCGAGTTTGTCGAGATGCAATCGAGCCACTTTCTCGTCGAGCCGTTTCGGAATGCGATGCACTCCGACGGGAAACCGTTCGGCAAACAAGGCCATTTGGGCCAATACCTGATTGGAGAAGCTCGTACTCATGACGAAACTTGGGTGACCGGTCGCGCAACCCAAGTTCACCAGTCTTCCTCGAGCGAGAAGGATCAATCTGCGCCCGTCGGGAAAGACGAAGTGATCGACTTGGGGCTTCACGTTTTCCATGACGGCACCCGAATGGGTCTCCAGCCAACGTACGTCGATCTCGCAATCGAAATGACCGATGTTGCATAGAATCGCCTCGTTCTTCATGCCGCGCATGTCCCGTTCGGTAATCACGTGCTCGCAACCCGTGGCGGTCACGAAGATGTCGGCCTTCTCGCTCACGGTGTCGAGCGTCGTCACCTCGAAGCCGTCCATGGCAGCTTGGAGCGCGCATATCGGATCAATTTCGGTAATCACCACTCGGGCACCTTGGCCACGGAGTGCCTGCGCGCAGCCCTTGCCAACGTCACCATATCCGCATACGACGCAGAGTTTGCCTGCAATCATCACGCCTGTCGCGCGCTTCAATCCGTCCGTCAGCGACTCCCGACAGCCATAGAGGTTGTCGAACTTACTCTTGGTCACCGAGTCGTTGACATTGATCGCTGGGCAACGCAGACGTCCCTTGCGAAACCGTTCCATCAGTCGCAGCACCCCAGTCGTCGTCTCCTCACTGACGCCGAGAACGGGATCGAGTCCCTCGAAGAGTTCTGGATGCTTCTCGTGTACCCAATTGGTCAGATCGCCTCCGTCGTCCAGGAGGAGGTTCGGGCCTTTTCCGCTCGGGAACGCATACAGCTGTCGTTCGATGCAGCTCTCGTACTCTGCCTCGGTTTGGCCCTTCCACGCGAAAACGGGAACCCCTGCCCGTGCGATCGCGGCGGCAGCATGATCCTCCGTCGAGTATACGTTGCACGATGACCAGGTCACTTCCGCACCCAAAGCGGTCAGGGTCTCGATGAGCACTGCCGTTTGAATCGTCATGTGCAAGCATCCAGCGATGCGGGCGCCACGCAAAGGCTGACGTTCGCCGTATTCGGCACGAAGCGCCATGAGGCCGGGCATCTCGGTTTCCGCAATGGCGATTTCTCTTCGCCCGAAGTCCGCCAAAGAGATGTCTCTAATTTCGTATCGGCCGGTCACCTCCGTCGTGAGTGTCCTCGGCGTATAAAACGGGTTTGACTTGAATTCGTCTCGTGTCTTCGACTCTGTTAGAAGCTCATCGCGTCTCGTCATCGCATCACTCCTTTTGAAGGTTCGTTGTTTTCGAACGCACGAAGTGGACGTTTCGCAGTCAACAACAACCAGGGAACTTGACCATCAGGCGCACCCTTGATGTGCCCCTTCGGTATCGCCAGAACGTTGACATCGACGAGTCCCGCTTGTCCTGCGTACGATGAGAGCTCGTCGGGGGTAAACCCGAGCCACTGGTCCCCTCGAAGCTCTCTGAAGCTCTCGTCCTCGTGCACTCCGTAGTCGAGAAGCAGCAACGTTCCCCCAGGACGAATCAGCGAGCCAAGGTGCCCCAACGTGACACGTGGAATGGCTGCATGGTGCAATAAACGCGTCGCAAACAGGGCATTTGCGCCATCGCCCACCGAACGCACCACCTCGCGGCTATCCGAAGTTCCGAGTAGCAGTTCGAACATTGTCGTATTCCCGATGGGCGATGCGACGTTTGGCACGTTCCAGTTGAACCGGACTACGATCGAACGCCACGACCCGACGAAAGAACGGACAGAGCACATCGAGCATCGCGCCGTCACCGGTCCCAGCATCGACCACGAGTTCTCGCGTCCCCCCGAAGTGAGACAGCGCAAAGGCGTAGGCGGGGATCTCACGACAAAGTGTGGTGTCTTCGCCCTCGCGAGTGGTTCGTTCGAAATAGGCTCGCGAGGTTGCGTCGCGTGCGCGGACGACCTGAGCGACCCGCTCCAGTCTGCACTCGTCGCGACACATTCTTCGTCCTTCCGCTATGGCGTCGAGGACAACCGCGTCCGATTGCACACCGGCCGCGAGACTAAGGAAGCACTTCGTTCCTTGACGCCGCTCCGCGACGAGCCCCGCCTGCTTCAGGGCTGTGGCGTGACGGGAAACATTGGGCTGCGGCTCTTCCAAGACCTCCGAAAGCTCACCAATGCTCAGCTCTTCCTCGGCCGCCAAAGCGAGGAGGCGCAATCGGGAGGGGTCCCCCAAAAGTCGGTACAGGAGCCAGCGACCTTCCGAAGTTGCAGATGAATTCGCGAGCACCCGCTATATATATTCTTACATGCGCATAGACGCAATATAAAATTCAGCCCGCGAAAATGACCGGCCCAGCGACAAAGCAACAAAGCCGTCTCGCAAGGACTAGGGTTCTCGAGACTTTTGGATAGACTGCGCCCCATGGATTCGATTCCGACGCTTCGACGAAGCGTACTACCAAAGGTACTACGACGACCCGAAGACACGGGTGGTGGAGCCCGAAGACCATGCGGCGCTGTGCGAGTTCGTCTTCGCTTTTGGGCGCTACAACCATGTCGACATCAAGAGCGTGCTCGACGTCGGCGCCGGCGTAGGCCACTGGAAACGCTGGATCGAGAAGCACCATCCGTCCGTGAAGTACCTTGGGACGGAAGTGAGTGCCGCAATGTGCAAGAAATATGGGCACACCCAGAAAGACATCGCTCGGTGGCGTGATCGGAAAAAGCACGACCTCATCGTCTGCCAGGGCGTATTGCAATACCTACCCGACCCCGACGTAGCGCCGGCAGTGGCCAACATTGCCGCCATGTCGAAAGGTCTGCTCTACCTAGAGATTACAACGCGACAAGATCTGCGCGAGAATTGTGATCTGGAGCGAACCGATCAGGACATCTTCGTGCGGAACGGCTCGTACTATCGCGGCATCCTCGCCAAGCACTTCATCAATATCGGTGCTGGACTGTGGTGGGTGAAGGACCGCGAAGGTCCGTTCTACGAACTCGAAGTGACTGCCACGACGAAGTAGTTCTCTACGAAAGGCCCCAAATGGCTAAATCGACGCGAATCCTCCGACCATTGCTCTCGGTCGTGCTCATTGGCGCAAGCGTTTTGGGGCTCATCAACGTGTATGGGGACAACTCCGAAGTTCTCGTTCAGGCCAAACGCGTCGCCTGTGGTGGCAAGGAATGCGGCACTCAGCTTACCCAGCTCGAACGTAGTCCCATAGCCCAGACATTTCACTTGGTGGCCCAAGAAGACAAGAACGCCCACAAGAACGTTACGCACGTAGTCGAGTGCAAACGTGAGCAGTTCCTCGTCGGAGAATGGCGTTGCACCGATCTGAAGTAGTCCGCGCTCCGGCAGTGGCCGGGCTTTTCTACCCTGCCGATCGCGCGGAACTGAAGGCAGCGGTCGAACGCAATCTCTCCGAGGCTTCCGAATCGCAGGATTCATCGGTCCTGCGTGCCCTCGTCTGCCCGCATGCGGGCTACGTCTACTCGGGTCCAATTGCCGCAGTCGCGTACAAACTGCTTAGGAAGCACGTTGCTAACGGCCGAGGATTCCGGCGCGTCGTGGTGCTGAGTCCAGCCCACCGTGTTGGGTTTCGCGGCATCGCCTTGCCGAAGGTTCGCGCCTTTGCGACGCCCCTCGGGGAAGTCCCGCTGAGTCCGGCCCTCGAGGCACTTTCCAAGGAGGTGCCCTTCATCGTCGATGATCGACCGCACGCGGAAGAGCACGCCATCGAAGTTCAATTACCATTCCTTCAATGTGTTCTCGGCGGCTTCGAGTTGCTCCCGCTGCTCTTTGGCGCGGAACTCCCCGGGGATCCGACGACGGTTCTCGACGGCCTTCTCGATGATCATACGCTGTTCGTTGTAAGTACGGATCTCTCGCACTATCTCGAATACGAAGATGCTCGTCGTCTTGACGAGAGGACACTCACGCACTTCCTTTCCTTGTCAGCTGATGACGTCGCACGTGACGACGCTTGTGGTCGTTCGCCTGCGGCCGCGCTCCTCAGAATTGCGAAGAAGCGCTTCTGGACCGTTCGCCGACTCGACTATCGCAACAGCGGTGACACGGCAGGAGATAAGCGAAGAGTCGTCGGCTATGCAGCGCTCTCGCTGACGGATTCCGATTGAAATCGGGGCGAGCCAGCGTCGTCTCGCTTCACTCCTTTGGAATCACGTCCACGCTGCCCCGCCGATATCCGGGTGACCGATTGGCTTCATCGATCGGGGTGTGGTGCATGCGCCAAAATGTCCTCGAGTTGATCGAGGCTCGGCGGTTTGGCAAGGTGCACGTCAAAGCCAGCTTCCCGTGCTCGGTTGCGGTCTTCAGCACGTGCAAAACCGCTGAGCGCAACCAAATGGGAACAGCCAAGGACCTCGTCCTTACGCAAGGCTCTCGCGACGTCGTAGCCATCCATTCCCGGTAAGGCGAGGTCACACAAGACGACTTCAGCCTGGAATTCCCGTGCCTTCGCGAGTCCGTCCACTCCGTCATAAGCGACCACGACTTCGTGTCCGTTGATTCTCGAGCGCCTCTCGGAGAGTGTCCGCCGCGTCGGCGTTGTCTTCGATCACGAGGACACGTCGTCGAATCCGATCCACCGAAGCCGGGCTTCGCTCTACGGCCATTACCTTGGAACGATCCATGGGCAATCGAACGACGAACTCCGCCCCTTGCCCAAGTCCGTCGCTGCGCACGTGGACCGTTCCACCATGACGTTCCGTAAGCCCTTTGACGAGCGCAAGCCCTAAACCGAGCCCACCCCTCGTACTGCCTACGGTGACGGCCGCGTGCACGAAGGGTTCAAAAATCTTCGAACGCGGTCTCTCGGGTGAGGCCGAGCCCCGAGTCCGCGACACTGATCATCGCGGCGTCCGTCGCGGGTTCAGAAGATACCTCGACTCGGACGTGTCCACCCGCACCCGTGAACTTTACGGCATTGTGCAGCAGATTGGCAACGATCTGCGCAAGCCGATGGGCGTCTGCGCACACGTAGACTTCTGACGGAGCCCGCACGAACTCGAGACGAACCCCCGCTTCGTCATAGACCGCCCGGAAATCTTCGACCGTGCGCGAGACCAGGACGTTCAGATCGAGTTGATGCATTTGCAACGACATCTTGTTTCTGGAAATCCGCGTCACATCTAGAAGATCGTCCACGAGTCGACCAAGCTGGTCCAATTGCCGACTGAGAATGCCATGCGCTCGGTGCGCTTGTTCCGTTCTTTCCTCGGCGTGTTCGAGAATATATAGGCCGTTACGTAGCGGGCCGAGGATGTTGCGCAGTTCGTGGGAAAGGACGCCGAGGAATTCGTTCTTACGTCGATCGTCGTCCACGAGCTTCGCGTTGTCCCGCCGAAGTGCCGCTTCGGCTCGGCATAGTTTGTCCAGAATCAAATCGCGATCCTGATCGCTCTGGTAGTGGTCTGTGATATCTGTCACGCTGCCAATCCACTCGACGAGCGCACCGTCAGAGCCATAGACACCGAACACACGCGTTTTGCCCCATCCCAAGGTGCCATCAGCTCGCTTGATCCGGTGGACACGCTCGGAAATCCTTCGAACGCTCGATTGCATCGACAATGGTCGACTTGAATCGCTCTTGCTCCTCTTCAGGAACCCAAGCGGACAAAAATCCACTTCGGAGGTGCACGGCGTGATCGTACGATGAAGACACCAACGGCACGACTTGGGTGAAGTCGCGGCTTGCGCAGAACACCCCGAGGGTGCTGGCTTTCGCGAGTGCACGAAGGCGCTCCTCGCTCGCCCGCATCGCTGCGTCGGCTCTGGCTCGTTCCACTGCGGATCTAGTGCGCTCCGCTACCTCACGTAAGGTTGCTCGCTCCAAAGGCCAATTGCGACCAGACTGTCGGCGAAAGACGTAAAGGCCACCAAGGACGTTGCCTAGACGACTGACCGGGACAACGGCGACGGATTCTCCTGGTCCGAGCGCAAATCGCGAATTGAGAAGCACGTACTGTCCGTTGGCTGGCACCTCGACGTGCCAGTCGCGTTGCTCGCGCATCGCAATCCCGAAGTCTCCGAGATCCCTCAAGCGGGAGCCTCCGAACCCCAACGCGGCAGGCGCCAAAGGCAGCCCCGGTTCCTGATAATCACCACCAGCCACGACAGTGTCACCGTCGGGCCCGATTTCGAAGAACCCCACCAGCCCGATCCCGAAATTTCGACCTAGGATCTCTGCACTAGCGCTCTCGATAGCGCGCGGACACTGCAGTGGTCGCAATCGATCCGTCAGACGTAAGAAGAAGCGCTGTCTGGCTTCCTTTTCGCGTAGCAACGCGACGGAAACGGATCGTGGCCTGGCTTCGATGACTTCGATGACGCCAATTACCCGGCCATCTGTTTCTCGAATTGGGGAGAGAGAACGCGCCCATTGAGTCGAACGCGACCCACCAAGGCTGCCGGTGTCATCCAAGAAGCGCACCCGTGCGGCTCGACAGTGTTCCACCACTCGGCGCAATTCGACACTTACATTGAGCCAAGACGACGACCACACTTCGTGCGCGCTTCGACCGAATGCCCAAGGATGACGGTCTCCGAGTAAGCTTGCGTATGAAGCATTGTACAGGATGGTGAAGTCTCTACCGGCAAACACCGCCATCGGCGTCATCGATTCGAATCCGATACGAATCGCCGAACGCAACGTCGACGTCCATGTCTCGACACCACCCAATGAGGTCCGCGTCCAATCCACTTCGCGAACGAGCTGCCTAAGCGCTCCCGGCCCCGCAAGCCAGTCTACTGCGGCTGGTGTATTCGGATTCCTCGACATGACCCACCTCCCACGAAGCGCAGCCAGTGCCGACGCCGTGGCAATACCCGCTTCTCATCAAGGACTGAAGCCAAGCAGACAGATACCAGGTTTTACCTTGCGATCACTTCATGTGAAATAGTCCGTAGTCGGCTTCGCTCACGGCATCATCACCGATGCTCCACACCGTTACGTTCGCAACTGAATCGCAGGGCGACCGAAAGCGTCTTCATGATTCTGACGCAAGCCAATCCTTCGGTGGCTTCTTTCGAAGTTCGACGTGGTCCCGAGCAATCATCCCAAATCTGCAGCGCGCTCGACCGGCCCATCAAGGCTGGACAATCGACAGGCGAAATGCTCGCTGCGCATTCTCGCCGTATTGCCGACCCGTCGCAGTGGACATGCTAACGGCTCCGCGAAGTCGGCATGCTGTAGATAGCGATTTTGCTCCCTCACAAGGTCTTGGATACGACACTGCTCAATTTACGTCACTTGCTGACGTCACGACGTCTCACCGGCGCCTCGTCGCGGCAGTCCAAGCAGGGAGAGCACTTCTCCCGATTCGACTACAGACTTCGCTCTTTCGGCCAAAGCCCCCTTTCTGACGACGGTTACGACTGACGGACTGCAGTGTGACAGAACGCCGCACGCGCCGCAACCAGGGTTCCGTTTCCCTTACTCGATCAGCGCCACGAGATGAGAGTTGGTTGCAAGTCCAATAGTTTGGCGAAATGAAACCGGAGCAAACCCACGACTCATCGAGCTCGAACACTTGTCTAACACACGGATCTCGAACGTGAATTGTGAACACCAGACGCTCACTTGACCTCCTTCGAAGCAAAAGGACGATTGCGAGCCAATCACCACGACCGCCCGAATTTCTCACGGCACTATCGTCTGCGCGGCGATGTCGTGTGACGACGAATTCAACTCGTCTACGCGGCGAGACCGGTGGAGACGCGTTCAACTCGTCTACGCGGCGAGACCGGTGGAGACGCGTTCAACTCGTCTGCGCGGCGAGACCGGTGGAGACTCGTTCAACTCGTCTGCGCGGCGAGACTCACCTGCAGCACTGTCGCGCTTGCGATGAGCGTCACCGACGCGACCAAGAACCTAGTGGTGGCGCGATCGAGCGCATCCCTACAACCTCGAAGCTCCACATCGTTGCCCGCACGATACTCACAGCAAGCTTTTCGCCGGACCATTTCCCAACAACACCATCCAGCCAAGTTGCGACCCGCGTGACTATGCGCAGCTTCAAGCCACGAAAAGCAAGATGGGCGTCGCGACGCAACGGTGCAGCTCAACCCGTCGAAGCAAGTCGCCGTCGCCCACCCGTGTTCGATATCAGTCGCGTTGCTTCACGCTGAAGGTTGCCCCGCAGCCGCAGCTTTTCTCTTCGAGTGGATTGTCGAACTTCAGCCCTTGGTACATCAGCGTGGTCTTCGCATCGATCACACTACCGTCGATGAAGTCCAGGCTACGCTCATCGACGAACACCCTAACACCATCGAAGTCGTAGACCAACTCTCTGGACTTTGGCGCTTCCTCGGTGAGTTCGGTAACGTAGCTGTATCCCGCACACCCGCCACCCTTGACTCCGACACGCAATGCGGCCTCAGGTTGGCCAAGCTTCTCCCTTCGCGTCTTTACCCAGGCAACCGCTGCTGGCGTCAAGGTAACGCGCGGACGGTTTGCGCCATCGGCCGTCGTGGTTTCAGTGGTAGATGACTGCATACTGGTCTCATATCTGGTGCAATCGCAACCGGGTGTAAAGGGTTCCGAAGCCGACCGGAAATCAAAGCAACCCAAGGGCGAGCTTCGCTGCATCGCCCATTCGATCCTTCGTCCACGGAGGATCCCACACTAACTCCGTCCGTACCCACCGGACACTGGGGACTCTGCGCACCTGGTCATGAACCTGACGGATGAGTACTCCAGCAACCGGACATCCCGGAGAGGTCAACGACATGTCGATCTGCACTTGGCCCATATCGTCCGCCGCTACTCGATAGACCAGTCCGAGGTCGTAAATGTTGAGCGGGATCTCTGGATCGTAGACGGTTTTCAATACGGCGACTACCGCCTGCTCGATTGTCGAGCCAGTAGGCAGTGGCTGGTCAATCGCAAGTCCCTCGTCCTCGAGCAAGAAGTGACTTGGGCTCGATGGCCCCGTGCGATTTAGCACGGCCAAACGCTTGCGCCCGAATACATCCGTATTGCCTGACATCTTCCGATTCTCGACTTCCAACTTGCTCGGTTGCCAAGCGAGCACTCGTTCTTGCGGGCTGACCGTGTGTTGCGTCTCGAGTACGCTCAGCTCGTCGCCTACCGCGTCAAGATAGTCGCAAGTTCGTCATTCCGAACTAGCCTGTTCCTCGCCTTGCAGAGCGGCTTCGAGCGTGTGCCACGCCAAGGTTGCGCACTTGACGCGCATGGGAAACTCGACGACTCCCGAGAACGCAGACAGCTTCGGTGGGAGCGATGAGCGTTCGTCCAATTTCCCTTGAACGACCAAACCGATGAAGTGCTGGAAAAGGTCGTGCACTTCCGTCTGCATCTTGCCCTTGATGGCTTCGCTCATCGTGGATGCTGACGCCATACAGATGGCACAACCTGCGCCCTGAAAACCGACATCGACGACTCGCTCGTCCTCGCAACGAAGACGAACCTGAATTCGGTCGCCACAAAGGGGGTTATGCCCGTTGGCAACACGATTGGCCTCCTTCAATTCCTTGAAATTGCGGGGGTGGCGACCGTGATCCAGGATGAGTTCTTGATATAGCTCTCGAAGCTCGGACATCAGCCGAACAGCTCCTTGACCTTCTTCAGTCCATCGACGAGCGAAAGGAGGTCATCCTCGTTGTTATAAAGACCCAACGACGCCCTCACCGTCGCGGGAACCCCCATGCGCTCGATGATGGGTTGTGCGCAATGATGGCCCGTACGAACGGCGATACCTCGACTATCTAGCACCGTTCCGATGTCGTGGGGGTGAATACCTTCGAGAACGAACGAAAGCACGCCCACCTTCTTGGGCGCAGTACCAATGAGACGAAGCCCGGGGATCCTCGTCAGTTCTCGTCGACCAAACTCGAGGAGGGCCTGCTCGTGCGATTCGAGTTCGTCGAAACCGATCCCGGCGACGAAGTCGACCGCGGCACCCAAGCCGATTGCACCAGCAATGTTTGGGGTGCCTGCTTCGAACCGGGACGGGAGTTCCGCATAGAGCGTCTTCTCGAAGGTGACACTGAGTATCATGTCGCCGCCGGTCTGATACGGCGTCATCTGCTGAAGTAGCTCGCGCTTTCCGAAAAGAACGCCTGTTCCGTCGGGCCCGTAGATCTTGTGTCCACTAAAAACGTAGAAGTCGACGTCCAGTGCTTTGACGTCCACCGGCAAATGAGGAACTCCCTGCGCACCGTCCACGAGAACGACGGCACCCAGGGCATGAGCGCGCTGCACGATTTCAGCCACCGGAAGAATCGTTCCGAGTGCGTTCGAGACTTGCGCAATGGCCACTATCTTCGTCCGCCGCGACAAGACAGAGTCGACGTCAGACAACCGAACCTCACCTGAATCCGTCACAGGGATCACGCGAAGCTTTGCGCCCGTTCGTTCACAGACGATCTGCCATGGGACGATATTGGCGTGATGCTCGAGACCGCTGATCACGATCTCGTCCTCCGGACCAAGGCGAGGCAACGCATAGCTGCTAGCAACGAGGTTGATCCCTTCGGTGGCCCCCCGAACGAAGATCACCTCGCGCCGATCCGATGCACCGATGAAGGCTCCGATCCGAGCCCGAGCAGACTCGTATCGTTCGGTTGCACGCTGCGAAAGCAGATGCACCCCACGATGGATGTTCGCACAATCGCGTTCCCAAACCGTTCGAACGGCGTCGATGACGGCGCGAGGCTTGAGCGCCGTAGCGGCACTGTCCAAGTACACCAACGAATGGCCTCGCACCTCCTGCTGAAGTGCCGGGAATTCCGCACGAAGATTGCTTTTTTGCACCGAAATGGGGACCACGGCGGCGGTCATGATTGCGCTCCCTCGTCGAGGTGTTCCAAGAGGTCAGGCAACGCACCACGGAGTCGATCCACCGCAACGCGGCGGAGCCCAGCAAAAGGACATCGCTCGACGATTTCCTTTGCGAATGCCCAGGTCAACATTTGTCTGCCCAATTCACGCTCGATTCCGCGAGCTTGTAGATAAAAGAGTTGATTCTCGTCGAGCTGCCCCACCGTCGCCCCATGACTGCATGCCACGTCATCGGCATCGATCTCGAGATGCGGCTTGGTGTTGACGACTGCCTGTGGTCCGAGAAGCAAGTTGCGATTCTCTTGGCGCGCGTCGGTCTTCATCGCGCCACTGCGCACGTAGATGATTCCATCGAAGACGCCTTTGCCGAGATCCTCGACGACCCCCCGATAGCACTCCTTCGTGCTGCCCTCCGGTTGTTCGTGCCAAACCTGAACGTGATGATCGGCGAGCTGCTCTTTGCGACCGTAATAGAGCCCGTCGAGGACGGCGCACGCTCGTCTGCCGGCGAGACGAACTCGCAGGTCATGACGAACGAATCCACCCGCCGCAGTGACAGACCATGACCGGTACATCGCACCAACGCCAACGGTCACCTCCGTCGCAGCAATCTGCGCCTGCTCTCCTCCGAGATCCACCCAGCGCGCATGCTCGAGTTCGGCGCCGTCACCGACGAAGATCTCGCCAATCCCGAGGGAAAGAGACGGTCCCTCGCCCGCAACGTCGTGACGTTCGATCAACGACAACTTGCTCCCACGACCCAAGCATACGAGCACGCGGGGAAAGCAAGCAGCGGTTGCCGTTCCTCCTGCGGGGACGCGACTGCCGTGTCCGACTCGCAATTCGACAGGAGTATCGATCGCGGCACCGTCCTCGACGACAATCGCGTAGCCGTCCGTGAACCCAGCCGTGTTTGCTGCGATGAAGCCATCTTCGGCGCAAAGTAGCGTTCCCACTCGCTGCAAGACGCCGGTGTCATTGGTGGCCAAGGCGTCGCGAAGACGAAGGATGCGAAGCCCCGTTGGTAAGTCCTCGGCGGCGACGGCTTCGCCGTTCACGATCTGGAGAAGGATGCTCCTCGACTCCACTGAAGCCGTCGAGACGGTTCCCAGTGGTGCTATGCCACCTCGCACCGAAACTTCTCGTTCTCCGAGGGTGCCAATTCCCGAAAAGCGATACGCCTCGTCATTTCGAGACGGCAAGCCGTGCTCCATCAGACGCGCCAAAGCGTTCTCTTTGATCGATCGGAAGGTCGTCTGCTGCGCGTTCGTTCCATCACGAACCAGTCCCAAGAGCGACGATTCCAGCTTCGATGGTCGAACCGCCGTGGCCGACTTCTTTTCGAGGGATAGCCCCGTCATGCGAGCACCTGAGCACTTTTAGGACTCTCGCCAACACCGACGGCAGCATACCCTTCGCGCTCGAGCAGCTCCGCGAGTTCTGGCCCACCCGAGCGAACGATCCGCCCCGCAGCGAGAACGTGGACGTGATCCGGCTTGATGTAGTCGAGGAGGCGCTGGTAGTGCGTAATGAGCAATACGGAACGCTGTGGATTGCGCAACCGGTTGACACCTTCGGCTACGACGCGAAGGGCATCGATGTCGAGCCCCGAATCGATCTCATCCAAAATGGCGAGCTTGGGCTCGAGAAGCGCCATCTGAAAGATCTCGTTTCGTTTCTTCTCGCCACCAGAGAACCCTACATTGACGGCGCGTTGGACCAGCCCCTCGTCGAGGCCAAGATCCTTGGCTTTGGCTCGAGCCAACGTCAAAAAGTCCATCGCGTCGAGCTCGTCTTCGCCACGATGTCGACGCACCGCGTTCAGGGCCGCCTTCAGGAAGTACAAGTTGCTTACCCCCGGGAGCTCGACTGGATACTGAAAGCCGAGGAACAATCCTCGACGTGCGCGTTCTTCGGGCGACAACTCGAGCAAAGACTCACCGGCGAAGTCGACGCTTCCACCGGTCACCTCGTAGCCCGGACGACCCGAAAGCACTCCTGCGAGCGTGCTCTTTCCAGACCCGTTTGGCCCCATGATGGCGTGGACCTCGCCTGAACCCACGGACAAACTAATGCCCTTGAGGATTGGGCGATCGAACACCTTCGCTTGAAGACCCGAAATTTTCAACATGGTAGCTCCAACAATCCAAGGAACGAGCAGGCCCTAACCAACGGCCCCTTCCAAACTCACACCCAAAAGCTTCTGAGCCTCCACGGCAAACTCCATCGGAAGCTCCTTCATGACTTCCTTGCAGAAGCCATTCACAATCAATCCAACAGCATCTTCCTCCGACAGTCCGCGCTGCCGACAGAAGAATAGTTGTTCGTCGCTGATGCGCGAAGTCGTCGCCTCATGCTCTACGATCGCCGAATCATTGCGCGCCTCGACATAGGGAACGGTGTGTGCGCCGCAGTGGCTCCCGAGCAGCATCGAATCACAGCGGGTGTGGTTACGTGCTCCCGCTGCCCCGGGGGCCACCTTCACCAAGCCGCGATAGGTGTTCTGCCCGTGGCCCGCACTAATCCCCTTCGAGACGATGGTGCTTCTCGTATTTCGACCGATGTGCACCATTTTCGTGCCCGTGTCCGCCTGCTGCCGGTTATTGGCGAGAGCCACGGAATAGAACTCCCCGACGGACTCGTCGCCCACTAGGATACAGCTGGGATATTTCCAAGTAATCGCCGATCCAGTCTCGACCTGAGTCCAGGAAATCTTCGACCGAAAGCCTTGGCACTTACCGCGTTTGGTGACGAAGTTGAAAATCCCACCACGGCCCTCGGCGTCGCCCGGGTACCAATTCTGAACCGTCGAGTACTTTATCTCGGCGCGATCATGAGCGACGAGTTCGACCACCGCTGCGTGTAGCTGATTTTCGTCACGCATCGGAGCCGTACACCCCTCGAGATAGCTTACGTAAGCATCATCGTCGGCGATGAGCAGCGTCCGCTCGAACTGTCCGGTCTTGGCTGCGTTGATACGGAAATACGTCGACAGCTCCATCGGACAACGCACGCCCTTTGGAACGTACACGAAGCTACCATCGCTGAAGACTGCCGAATTGAGTGCAGCGTAGAAATTGTCTCCGTACGGCACGACAGAACCAAGGTACTTCTTTACGAGTTCGGGATGCTCCTGCACCGCCTCGGAGAAGGAACAAAAGACGATTCCGAGTTCGAGGAGCCTCGCCTTGAAGGTCGTCGCGACGCTGACGCTATCGAAGACCGCATCTACCGCGATACCAGCGAGTGCCGCGCGCTCGTGCAACGGTATGCCGAGCTTCTCGTAGGTCTTGAGCAGCTCGGGATCGACCTCGTCGAGGCTCTTCGGCCCCTCCTTCTTCGGCTTCGGTGCAGAGAAGTAGATGATGGACTGATAGTCGATGGGCGCGTAATTCACCTTCGCCCAGCTGGGCTCTTGCATGGTGAGCCAATGACGATAGGCCTTCAATCGGAAGGAAAGGAGCCACTCCGGCTCGTTCTTACGGGCTGAGAGTCTCCGGATCACGTCCTCGTCCAGGCCAGGCGCGAAGCTGTCCTGCTCGATGTCGGTAACGAAGCCCGCTTCGTAATCGGCCCGAATGAGTTTATCGATGTGTTCGCTAGATGTCGTCATAACGCCTTGCCTTGCTCGATCGTATCGAAGGCCGATTCCACAACCAATCCGTCGGTCCTGCTCGATGGCTTGCGCTCGCGCTTCGTCGGCGAGAGAGAGCGGACACGCTGCGCCCTTTTCCCCGAATTGACGCGAAGCGCGACTAAATCGCGCTCACCAGGTCCAATCATGTCTGCCAACGTGACGCTCGCGAGTGCACGACGAACGATGCCGTTCACTCGCGCCCAATTGGCTTGAACTGCGCAGCGATCTTGATACTCACATCCTTCACTTCGTTCGGCTACCTCGATGCCCGCCGTATTCGAGCGGCGGTGCTTCACGGGACCTGCCGCTCGCCTGCCCTCGCCATACGCCTCGACTTGTCCGCATTCCGTCAGTGCAAAAGGACCTTCGACAGCATCAATGATGTCCGCCAAAGCAACCTGCACCGGTGGACGCCCCAACCGATAGCCGCCGGCCGTGCCCCGCTGCGAAACGACGATCCCGCTTCGGCTCAAGCACTTGAGGATCTTCTTCACCGCTGGAACGGGGAGCCGAGTCTCCTCGGCAGCGGATCGGGCCGTGAACTCCTGGCCAAGACCCCGCGCCGCCGCGGCCAGCACGACGATAGCGTAGTCTGAAAGCCTAGTTATTCTCAGCACTTTTCTAATCCCGAGGGGGCACGTTGGTAAATGAGGACCGTTTTGGTACGCTTTTCATGGCCCGTTGTCCCAACGCTGTCAACCTCTCAGCGCTTCGTTGGCGTCGTTTTACGGACTTGGGGCGTCCACGGTCCCGGTTCGTCGACAAGGCACTCGGACATTCGAGACATGCCTTGGGTTGTGCCAGGTCTCTGGTTTCTTCGTTGGCACGCCTGAGTTGCCTTGGGATTTCCCGAATCGATTGTCGACCTGGGTTGGCACCCCGTCTGCATTCGTCGCTCACCGATCATGAGCCTAGGCACGGATTTACCATCGAGCATTCCGAACGGACGATCGCCGCATCTGCCCCAATTGGGTTCGGCCAGCGCAGCCCTCGGCCGAATGTGTCCAACTGGCGAAGATCGTACAATCAGTGCTGCCGGAGCATCAACATGACGATTTGGCTCCGCCCAATTGTCGAGTACGCTCGTCCAACGATGGCTGCTCGCCTTCTCGCTTTGCCACGTACCAAAAACCTGGCAGCTGAATGTCCGGGGCACAGAGGCTCGCGGAAACGAACGAAGATGATGCGCGTCTCGTTGTTTTGGGTTTTGATCGTCGCGGCAACGGCATGCGGCGGAAAACCCGAGGCGGACACTTCCACCGGGACGTCTGGCGGCAACGCCACGGGAGGTCAGTCTTCGACGTGTCGATTCGACCCGAGTTGGTCGGCACTGCGGCTCAACGAACTCGCTTCGGACAATGATGGCCTCGCGATCGACGAAGGCGGACGAACGGATGACTTCATCGAGCTCATCAACACCGGCAATCATGACTTGGACTTGTCGCAAGTCGAATTGGTCGCTGGAGGCACCGTCGCACGATTGCCCGCGGAAACCCTCGAAGTAGGACAACGAGTTATTTTCTGGGCCGACGGCGAAGATGCGCCCGAGCATCACAGTGTACCCGTGCGTCTGAGCCGCGACGGCGAAAAGGTCGCTCTTCGCGCCTGCGGAAAGATGCTCGACAGCGTAGACCTCCCCGCATTGAAGACGAACGAGGTCTTCGCTCGATTTCCGGACGGCAGCGGGGACTTCACTCGATGCCGATTCGCAACGGTCTCGAAATCCAACGGGGAGCGTTGCGAGCCTGGGTCTCCACCCGACCTGGACCGTGGTCACGTGTTTGCTCCCTATTCCTGGACGCTTCCTCACCCGCAAATCTCCAAACCATTTACCGTCGACGAGCTGCTTCTTCGGCCAGAGGGCTTCGCGGAACTGCGCAATACTGGCGATACTGCCTCGACATTGAACGGATATCGCCTTTTCTTGTCCCCTCTGCGCCCAGGTGCGGCGTTGCCAGGGATCGGAGAAGGAAGAGAGATAGCCATACCTTCGGATCGCACCCTCGAGCCCGGCGAGCGCATCGTTGCCCCCATCTCCGCCCTAGATATTGCCCCGATTGCCGAATCCGAATCCTTCGAAGGTGTGGCTAGCCTCTTTGGCCCCGATGGCTCCGTTGTCGAACGAGTAGATTTTGCTTGGGTTCCCGAGGGGGCCGCCCTCGCTCGTATTCCCGAATACCCCGGGCGACACGTCTTCTGTTCACCGGCGACCCCCGAAGAAGACAACGCCGCATGTGCGATCCTCGCGACACGGCACATTGGGCAATACGATCGCCATTTCGAGAACGCTTTCGGATTTCGAAACGCTTTCTGCTGGAAGCGGAGAGCTCGGTTTGGCATCGGTCAAGTTCGTCGTCGATCTCGCAGCGGGTGAACAAATCTACCTACCGAGCGCGAAAGACTACTCGCTCCACTTCGAGTTCGTGCGCGAAGTGATCGAGCAGAAGGCGCCACTCGACCGCTGTATCCCCCTCGAGCAAGGTCTGTTCTATCAGGGCTGGTACGACTTCAGTGTTGCGGAATACTTCAAGCCGACAGGGCGGCATTACCTTCTTGGGACGCTGACCCACCACGCCGCAACCGATTTGTACACCGTGGAATTCGCCCTAGGGGACACCATCGCCCCTGCTGACATGCGCAAGGCATTCTTTGCTGCGACGGCGCACGTCCTTGAACCCGAGCGCTATTTTCTGCGACCTCAGGATGACATTCAAACGGCAAAGGCGATTCAAATCGAAGGCTCACTCCCCATCGTCTCGACAAATGCACCATTCATCGGTGTGAAGTGGCAACCCCTTTCCGCGGGAGTCGGTTACGGCATCCTCACGTACATACGGGCCGCGGATCTGCCAAGCGCGCAGCTTGGGCCAGACGTCATCGTCGTAACGGACGACGTTCCGAACGATCTTCCCCTCGTCGGTGGGCTCGTCACCGAAGCGTTCCAGACGCCGCTCTCTCACGTCAATGTCTTGTGTCAGAATCGCGGTACACCGAACCTCGGGCTTCCTTCAGCAGGAGAAATCTCACCAGTTGCCGACCTTCTCGGAAAGCTGGTCCGTTTCGAGGTGACATCGGACGCCTACCGAATCTCACCGGCATCGCCAGAAGAGGCTCGCGCGTTTTGGGAAAGCCGTTACAGCGGCGATCGACTCATCCCGAGGCTCGATTCCGGTCCCACGGAAATCGCCAACCTCGAAGAGAGCTCCCTCGCGGACTTGCCATCCATTGGTGCGAAGGCTGCACAACTCGCCGAGCTAGTCTCGTTGAGTCATTCATACGCTCCAACTTGCACCAATGCTCGCAAGTTCACCGTTCCAACTCCTGCATTCGCGATTCCCGTCTCCCACTTCGACGCCCATTTCCACCGAAGTGGAGCGCGTGCCCTGCTCCTTGCTCTGCTCCAAGACGATGAAGCACTGACGAATCGGGCAATCCGACGAACGAAGCTCGAAGAGATCCGCGCTGCAATCGCGAACACGCCGATAGATGCGGACCTCCTTGCGCGAGTGACGTCGCTTCTCGAAAACCATTTCGGAGTTCGCCCAGTTCGCTTTCGGAGTAGTAGCAACGCCGAAGACCTTCCCAATTTCAACGGTGCAGGGCTGTACACGTCCGCCTCGGCGATTTTGGGGGATTCCAAAAAGACGGTCGAAGCTGCGATACACGAGGTTTGGTCGAGTCTCTATCGCGATCGGGCGTTCGACGAACGGGAACTGCTTCACGTTGACCACACCAAAGTCGCCATGGGTGTACTCATCCATCCCGCCTTCGTCGAAGAACGAGCCAATGGCGTAATCGTCACACGGGATGTCCGCGACATCGTGCGAGGGGACATCTTCACCTTCAACGCTCAAGCGGGGGAAGCCAGTGTCACGAACCCTGCCCCAGGCGTCACTTCGGATGAGTTCATTTATCGCTTGCCTCCGCGCACGCCGCCCATCACGGAATACTCGAGGAGCAGCTTGGGGCTCGGTCAAAGCGTAATGAGCCAGGCAGAGGTGGAAGACGCTGCATGCGCGGCGCAAGCCGTCGTGAATCACTTTTCACCACTTCTCGATCCCGAACAACGAAATGCCTATTTCACGATGGACATGGAGTTCAAGTTACTGGGGGCAAATCGGACCTTGCTGCTCAAGCAAGCTCGCCCCTATTCCTTTGGATCCTGGGAAGACCCCGGAGACTGTAGGCAGTTCTAGTCGAATCGATTTTCCCGGGCGTCCGGTTCTGGCCGCGTATCTGCTTGAAATCTAAACCGCGCTCGCTTCGACGACGGTCAGCGTTTGGAAATGTCGCTCGAGAAGCGGTTTCGGTATTCCCCGGCATTCCGTCTCATCGGTAGAGTGACTCCACCATGAGTTTACCGATGCAGCCGGTCATAGATGGATTGCCGAACATATGTGGCGAAGAGGAGGCCATTCGAGCACGAGTCGCCGCAAAACGGGCACCGCGACACACGGACAGTCGCGTCGACTTCGGCAAGATCAGAGCCGGATTCGCCTGCGCGCTGCACATGCATCAGCCGCTCATCCCCGCGGGCGGCGGCGAACTCCGCACGGCGGCAATCATCAGCAATCTAAAACACATGATGGACAACCCGGGATTCGGGGACAATCACAACGCCTCCACCTTTCACTGGTGTTACAAGCGCATGGGTGAGTTCATTCCCAGCCTGGTCGGTGAAGGCAAGCAGCCGCGCATCATGCTCGAATATTCGGGAGCACTCCTTCATGGTCTGCTCACGATGGGCTTGGGAGACGTGCTCGATGCGTTGCGCCCGTTGACCACCAATCCCGACTATTATCGTTGCGTCGAGTGGCTCGGCGCTCCCTGGGGACATGCCGTCGCTCCTTCGACACCGATTCAAGACTTCCAGCTGCACGTACGGGCGTTTCAGCACCATTTCGCATCGTTGTTCGGCATCGATGCCCTCGAGCGATTGGTCGGGTTCTCCCCGTCGGAAATGGCCCTTCCCAATCATCCCGACGTTGCGTATCACTTCGTCAAAACGTTGAAAGACGCCGGCTATCGTTGGGTTCTCGTCCAAGAGCACACGATTGAACGCCGCGAGGACGGGCGCGGAATCCACCAGAAGCACCTTCCGCATCGACTCATTGCGCGCAACTCCGCCGGTGAGGAGGCGTCCATCATCGCCATCGTCAAGACACAAGGAAGTGACACCAAGTTGGTGGCACAAATGCAACCATACTATGAAGCGAAGACACTTGCTCGAGGTACGCTTGGAGGAAGACCCGTGCCTCAGCTCGTGACGCAGATTGCCGACGGGGAAAACGGCGGTGTCATGATGAACGAATTCCCTGGAAAATTCATGGACGTCATGCGCGAGGCAAGTCACAGCGACGCGCCTCCGCTCAACGTCACCGAGTACTTGGACTACTTGGAAAGTCTCGGGGTGAAAGAGACGGAGTTCGACCAAGTTGTTCCACGATTTCAGAAGCGAATCTGGGATTGGTATACTGCGGGATTGGGGACCGAAAAGCTCGAAGCAGCGATCAAAGAGCTCAAGCAGGAGGATCACCGCTTCCATGTCGACGGTGGCAGTTGGACCAGCGACATCTCCTGGGTACGGGGCTACGACCACGTCCTTCAGCCCATGGAGCGGGCAAGCGCCATTTTTGCGGAACGTGTCGTCGATCGGCAGATCCCCACGAACCACCCCGCATATCGCTCCGCCTTGTATCATCTACTTACGGCCGAGACATCTTGCTATCGTTACTGGGGAGAAGGCCTCTGGACGGACTACGGTCGCGAGATTCGGCACGACGCGCCCAGGAGATTGCTCAGCACGACTTTCGCTGATGGTCGGGATGGCTGGGCTCACCGAGGCGCGAAGGGTTCAGCCCTTTGCGCCCCGACCTATGACGAGTGCGCTCAGCCGAGAAGCTCCTGGTAGACGCCCTCGGTCTGTCCCGCAATCATGTCCCAGCTGTAGCCGTACGCTGCTTTGACTCGCCCTCGCTCGCCCATTTCGACGAGCCTTGTCGAAATCGGCAAACACCGTATTGAGCCCCCAGCAGATACTGGGAGGATTGTCGAATACGACCATTTCATCGACACCGTGATGCACGAAGTCTTGCACATCGAGTTTGTACGTGACGACGACTGGCTTTCGCGCGGCCCATGCCTCGAGGACGCGAGGCCCGAAAGGACTCTCGTCGTGCCGGAACGCAAACCACGTCCGTCGGAAAGGTACAGAGCAATGACGTCCGACGGATCTCCCAAGAACCGAACCGCCCCAGCAATCCCGAGATTCCGGCGCCCGCGCTGTTCGAGATAGCCTCGCATCTCGCCGTCGCCGGCAAAGAGGACCTTGGCTTCGGGACGATGTTGGCAATACGCCCGTAACCGCATCCAAAAGGAAGATCGGGACCGTCGTCCCACGAGAGGCGCCCAACGAATAGCGCCGCCGGATCCATCGGACCTATCCCGAAAGGACGCATGGATCGCGCCTGCGTCCACCGCACGATCGTACCAGCTGCAGTGAATTCCATTGCGGATGGTTCGGACCTTGTTCGTCGGAGATGCGGGATAGAGCCAACAGACTTCGTTCGCCAGTGCAGCAGAACTAGTGACGACTCGATCAGCGACGTACGCCCCTTCGGCCTCGAAGCGGCGATTCTCCCTGACTGAGGGCCACGATTCCCTGCACGCCCGAAGCTCCGTCGAGTGATAGGTCATCACGATCCGTCGAGCACGCTCCCCCTTGGCAGCAACCAAGCCTTTGGTTACCAACCAATCATGACCGTGGACGATATCGAAAGCGGTGCCGCGTAGCCCTTCCGTCTCGACGAGGCGACGATGGAGAGCGCCCCCCATATTCGTCATTTCCGTGACGAAATCAGGGTTTAACTCAATGGGAACTCGATGGTAATGCACGCCATCGATGACGTCGTAAACGCGTTGACCTTCCCCGATGCGCGCGAACACATGCACCTCGTGCCCACGGCGCTCGAGCGCCCGCGGCAAGCTCCGTCACGTGCGATGCCACGCTCCCTACCGCAACCGTATGCAAGCTTTCCCAGGCGAAGAACGCAATTTTCACGTCGTCACTTTCCTTTTCGCGTCGGTCCGATTCATTTGGCTCGGTCCCACTTGTCCAACGGTAAACGCACTTTGCGAGTACCGATCGCTATACCCTGACTTGCAGTCGCTTTGAAGTGTTCTCGCGCCAAAGGCGCGACAGTACACCGTGAACAGAACCCGCGAGGGCGAGATCGTGACCCTGGCCTCATGACCTGGAGGCTCTTCGGCACGTCGTGACGGGGGGCTGCGAATATTGCGGCCCAAAGGACCCATTCGGGGCCTTCCCCCGCAGAAAGTGCGCCGGAAATTGCCCGCGCGTCCAGGATAAGACTCCACCGGGCAAGCGATTGGCCCATGACTCCACGCTCGCAGAGACTTCCACCTGCGGGGCACCTGCCACGGAGCCGCTCCCCGATCCAATCCGTGGATCATCAACCGCCGGCCGGATGCCGGCCCCACCTACGAACGGCAAGCGATGCTGCACTCGATCGTATTAGTCAAACAGGTTCCCGACACGGCGAACATCACGGGCAAGGTGATGAACGACGACGGGACCGTCAACCGATCA
>JASGIX010000029.1:0-67767 GCA_049840955.1 Polyangiaceae bacterium
GTTAATAGGGAAACACGATAGAATCCGAACAGCACCTCCTCTGCCATCCGACCGAAGAGCAATTGGTCTACTTCTTCGGTTCTTCCTTGGGCTTCTCAGCCTTCGCCTTGTCATCGGCGGGCGGTGCAGCTGCACCTTCGGCAGGCTTGTCCCCACCCTCTGCTGGGGGGGGCGGCGGCGGCGGCGCGGCTTCCGCGGCCTTACGTGCCTCAGCACCCTCCTGAAGGAACTTGATCGTATCCCGCAGATCCTGAATGCGGTCATTCGAACGCTTCACGGCAGCAGCAAATGCATCGTCGCCACTGGCCTTGCCGACGAAATCCTCATACTGCTTGATCGCGTTCTCCATTGCGGCAATGGCCTTCGACTCGTCATCGATGCCCTTGGCCTTGAACCTCCGGAAAATCGCTTCGTTGTAGTACGTCTCGGCGCAATCGGGTGCAATGGCCTTGGCATCCGCAATTGCCTTCTCGGCAAGAGGCAGGAGCTTGCTCTTGTTGGCGAACGTAATTTGGCCACGAATCGCGAGCGCGAGACCGAGATGCGCCTCGAACTCCTTCGGCTTCAGACGAATGGCTTCGCGGTACGCCTTCTCAGCCTCTTCGAAACCGCGGAACGACAGGTTTACGGCTGCATAGTTCATTTGAGCTTCGAAGAAGTCCGGGTCCAAAGACCGAGCCATTGCAAAGCTCTTCACGGCGCCGTTGAAGTTCCGAAGTTCGACCTGAATGAGACCAGAGGTGTTGTGAATTGCCGCGTACCTGGGATTCTTGCGAACCGCCTGGGATGCGACGAGCGCAGCGAGATCCAACATCTGCTCGTTGGCCTTGGACCCACTCGAGCCCGAGACGACGAGCCCCTTGCGACGACGCTTCGGCGAGCCCTTGGATTCCTTCTCCGCCTTCGCCTTCGCCTGCTCGGGATAGTAAATGGCGAGCTGATTGAAAGCGGGCATGTACGCGTCGTCGATGGCCAACGCGCGTTGTAGATTTCGCTTGGCGCGGGAATCGAGATCGTTATTGCCGTCGCTGTTGGAGTCGTCGTTGCCGCGTTCCATCTGAAGTGCGGCGAGAGCTAAGAGAGCCTCCACACTCTGGAACTGTGAGTCGCGAATGAATCTCTTCCAAAGCCGAGATTGCCGATTCGACGTTCTGACTGCGCTGGAACTCGAGAAGAGCGAGCTGAGTCTTGGCACGATGAAATTCAGATTCCGTGCCAACGGCCTTCTCGAAGTAGCCACGAGCTTCTTCATCCATTCCGCAGCGAGCGAGCGCCAAACCAGCGTTGTACTCGGCCTCTGCAAGTCGATTGTCCGACGCGGATTCCTGCTTGCTCGAAGCAGTCTTGAACGCAGCGGCAACTTCCTTACACGTATCGTTGGACCACTGACCTTTCGCGTCGGCATCCACGAAGGCTTTCAGCGCCGCATCGAAGCTCTCCACGGCTTGTTTGCTGATCGCCTGCCCGCTAGCGGACTTGTGACCACTCGGGTCCTTGACCTTCTTGCCGCCGCCGGGCCCTGTTTCTCCACCGCCACAACCGACCGCAGCCAAAAGCAGGCCGACGGCCAAGAGATTGTACTTGCGCAACATCTGAGTTTCTCCTTGGAAATCCCTTTGCGAGGTGCGGGCCGGACCCTGTTGCAGGCTTCGAAAGAAGCCTGCAACGACCTCTATCCAGCTCAATTCTTCGCGCCGGCAGCCGCTTTCTTGTTGTCCTTGTCCTTGGGCTCGGGAGCAGCTTCGACCTTCTTCTTTCGATTCCGACGGATCGGTGGAAGTCGGAACGAACGCCTCTCCACCAAGTCGAACCGGCCTGGGTTGTCTCCATCATCGGGCTGTTGACGCGGTTGGGCGAACCACGGAACTCGTCAATCAAGTGGTATTCGGTCTTGTAGTTCTCCGCGAGCCATTCCTCGCAACGACGGCTGAAGTCGTCGAAGTACTGGTACTTCACGGAGTATCCGAGGCACGTCTCGAATGCACCACGTGCGGTCTGCTTCTGAGGTTCCGAGGCGTCATCCAACGCGCCGTAGTAAGCGGTCCGGCAGCTCGTAGTCCTTCTTGATGGTGTCCGGGATAGGGGCAGCACGGAACTCCTTCACGAATCCGCCCCACATCTGACCGACGCGAGAGCCTGCAGCGATGACCCAACGAGGAGGCGGGACCGGCTGAAAGATCGACCATTTCTTCTTGTACTCGGCAGTCGCGGACTCGATGAGAGGACGCTTCTTGCCGATCGAATCCTTGACCTTGACGTTGATGTGCTTGAGGACCTCTTCCTTGGACCCTTTGCCCTTGTACTCGGGGAACTTGACCGCATCGACCTTGCTCTTCTTTTCCTCGGCAAAGTAGAACAGTGCCTCACCCACGGCCTCCAAAGCGCGGCCGAGTCGGCGAAGTCTTCGCCTCTTCGGGCTCGTCCTTGATTCCCTTGATCTCGTTGACGGCCTTGTCGGAATCCTTCCAAACGCCCGCGACCTTGCCATACTCGGCCGCAGCGCTAGTCCCACGCTTGGTGTTCAGGTACGCTCGAGCGAGAAGTGTGTGCGCCTGCACACGGACGTCCAATGTGGCTTGCTTGTCGATGACACCCATGCCGCCACCCAAGCGCTTGATCACCGCGTCCCAGTCTTTCTTCTCACCGTAGTGAGCTGCGACTGCGAACGCGATTTGAGCGGCCTGTGCGGGTTTACGTGCACCGTAGTACCGATTGAAGTTCGCCGCGTCCGTGATGGCTTCGTCCTCTTGACCGAGCCCCAAGCGAAGCACGACGGCATCGCTCAACGCTTGATCGGCGCTCTCGCCCTTGTAGGACGTGTCCTTCGCATAACGCTCGAACCATTCAGCCGCAGCGTCGTACACGGCGATGGCTTGATAGTTGCCACCGATTTCGTACATCGCCTTCTGTGCAAGCTGAGACTTCTCGAGACCATACTTGGGATCGAGCAGAATCTTGCGCGCACTGATCGACTTAGCGAGCAAACGGCCTGCCTGGTAGGCCTTCGCCATGTTGTAGACGATTTCGTCTGCACGAGCACACTGCGGAGGCTTCTCCTTGTTGCTCAACGGACCTTCGCAATACTTCATCCACAACTCTCGATAGGCTTCGGCACCTTTTCGGTAGTTGTCGACGGAGTCCATGCTCTTTCCAGCGTCAGCTTGGCCGTCAGCTTGTTCGACCGTCTTTTCCGCCTTGAGGCGCATGACGTCGAACTGGATGCTCGTCAGCATCTGACACTGATCCTTGTTGTCCTCGAACTTCTTGTCTTTGCAGTAAAGCTCCAAGAAGGCAGGGACATCGTTCGCCATGTCCGTAAAGCAGCTCGGACGCGGCGGTTCCGTCTTGGAACCTAGAACGTTGATCGCTTCGAGATAAAGCTGCGCGGCAAAAATGCCGGCATCGGCATTGGAGTGATCAAGGCGATATCTCGGAAACCGAGAGCGGCCTCCTCCCAGTGCTGTGCCTCGAAGTAAGTACGCGCTCGCGCATACTTTCACGTCGATGTACTGCTCCTGTGCTTCCTTGTCGCCCTCTTTCGGCTTGATGTAGCAAACGTACCGATTGAAGGCAGAGGAATCATGCCCTTCTGCAGCGGCGTGAAGTCCTTTGGCTTGAACTTCTCCCACTCACTCTTGCCCTTCTGATCCTCGGCCTTCGCGCCCTTCGGTCCCAGGCCCTTGCCCTTCTTGTCGGCATTGCCCTGGTACATCTGGTCGTACATCTTTTGGTAGCAAAGCACCGCGGCGTAGGCAGCTTCCGCAGCGTCGTCGCCCTTCGGGTCCTCTTGAACCACGGCGTCGAATGCCGGACCACATTCCTCCCAGCGTTGCTGGAAGTAAAGCAAGTCGGCCATTGCGTACTTCACCTTGTACATCGTCGGCCAGTCTTCTTTGACGATGCGCGGGAACTCGAACTTGGCGAAGTCCTCGGACTTGAACGTGTCAGCGACCTTCTTGTAGAGGTACGCGGCGAGATCCATCGTCTTCTTGTCGCCAGTACCGCGCACCCCGCCAGATCCGACTGCCTCGAGATGCCAACTCATCGCGGTCTCTGCCAGGAGTTCGGCAGTACGGTTCGAACATTCGAGTTTCGACTTGTCCGAATGCTTGTCCTTGATGAAGGCGTTGCGATTTTCGACCTGCTTGTCCATCTCCTTGCGAATCGCTTCCTTGTCGGAAGACTTCATCGCGGAAATGGCAGTCGTGATCTGGGTCTGGTAGTGACAGTAGCAATCGCCCTTGTCCCGACTCATCAAGTCCGTATAGAGGGCGATGGCTTCGGGATAGTGACCGGTGTCGAGATACGCCATGCCCAACTCGTTGAGCATGTCGATGGTCTTGGCATCCGAACCTCCCGTATCACCGGAGAGAGGTTTGAAGAACCCATAAGCCTTCGTAGGCGCGCCGCTGACGGCGTAAACCGGAATGAAATCGCGACGCGCGCTTTTCGCAAGCTGCTTGGCGTTGGGAAGGTCGACGAACTTGTCACCGAATTCGATGACCGCTTTGAACTGGTTCAAAGCTTCGGCGTACTCACCCTTGTTCCAATGAACGTAGCCCAACTTGTAACGGGCATAGCCGTAGGCCTTGTTCTTCGGCGGCGGAAACTTGATTACTTCCTTGTATGCAGCTGCAGCCAAATCCCACTTCGAGGGGTTGGCTTGCGCCTCCTGGAAGAACAACTCACCGAATGCCAAATAGGCGTTGGGAATGTAGGGTGATTGCGCATTTTTCGATGAGCTCGAAGTAGACCTTGCGAGCGTTCTGATAATCCTTCGCCTGCTCGTATTCGTACGCGAGATAGTAAAGAACCTCATCCAACTTCGAGTAGTTGGGGTATTGGTCCTTCATCATCGCGTAGTACTTGATGGCACTTCCGCGAGCAGCCTCGGCGATTTTCTTCGCTTGGGCTGCTGCGGTCTTGTGCTTGTTCACGTCGCCAGGCGCCTTCTTCTTGGCGTCCGTTGCAGCGACGTGAACAAGCACAACCGCAGCAGCCCAAGAAGCGAAGAAAATGAGAATGCCATCGTACTACGCGATGATGAAGGACCAATACCCCAACTACTCGAAGTTGGATGAGGTTCTTTACTATCTCGCGTACGAATACGAGCAGGCGAAGGATTATCAGAACGCTCGCAAGGTCTACTTCGAGCTCATCGAAAAGTCGCCGCAATGACCCTTACATTCCCAACGCCTATTTGGCATTCGGTGAGTTGTTCTTCCAGGAGGCGCAAGCCGACCCCTCGAAGTGGGATTTGGCTGCAGCTGCATACAAGGAAGTAATCAAGTTTCCGCCGCCGAAGAACAAGGCCTACGGCTATGCCCGTTACAAGTTGGGCTACGTTCATTGGAACAAGGGTGAGTACGCCGAAGCTTTGAACGAGTTCAAAGCGGTCATCGAATTCGGTGACAAGTTCGTCGACCTCCCCAACGCCAAGCAGCTTGCGAAAAGCGCGCGTCGCGATACTCATTCCGGTTTACGCCGTCAGCGGCGCGCTTACGAGGCTGGTATGGGTTCTTCAAACCTCTCGTCGATACGGGAGGTTCGGATGCCAAGACCATCGACATGCTCAACGAGTTGGGGATCGCATGTATCTCGACACCAGTCACTATCCCGAAGCCATCGCCCTCTACAGTATACCGGACTTGATGAGTCGGGACAAGGGCGATCGCTACTGTCACTACCAGACCCAGATCACGGACTGCCATTTCCGCGATGAAGATCTTCCGACAAGGAAGCGATTCGCAAGGAGATGGACAAGCAGGTCGAAATCGCAACGCCTTCATCAAGGACAAGCATTCGGACAAGTCGAAACTCGAATGTTCGAACCGTACTGCCGAAGCTCCTGGCAGAGACCGCGATGAGTTGGCATCTCGAGGCAGTCGGATTGGCGGGTGCGCGGTACTGGCGACAAGAAGACGATGGATTCCGCCGCGTACCTCTACAAGAAGGTCGCTGACACTTTCAAGTCCGAGGACTTCGCCAAGTTCGAGTTCCCGCGCATCGTCAAAGAAGAACTGGCCGACGATGTACAAGGTGAAGTACGCAATGGCCGATTCGCTTTACTTCCAGCAACGCTGGGAGGAATGTGGTCCGGCATTCGACGCCGTGGTTCAAGAGGACCCGAAGGGCGACGACGCTGCGGAAACTGCCTACGCCGCGGTGCTTTGTTACCAAAAGATGTACGACCAGATGTACCAGGGCAATGCCGACAAGAAGGGCAAGGGCCTGGGACCGAAGGGCGCGAAGGCCCAGGATTCAGAGAGGGCAAGAGTGAGTGGGAGAAGTTCAAGCCAAAGGACTTCACGCCGCTGCAGAAGGGCATGATTCTCTGCCTTCAATCGGTACGTTTGCTACATCAAGCCGAAAGAGGGCGACAAGGAAGCACAGGAGCAGTACATCGACGTGAAGTATGCGCGAGCGCGTACTTACTTCGAGGCACAGCACTGGGAGGAGGCCGCTCTCGGTTTCCGAGATATCGCCTTGAATCACTCGAACGCCGATGCCGGCATTTTTGCCGCGCAGTTTTCATCTCGAAGCAATTAACGTTCTAGGTTCCAAGACGGAACCGCCGCGTCCGAGCTGCTTTACGGACATGGCGAACGATGTCCCTGCCTTCTTGGAGCTTTACTGCAAAGACAAGAAGTTCGAGGACAACAAGGATTAGTGTCAGATGCTGACGAGCATCCAGTTCGACGTCATGCGCCTCAAGGCGGAAAAGACGGTCGAACAAGCTGACGGCCAAGCTGACGCTGGAAAAGCATGAACTCCGTCGACAACTACCGAAAAGGTGCCGAAGCCTATCGAGAGTTGTGGATGAAGTATTGCGAAGGTCCGTTGAGCAACAAGGAGAAGCCTCCGCAGTGTGCTCGTGCAGACGAAATCGTCTACAACATGGCGAAGGCCTACCAGGCAGGCCGTTTGCTCGCTAAGTCAATCAGTGCGCGCAAGATTCTGCTCAATCCCAAGTATGGTCTCGAGAAGTCTCAGCTTGCACAGAAGGCGATGTACGAAATCGGTGGCAACTATCAAGCCATCGCCGTGTACGACGCTGCGGCTGAATGGTTCGAGCGTTATGCGAAGGACACGTCCTACAAGGGCGAGAGCGCCGATCAAGCGTTGAGCGATGCCGTCGTGCTTCGCTTGGGGCTCGGTCAAGAGGACGAAGCCATCACGGACGCGGCGAACTTCAATCGGTACTACGGTGCACGTAAACCCGCACAGGCCGCTCAAATCGCGTTCGCAGTCGCAGCTCACTACGGTGAGAAGAAAGACTGGGACGCGGTGATCAAGCGCTTGGGTGGCGGCATGGGTGTCATCGACAAGCAAGCCACATTGGACGTCCGTGTGCAGGCGCACACACTTCTCGCTCGAGCGTACCTGAACACCAAGCGTGGGACTAGCGCTGCGGCCGAGTATGGCAAGGTCGCGGGCGTTTGGAAGGATCCCGACAAGGCCGTCAACGAGATCAGGGAATCAAGGACGAGCCCGAAGAGGCGAAGACTCGCCGACTCGGCCGCGCTTTGGAGGCCGTGGGTGAGGCACTGTTCTACTTTGCCGAGGAAAAGAAGAGCAAGGTCGATGCGGTCAAGTTCCCCGAGTACAAGGGCAAAGGGTCCAAGGAAGAGGTCCTCAAGCACATCAACGTCAAGGTCAAGGATTGGATCGGCAAGAAGCGTCCTCTCATCGAGTCCGCGACTGCCGAGTACAAGAAGATCGTCGATCTTCAGCCGGTCCCGCCTCCTCGTTGGGTCATCGCTGCAGGCTCTCGCGTCGGTCAGATGTGGGGCGGATTCGTGAAGGAGTTCCGTGCTGCCCCTATCCCGGACACCATCAAGAAGGACTACGAGCTGCGGACCGCTTACTACGGCGCGTTGGATGACGCCTCGGAACCTCAGAAGCAGACCGCACGTGGTGCATTCGAGACGTGCCTCGGATACTCCGTGAAGTACCAGTACTTCGACGACTTCAGCCGTCGTTGCGAGGAATGGCTCGCGGAGAACTACAAGACCGAATACCACTTGATTGACGAGTTCCGTGGTTCGCCCAACCGCGTCAACAGCCCGATGATGGAGCAACCCAGGCCGGTTCGACTTGGTGGAGAGGCGTTCGTTCCGACTTCCACCGATCCGTCGGATCGAAAGAAGAAGGTCGAAGCTGCTCCCGAGCCCAAGGACAAGGACAACAAGAAAGCGGCTGCCGGCGCGAAGAAGTGAGCTGGGTAGGGTCGTTGCAGGCTTCTTTCGAAGCCTGCAACGGGTCCGGCCCGCACCTCGCAAAGGGATTTCCAAGGAGAAACTCAGATGTTGCGCAAGTACAATCTCTTGGCCGTCGGCCTGCTTTTGGCTGCGGTCGGTTGTGGCGGTGGAGAAACAGGGCCCGGCGGCGGCAAGAAGGTCAAGGACCCGAGTGGTCACAAGTCCGCTAGCGGGCAGGCGATCAGCAAACAAGCCGTGGAGAGCTTCGATGCGGCGCTGAAAGCCTTCGTGGATGCCGACGCGAAAGGTCAGTGGTCCAACGATACGTGTAAGGAAGTTGCCGCTGCGTTCAAGACTGCTTCGAGCAAGCAGGAATCCGCGTCGGACAATCGACTTGCAGAGGCCGAGTACAACGCTGGTTTGGCGCTCGCTCGCTGCGGAATGGATGAAGAAGCTCGTGGCTACTTCGAGAAGGCCGTTGGCACGGATCCGAAATTCCATCGTGCCAAGACTCAGCTCGCTCTTCTCGAGTTCCAGCGCAGTCAGAACGTCGAGTCGGCAATCTCGGCTTTGGAAGAGAATCATTCGCGACTCACAGTTCCAGAGTGTGGAGGCTCTCGTAGCTCTCGCCGCACTTCAGATGGAACGCGGCAACGACGACTCCAACAGCGACGGCAAGAACGATCTCGGATCGCGCCAAGCGAAATCTACAACGCGCGTTGGCCATCGACGACGCGTACATGCCCGCTTTCAATCAGCTCGCCATTTACTATCTCGAGCAGGCGAAGGCGAAGGCGGAGAAGGAATCCAAGGGCTCGCCGAAGCGTCGTCGCAAGGGGCTCGTCGTCTCGGGCTCGAGTGGGTCCAAGGCCAACGAGCAGATGTTGGATTTTGCTGCGCTCGTCGCATCCCAGGCGGTTCGCAAGAATCCCAGGTACGCGGCAATTCACAACACCTCTGGTCTCATTCAGGTCGAACTTCGGAACTTCAACGGCGCCGTGAAGAGCTTTGCAATGGCTCGGTCTTTGGACCCGGACTTCTTCGAAGCTCAAATGAACTATGCAGCCGTAAACCTGTCGTTCCGCGGTTTCGAAGAGGCTGAGAAGGCGTACCGCGAAGCCATTCGTCTGAAGCCGAAGGAGTTCGAGGCGCATCTCGGTCTCGCGCTCGCGATTCGTGGCCAAAATTACGTTCGCCAACAAGAGCAAGCTCCTGCCTCTTGCCGAGAAGGCAATTGCGGATGCCAAGGCCATTGCACCCGATCGCGCCGAGACGTACTACAACGAAGCGATTTTGACGCAAGAGTTCAAGGCCAAGGGCATCGATGACGAGTCGAAGGCCATTGCCGCAATGGAGAACGCGATCAAGCAGTATGAGGATTTCGTCGGCAAGGCCAGTGGCGACGATGCATTTGCTGCTGCCGTGAAGCGTTCGAATGACCGCATTCAGGATCTGCGGGATACGATCAAGTTCCTTCAGGAGGGTGCTGAGGCACGTAAGGCCGCGGAAGCCGCGCCGCCGCCGCCGCCCCCCCCAGCAGAGGGTGGGGACAAGCCTGCCGAAGGTGCAGCTGCACCGCCCGCCGATGACAAGGCGAAGGCTGAGAAGCCCAAGGAAGAACCGAAGAAGTAGACCAATTGCTCTTCGGTCGGATGGCAGAGGGCCCGCGCTCGCGGGCCCTCCGCTTTTAAGGCTATTTGAACTCCCGAGTACCAGGAGGCGCAGGTTGGGGTCGCGATGAGGGCGTCAACTGCTCTCTGCGTAGGGCGTCCGTTTCGAACCAGAAAATGGTTCGAAACGCGCCACAGCACGCCGCTCATGGCGCGAGTGCACCGATGCGCTCATGCGTCAGGTCGCGCGAGCGCGCCGAGGCCCGACTGCAACGCTGGCGCGAGCCTCAGCGACCACAACGCAAGCGCACACTTGCGCCAATCCAGTAGAGGTCGAGAATAGCCTTGGTGCTAGACTGGCAAGAAATCGATCGGCGGAGACGAATTCCGGGAACTTGTGCGGAACACCAATTGTCCCAAGCAGCTGACTCGGGTTCGCTCTCTCGTGCCGATTTAATGTGTTGACCCCAATCGCAGTGCCACATACAATGCCACTGCAATTTCTGGTGAATATTCCGCGGAGGCTAGAATGGATCGGAAGCTCAGTGTTTCGTTAGCAGCTCTTACGGTTGGGATTTCTATCTTGGCTAGCTCGAGCGTTGCGTTCGCACAGGCGAAGTCCACCGACGGCGGCGGTGACGGCGGGTACGGGTACGAGTTTAGCGATGATCCGCTTGCGGCGGGCGGATTCGGTCCGAACGACGCAACCATTCGCGTTCGACCGACGGCGGCTCGAACGACCCTCATTCGGCCTCGCATCTCCTTCGTGCAGGAGATGTTGAAGTCAGTTGAAAACATTTAGGTCTTCGAAGCGAAGTCTCTCGTAAAGCCAAGGACACCAAGGCATGTCAAAAGCGGTTCTGACATTCGCAATTTACCAAGGTGACGCACTGCTCCGTCGTGAGACGGTAACGCAAGATATCGTCAAGGTAGGCAAGGATCCCCGGAGTCACCTTCGGGTTGACGACGAAGCAGCATCGCGGATGCATGCCGTGGTCGAGGTTGCCGGTCCAGAGGACGTGACGCTCATCGACTTGGGCAACGAACCAGGGACTCTCGTCAACGGTGCACGAGTCAATAAGTGCAAGTTGCACGTTGGCGATCAGGTTCAGATCGGCGAGACGCGACTGGTGTTGGAGCGAGCTGACGCGGGGGGCGCCGACGCGGTTGCAGCGGAGCCTGTGGGTAGGCCGGCACCAGCGGCTAATCCCTTTGCTCCCGCAGCTTCGAATCCATTCGCACCGGCTGCCTCGAATCCCTTTGCTGCTGCGTCGAATCCCTTTGCTGCTGCGGCCGCTTCGAGCCCCTTCGCTCCCGCGGGCAATCCCTTCGATGTCGGTGCAAGCCCGTTCCGAAGTGGTCGAGCTGCTGCAGAGGTTCCGGACGATGCTCCTCCCGGAACTTACACCTATACGCTGGTGAAGAGCGGTCCCGACGTTGCCCCGGACGAGGTCGAGCTTTCGCATGTTCCGGCTGTCGAAGTGATGATTCTGTGGGGGACGAACGTCCTCCATGTCTCTCACCTGACGCCCCCTCGCAATTTCTACGTCGGCGAGGAAGAGGGGAAGAACTTTGCGTGCGACTTCTTCATTCCGGCTGAGAAGATTGGCACGACGCGCATGCCTGTCGTCGTCGGCGACAAGATGAGCGTTGCGGTGGTGATTCCGCCCGGCGCAAAGGGCTTCATCGAAATGCCAGGGCAGCCGCGGCTCTCCGTTGACGAGGCCCGACATCGTGCGCAACCGAGTTCCGAACTCGCGGGTGGTCATCAGCTCGCTCTCCCAGCGGGTGCGAAGGCGCGGATCGAGGTCGACTCCTTCGTGTTTCAGGTTGCAGCGGTCAACGCAGGCAAACCCATCCAAAAGGGTGTGGGCGTTGGAATGGACTGGGCGGTTCTCGCCTACTTCGGTTTGTCCTTCGCTGCAGTTGGTGGCTTCATCGCCGCGATGGCCTTCTTCGTTCCGCCCCTCGGTCTCACCGATGACGAAGAAATCAATCAGGATCAGCTTTACCTCATTCAGCAGTACCTGAACGCTGCAGCAGAGCGTGAGCAGGAAGAAAAGGAAACCGAGCAGGTTTCCGAGGATAACGCCGACAACAAGGAGGGTGGTACCGGAACGCGAGCCAAGGGTGAAGAAGGCTCGATGGGTAACCCGACTTCGAAGGCGAGCAATAAGCGATACGCCGTTCAAGGGCCGAAGGACAATCCCGATCCGCACATCGCGCGAGCGGCTGCTCTCCGTGAAGCTCAAGAATTCGGTATGATCGGTCTGCTGAATACCGGCGCAGCGGGCGATCCGAATGCCCCAACGGCCCCGTGGGGTCGCGATACGTCGCTCGGCACGGACGAGATCAGCGCCCGTGGCAACATGTGGGGCGACGAAATCGGCGACGCGTTTGGTGCGGGCGGCTTAGGTCTGTCAGGCATCGGCGAAGGTGGTGGTGGTCGAGGTGAGGGTATCGGCCTTGGCTCGATCGGAACATTGGGCCACGGCGCGGGTACTGGCACTGGACAAGGCTTCGGATCTGGTCATGGACGACTCGGTGGCTCTCACAAGACCAAGGCTCCGAAGGTGCGGATGGGGCAAACGACCGTCAGTGGACGGCTGCCGCCCGAAGTCATTCAGCGCATCGTCCGTCAGAACTACGGTCGATTCCGCATGTGCTACGAGCAGGGGCTTTCTCGAAATCCGAACCTCGAGGGTCGCGTTCAAGTACGCTTCGTCATCGGCCGTGATGGCTCCGTTTCGAACGTGCAGAACGGCGGTTCCGACCTACCGGATAGCGGTGTCGTAAGTTGCGTGATTAGCGCGTACTACGGCCTCAGCTTCCCGCAGCCGGAAGGTGGTATCGTTACGGTCGTTTACCCGATTATGTTCCAGCCCGGGTAAGGGTTCTCTGGTAGACCCGCTCGTTCCAAGTGCCGAAGGTTCACCTTCGGCACTTGGCGTTTGCGGCCTCGGATTGGTCTGCGTTGCCGTGGGGGAACGGGCTGCGGCGGCTCGCGGCCGTGGAGACGCGCCGGGGATGAAGCGCAGAGGACCGTTTGCGCGGCGAACCGACAAAAGACCGAATATCTGCCACCTTCCATGAAGGGCAACGTAGGTGTGAGGGGCTCGGCGCGCGCCAGATAGCAATACGCGAATTCTTTGGGGATTTTGCGCGGTTTTTCGTTACCGTAGCGCTTTACTTTCTCGAGGCGGTCAGCCTATGCTCGGGTCCCGTTAGAGGTCCAACGGGGCAGCCTAAGTGAGCCTGCCCAAAAAGGCCGCGAAAAGGACCCAGGGTAGTTGCCCTCGGTAGGAACTAGTCTTCGTCAATCCAACAAGCGGAAATTACCCAGCCAACGGATCCAAGCAGAGAAGGTGAGCTCGTGATGAACCTCCGCAGCGTTACACAGTCAGCGTTTTCCCTAGTTGCAGTCGCCTCGATGCTCGCATTCGGCGGGTGCAGCCGTGATCACATCGAAGCGATCAATCGTGCAAACGAGGGTGATCAGGCGGTCAAGGTCAATGTCGAAGGTGCCATTCAGAAGTACGAAGAGGCAGTTCAGCTCGACCCGACGAATCACCGCATTTTGCGCAAGTTGGGCAACGCGTACGAGAAGAAGGAAGACTGGGACAAGATGGCGTCGACCATGGCGCGCGCAGTCCAGGTCGCTCCTGACTTCGCGGATTATTGGTTCAAGCGTGGATATGCTCTGATCAAGCAAGCCGAGAACGGCAACCCCGACGCCTACAACGAGGCAAAAGAACCACTCAAGAAGTGCATCGAGAAAGATGCGAATTTCGCGGAGTGTTATTACTTCCTCGGGCAGGCCAATCTCTGGACGCTCAACGATCAGGAAGCCCTCGCCAACTACACGAAGGCAATCGAGCACGATCCCGTCAACCACGCGATGTTCTATCCACCACTCGGTGAGTTGTACGTCAATCTCCGCTACTACAAGGAAGCCGAGCAGGTCTTGCAGAGCGGGGACGAGTCTCATCAAGCCCACCGAGGACTCCGCCAATCATTTGTACGGCATGTACGTGCTTCTCTTCCAGGTCGCGCAAGCGAAGGACGACAAGCCCGCAATGGTCGCCTCAATGGAACGCGCGCAGGAAGTGGCTGGCGACAAGCATCCGGAGATTGGCTTCAATCTCGGTAGCACCTACGCAATCATCGGATCCTCCACAGAAGGAGAAGGCTGTGCGCCTGCTGAACTCCTTTACGAAGCGAGTGTGCCGTGGTGCCCAAGGACGAGAAATTCAAGGAGCAGTGTGAGACCTCCTCGAGTTTGATTCAGAAGCTCGGTGGCACGCCGGACTGATTGAGGCGAACCGAATCGTCGTAACCATGACACTTTGGCATCACGGACGAGGACTCCTCGTGATGCCGCAAGAGAATCACGCAAGATTATCGAGCGAGCAGAACCGTTTTGACGTGACGCGGCCCACCTGTGAATTGCCGTTCTGGTGGGTCGCCCACGTGTCGGCTGAGGAAGCATGGACCTAGAGCAGCGTCTAAATCATCTGGAAAGCCACCACGACTGGTACGGGCTAGCAGCAGCCCTTGAAGAGGCGGTTTCGGCTGCGAGTGACAACGCGCTGAAAGCATCGCTGCATCTCCGTTTAGGGAGATTGCTCAACTCACGCTTCGTGCAAGGCGTGCGCGCACTGAAGCACTTCCAGGACGCGTTCAAGCTGAATCCGACGCTCGTCGAAGCACTCGTCGAGGCGCGAGCCATCTATTGGGAAATCGGTAAGCTGAACATGGTGCAGAAGCTGCTCGAGCTGCAGCTGAAGACCACGGCGGACACTCAGCTCGCAGCATCGCTCTCGGAGCAACTCGGAGAGGTGCTTTACGACCAAGACCAATTCGAGAAGGCAGTGCCGGCCTACTCTCGCGCCTTGGAGCTGCGCGGTGGCGTAGACGCAACTCTCGAAGGGATCATCGAGGATCTAACGGTTTCCGATGATTCATGGCAAGAGCGGATTGCCATGCTGCTTCGGGCCGCTCACGGCGCGACGTCTTCGGACGTCAAGGCCCAAACGTTCTTGCGCGCTGCGCGGATTGCTCGACGATTTGCTCCCGAAGAAGTCGAGAGCATTCTCACTCAGGCATATTCGGCGGATTTCCGTAATTCGGCGATCGCTGCATTGCTGGAAAATCTACTCGTCGAAGCACAGCGTACCGATGTCATTTTGCAGCTTCAGGAGTCCATCGTTGCTGCGGCGTCCGCGTCGGACGACAAGGTGTCGGCCTTGTTGCATTTCGGCACGCGATGGGCTTTGAGACATCAGAATCCAGAAGTCGCCGGACACTTCTTCAACGAAGTGATGCGGCAGGATCCTTCGCAAGTTGCCGTTCTCATTTACCTGCGCGAGCAATTGGCGGGCAACACCGATGCGTTGCAGCAAGAGCTCACGTTCGTCGACGGAGTCATTTCCAGCGCTGACGTTCACCAGATTGCCGACTTGTGCGCGGTCGCTGGTCTGATTGCCTGGACCGATCTTGGCGATGTCGAAACGGCGGCGAAGTACTTCTCTTTGGTTTCTCGTGTCGATTCCGCTCACCCGGTCGTTGCGGATTTCGTGGTGAAGACGGGCGCCGTTCTCGAGGGGGCACCCGTGTCAGTTCAAGCTACTTCCGCTTCCGCTTCCGTGGTAGCGCCGTCCACGAGTGAAGTTGCGGGGGCGAGTGGAGATAGCTCCGTTCGCGAAGCGCCAGCCCCAGTATCGGAACCCGCAACTGCCGTGAGCGTGGAGCCGGAAGCCTTGGACGTTCCCGCCGAGCCGCGACGCGAAAATGCGGCACGAGTCGCCGAACTTCGTGCACAGGTGCGTCAATTCGAAGACGCCAAGAAGTTTCACGATGTCGTAAAGGCTCTCGTGGCGCTCGGTGACGAGCTCGTCGAGGTGGACGAGAAGTTGGAGGCCTACCTTCGTGCGGCCGACCTTTACGTTTCGAAATTCGCGAATCAGGCCGAGGCCGTTCGTGTCTACGAAAAGGTCATCGACGTCGATCCGCTCAATCCGCTGGCGCTCGACTACTTGCGTCAAATGTACGAGAAGCGAAGGGATTGGGAGAAGCTGATTGCTCTCAACGTTTCGCAGGCCAATCAGGTCGAGAGTGGTCCAGAGCGCAGTGCGATGTTCAAGGACGTCGCGCGTATGGCCACAGAACGCGTGAAGAAGCCCGATGTCTGCATCGATTTGTGGTCGAAGGTCCTCGAGAGCGATCCCGACGACATCGAAGCACTCAACGTGCTTTCGCAGATGTACGAACGTGCGCGAGACTTCGAGAAACTAGCAACAATCCTCGAGCGCTTGTCGGAGCTCTCCTCCGATCGTCAAGAGCGAATCAACGTCCTCAATAAGTTGGGTCAAATCGTCGGCGATCGTCTCAATGACGATGCTCGCGCGGTCGAAGCCTATCGGGCTTTGCTCGAGTTGGTTCCCGACGATTGTCGCGCACAAGAGCAGCTGAAGAAGCGCTACGTTTCCCTCGGGCGTTGGGACGACCTCGAGTTCTTCTACGCGGAGTCTGGCAAGTGGGACGAATTCATTCGAATTCTGGAGACCAACGAAGCCAAGACGCAAGATACCGAGCAGCGAATCGGTATGCTGATGAAGATTGCCGAACTGTGGATGACACAGAAGGGCAAGGCCGATCGAGCAGCTCGCTCCTACGAGAAGGTTCTCCAACTCGACGCCAACAACTTGGCCGCAGCGGAGCGCTTGGCTCCGCTCTATGCAGACGCCAACAACTACAAGGGACTCGCCGGCGTCATCGAGGTCAAGCTCCAGCACGTAGGCGAGCCTTCTGAGCGTCTCGACCTGTTGCGCGAGGTGGGTCGCCTTTATGAAGGCAAGCTACACGACAAGGTAGCGGCATTCGAGCGATTCCTGGCGGTGTTCGAGATCGCTCCTTCGGACGAGGAAGCTCAGAACGACGTCGAGCGCGCGGCAAAGGCCGTTGCGCGATGGGACGATCTGGTCGCGGCTTATCGTAAGTCCGTCGACGCTGCCGTCGACCTAGGAGATCTCGACGGTGCCAATGGGTTGAGACTGCGACTCGGGCGAATTCTCGTCGAAGAGCTGCAGCAAATCGATGACGCTCTCGAGCAATACAGTAAAGTTTACGAGAGCGATCCGACGAATCTGCAGGCGCTTCAAGCTCTCGAGTCGCTCTATCGTCAAACCAGCAGGTGGCGAGAACTCCTCGATGTATATGCGCGCAAGCTCGAGCTCGTCGAGTTTGGCGAAGATCGTAAGGCTGTCCTCTACGAGATCGCTCGACTCCACGAGGAACAGGTCGGCGACCTCAAGGCTGCCATCGAGACGTATGAAAATGTGCTGGCGGAAGATCCCGCCGACGCCGTTGCGCTGGCTGCTCTCGATAGTCTCTTCTTACGAACGGAGAGCTGGGACCAGTACGCCGAGATTTTGCGCCGAAGGATCGAGCTCGATGTGGACGAGCCGACCCTCGTCGATCTCAAGTTCCGGCTGGCAGGCGTTCTGCTGAGTCAGCCCGAAGGAGAGGCTGACGCCCTCACGAATTATCGTGGACTTTGTACATCAATCCGGAGCACGAGGGCACGCGCAACGCTCTCGAAGGCCTGCTTTCTCGCGCGTCGGTGCGAGCCGAAGCGGCTGGGATTCTCGAGGCTATCTACGAGAGCCGCGAGGAATGGGACAAGCTGATTTCGACGCTTGAGATCCTCGCCGGGGCGACGGATGACGTATCGCGCCGAGTGGAACTCTTGCGCAAGATGGCACTTACGGCAGCTACCCGGTTGGGCCAGCTTCCCCGTGCAATTGCAGCGCAATCGCGGGCGCTTCGGGAGGATCCAAGTCAGGCGGATACCCGATTGGAGCTCGAGGGCTACGTTGAGCAATCGGGAGACGTCGAGAGTCTCGCTCAAGTATACGCGGACATTGCGCAGTCGGCCTCCGACGCGGCGCTTGCTCGTGACTATTGGCTTCGTCTCGCTTCGATTCACGAGCAATGCCAGCGAGTGGAGGAGGCAGCCCAGTGTTACGAAAAGGTGCTCGAGCTGGATCCCTCGGACGTCGAGGCCCTGGAGGCGATGGATGCCCTCTATCGTCGCACGGAGCACTGGGAGGAGCTCGTCGGCGTATACCGTCGTCGTATCGAGCTGACGCAGGAGCCGTCCGATTCCGAACGTCTCTATGCGCAAATGGCGCAGGTTTACGAGGAGCGTTTGGGTCGCCCAGCGGAAGCAATCCTCGCGTACCGTGAGGTGCTTGCGATTCGATCCGGGTAGCTCACAGGCATTGGCAGCACTCGATGGGCTCTTCACTCGTCAATCGATGTGGGCCGAGCTCGCAGAGAACCTCGAGGTTCAACTCAATCTGGCCGAAACGGACGAGGAGCAGCTGGCTCTCATGCTGCGTCTTGCCTCGCTTCGAGAGCAGAAGATGGGTGAAGTGGAACTCGCGATCGAGGGATACCGTCAGGTACTCGAGCGCGATGCTCAAAACGAGAGTGCGCTATCGGCTCTCGAGCGGTTGGGACAAGCCGAGGAACACGAGCTCCAAATTGCGGAGATTCTCGAGCCACTTTACCGGGATGCCGGTGACTTCCGTAAGCTCATTGGCGTTCACGAGGTACAGGTTCGTCGGGCGGAAGAGTCGGGTCGAAAAGTTGAGTTGCTGCAAGAGATTGCAAGCCTCTACGAAGATGCGGCGAACGAGCCCGACGCGGCGTTCGACACCATGGCTCGCGCTTTGGCCGTCGATCCCGAAAACGAGGGCACTCAGATGGCGCTCGACCGTCTCGCGCGCGTCACTGGGCGACTCGAGGCTCTTGCGCAGGTGTTCGAGCAACTCGCCGACGCCCAGGCGGAGCCAGAGCACGCCAGCCGTCTTACGACTGCCGCCGCTCGCGTGTACGAGTCGGACGTTCAAAACGTAGAGAAGGCGATAGAACTCTACCGAAAGGTTCTATCCATCGATCCAATGAATCTGGCGGCGGCCGAGTCGTTGCAGTCGCTCTTCCAAGTGACGGGGCGATATGCCGACATGTCGCTCATTTTGCAGCGCAAGGCAGAGATCCTCGATATCACCGACGAACAGAAGGCGGCGCTCTACGAAGCCGCGCGGATTGAAGAGGAAGTGCTCGATCGTCGAGAGAGCGCCATCGGTGTCTATCTCAAGGTGTTGGAGCTAGACAGTGAGGACCTAAAGAGCATCGATGCTCTGATTGGTCTCTATATCGGGCTCTCGCGCTGGGAAGAACTACTCTCGGTCTATTCGCGAAAAGCGGATTTGGTTCTCGATTCCGACGAAAAGAAGCTCATTTACTACCAAGTTGGCGCAGTTTACGAGCGTGAGCTCGGTGACGTCGCGCGGGCCATCGATACCTATCAAAAGGTCCTCGAGCTCGATCCTGACGACATGGAGGCACTGGGACGGCTCGACGTGCTGTACCAGACTGCGAACAATTGGCAGGAGCTGCTCAGCGTGCTCACCCACGAGGCGGAGCTCCTCTGCCGATCCTGCCGAAGCGGTGAGCTTCCAGTATCGAATCGCGGAAATCTACGATCGTCGGTTGGAGGACTTGGAACGTGCCGTGGAGCTCTATCGCGAGATCCTCGAGACTCAGCCGGAGCACCGTCCGACGCTCGACGCTCTCGAAGTGATAAAGTCTGGCGACAAGGCTCCTCTGGCTGCTGCCAGCGTACTCGAGCCCGTGTACGACAGTTCCGGTGAGTGGTTGAAGCTCATCAGTGTCCTCGAAGTACAGGTCCAGCACAGCGACGATCCGTTCGTCAAGACCGAGCTTTTGCATCGAATCGCGGCGTTGTACGAGGAGAGCCTCAATGAGCCGGGGCTTGCGTTCGATACGTTTGCTCGTGCCGTGCAAGTCGACAGCTCCAATGAGCAGTCTCTGGATCCCTGGAGCGCTTTGGGAGCGTCACCGAGCGCTGGGCGGCGCGATCGCTGAACTTTACGATGGCGAGCTCAAGAAGCTAGCAAACGAGCCCGAACGTGCGGTGGAGCTAGGCCTTCGCGTAGCTCAAGTCTACGAGGTTCAACTCGAGAACCTCGACTCGGCAATCGCCCGTTATCGTGGTGTTCTCGAAGTCGATTCACAGAATCAGAGCGCCATGCGCGCCTCATTCGACTATTTACGCAGACCGAGCGTTGGGGCGGAGCTCGTCGAGATTCTCGCCGAAGGAGGCGGAGCTCGGAGAGACACCCGAGGAAATCCTCGAGTTCCGGTTCCGTTTGGGTCAGGTTCACCAAAGTCGACTCGGTGCACTCAATCGAGCCATCGAAGCGTATCGAGATGTAATCGCCGCAGCTCCGGAGCATCAGGAGACGCTTCAGGCTCTTGAAGGACTCTTCGAAGCCGATATCAAGCAGCTCGAAATCGGTTCGATTCTGGAGCCCCTCTACCAGGCGAACGGCGATTGGGAAAAGCTGATGCGCGTTCACGAAGCGCAGCTTCGTTACACGTCCGATCCGGACGAGCGTCAGCAGATGTACTACCGGATCGCCGAAGATGCTGAAGAGCGGCTCGGTGACGCGCAAACGGCGTTCAGCGTTTTCGTTCGGGCGATCAAGGAACAACCTCTCGACGAGCGTTCTGGCGAGGAGCTCGAACGCCTCGCCGCAATGATCGACGACGGTTGGAAAGAACTCGCCAACGCATACGCAGACGTGCTCGGTCTGGATGGCGCGACGCGCGACGTTCAGGCTGCCATCGGTAAGCGGTTGGCGAGGGTCTACGAGGAAGAGCTCGCTGATCCGCAACGTGCCGAGGAGACGTATCTCTACGTCTTGACGGTCGTGGAGAAGGAGCCAGAAGCCCTCCAGAACCTGGATCGGATCTACACGTCACTCGAGGAGTGGGCAAAGCTTGCCGGTGTGCTCGAGCAGAGAGTTGCTGCTGCTGCGGAAGACTCCGAAAGGATCGAGCTCTCGATTCGCCTTGGCCAGGTTTACGAGGAGCAGCTCGGGCTGAAGACGGAGGCAATTCGTGCATTCCGATTGGTCTTCGACCAACTCGAACCATCGAATGTCGAGGTCATTCAGGCCCTCGGTCGGATCTACAGCGATACCGAGCAGTGGCAAGCCTTGAAGACGGTGTACGAGCGAGAGCTCGAGAACGCCGTCGGCGACGTAGAGGAAGCAGAGATTCGCGCGCGCCTCGCCAAGGTTTCGGCTGAGCGCCTAGGCAACGTCGAAGAGGCAGTTGCTGGATGGAAGCGTGTACTCGATCTTCGCGGAGAGGATGCAGAGGCCCTTTGGGCTCTCAGCCGACCTGTACCAACAGCAAGGCCAATGGGCGGAACTCACGGACGTGCTCGAGCGCCACTTCGACATCGCGGATAGCGATGAGGAGCGCGTCAGCATTCTGACCCGCCGTGCGCGACTCTTCTCCGAACAACTCCGTCGTGACGACGAGGCGCTCGAGACGTGGCAGCGGGTTCTCGATATCGACTATGCCAATGCCACAGCGTTGCGCGAAGTAGCTGCAATTTGGCGCAATCGGAACGATGCGTCCGAGTTGGTCAACGCTCTTCATGCACTCATCGATCGTGCTGCCGGTGCCATTTCGACTGACGAGGTGATTGCATCGTACCGCGAGCTGGGTCGCGTCTATGGCACCACGCTGGAACAGCCATATGAGGCGTCCGAGGCTTGGCGTCATCTACTCGAGATCGACGGACGCGATTTCGAGGCCATGAATGAGCTCGAGCGCATCTACCGAAGCGAAGAGCGTTGGGTCGACAGTCATTTCGGTCAAGATGCAGCGAGCCTCCGCTTTGCCCGTTGCTGAAGAGCAGATTCGAGAACTTCTCGAAGTCACCGAACTCTGGAAGCGTGAGGTCGGCGAATACGACAAGGCTACACCTGCGTTCGAGACGATTCTCCGAATCGACGCAACGCACACCGAAGCCTTTGAGGCCCTGGAACGTTTGCACACGGCTGGCGAGCGTTGGGAGGCATCGATCAGCTGTATTTGAATCGTCTCGAGACGCGAGAGGAAATCTCGGAGCGTAGCGATCTACTTCGTCGGATTGCGAAGGTGTTCGACGAGAAGCTCGACGACAAGAATCAGGCTTTCGATGCGTTGGTGAACGCCTTCAGTGACGATTTCGCTGATGACGAGACTGCTCGCTATCTCGAGCGCATGGCTCAGGCAACGAGTCGTTGGGGTGAGCTCTTGCAAACCGCCAACACGTGGCTTCCAGAGCAAACGGAGCCGCGAAACAAGATCCAACTCTGTCTTCGCGTCGCGAAGTGGTACGGGCAGGACCTGCAGCATCCGGAATGGGCGCAGCCTTACTACGCCCAGAATCATGCAGCTCGACCCGAACAACGTGCAGGTGCTGCGCCAGATTGCAGCAATTCACCGAGTTGCCGCGAATTGGCAGAAGGTTGGTGAGACACTGCAGCGGGCCTTGGACGTCGTAGTTTCGAGCGACGATCGAAAGGCGATACTCGTAGACATGGGTGAGTTGCTCGAACGCAACCTCGGTCAGGTCGACGCCGGTATCGGATACTATCGACAAGCCCTTGCTGTCGATCCGTTGTTCCTACCTGCGCTAGAAGCGCTCGAGCGGATTTACGAGGCGCAAAACGACGCGGTCCAACTCGTCGATATCTTGTCTGCCAAGGTTCGGTCGTTGACGGATTCGGAGGCTATTGGCCGGCACAAGTTGCGAATGGGGCAGCTGTACGAATCGGCACTCCGCGATCCGTCACGCGCGGGTCAGACCTATCGCGAGGTCCTCGAGCTGGAAGGCTCGAACTTGCAGGCTCTTCGTGGTCTCGAGCGCGTGGACGAGGTGACTCAGAATTGGGCGGACTTGGTCCAGGTGCTCGAACGTCAGCTCGACATTGTTGAGACGGAGCGCGAGCGAGTGGAGGTATTGCTCAAGCTCGCGACGGTACTCGAAGAGCAGTTCCTCAAGGCAGACCAAGCCGCACAGAGGTTGGAGGCGGTTCTCGAGATCGATCCGACTGAGGAACGTGCGTACGTCGCGTTGGAGCGCTGTTATCGACGTTTGAAGCAGTGGCTCGATCTCATCAATACGTACGAGCGACATATCAACGAGGTGTCGAATACAGCCACGAAGGTCGAGCTCTACGGCTACATCGCGCAGGTCTACTCGGAGGAGGTTGGCGATACCGACAGGGCGATCGATGCCTATCAGAACATCGTCGACGTCGACGACACCAATATCGACGCCCTCGAGTCTCTTTCCAAGCTGTATGAGAAGCAGGGCGACGCTGCTCGTTCTATTGAGTCGATGACCCGCGTTGCGGATCTGACCAGCGACGGCAAGCAGCGGGTCGAGATGTACTTCCGCATCGGCAAGGCACTGGAAGAGAAGCTGGGCGATCGCGCCCAAGCTCAAGAGCGCTTGGAAATGGCACTCGATCTCGACCCAACGCACCTTCCGACCTTGGGAGCGCTTCGCGTCATCGCGTTGGACGAGATGGACTGGGAGCGTGCCGCACGGTTCTTGGATCAAGAACAGGCCAATACGACGGCCCCACGAGCTCGCGCCAAGTTGCTCGTCGAGCTCGGTTCGATTCGCGACAGCAAGCTCGAGGAACACGAGCTTGCAGTTCAAGCCTACGAGCTTGCGATGCAGTGCGATGAGGACTGCGAAGAAGCGGCACTCCCTCTGGTCGAGGAGTACGCGCGCTCGGAGCAGTGGGTGAAGGCAGAGCCGCTTGCCGAGATGCTCGTGAGGAAGGGCAAGAACAAGGACCGTCACGAGTTGCATGGCCTGCAGAAGTTGCTCGGCAAAGTTCACGCAGCGTTGGGCAACGATGAAAAGGCGCTGAAGGCGTACCAAGCCGCGCATCAGCTCGATCTCACTGATCAAGAGACCATTCGCGGAATCGCAGACATGGCCTTCAAGCTGCGAGACTGGCCGAGTGCGCTCACCAACTACCAGAAGGTGCTCACGGCGCTCGGTGAAGAAGAGGTCGAACTACGAACCGATACGTATTACCGTCTCGGATGCATCAAGCGAGAACAAGGCCAGGCGCGTCAGGCGATCAATAACTTCGAGAAGGCCTTGGGGTTGATTACGGATCACCGGCCTACGCTCGATGCACTCGTCGATATTTACGTCAAGAACAACGACTGGAAGCAAGTCGCGGCGTACAAGCGGCAGATTCTCGACTCGGTGTACGACGGCGAGGAACGCCTCACGCTGCTCCTCGACATCGGTGACGTTTGGGCCGACAAGGAGAAGAACTGGGCGAAGGCCATCGAGGCCGTCGAAGAGGCTCAGGACATCAAGCCGAACGATCACGTCATCCTGCACAAGCTGCTGCAGCTCTATCAACAAGCTGGGGATTGGCAGAAGATGGTGGATTGTCTGCAGCGGATCGCGGAGCTCGAGTCGCGACCCGAGGTGCGTGCGCGTTACGTATTCACGCAGGCGCAGCTTTACCGCGACAAGCTCAAAGATTTCGAGCGTGCTGTCGAGCTCTTCAACGAGTCACTCGATCTCAATCCGGGTACCTCGAGGCCTTCGAGCGCATCAACAAGATCCTCACGCAGGAGAAGAACTGGAAACAGCTCGAGCGGTCTTATCGCAAGATGATTCATCGCGTTGCCGGAAAGGGCAACGTGACCCTGGAACACCAGCTCTGGCACCAATTGGGCTTGGTTTACCGAGATCGACTCAACCAGATGCAGGAAGCCATCGATGCGTTCAAGATGGCTGCGGCTGCCAAACCCGACAATCTCGTCGAGCGGCAGATCCTCGCAGAGCTCTACGAAAGCACCGAGCAATGGGACGAAGCCATCGCCGAGACTCGTGGCGTACTCGAGGGCGATCCGCTCAAGGGCGAGACCTATCGCTCACTGTATCGACTGTTCTTGTACAAGCGCGCCTACGACGAAGCTTGGTGTGTTGCTGCGGCTCTCGCTTTCCTCGGTGAGGCAAACGAAGAAGAGCAGCGGTTCTACCAGGACTACAAGACGGAGGGCATGCAAGTCGTCCGTGGCCGTGTAACGAACGATCTGTGGCAGCGTCACCTCCTTCATGGAGATGCGAATAACCAGGTCTCGAAGATCTTCGAGGCCGTGGTACCTGCAGCGCTTCAGGCAAAGAGTGCAGAGTTGAAGGCGACTGGGAAGCTGACGTCGCTCGACCCGCGATTCAAGCAAGATCCCAACACTTCGACGGTGTCCTTTGCTCGAACTTTCGGGTGGGCGGCTCAGCTGCTCGGTATCGCATCACCGGAGCTCTACGTGAGAAGTGACGTTCCGGGTGGCATCATTGCAGTGCCAGCACTTCCACCGGCATCGGTTGCTGGCCAGACCGTGCTATCTGGCTTCCAGCCGCAAGAGCTCGCGTTCGTGTGCGCGAAGCATCTCGCCTCTTACCGAGGCGAGGCGTACATTCGAAACCTGTTCCAGACGCAATCCGAGTTGACCATGATGTTCTTTGCGGGGGTCATGTTGGCGGCGCCGAATACACCGCTGCCCGCAGAGATCGTCAACAACGTGAAGGTGTCGGCGCAGGCATTGCGACGCTTCATGGAACCAATGGCCTTCGAGTCGCTGTCGGCGGCTGTGAAGCGTTGGATGAACGAAGGCAGCACGGCCAATATCAAACGGTGGCTGCAGGCCGTCGAGGTCACAGCGGTGCGTGCTGGATTCGTCGCTTGTGGTGATCTCGACATCGCCAAGCGGATTCTCGCTGCGGAGCCGCAATTGCCGGGTGACTTGTCCCCTGCCGAGAAGATGCGTGAGTTGCTGCTGTACAGCGTCAGCGAAGACTATCTGGCGTTGCGTCGAGCGATCGGGGTGACCATTCCGGTCGAGCAGTGAGCGCCAGCGTATGAGAGGCTGATGCGGTTCGAGGTCGGATCCATTGGGATCCGACCTCGTTTCGCTCGAGATCATCGAGTTTCTCGCTGCAAACGGTCGAATGCCCCGCATCGCGGCGCGACCACCGACGCGGCGCGACCACCGACGCGGCGCGACCACCGACGCGGCGCGACCACCGACGCGGCGCGACCACCGACGCGGCGCGACCACCGACGCGGCGCGACCACCGACGCGGCGCGACCACCGACGCGGCGCGACCACCGACGCTGCGCGACCACCGACGCTGCGCGACCACCGACGCTGCGCGACCACCGACGCGAGGCCACGCTGCAGATTTGCGCAGCGCAGCGTCGGTCGAGCCTAATGTCCTGCGGGATCCAACGCGATACGAAGGCCAGCGGAAAGCCACGCGGACCAGCGCGGATCTCCGGCTTCATCGGGCGGAGACACCGTACGTGAAATGCCCATCGCAAGCACAGGCCCGAGTGCGAATACGGATGACGCGTACCAGTCTCCGCCGAGCTCCAGGCGCAGAGGTTCGATTGCGGTGAATTTCGTCGTATATCCGAGCCTGCCGATGCGCGGGTATGGCGGATTGAGAATCCGTAACCAACCCAAGGGGAGAATCGGGTTCCCTCTACGAGGTGATAGCGAAGTCGCGGACCCACGACGTACGAGGTCGCTGAGCAGTCACCACACGCGGAGCCACTGCTGACGGCTGCCAACTCTCCCGCGATGCCCAGTTGGACGTGACGGGTCAGTCCCAGTCCGAGAATCGACGCCAAGGAACAAAAGTGTCTCCGAACCGGCTTCCGATGGGGTCTCGCGACGTGAAGTTGCCCAACGTTGTCCCATAAGCTGCCAATGCTCCGAGCATGCAGTGCCCAGTGCGTCGATCTCGGTCTGGGCTGCCGAGTTTGAGCCGCAGTGGCGGTTCGACGGGTGCAGGTTCGACCACATAGGTCGCTTTGGGGTCTGCGACGGACGGCGCCTGACGCTCGGATGGGGACGGAATCGGATTCGCAGGCGAAGTCTGTTCTGCCTCGGAAGCAGCAGAATCCTCCACGACGGTCTGGCCCCAAGCCGCACCGGAGTAGGCGAGTGGCACTGGGATGAGCACGGCTGAGCGGCGCATGGGGGCTAGTTAGCATCGATTCGGCGGACTGCGCACAAGGAACGCAACTGGCGCAAGCGCTGACCGAATCAGGAGCATGAACGCAAATCAGGTGTCTGTTTCGACGGAGGGCCGGAAGGCCGAAGCTGAGTTCCACACGAGGGAGTTCGCCACTGAAGTCGCTCCATGGCCCTTGGAGCATCGAATGTCGGTCACGGTCGGGCGGGATTGTGCGCGCCATTCTCGAGCGTGGAGCGAGTCTCGTGATGGGCTCGAGTCGAGAGAGCGACGTGCATATCGACGACGCGTGCGTCAGCGGTGAACACTGTCGACTCGACGCGTCGGGCGGTGTGCTGGAGCTAGTCAATCTCGATTCGAAGAACGGCGTCTATCTCGGGAAATGCCCGCGTTCGGCTGGCTCGGCTCCCGTTCGATTCGGCTGTGTTCACGATTGGCAAGACGCTGGTCGCCGTGAAGGCGACGACAGCCGAGTTCGCAGCTCATCCTGGTGACGAAACGGAAATCCCCGGTTTGGTCGGTCGCTCCGCACCGATACGTCGACTAAGTGCCGAGATTCGTCGTTTGGCGCGGCTCAAAGCGCCCGTTCTCGTCGTCGGTGAGTCTGGCGTTGGCAAGGACGTCGTTGCGAGAAGGCATTCACGAGCTGAGCGGGCGAGGGGGCTCGTACGTTACACTCTCAACGTCGCAACCATTCCGGAATCCCTCGCGGATGGCGAGTTGTTCGGACATCGGCAGGGAGCATTCACGGGTGCGGTGCAGCAACGAACCGGGGCGTTCGAGGAGGCGCAGTGCCCGGGACGCTTTCTTCTCGATGAAATTGGCGAGCTCGCTCCGTCCGTACAGGCGAAGCTCCTGAGAGTCCTCGAAGATGGAATGATCACGAAATCCGTCGGCGCGACGCATCCTCGAAAGGTCGACGTCCGCGTCGTCTCCGCCACCTGTGCCCCGCTGAGTGAGCGTTGTGCGCGGCCCGCGCTTTCAGGTTCGATCTCCTCCAACGTCTATTGAATGGTCACCCTCCAGGTTCCACCTTTACGCGATCGCCGAGTGGACATCCCGCTCCTCGTGCAGTCGTGGCTGGAGCGATTCAAGGATGGAATTCTGGGGAATCGCTATCTCGGTGAGGATGCGCTGTCGAGCCTCGACGATTACGATTGGCCCGGAAACGTGCGACAGCTTGAGGAGCCGTGATCTATCGCGCCTGCGTCGGATCGGAGCATCCCGTTCTGGATGCTCTCGCGATCATCGAGCTTTGGCGAGATCAAATCGGGACGTCCGCGACGACGCCGGCGATCCCTAGAGAATTCCTTCGGTTGGCCGAAGGCAATATCAGTCGTGCGGCGCGTTTGGCTGGGCTCCCGCGAACGACGTTCCGGACGTGGCTTTCGCGAGTGGACCACACCGACGCCAAGCCGTGCGAGGCCGAATAGTGGTCGTTACGTCTCAGCGTTGCCAACGGCATGACATCTGACAGACTGGAGCAATCTTGTTGGGACTCATTCGACGCGTTTCTGGTCTGGTCTCTCCACTGCGATCGCGCAGGACGATTGGCTCGAGGTTTCGTGCGAGTGACGAGAGCAAGAACTGCCGGTCCGAATGCCCAGCGGAACGTCATGAACTGGCTGGGGCGTGCTCCATCACGGGGGAGCCGAATTCTCTGGTCCGAGCTGGGCGCCTAGGCGTGTTGGTGCTGATTACGTCGGTGGCCTTCGTGGGCTGCACGTCGAAGGCTGCCGATTCGGGATCATCGGGGGCGAGTCCGGGGGAAGGCGTCTTGCTTCTTCCTCGTGCGGAAGTCATTGCTAGAGCGGACGAGCTGGCGAGTCGCGCGAGCCGTGAGCCTCGGGACGCCACCGCGTTATTGCTTCAGGCTGCAACACTTCGAGAACAAGTCTACCGTTTGGAGCGGCGAAAGGCCGACGCGCTCGAAGCGATCGAACTGTTGAAAGACGCCGCGGAAAAAGGCGATTGTGGTGCTCTCGTTCGTGCGGCAGCTCTGCGTGCCGAGGTGGAAATCGAACCCGGTCTCGTGTCACGCATGCTCGGCGAATCTGGTCGCGTCGAATTGACGCCAGATTGCCGAACCAACGCCAAACGCGTTGGAGACATGCTCGGCTTATCGGGGGTTGGTCTGTCCGGCGTAGGGACGCCCCCCTAGCCGGGACGACGGTTCCGCGAGAACGGTGCAAGTGCCAGAGGTCGTGGCCCCGACACTCGTTACGGGGCAACGCGCGGGCTCGCCACGGGTGCTCGGTGTAGAACGATATGGTGCGAAGGACTCGGCGCGAATCGTCGTGTTGATGTCGGAGCCCGCAACCTTTCGTGCTGGGCTACTCCGCGCGGATGCCGGAAGTGTCGGGGCGAGGTTGTACGTCGACATCGACCGCGCGGAGTTGCAAGGTCAATCGGAATATCCAGTGGGTGGTCTCGTTCAGGGGGTCCGTATCGGCAGGCAGGCGGGAGGGATACGCGTGGTGCTCGATCTCGAGGAACCCGTCGAACGTCGAGTATTCTACATGCCGGAGCCCTTTCGGCTCATCATCGACGTTGCACGCGGTGGTACTGCTGCGAAGCTTCGCGCGTCCGGTCCTCGCGTGCTCGAGCGGGTGGTCATCGATCCCGGGCACGGTGGTCATGACCCTGGGGCAATTGCCCGAAGAGGGCTTCGCGAAAAGGACGTTACACTCGATATTGCCCATCGTGCAGCGCCTCTCATCGCACGTGAACTGGGCCTCTCCACTCTTCTCACTAGGGACACGGATTCGTATGTCGCTTTGGATGAGCGGACGGCACGAGCCAATGCATTTCGCGCGGACCTCTTCGTATCCATTCACTGCAATGCCGCTGAACAGACCGGCAGCGATGGCGTAATGACCTTCATCCTGGACACATCGAGCGACGCGGCTGCGTCGCGTGTTGCTGCGCTTGAAAATGCCGCATCCGCGGCCGCAGCGAAGGAACTTGCGAACAGTCTCGCGCCCGTGCAAGACGAAGGCATTTTAGCGCGTAGCCTGCATTTCGCGGAGCTATTGCAGCGTGCTACGGTTGCATCGTTGAGCAAGGACTACGGACGGATCCCGAACCAAGGCGTGCGAAGGGCAGGGTTCTATGTGCTCGCGGGGGCACATATGCCGGCGGTGCTGTACGAGGTGAGTTTCATCTCGAACCCAGACGGAGAAGTCCGGCTCAACACTGCGGACTACCGTCAGCGGCTCGCGGACTCGATTGTCAACGCCGTACGCGCATTCCGTGACGGGTTGTGAGGTTGCTGGGAGGCACAGCAGGTCAAGTCGACTGGTGTCGGTGTCGGTGTCGGTGTCGACTGGTGGCGACGAGGATATATCGCCAGCCATGTTCCTTGCATGGACGCGGAGCCGTAGTCAGTTGCGTCGAACACGTCGTCGCGGTCGATCGTCAGGAGCGCAGACAGGGGTGAGCCCAACTGGCACCAGATGTAAGGGGCGCGGACATGTCAGTCTATGCGGCTGGCCGGGCAATGGCGCCGGTTTTCGGGTGCCTTCGGTCGCATCACCGATTTCCCGCTGCTGCGACTGGGCGAGATTGACGACCCCCGGATGCGCCGACTATGCTTCCGCGCTCCCCTTTAGGTCGTCGAGTGATTGGGTCACGGGCCCGGGGCGCGGGATACTGCCATGAACAAAGTCCAGGAGAAGAAGTTCCGAGATCTGCTCGAAGCCAAGCGGATCGAAATCATCAAGCGTGCACAGCAGACGCTCGATGAGGACATGACGCTCGATGCCAACGAGCTTCCGGACGAGATGGATCTCGCGTCGAGTGAGTACTTGCAGTCCTTCACCTTCCGTTTGCGTGGGCGCGAAAAGGTCTTTCTGGATAAGATTCAGAAGGCCATCGAACGGCTCGACAGTGGAAACTTCGGCGCTTGTGAGGAGTGTGGTGAGAAGATTTCGGTGAAGCGACTCGAAGCGCGTCCAGAGACGACGCTTTGCATCCGATGCAAAGAGGATCAGGAACGCGTGGAGAAAGACTTTGGTTGACGTGCGCCGCTGCACGACCTGTGAACTCCGTTCCTCGACCCGTGACCGCTGCGTGGTTCGCGGAACGGGTTCCAGGATAAGCGCCCGCTAGACAGACACGTCAATTTCATGCGTGAGGGACGATTGAGGGGCGTCTCGTCCTTTCGTGATGACGTGCCGCGAACACGCCATGTTTGCGAGGGCGCTGGCGCACCCGGAGCGTGGGCGGTCGCGCTGGTGCCTGATGAGGCACCTGAACGATGAGTTGCCGCACGAGCCTTTGCGCGCATTGTGACTGCCCAAGTCGTCGGCGCCCTACGGGCGCTCCGCGAAATGTTGCGCGAGATATCGACCTGTGTGACTTGCCGCCTGTTTTGCGACTTCCTCGGGGCTGCCGAGCGCGATGATCCGTCCGCCCGCTTCGCCACCTTCAGGACCCATGTCCACGACCCAATCCGAGCACGCGATGAGTTCGATATTGTGCTCGATCACGAGTATGGTGTTTCCCGCGTCTCGTAGATCGACGAGTGCGCGGAGGAGCAGCTCGATGTCTTGGAAATGAAGTCCCGTGGTGGGTTCATCGAGCACGTAAAGGGTCTGTCCGGTGGCTCTACGGGACAGTTCGCTCGCAAGTTTGACGCGCTGGGCTTCGCCGCCGCTTAGCGTGGTTGCCGCCTGGCCCAACTGAATATACCCGAGCCCCACTTGGCGGAGTGCCGCCGTTCGTTGTCGGATGCGCGGAATCGACTCGAAGACGCCATCTGCCTCGTCGACGGTCAAATCCAACGCATCGGCGATGGACAATCCTCGGTAACGGATCTCTAGGGTTTCTCGGTTGTAGCGTCGCCCACCGCAGGCATCGCAGAGGACGTAGACGTCAGGGAGAAAATGCATCTCGATACGACGTACGCCGTCGCCCTGACAAGCCTCGCAGCGACCGCCCTTGACGTTGAATGAGAACCGGCCGGCGCGATATCCGCGTGCGCGAGCGTCGGGGAGTGACGCGTAGAGATCGCGCAAATGGGTGAAAATGCCCGTGTAGGTCGCGGGATTCGAGCGGGGAGTTCGGCCGATCGGCGCTTGATCGATGCTAATTACCTTGTCGATTGCATCGAGGCCTTCGATTTTACTGCACGGACCGACCCAGCCGGTCGCGCCGTAAAGCGTCGAGCGTGCCGCGCTGAGCAAGGTGTCTGACACGAGGCTGCTCTTGCCAGAGCCACTTACACCGGTGACCGCCGTAATGAGCCCCAGAGGCACTTCCAGAGTGACGTTCTTCAGATTGTGCGCGGTTGCGTCGACGACGCGCAACATTCGACCATCTGGGCGGTTTCGCTTGGCTGGAGGCGTCAGTCGTTTCGTTCCGGCCAAATAGGGTCCGGTCACTGACGTCGGTTGCATCATGACCTCTTTCGGCGTTCCGCTTGCGACGATGTGCCCGCCGTGCACGCCCGCCTGCGGCCCCATGTCGACGAGGTAATCCGCGGCGAGAATCGCTTCACGATCATGCTCGACCATGATGACGCTATTGCCCTTATCCACGAGTTTGCGAACTGCCTCGAGGAGTCTCGCGTTGTCGCGCGCGTGCAGCCCTACGCTGGGTTCGTCGAGCACGTAGAGGACGCCGACCAACGACGCGCCGATTTGTGTCGCAAGACGGATGCGCTGACCTTCACCACCAGAAAGCGTGTGTACGGGGCGATCGAGCGAAAGATAGTCGAGCCCGACTCCGATCAGGAAGCCAAGGCGCTCAACCACTTCGCGCAAGAGCGGTTCTGCAACTGCCGCGTCGCGGGGCGTAAGCGCACCTGGGACACGCAGTTCGTCGAGGGCGGCTTGGAGTGGACGGAGGCTCATTCTCGAGAGTTCACCGATGTCTCGTCCCCCGAGCTTTACTGAGAGCGCCTCCACCCTCAAACGCCGGCCGCCACAGGCTTCGCAGGTTCGCGTGACCACGAACCGATGAAGATCCTCCGGTCCAATCGCGCCATCGTTGGAATCGTGGTCTTCACCTTCACCGAGTTCTCCGGTGTCCAGGATTTGTTGCAATCGCTGCACGATGCCGACGTAGTCCGATGCCCGCTTGCGCTTTTTGGGGGCAGCGGCGGTAGATCCGTAGAGGATTTCTTGTCTGACGCCTTCGGGCAATTCCTTCCAAGGGACGTCAGGATCGGCCCCGAGTTGTTCGACTACCTTCGCTACCTCGTGCGCAACGGCAACGGAGCCTCTCCGTCCGAACGCCGACACGGCGCCCGCGCGAAGTGTTCTCGTGTCGTCTGGGACGATTCGATTCGGATCAATGGTGGTGCGCGTTCCGAGTCCGTCACAAACGGGACATGCACCATGCGGGCTGTTGAAGGAGAAGAGGCGCGGTTCGAGTGGTGGAAGCGTGATGCCGTGCTCCCAGCTGACGAGCTTCTCGCTCATGACCGTGGGCGGATTGCCATCGCCTGGGTCGATCAAAACCGTGCCGTCGCCGAGACGTAGCGACAATTCTACCGAATCCGTAATTCGCCCCTTCGTGCCCTCTCGAACGACGATGCGGTCTACGACCACGTCGAGGTGATGGGCCTTGGTGGGATCCACGTCGAGCTCGTCTCCCAGATCGAACTGTCGTCCGTCGATGCGGGCGCGAACGAAGCCGTCTCTTCGCAGCCCCTCGATCTCCTGGTGAAGATCGCCTGGTTTGCCGCGGATGACGGGAGCGAGAAGCGTGAGCTTCGTACCTTCGCCGCGGTCGATGATGCTGTCGACGATTTCTTGCACGGTGTACGCACGAAGGACCTGACCAGATTTCGGACAGTGGGGGATCCCGACTCGCGCATAGAGGAGGCGGAGGTAATCCGCGATCTCCGTGACCGTTCCGACGGTCGAGCGTGGGCTTTTGCCAAGGGCGCGTTGTTCGATCGCTATGGCTGGGCTGAGGCCCTCGATACTTTCAACCGCGGGTTTCGGCAGTTGGTCGAGAAACTGGCGCGCGTATGCCGAAAGGGACTCGACGTAGCGACGTTGCCCTTCTGCGTAAATGGTGTCGAAGGCGAGTGAGGATTTGCCTGAACCACTTGGCCCAGTGATCACGACGAGGCGATTTCTCCGGTAAATCGCAGTCGACCTTCTTCAGATTGTGTTGAGTGGCTCCGCGAACGGTCAGGCGATCCATCAGCAGTGGCAATCCTTACCACGGATTGGTATCACAACCTCCGGGCCGATTCTCAATTCCAGTTACTCATCCGTCGCGTGGACCGTTGTAGAATCTCGAGTTCGGAACCCATGGTGCACGTTGTCGCGACGAGTCTTCCCGAATGCACACCACCGCGAAGACGTTCGCGTGCAATCCGGGCGCCACGATGGGTTCGCTGCGTCGGCGCAGGAATGCTGTTGGGCGGGTCGACCGGTTGGCTCTGGGTAAACTGGCCACTGGTGGACGCCGCGCGAGCCGAACCGCTCGGTGCACTCGTGTCGGCGACGCGTGGCTCGGGTAGTGTGCGAACGATTTCGAATCGGTCGCTTGACGCTCACACCCCTGCTTCCTCGATTCGGGAGCACGGCTCTGCGTCGACGGTGGCGCTCCAGCTGCAGTCTTCGACGAGTGCCCAGTCGACGAGCACAGAATTAGGAGACTTGGGCCATGGCCATTCGAAGGGAGCGCACGCGTGCGGTCCCGACATGGTCTCCGTCGAAGGAGAATACTGCACGACGTTGATTCATCGTTGTGTGGCACCTTTCGACGACGGTTCGGGTCGGTGCCATCGCTATGCGGAGTCGAGCCGATGCACGGGCCCCGTCACGACGTTGAGGTATTGTATCGATCGCTTCGAGTATCCCAATCGAGCCGGTGTAAAGCCCACGGTCATGGTGGACTTCTCCGAGGCAAAGGCGAGCTGCGAGGTTTTGGGCAAGCGACTTTGCAGTGCTCGAGAGTGGACGCTCGCCTGCGAAGGCCCGAATCGGCTTCCATATCCTCATGGCTACGATCGTGACTCGGGTGCCTGCAACATCGACCAGCCACACCGCTTCCCGGATGGCGACGCGTTGGCCCGTGCAGACCTACGCGAGCGTGAACTCGAGAGGCTCGACCAGCGCACTGCAAGTGGCGAACGGACTCGATGTGTCAGCGCCTACGGCGCCTATGATATGGTCGGGAACGTCGACGAATGGGTCGTCCCCGATGGATCGGAAGAGGGCGCGGGGTTGCATCCCAAGACTGCTCTCAAAGGGGGGTATTACGGTCCCGTCCGTGCGCGCTGTCGTCCGACGACGACCTCTCACGGTACGACCTTTAAGTTCTATCAGGTCGGTTTTCGATGTTGTGCAGATTCCTCGGACCGGCGTTCGCCGTCGGAGGCGGGCGCTACTGAAGCCATATCGACGACGAGCAACGAGAGCCCTTGAGCGTTCGTCGTCGGGTGCGGGACACGGACGTCAAGAGGAACGTGGTGAAGCTCGCAAGCTTCGAGACTTGCCAAGGGACGTCCGCGCGTGACGCAGGCACATGAAGACGCGGGTCCGGCGCTCCGGCCGAATTATCGCTTCGTTGCGGCGTTCAAACGACAATGGTGCGGTGCGCATGGGCTGCATTCACGTTTCGTGGCGCAGTCGCCGCAACACGGTCGTTCGGTTTGGGCAGGAGAGCCATTCATTTTGGCATCGAGGACCAGCGCCAGGGACGACAGTCGAGCCGTCTCGCGGATGTGATCGCTGGCAAACTCACGTGCTGCAAGGTTGCTCATCCCACGCGATTCGACTAGCTTAGCGGGCGTGGAGCTTGCATGCGCTAGCGACCAGCGATCCTCGCGACTCGACGTTCGTCGTGCGGCGGAGATGATTCATGCCTGCCGGCATCGCATCGACAGCCACGCATCGCCAGACCGGGCCCATAGCTCAATCGGTCAGAGCCCCCGACTCATAATCGGGCTGTTCCTGGTTCGAACCCAGGTGGGCCCACGAAACGTTATTTCGCTTCGTCCCTGAATATGTCCTTCGGTGCCGACAAGGAGTGCTTTGAGACGTGACCATCGAATCCCAGATTGAGCAGCTCGAGAACCTTGCAGCCATCGACGCGGCCCTTTCGGCCCTCGAGGAAGAGCAAGCGAAAGAGGAAACGGGCATGCGGCAGAAGCGCGAACGTCACGGCGAGGTGACTGCGCGACTGACGGCGAGTCGAGAGAGCCTCGGGGAGATGGAGAGGACCCGATCGGACATTTGGCGGAGATCCGCCAGATGACGGCGCAGATCGAACGTTCGCGAGAGAAGATGGCGCGCTGTCGCAACGAGAAGGAAACGCTCGCGGTGCAGCGTGAGGTCGAGGAACTCAGGAAGTTGATTCGCGATCGTGAGATCGATGGCGAGAAGCTCGCCCAGCTGATCGAGCAGGCGAAGACGGACATTTCCACGAGCACCGCCGAAAACGAGAAGCTCGAGGCAGATCTTGGGCAAACGGAAGGTCCCGCCAAAGCTCGTTTTGCGGAGCTGGACATCCAGGTTACGGAAAAGCGCGCCGAGCGAAAGGGTATCGCTGCGAAGCTCAAGCCTCAGACCTTGAGTCGCTACGAGATGATTCGTAAGCGAAGAGGCTCTGCGGTCGCGTCGACAACGGACGGAACCTGCAGTGCCTGTCACATCGCGCTTCCGCCCATGATGATGCAGCAGCTCATGCGCAATGAGCAGCTCGGGCAGTGTCCGCAGTGCAATCGGATCATCTACTTCCGTCCACCGACTTCCGTTGCGCCGCCTTCACCCACCCCCTCACAAGAGGGCGCGTGACGGGAGCGGGCGTCGGTAGTCGGGAGGAAAGGTCGTGAAATCTTGTAAAGAGTGCGGCCGCCTCTATCCGACTGACGCGGGGTTTTGCCCGGTCGATGGCCATGAATTGGTCAATGTGAGCCAGGCTCCCGTTGCAGGCACCGACTCCGATCTGCGCGTCGGCTCTCTCGTTTGTGATCGTTACGACGTTCGCCGTGTCGTGGCGGACGGAGGAATGGGACGGGTATACGAAGCTCTGGACGTCGAGCTGAAGCGAAGTGTTGCACTCAAGATTCTTCACGCTGATGTCGCCAAGGATCCGGTAGCCGTCGAACGCTTTCGTCGCGAGTTCGACGTCAGTAAGCTCTTGTCGCACGAGCATGTCGTCGAGGTGTTCGACTTCCAACCGACGCCCGACGGCACTTTCGCATTGGCGATGGAGTTTTTGTACGGCGAGGAGCTTCGTGGGGCGCTCAAAAGAGAAACGGCGCTTTCCCCTGCACGCGTCGTTCGCATGCTTGCCCAGCTCGCGTTGGGGCTCGACGCCGCACACGAAAAGAAGCTGGTTCACCGCGATCTCAAGCCTGACAATATCTTTCTCTGTCAGACGCGCGACGGTGACATCATCAAAATCTTGGATTTTGGCAGCGTCAAGGACAAAGCGGACAACGCCAAGAAGCTCACCGTCATCGGTACGACGATCGGTTCGCCTTTTTATATGGCGCCGGAGCAAGCGCAAGGCCTCGAGACTCTGGACCATCGGGCTGACGTTTGGGCCCTTGCGGCTATCGCTTACGAATGCATCACGGGTCATGTGCCTTTTTCAGGCATCAATGGCCCAAGCATTCTACTCGAGATTCTGACGAAGACGCCCATTGCACCCTCCCAGCGGGAACCTCAATCGAAGTACCCCGTGCCACCGACGCTCGATCGAGTGATGGCACACGCATTTCAGAAAAACCCAGTCATGCGCATTGGGAGCGTTGGCGAGCTCGCGACCCAAGTCGGGCAAGCTTACGGTCTCGAAGGGACCCATCGCGATTGGATTGGCCTCACGGAAGCGCAGGTCGACGCGATGATTCAGTCGCGGCTTCCGGAGCTCATGATCGCCAAGCCGGCCCCTGCTGCGAGCGATGTTTTGGATGACTTTTTTGGTGCCGGAGGAAACGCTCTCGGAAGTGAACTGCGCGTTCCGCCAGGCGCTGATGTTGCCCAGACGCTGCCATCCGAGGTGGCAGTGATACCAGCTGCCATGCCGCGTTGGGTCGTTCCCGTCGTTGTGATTGGTGTCATGCTGATCGTCATCGTGGCCTTGGTGTTGCTCTTCGTCCTGTAAGTCGAGCGACGTGAAATCAGGGTGTCTTGGCAACGCCGATGATGCCCAAGTTACACCGAGCACGCGTTGCTGAATGCGGGGGCCGGGCGCTGCGCGAAGCAGCGTTCGTGGGTCCGCCGCATGTCCAAAAGCGCTTCGCCAAACACATTAAAATACGATGCCCATGACCGGCTTCCTTCTCGTTCCGGGCACTCGATGGTCGCTCCGTGGTCCCACGAAAGCCGCCATGGTATATCGTGACCATGCGAATGTATTCGATCGGTTCCATTGCATTCGGGACCATTCTTGCGATGCTCGTCCTGTGCACCGGGGCCTGCAAGCGCGACGTGAGTGCGAACCAGTCTGCGGCGCCAGAGTCGAGCTCGCTCCCGCTTTCGGCTGCTGCGCTTGCGCAGACCGCAGCAACGATGCCGCAACCGAAATTCGACGAAGTCGCATTTCGCCTGGAGAGCAGCGCGCCAGGTGACGCGAAGGTCGGCGAGGCTTTCCAGGTGAAACTCGCCCTCACTGCGAAACCGCCGTTTCACGTGAATGCAGAATATCCTCACCGATTCAAGGTGATCTCGGTCGCCAACGGCAAGGCAGGGGCGGATCTCGTGACGCGCGATCCCGCAAAACTGTCACCATCGAGTCTGGAAGTCCTGGTGCCGGTGACGGCCGCTGGAAGCGGCAAAGGGGAGCTCGTTGGCGAACTCTCGTTTTCTCTCTGCACGGACGACAAATGCCTCATGGAGAAGCGAAAGCTGAAAGCGGAATTCGCGGCGAACTGACGAGGGCGAAGCTCCGCGGCGTATTCGTCCAAGGCTGTGTTGGCTCGATGCCGTGCGTCGGTGTGCAACATTGCGCCAGGCGGCACGAACCAAAGGGCCAAAGCCATCGAGCGTCGTGACGCTGCGGCCAAGTGCCGCCATTCTTTGCCGTTTTTTAGTGGAGTGCTTGACAGCCCGTCCCCGGTTCTTCATAGTCCTGCGCCCACGCCAAAGTAGCTCAGCTGGTTAGAGCACGCGCTTCATAAGCGCGGTGTCGACGGTTCAAGTCCGTCCTTTGGTACCAAAGTCGAAAGAGGCGCACTTTGACTGCGCCTCTTTTCGTTCCATGGCTCCTCGCGAATTCACGTGCACGGAGCGGTCGCGCCAGGGGTGAGCGGACACGTCTCACCAGCGTACCGTTAGCGCAGCACGAGGAAGCACGCCTTACCTCAGTGCGAGGGCTTCGCGAAGTCGCAGCGGAACGAATCGACGCGCGATCGTTTCAGGTTAGCGATTTCGTGCGCAAGGGGCGGATGGACCGCCTTGCGAGCAACGCCAAGGACATCAAAAGGAACAGTGCTGCCCTATGGCGAGGCTCCTCTCGACCGGGGACTTCGCAATCGCAGCCGCCGCGTGCAGACAATTGCGTCCGCGGCGACGGAGGCACTGGTTCATCGGTCTTTCTCACGCACTTTCCCGTGCTGGTCAGCGGAAGCGGCGGTGGAAACTGTGGCGATGTATTTACCGGCAAGCGGTGGGTGCTCTGATTGCGGTTGTCTCGCTGAGCGCTTTCCCAGGGAACGTAGCTCCGGTCACTGGCGTCCGTGTGCCACGCGAAGACGCGGCCGTCGTCCGTGATCGCGACGACTTCCAGTGACCCATCCCCATCGACATCGCCGATGGCTGCAGATTGTGACATGCGACCGCCGAAAACCTTCGGCCAACCCACTGGACTTCGCCCGCACGCATCGTACGCCGCAAGGCGTCCGTCGCCCGTCGGGACAATCATTTCTGGGTAGCCGTCTCCGGTGAGATCGGCGACCACAGGAGAGGCAGAACCAATGAAGTCCCCGAGTTCGATGGGAGACGCGGGAAGCATTTTTCCAGTCCTTCCGCTCCAGAACGCCAAAAATCCTCGGTGCTCGTCGATGTTCGGGTCCCGGAGAGCGTCAAGGCTCTTTCCGGTGGTGGCAGGCAATACGGAGATCGGTGTGTCCGTCGCGATCCAGATCGGCCAACGTGGGTCTTGCGTAAAGTGGCGCGATCAGCGTCGCGTCGGTCACTGTCGAGTCGATGCCACGTTCCGTCAGTGTGAATCCGCGCTCACCGTTATCGCCCAGTCCTGGTTCTGCGTGCCGGGGCAGTCCGGTCTCGTTGTCGACGCTTCCGGCAGATAGCGGCACGAAGAATGGACGCGTCGCGTTTCCGTACAACAAGGCGCGTGGTTCGGTGCTCGCCGCGTCGATGGCAGGCGGTGGACTCCGACGCGTCAGGCGGTCGACGTCGAAATCATAGGAAGTCAAAGCGAGTGGCCAATCGGGCGCGAGCGTTGCAGCTGGTCCGTTCTGCTCGGCATCGGTGTCGACCGACTTGCTCGACGTGTCGTTCACCGCGCTCGTAGCGGGATCCTTTGCCGTCGGCGGCATCGATTCGATGCCCAGCATCGCAAAGATCTGTGTCGTATCATTTGCGTTCGGAATCTCGCGGCTCGCCCACGGAGAAGACGAGGTCGTCCCGTTCGTCCCCGTCCAAATCGGCAACCGAAGGGCTTTCGGTGACAGCTCCAGCAGCGTCGGCATTCGGCATGGGGATGTGTACGGGCCACCCCTTCACAGGCTTGGCATCGCTCTCGAATGCGTACAAAGCACCGTCATTGGCTGCCACGACGATTTCGTCCGTTCCATCGCCGTCCACGTCGGCAAGAACCGGTGCTGCGGAGATTTTCGGATTGCCACTCTTCGTGCTCGGGCAGTCTACGGCGTTTGTCGAATCGAGACATCTCGGCCAGCCTTCGACGCGGGCTCCAGTGTGATCGACCACGTACACTCGTCCGGTGTCACTGACGAACACGAGTTCCTCGTCGCCGTCGTGGTCGAAATCGGTCGCTGCAATGCCGCCGACAATCGATTCTGTCCCGAGGGCGGGGGATACGGATGGGGTTCCGGCGAGAATCGGCGAAGCAGTCTCGGGGGAGTTGCTTTGGGTCCAGGCGCCGAGCTGTCGATATTGGGGCATTTGTCGGGATATCACGGAGCTCTGAAAGGCGTCCTTCGGCGCGCCTCCGCCCGTCGAAAGGGCGAGAACCCTACCGTCCAAGGTCCCAAATACGATTTCTTTGCCGTTCGAGTCGTCCACGTCGACGAGCTTCGGCGGCGTTGTCGCGGATTCGACGACGTAAGGAAATCCGCTCAAGAGAGTGGGATCGGTCTCGATCACGATCTGTCGTTGAATATTGGATTCGAGGGGCGAGATGTCGTCGTCAGTCGTCTGTTGGGGCGTCTCGACCGCTCGCACTCGCAGGGTCACGACTGCACCAGCGGAACCATCTCCCTGCGAAGAAAGTGCGTTGGCGTACCAGGTCCGAAGATCCGCTTGGGCAAGCAGCGAGCCCGACTTGACCAGCGACTCAGCGGCCAACGCCTTTCTGTCGACCAACGTCGTGAACTTGCCGGCATCGTTGGGATTGCCGAGCGCGGCTTCGACGTGAACGTCGAACGTTCGCCCCGAATGCACTGCAATGCGGCCCGTGATCGGCATGGGCTGCGTCAAGCTGTCGAGCACGACGGTCTCGTACCAGAGCGGGCGTTCGAGCTCGAGTTCGGGTGGGACGGCCTTTGCAGAGAGGTCATCGATTGCCGCTCGTGCATTGAGCCTGCGTAGTGAACCTTGTCCAGTCGAGGCCGCAAGACCGTCCGTTGCACCGTTCGGACTCACGTCATCGGCGGATTGAGCCAACAAGGATGCGAGCTGCTGCGCGGACAGCCGTGGCAATTCCGGGGTTTTTCGCCTAACCGAAACCAAAAGGCCCGATATGCCCAGTGCGATTGCGGGTCCGCGTCGACCGCATGCTGGTGACGCGGACATGAGTACCGGACCGGAATCGTTGGTTTGGCAAGGATATCTTGGCAATGAAGCTTGCCGTCGACGTCGTGGACCCACCGAGTTGAGTGAGACTTCCAATCGCGAGGGCGGCGTTCGTATCGAAACGAATCGACGGGATGCGTTGTTGTTCACCGTCGCGAGGAAACAGCATCAATTGATTTCGTTGTGCGCTCAATCGAAGCGCTGCATCGAGTGCACGCGTCCGCCCTGACGGCAAGTGGCCAACCAACGCAGCCGCAGCGCCAAAGAGGATGCGTAGAGCAATCCGAGGGCCAGGGTCTGAGGATTGGCGCCGCGTTGGTGGCCCACGCGGACAGGAAGGACACGGCAGCGCGGGCAGACACCTGCGCGACCGACACCATCGTTGGCTTGAGCCGCAGCATCGAGGGCGGCTTCGGTGCCGCTTGCCGACGACACCGGAAACGGTGTGTTGTCGGAATCAACGAAGTCCCAACCGGCAATATCGTCCACGAATCCGTTGCCGTCGTCGTCGATTCCGTCCGCGTAACCAAGAAGGAAGAGATCCTCGACGTCGAGTCGGCCGTTGGCGTTTGGATCGATGCCAATTGCGCCGTCGCTCCAGCCGAGGGACTCGCGGTAGTCGGCCAGGGTCAAGACACCATCGGGGGGCGTGCTGCAATCCGCGACGGGTGACTCGAGGGACGCGGGATCGAGTCGTGCGCAGCTCGAACCGTCGGCATGGGTGGGAAGGATTTTCCGGAGTTCGCCAACGTTAAGGAGAATCGAGTCGCTCAATTCCGGTTCAGTGACGTCTACGCCGTCGTCGAGAATGGCGAGTACGACTTGAGGAAGCCCAATCGACTGCTGCCAGGCCGCGTCGACGCTCAATCCTGCTGGCAAGTTCGGTTGGCGCAATACGACGGCGCTCGTCGAGCGTTCGGGGACGAAAGAGTACAACCACCACTGTCCCGGATTGTCGGACGTGTACCCGTACGCAGAGTCACTCGGCCAAAATTTCGGAGTTGCGAGAGAAGCTATCGGAATCGATGGATCCGGGGGCCAGTTGGGGTTGGGGGCTCCTTGGGCCATCGTCGTTGCGACGACGACGCCCACTCCAACACCCATGGAGGCAATCCGACAGACCCAGTACGCTCGCATCGAGACACGCCTCGGTTCACGATGGCGGTGGGACGTAGGTCGCCGTGCGACCGTGGAACCTGAGCGATAACCTCGTCCTAACGCCTCAGTTGTCCCCGAACAACTCTTGGATTCGAGTGTCGAGGGCAACGGCAATCTTCTACAAACTTGGAATCGAAGGGCTCGACTCGGCGCGTTCGATTTGTGACAGAAGAGAGATTGACAGACCCGTGCGCCGGCTCATCTGCTTCAGAGTGAGCTCCTTGTCCCTTCGGATGGTGCGGATCGGTATCCCCGATGATGCGGTGCAATTGCTCTTCGGGGGTGCGGGCGAGCCCCTTCTTCTTCATCGCGCGAGGACCTCGCGGAACTCGTCGACGTTGAACGGCTTCTTGATGTAGTCAACGGCGTCGAGCTTCATCGAGGCAACGGCTGTGTCTAGGTTCGGGTGCGCGGTAAAGATGACGACCGCGATGTCGGTATCAATGCCCCGAATACGGCGCAATACTTCGATACCGTCCATCTTCGGCATCATCAGGTCGAGGATGATGACGTGGTACTCGCCCTGGCGGACCTCTTGTTCCGCGAGGGTCGGATCGCTCAATGTCTTTACGATGAAACCGTCCTTTTCGAGGAGGGTTTGCATGTCTATTCGCAAATCGCTGATCGTCGTCGATGATGAGGATTCGTACGGCAGGAACATCAATCGGCACGGCTTGCCTCCCGCACCTCCGAACGAGTTCATGCGAACTGGAAGTTCCAGCTGTGACTCGAGGAGGAGCTACAGTGACACTACAATAGCATTGTTATGTTCGCTACTTCAATCCTACTGAAACCCAATGCGTACAAAAAAGTGGCGTTCGCGGCGAAGCAGGGCCAGTCGCTCGGTTCACGTTGCGTTGGGAGCTCGTTGTAACCGACCGGTTGGTGGGTTTTTGTGCGTTGCCAGCCCGCCCGGATCGGTCAATTCCTCTGGGCGTCGACAAGCGCGTGGGCCTGGACCGCTGCAGGTGACGGACACTTTGACCTTGGCGCGGTGGGCGCAGCTGGGGCTTGGCGTCACGCGGCCGTCTTGGCTCGAGCCCACGGAGAGGCGCGACGGTCCGATGAACTGGCCGCGATGGGTGGCCGCGACGACGCTGCGCGCGTCGCACGAGCGCGAAAAAAGAACACGGCAATCCAGGCCGGCGGGGGGGGAGGGGGATGCAGCCTGAATCGCCGTGTAGCAGTGTTCGATGCGCCGTTGCGACGCTTCTGCCATCAGTCGAAGCAAATTACGTGCCCGGATTCTTTGCTGCAATGTCGTGGGTTTCGACAAGCGGGGGAGGATGTGGGCTCGCAAAAGTGCAAGGTCAGCTTTGCAGACACGGACCTGACCGTTCTGCAAGTTGAGCTTCGAGCTTCGAGCTTCGAGCTTCGAGCTTCGAGCTTCGAGCTTCGAGCTTCGAGCTCGAGCTTCGAGCTTCGAGCTTCGAGCTTCGAGCTTCGAGCTTCGAGCTTCGAGCTTCGAGCTCCGAGCTTCGAGCTTCGAGCTCCGAGACGAAGGCTTGAAGCGGAGCCGACAAAAGCAAAAAAGGAACCCCTGAGGAGTTCCTTTCATCGAGAGATTTCGCGGTCGGGGCGGGCAGATTCGAACTGCCGACCTCACGGACCCGAACCGTGCGCGCTACCAAACTGCGCTACGCCCCGGAAACTCTCGGTTGGTGGCGGCGGAGGATGGCTTGAGGTTCGAGGTCTGTCAAGGCGATGTGACACCAATTAGCAGCGGCCATCGATTCAGATGAAGAGCGGTGAGTCGGCCGGCGATTCATCACGAGCGAGCGGATTTGCGCCGTTCGAGCGCCCGGACCAATTCCGGAACAGCGCGGAAGAGATCGGCGACGAGGCCAAAGTCGGCAACGGAGAAGATTGGCGCTTGGGAGTCACTATTGATTGCCACGATGACACGCGAGCTTCGATCCCGGCGACGTGTTGTACTGCCCCGGAGATGCCCACGGCCACGTAGAGATCGGGAGCGACGACTTTTCCCGTTTGCCCCACTTGGAGAATCATTGGGCGCGTAGCCACAATCGCAGGCGGCGCGAGTTGCCCCGATTGCTGCACCGAGGCTGTCCGCCAGAGGCGTGAGGACTTCGAAGAATCGTTCCGAGAGTGCTCGTCCGCCTGCGACGACGACTTTGGCTTCCTCCAGCGCGGGACGTTCAGACACCACGGGATCGAAGCCGAGAAAGCGCACGCGCGTCGCAGCCGCAGTGTGCGTCTCGAGCCGCACCTCGTGCATCGGTGACGGCGTATCGCACTCGGACGATACTGGAGCGAATTCGCTCTGACGCACGGAGATGATGGTGACGTCCGTCTTCGCCATGCAGGTGGCAAGGGCATTGCCCGCGTACACTGGCCGAACGAAGGCTATGGCGCCGTCGTATTCCGTCAATCGACAGCAATCACCTATGAACGCACCGTCGAGGTGTTCGGCCACTCGCGGCAAGAGGTCTTTGCCGAAACTCGTCGCCGCGCCCACCAGCCACCGCGCGCGGCGAGAATGGACCAACTTGACCAAGGTGGGACAGATTGTTTCTGCGCTGCTCGCGTCGCCGGCCGCGTCGCGAAGGACCAGCACCTCTTTGGCACCGAGGCGCAGTAACTCCGAAGGCACGGGAGCGCTACCGAGGCCGCAGACGACGAGCGACACGGGAGCTTTCGTTTTCTGGCCTAGGTCCCGTGCAAACGTCAAGGCACAGAGCGACGTCCGAGCCACGGCCGACGTCGTACTGCACTGAACCAACAACAGGATTTCGTCTTGCATGTGAGCTTTCCGACAGAGCAGTGGGATTCAGAGCACCTTTGCTTCCGTCATGAGCCAATCGAGGAGTTCCTCGACTCCAGAGGCAATGCGACCTGTCGTGCGTTTCTGATTCAGTGCGTAGCGCACGTGTTCTACTGCAATGGGTGAGTCGACTGCCAAGTCTTGCAGCGAGAGGTTTTCGATCGGCTTGCGTCGCGACTGCATGATGGCTGGCAGTGACGCGAAGCGAACGCCTGGAGGATAGGAGAAATCCGGTCGAGTCGCGTGAGAACGGACCGAATTGGGGGCAACGATGCGCAGATCTACGCTTACGACGGCGGGCAGGTGTAACTCGAGTCGTTGCGTCCCACCGTCAACCTCTCGTTCGGCAACGAGCGTTCCACCTTGGGTCTCTCTGAGTGCAGCGGTGAACGTCGATTGCGGCCAATCCAGTCGCGCTGCGAGGCGTTGAGCTACCTCGTTCCCGTCGCCGTCCACGGACTGTTTGCCGAGAAGGACGAGATCCACGCCGGTGCGTTCGGCAAGGGTCGCGAGTGCTCTGGCCACGCGTCGACCGTCGAGGTCTGCATCGGAAGTTTCGACACGAATGGCCCGATCGGCTCCCGTTGCGAGGGCCGATTTCAGCATCTTTTCCGTGTCCTGTGGTCCGAGCGTGACGACGATGACTTCGCCCAATCTTGTTTCGGCTGTTCACCGTTTTCTGTCAATCGCAGCGCCGCTTCGAGAGCATATTCGTCAAAGGGATTGACCTTTTTTTCGAGTGCCGTCGCGTCGATGTTCCGACCGTCGGGCGCGATTCCGATCCTCGTCGAATGATCGGGATCGGCAACTTGCTTGAGCGCAACCAAGATCTTCACGGGGTTCGCCTCCAAGGCGGTGGGCCCATCTCGAGTGCCGTATGGCGACCCGTGGGCCGACGAGGAGCGCACCTGAACTACGCCACGGATTCGCTTCCGTCAATTCACCGTCTGACGGACTCTGCGGGTGTGCGATTCGGCTGTCGACGGCTCGCCGTGGCCAGCCGCTCGATGCCGTTACCGCGCCGCACAGGTCGCGCGATCGAGGGCTTCGTGCGGGCTCGGCTCGGTATGAGCCCATTTTCTAGTACCTTGGCTGGTCCGATCGCGGTACTACGCCGACTGAAGTCATGACGACTAGTTGCGACGTATTGGTGATCGGAAGCGGTATCGCTGGGCTGACATTCGCGCTCGAAGCCGCTCAATCCGTGGACGTTATCGTCGTTTCGAAGCGGAGCGCCGAGCAGTCATCGACGGCCTGGGCGCAAGGCGGTATCGCGGCCGTGCTCTCGAACGTCGACAACTTTGCCAAGCACGTCGAAGACACGCATGTCGCTGGCGCGGGCCTCTGCCACGATATCGTCGTGAAACTCTGCGTGAAGGAGGCTCCCTCTGCCATTCACTGGCTCATGGACATGGGGGTGGAGTTTTCGCGCAAGAGCGACGGCTCGCTCGATCTGGGGCGTGAGGGGGGCCACTCCGAGCGCAGGGTCGCGCATGCCGGAGATATTACAGGGGCGGAGCTCGAGCGCGTGCTGCTCGAGCGGGTCCGATCCCATCCTCGCATACGCCTGTTCGAGTGGCACATGGGGGTGGACCTCATCACGATGAGCAAATTCGGCGGCCCCGATCGGTGCGTCGGGGCTTACGTGCTGAACGAAAAGTTGGGACGCGTGGAGCAGTTCCTTGCTCGCGCGACCGTGATAGCGACGGGGGGCGCTGGCAAGGTGTACCTTTACACCTCGAACCCGGACATAGCGACCGGTGACGGTGTCGCCATGGCCTTTCGAGCTGGGGCGGAAGTCGCCAACATGGAATTTTACCAGTTCCATCCGACGGTCCTTTACGAGCCACGCGCGAAGAGTTTTTTGATCAGCGAGGCGCTCCGGGGTGAAGGTGCGAAGCTCTGCCTCGCCAATGGCGAGCCATTCATGTCGCGCCACCACCCGATGGCGGATCTCGCTCCGCGTGACGTGGTGGCTCGTGCGATCGACTACGAAATGAAACGCACGGGCTCCGATTACGTGTTGCTCGACATCTCGAGTCGGCCGAGCAGCTTCATCAAGGAGCGGTTTCCGTCGATATTCGCCGAGTGTCAGCGGTTTGGGATCGACATCACGACGACTCCAATCCCTGTCGTTCCCGCTGCGCACTTCATGTGCGGCGGCATCACTTCCGATCTCCACGGGAAATCCTGCGCTGCTCGGACTTTGGGCCATCGGTGAATCGTCGTGCACGGGCTTACATGGAGCAAATCGCCTAGCTTCGAATTCTCTTCTCGAGGGGTTGGTGTTTGGGCGGCGCGCGGCAGCCCGGTTGGTACAAACGCTCCACGACGAAGACAAGGAGTCTCACCCGGAGGTACCCGAGTGGGAGGTGGGGGACGCACAACCGAGCGGTGAAGAGGTCGTCGTCGCTCACAGCTGGGACGAGGTTCGACGCTTGATGTGGAATTACGTCGGTATCGTCCGCAGCGATTCACGCTTGCGTCGTGCGGCTCGTCGTATCGCGGTTCTCGAGGAGGAGATTCGCGAATACTACTGGCGTTACGTCGTGACACGAGATCTCCTAGAACTTCGCAACATCCAGACGGTCGCCGAGCTAATCATTGCATCTGCGGCGAGCCGGCGGGAAAGCCGAGGGCTTCACTACACGAAGGATTATCCAGACACCTCGGAGCGATTCGCGCGGGACACGGTCGTCAAACGCGGAGTAATACCGCATCTTCGTGGTAGTTGAGGGATTCGAAGAGAATGGTTTCGGCCATCGGACGGCAAAATGACAGACAGTAAAATCGCACTTTGTCTGGGTGGAGGCGGGACGACCGGCGCCATGTATCGAAATCGGCGTCTTGGCCGCATTGGAGGATGCCGTCGATGGTATCGAAGCCCACGACTTCGATCTCTACGTCGCCGCATCCAGCGGTTCGAGCGTGGCTGCTGCCCTCGCTGGCGGTCGCTCGATTCAAAGAATTTATCGCGCCATCCTCGATCCTGCAGACGACTACTTTCCCCTAGAGCGGAAGCACTTACTCAAAACCGACATCGCAGAATGGCGCAGAACGATTGTGTCGGGAGCGTCCGCCCTTCGTCAGGGGGCGAGCAGTCTGGTCGCAAGGGTGCCGACCAAGCCAGCAGCGCTCTGGGAGGAGCTCGACCGGTTCAACGATTCGCTGCCGGCCGGCTTCTTTTCGCTCGATGGGTTCGAGCGCTTCCTCGAGGATTTCTTCGTTCGGCGCGAGGTGCCGAACACGTTTTCCGCAATGCCGAAAGCGCTGCGCATCGTTGCTCACGACTTGGATAGCGGAGCTGAGGTCCAATTCGGTGCTCCCGGCTTCGATCACGTTCCCGTCACCCGCGCTTGCATTGCTTCCATGGCGCTGCCCCCGCTTTTTTCGCCAGTTCGCATCGGTTCGAGGCACTACATCGATGCCGGGTCTGCCCAGGTGTCCCATATCGATGCTGCCGTCGAGCAAGGGGCCGACGTCGTGATCGTCATCAATCCCATGGTTCCTATCGTTGCTCAGGACGTTCCAACGGGACACGGGCAACGTCCCAGCTTACGCGACAAGGGAATGCTTTGGGTGTTGAGTCAAGCGCTGCGCATCAGTGTGCACAAGCTCATGCAGGAGGCTTGTGCGAGAACGGCGCGTGAGCGCGGCGCGGCAGTCGTTCTCATCGAGCCCGATCCGACGGACGGCATCCTTTTCACCCACAACCCGGCAAGCTTTTCGGCGCGTCGCGCTATTCTCGAATACGCGTATCGTTCGACTCGAACACGCGTATCGCGCTGGTTTGCAGCCGGAACCGGTGTTGCTCAACGAGCTGGGTGGCGGCCTCGGGCGGAGGGTTCCATTCGTCCACCGTCCTATGCTCCCGAGGTGCAGGGCCAATGAGTGATCGACGTCGAACTGGTCGACGTCGGCTCCGATGGGCCGTGTGTATCGCGATCCTCGCGGTAAGCTGCAGCAAGCCCTACCGAATCGGTGAGCATGTCTGGGTCGAGTGGGACGGCAAACGCTATCGTGCTTTCGTCGTGGAACGCACGGGAACGACGCGGTTTCGAGTCCAATTCGAGGGATGCGACAGCCACTGGACTCGCGACGTCACCCTCGACAAGATCGTCGAGCGGTTGGATGAAGCCGAGGCCAGTCGCGCTCCGTCCGTCGTTGCTTGCAGTCCTTCAGGGCCGACAGCGAAGGGAGAGGCCGGGGTGGTTGCTACGCCGTACAAGGTCGGGGATCGCGTGCGGGTGCGTTGGCGCGGCTCGGTCTATACGGCTGGAGTTCTCTCCGTGGTCGCGCCAGACCGATTTCTCGTTCACTACGAAGGGCTCGAGAACGCGTGGGACGAAGTGGTTCCACTCGAGCGAATCGAGGGGCCTCGATGAATGCCGAGGTGCGGGAGCGGCAAGGGGACGCTACCGCCCAGCAATTGGCGGAGAATCTCAGACGTTTACGTGAGTCGCGTGGCTGGAGCCAGCAACAACTTGCCGACGCGTCTGGCGTACCGCGCCCCACCATTGCGAATCTGGAAGGTGGAGACGGCAATCCGACACTGAGCGTGATGATGCGGATAGCCGGTGCCCTAGGGGCAACGATCGAGCAGTTGATTGCGAAAGCGGATCAACGCCTCGAGTTCGTTGACGGGGATGCACTGCCACAGCGCGCTCTCGGCGCATCGGCGATTGGTCGTCAGTTGCACGTCGAGGCGTCGGGGGTGGACATCGAAAGAATCGAATTGCCACCCAAGTCGGTCGGCGCGCTTCGCCCTGTCGTGGCCGGGATGCAACAGATCATCAGCTGCGAGATTGGGCGAATCGAGCTGCGCGTCCAAGGTGAATCGAAGCGGATGCGCGCGGGGGACGTTGCCCGCTGGCGCGGTCAGGGACAGCTCGTTGCCGAGAACTCCGCCGCAAAATCGGCGACGCTGGTGGTGGCCACTCTTCCGCTGCCCTTCGGGTGCTGAGTCGCGGCGAGCAACGCGTTTCGTCGTGGGCGCGGTACGACCTGCGCAATCTTTCGGGATCGGGCTCTCATTGCAGTGGACTTCCGGTCACGGACGGGGCTGAACGGCGCAACGAGACGCGGCCATTTCAGCCGCAGAGCGCCGAACGGGGACGGCTAACCGGCTGAACAGTGCCCCGAGTGCTCGCGACTTTCGACTGACGTGCTAGGGCTCGCCACCCATGACGTTATCGGTTCGGAACGAACTTCGCAATATCGCGATCATTGCTCACGTTGACCACGGCAAGACGACTTTGGTCGACGCCATGTTTCGCCAGACGGGGGTCTTCCGCGAGAACGAAGACGTAGCCGAACGAGTGATGAACTCGGGGGATCTCGAGCGCGAGAAGGGCATCACGATTCTCGCGAAGAATTGCAGCATCAATTTCCGCGGGGTCACGATGAACATCATCGATACCCCTGGACACGCGGATTTCGGTGGCGAGGTCGAGCGGACCTTGAGAATGGCAGACGGTGCCATTCTGCTCGTGGATGCGGCGGAAGGGCCCCTGCCACAGACGCGATTCGTGCTCAAGAAGGGGCTCGAGCTCGGACTGCCGATCATCGTCGTCATCAACAAGATCGATCGTCAAGATGCGCGGTCCGAGGAGGTCTTGAATGAAGTATTCGATCTCTTCTGCGATCTCGAAGCGGACGACGCACAAGCCGATTTTTCCGTCCTGTACGCCATCGGCAAAGCCGGTTTGGCCAAGCGAAAGCTCGAAGATCAGGCTGTCGATCTCATGCCGCTGTTCGAGACCATTTTGGAAAAGGTTCCTGCGCCCAAAGGACACGCGGATGAACCTGCTGCAAATGCTCGTTCACAACGTAGAACACGACGATTACGTTGGCCGACTCGCGATTGGTCGTATCGAACGTGGTCGGATTGCGACGGGGCAAACCGTGGCGTTGCTGCAAGAGGAGAGCAAGGTCGAGCAGCGGATCAGCGCGCTTTACGGCTACTCTGGCGTAAAGCGTGTCAAGTTGGAGTCTGCCACCATTGGCGACATCGTGGCGATTGCGGGACTCGATACGGTTCAGATCGGCGACACCATCACCGCGCCCGAAGCTCCAGAAGCTCTGCCGCGCATCCAAGTCGAGGAACCGACGATCAAGATGACGTTCTGCGTGAGCACGTCTCCATTTGCCGGCAAGGTCGGCAAGTGGGTAACGTCGCGACACATTCGCGAACGCCTGGAGCGTGAGGCCCGACGTAATCTGGCGTTGCGCCTCGAGTTCACCGAGGAAGCCGACACCTTCATCGTTCACGGGCGCGGAGAGCTAATGATGGCCATTTTGGCCGAAACCATGCGTCGTGAAGGATACGAGTTCTGCCTCGGTATGCCGGAAGTGGTCGTTCGGACTCACGGCGGCGAGCGGCAAGAGCCCGTCGAAATCGTAGTGGTCGACGTTCCAGACGAGTACGTCGGAGCCGTGACGATGCGCCTTGGGGAACGTAAGGGTCAAATGCTCAAGATGAGCAATCTTGGCTTCGGGCGTGCTCGTATCGAATTCCGCGTGCCTTCGCGTGCTTTGATCGGCTTCCGATCGCAGTTCATGACGGAGACGCGTGGCACGGGGCTCCTCAATACGCTCTTCGACGGCTGGGAGACCTATCGCGGTCCGCTGCTTCGCCGTTCCAATGGTGCCATGGTCGCGGATCGCGCGGGCGTGGCCACGCCCTATGCGCTGTTTCACTTGCAACCACGTGGCGTGTTGTTCATCGAGCCAGGCACTCCCGTTTACGAGGGAATGGTCATCGGCGAGCACAACCGAGGCAACGATCTCGACGTAAACGTGACGCGCGAAAAGAAGCTCACGAATATCCGCGCTTCGGGTCGTGACGAGAACGTGATTTTGGCGCCCGCCAGGGTTCCGACGATCGAGACGGCCCTCGAGTTCATCGATCGCGACGAACTCGTCGAAGTGACGCCCGAAGCCGTGCGTGTGCGCAAGCGCGTGCTGTCTTGCGCCAAGCGGCCCCGTCGCGACGATGCGACCGAGTGATTCGATTCACGAGAATTTGCGCCGTTTAGTGGCAAGGATGGTCATGACGCGGCCGCCGTCATGACGCGCTGTGACGCGTCATGACGCGCAGGCGTCGGCCAATAAGTCAAGTCAATTCGTAGCCTTCCTTGCCCCACCTTGCCCCATTTGTGCCATAAAGCGGCCTCCCTATGGGTATCTCGATCATTGGTACCGGTCACTATCTGCCTGGGCGTCCCTACACGAACCACGATCTCGCGCGCGTGATGGACACGACTGACGAGTGGGTCGTGCAGCGCACGGGGATAGTTCAACGGCATTACTGCCCCGAAGGGATCGGCTCTTCCGATCTGGCCGTGATCGCAGCACAGAGGGCTCTCGAATCTGCGGGAAAGAAACCCGAAGACGTCGACTACATCCTTTTCAACACGATGACCCCGGATCATCTCTTCCCGGGATCAGGTGCATTGCTCGGAGCCAAACTTGGGTGTCCAGGTGCACCGGCGTTGGACGTTCGTCAGCAATGTGCGGCACAGATCTTTAGCTTGCAGGTGGCTCGAGGGCTGCTCGAGAGCGGCGCTGCGAAGTGCATCTTGATTGCTGCAGCAGAGGCTCATGCGGGCTTCATGCCGTGGAAGGATTGGGACATTCTCGAGGGAACCACAGATCGCAAGCCGAGTCCGGAGGATTGGGATCGCGCGACTCGTCATCGTGGTTTCGCCGTGATCTTTGGCGACGGCGCAGGGGCATTCGTCGTCGAGCGCTCGGACGAGAGCGACATCCTCGCAGTCGATCTCAAGACCGATGGTCGATACGTCAATCAACTGGTGTTTCCGTTCGGCTTTCGTACACGCCCATTCGTCAACGACCGGGTGCTTGCTCGGAGATGCATCTTCCGACCATGGCCGGTAAGGACGTCTTCAAACACGCCGTTACGAAACTGCCGGCGTCCATCCTGGGCGCGTGCGAGCGCGCCAACGTTTCGCTCGCCGATATCGACTGGTTCGTTGCTCACCAGGCGAATTTCCGGATCAACGAGGCGGTTCGTGACCGTCTCAAGATCAATCCCGCCAAGGTGCCAGGGAACATCGAGCGCTGCGGCAACACGTCGACGGCGACGATACCCATCCTCATGGACGAGATGGCTCGCGATGGCCGCTTGAAGAAGGGGCAGCTTCTTTGCCTCTTCGCCCTAGGGGCCGGGCTCCACTGGGGTTCGATGATCGTCCGATACTGATCCTGGGGCGGGCTGTCGTCCCTCGGCGGCGTTTCGCTCGATTGGTCAGGCCATACGGCGAACGAGGCTCGGGATTCACGGTTAGAGCACGCGCCCGCTCGCTCACGTCGAGGGAGCGCAACCCGCGGACGCGCGCGTCGCGCACGCGTGTTGCGAAAGCGTCAACTTGCGAAAGTGTCAAACGCGGGGGCGCGCAAGTTCGCCACTTTTGCCGCGAAATCGGTCTTCACTCATCTTCCTCGACGCTCGAGTCCGAGGGTTCCGGGGGTGCCAACGGCAAGGTGGAGCGCGAAAGCGAAAGCAGCTCCTCGATGCGCGCGAGAAGTGGTGCGAGCGTTTCGGGCTCCGTGGCTGCAATACACAGTGCGCTGCTGGCCTGTAGGTGTTCGCGCTCCTCTGGCGAGAGTCGATCCGTCTTGTTGTGGACGGCAATACGTGGACAGTCGTTCTGTCCGAGCTCTTCGAGTAATGCCGCCGTTGCCTTGCGATGCTCCTCGTGATCGAAGTCCGAAGCGTCAATGACTTCGAGTAGCAAGGAAGCGTCGGCAGCTTCTTCGAAGGTGGCACGAAAGGCGGCGAATAGATCCTTGGGCATGTCGCGGATGAACCCCACGGTATCCGTGAGTACGACCGTTCGACCGCTGGGGAGTGAGAGTTGTCTCGCTCGCGTATCCAGAGTGGCAAAGAGGCGGTTTTCCGCGAGTACGCCTGCGTTCGTGAGGGCGTTCATCAAGGTACTTTTGCCGGCGTTGGTATAGCCAATGAGCGCAACCACGGGGACCTGATTGCGTCGTCGATTGCGTCGTCGAACCGCTCGCTGCTTCTCGAGCAACGAGAGCTCCTTTTCCAGTCGTTGCACGCGTTCCCTCGCTCTGCGGCGCCCAATTTCGAGTTTGGTCTCGCCAGGTCCTCGCCCGCCGATCCCTCCTGTCAGGCGACTCAAGGCGTCGTCACGGAGATCGAGTCGCGGAAGAGCGTACTTGAGCTGTGCGAGTTCGACCTGCAGTTTTCCGTCGCGAGACTGTGCTCGCTGCGCGAAGATGTCCAAAATCACTTGGGTTCGGTCGAGCACGCGCAAATCGGTGTGTCCGATGATTCCGCTCACCTGACTCGGAGTGAGATTACAATCGAAATCAGTGTTTCTGCACCGAGTTCGATGGCGCGAAGTACGATTTCTTCTAGCTTTCCTCTGCCAACCACGAACCTCGGATCGAGTTGGGTTCGCACCTGCACGATGCGATCGACCACGGCGACACCTGCCGTTCCCGCTAAGTTTTCGAGTTCCGCCAGTTGGCTGTGTGCTCGACGAACCGCCCCGGCGCGTTTTTCGGCAACGTGGATCAGGATTGCTCGACCATCCTTTGCGACCACGGTCTTCACCGGTGACTGTCGCGCGAATTCTTCCTCGAGTGACGAGATGAGTTGGCCGAAGTGAGGTTGAGGCGTTCCCCACGGGACGGGACCTTCGACGTGATAGGTCGGATCTTCAGGTGAGCGAGCGGGAACATTGTACGCCCATGTGAGTCCGCGCGGTTCACCGTCTGGGGAGAGTTGGACCGCGGCAACGAGAATCGAGCCGCAGGCGGGTGAGATCGGTCAGATCGTCTCGGGTCAGCGGTTCGTGGTAGAGATGTGTGTGGACGAGCCGAAGAGCGCGGAATCGTCCTTCGGCAGCGCGCAAACGTCCGATGTCGGGCAGAAGGAGCCCGGAAGCATCGCCTACGATCACGAAATCGACGGTTCCGGAGCGATGGACTAGCGCACCGACCTGTCGCTTGGACTCTCGCGAGGCCTCTGCGAGGTTTCGGACCAGCTCCGGCGTAGCGATGCTGTCAATGGGCACCCTACGACGGTAGATCCGCTCGAGAGCGTGTAGAGCCGAGGGGGGCAGACCAGTCGTATTTCCGAGGACTTCACTCATTCCAGCAATGGCAACCCCGGCTGCTTGCGGGGCCGGATTCGGAGCATAGGCCGCGCGCTGGAGTGCCGCCAGCGAAAGGCGTCCAGAGGCTCGTCGCTGGCCTTCGACCGTGGGTGGGTTGCCAGCAGTCGCGAGCAGGGATATGAGGCCGATCCCCGATGCTAGCAAAGCTCACCGCTATTGCGCTCAACACGTATCGAGAAAACGTTCGTGCCCGACTGCTTCATGGGTTGTTTGCCCTGGCGACGGCCACCGCTGGCTATTCTCTCGTCGTGGGCGCCTACGCATTCAAGGACACGCTGCGGGTCGTGAGTGATTTGGGCGGTGCTTCCATCTCGCTTTATGGAATCGTGGTAGCAGTCGTCCTAGGCGCCACATCGCTACATCGGGAATTGGAGCTCAAGACCGCATTCCCCATTCTGGCTCGTCCAGTTTCCCGCTCCACCTACCTGGTTGGGAAGTTCCTTGGGACCTTCTTGACGCTATTTGCGTTCGTCGTTTCGAACTGTGCGCTTCTGCTCTTTGCATTGGCGATTCTCGGCGGGATCGAGTGGTCGAGGGTTCTCCTCATTGCCGCAATTCTCGGCGGTGCTGCCACCCTCACGGGTTATCGAATTCCTCGCCTTCGTTCGTTCGTTCCACTGATTGTAGCGGTCGTTTGGCTGTGCGCAGGTTGGTTCCTTTCGTCCGTGGCTCCTGACGATCGACGGGTGCTCCTCGGGTCGACGGTATTGTGTCTTGCGGAAATCTCCATCGTCATCGCCGTTGCCAATGTCTTTGCGTCGTTTTCGTCCCCATTTCTCTTCGGCGATGCTGACGATCGGGATTGTCGTCGTCGGCCGTTCTGCAGACACGTTGGCCCGTCTGCCTGCTCGTGTCTTTGGCGACGCGATCGCGAGGGGCGCCAGGGGCATCTCGACGATCGTCCCCAATCTCATGACGTACGTGCCGGCTCGTCCGCTCCTGACAGGCGAGATGCCCGGAAGTCACCTTTCGAGCTACTTGGGGCGCGCCGTGCTGATGTCCGTTGGCTATTCGGTGCTCCTACTTTCGCTTTCGGCGTTGCTCTTTCGCCGACGGGATTTTACGTGAAGGTCCACGGACGAAGGTTTGGCCTCTTCGCTGTCGTCCTGGTGCTCGTGCTCGTCGGGGGCGCTTCACTCGTCTGGCGGATGAACGTCGAGGGCGCGAAGGCCATGGCGCGAAGCGACGAGCACTTCGACCAAGGCCGTCTCCTCGATGCCGTGCTGTATTCGCGTCGTGCGGCGAGCCTCTACGTCCCCTTCGCTGAACATGTTCGGCGTGCAGATGCGCGTCTCGATTTCATCGCTCACGGAGCCGAAGCCGCAAAGCTGGAACGCGTGGCGTTGATCGCATGGGAGGCGATTCGTGCCGTCGAGTTGCAGCGACCTACGACCCTGGCGCGCAACGCGCGGCGCCTCGAACTCGCCAATCGGCGGATTGCCTTGCTGATCACCTCTTCGGGGGGAAGTCCTCTCGCTTCCCAAGTCCAGGTGGGTCGACGTGTTCTCGACGAGCTCGAGCGATCCGGCGACATCGGCGCTTACGCGGGGGAGTTTGGGTGGGCAATGGCTCAGCCCCTCTGTTTCGCTGCGTTTTTGTTGGGTCTGATGGTCGTCGGCCGTGAGTGGCTGGGGCGAGGTTCGCTGTCGAAGTTGGCTTGGGGGGCGGGTTGTTTGTCCCTAGTCGGAGCCGTGGGTTGGACCCTTTTGCTCCTTTTCGCGTAGACTGAGCCACGCCGTCCCGTGAACTCGAAATCCAAGAGAGCTCAAGCTCAGGCAGAGACTCCGCAGGATGAGGTGCCGCCAGCAGATGACTTCGCTGCTCGCGTCGACGCCTTCATTCTTCATTTGGCGCGCGAAAGGCGCGCCTCACGTCACACCACGGAGGCTTATCGTCGGGATCTCACCCAGTTAGGTGCGTTTTTGCGGCAGCGTTTCGGACGAAATGTATCCGTCTCCGACGTGAACCGACTCCTGATTCGGGCGCACTTCGCTTCACAATCGGCGACCGTGACCTCCACTTCGTTGTCGCGAAAGCTCTCTGCGCTCCGAAGCTTCTTCAAGTATCTGGAACGAACGGGAGTCGTCGACGAAAATCCAGTCGCCCTGATCGTGTCGCCCAAGGTTCGGCGAAAGTTGCCGCGCTTTCTCGGACCCGAAGCAGCCGAACACGTAATGGATGCGGCACACGACGACTCGACTGCGACGAATCTCCGCGACTGCGTCATTTTGGAACTGCTCTACGGATTCTGGGCTTCGGGTGAGTGAATTGGTTGGTCTGGACGTCGCAGCAGTAGACGTGCAGCGCTCTGAGATCAGGGTGCTCGGCAAAGGTCGTAAGGAGCGTATCGCGCCGATTGGTGCGCAAGCAGAACGCGCATTGCGCGAGTACCTTGCCGTTCGCGACCAATTGTTCCCGCCCAAAGTCGACCCGAACGCCGAGGGTGCGCTGCTCGTAGGTCGAACCGGCCGCCGGCTCACGGTGCGTTGGATTCAGCGACTCGTCCAGCATTACGGTATGGAAGGGGCGGGTCGGCCGGATTTCCATCCACATGCCCTTCGCCACAGTTGCGCGACCCACATGCTCGAGGGCGGTGCCGATCTCCGAAGTATTCAGGAAATGCTTGGGCATTCGAGTCTTTCGACGACTCAGCGCTACACCCATGTTTCGATGGACGAGCTGACTCGTGTCTACGACGCGGCTCACCCACTTGCGCGTAAAGCCCCCTCGCCGAAGGGCTCGTGAAGCGCTAGGTTCCGGCCCCGCCAGCCCATGCCAGCGAGGGAGTCAGCGTGACCGTGGACGACTCGAAGCAGCCCCCCTCAACCGATAGTCGCCGACCCAAACCCAACTCGAGTTCCGCATCGACGGACCCGTCTGGGCAGGAGGCTGCCGCGTCGCTGCAGCGTCCGAGAGCCGGGAAACTCCCCCTAGGTCATTCGAGTCTCGGTGCCGACACCGACGAAGGGTGGGGCGATCCTGAGATTGAAGCTGCCCTGGGACGTTTGAGCGAGTCGCCTCCCAACGTGAGCCCGGCAAAGTCGGCGGCGTCCATCGGGGCAGGTGAGACCGAGGAAGTGACCCGCTACTACGAGCGACCTTCCGTTTCGGCGCCGCCGGCGAGTTCGCATTCAGCAGAGCCTTCCACAGGGAATTCTGCTGGAGAATCCACGTTCACGTCGCCTTCGACAGAGAAGCGCAAAACGGAAATTCGTTCCGAAAATCCAAGCGTGGCGCGTTCGGTGCGAAAGCCCGGACGTGACGACGGTTCCGAGGACGCGACCCACTATTATCGCCGACCCGAAGAAGAAATCGAAGCTGCGCTGAGGGAGCGTCGAAAGTCAACGACGGAAGACGAAGCCGAGGAGCCGACGCATTTCTTCGAGCGGTCGGCTTTCGGTCTTCCTCCGTCGAGCCGACCACCGGCTCCTCTCGAGCCAACCTCGAGTGCGGTGGTCGATGCGGAGAACGCCTCGAGTGGCGCTGCCGCCGGAGGACGTGAGCACGCCGTGCAGGTTGCGAAAGGTGCACCTGCAGTGTCTGGTAGCCCGACGAAACTGCCCGCTGACGCCGTCCTCTCGACCATCGAGCATGCGGTCGTGGACGTACAGGAGAGCGCTCCACGCTCGTCGGCGAAAGAGCCAAGGGGACCGTCCTCGACGACAGCCAGTCGCGTGACGGATGCGAGTGCGCCTTCGCGCGCCTCGGGTTCGTCAGTGCCGTCTTCTGCTCGTCCCGCGGGGATTCTCGGGCTCGTCGGTTCCGTCTTCTGCTCGTCCCGCGGGGATCTCGGCATTACCGGCAGCCGAGCGAACCGGCGATGCGAACAGTGGTAACGACGGTCGACGCACTCCGGGGGCGACGGTTCCGGTCGTCCCTACGCCGCATCGACCATCCTCTGAGGCTGGTGGCGCCAAAATGGGTCCCGGTGGCAGCGCAACGCCCGGCGTTTCGACCACTGCGAAAACACGTCCCTCCGGGTCTCCTTCCGCGCCAGCTCGTCCTGTCGCCTCTGCGGCTGCATCTTCGCGGGAAGCCACTCGCCTCCAGTCTGAATCGCGCCCGGACCTTCGTGTGGGTACGGCCCGCGCTGCCGCCGGATTGGCACGCGCACCAGAGCAGTTGAGTGCGCCCGCTGGCACGACGGCTGGAGTGCTGCAGACGCCAAACGGGGGGGCTGCTTCGGTAGGAGTTTCGGCGGGAGGTGGCGAAAGCAAAGTTCTGCGAAACACGGAGGCACAGACGTCTGCGGTTGCGATGAACGCGGGGCCACTCGCGGTTGCCGCGATGGAAGCTCCGCAACCCGGGGTGAACGCGCCGCCTTCTGCGTCAGCATCTACTGCAGGAGCGACAACCGGTGCTGCGTCTGCGGATGCGACGACGGCATCGAAGAGCGGGCGTGGTGACGAACCGCTCCCGATGAGCGAGCGCTCGAACGAGGCTGCGGCCGACGGCGCTCCAGCGCAAGGAACGTCCGTCGAACGTAGACCATCGCAAATCCCGTTCCGTCCGAGCATGCCGAGCATGACGGGTGTGACCGGTGTCACGGCGTTTTCCGTTGCGGCACGTCCTGGCTCGGCAGGGTTGCAGGATGAACCTTGGCTCGAGCCTTTTTTCGCTCGCGCACCCCGCCGCACGCTTCAGAGCGTCGCGTGCACTGTCGTTGTGGGATTGATTCTGGCCGGGCTCGACGCTGGGTATGCCCAACGGGCGGCAGTCGAACCCTTGCGGTTTTCGTCGCTCGTTCTCGCGACGGCTGGACTGATTGTCCCGGTTTCGTTGATTGTGGCTTTCGGTGCGGCTTGCTTGGGGTTGTTGCTTCATCCCGACTTGCCTCCGAGCGCGTCGGCGCTCGTATCTCGACTGCGTTCCGAGTGACGTACGCCGGCAAGCCCGTCTCGCTGTGATACTGCTGACGGCGCCAGCGGCAATTGCGACGTGGTTGATATTGGTTGCCCGCGCCGCACTGCCTGTTCTCGGCACGAGCGGTGGTCACGCCACGCTGGGTCTCGTTCTCGCAGCGTTGACGGTCGGGTTGGGCCTTCTTGCTGCTGCCCCGGTGTTGGCGTTGGCGCGCTACGCCGGAGTGCGGTTGCGAGCTCGGCGCCCCGATCCCGTCATTTCGGGGACTCTTTGGTCTTGCGCTCGGGATCCGGCCCATCGCCGTCGCGATTGCGACGGGGCCGACCAGCGGCGGTGGCGGTGTGCTGGCCATTTCGGGGGGTATTCAAGCGTCCGGAGCTCGACTTGCGCGTTCCAGCGATGCTGCTCGCGCTCGGCCTTGCGGGTTACTTCGGACCAACGATACTTCGGAAAATTCCCTTACTCGTTCTCGTATTCGTTGCACTACTGCCCTTTGGTCTCACGCTTCGAGCCGCGACGCAGAGCCTTTCGCAGCGGTCCATTGCGCTTGCCGTGGAGCGAGGCGCGCCGCTCGCGAGACTCAGCCTCGGACCGTTCCGCAAGTTGACCGATCGCGATCGCGATGGCTTTTCTAGTCGTTTCGGCGGGGGGGATTGTGACGACGGCAATCGCGCCATCAATCCTGGCGCGGATGACATTCCCGATAATGGCGTCGATGAAGACTGCTCCGGACGCGACGCGGTTCCCATCGTTCTCGCTCGCTCAGTTGCCGCGTCCAAGGAGTCGATTGCCGCGCTCCGCGCAGCCGTTCCATCCGACCTCAATCTGATCTTTCTCTCGATCGACACGGTGCGTGCAGATGCATTGGACGATCCTCGGAAAATTACGCCGCATCTCGACGCGCTTGCCAAGCGAGGGGTCGTCTTTTCCAATGCCTATGCGCCCGCCTCGTACACCGGCAAGAGCGTGGGACCGCTGCTCATTGGCAAACACTCGAGCGAGACCAATCGCGATTTCTCGCACTTCAACGCATTTACCAAGGGCAAAGACGTATTCGTCCAGCAGCGACTCTCGGCCGCGGGGATCCGTACCGTAAGCGTTCAGGGGTACTGGTACTTCTTCCAGCCGCAGTACGGCTTTGCTCAAGGTTTCGACGTCGTCGACTCGAGCGCCTCGACTGGTACGGGGTACGTCGAGGGTGATCGCACCTCGAACGCCGACAAGCTTGCTGACGCCGTTCTCTCGCAACTCAAGGACTCTACCACCACGAGCAAACGGTTTTACCTTTGGGCCCACTTCACCGATCCCCACGCGGAATACGTCCAACACACCGGCTTCGATTTCGGGGCTTCTGCGCGGGATCGATATTTAGGCGAGGTGGGCTTCGTCGATCACCAAGTCGGACGAATCGTCGATTGGGTCGCGTCTCAACCTTGGGGGAAGCGCACGGCGTTCGTGGTGACGAGCGATCACGGTGAAGCCTTTGGGGAACATGGCATGATCCGTCACGGTTTCGAGCTGTGGGAACCCTTGGTGAAGGTGCCTTTGATCGTGACCGTGCCCGGAGTGTCACCCCGTCGGGTAATCGCGCGGCGGAGTCTCGTCGATCTGGCGCCGACCCTGGTGGATCTCTTGCGCGCTCGAGAGCCAACTGGGAACGGTACGGACTTCTTCAGTGGGCAGTCCCTCGTGCCGGAATTGTTGGGAATGGAATCGGCGATGACGCCTCGTCCGGTCCTGATCGACATGGCAAAGGGGCCATTCAACGCCGAACGACAAGCTTTTATCGACGGTGACTTCAAGCTGATTGCGTCGCAAGGCCGCCCATTGGGACTCTTCGATCTGTCGGTCGATCCCGAGGAAAAGCGAGATCGCCTCGATGACGTTGCACTTCGTGAGCGTCTAGTTGGGGAGTACCGCGCCTTCCGTAAAGCGATGCGCGTCATCGAGGTCAAGGGCAAGGGTCCCTGATCGGCAGGTTCACGTATTCGTCACACCAGTGCCGGCTCCAATTGCCCCACTTCTGCTAATGCGCCGGGGAGACCTCCCGTGTGAATGAAAAGCGCACGAGAAGGCCGCTCAGGGAGCTGCGAAAGACCAAAGAGCGCTTTGCCGGTATAAACCGGATCGAGCACGATCCCAGTCTTGCGCGCGACGTTCACGATGAAGGCGAGCTGTTCGGTCGACGCTACGGCGTAGGCAGGGCCGCGATATTGATCGTGAATGTGTAGCGGCACGGTGGCGCCAAGGCCGTCGTCGAGTGCGCGAGCGTCGACGATGATGCGATCGGTGATTTGGCGGAAGTACGACTCGGTTCCCGTCACCGCAATCGCGTCGACACGATTCGCGACGGTTACGTGGCGAGCTCCCAACGCGACACCCGCTGCTGTTCCACCAGACCCACAAGCAACGACGATCGAATCAAAATGTCGGATCCTTCCGGCAAGACCGTGATCGAGCTGTTGTCGAACTTCGCGCATCGCTTCCACGTACCCAAGCGCTCCGAGACCATTGGAGCCGCCTTCGGGGATCACGTACGGGACTCTGCCTTCCGCACGTAAACGTGCGGCTTCGCTGGCGAGCAGTTCATCACGCGCTTCGTACTCCTTGGCCGTGATCCATCTAATCTTCGCGCCCGCGAGGCGATCGAGCAGGATGTTTCCAGTAGTCGCCGGTGGATGCTTGACCTGTTCGGTACGAAGCAAGAGTGTGGTCTCCAAGCCTAGCTGTGCGGCGCAAAGGGCCGTGGCTCTGGCGTGATTCGACTGCTCCCCGCCGCAAGTGACCACATCGGTCGCGCCCGTGTGCAGCGCATCGGCCAGCAAGAGCTCGAGTTTACGGATTTTGTTTCCTGCCGCTGCACCCGCGTTGAAATCATCGCGCTTCAGCCACACCTCGCAACCAACGAGCTCATCGAGCGCCGGGAAGTGTTGCAACGGAGTAGGGAGGTGAGCGAGGGGGAGTCGATTGGAATTCATGACCATCTCAGTCGGCATTGGAAAGCGGCACCGATCCCACGCATCGGGCTCGGCGAGGCACGTTTGCTGATTCGGTATCGAGATCGGCGCGTAGCGCGAGCCGCCCGAGGTGAGGAAATCGGCGAGGAGATTCGGCACGTACGTGCCAAATCGAAAGCGCTGACAGATATCGTCGTTGGGGATCCCATGCGCTCCGAGGGGATGCGTCAAAGGTAGCGCGAGTACCGACAGTGCCCACCCGGGATGAACCGGATCGACCTCGCCAACCTCATTCATCGACATTCGGGGCTGCCAGAGATCGGGAAGGTTATCGACGGTCGCCATGCCAGCGTAACGCGCCAAGCGGAGGGGTTGAAGCGATACTTCGGTGCGGGTTCCAGCCAGTGCACCGGCGAGTGCATCGGCATCTGCGAGCGACATGGCGCACATTTCCACCGAGGGCGTCGTCGTTTTACACGTTCCTTCTCGACACGTCGTATCCGTCGGGCAGTCCAGGTCGCGCACGCAAGTTGGCTCACAAACGGTCCTCAATGTCTCGTCGTCTGCGCGATTGACGCCGCACTCGAGCGGTTCTGGATCGTGCCGCATCAAACGGGGAACCCCTTCCGCAATGTGTGACACGCTCAACGCAATCTCCGCAGTGGGGCGACGAAGGGCGTTCGCCAGGAGGGACGGCGTTGTGTCGGCAGCGAGACTCGGGTGAAGCGAAAGGGCGTCGTCGGGGAGCTGTGGTACCAGTCCAATCGCGACTGCGGCCCCTACGCCTTCGTCGGGCCCCACGTTCGGGTTGCCTGGCGACACGACGAGTAGCGTTGCTGGCGCCGCAGTTCCTGGCTGACGTAGGCTTTCGTGTGCAAGGAATGCCAAAGGATCTGCGAATCCGAACGCTTGATTGGCCCAGTCGAGAGCGAGTCGGAATTCCTCCGATTGTCGTTCGATTCCGAGGCCCGAACCACTTGCATGAAATTGTGGGTTCGACTTCGACGTGCTCGCATCGTCGGCGAGTCGAAATACCGATGCCTTCGTCGTCTCGACGAGTCTACAATCCTCATTTCGCCCAAGCCGCGTGACGGCGTCCATTCCAGAATGGACGACCAGCTCGAGTGGCTCGGACTCGACAGCTGGGATCCCCAAAGAAAAGTCCCCTTGCGTCGTCATGCCCACACAACGCCGTGCGAGGGTTTCCAGGTTCGTCACGATGACCGTCGCGCCGTCGAGGAACCTGGGTTCGTTCTTCTGAATCAGCGGAAGGCACCCTTGTTCGATTCCCGGAGCGTGTTCCCCGGCGGATGCGTCCTCGGCGGAATACATGCGGATGCTTGCCTCGCTGGCGGAGCAGCGGGACGCAAGCCCGAGATCCTCCCGACGTTCCGGCGACACACCGACGATGCGCGGGCCAAAGACGCTCAGCCGACTCACGTCTGCGTCTCTCCACGTCGTACCGCGGGCCCACGCCCGAGCTGGGTTCGTCATCGGATCGACGACTACGATCGCTTCTGGTGCGTTCGGTAGCGTGGATGCCAAACTGACGATGGCGCCGCCTTCCCCTTGTCCGACGTATCCAACGACTCGAAAACCATCGCTCGGGGCCTGCACGTACCTTTCGCGCTCCACTGCTTGCGCGAGGAGCCAATGCTCTATCGCGCTGGCACGCCAACGTTCGCGCGTGGAGACGACGAAGATGGTACTCGCTCGACCATCGGAACGTGTCGCGTCGGTACGCTGCGACAGAAGAGCGTTCACAAAGTCCGTCGTGCACGACTTTGCTGTCGAAAGAACGAGATCTTCGGCGGCGACGGCACTTTTTGCGCTTCCCAAATGGTCGAACATCACGACCCCGAGTCCGAAGCGCGCGAGTTGTCCCGCCCAACGCAAACCATCCAGGCGATTCGTATTCGTGTCATGGCTGCCGATCACGAGCGGGATTGCGCCGGAGCCGTCATGCCGTGCTGGTATGGTGACGAGAAATGGGGCCGTGTTCATGTCCGCAGTCGATTCGCCGAGGAGACGGAGCGTGGCTCCTGCTCCGCCGAGCAATCTCGGATGCGCGAAGTTCCCCGTGTAAATCCTAGAAACATCCGCCAAATCTGCATTCAGAGCCGCACGTTCACCAGGAGACAGTCGGTGGGTTCGGGTGAGAAGCTCGATGGCCACTTCGCGAAGAGAGCTTCCACCGCAGCTCTGATCCAAGTCGAAGTTGTTGCGAAATTCCAAGCGCGTCTCGTTCGTCTCGATGGAGCTTGCAATTTGACGCAAATCGCTCACTGGAGATGCTGTCGTGAATGACCAGAGGAAACTCACGCCTTCGAGCCCAGATTGCCGCAGGGTACCGTAAAATGGTTCGAGCCCTTCCGTCGAAAAGATAGCACGAAGCCGTTTTGCCGTTTTCTCCTGCGACGGAGGAAAGGGTTGCGGAAATGGCGATCCGACGGGATGACGAGGATCGGCGTTGTCGAGAAGTCGATGGGTGACGACGACGGCGTAGGTCGTGTTTTCGCGCAACGGTCGCCGTGGCTTGATACGCAGTCGGTTCGACGCAACGTCGTAGAAGGGAATGAGATTGTCTGCCTGACAGGCACCATGCTCGGCTCGTTCGGTTGCAGTCTTTCTATCGCCTGGTGAGCACGGTTGTCCGGCTTCGTACAGGGGAACGTCGAGAGTGCCGTCGGAGTCGCGATCCCACTGTGAGCGGTAGAGGGGGGCTCCTTGGATGGTGCCGTCGTCCGTTCTCGTCGGATTGAACGTGAAGCTGACCGAATCGTATCGTTCGTCTTCGGTTTCGACGAGCAGGCTCGTCGAGTCTCGCTTGGTATCAGAGGGATCGAGTGCAACTTCTCGGTTGAGGACGAAACTCGTCAGATGCTTGTCGAAGTCGAGTGGCACCGGGAGACCCGTTTCGAGGTCGATCACGTAAATGGCATCGTTGGCGAAGTCCGAGTCGCGTTGTGCGACGAGCAGATTGGCCAAGTCGATTGCAGGGCCCGCCGCGATTCCGTCGCTTCGAGCAAACGGGAGGGAAATACTGCTCGTCGGCGACCATCCGGGCGTCGCATTGACGGACTCGAGCCACGTCGCGATGCGGGCGTCCACGCCGACGACGGGAACATTAGGGTAAATTGGGGTGTGGGTGCCGTCTCCGCGTGACCAGGTGAGTGCGTCGTTGGGCCAGGGCACACCGGCCAGCAGCGATTCGGATCGGTCGAACCGCACGAAGACTTGGCTCGCGCGCTCAGCTGTCGGAAGATCGGGGATCCGGTCGCTGCATCCGCAGAGCGTGCCCACGAAAAGAATGAGGATGGGACCCGAGCGCAGACCGCGACAGAATCCCCCAACGCGAAGGAACGCCGTCCCGTGACTTCGGTGAGGAGTTGTTTGTCGGAAGCGTGTCGTCCGACGTATCGCACTTGGCACCCAACACTTCGGAATTCGATTTCATCTCGTCCCTCGTGTCCAGCGGACCCGCATCAGGCGCTCCGTGTTTCTAGAAATAGAAGCCAAAGCGTCCTCGCAACAAATACTGGGTTCCGAGTCCTCGTCCTTCCGCGTCGGCGAAGGCTTTGCCCGGAAGGAACGTGGCGCCTTCCGCTCCGAAGCTCGCACAAAGCCCGTTTTCGAGGGGGTTACGGTACTCGAAGGCGGCGTCGAATTCGATGCCCATGTCTCGATGGGTCGACGTTCCACCATCGAAGTTTTCGTACCGACCTCGTAAAGCGACTCTGGCGGGATCCACGAAGTCGGACGACGCTTGCGCGAGCAACGCAGCACCGCGGAGGTCGAGATTTTGGAGCGGACGGTACAAGAGCTGCAGGTTCAAATAAGTGGCAGAGCTCACGCCCCCTCCGGTGGGCAATGCCCAGCCCGCACCCGAGCTGCGTTGTCCCACACGTGGATCATCGAGGGCAACGGCCGCACGGGCCGACTTCCAGCGGAGCGCTTCATCGAACAGGATGAGCCCGACTCTTCTAGCCGGATTCATTACGAACCGCCGATTGACGCCGTCGCCCGGTTTTGCATCACCCGACGCATATCCCCACTCGAGAGCGATGCCCAACGGACCTGACGACGGCGACTGCATCGCGGTCTCCGTTGCCGGAGGACTTCCCGACTTGAAGGAAGGTCGCTCGGGCAATCGCGCCAAGA
>JASGIX010000030.1:0-349173 GCA_049840955.1 Polyangiaceae bacterium
TGTTATGTACTGGTTCAGATTACGTATTGCTAAGGTTAATAGGGAAACACGATAGAATCCGATACACACCTGGGAATCGTCTTGTCTGATAGCCTGCCTACTCTAGCGAAGCGTTGCATCGACACCGCTCGTGAGCAATAGAGCTCGTTGTGTCAACGAGTAGCATTCTCGGATTCAATTGCGATACGTAGCTGAGCTGCTCATGTAACCGACGAGGGCTCCATCCCTTCGCGGCGTTCCCTCCCCTCACGAGAACGCCGCTCGCGCTTGCCGTCGCGTGTCAGTCCTTCGCGACCACGCTCGAGTCCCCGCGCATCTCCGGAGGCAGCGCGCTCGCGATCACCTCGCGAACGTCGCGAAGGAGGTCATCCTTGCGCTTCCGCCCGTACTGCTGGGGATCGATGGGTTCGTGAACCGCGACAGTGACAGTGAGCCCCGGCGTCATCACGTAGCCCTTGGCGGGTAGCATCCTGCCGGAATCCACGATAGTGATCGGCAAAATCCGAACTCGCGCCTCGAGAGCCAGGTGGAAGCCTCCGCTCTTGAAGGGCCCGAGCACTCCCGTTCGGCTCCGCGTGCCCTCGGGAGCAATCCACAGATTGAACCCCTCTCGAACCTGTGCGCCCGCCTTCTTCAGGCTCTCCAGAGCGGCACGACGATCGGAACGATTGAGCTCCACCATTCCCGAAGCACGCATCGCTTGGGACCACACAGGAACCTTGAACAGCTCCGATTTCGCGACCATTCGGATGCGACGCTTCAGCGTCTGATAAATGATCGGAATGTCGTAGAGCGACTGATGGTTGCTCATCACGACGAAGGTTTCCGACGGCGGCGGGATCGGCGCTCCAACGACGTTCAGCTTCGCGTCCGCGCAGCGCAGAATGCGCGCCGACCAATCGAAGAGCCGCTCGTCGAAGGTGTCGTGCGACGACGTTCCACGATAGGCGTCGAACAATGTCGGGATGGAGATCCGGGCCGTTTCGTAGAGAACGTTGGGCAGGTGACGAAATGCCATAGCGAAGCGAGCGAAGCACCCTTCGCCCCTCCGTGCCAGCCCCACGTGCGTGACCTTTTTGCAGCCGAATCCCGCGACCGTGCCTCGCGACCGTGCCTCGCGACCGTGCCCCGCGACCGTGCCTCGCGACCGTGCCTCGCGACCGTGCCTCGCGACCGGTCGGCGTTACGCGCCGATGCGGTAAAACACGGAGGAGAGCACGTGGAGCGGCGTGGGCGCGTTCTTGAAGGCTTTCCCCAGGCGCTCGATGGCTTCCTGCTCGACGAAGAGCCCCGGGCCCCAGCCATGCTCCTCTTCGTCACCGATGTGGGTCGGCTGCGCGTGCGCCTCCGCCGCGAGTGCCTTCCTTAGGGGCTCGCTCGGACCAAAACGGTCCGCTCGTGGCTCGGCCTCGGACGTCGCGTCCGCGTCGGTCACCCATCGCCCGCCGAAGCTGAGCACACACACGTTGGGGAGATCGGCGGCAACGAGGGCCGCGCGAGTTTCCCGAGCCCACGTGAGCGGACTCTCGAGCTGCTCGCCGTCGGCGAATTCGAGATACACGCCGTGACCCACGTCGAGCCGCCGCAATCCGTTCGACAAGGGAACGTCACGCAGTCGTCCCTCGACGACCTGCTCGAACCTCCCGAGATACTCGAGGAACACCGCCTCCTCGAGGGAGTACTCGACTCCCTCGAGATTGTAGTGGGCCACCAGAATTCCAAACGCATTCTCGTCGATCAAGTCCCGTCTCCTGTCGGATCGCTGCGGGGATGACCTCGCGACGCGTCGCCACACAGGGCCGTCGCGTCGCGAGCCGTACCACGTCGGGGAAGCCGCGCTCGAGGCGCCTCGCCTCGCCGCACGGATTCCCTCGACCTACCCGTCAATTGCCTCAGCGAAGCCGCTCCCTCGCTGCGTGAATCGACGCGAGCGCGGCTCGCGCTTTGTTCCGCGTCTCTTTGCATTCGAGTGCCGGCACGCTATCCGCGACGATGCCAGCCCCTGCCGTCACCTCGAAGCGCCCTTCCTTCATCACGACGGTGCGGATCGCGATCGCAAAATCGAGATCCATCCCCTCCGTGACGTAACCGATGGCGCCACCGTAGGCTCCGCGCGGCCGCTTCTCGAGCTCGCGGATGATCTGCATCGCACGCACCTTGGGTGCACCGCTCAACGTGCCCGCGGGGAACGCTGCGCGAAGCACGTCCCAGGCGCCCTTCTCGGGAGCCACTTCACCCGTGACTTCGCTCACGATGTGCATGACGTGGCTATAACGCTCCACCTGCATCTGCATCGGCATGGTGACGGTGCCTGCCTTGGCGACGCGACCGATGTCGTTGCGCGCCAAATCGATGAGCATGACGTGCTCGGCGCGTTCCTTCGGATCGGCGAGCATCTCCTCCGCGAGTGCCGTGTCTTCGTCCGGTGTGCGACCGCGACGCCTCGTCCCGGCAATGGGACGAAGGGTCATCTTACGGCCCTCGACGCGCACGAGGGTCTCCGGGCTCGCTCCCGCGATGGCAATCCGCGGCGCGCCGTCCTGCTCGGGGAACTCGAGCAGGTACATGTAAGGCGCCGGCGAGAGCACGCACAGCGAACGATACACGTCGAAGGGATCTGCGTTGCCGGCAGGGGTCGAGAAGGTGCGCGCGTACACGACCTGGAACGCGTCGCCCGCTCGGATATACTCCTTGATGCGATCGACACCCGCTTCGAACTCGGCGTCACTCATCGTCACGTCGATGTCGCTCGGCAGCGCCGTCGGATCGGGCGGCGCCATGGGCGCGAGCGGGGGAACTTGGGCCAAGTCGCGCTCGGCGCGATCGAGCTCCGCGGGATCTTCCGCGATGAGCGTCGCCGTGTGCGTCAGGTTGTCGAACACGATGTTCGTCGCGCCGCCAACGAGACGCGCAACGGGCGCGCGAGGGCCCTCCGACGGCCAGGGCTCGACCTTCGTCGCCGTGTGCACGACGTCGTAATCGACGACCCCGACGAAGGCCGTCGCGAAACGCTCGGCGACGTCTTCGGGGCTAATTTTCCCGGTCGGAATTTGCCGCGCGAGCTCCTCGAAGGGATCGCGCCCAGGCTCCGCGTAGACGAGCACCTGACGCTTCGGTCGATACCCGAGAATGGAATACCTGCCCCAACGTTCACCGGGGATCACGCTTTCGAGCAAGAACGAACCGCCCTCCGCGCGCTTGCGTAGAAACGCGTACGCGGAAACCGGCGTGATACCGTCGACGACGAGTGTCCTCTTGTAAACGTGGGTCATGGCAAGCGGGAGCTTATCCGTTCTTTGCGCCGGTTCATCCGGTTTTCGGGTAAAAGGAGCAACATGTTCGATTGCGCCCCGTTTTGGCGACTGAGTGTTTCCGCGAGCCTGTTTTTTGTTTTGGCCGGCGCGTGCGACGGCTCCAAGAAACGAACCCTCACGGACACCGAGGGACGTCGCTTCGACCTTCAGTGTTCGCAGGATCGCGTCTGCTCGTTGTCACGGGCCACCGACCAGAAAGCCAAGCCAAAGGCCGACGAAGAGAAGTCGCTCTCGTTCCAACTGAAGATCCGTCGGGCGCGTGGTCGGAGTGTGCGGACCACTGCCCCTCGGGCAAGCGCCGGCCCTTCCCCAATGCCGTCCGCTCACCTGCGAAGGAGACGCGGAGTGTCCGCCGGCCGAGGGACTCGACCACGGTGTTTGCATCAATCACCTTTGCACGGAGCCCTCCCACGCCGTCCACACCGAAGATGCCGTGCTCATGTGTTTGGCAGGGACCGGCACTGAACCTCAAACGCCGCTCCAAGCGGAACGGTTCGCCCTGGGCCTGAACTGCGGCACCCCCTGCCAAATCCCGAAGGTGTGTCGGCAGCTCTAAATCCGCGCCGAAAGCCCGAAGAAACCTCGGGCAAGGCGCAACGAACCTAAGTCCGGCTCGCGAGGAGGTCCGGCAAATCGAAAGGCGCTGGTGGTCGGCCTCGGCGTTTCTGGCTAACCTCGCTGGCCGCGATGGCTCCATCCGCACCCATTCGACCCAGCATTGCCCTAGCCGCGTTCGCCGAAAAGTTCATCGAGGGTCGGCGAGTCCTCGTCTTCGGGAACGCGCTCTCGTCCTTTTGGGAGCAGCTCATCGAGCGCGGTGCTCGGCTCGTCCACGTCTGCGACAGCGACGCCTCGCGCGTCGCCGAGGCTGCGGCGCGGAACACCTCGCAGCACGTGTCCTTCGCGCCGCTCTCTGGCGCGGGACTCGCCGTGCGCGACGGCGCCTTCGACGTCGGTTTCATCGACAACCTCGCGGCCTTCACGGATGCATCGCAGACGGTGCACAAGCTGAAGCGCGCCCTCTCACCCCGCGGGATCGCGCTCGTGTCCGCGCCGAACCCGGACGTGGAGCATCCGCTCATCGGCGCGAGCCTCGAGACGGGACAGAAGCTCGATTACTACTCCCTCTACGACGTCGTCCATCGCGAATTCCAAGTGGTTCGCATGGTCGGGCAGATGCCCTTCGTCGGCTACAGCGTCGCGGAGCTTGCTCCCGCCGAAGATCCGGAGCCCTGCCTCGACGCGGGGTTCGTCCCCGGCGGCACCGAAGAGCCCGAGTGGTTCGTCGCGGTGGCAAGTCACGCCGACGTCGAGTTCGATCCGTTCCTCGTCGTACAGCTTCCGTGTGACACCCTGCTCAAGAACGGCGCAGAGCGCCTGCTTCGCGAACAGCTGCGAACGGCGCGTTCCGCCGAGCGCAGCGCCGTCGAGCGCCTCGCGCGGCTCGAAGCCGAACAACGCAAGCTATCGGAAGCCGCGGAGCGTCATCAAAAGGACGTCGATCTGGCGCGTCAGCTACGGCTCCTCCAAGAGGAGCTCGAGCGCAAGGAGAGCTGGATCCTGCAGCTCGAAGCCCGAGCCGCGACAGCGGACGCTCGCGCGGACGAAGCCGATCAAGAGCTCGAGGAGCTCCGAGGCAACCTCGGTGAGCATCGCGAGCAAGGTGCGAACGCCGCCGAGATCGAGAGCCGGCTCGCGGAAGCCGAGAGCCGTGTGGCTCGCGTGGATGACGAACGGCGCTCCCTTCAGGCGCAACTCGAACAGAGTCTCCAAGAGCTGGCGACGACGAAGCAGCGCCTGCTCGACGCCGAGCTCTCGCATTCGAGCGCCGTCACCAAGCTCTCGGAGCTCGAACGCGCGCGCCTCGCTCAAGATACGGAACTTCAGAGCCGCAGCACCGAGCTTCGGAGTGCGGGAGCCGAGAAATCGGAGCTCGAGGCGCAACTCGTCGCGTCCCGCGCCGAGCTCGAGGCGCAACTCGTCGCGTCCCGCGCCGAGCTCGAGGCGCAACTCGTCGCGTCCCGCGCCGAGCGCGAAACCACGGAGGTTTCCTTGCGAGCCGCGCGCGGACGCGTCGCGGAGCTCGAGCAACGTCTGAGCGAACTCGAGAAGCGCCTCGGTGAATCCGATCCGGAACTCGAGCGCGAACTCGCACGTCTCGAGACACAACTCGCCGAACGCGGTGAACGCGTTCGCAAACTCGAGAGCGAGCTCGCGAAGACCGAACGAATTGGTACACAGCTCCTGCGCGAGCTCGGCCGCGCCCGCGCGATGACGCACGTCGAGCGCACGTCGGCCACGACGGGCCAAACCCAAAACGCCATTGCACCCTCCAACGACGTGGCACCGGCACCGTCGCCAATGGCCGATTCGCCCGCTGCGGTTTCACCCCACGAGGAAGACGCTCTCGTCGAGACGGCCACGAAGGAAGTGTGGACCTCCGGTCCAACCGTGACGACCGCGCCGTCAACGGCGCAGAGTCCGAGCGCCGTCTCGGCTTGGGGCTCCATTTCGACGTCACCGGAAGGGCAAACGAGCCCGAGCGAAACCTCGACTCGCGACGAGCACCGCACAGCGACCTCGGAGGTTTCGGGCGCGACAGCGCTCGCGACCTCGACGGAAGAGCAGAAGCTTCGAGACAAGCTGGATCGACTGGCCACGATTGCCGCCCGTCAGCAGGCGGATTTGAGCGCAAGTCAGTGGCGGCTCGAGCAGAGCGAAGCCGAAAACGAGGCACTTCGTGCGTGCGCGACGGAAAACGAAGCGCTCAACGCCGAGCTGGTCACGCTGCGGGCCCGCCTCCAAGAAACCGAGGTGCTCTTGGCCCAATTACGCTGGCGCGAAGCGACTGCATCGGATTTGGGGCCGGCACGTTGACAGAATGCCCAAAAGCCTTAGCTTCGGCACGGGCACGGCTCCGAAACCAGCTCCGAAACTAGCCCTGAGACTAGAATGACGGACAAGCGCGACTACTACGAGGTGCTGGGCGTCAGCAAAGACGCATCGGCTGACGAAATCCGCAAAGCCTACAAGCAGGCGGCGCTCAAGCACCACCCTGATCGCAATCAGGGAAACAAGGACGCGGAGCTCAAGTTCAAGGAAGCGACGGAGGCGTACTCCGTGCTTTCGGATTCGGACAAGCGCCAGACGTACGACAGGTTCGGTCACGCCGGGCTCGACGGGCGCGGCGGCGTGGATTTCTCGCAGGCCGGAATGGGCGACATTCTGAGCCAATTCCAAGACCTCTTTTCGGATTTCTTTGGAGGTTTTGGCGGTTCGTCGCGATCGAGCCGCGGGAGCGAACGCGGGCAAGACGTCCAAGCTTCGGTTCGGATCTCCCTCAAGGACGCCATGATTGGCACCAAGCGGGAGGTCACGGTCCGCGGGATCGCACCTTGTGACGACTGCGGCGGAAGCGGCGCCGCACCGGGAAGCCGCCCGGAGCGCTGCAACGCGTGCGGTGGCTCCGGCCAAGTCGCGACCCAACGCGGATTTCTCATGTTCGCGACGACCTGTCCCAAGTGTCGCGGACGCGGAGAAACCATTGGTTCTCCTTGCGGCGGTTGTCACGGACAGGGGCGCGTCGAACGGCAGAAGAAGGTTCTCGTCAGCATCCCCGCGGGGATCGACGCGGGACAGCGGCTTCGCGTGCCCGGACAAGGAATGCCCGGACGCGCCGGGACTCCCCAGGGCGATCTCTACGTCGACATCGACGTCGAGGAACATCCGAAGTTTCAGCGTGAAGGCAACGATCTCGCCACCCAACTGCCCGTGCCCTTCAGCATGGCTACCCTGGGTGGACGCACGGAAGTCGAGCTCCCCGACGCAAGCCGCGCGTTCGTGACGATCGAACCCGGCACTCAGCCCGGAACGGTGGTGAAGGTGCGCGGCTTCGGAATGCCGAAGCTCGATCAACGCGGCGGTCGCGGCACCCTGCACGTCATCGTCAGCGTCATCGTCCCGAAGAAGCTGTCGAAGAAGGCCAAGAAACTCCTCGAAGAGCTCAGCAAGGAGCTCGACGACGAGGGCGAAACCGCGGCGACACAAGAGCACGCGTAGGCTTCGTCTAGCAAAACACGTAGGCCAAGTACGCGAGCCACTGCCCCCATTGCGGCTTCTGAACCATGGGTGGCACCCCATCCAACATCTGCTAAGTGAAAACGGATGTCACTTTCACGTTCAAGTTCAGAGGGCAACGATCCGACCTCCTCGATCCGGCTGGGAGGCAACGCCCCGAGTGCGCGGCGCGGGAACGTGCACCTGCCGACCGTGGGAGCCGCAGCCATCGCGCTCGGCGCTCTCTTCCATGCATCGCCGGCCCACGCCCTCGATCTCTTCGAGATCCAGATTCTACGAGGCCGAAGTCAATCGACCCTGGCAACCCGGGCTCGAGCTGCACACGAACTACACCTTTGCCGGACAGAAGACACCGGAATACGAAGGGCAAGAGGTTCCGCATCACGCGTTGCGGCTCACCCTCGAGCCCGCTCTCGGCATCACTGAGTTCCTCGAGGTCGGCGCTTACCTGCAGAACATGATGAACCGCGACGGCGAATACCGTTTTTCCGGGTTCAAGCTGCGCACCAAATTCGTCGTTCCGAAACGTTACACGGGTAAGTTCTTCTTCGGTTTGAACGCCGAAATCGGCAAGGTTCCGCGCGCCATCGAGGCGGAAGGCTGGGCCAACGAATTTCGCCCCATCATCGGTTGGTACAACGGCACCTGGCTATTCGACGTCAATCCCATCTTCGGATACGCGCTCTCGGGCAGCGAGAAGTTTCGCCCCGATCTCGAACCCGGCGGCAAGATTGGCTTCAATACTCAACGCGGCTTCATGATTGGCGCCGAGTACTACGCAGGGCTCGGCCTTTTGACGTCCGTAAGTCCCGTGAGTGAGCAGAGCCATCTGCTTTTTCTCACGTTCGATTTGGCAGAACCGCACACGGTTTTGCCAGAGCCACCGCCAGCCGCACCCACCGATCCAAACCACGGAGCTGTCACGGCAAAGGAAGACGACGAAGAGGATTGGGAGCTCAACATCGGCTTCGGTCGCTCATTGACGGACGCCACACCGCAGCAGTGGATCCTCAAAACCATCGTGGGCCGCGCGTTCTAGACGTTCACAATACTGTGATGAAGGCGTCGCGGCTTGCTTTGGATCGCGCAACTTGTGTACGTTGCCGAAACCATGGCCGGGACTCGAAGCTCCGACGCCGCCGACGCGACGCCACCTGCCCCCGCCCCGACGCCCTCGGGGTTCCTCGCTTGGCGTCGCGCCTTTGCGGTGCCGCCGCCTGACGAAACTCGCGCCGGCGCGTCACTCGATGGGCGCGTGGACGCGTCACTCGATGGGCGCGTGGACGCGTCAAGCAACGGGGGCGCCAACGGAAATTCGCGGCACTGGTCCATTGGGCTCGAGGGGCTTCGCACTGTCGCCCTGCTGCTGCTCGTATCCTCGCACATGGCATTTCTGCAGCTCCCTACGAGCGCGGGAAACCACCTCGGACGAATCATTCAGCCCGGATGGTTCGGCACCGATCTCTTCCTCGTCATCGCGGGCTATCTCACTGCGGAGAGTCTACTCCGGCGTCGCGCGCACGGCGCGGGCGCCTGGATTTCGTACCTCGAACACCGTGCTCGACGCGTCCTTCCCATTTACTTCGCGTTCCTCGCCCTCTATCTTTTCGCGCTGCCGTGGTTGCTGAGCCACGCGCTGCCTTCACTTCCCCCGCTCCGTCCCTTCGAAACCCTGACGGAAGCGCGCGGCGCGCCGAGTCCATTTCTGTGGACCGTTTCCGCCGATCTGTACCTTGCCACGAGCGGTAAGGGCATTGGTGCGGCGCTCGAAGCGCTCTTTGCCATCGGAGTCGGACTAAAAGCCACCCTCGTCGTCAGCGCATGTTTGGTATTTCTGCGCGGAAGGGCTCGTTGGCTCACGCTCCTTCTACTCGTCGCCGCCTGCGAGGTGACGCGAGTGCTCTCCCTTCGGCATCCGTGGCCGTACTTCATCTACGCCTTTCCGCTCACGCGTGCGGAACCGTTCGTGCTCGGCGCTCTCGCGTCCCTTGGACTCCGCACCGAGCGTTCGCGCGCGTGGCTTTTCGAGCGCGCGCCCCGAGTCACCGTCTTTGGAGCGGCGGCACTCGCCGTCTTCGCCGCAGCGACGCACTCCCTCAGCATTCATGTCACCGCCGTGAAGCTCCTCGGTTACCCCGCCGTGGCATTACTCTCGACGAGCGCCGTCGTCGCCGTCGTAACGCGCCGGGAACTCTCGAGCGTCCCCTCCAAGCTCCTTTCGCGAACCCTTCTCTTGCTCGCGAAGGTGGCGCCCTTCACGTTCGCTGCATTCCTGTTCAAAATCCCGTACCTGTCGAGCTTGTGGGGGATCGTCACGGTAACGGCACTCGCGGCGCCCGTTCAATTCGTCATCCTGTTGGTTCTCTCGTTCTTGGGGCTCTTCGCGCTCGCCTTCGTCTTTCGTACCGGCGTCGAGGTGCCACTCACCCGATATTTCCCTCCCCGGCTTCCGCGAGCACAGCGCACTAGCCGCGGCATGGGCGCGCGAAGCGATGATTGCCGAGCAACTCGAACACGAGCGCCGGACGGCATCCACCGAGGTCACCGAGCTAGCGTCGGAAACACCGAAAGCTGCAGCGGAAAAAGCATCGGGGTTCGACGAGAACACCCGACTTGCCGCGCTCGACGGCCTGCGCGGCACAGCGTCCCTCGCCGTCGTCGTCTATCACTTTGCGCGCGTCGCCGGCCTCCCCGAGCTCGAGGGACCGGGGAAGTGGCTTGGACGAATCCTCGCGACGGGTTGGATCGGTGTCGACGTCTTCTTCGTCCTCAGCGGCTTCCTCATCACGAGCATCCTCCTCGAGAAACCCAAGGCCACGAACTATTACCGGGCCTTTTTCGCTCGCCGCCTGCTACGCGTCGTTCCGCTCTACTGGGTGTTTCTCGCGCTTTACCTGTCCCTTGGGCCCTGGCTGCTCTCCTACGCCTCCGCGACCGAGCCGCTCGAGCAATCGATCGAGCGAGGCCGCGATCAGCTGCCCTGGCTTTGGTCATACACGGGCAACCTGTGGATGGTCGCGACGAACCAGCTCCTCGAAGGGGCGCTCCAACCCGTGTGGTCGCTCTGTGTGGAGATCCACTTCTACCTGGCTTGGCCCTTTCTCCTCAGAATGGTGCCGCGTCGTACCCTGGCGAAGGCCCTCGTCGTTACGTTGCTCGCCTTACCTTTGCTCCGCCTTGGTCTTCTCGTGGCACACGTGCCCGCTCGCTCGATCTATTTTCTCACCTTCACGAGAATGGATCCGATCATCGTCGGCACACTCTTGGCCATCGCGAGAAAGGAGCCACGCGCCCGGGCTTGGCTCGCTCGAAACGCGCACCAAAGTGGCGCGTTCGCTGTCTTCCTGCTCGGCGCGCTTTGGGTGCTGGGGCGCGGGATCGACGAGCTCTCGGCCCTGACGGTCATTGGCGGTTACAGCGTGATCGCCGTGGCGTCGGGAGCTTTGCTCGTTGCGGCGCTCGACGGCTCCAAGAAAACGCTGCTTTCGCGGCTGCTCGCGAGCCCACCTTTGCGCGTAGCAGGCGAGCTGAGCTACGCCGTCTACCTCTTCAATCTGCCGCTATTCACGGCGATTCCGCTATTGCTCCCGAGCCCCCAAAGGGCACCGCTCCTCTCCCCCATTGCACTCCTCGGCGTGACCTTGCCAATCCTATTCGCGATGGCCAAGCTGAGCTCCGTCACCATCGAGCGGCCGAGCATGCGGTTACGTCGCTGGTTCCCTTGGGGTCCCCCGAAGGGCCCGCAGCAACCAAAGGACGTCGAGACGGCAGCACCCATCACCTGAGCTTGCTGTACGCATCGACTGGCGTATGCTGCTACGGCTCCCATGAACCTTGGCACCATTGCGCCGGCTTCGACGATTCAAAGGCAATTCTGGTTGGTTCAGCAGCTCGTCCCGGAGACGACCGCTTACCATGTTCCGTGCCTGTTCCGTTTGAAGGGGCGACTCGACGAGTCGGCACTGAGGCTCGCCTTCGAGGATCTCGCTCGGCGTCACGCGGCGTTGCGCACGACCTTCGAACAGCGTGAAGGCCAGTTGCAACAGATCGTTCATACCGAGCTCCCGCTGGACTTCGTCACGGAGTCCTCGACGGAACCCCTCGACTTCGACCACCCGAGGGTCGTCGCGAGCCTGACGCAACCCTTTCGGCTCGATCGGGGGCCGCTCTTTCGCGTCCGCGTTTTCACGCAACCCGACGGCTCGCATCTGCTGATCTGGACGCTCCATCACGTCATCGTCGATCTCGAGTCGAAGGGGATCTTGGCCGCAGATCTCTCGAAGTTCTACCGAGCCCGACTCGGCGAATCCGAGCCGCGAGAGGAACGTGACGCGAGCGACGTCAGCGCGCGCCCCTACACCGAGTTTGCGGCCTTCGAACAGAAGTGGCTCGAAAGCTCGGCCGCAGAGAGCTGCCGGAAGTACTTCGAAGGCCACATCGGACGCGCCTTCGAGCCACTGGTGTTACCCGAAGATCACAAGCGACCGCTCACGATGCCCCACCGTGGAGCCGTGAAGCGCTTCGAGGTGTCCCCCAGCCTCACCTCGCACATCCATCGTTATTGCGAAGCAACGGCAAAAAAACCCTTCCTGGTGCTGCTCACGGCTTGGGCAATCACCCTCGCACGGTACGGAAACGCCGAAGGGGTAACGCTTGGAGTTCCATTCCCCAACCGTCGAAGGCTCGAGCAACAAGGCACCGTTGGCGCCTTCGTCAACAATCTTCCCCTGCGCGTCGAGATCTCGAGAGAGGCCACGTTCTCGGACGTCTTGGGTCAGATCCGAACGACCATGCTCGGGCACCACCGAAACCAGGAGCTCGGCCTCGAGTCCATCGTGGCCGCCCTGCGTCCCCCGCGCGATCCGAGCCGTAATCCGTTCTTTCAAGCGGGATTCACCTTCGAACCGCCGATGCAGCTCGAGCTCGAGGGGCTCGACGTCGAAGCCGAGAAGGGATACGCCGCGGGCACACAGCTCGACGTATTCCTCACCCTTTGGCAGGACGGCGATCGCTACCAAGCGCAGCTCGAGTATGCGACGGAACTGTTCCTTCCTGAAACCATCGAACGGCTGTCGAAGAATTACCTGACGCTCCTCGAAGCGGCATTGACGGCAGAGCGCGCACACACCGTCGCCGCAAGAAAACTCGATTTACTTCACCATGCCGAACGTGAGCTCGTCCTTCACGGATTGAACGCCACGAACACGACCTATCCCGGCCCGGCTCTCATGCACGAGCTCTTCCTCGAGCGCGCCGCGAGATGCGAGGATCGCGTCGCGCTTCGGTTCGGTGATCGAAGCCTGACCTATGGCGCGCTCGAGCGAAAGGCGCGCGGCGTGGCTTCGCTGCTCCGCAATGCCGGCGTCCTTCCCGGACAACACATCGGGATCGCCATGGAGCGCTCCCTCGAGATGGTCGTCGCCATTTACGGCACGCTGTTCGCGGGAGCCGTATATGTGCCCCTCGATCCGGACTATCCGGACTCGCGCCTCGCCAACATGCTCGAGGACGCCGAGCCCGTTCTCGTGTTGACCCATGCGCCCATCGCCGAGCGTTGTCGCGGGCTCGGGCGCGCTCATCTCGTCATCGACGTCGATACGCTGCCGAAGGATGACTCGGCCCCCGTAGCGCACGCCGTGCCGCGAGACGCCCTTTACACGTTGTTTACTTCGGGCTCCACGGGTCGCCCCAAGGGCGCTACAAACACCCACCGAGGCGTCAGAAATCGCATCCTTTGGATGCAAGAAGCCCTGCAGCTCACGGAAAACGACGTGGTGTTGCAGAAGACTCCGTTCTCCTTCGACGTTTCCACCTGGGAGTTCTTCTGGCCACTCTTCATCGGTGCCACCCTCGAGATCGCGCCGCCCGGGGTGCATCGCGATCCCCTCGCGCTCTGTCGGCTGATCCAGAGATCGCAAGGTGACGTGTCTCCACTTCGTACCATCGATGTTGGGAGCGTTCCTCGAGCATCCGGAATCCTCGAAGTGCCAAAGCTTACGCTTGGTGGTCGCGAGTGGCGAAGCACTCAACACGCCGCTCGTCGAACGTTTTGCGCGCGCGTTTTCCGCGCGGCTCATCAATCTCTACGGTCCTACGGAAGCAGCGGTGGACGTCAGCATCTGGGACACGTCAGACGACGTGAACCGTTCACCGGTTCCCATCGGCAAGCCCATCGCAAACACCCAGCTTTACGTGCTCGATCCTGAAGCCGCCCCGGTTCCCCTCGGCGTCGCAGGTGAGCTCTACATCGGCGGCGTCCAGGTGGCGCTCGGATACGTGAATCGCCCCGAGTTGACGCGCGAACGCTTCGTCGCCGATCCATTCTCGGGACAGGCCGACGCAACCCTCTATCGCACGGGGGACTTGGTTCGTCACTGCCCCGACGGGAACATCCTCTTCCTCGGTCGGCTCGATCACCAAGTGAAGCTCCGCGGACAACGCATCGAGCTCGGTGAGATCGAAGCCGCCCTCGAACGCATCGAGGGGATCCGTAAGGCTGCGGTGATCGTTCATCCGCAAGGAACGCTCGATGCACGCCTCGTTGCGTACGTCGCGATCGGCGGCTCCGACGGAACTGGCAAGCTCGGCGACGCGGAGCTGCGACGCTTACTCGCCGCACACTTGCCTGCATACATGGTGCCCGATCGCTTCCTCCGGCTCGAAGAATTGCCCTTGAATTCCAACGGCAAGGTCGATCGCAAGGCGCTACCGACCCCACAGATCGAGTCAAAAACCAACGAACCCCGCGTCGCCCCGCGGAGCGAAGTCGAGCACTGGTTGTATTCTCAAGCCACGGAGCTCATGGGCAATTCCAATCTCGGGATCTTCGACAATCTGTTCGAATCGGGCCTCACCTCGATCATGGTGGCCCAATTGGTGGGACGCATTCACCGTCAGTACAACGTGGAGGTGCCGCTCGTTCGCCTCTTCGAGGCCGCGACGATCTCGAATCTCGCGACAATGCTTTCTGAGTCCCTTGCTGGTCAGGGCGCCGCGGTGACGAGCGGGCTCGAGAACGTCCGATCCCGCGCGGAATTACGTCGCGCAGCTGCGGCCCAACGCCCGCGTCGACCACGGGAAAACTGACGACGGGGCCGACGCAGACGCAATCAAACGCGCGCGTCGACCACGTGACGACTGACGACAACGCTCGGCAAGCGCAATGCGCCGGGTGCCGCGCGAACGCGCGCGTCGTCGAGTAACGAATCACTCGGGTTTCGATTGCGAGAACAGCCAGGTGTATACGGCGTCGTCGAAATAGACGGCTCTGTCGCTGTCGTGGCCCACGCCGGCAAGCTCCGTGTAACGAACGGGCGCGCCGAGGGAGCGCAGTCGCTCGACCATCTCTCGGGTGTTCGACGCGGGGGAAACGGGATCTTTTTCACCGTGGAACGCCCACACCGGGAGCGTCGCAATGGCTTCCGCGCGGCGCGGATCGCTCACACCAGTGACAGGTACGGCTGCGGCGAATACGCCCGGATGGCGCGTGACGAAGTCCCAGGTCCCCGACCCACCCATGGAGTATCCCGTCACGTAGATCCGTCGCGGATCGATGGAATAGGTCTGCTTCAACCAATCGAGAACCTCGAAGACGAGCACCGACGCGAGAGACTCGGGCACCTTGGATTGCTCGTAGTTGTGGAAGGGCGGCTTGTCGTGGCGGTTCACCCATTCATCGCCCTTCGGACACTGCGGGACGAGGACGAACGCGGAATCTTTGCTTTGCCGCTTCGTCGACGTAAGCTCGGCCACGTGGGTCGTCAATTGTCGAACGTTGTCTTCCCCCCAAACCCCCGCACCGTGGAGATAGAGCACGAGTGGGTAGCTTCGGGCCGCGTCGTACCCCTGTGGAACGAAGAGACGATACGGGAGCGCATAGGCTGCACCGGGACGCCGATAGACCTCGCCGCGCAGCTGCTTCGAAAGCTGCATGGAAAGCGGATCGATGGGCTCAGGCTGCCCTTTGCAGCCCGAGGTGAGCGAGACGAGCGGCGCGAGCACCGCTCCGACGAACGACAAGAGACTTCCGCGCGATCGAATGCCCATAATCGTGTTCGAGGCTCAAATACCCAGGCTCTTCCGATCTTCGGTGTTGAGATCCAAAGAGTCCGCCAGCACGGTTAGGTACTGCCGGGGTTGGTCCTGGACCTTCGAGAGCGCTTCCTCACGCGACATGAGGCCCTTACGGATGAGCTGACTCAACTCGAACTCGTAAGGGCTATATCCGTTCTTTTGCTCGTGAACGTAATTGTTGAAGGTGTTGAGCTTGCAGTTGGACGAGCAGCCGTCCACGTCATGCGGACGCTGCCAACCGAGAGGCTCCACCTCTTTTACGATTTGGTCTTCGGTGATGCTCTCGAGGCAGAGCAGGTTCACGTTGTGTGGATAGGACGTAACCCGATCGAGCACCTCGTCGGAGATGCCGTAGTAATCGTCTATCTCGTCGCCCACGATCTCGCGGAGCCGGTCCATGCTGGGCTTGCGACTCTCCGCGAAGAATCGGAAATGGTTCCGGAAGACGATGGCGTTCGTCGGGATTTGCCCCAGAGTGAAGCCCGCGAGGATGATCGGGATTCCCTTCTCGATCGCGATCTTCAAGGCCAGGGTATTGACCAACGAAATGCACGAATTGCATCCAGCCGAAATTCTGACGCTGGTTTGGTCTGGATAAATGGGATGAAGCGCCGAAGCGCGGATGACGGAGCGATAGAATTTCGCTGAGGGTCGAATCGTGATGTGATCGACGCCGAGATTGTCGACGACCGTGCGAATGTTCGCAAAGGCGCGCTCCGAAATGAAGCCGTTGTCCAAGGTAAAGGACAGGACCTTCAAGCCATAACGCTGCACCGCGAGCTTCAGGGTATACGTGCTGTCCTTGCCCCCGCTGTTACACACGACGGCATCGTAAGGACGGGTCTTTTTCGCGAATAGCTCCGCGATCTGGCCGCGGGCACGCTCGATGGCGCTCTGCTCGCTAGTAAAATAGAGGGTGTCGCGGCAAAAGCTCAAACGCCCTGTTCGTCGAAAGAGATCCCTGGAACACGAGCCGAAAGGATACATGACGTACATCGCTTTTCCATTTACACCCCCGCCGCATGACGTGCTGAAACGAAACGGGCCATCTTGTTCATTGAGCCAAAGGCCTCCCGCGTCATGTCCTCTTCGCGAACCTTGACGTTGAATTTTTGCTCGATGAACGCCGTGATCTCGACGAGACCGAAGGAATCGATGATTCCCTGATCGATGAGCGAGCGGTCCATGTCGATGTCCGCCTCGGTCACGTTGAAGTTGCGAGTTACGAAAGCGGTGAGAGCGAGACGGATCTCTTCTGGTTCCAACATAAACGTGCCTTCACAAACCGACGAAGGGACCCGCCCTTCGGGGAGCCTTGCACTTTACCAGAGCTCTCCGCGGCGGATCCTTCCAAATACGCAGTGTGCATGTTAGGTTGTGCTTGGTCCGGTGACCGCTGCGCGCTTTCGTGCCCCGACTCGGACCAGAAGCTTCGGAGAGCATCAAGTGTGCGGAGTTGCGGGTATTTTGGCTGGCACATTGGAACCATTGGCGCGGAGGGCAGCCTTGGAAAAAATGCTGTCCTCCCTGCAGCATCGCGGCCCCGACGGTTACGGAACCTACGTGACGCCCGAGGTAGGACTGGGCCATGTGCGGCTGTCCATCATCGACGTCGCCGAAGGACATCAGCCGTTCGTCTACGGGAAACACGTCCTCTCGTTCAATGGAGAGGTCTTCAATTATCTCGAAATCCGCGAGGAACTGAAGACGCTCGGCGAAACTTTTCGAACGAATAGCGATACCGAGGTCCTGCTGAAGGCCCTGCTCCACTGGGGACTCGAGGCCCTGCCGAAGCTGAACGGGCAATTTGCCTTCTTGTTTTGGAACGGCGAACGACGTCAGCTCTTCGCGGGTCGCGACCGCTATGGCGTGCGCCCGCTCTACTTCCGGAAACACCAGGGCGCGCTTTGGTTCAGCTCGGAACTCAAAGCCTACGACACGATTGCCGGCCTTTCCCGGGAACTGTGTCCGACCGGCGTGGTCGAGCACGGGCTCTTTTGGAACACCCTGGGCACGAGAACGGTCTACCGCGACATCGAGTGCGTGGAAGCAGGAACATGCGTCGTTTTCGACGCCAACGGCAATCAGCGGACCCACCGCTACCATCAGCTGGGCGATACACCGCCCGAACGCCCCGTAACGGACTTCGAAGACGCCAAAGAGGGCTTGAAACAGCGACTCACTCAAGCCGTTTCCCTTCGCTTGCGCAGTGACGTGCCCGTCGGCGCCTATCTCAGCGGTGGGATCGACTCCTCGGTCACGGCACTGCTCACCGATCGGCTGCGAACCGATCGATTCAAGACCTTCTCGATCGCCTTTTCCGACGCAGCATTCGACGAGTCCGCTTACCAGGCTGTGATGGCCGAGCGGCTCAAGACCGATCGCTTCACGTTGACCGTGGGTTACAAGGACATCGAGAGCCACTTCGAACGTGCGATTTGGCATGGGGAACGCCCCATCTTTCGAACGGCGCCGGTTCCGCTGCTCCTGCTCGCTGAGCACGTGCGAGAATCTGGCATTCGCGTCGTGCTGACGGGCGAAGGCGCCGACGAGATCCTCTGGGGCTACGATGCCTTCAAGGAGCTCAAGCTCCTCAAATTTTGGGCAAAGCACCCCACTTCGAACCTCCGACCACAACTCATTCGCACGCTCTATCCTCACCTGGCCCACTATCGGGACGGCAAGCAATTCGGCTTGATGCGGATGTTCTACGAGGGCTTCCTAAACAGCTACGACAACGTGCTGCTCGGGCTCAATCTGCGGGTGCACAACAACCGCATCCTCGTGAACTATCTCCGCTCGGAGGTGCGCCCCAAGGTGGACGACGCGTTCCTCACCGATCGCATCACGGCGATTCTCCCGAAGGATTGGGACCGCTGGAGTCTCCTGCAGCGCAATCAGTACCTCGAGATGCGAACGCTGCTCCAGGGCTATCTCCTGTCGTCACAGGCAGACCGAATGAGCCTCGCGCATGGGATCGAAGGCAGGTACCCGTTCCTCAATCCAACGGTCGTCGAGTGGGTCTTCCATCTTCCCGACAAGCTCAAGCTTCCGCTGCTTTCGCAGAAACACCTGCTCCGCGAAGCCTACCGCTCGGAGCTTCCCGAGAGCATCGTCGACCGACCGAAACAGCCGTATCAGGCGCCGGATTTGAAGGCGTTCTTCCCGGACGGAAAACTGGGCGAGCTCGGACGCAACCACTTGAGTCGCGCTGCGCTCGATAACGTGGGTCTCTTCGAGCCCAAGATGGTAGAGCGCTTCCTGAGCAAGTTCGAGCAGGGCGTTCCCGATCAGGTAGGCTATCGCGACAACATGATCTTCTGCTTCGTGCTCTCGACGCAGCTCGCCGCCCACCACGCCAAACAGGGAATCGAGCCTCGACCGCTACGGTCCGTTCGCACCGTGGACGAGGTCGTCGAGTCATGAGCACGGACGGCGAGAACGAACAGGGGCAAGCGATTGCCGTCGTCGGCGCTGCGGGGCGTTTCGCCGGCGCGGACGATCTCGACGCATTCTGGCAGAACATTCGGCTCGGTCGCGACACGATCTCGAGAGACGACGAGCTCGAGCCTCCGGCGCAGTCGAACACGAACGGCGCTCCATTTCCGAAGAATTACCTTCGCGCTCGCGGCCTCTTGTCGAACATCGAACAGTTCGATGCCGACTTCTTCGATTTCACCCCCAACGAGGCCGCGCAAATCGAATCCGCAACATCGAATTTGGCTCGAGCTCTGCTGGCACGCGCTGGAGCAAGCAGGCTATGCCCATGGTCGACACAAGCAGACCATTGGTGTGTGGGGCGGTTCGTTTCTGAGCAGCTACCTCTACAACAACCTGATCCCGGATCGCCCTGCGCTCGAAGAGTTCCTCCGGCTGCGTCGGCCTGGCTCGTTTGCGTTGATGGTGCAGAACGATCCGGCATTTCTACCGAGCCGTGTCGCATACAAGCTCGATCTCCACGGCCCCGCCATCAACGTGCAGACGGGGTGCTCCACGTCCTTGGTCGCCGTGTCCATGGCGGTCCAAAGCTTGGTCAACTACGAAGTCGACATGGCCCTTGCCGGAGGCGTGTGCATCACGATCCCTCAGCGCAGCGGCTACTTCTATCAAGAGGGCGCAATCTACTCGCGTGACGGGTATTGCCGCCCCTACGACGGCAAAGCGTGTGGAACGGTCTTCGGCAACGGCGCTGGAGTCGTCGCGCTGAAACGGCTCGCCGACGCCGAGCGCGATCGAGAATCCCATCCTCGGCATCGTCCGAGGCGCCGCCACGAACAACGATGGCCACGGCAAGGTCAGCTATCTTGCACCGAGTGTGCAGGGGCAAACCGAGGTCATCGCCATGGCGCAGGCGTTGGCACAGATCACCGCAGATACGGTCGGGTACGTCGAGGGCCATGGCACCGCCACTCCGATGGGTGACCCCATCGAAGTCGAAGCACTCACGCGTGCCTTTCGAGAATCCACGGCACGCAACGGCTTCTGCTGCCTCGGTTCCGTCAAAGGCAACGTCGGACACCTCGACGCCGCAGCTGGCATCGCGGGTCTTCTCCGTGCGCTCCTCGCGCTCAAGCATCGAACCTTGCCGGCGACGGCACACTTCGAGTCCGGAAATCCGCAACTCCGCCTCGAAGCGACGCCTTTTTCGTCCTGGGCGAGAGCCAGGATTGGCCTTCGAGCGACCATCCGCGCCGCGCTGCCGTAAGCTCGTTCGGAATTGGCGGAACCAACGCTCACGTGGTGCTCGAAGAGCACCTGCAACCCCGCAACGACTACGACGTTCACGAAAGCTCACCCACGGTTCTTCAACTCTCGGCACGCAGCGCACCGGCATTGGATCGCTATACGGCGAAGCTCGCCACCTGGTTCACCGAGCAGATTACGGGTGACGTTGCGCCATACCCACTCACCGACGTGGCAGTAACGCTGCGGGAACGGCGCAAACAGTTCGAAGAACGACGAGCGATTCGTGTCTCGAGCTTCGCCGATGCGGCACACAAACTGGGCGACAGCTCCGAATGGGTCACCGGTAACGTCGTCGAAGGCAACCCCGAGCTCGCTTTCGTCTTCCCGGGCCAAGGAAGCCTCATGCCCAATCGGCTCCATGGGCTCGTCGCGGGCGACGTCAGTTTCGCCGAAAGGCTTCGCGCTCACTCGGCACTTGCCTCGGATTTGCTCCACTTCGACCTCATGGGCTGGTACGAGAGCGCGGACGCCGATCCCGAGCTCATGGCCGACAATGCGAAAGCGCAGCTCGCGGTTCTCTGCTTGTCCATGGCCATGACGGATACCCTGAGCGCCAAAGGGCTCCGTCCGTCAGTCCTTCTCGGACACTCCCTCGGCGAATGGACCGCCGCGTACGCGGGCGGCATTCTGACGGCAGAAGACACCGTTCGTGCGGTGTATCACCGCGGCACGCTCATGCAGCGCACGCCGAGCGGACGCGCCATCATCGTGCGCGCCAGCGCAGACGTTCTCCGTCCACACTTGCCAGAAGACGTGACACTTGCCTGCGACAACGCCCAAGAGCTCTGCTTGTTGAGCGGCGAGCCCGAACCCATCGAGGCATTTCAGGCAAAACTCGACGACCTCGGCATCGGACATCAACCCACGCCAATTCGCGTCGCCGTGCATTCGCCACTGATGGACTCCTGTGTCGAGCCCTTCTGCGCGGAGCTCGCGAAGCTCTCGTTCCGCGCGCCGCAAATTCCCATCGTGTCCGCGGTGACGGGAGAGTGGCTGCGTCCCGAGGACGCGACGAGCCCGGACTTTTGGTCCGCTCAACTGCGAGCCTGCGTGAATTTCCGTGCGGCAGCAAAGACCCTGCTCCGCCGGTCACCCCTCATCGGAATCGAGCTCGGCATGGGAACCGCACTCACGGCTTTGCTCCGCACGCAGATTACGGAAGCGAAACGGCACCGCTGTCTCGCCATCTTGCCGACGGGACGCGCGGCGTCGGTGCGCGACGGCGATTTGTTGGAGCGGGTTCCGCTGCAACTCTGGACGCAGGGATACGAGATCGACTTCTCGGGCGGGCGCACACAGCGCGTCACGACGCCAGTGCTACCGGCGTATCCCTTCGAACGGAACCGCTATTGGGTCGACGCTCCTCAGGCCTCGCCGGAAGCAGCCGTGGCCGCTGCGCCTCAGACGAATACGAAGGTGCGAGGGGGGTCCACCTATCCGCCAGACGCCACGACGTCGGTCTCGGAACGGCTCAAGCGCGTCTTGTCCAAGGTTTCCGGCCTCCCCACGACGAAGATCGCGACGGACGTTCCATTCTCGGCGCAGGGGATCGAGTCGCTCATTTTGGTGCTGTTTGCCGAGCAGCTCAACGAGCTCTTTGGCCTTTCTCTCGGATATGCGCGACTCATCGAGTGCAACACGCTCGACAAACTCGCCGCCGCAATCGGCGATAGCCTCGTCGTCGAAGAAGCGCCCAAGTCCGTACGGCCACCGCCGTCCATGCGCAAAGACCTCGGCGGATTCACGGGCCTCGTGTGCATGCACGACGGCGATCGACGCCTTCCGTTCCTCTTCGTACATGGCGATCGCGGCGTCGATCTCCTCAATCAAGTCCTTCCGAAGGAGCAGCCCGTGTACGCCTACGCGCACCAAGGCTCCGACGGAGAACCCATCCGCTACTCTACCGTCGAATCCCTCGCAGAGCGCTGCGCCAAGGAGTGGACGCGAGCCATCGGGAATCGTCCGTGCGTCCTCGCCGGTCATTCCTACGGCGGCATCGTTGCTTACCACCTTGCGTACCTGTTACGCGAACTCGGCCAAGCCGTACCCTTGCTCTTGCTCGTCGACTCGATGCACCCGCGTGTGTTTCGCAACGACGAACGTCCCGGCCTCCTGTGGCTGAAGCGAGAAATTTCCCAGCGTAAGCGCCGATTCCCCTACGACTTGGCCTACGCGAAAGCCCGTGCGGCACTAGCAATCAACCGCAAGGTGCCGGTCGATCTGCGCACGGACTATATCTTGGGAGCCTACGAACGAGCAGTCCCGAACTACGAGCCACCACCAGTGGACGTGGACGTCGTGCTCTATCGAGCCACGATCAACATGTCGGGACACCCGACGAACGGTTGGGACGAGAAACGGCTCCGCTCATTGGTCGTTCGAGACGTGGAAGGCTCTCATTTCGAGCGTGGTGCGCGACGAACCCACTTTCGAGACGATCGCGAACGACATCTCCCGTCGTCTTGCGGAATTGCGCGGGAAATCAGGTCGCGCCAACCCCTGAATGCGCCAATCTCCGAAAGGGACGGGATGAAACTCGTCCCTTCGGATCGCCTGCTCTGTCCAACCGAAATGGCCGAGGTACGCCACCTCGGGATTGCCGTCGGACCGTACCTGGGCGAAAGTGCTCTCATGTCCAGGGTCATCGTGCTTTTTGGTGTGATCGCGTTGGGGTGCCAAGCATCGGCAAATGCGCAGGTGTCCGCTGCGGGTCCGAACGACGTCACGACGGATGGAAACATCGAGTTCGAAGGCACCAATTCCACCGGCGAGACATCACCCCAACGCGTCGACCAGCAACGCAAGACGGCGCCAGTGCCGACGGTCTCTTCGACGCCGCAAGGCACTGACGACGCGGTCGTATCCGATGCACCCAAGGCACTCTTCGGCGCTCGCGCCGGGCTTCACCTCGCGAGCCCCATCCCGGCGACGTGCCGTTGCCTTGCCGTAGCAGTGGGACAACCGAACGACCCGAGATTTGCGTGGGATGGTCAACCGAGCAGCATCGATCCCAATACGCAGCTCGCCGTTGCCCTCGGCTCGGACGGCATCGAATGTCCGACGGCTCCCGAGAGCACTCGCGGCGCGTCGTACCACGGCTATTCCATCGCGGGGCTGGACGTGGTGGTCTCCGTGGAAAGCGCTCAATCGGGACGCCCGCTGACGCGCGGCGCCATCATTCCGAAGCCGCCGGAAGGGGGCAGGCTCGTCGTGAGCCCCGTCGATGCTCGGACCCCCTTCGGGCGCGCGTTGGACGGCAGCGCAAACGTTTGCGTCGTATCGATCGAAAGCTCGACGGAGGCGCGTGCACGGTCGCGCTAGCGCGACTCGTAAACGTGCCCCTCGGGAAGCTGACAGGCAGACGGAAATCCGCCACAACCTGCGCCCGTGTCGACACCGATACAACACGGACCAGCCCAGAGATCCGTGGGATCTTCCGGGGTGTAGCCGCTCAATTCCTCGGGCAAGAACTCCGTGCGCGTGTGGCCGAACACCACACGCTTTCCGCGATACTCACGAAAAAAGCGCTCGTCCCGTAACCAGAGGAGGGCGACTTTGGGCTCCGTCTCGCTCGGATGCAAGAAGACTCCGCCCTTTTCCATGAGCCCTGCGTGCACGTAAATCGCATGCTCATCCTCGTACCAGTAGCGCAGATTGCGCATCCACTCGACCACAGCCGGCGGGAAGAAGGCACCGTTGTAGAGCGCTCGTTCCTCGTCTCTCGTGGGTTCGTCCTCCGGCGCACAGGGGACTCGCGAGAAGCTTCGCAAGGTCTCGAGACACCCATTCGGACGCGGCGCAATGAACGCGTCCCAGCCCTCGTCGATCACGCGAAGCCACGCGTCTTCGTGATTGCCGCGCAAACACACGACCTTCGCACGCGTCTGGCCTGGCAACGCCATGAGCCATTCGATTACCCCCGCGGAATTGGGACCACGGTCCAAATCGTCGCCGAGAAAGACCAGCGTATCGTCAGGGCCGAGCATCGGCAGCCGACTCATCAACAAAAAGAGCGCCGATGTGTCACCGTGAATGTCGCCAATCGCGAAGGTGCGAGCCATGGGTCGAGGGAGCGTGCTTTAAATCGCGTGCCGTGTGGGCCACATCCGAAGCAAAACCCACCCCAGCGGCGAGTCGGCGTCCATCCTTCGGGGACACACCTCTCGGTACCCTCAGCTGACCGCAGCCGGCAACGTGTCCACGCCTGCATCACCTTTCGAAGCGCAGCTCCGCCACCCCCCAAACACCGTCACGTGCGACGCCGGCCCGCCCAATGCCCCACGACCGCATGCCTAAATGTCCGACTGAATCGCCGCCAACCCGCCGCCGGGAGCGTGATGTGCGGTCCCCGAGGCTAAAAGGCCTGCACGGCCGTGGGAAGAAACCCGCGCGAGCCACGCACTCGGGGGACGCGCCATTCGAGCTGCGCTATGAAATGAACCTTCGAGGCATATGACCGGCTCTCTCGACAGCGTCGAAGGCGGCACTATCTCCCCCAGAGACCACGCAGACGGCGTGGCCAACGGGATCAACGAGGCGCGTCGACTCGCGCAATTGCTCGTGACGATCGACGCGGTGTCGCCGAAGACCGACCCCGCGCAGCTTTGCCGCAATGCCATCGAAGCTGCGCGAAACGTGATCGGCCTCGAACGCGTGAGCCTATTTTTGGCGGAGAGACGTGCGTCGCGCGTCGTGCTTCGCGGAACGTGGGGCACCAACGAAGAGGGGCGCACGACGGATGAACACGGGTTCGCCCACGAGTGTCACCCTGGCGACTACGCGGAACTCTGCCAGCTGCACCGGCGAGGCGCGCTTTGGAAGTACCAAGCATCCCTGCAGCACCTCACCTCGAGCCGGGGTAAAATGCGGGTTATCGGTCAGGGCTGGGTCGCCATCACGCCGCTGGTGTCCAATGGTGAGTTGGTCGGAGTCATGTACAACGACGCCGCACTCACGAGAAACCCGTTCGACCCCGATCGCCAACTCCAGACAGCGGTGTTTTGCAGCCTGCTAGCGAGGGCGGCTGCCATTCAAGGGACGGCAGAAGCACCAGCGAGGCCCGAACGCAAACCCACGCGCCCCAACCTCGTCCGACGCACGTTGATGGAGCTCGAGGCGAATCCGCGAATCAGCGGTGATGCACTCGCCCATCGGCTCCTCGTGAGTCCAGGGCACCTCGCTCGCAGTTTCAAGACGGCGATGGGCGAGTCCCTGGTCGACTATCGGAATCGTCAACGACTTGCGCGATTCGCCCGGTTGATGGAACACGGGTGCCGCAATCTCCTCGAGGCAGCCCTCGAAGCAGGATTCGGCAGCTACGCGCAGTTCCACCGCGTACATCGGCAAATGACTGGACGAAGCCCGAAGCATGCGCCCGTGCCACACAGCGAGCGCCGCGGTCCCTAGGACACCTACGTTTCGCAGCCGCTCCAGCACCTGAGAGATATCGCAGCTCGCAGGCATGGCCGTTCGTCGAATAACGGGCCCTTCTCAGCGAGCAGATATGACAACGCCCAAGCCGATCTGCGAAGATCGCGAAGCGAAAGGGGGCTACCCATCCATGGCATCGAGCCTTCCTCCGGATCGGCACGACGACGAGGGGGCGGCGAGATCCTGCGCGCGGTGGCGATCGAATCAACCGACACGAAGTGCGTACGGAAACGACGCCGATGGAGCTCGACGACTGGCCCTCGCGCCGTCGCCGCGGTGCCCCAACGCAAAGAAAGCCAATCATGACAAGAGTGAATTCTTTGACCTGGCCCCTGCTCCTCATCCTCGCAGTCGCTTGCGGCAGCGATAAAAAGGGCAGTTCCAAATCCGACGGTGGCAACGGTGGCAATGGCGGCGAAGCCGGTGCCGGGACGTCAGCAGGAGGCAACGCGGGCAGTGGCGGAGATTCCGGCACCGCAGGCAGCAGTCCGATCGACGACGTTCCCCAAACCGTCGAAGGAGAATTCCCAATCCCGCTGAAGGACGGACTGGCTCCGACCCCACCCATGGGATGGAGCAGCTGGAACAAGTTCGCCTGCAACATCAACGAGGAAGGCGTCAAACGGATTGCCGACGCCATGGTCTCGAGCGGAATGAGGGACGCGGGATACCAATACGTGAACATCGACGACTGCTGGCAGAACACGCTGCGCGATACCGAAGGGAATGTCGTCCCCGATCCTGATTTTCCAAGCGGGATGAAGGCCCTTGCCGATTACGTACATGGTCTCGGTCTCAAGCTCGGACTCTATTCCGATTGCGGCACGGCTACCTGCGGCGGTAGAGCCGGTGCACTCGGTTACGAGAAGAAGACGCCGAAACTTACGCGGCGTGGGGGATCGACTATCTCAAGTACGACAACTGCGCGGCAGCTGCGGAAACCATCGAAGCGGATACAAACGCATGAGCGACGAGCTCAAAGCTGCCACGGCAGCGACGGGACGTCCCATCGTGTACAGCATTTGCGCCTGGTCGTTCTACGAGTGGGCCCTCCCCATTGGACAACTTTGGCGTACGACGTCGGACATCACGGACGCGTGGATAAACAAGGATCAGAGCAAGGGCGGCGTGGTCGCGAGTTTCGTACAAAACTCCCGTGTCGCAGCCTACGCAGGGCCGAGCGGTTGGAACGATCCGGACATGCTTGAGGTTGGAAACGGCGGCCTCACCGATAGCGGATCCGTCTCTCACTTCAATGTGTGGGCCATGATGGCCGCACCGCTCATCGCGGGCAACGACCTCGTGAACATGTCGCGAGTCGACGAAAGCGATTCCTGACGAACAAGGACGTGATCGCAGTCAATCAGGACGCCTATGCACTGCAAGGGATTGTCGTTGCGTCGGATTCGGCGACCCAGACCGAGGTCTGGGCCAAACCGGTCAATGGCGCAGGTGAACGGGCGATTTGCTCTCAATCGCGACGCCGTTGCCCACGACATCACAGTGAAGTTCGCCGACACGGGACTCGGACGCGGCCCCGTCAATCTAGTCAATCTCTGAACCAAGAGCGACGCTCGGCGAGTTTCGCGACGCCTATACGGCCACCGCAGTGCCACCTCACGGCTCGGTCATGCTGAGGGCGTATGGAATCGAACCGCGGCTCCCCGAAGCAACGGCGTACGTGAGTGATTTGACCTGGCTCTACGCGGCAAACGGAACGGGACCGGCGGAGCGCGACATGACCAACGGCCTGACGGCAGCAAAGGACGGCGTTGCGATTACGCTAGACGGCAGACCTTTCAGAAAGGGATTGGCGTGTCGGCCCCGTCCTCGATCCTGATTCGCCTCGGCAAAGCATGCTCTCGCTTCAAGGCAAAGGTGAACCTCCAGGACGACGCACCAACGGGTGGTTCCGTCCTGTTTCGCGTGTACGGCGACGATGAACTGTTGTTCGAGAGCCCTGTGATGAACGGTGACTCGGCAACCGCCAACGTCGACGTCTCCGTAACCGGCAAGTACCGATTGAAGATGTTCGTCTCCAACGCGTCCAGTCCCGGTGGAGCCGACAAAGCGGTGTGGGCCGACGCGCGTCTCGAATGCGAGTGATTGCGATTTCTCGTGAACGCCCCCTCGATACCGTGGCCCGACGAAGAGCAGGTCGCTCTGTCGGGCCACAGTGGCGCTCCGCGCTCAACTCACTGCGCTGACGACCGCACTCGGAGCCCCGCTACGACTACCAGTGACGTACTCGCGAGGAGTCGTTCCGACGTGGCGCCGAAAGACACGATGGAACTGCGCGTAGCTGCCGAACCCAGCCTCGAGCGCCGCCTCGTAGAGATTGCCACCCCCACGCTCGACGAGTCGGAGGAACCGCTCGATGCGTAGTCGGTTGCGGTACTCGACGAGGGACACCCCGACTTCTGACTTGAAGAGTCGCGCCGAAATAGCCGGCACTGATGTTCAACTCACGCGCGAGGTATTCGCCGCTCACCAGCGGGTTTTGATTGAGCGCCCGTTGGACCTGGCGGACCACGGCGCCGCGCTCCGTCTCTCGTGCGACGGGGCGCGCCGAGTGGCCCTTTCGACGCGCAGTAATGAGCCCGGCCAAAAGGCTACAGAACACAGCAGCGCGCACCTGCTTTCCGAGATTCGATGGCAGATGAGGTGAGAGCGGAGTCGTTGTAAAGCACGCCGACGAGCTCACCTTCGTAAACGAGGGGAGTGATGACGATCCATCCCTCACCAATGACGACGCTGTTTCCGGATTCCTGATTGTAGAGCTTCGACTTTTCGAAGCAGAGCCAACGAGTACCGCTCTTGTTGGCGGCCAACATTCGCGACATGTCTTCATCGCTGAGCTCGTGGGATAGCCCACGCTCGTCGGTGGTTTCTCCGTGGAGCCCCGTCCCCCACGTACCGCGCAATACTCGACGGTTACCGGTCGAATCGGCAATGTACAGCGCGACTCTTTCGAGCCCCATGACCCCACGCGCAAGTTCGACTGACTGCCGTTCGAGCAGGTCCATGGACGGACAGCTCGACAGTTCGTCGATGGCAGAGAGCACGGAGACCACCCCGCGCCATTCGTCCGCGGCGTCAGGCGGAGGCAACTCGGCTGCCGTCGCTGAAGGGAGGGGCCAATTGAGCAAACGATTTGAGACAGACTCGAAGGTCATGGTCTTCTCGATGGAGGGTTGTTTCGGAGCAGGATTTGGGGACCAAGGACGGTGACACCGATCCAAGGCGACCAGCGCGGGCCCGTCAGCGAGAGGTACCACCCGGACGGACGACACTGGAAACGTTCTTGGCAGATTCGCATGCCACCGGGACAGGATTCCCAGATTTGCGAAGATTGATCACGACCGGAGAACATAAACGCGAGGTTTCAGCCTTCCCGCAATGGGAGTGCCTCATACGGTTTCCACACCATTTTTCACTCACAGAAGAGCCAAGCCGGCCGACCGCAAACTCCGCGGTGACACTTCGATGCTTAGTTCCCGACCAAACCCAAGATGAGTCACGCCATTCGCACGCAGGGGTTGAGTACCCTCAGACCCTCAGACTCGGAGTGCTCTTGCGGGGAAGGTCGACGAAGAACCGGGTCGTGCCCCCCGACGATGCATAGTCGATTCTTCCATCCATGCGTTCGACGAGCGCCTTGGCAATCGCAAGCCCAAGGCCGGTGCCGCCGCGACGACGAGAATCCGAAGCATCGGCCATGGCGAACCGCTGAAACATCCGCGGACGAAAACTCTCTGGAATGGACGTACCGGTGTTCTCGACTTCGATGTGCCAATGCTCATCCGTGGCGGAGAGGCGCAGAACCACGTCCGTCTCCGCGCCGCTGTACTTGATGGCATTGGAGAGGAGATTGGTGACGATCTGCTCGAATCGGTCGACGTCGACCCAGCATGGAGCAGATTGCACGTCGGTCTCGAAACGAATCGCGACACCTTGCGTCGAAGCGAACGGAGTGACGGAGCGAACCGTCTTCTCCAAATATGGTTTCAAATCATGCTTTCCAAGTGCGAGCCGCAGCTGCCCCGAATCGCTCGATTCGAGATCGAGCAAGTCATTGATGAGACGCTCCAGACGTTTGGTGTTGTCGAGCGCGAGTTCGGACAGCTCACGCAGCATTGGCGTCAAGTCCCCTGCGATTCCCGCCGTCATGAGCCCGAGCGCGCCCCGGATGGAAGCAAGTGGCGTCCGTAACTCGTGACTCACGGTAGAAACGAACTGGCTCTTCAAGCGGTCGACGGCGCGCTGTTCCGTCGTATCGCGGAGAACCATCACCGCCTCTCTGGGTCCAGAAGGCGACAATCGGACTTCGTACTCGTTGTTCCTGCCGTCACGATCGAGCGCAATCTCGAAGCGATCGGCCCGCGCAGACACGACGACCTGGGCCACGTGCTTCAAACAACGGTCGACGATCTCTTTCGGCAATAGGTCGACCAGGGTCACCTTCTGCGCCTGCCCCAGCTTCGTGCTCATTGGCCACCCCGGCAGATGCCGCACATCGACGACCGTTCCATCGACGGCAACGCGAATGACCGTATCCGGAATGGCCGCAATCAATGCCTCCGCGCGACCGTGGCTTTCCTCCGACTGTCGAAGTGCATTCACCTCGGCCGTCACGTCCGACAACGTACCCAGCATCCGAATGGGCTTTCCTCGATGTCCGCGGACGTAGATGCCGCGATCGTGCACCCAAATGTACGCACCGTCGCTCCTTCGGAAACGATATCGAACCGAAAATGGGACGTCCATCGCCGTGCTTCGCGCGACCTCTTCGGAAACGAGTTGGCGATCCTCTGGGTGGACGAGCTCGAACCATCCACTCAAGGACATCTGGCTCAATTCCTGGTGCGTTCGCCCGAGCAACTGCCACGTCGCGCCTTCCCACACCGTTTCTCCCGTAATGATGTCCACATCGTAGATCATCTGGTGGGTTTGCTCGACCACGATGCGGAATCGCTCTTCACTCTTGCGTAGAGCCTCGGCCTGCAGCTTCACCGAGGTGACGTCGGACACGACGCCATTCCAAAGAATGCTCCCGTCAGGTTCGATGGTGGGAAGGCTTTGACAGTGAATCCAGATGGTTTGTCCAGGACGAGCCGTGCGCGTGCGTCCCTCCCAATCGAAACGCGATAGGGTGGCTTGCGCTCCGATGAATGCACTTGCGTAACTCTCCTTGTCCGCTTCGACGATGGCGTCCAAGACCCACTCGGGATCCTTCATCCACTGCTCTGCCGGGATCCCGTAGACTCGCTCGATTCCGGGACTAATGTACTCGAATCGAACCCGTCCATCGGGATAGCTCCGAAATTGATAGATGACCCCAGGTACGTTTGCGGCCATCGCCTGCAAGCGATGCTCACTACGCAATAGGGCCTGCACGACACGTTGGCGGTCGGTCACGTCGAGGAGCGAACAGGCAACGCCAATGACCCGATCTGCCAAATCGATGGCTTCGCAGCTGACCTCGTACCAATGAGGCTCACTCGCATCGGAAGTAACGATGCCGATGATGCGTCGCGACTGCGTCACTCCGTCCTTCAATGCGCGTCGATGTGGCATCTGCTCGGGTGGAATCTCGACGCCATTTTCATCGACTGCTCGAGCAGGAGCTGCCGCTGGCTCTCGAAGCCCGAGCACCTCGAACACGGTGTCCGGAAGGTGATCGGCAACCGAATTGGTCGATATTATCCTGCCGGCAGCATTCACGAATACTACCGCCTCGGCCATGCTTCCCAACACCGCCGTCAGTCGCGCATGAATCTCGGTTCGACTGCGACCATGTCCACGCGCGCTCTCGAGACGCTCGAACCAGGCCTCCACCAGACGGGCGAGCTCTCGAAGTGACTCCAACTGTTGCGCGGATGGCGTCCTCGCAACGCTATCCATGACACAGAGGGTACCGACCGGAACCCCAGACGGGAGGACGAGCGAAATCCCCGCGTAGAATCGTATCTGAGGCTCCCCTGTCACGAGCGGGTTATCGAAGAAACGCGGATCGGCCAGAGCGTCTTCGACGACGAAGGGCTCATTGCTCAAGATGGTATGCCCACAAAAGCTGACCTCTCGCGACGTCTCACTCAAGTCAATCCCGCAACGACTCTTGAACCACTGACGCCGGTCGTCGACGAGGGTGACGGTGGACGTGGGTACACCAAAGACCAACGAGGCGATTCGAGTGATCGTGTCGAGCTCTGGATCCGGGGGAGTGTCGAGAAGCTCGAGCGCGACGAGCGCATCGAGCCGTTCCCGCTCCCTCGAGTGTGGCCCCGGAATCAACATGAGCATTTCTCGAAACGGCCGATTTGCCCAGGGATTTAGCCGTGGCCAGCCTTGGCTGGCGAAACCGCGCTCCGAATCCTCGGCGTGGGCGCCCTCCTCACGCGTGGAGGTCGGCCGTGCGGCGAATCGGCGCGGACGTAATCTCGTTGGAATTCCGACGTGTCCGGATCACGACGGACGCGCTAAACCGCGTGCTGTCTGGTCGTCAACGCTCGAGTCGGGACTCGATGGCCCACTCCGTCCGTATCGCGTGCCTTCCGCTCGAAAATCCAAGACCAGCAACTTCGCTCGATGACTCACGAATTCTCTTGGCTCCTCCAGTCGACATCGCAGCATTGGGTCATAGCTCTCCTGGCCGTTCTGACGTGCGCTGCGATCCTCCTCGCCTGCGCCAACGCGATCGGTCGACGTTGGCGACGATTTTGCCTGCGTGCGCGCTGGGCACGCGCGTACGCGGCGGAAGGGATAGCGCCCGCGTTGTTGCACTCCCACGGTTACCGCGTCATCGGAGCGCAAGTCGAGGGCGGATACGAACTCACCGTCGATGGCGAGCCGCGTTGGATCCCACTCCGCGCCGATTTCCTCGTCGCTCGCGACGAATACACCTATGTCGCCGAGGTCAAATCGGGACGGCTTGCACCACGGCTGCAGACCGCCGCGACACGACGCCAGCTCCTCGAATATCTCATGAGTTACGATGTCGACGGCGTATTGCTCGTCGATCCGGAGAAGCAACGGATCCAAGAGGTCGTGTTTCCGAACGTCATGCGACGTGAGGTTCGCGAAGCTGGAGGTGGGCTCGCGCCGTTACTCCTCGGTGTAGCCGCACTCGCCTGCGTAGTCGCATTGCTTCTGCTGCGATAGAGGCGCGAAACGACGTCCCTCGTCCGCTCAAACGGAACTCGAACTCCAACACGCAACGCGCGTGGTCCGAAGTGCTTGTTGCCTCGACCGAGCGCGATGGCTCGCCCACGGAGCGATGGGGAGTCTCGCCGAGAGTTGCCAGGTCCACGTCAATTCAGATTGTTGACCACGCGACGACGGACACTCCCGCTTCGCTTACTTCCTTGGATTGCCGCAGCGCCGCTCGAAATGCCTCGCCCCGAGAGCCGTACTCGGTGGCTGTCATTTCGCGGGTCCCCCTAAATCGCCATCTCGAAACACGAGACTCCCAAGCGCACCGGTTTCATGGCAGTGTCCTCCCATCGACGAGTGCACCGTCGCACGACGTCGCGTACCCATTCGAAGGTTGGATCCGATGCTGACACATACTGAAGCCTTCAAACTCGTTTCCTCTGCGATCGAAAGAGTGTTGGGACCGGGATTACCTCGTTCGGTCTCGGTCTTTTGCCAAGCCGTAGGCTGCCTCGAGTCGAGCTATGGAAGCGGTTGGAAGGAACCAGGGAAGAATTCTCACAACTGGGGTGCGATTCAGCACAAGAGCCCGCCGTGCAATCCGAGCTTGAAGGCAGAACCCGGTAAGTACGGGTGCTTCAGCTATCAGGATACGTCCCCACAAAGCGACGGCACCTCGAAACCCTACGCCGTTTGCTTCCGAACCTGGATCAATGACGAGGAAGGGGTCGAGGCATTGGTTCGCACCGTCTATTCCGCGCGGCGAAGTGCCGTGCTCGATGCGGCCAAGAACGGCAACGTTTGGGCCTTTTCTGCCGCAATGTACGACACCGGTTACTACCAAGGCTTCGGCGCGACGAGAGAGATCCGAATCAGTCACCACGCCGATCTCGTGCGAAAACTCGTTACCGCGATCGAACGCGCACTGGATGGCGATATCGCACCAACGCCACCGGCTGGACCTCGCGTGCTCCGCCGCGGTCTCGAAGGCGAAGACGTGCAACGTTGGCAAGAGCTCCTCAATGCCGGAGGCGCTCGACTCAAGGCCGACGGCAGATTCGGACTCCTAACGGAGACAGCCACACGGCGCTGGCAAGAGGAACATCGACTCACGCCCGACGGAGTGGTGGGCCCCAAGACTCTGAAAGCCGCGAGTGATTGGCTTTCGGGTACAAGCAGAGCCAGAGAGACGACTTGAGCTTGCGCTCGAGTGTCGGTCGTCGACAGCTAGTCTTCGAATCGCACGACTCGGGGGCGCGTCGGCTTTTCACGATAGAGCAGACACTCCCCCTCGCTTGGCTGGGGACACACCAAGTGGCTCCGGTCGCGCACGGTACCAAAGCGCTGATAAAACATTGGGTGAATGGCCAGCGTGTCGTCAGAAGACAGGGTAAGTCCGGGCGCTTGATACTGGAACTCGGCGCGATGCAACGTGACTCGCTTGCCGGCGGTGCTGACACCGTAGCTGGTATCGGTCACCTTTCCGATCACGCCCGCCTCCACCAACAGATTGCGAACGTCTTCGACCGATAGATCCGCTTGGCGCCGGATCGCTGTCGCATCTTTGATGAACGCGTTGAGTTCGTGTTCCGCAAACAGAGCTGGACGCCCACCCAACGACCGCTGGACGATCTCGGTCGCCTTGGGATAGATGAGCTCGAAAACACGATAGACCCCCTCGGGAGCGGTCTGAAGATAGTGATGCATTCCGCTGCGCACGGCATCGACGGAAATCGATGCAGCTGGAGGCAGCCCCCAAAGCCGAGCAACGGAAAGAATTGAGTTGAATGCCGAAATGACCTGACGAGGCTTCTTTTGCGTGTATCGAAACACGTAATACAGCGTGTCTAGCTCAATCCCACCACACACGCTGACTCGTTCGGGCAAGAATTGCTCCAAGAATTGGCGAGCAGCAACGCCGTCCTCCAAAGACAGATCGTCGCTGACGGCCTCTTCCGTGTCGAGCGTGTAATAACGGTACCGCTTCGCGACCAATGCAACCAGTTCGCGATGTGACCAGTCGATGAAGGTGGTGTGCGCACGCAGCTTCTCTGGGTTCCACAACCGCAAGTGCCCCTGGAGTTCGAGCGGGAACGCCGCCTTGACGTAGATTCGTTCTTCTCGGTTGTGCATCGCGAAATCTACGGAAGCACGCATCAGCGCCGTCGTGACGCAGCGTGATACCTTGTCGTCGAGTCGATACTCGTCCGTTGAATCGACGAGCACCAGCGCGGAACGCCCGAGAACTTGTAACGCGTTTTGCAGAGCCTCGACCGCCTGCTCGTAGTCCGGCGTCAACAACCGCTTCATCAGCTTCGTGACGACATGAGCCGCAAGTGTCACGGCTTCCGCAGTCTTGCCGATGGTTTGTGCCACCTTGAAGGTCTCGTCCGATACCTCACCTACCGTATCGGCAACCAGCCGAACGGGATCCGCCTTGGGCTTGATGCGCCCCTGAGGTCCCTCGACGACGAGCCCGCGCGCAGTCAGGTAGCGGCGTACCGTACGCAATTCGTCCCGAATGGGCTCCATGTGATCTGGAGTGAACTGTGCCTGCGAGACCAGACCGCACATCGCTGCCGTGGTCAAAATCCACTTCCATTGGCGGGCAATTTCGTATTCGAGTTCTGCGTCGGGAAGCTCCGACAGGGTTCCCTGTCGAATCGCAATGGCGAGTTCCCGGTAGGCGCTCTCCTCGTTCAGCGTCCACGCGCAGCCGTAATCCGAGAGATGCCCGAGTCGAGTCTCGAAAGCCAGCATTCTCATGACGCTGGTCTTTCCGGTGCCACGACGGCCGAAAATGAAGAGAACGTTCCGTCTGAGCGCGTGTTCGTAGCTGCGGGTGTGCAGGAAGCGCCGATAACCGTTGGACTTGTCCTGCCACTCCGTAGCCGCATCGGGTTCGCCGATGAGCGGCTCCGCTGGAAGAGCCGGATCGATGGTCTCCACAATCAGAGAATTTTCGACACTAGAATGGTCGGTCGATGACATGACGAGGCCTCGTCCCTGCGCCATCGCGAGCGCCACGTCTTTGCCGTGATACCGCCACCTCGCGTAGGCCCATCAATTCTTTGCAAGAACAGGAAGGATTTCCCTGTTCGACGAGCGTTCAACCCTAGCCGATATGGCTTAGTTACGCAAGCACACGAGCCGAGTGCTTGCGTACTGAAATGCCCCACCGGAGCAAGGCACGCAGGGGATCGAACGCCTGAGGCCGCAAGCACGACGGCGCTCCGCGAGGATGGAACACGCCCGATTCGTAGCAGTGGGTCCCGTCGTCCTCAGTCGGCCAAAGAAGCCCTCACCTTACTGTACGTCCAGAGTTACGGCGCATCGTTCTCGAGTGCGGGTCGGGACGTTGACCGGTGCGACGCCGTAGATTCGGTGGGGCCCATCCAATCTTCAGTCGTGTTCTCGATGAGAGCGGTTCCACGCTCGATGTCTCGAAGTCCTGCCTGCCGGCGATCACCCACCACTGAACGGCGAAACGAATCGGTGTCGTTGACAAGAAAGCGCGAGCTTTGGCTGCATCGGGCAGCGGTTCTCGCTTTCTCGGAAAGAGAGGCCAAAGCGCCTACGGCAAAGACGCCCGCGCCCGGAGTCAGGCACACCGAAACGCCGCAAATTTGCCGGAATTCCGAAATGCTCGTGACAAGACGGAACGGACGCGCCAGGCTCCTAGGAACCATGATTCGGGATCGCTTTTGGGGAACACGCAGCAGACGCACCTGGCTCGTCATCGGCTTGCTCGCAGCAGGCTGCGGTGGCCGAGACGAACTCGATCCCATCGGTGCGATTGGCGAAGGGGGCGACTCGAATCAGGGTGGGCAGGGATTCGGAGGCGGCACTGCACGAGGTGGCGCGAGTTCGCGGGGCGGCTCGGCGCCTCGTGGCGGAGCTTCGCCCGTCGGCGGTTGGTCGTCCTTCGGCGGATGGTCGTCCCTGGGCGGATACTCGTCCTTCGGCGGTTGGTCGTCCCTGGGCGGATACTCGTCCTTCGGCGGTTGGTCGTCCCTGGGCGGATACTCGTCCTTCGGCGGATGGCCGATCACCGGTGGCTCCATCGCACGTGGCGGCTCCACGCCTCGCGGCGGAGCTTCGACGCTCGGCGGCTCCATCGCGCGCGGCGGCTCCACGCCTCGCGGCGGAGCTTCGACCGTCGGTGGCTCCATTGCCCGCGGCGGGGCTTCGACCGTTGGCGGCTCCATTGCCCGCGGCGGGGCTTCGACCGTCGGCGGTTCTGTCGCACGGGGTGGAACTTGCTCGACGCTGGCCTTCGAGCAGCCGGCAGCCATGACCTATGTCGGCGCACCGGTGTCACCGCTGCTTTCTGATCTCAACCTCGACGGTCGGCTCGATCTCGTCGCCGTCGAAGCCGCGACGGTCGCGCAGGTCAACGTGCATTACGGTCGGGGTAACGGCACGTTCGCAGCCGCAAGTTCCTTTACCACGCCAGCATGGGCGTCCTTTGCCGTGGCAGGTGATCTCAATCGCGACGGCTTGCCCGATTTCGTCGTCACAGCTTCGAACGGCGACAGCGTCGTGGTCGCCCTTGGAGCCAAGGGGGCGGGGTTCAGCCCGACCTACACCTTCACCGTTGGCACGAAGCCATACACACCTTCGCTCGGCGACGTCAATGGAGATGGCATTCTCGATCTCGTTTTGACCTCACAGAGTGTCAGCGCCATAGCCGAGGTGCGGCTCGGCTTGGGAAATGGCCAATTCGGCAAGGTATGGACCTACTCACTCCAAGGCGGCTCCGTTTACTCGAGCACCCTCGCGGATCTCGATCGCGACGGAAGACTCGATTTCGTTACCGCCAACATGAATTCTGGCACGTTCGACATTCTGGCAGGCATGGCCAGCGGACAGTTCTCCCATTGGCAGAATCTTTCCATTAGTCCGAGCACACCCGTTTACGTTGCAGCGGCAGACGTCAACTCGGACGGTGCTGCCGATTTGGTGACTGCAAATTGGAGTGCTGGCACGATGAGCGTCTTCCTCAACGACGGCAAAGGGCTGTTCAGCTCTTCCAGTCGATATGTCATCGGTGTATCCCCGCGGTCCCTTGCGGTTGGTGATTTCGACGGCGATCTCGACGCTGACATCGCCGTCGCCGACGCCGCGAACGGTGCCGAGAACGTCGTTTTCTATCTCGGCAACGGAACGGGATCCTTCCAAAGAGGACTCGAGATCTACGTCGAAGGAGCGTTCTTCGTCACGAGTGGCGATATCGACGGAAACGGACGTCTCGATCTGGCAGTCGGCACGACCTCGCAGCAATCGACGGGCGGCGGCGCAATTCAGGTTCTACTCAACCGTTGCAAATAGGGTGAGAGTCGCACCGGCGCGATCTTGGTCCGACACTGTCGAACTCCGTCGCCCCTCGCAGTTACGGAGTCGCACGTTAGGTCTAACTCGGCGTCCCCGGGAGCCATCTCGATGAGATAGCTCCGCCCATTGTGATCCAGTGCACGAGGTGAGAGTCGCACCGGCGCGGCTCATTCGAGATCGCGAGCCACCCGTCGCGCCTCGCAGTTACGGAGTCGCACGTTAGGTCTAACTCGGCGTCCCCGGGAGCCATCTCGATGAGATAGCGCCGCTCCTTATGATCCAGTGCACGAGGTGAGAGTCGCACCGGCGCGGCTCATTCGAGATCGCGAGCCACCCGTCGCCCCTCGCAGTTACGGAGTCGCACGTTAGGTCTAGCTCGGCGTCCCCGGGAGCCATCTCGATGAGATAGCTCCGCCCATTGTGATCCTGTGCACGAGGTGAGAGTCGCACCGGCGCGATCTTGGTCCGATACTGTCGAACTCCGTCGCCCCTCGCAGTTACGGAGTCGCACGTTAGGTCTAACTCGGCGTCCCCGGGAGCCATCTCGATGAGATAGCGCCGCTCCTTATGATCCAGTGCACGAGGTGAGAGTCGCACCGGCGCGATCTTGGTCCGACACTGTCGAACTCCGTCGCCCCTCGCAGTTACGGAGTCGCACGTTAGGTCTAACTCGGCGTCCCCGGGAGCCATCTCGATGAGATGCTGACGAGTAAAGTGATCCAGTGCACGAGGTGAGAGTCGAACTCACACGGTTTTACCCGCTGGAACCTAAATCCAGTGCGTCTGCCAGTTCCGCCACTCGTGCGTGGTGTCCGAAGACCCGCGATGCATAGCGAGCAATTTCGCGCTCGTCCACTACGCCGTGCAAAACCATAAGAATCCGCCGCAATTTGGCCAAACGGCCTCGCCCCACCGCGAGTTCGAGCTGCATTGGTGCGCCGCTCGCCCCACCGCGAGTTCGAGCTGCATTGGTGCGCCGCTCGCCCCGCCGCGAGTTCGAGCTGCATTGGTGCGCCGCTCGCGCCACCGCGAGTTCGATGTAACCTCGGGCGACCCGCCCCGAAGCAGCTTCACGAGTGCTTCGGATTCGGAGCGCCTGCTGGGAGCTGCTGCGTGCTGCAGTGCAGTGTTCCGAGCCCGAGCACCAAATCTCGTGCGTAAATCCCGACGACTTTACGCTCGGGAAAGAGCTCGGCGAGGATGCCAAGGGCAATTCTGTCCATGGCATCGTTGAACACGGGCACGATCACCGCCGCGTTCCCGATGTAAAAGTTCGCGTAACTCGCGGGCAGCTGGACGCCACCGTACGTCACCTTTTCCGGCATGGGCAGCGCGATGACCTCGAGCTTTCTCCCCTTGGCGTCTCGCGCACTCTTGAGACGTGCCGTGGCTTCTGCCAATCGCTTGTGATTTTTGTCTGTGCGTCGTGGCTCACGACAGGTGACGACGACACCGGGCCTCACGAAACGAGCGAAGTCATCGATGTGCCCCGAGGTATCGTCACCGGCGATCCCGTCATTGAGCCAGAGCACCTTGTCCGTCCCGAGATGCTCGCACAAAAAGTGTTCGCTGCCCGCACGCCCGAGGGCTGCATGTCGTGCTCGTTTACTGGTGAGGAGGCACTCCTCCGTGGTGAGCACCGTGCCCTCTCCGTCGACGTCGATGGAGCCACCTTCCAGCGTCAAGCGACGGCGCCGTCCGCGCACCACGACTTCCGGCAACCAAGCACGCGACGCGAATTGCTCGGCAACGAAGATCCCCGCCGCATCGTCCTTCTTGTGATCGGGATAGCGGTTCCACCCGTCGAATCGCCATTTCACTGCCGCGACCTCACGCTTGCGTCCGCGACTGGCGACGACGAAGCTCGGCAAATAGTCGCGAGTCCAAGAGCGATCCGTGTCCGCTCGAAGGAAGTCGACCTGGTCGAGATCCACGCCGTTTCGAGCGAACACCGCGCGCGCCAACCGCTCCTCGGATGCGTCCTTGACGAGCAAAATGATCCGCTCGCCCTCCCCGAGAACCCGCGCCATCTCCGCGAAAACGAGCGGGATCGCGTCCGGTTTTCCGGGCCAATCCCCGCGCTTGTGCGGCCACGACAAGAACGTTCCCGCGTGCGGCTCCCATTCCGCAGGCATTCGATAGCCACTCCGTCGTGGAGTATTTGCCGAATCGGCGATCTCGCAGGCGGGCACTTCGGTCTTCATCGTCATGCGTCCAAGCGCGGAATTCGCGGCCGCAACTATTCGTCGAGATAGCGAGAAAGCAAGCCCTGATAGGCGTCGATCCGTCGGTCGCGCAAAAAGGGCCACCACTTGCGCTGCTCGGCGATCTTGTCCAGATCGATTTCCACGAGTAACGTCGACTCACCCTCACCAGCCTCGGCAAGTACGCGCCCCGACGGATCACAGACGAACGAGTGTCCCCAGAACTCAATCTGACGCTCACCTACGCACTCGACGCCGACCCGATTGACCGCCACGACGAAGACGCCATTGGCGATGGCGTGAGAGCGCTGCATCGTCTTCCATGCATCGAGCTGATGCTCGCCGAGCTCGGCCTTTTCGTTCGGGATCCAACCAATCGCCGTCGGATAAAGTAAGATTCTGTGCTCCTGCAAGGGTTTGGAGACGCGCCGCCTCTGGAAACCACTGGTCCCAGCAAATGAGCGGACCGAGCTTTCCATGTGGCGTGGCGATTGGGCGAAAACCGAGATCGCCCGGCGTGAAGTAGAATTTTTCCTCGAACTGGGGATCGTCCGGGATGTGCATTTTCCGATACAGCCCTAGGCGCTCACCGTCTGGTCCGAGCACGATCATCGAATTGTGCGCGAGCCCCGGCGCACGACGCTCGAAGAACGGCACGGCAACGACGACCCGACGCTCCCGCGCGATACGCGCCATCGCCGACACGGAACGACCATCGAGAGGTTCGGCGAGGTCGGTTGCACCGACGTCGAGGGTCTGGCAGAAGTACGGTGCGTGATAGAGCTCGGGAAGTACGATGACGTTCGCGCCATCGCTCGCAGCCGCATCCACGGCGCGAGCCGCTTCTTCGATGGCATCGCGACCCGAACAAGGTCGCTGAATGAGTCCCAGCGTGATCCTTTCTGGCATGGCGAGGCGACGCTAGCACGGGGTCCCCAGGGGGCCGCTCTGGCACCAGAACCCCCGATCCGTCCCAGCGGCCAGTGAGGTCATCGGAAGGGGATTGGACCCGATCTGCGAGTATCCCAATACGGCCTCATGGCCTACCCTGGAAATTCTGCGGGTTTATCGCGTTCGATTGCGGGTTGCTAGCGGAATCGAAACCAGTGATCTATTATCACCGGCCTCACGGCACGTTTCCTGGCTCGACTCTGCCTCTCTCGGTGTGTGGATTCGGATTGTGGATGCGCGTCGCGGTGGGACCGCCCACTTCGACACATGGCTCGTGGGACTTCGGCTCGACGGATGCGACCGGTCGATGCACGAGGCGCCTCCCTGGCAGGTCGCAATGAACGAGAGAGACAGCATGAGCACTCGGATCTACGTGGGCAACTTGTCCTTCCACACCACTGTCGACACCCTTCGACAAGTCTTCGCCGAGTTCGGCGAGGTCGTCGACGCACACGTCGCGACCGATCGCATGACGGGACAGTCGCGCGGCTTCGGCTTCGTGACGATGGGTTCCGAAGACCAAGCACGTCAAGCCATCGAGCGAATGAACGGACAGGACCTCGACGGGCGCGCGCTCCGCGTCAACGAGGCCGAAGAGCGACGCCCGCGTGGTGAAGGTGGCGGTGGCTTCGGCGGCGGCCGTGGCGGCGGCGGCTTCGGTGGCCGCGGCGGCGGCGGCGGCGGTGGTGGCTTCGGCGGCGGCGGCGGCGGTGGCGGCCGTGGTGGTCGCGGCGGCCGTGGTGATCGTGGGGGTGGCCGCGGTGGACGTGGCGATCGCGGCGATCGCTGGTGATCGCTGCTACTAGTCAACCCCGATAATCCCCAATGAGAAAGGCGACTCCACGGAGTCGCCTTTCTTCATTTCATCGGAACATCGGCGAGGGCTCTCGACACTCGACTCGCACGCGACGCGAGAGCCGTCGCATGCGAGTCGAAACGTCGCTTCAACCTCGTGTCTTGCTCAAACCCCGAGGTTGGCCTTCGACCACGTGCGCAACACCTTCATGTAGTTGCCACGCTCGTAGACTCCGGGATCGGGACATCGCGAGAGGTTCATGCTGCCCAAGGACTGCGACAGGGAATCGTAGTCGCGGCTCTCGAGCCACACCTTCATCTCGTCGCGGGTCTTGCTGATCCAGCTCGGCCCGTTCTTGAGGATGGCGCTGACCACCTGCACGGCGGAGGCACCCGCCATGACGGCCTTCAGTGCATCCGCAGCAGTGTGGACACCACCTGTGACGGCAAGCGACGTCTTCACCTTACTGCTCAAGACCGCCAGCCACCGCAAGCGAACCCGCAGTTCCGACGACGTCGAGAGCTCGAGTGAATGCCGTACCTCGAGTTGCTCGATGTCGATATCGGGCTGATAGAAGCGGTTGAACAATACGAGGCCGTCGACGCCACCGGCGGCGAGCTGCACCGCCACGTTCACCGGCGAGGTGAAGAAGGGCGAAAGCTTCACGGCGACGGGGATTCTTGATCTTCGACTTGACGCGCCGAACCATCTCGACGATGCGATGCTCGATGACCGACGCGTTCTCTTCCGCGCTCGTGGGCAGCACGTACACGTTCAGTTCGAGAGCGTCGGCACCGGCTTGCTGGATCCGCTCGGCATAGTCGAGCCACCCGGAATTGGTCACGCCGTTGAGCGAACCAATGACGGGGATTTTGACCGCGGCCTTCACCTTTCGGATCTGTTCGAGATACTCGTCCGGACCGAGGAAGTAATCGGCGGGTTTCGGGAGGAATCCGAGAGCCTCGGCGTTGGCGTTCTCGAAGTTGTTCACGTATGCCTGCTGCGCCGACTGTTCGAGCATGAGTTGCTCCTCGAACAGTGAGTGCATCACGATGGCGGCAGCACCAGCGTCCTCGAGACGTCGAACCTGATCGAGGTCGGAGACCATTGGCGAGGCACCGACGACCAAAGGATGCTTGAGTTTCAGTCCGAGATAGGTTGTCGAAAGGTCCATTATTCGGCCTCCGTGGTCGACGCAGCCTGCGTGCCGCCATGCGCGGAAACGACAAGCTTTGCCATCTGTTCGTAGGTTTCCGTTCTGCGTTGGGCGTGACGCTCGGCGAACTGCATGAGCGTCGCGAAACGCTTCGGGTCCATCTTCTCCACCATGCGGAAACGAGTCTCGTTCAACATGTAATCGCGCAGACTGCCCTTCGGAGCGCCGGAATCGAGAACGAGCGGCGGCTCACCAGCGGCAATACGTCGAGGATCGAAGCGGAACATCGGCCAAGCGCCGCTGTCCACGGCTGCCTTTTGTTGGCTGCAACCCTGGGAGAGGTCGTAGCCGTGAGCGATACAATGCGCGTAGGCGATGATGATCGACGGGCCACGATGCGCGTCGGCTTCGACGAAAGCCTTGAGCGTCTGCGCGTCCTTCGCGCCGAATGCGACGCGAGCGACGTAGACATGGCCGTAACTCATGGCGAGCATCCCGAGGTCCTTCTTCGCCGTCGCCTTACCTGCTGCGGCAAACTTGGCACTCGCCCCGATCGGCGTCGCCTTGGACGCTTGACCACCGGTGTTGGAGTACACCTCCGTGTCGAGCACGAGGATGTTCACGTCGCGGTCCTGCGCGAGCACGTGATCGAGACCGCCGTACCCAATGTCGTAGGCCCAGCCGTCACCACCGACGATCCACACGCTCTTGCGAACGAGGTAGTCGGCCACCTGTAGCAGATGGGTGACGTCCACGGACACGGGGAGCGTGAGGAGCTTCGCCTTGAGTTCAGCGACGTTGCGGCGCTGTACCTCGAGACCGGCTTCGTCGTCCTGCTTGGCGTTCAGGATCACATCGACGAGCTGCTCGCCAATCTTGTCCGCCAATCGCTTGAGCAGCAGCTTGGCGAAGTTCTGATGAGCATCGACGCTGAGGCGGAAGCCATATCCGAACTCGGCGTTGTCCTCGAACAAGGAGTTCGCCCAAGCCGGACCACGCCCGTCGGCATTCTTCGTGTACGGCGTCGTCGGGAGGTTTCCGCCATAGATGGAGGTGCACCCCGTGGCGTTCGCAATGAGCGCCCGATCGCCGAACAGCTGCGTCATCAGCTTGATGTAGGGCGTCTCGCCACAACCGGCACACGCGCCCGAGTACTCGAATAGCGGCTGGAGCAACTGCACGCTCTTGACGTCGTGCTTGACCAGCTTGCGGTCCACCTCGGGGATGTCGAGGAAGAACGAATAACGCTCACGCTCGGCATCGCGCACCGGTCGTTGCGGCACCATGTCGAGCGCCTTGTGACGCGGATTGCTCTTGTCCTTGGCAGGACAAATCTCGACACAGAGACGGCACCCCGTGCAGTCTTCGGCAGCCACCTGGATGGTGTACTGCTTACCCTTGAAGGGTTCTGCCTTGAAGAGCGTCGTCTTGAAGCCTTCGGGAGCGCCTTTGAGCTCGCCCGCGTCGTAGACCTTCGCGCGGATGGCAGCATGTGGGCAACCGAGGGTGCACTTGTTGCATTGGATGCAAATCGACGAGTCCCAAGCCGGGATCTCGAGGGCAATGTTGCGCTTCTCCCACTTCGTGGTGCCCGTCGGCCAAGTGCCGTCGATTGGGAAGGCGCTCACGGGCAAGAGATCGCCCTTGTTCGCCATGATGACGGCCGTCACCCGCTGTACGAAGTCCGGCGCCGCCGACGAGACCGTGGGAGCACGCTTCTTGTGTCCGTTGACCATCGACGGGACGTCGAGCTTCTTCAGATGCGCGACGGCGTGGTCCACCGCCGCAATGTTCTTCGCGACGACCTCCGCGCCCTTCTTGCCGTAGGTCTTCTCGATGGCCTTCTTGATGCTGCCGAGGGATTTCTCGACGGGAATCACCTTGGTGAGCGCGAAGTACGCGGTCTGCATCACCGTATTGGTGCGACGACCGAGGCCCGCATCGTAGGCCACCTTGTTGGCATCGATGGTGTAGACCTGGACCTTCTTGTCGATGATTTGCTGCGCCATCTCGAGGGGCAGCTGCTTCCACGTATCCTCGGGGCTAAACTCGCTGTTGATGAGCAGCATACCGCCGGCCTTGATGCGTGAGAGCATGTCGACCTGCTGCACGAACTCCCACTGGTGGCAACCGACGAAGTCGGCCTCCTCGATGAGGTACGGTGCTTCCATGCTGCTGGCACCGAACCTTACGTGAGACACGGTGATCGTGCCGCTCTTCTTCGAGTCGTAGACGAAGTATCCCTGGACGTTCAGATCCGTCTCGGTGCCCACGATCTTGATCGTGTTCTTGTTCGCACCAACGGTACCGTCACTACCCAAGCCGTAGAAGAGCGCTTGGTGGGCGTCTTTGCCGAGCACGTCGAGGGGCTCCGAGGGGATCGGGAGCGATAGGTGCGTCACGTCGTCGACGATGCCGACGGTGAAGACGCGCTTGACCTCGGGCTGCGCGAGATGGTCGTAGATCCCCTTGACCATCGCGGGAGTAAACTCTTTGCTCGAGAGGCCGTACCGGCCGTTGACGAGCTTCGGAAGAGTACCGTTCCACACGTCGACGAACGCCGAAACGACGTCGAGGAAAAGCGGTTCGCCTTGAGCACCGGGTTCCTTCGTGCGGTCGAGCACGGCGACCGTCTTGACGGTCTTCGGCATGACCGAGAGGAGCGCTTTGGCGTCGAAGGGACGGTACAAGCGCACGTTGAGCACGCCGACCTTTTCACCCTTCGCCACCAAGGCCGCGACGGTGCGGCGGACCGTCTGCACACCAGACCCCATGAGGACGATGACGCGCTCCGCCTCGGGATGGCCTTCGTACTCGAAGAGCTTGTAGCTACGCCCGGTGAGGGCCGCGAAGCGGTCCATCGTGGCTTGAATGATGGCCGGAGTGGCGTTGTAGTAGCTGTTGCAAGCTTCCCGCGCTTGGAAGAACACGTCGGGGTTCTGCGCGGTGCCACGGATGACCGGATTGTCCGGCGTGAGCGCACGCTTGCGATAGGCGCTGACGAGGTCTTCGTCGATCATGTGACGGAGGTCGTCGTCGCTCAGCTTGAGGATACGCGTGACTTCGTGAGAGGTCCGGAAGCCGTCGAAGAAGTGAAGGATTGGAACGCGCGCCTTCAGCGTGGCCGCGTGCGCGACCATGGCCATGTCGTGGGCTTCCTGCACGGAGGTGGAGCCCAACATCGCGAAGCCGGTCTGGCGGCACGCCATGATGTCCGAATGGTCACCGAAAATGCTGAGCGCGTGAGAGGCAAGAGCACGAGCCGCCACGTGCAACACGAACGGCGTGAGCTCTCCCGCGATCTTGTACATGTTCGGGATCTTGAGCAGGAGGCCTTGGGACGCCGTAAAGGTCGTTCCGAGTGCACCAGCTTGAATGGCGCCATGAATGGCACCGGCAGCGCCGCCTTCCGATTGCATCTCTGCAACCGTCGGAACGGCTCCCCAAATGTTGGTCTGCTCCTTGGCGGACCACTCATCGGAGAACTCACCCATCGGAGACGATGGGGTGATAGGATAGATGGCAATGACTTCGCTCACGCGAAATGCGACTGAGGCAGCAGCCTCATTGCCATCGACAACCATCAACGTTTTGTCACTCATTGCTCGTTGACCTCCACCGGAGTCACGCTTTGCCTTGGCGATCCGAGTGACCGCCTGGGATCAAAAAACGCGACCGGAACCTATCAGCCTTCCGAGGCCCGCTACCAACAGTTTCCCGTCCGAAGCGCACCGCGATATCACGCAAAAGGTGCGGAATGGATTGGGGAACCAGAATGAATTGCGGACTCGGAGCGACCGAGGATGACTCAAATTCGATCTCGACCACGAGCCCTGACCGCCCTACCGATGTACGCAGAATATGCGCGAATTCTGGCGCCTCATCGTCGCAACGGGTGCGAAGCTCGTAATCGACCGCGACTATACCACGCGGGTCGCCTACGGAAGCCGCATAGTCTTCGCGTTTTGCGGATGCACTTGCGTCAACTACGGCTCTGACAGCGCGCGGCACGCGTGATGTCGTCACGAACCGCAGCTGACCCGACCTCGTCTCGTCGACGGATCCGCACAGCATCGAAAATCTTCCATCGATGTCATTCCGTAGGCCCAGGAAACCTTGGCCTTTTGCCGTTGCGTGAGGGTTTCCGCACGAAGGCGTTTACTGCGCGCCACACCTAAATCGGAACGACGGACTTTCGAGATCCGGGTCTCGATGCGAAGCCGAATGGCGCGACGCGTCGAGCTACCCAGTCCGACACGGCGAAGGAGACTTCGCCATCCCGCTCGGCGGCGTCGCTCGAATTGACCGTCCGGATCGCTCACGCGAACAAGGAGGTGGCGCACCGGCGAACCCGTCCGCGGCACTGGGCAGCGATGGCATCGCTCGTCGCCAAGACGCCAGCGCACGGCCGAGCCCCGAAGGGGGCGCCTTCATGGCATCGCTCGTCGCCAAGTTGCGCGCGCGGCCGGGCCCGGAAGGGAGCGCCTTCTGGATCGACATCGGTAACCCGAAGCTTCGGATGGAGGGGACCTTTCCGATATACTCGCGATTCCTAAGGCCTCGGACACGCCGAAGAACGCACGCGGATCCACCGCGATGACTCCGGACGAAGACTCGCCACCTCTGCCGTGGCTTCGTGCGGATGGCAAGACCGATCTCGACTGACGTTCCCGAGAAACCCGATTCACTGGTCGCGCCCTGACGCTCGTGACGCAGATCTCGACTGACGTTTCCGGGAGAGCCGAGAGCGCGACTGTCTTTTTTTCGACGTTGGCCCTAATGCGCTCACGCAAGGCGGTCGCTTTGGAGATTGGACGTACTTCGCCGAACGCCGAACGCCGAACGCCGAACGCCGAACGCCGAACGCCGAACGCCGAACGCCGAACGCCGAACGCCGAACGCCGAACGCCGAACGCCGAACGCCGAACGCCGAACGCCGAACGCCGAACGCCGAACGCCGAACGCCGAACGCCGAACGCCGAACGCCGAACGCCGAACGCCGAACGCCGAACGCCGAACGCCGTAATCGCGGGAACGAGACAAAAGGAGAACGTCAGAACCGAGAACGACTCGACGCTCACCTCGATCTTCGAATGAAACCCGAAGCTCGACGAGGTTCGTTCATCCGCGTGGCAATTTGCGTCAACTTCTCCCAAGCCCGTCGAAAGCCCAACCCGTCGAGTTCACGAGCATGCGTTACGTCAATGACGCGAGGCTCGCGCTCTGTCGTCGATCCGCGGCAGAAGTCTCACCCGTTCCTACCTCCGGCAAGACGGCCCCGATATTCGCAATCCGTGCAAATCCAGGCGGAAATGCGACTTCGTTACCGTAGGATTCGACTGCGAGACAACGTTCGCAATGTCTCTCCAAGGACGAGAAGCGTCTCGATTCGACGAAAGGTCCATCGCCGCAGCGCAACGCACGAAGTGCTGTAATGACCGAAATTCAGCCGAAATGCGAAGCAGTGCAGGCCTGGCTCGACCACGACGCGAAGGTGCGCTCGCGATGTGGATGGGCGCAGCGACGTCGCAACGACGTCGGCGGACGAACGGACGTGCGACGGAACCTTTGCGGAGCAAATCCGCAATCCCTGAAATTTCAGCCACTTCCGTCTACGGCGACGAAAGGCGTCGAAACGAAACAGGAGGTTACGAAATCGAATGTGAAGTCGTTGATACTTTTCGCTTAAGCCCTGGGGGCGCTCAACCGTTTCTAGCCTTCACATGTGCAAGCGGCGGACGAGTAGGAAAATGTCTGAGGCAGTCGAAGAGAACGGACAACACGACGAGGGAAGTGGCGTTATACTCGCCGAGCGCCGTGGGGGGGGATTGCTCCCGCGGGAACTGGAGCCCAACATGCAAACCGCTGGGGTACTGCTCGTCGCCGTCGAAGGAGGCGCATTGCTTCCAACTTGGATCGGACGATGCCAAGACCGAGTCTCTGATGTGTTCGTCCTCGCTGGAAGTAGCGAAGAGCCCGCCGATGCACTGCTACGCCGTGTCGAGCAACGCGTCTCCCTTCTCACGGGCGGCACGGCCAATCGCGGCCTCGCCGTGTTGGTCACCGAAGGTGGGCCCGTTTCGACGGCAGCCGAGATCGCGCGACTCCGCGTCGCTCAGGCCCTGCTTCAGTATCTGTCGACATTGAAGGGCGGCACCCTGCTCTTGCTCACGGACGAAGACGCGCCACTCGAATCGCGGGTGCAGCTTCTTTCCACTGCGGGCAATTTCGGCGCAGCAACTCCGCGGAACGAACATCTCCGTGAGCGTGCGTTTCGGAACGCTCACGGACACGCATCCTCCTCAGGAGATCTTCGGTTCGCCGAAGCCGCCGCCATTGCGACGTGCCAGCCGCCGTCCCCCGCCCCAGAGCGGGCAGATGCTTCGGCCATCCTTGGTCCCCCCGCTTCACAAGTCGCCAGCGGTTCTGCCCCGTCGCAAGCTGAGCGAAGCCGGTTAGGGCAATTCCCCTGGCTTCGGCCCAGGAGTTGAGGTAGTGCGGCGGGACTGAGTACGTACCGGAAGTCAAGTTCGACTGAAACTTCCGAAGACCACCGATGACGTTCCTCCGCACTCTAACCCTGCTGGTGCTCCTTGGATGGCTGCCAACCGGCTGCAAGAACCTCGACCGATTCGACACACGAAAAGGCGAATCCTTCTGCGGCGGACTGAGCGCGGCCAGCGATGGCTTCGAGTACTGGACCGCGCAAACGTCGGAGCTCAAGGTGGCCCTCACCTTGGACACCGGCAAGCTCGACAGTATCCCGGGCAAGCTCCGCAGCAATGACGCGGACTTCGGACCGTGCAAACCGCATGCACTCTTCGAAGATGCGCCCATTCGCGTCGTCCGAAAGGCACTGGGCGACCGCATCGCGGAGATTCGACTCGGTGACGATCACGAGGAGGAAGTCATCGCGTTCGTGGACTCGACCTGTTCGGGCTCGATGGTGGCGATCCTTTCCCTCGTACAGGATGGTTCCGCAGAACTGCGCTTGTTGCGTCCCGCACCGGAGATCGAGACGCCCGTGACCGACCAGCCGAGATTCGGAGTGTTTGGCCTAGAGAAGGTCAGCAACGACGGGTCTTGCGACTTCTGAATCCGTCAAGCGAGAGCGCCGATGTACACCATTGGAATCGAGACCTCCTGCGACGAAACCGGCGTCGCAATCGTCGACGAAAGCGGACGTGTCTTCGCGGACGTCGTGCAAAGTCAGATCGCCCTTCACGCGCCTTATGGAGGCGTCGTGCCGGAGCTCGCTTCGCGAGACCACTTGGCGAACATCGAACCCGTTTTTTCTCGGGCGCTCGCGGACGCAGGGATCCCGCTGGATCGAATCGACGGGATCGCCGTGACCTGTCGCCCCGGATTGTCCGGTGCACTGTTGGTCGGGATACAATTCGCCAAGGGTCTGGCCTGGGCTACCAATAAGCCCCTCGTCGGAGTCGATCACCTGGTTGGCCACTTGCTGGCGGCCAATTTGACCTTCGACGGCGAGCAGCCGACCACCCCACCCCCGCTCCCCTTTTTGGCACTCCTGGTCTCGGGCGGGCATACGGCGCTCTATCGAGTCGACGGACTGGGACTCGAGTTCATTCGAGAACTCGGCGCTACCCGCGACGATGCCGCCGGGGAAGCGTTCGACAAGGTCGCCAAACTCCTCGGGCTTGGTTATCCCGGCGGACCAGTGGTGGACCGACTCGCGCACGAGGGCGACCCCGACGCAATATCTCTCACGCGACCGATGCCGCAGAGTCACGTGCTCGAGTTCAGCTTCTCCGGCCTAAAGACGCAGGTGATGCGATGGGTCACCGAACACGGGCTGCCCGGCAACGACGACACTTTGCGCAATCTATGTGCCGCATTTCAGCATCGCGTCGTAGAATCTCTCGTACAGAAGACGATGCTTGCCGCGAAGAATGAGGGTCTTACGACCATCGTCGTAGGCGGTGGCGTTGCCGCCAATCGAGGGCTACGAGAACGACTCGAACGAGAATGTGCGCGCCGAGACTATCGCTTGGTCGTGCCGAAGCTGCGCGCCTGCACGGACAATGCAGCCATGATTGCGTATGCGGGCGGATTGCGTTTGGTAAACGGGCAAGACGACCGCGAGAAGCTCGAGATGAGTCCCCATTCGGCGCTGCTGACGGTGACGAAAAAAGGCCGCGGCAAACGCGAGCGCGCGAGCCGCTGAGCGAGCGCGTCACGACGCGAATCCGCGACGGCGAACGTCACCGCGCGCGCGAGCCGCTGAGCGAACGCGCCTGGCGCAACATGACTCGTCAGGTCATTGCTGGTTCGGCGAATGCACGAACGTGTGTTCGCCAGGTCATCCTCCTTCGGACGCGATGAAGACGTCGTTCGCGCCTTCAACGTATCGCTCTCGCAATGCCCCCCATCGAGGCGACATCTGCTGCTCGTAAATTCCTTACAACGCTGCACCGGGCGGTGTTCGCAAACCTCGATTCACGTGGCAAAATGCATCACAATCGCAAAGTGACGAGCGAAAGCAAACGCATTAGTTAAGAATCCGAAACGGGCCACGTTGTACGCACCCGTCGGAATGATATGGCAGATCCATTGACCGCCAGAGTTCATCTACCGCAATCACCCCTGCTGAACCTGCAGGACTGTCGGCTACTCATCGATAGCGTCACGGATTACGCGATTTTCATGCTAGATCCGGACGGCTTCGTCGTTTCGTGGAACCGTGGAGCAGAGCGCATCAAGGGCTATGAGCCCCACGAGATCATCGGTCGCCACTTCTCTGCATTCTACTGCGAAGAAGACGTCACCGGGGGAAAACCGCAACGCATCTTGTTCGCCGCTCGCACGCAGGGACGCGTCGAAGACGAAGGGTGGCGGAGACGAAAGGACGGTTCGAAGTTTTGGGCTAGCGTCACCGTAACGGCGCTCTGGTCCGCGGACGGCACCTTGCGGGGTTTCGGTAAAGTGACTCGCGACATGAGCGCGAAGCGCGTCGCCGAAGAAGAGCTTCGGTCGTCGGAAGAACGCCTCCGGCTCCTCGTCGAGAACGTAGTCGACTACGCCATTTACATGTTGGATTTGGGAGGCAGAGTCACCACGTGGAATCTCGGCGCACAACGCATGAAGGGCTACGAGGCAAACGAGATCCTCGGACGAAACTTCGAAGTGTTCTTTCCGGAAGAGGACCGCCTCGACGGTAAGCCGCAAAGAGAACTGGATATAGCGAGAGAACTCGGTCGTCACGAAGACGAAGGGTGGCGCGTGCGCAAGGACGGCAGCCGCTTCTGGGCAAACGCGGTGATGACGGCTGCGCGAGACGCGCGAGGTCGTCTCGTCGGGTACACGAAGATCACACGTGACCTTACGGCGCGACGCGAAGCAGAAGCCACCGAGCGTCGGCTGGTGTTGGAACGTACGGCGCGAGCTGCCGCGGAAAAATCCGAACAAGAACTTCGACTGAGCGAGCTACGATATCGCGCACTCAGTCGACGTTTGGAGGTGATCCTCGACGGCGTTGCCGACGCGATACTGGTCCAGAATCGGTCCGGAAGACTCGTTTATGTGAACCGTGCGGCTGCCGCAGCATGCGGTTTCGAGTCGACGCAGGAACTCCTGGACGTCCAAGTCGAAGGTCTTCTCGATCGCTTCGAAGTCATCGACGAGCGCGGCACCATGGTAGAGCGCACGCAGCTACCGGGTAACGAGGCCATCTCGTCGAATACACGAAGAAACGCCTCCCTCTACGTCCGCAATCGCCAAACACGAGAAGAACGTTGGTATCAGGTCCGAGCCTGCCCGGTGCTTGCCGAAGATGGTACGCCCGATCTCTCGGTGAGCATCTGGCACGACGTGACCCTGGGCACCATTCACGAGCTCCGTTGGAAGTGTCTTGCCGACGCCACTGCGGCGCTGAGTAGTTCGCTAGACATCGAAGAGATGTCACATGCCCTCGCGAGCGTTCTCAGCCCGAAGTTGGCCGACGTATGCTGGGTGGATGCCGTCGTGGGTGACGAGTTACGTTGTGTTGCAGCAGCGACTCCGAATGACGACGAGCGCCACGACTCATTCTTGCTCAAACGCAGCCTCCGAACCGCCACCCCCGAAACCCTTGCCGCGATTTGGCGCGTGTTCCAAACCGCAAAGAGCGAAGTACTACGCGTGAGCAGCAGCGAGGACCTCCAGCGTTTCTCGAGCGACTCGACGCATACGGCCGTCCTTCGCGAACTCGGTGTCACTTCGCTCTTGGCGACACCGATGCGGATCCGCGACCGGATTTTCGGTGTAATCACGTTGGTCTCCGTAGGTTCACGCAAGCAGTTCGGCTCGACCGATCTGGAACTTCTCGAAGAGATCGGTCGTCGTGCTGGGGTCGCATTGGAGAACGCGAGCCTCTATGGCGCAGCACGGGACGCTGCGGCGAGCGCGGAAGCGGCTAGTCGCATGAAGGACGAATTTCTCGCGACGGTCTCCCACGAGTTACGTACCCCACTCAACGCGATTGTGGGATGGGCGTCCATCTTGAAGGATCGCGTCGATGATCCAGCCGTGGCTCGACCCGTGCAAGTGATTCATCGCAACGCAGTGGCTCAGGTCAAGATCATCGACGACATTCTCGACGTGTCCCGGATCGTCACGGGTAAGCTTCGAATGGACTTCAAGCCTACGGAGCTGGTGTCCGTGGTGCGAGAAGCGATCGAAGTCATTCGCCCGTCGGCTACGTCGAAAGGCATCAAGATTACGTTTTCACCGCCGAGTCGACCCTACTATCTCGAAGCCGATCCAGGGCGCCTGCAGCAGGTCGTGTGGAACCTTCTGTCGAATGCCGTAAAGTTCACGGAGCCTGGGGGACCAATCGAGCTGTCGTTGCAAGACGTGGACAACGGCATCGTCCTGTCCGTGACCGACTCCGGAGAAGGAATCGCTCCCGACTTTTTGCCGTTCGTATTCGATTCGGTTTCGCCAAGCCGACTCCTCCACCTCGCGCAAGTTCGGTGGTTTGGGACTTGGACTCGCCCTCGTCCGACACATCGTCGAGCTGCACGGCGGAACCGTCAGGGCTGAAAGTGCCGGATTGGGTCGAGGTGCGACCTTCAGGCTCACGCTTCCCCTACCCGAAGATCAGCGAGTAACGCTCGACGAGCCAAACAGACCGTCGCCAACCCCAACGCACCTCGGGGCGATCCTGACCGGCGTGCGCGTGGTGGTGGTCGAGGACGAGCCAGATTCACGCGAGCTGGTCACGACGATCCTTACCAGAGCCGGAGCGATCGTGCATGTGGCCGCATCGGCCGCAGAAGGAGTGAACCTCCTCGAGAATTGCGAGGCGCAGGTGCTCGTCAGCGATCTGGGAATGCCTGACGAGGATGGTTACGCGCTCATCCAACGCGTGCGACGCCACGAGAACCCTGCAATCCGTGAGATTCCGGCGCTGGCGCTAACGGCACTCGCAAGTGAAGAAGATCGCAGCAAAGCCGTGAGGGCTGGATTCACCTCGCACCTGGGAAAACCCGTCGCCCCGAGGGAACTGGTCGATGAGGTAATCAATCTGGCGCTCTCCGGCTCCGGGCAGCACACGCACTGAACTCACGCCGAAACGCTCGACGAGCACGAGTTTGACGACGCGCAACGTTCGGGCAGTCCACGCCCGGAGGTTGCGGAGTACGCAGTCTCCCTGCAAGCTCGCGTCGGCAACTTCACACAACGTGGGTTCGCGTCGGCAACTTCGCACAACGTGAGCCCCTCTTTGCAACGTACTTGGATGCACTCGTCACGTCGACCTTTCGACGTACGTTCTCGCGGCAGTGCTGTGTCGTTACAGGCTACAGCTGACCATTGCTCGTTCAGGTTCGTTCGTCGCGCAAACGGCGTCTACGCAGGGTCGGCGAGCTTCGTCGCACGGCCGGCAAGCGTCGTCGAGCTCGAGCACTGTGCGATGCACTAGCGTATTGCAGCGGAACACTGAGTGAGTCCCGCAGAAGACCATCACTGATTCGACCTCGTGCACCCCAAGTGAGTCTCGCATTCCTTCGAAGTCGGGCATCCGTTGAACCGATCCGATCGAGGCTGGATGAGTTGGTCGGCTCGTGCGCACTTCGAGTTGCATTCGGCTCAGATCCGAGCAAAATATCCTTCGGAGCTGGGTGCCACTATGCGGTTGAATTTGTCATTTCGTGGGATTATTGCGCTTACTCTGCTCGTTGCCGGCTGCGGCGATGGAGAGGCCGGGTCGGAGGCTTCGGGTGACGCTGGGGGCCAAACGTCGGAGTCGCCGCAACTGTCTGGCGGAGGCAGTCGCGGCTCGACGTTGGAAACAGACGGCGGCGGAGCACAGCGGGCAGATACTGCCACGGCCCAAGGATTGGGCGGGAACGCGTCGTACTCGGCAAGCAATGTCGGCTCAAGCTCTGGGTTGAGTATCGAAGCCCCGGTCCCAACGGGTGAGGCCGTGCGGTTATCCCTCACTGTCGAGCTCAGCGGTACGCTTTGGGGGAGGCCAACGAATCCAGGCGCTGGCGGCGCCGGTCCGTCGGGATACGGTGGGATTTCGACGACCGGAGGAACAGGAGGCTTCGCAACGGATCCCGAAGTAAACCTTCCTATTCCCGAGATCGACTGCGGATTTCTCGATGTCGCCAGCGCGGATTACGCAACCAAAGACGTTGTCACGGGCGCAGTCGTGTCAGCCACGGCCTCGTCGGCGAAGCTATTCTACAGCTTCGTACCTGCCCAACAATCTCCACGTTCAGCGCCGCTGTTCGTGTTCTTCAACGGCGGCCCCGCGAGTGCCACGATGGGAATGCTCCGCGCCTTCGGCACCGGTCCGATGAGCCTTGACGTGTCCACCTCAGACGCAGAGCCAGTACCGAATCCGAACAACTGGGCAACGCTCGGTAACCTCCTTTACATCGACGCGAGACAGAGCGGGTTCTCCTATTCGACCATCCAAAACGCGACAGACGAAACGGCGAGGGAAGACGAATTCACCGGGCGCAACTTCAACGTTTACGTCGACGCAGCTGACTTCGTTCGTGCCCTTCTCCGGTTCTTCGAACTCGAGCCCGCACTTCGGAACAACCCAGTGGTCGTCGTCGGTGAGAGCTACGGCGGGATCCGAGCTTCGCTCATGTTGTCCTACCTCCTCGATTCACCGAGGATCGCAAAGCCCGGGTGGTATTTCCAGGACGCGCAACTTGCCGCGGAAATCCAAGCCCACTACGCCCAAGTGTTCCCTGGCGAGAACCCCGCGACGGTCACCGGCGCAGCAGCGGCACGTCAGTTCGGCCACCAGGTGCTCGTGCAACCGGCGCTCGCGTATTATCTACAGAAGCAAGATGACGCGTGTAACCCTCGGTACGGTTTCAGGGGTCGCCTCGCTGCCCTCGGACTCGCTTGTCCGCCCGAGCAGGTGGACCACTATAACGTCTCGCAGCCGATAAATTGGAGCGCTGGACTTGGTGCACGCTCAGCTCTCGTGCTCAGTACTCCGTCGAGCTATGCCAAGCTCATGGGCGTGCCAGCGGACGAGCTCACCGAGTTGACTGCTGCCGGACGGGTCGGCGCGTTTCGCGTTGGCAACTTCGCATCCGAAGACGAGGTCTCGGCTTGGACCGACCACCACTGCGTGGACGTCAGCATACGGCGAATTGCCGGCTTACGATCGCTATTACGTCGCCGTGAACGTGGCCGCCAGTAGGGCAAACGACTACGTCAATCCAAGCGCTGTCGCCGCGCTATCCTTTTTGCAGAACGTGCAAGTGGTGAAGACCCTCGTCACACGCGCCATGCTCGATAGCGTCATCGTCGCGGATGCCATACCGGCGACGCTCTTTCAGTTCGCCCAGCTCGCCATGCGCGGCCAGTTCGTCACTGACATCACGATCGATCTCGCGCCTCGCTCAGGGGTTTCGCGTTCGGGGTGGTTCCAGATCAAGTACACACCAGAGGCGGGTTCGACGGAATCCGTCACTCGCGAGGTCCGATTCCCGACCTACGAGAACGCAGGTCACTTCGTCGGCGTTTCCCAGCCGCGTGAGCTCCTCGAAGACGTTGCCGCTCTCGTTGCGAGTCCTCGGCCGTAAGCGAGCAGCTCCGTAGTCACGACGCTCAAACAGAAAAACGACCGAGGAAACCTCGGTCGTTTCGATTCGATGTCGGGCTAGCGTCAGTCAGCCTTGTCGGATTTGCCAGCCTTCACGGGCTCGCTGATCAGAACCTCGACGTTGTTCTTGCGAAGTCGCACGCGATACGCCGGAGCTTCGCTCTTGAACGTCCAGGTGATCTTTACGCCTTCACCGGTGTTTTGCGCCGAGATCTTGGCGAATCGATCGTCACGACTCACAAACCCCTTTGGCGACTCCATCGCCTTGCGCCCCGGAATGAGGACCGTGAAGCCCTTGGGTTGAGTGGTTCCCTTGATGGCATCGCCAGGATCGTCGAGCTTGATTCGATAGAGCGTCGGATCCTTCATGCGACCCTTGCCCCAAGGAGCGACGTCTTCGGGCTTCGTCGCAGGGGACTCGGGAAGCTCTTCAGCCGCTGGATCCTCGGAGCTCGCACCCACGGCGCCAGCACCCGGCGCCACCGCCGCTTGTGTCGACTTGGCGAGAGCTTGCTCCCTTGCAGCAACCGCTTCCGGCGTTTCTGCCCCTGGCGCCGGGAGCGGCGCAGGTTCGAGCGTCGCCATCGGGGTTGCGCCGAAGAGAGGAACGGGAGCTACGAGCGCGCCCGAACTCGATGCAGTCGCGGGAGACGAGGCGCCTTCTGCTGCCCCAACGGGAAGCGCCGCTGCACTCGTGATGGAGCTCGACGCGGCCGCTTGTGGATCGCGCGAGTTCGCTTGCGGCTCGGGACTCTTGGCTGCAACGACGATGACGGTCGCAAGGAGGCCAACGGCAGTCACTGCGCCAGCAATCCGCTTGACCTTCGGCTGCAGATAGAGCTTCTCGGGTTTGATCTCGGGCTGGCTCGCTTCGCTGCTGCGACTCTGTGGACGCAGCTTGCGTTCACCACCGGCAGACGACGAAGGCGGAGGAGCCGTCTTGCGTCTCGCCGGCGCCGGCTCGGCGCGACGAGACAGACGTTGAACTCCGTTGAACGCACGTGTCATCGATGGTCCGAGTCGCGAGCCCAAGCTACCGGTGAATTCGGTCACTTTGCGCCGCGCGGAACCCGCGATTTTACGCATTCGTCCGACCATGAGCTCGACCTGTTCGTCGATGGCCTCTTGTGACGGCGCTTCGCCTTCCTCCGAACCTTCGGATGCATGAGTGGCATTGGCGGCGCTCGTCGGCTGCTCACGGTTCGAGTGCGAAACACTCGCCGTTTCCGATGCAATGCGAGCCTTCACACGGACCCGATCCGCCTGCCGTCGCGACGCGTCGACGACGCTCGGTTGCGGCGTAACCTCGTCACCATCGGTCTTCAGGAGCACCAACAGACGAGGGACGCCCGTCGTCGGATCGATCGCAACGTCGAGGCCGTCGATGCGCGCTTCGCGGCGAGTGCCGTCGTCCAAGGATTCCATCTCGAGACGGCGACCGATCTTCAGGAACTCGAGAGTCGATCCAACGGCAATCCGAGACCCCTTGCCTTCGTCGATCCGGGCGCGCATGGGTGAACCAAGCCCTTCGATGTGCAGCTTGACCTTCGCCCCCTTGATGACGGCGTTCGGGTCCATCGCTGCAGCGGCTTCAGCCGAAGGAGGAGGTTCCGAGCCGTCTTCTCCAATCCCGCAGAGTTCTCGAAGCACCTCGGCGCTCCTCGCGTCGAGCGCCGTGAAGCGCACGCCGAACTCGCCACCGCGGGTCTCCTTCTGGCACCACGCGACGACGCCTTCGGCGATGACCTCACGACCACCGTTCTCGAAGCGACAAACGACGGGAGCCCCGGGTTCGGGGAGGTACGCGGTGCGGAGACGGATCCCGCGACCGCTCACGTCCGCCGACTCTGCCTCGAACGGCGTCAATTTCCCGCCGACTCCGCATACTTCCACGAGAGCCTCGACGGGGATCCGTCGAGTGCTGTCTGCGCGCCGCTCACTGCCGTTCGTCATTGGAGCCTCCGAGCGCTCGCCAGGATCGAGGCTGCGCTCCGCGTCACCGACCTAAGGGATCCAAAGCCGTTGGGCCAAATTCCTGCCGTACTTTTCAGCGCCTCCCTGCCCCGTAGACCCAAGCTTGACTCGACGTCACCGCCTCGACACGAGGCCGCGCGGCGCGCATGGTTGGCCCCAATGGCTTTGACGCTCGTAGTGCTTTCCGGGGATCCCTCCGCGGAGCGCCCGGTTACGCTCGACGGTCCTCGCATCTTCGTCGGACGCGCCGAGACGTGCGAACTGCGGCTTCCGGATTTCACCGTCAGCCAACGTCACGCCACCTTTCGACAACGCGGTTCGGATTACCTCATCGAAGACGAGGGCAGCACGAATGGCACCTTCGTCGGCCCGGTGCGACTTTCGCCCCACGCGCCGCGGGTCGTCCGCAGTGGTGACCGGATCCGGTTCGGCCGGATTCTGGGTCGAAGCCGTCGTCGAGAACGTGCCAGCGACGCCAAACGCCGCGGCCGCCACGAAGGAGCTTGCCTTGAGTCTCGTCTCGAAGGCCATGGCGGCAAACGGTGAAAGCACGGTCCCGCGGCTGGTCGCCCAAGACGGCCCCGATCGAGGAATCGAGCTCTCCTTAGCCGATCCTGCCAAGCGTTATGTCCTTGGCCGGTCCGCCCAATGCGACGTAGTTCTCGAAGAAACCAACGCATCGCGCCGGCACGTCGAGGTCTTCACGCGCAACGGGCAGATCGCCGTTCGCGATCTGGGTTCGAAAAACGGGACGAAACTGGGAGGGCAACCCCTCGTGGCAGACCGCGAGACTCCTTGGCCGCCCGGAATGCCGTTGCAGGTGGGCGATGACCAGTTCACGCTCACCGATCCCGTCGCCGAGAGCCTCGCCGAACTGGAACGGGCCGCGGACGAAGTGATGGCACCTGGGGACGAGGTGCCTCAACCGGCAACCCACAGCGCAAAAGCGCCGGCCGAAGCGCCGCAAACCTCGGTCCGCCCTCCCGCGACGATCGCCCAACGCCGCCCCCCAAGCTCGATCTCGACGGATCCTCGCGCAGTGACCAAGGCCGACCTAGTTGTAGGCCTAATTGCCCTCGCGGTGCTCGCAGTGAGCGCTTTTGGCCTATTTTGGCTGCTCGGTGGTCGTTAGCGTCGCGTCTCCGCCATGCCAGCGTCGCGTGCGACGCGCTCTGCCGGGGCCTTCTTGGCAGAGTCGTTGACGTCGCCTCTCCAAGAGAAGGGATCGTTCCATCGGCTCGTGAGAGGGTGTTAGTCTGCTGATGTGGCCGGCTTCGCAGATGATGAACGAACCATCGTGGGAGAGCTCCCGTCCCCTAGGACGCCGCGCCCACGACGCCGACCACCCACCCTCGAGCAAATCCGCGGCCCGGGCTCCCCGCAGGCCTACCACCTGTTCCTCACGGATTTCGTGATTGGGCGAGGCGCGCAAGCGCAGTTCGTCGTCGATTGTGCGTCGCTGTCGCGCCAACACGTGCGGATCTCGCAACGAGACGGGGAGGTCACTTTCGTGGATCTCGATAGCGCCAACGGCGTGTACCTGAACGGTGTCTTGGCCTACTCGGCCGTGCTTCGCGATGGCGATCTCCTCGAAATGGGAGACTGCGCGTTCATCTTTCATGAGAGGGGTCTGTGAGCATTTTCGTCCGGTTCTGGGGAACACGAGGCTCCATTCCCACGCCTGGGAGCAAGACGCGTCGGTATGGCGGAAACACCTCCTGCGTCGAGATCGATGCCGCAGGCCATTTGGTCATTCTCGACGCGGGAACGGGGCTGCGCGAACTCGGTCACGCCCTCCAATCGCGTAGCGAAGGACGAGTAGAAGCCCACCTCTTTTTCTCCCACACCCATTGGGATCACATCCAAGGGTTTCCGTTTTTCGTCCCCGCCTACCAACCGAGCAGCAAACTCCACGTGTACGAGATTGCGCGCCACGAAGAGCGATTCACTCGCCTTCTGCTCGGACAAATGCGTTCGGAATACTTCCCGGTCACCTTTGCGGATCTCGGCGCATCCATCCTGCCGAAGTACTTCGAATCGAACCGCGTCGCACTCGGCTCGATCACCATTCGCTGCCTGGAGCAAACCCACCCTGGGCGTAGCTTCGCTTACCGTCTCGAATGCGAGGGAAAGAGCGTCGTTTATGCCACTGATAGCGAGCTCGATCTCCTCCTTTTGGACCGAGAGCAGACTCTCTCCGACCTCGAGCGAATGCGAGAGCTCCCCTCCGCAGTCACGGCGTTCGTCGAAGGAGCCGACCTGCTGATTGCAGACGCGCAATACACGGACGAGGAGTATCCGAAAAAGATAGGCTGGGGGCATTCGCGCGTTGGCACGGTGGTCGACCTCGCTGTCCGCGCGAATGTCAAACGCCTCGCCCTCTTCCACCACGATCCGATGCACTCGGACGATCGCGTCGAGGCCATCGTCGAAATGGCGCAAAAGCGCGCCCTGGCTCGCCGCAGCGCCCTCGACGTCTTCGCCGCACGCGAAGACCTCGTGCTCAAGGTGGGCTGATCGCCGAGCGCGTCACTCGGGCTCCCCGTATCGCGATGCGCCAAGGGCGCGTCGGTCGGTCCCGTCGCCACACGATGGACTACGTGCGCGCGACACTCGAGCTCCGTCTCCGCGCGGTGACGACTGGAGCAAGTCTCGATGGGTCCTGCACGAGCCCGATCGTACCAAGACTCGAGGTTCAGAAGGTCAGACGCTCGACGTGAGCCTCCCTGACCTTGATCCCCACGGGATTCGAAGCGCTCGAAGCGTCGTCGAGGAGCAATTCCCCCTTCATCATCGAATCGCCATCGAAGAGGAAGCTCCCGCGGAATCGACGACCAGCGAGGAGGTGAGGAAACCAGAGACGATCATCGGCCCACATCTCGTCGTAAGGAATGGCGTCGCGGGCGCACCAGAGCGGAATGGCTTCGTCCGTTTCTCGCGGCTCGCCGTGATGACCCGATGCGGTGAAGACGATGGCGTGCAGCGAGTGCCCATCCACGAAATTGAAGCGAAGCTCGCCACGTTCTTCGAGCCCCGTCGGCGTGATGCACAGCTCCTCGACGACCTCTCGCCGCGCACATTCGATTGGCGTCTCACAACCCTCGAGTCGCCCCCCGGGGCCATTGATCTTCCCAGCACCGAGGCCGCGCTTCTTACGAATGAGCAACACTTCATCTCCACGAAAGACGAAAACCAGAGTCGCTCGATCGATGGGCTCGAACCCTTCCCAAGGTGGGATCTCGTCGTGACGCCGCGCGTTCATGTCCCCAGCCTTAGCGCCACGATGTCGAGTTGGACAGCCCTCCGGCACTTCTGGCCGATCGGAACATTGGCCATGTCCAGACTCGCGTTGCGCCTATGGCGTGACGAAACTGCCTCGCTCGAGAACCGGATGGGCCTAAAAATGGACGATGGCTCATCACCGCCCCCGCGCTCTACGCTGGTTTTCTGGCCATTCGAGTGCGGTGGGGGACGCCTGCTTCGGATTATCGAGAGTGACCGTGGTGCCCCAGCAAGGTGGATCTGCGTTTCACCGGGATTTAGGGCGACCGATGCGCTGTCCTCTGCGATTTTCCGTCGTTCCAGCCCCGATTGAAGCGAGTTCGCTCGCACATTCCAAGAAGAAACAGGGGACCGAGTCCCCCTGAACTCGTATTTCTGCATAAATCCGTTAGTCGCCGAGAACCGTCTCGGCCCCCAACAGCGTCCTAGTTACTGAGTTACGTACGACCAGAGCCCCCACCTTCGAATTGGGTACCACACGACTACCGTGACGCTCACTCTGGAATTCTGCCGTTCACTGCCCATTCCATTTGGTCCTCGCCGTCCAAACCCAACCTATACACGCGGCGTTCGTCTATTGGTTTCGCGAAGCTTGCTACACCTCCACGGTGACGGCCGCGTGGGTCGTCGGTGGCACGCAGTAACGTCGCGAAGCTTGCTACACCTCCACGGTGACGGCCGCGTGGGTCGTCGGTGGCACGCAGTAACGTCGCGAAGCTTGCCACACTTCCACGGTGACGGCCGCGTGGGTCCTCGGTGGCACGCAGTAACGTCGCGAAGCTTGCTACACCTCCACGGTGACGGCCGCGTGAGTCGTCGGTGGCACGCAGTAACGTCGCGAAGCTTGCTACACCTCCACGGTGACGGCCGCGTGAGTCGTCGGTGACACGCAGGTACGCAGCGAGGGCCACGGACCAACGAGTGAATCCCGCACTTCGTGCAACATTTCACGGCCGGGCCACAGCTTCGAGCGTCTCTGCTCTGCTCTGCCCTGATTGCCTGATTGCCTGATTGCCGAGCAATCTTACGCCACAATTCGAGAAGCAAGCGTTTCTTCGCCCGCGCGTCACCTGCGATGAATCATCCTTGCACGCGATTGTCGAGGTAATACCCTGCGGGTTACACAAGCTCCTGGGCGCCCTCAATACGCAGGTGGACGCCAAGATGGTCGCTGCGTCAACGCTTTGATCGCCCGAAGGCGTTGAGGCGCCTCTTCGGGAAGATAGATCCAAAGCGTCTGCTCCAGGTGAGGAAGCACTTTTACGAGAGACTCTCGGGTCAGCGTCGAGCTATCCACCCCTGCCCGAACACACGCGCGAGCGACAGCAGCATGAGCAATGACCTTGGATAGGCCACTTACCTCGACCACTCGGTCAAAAAGTTCTCGTGATAGCTCTGCCTCTTTTTGCAACATCTAAAGCTCGGTGACGGTATAGCATGAATTCACACATTACAAACCGGTCTAGAACCCCACAAGCAACACCATGACAAGCGAATCCAGTCCCCCCGCCTCCGTCGGATACGCACTTGCGAGCCAAACGGACCGAGATCGGCTCTTTCTACAGTTCGACCTTTACAAAGATCGATTTCGCGACGCGTTCGAGCGACTCCTCGCCAAGGCCGGTCATGCTGCAGATGCACCGCTTCGCGTGCTCGACGTGGCCTGCGGAGAAGGGCTTTACGCTGCCGATCTCGTCGAACGTCATCCGGCGTATTCCGTGGTTGGATTCGATAAGGACGTCGAAGCAATCGCTACCGCACGAGTGGCCTTCGCTTCGCATCCCCGACTCACATTTCACGTCGCCGACGCGCAAGAGCCGTTGGGTCCCGTTACGGGATTGCCGTTCGACCTGGCCTACGCACAGTTTGCCGTAGCTCACATTACCAATGGTGGAACGGCCCTTCGGAACGTGTTCGAGGTGTTGCGACCGGGTAGCTACATCATGTCGTGCGATCCGCCGGAGAACTCCATCCAATACCCACATCCCGCCTGCGAAAGTCTCGTCCAGATCTTCAATCGGATGTGGCGAAACTATGGCACGTTCGCGGCGGGGGATCGTCAAGCCGAACTCCTTTCCAGTGCCGGCTTCGTCGACGTCACCGTCGAAGATCAGAGCTACCCCGTTGGTGGAACATCGAAGGTGGGGCGCTCGAACTTCGTGAACCTCGTCGAGTTCTTCCGATTCCGCAAGGAAAGCCTTGGTGGAGCGAGCAAGAGTCGTCGCCCCCGAGGAATTCGATCGGTTGTTTGCGCAGTTGACCGAAAACAACGATGCTTCACTCGAAGGAAGAACGTTGTTCCGCGTCGCCATGGCGCGCAAACCGGCCTAGAGCGCCAATCGGTTCGCACGCCGTCACGAAAACGCCGAAACCGAAGCGAGCCGAGCGCCCGAGGAGCGAGCACCGGAAGACGACTAGCGGTCATCTGAGGAGCACAGCGACGAAGCCGCTCGGCGCAGCGAGAGGACCGGCGTTTGCAGTAGGCGATTCATAACGATTGGCGCTCTCTAGTACACCCGACGCACTCGAGCTCCTCTGAAAACCCCAGGCAGTCACACTCGCGAGCGCCTCCTGCCGCGCACGATTGCCGAACGTGTCGTTCGGGAGCGTGTGCTTCAGGGTGATTACTTGCGCGGACCCTCGTTGTAGCCGCGGGGACGGTACTTCGGTTGTACGCCGTTGTGCTCCCCCCCATGCTCGAGGATGTCGAAAACGAGGTACGAAAGCCAACTGCCGGGAACCTTCTCGGCCATTTCTGACAGCTCCGCTCGATGCCGCTCGAGATGCTGATGATCCCAGAGACACTGGAGCGCGAGAGCGATGAGGTTCGACTCGTTCGGCCCGAGTTCGAACCCACGTCGATAGTGCGGCCATGCCTCGTCGAGCCGCCCCATGCGGCAGAGCGTGTCGCCCTGATACACGTGCGCCATCGGCCAATGTGGAGCCAGGCGAATCGCCGCCGCTCCTTCACCGAGTCGCTCGTTCATGCGTTGTCGCGCGCCGAGCATGACGCCGTGGTTCAATCGCGCCTTGGCGCTGTTCGGAACGGCGCGCGCGGTCGCTCTCCAAAATGCGAGGTCGTCGGTGTAGTCGAGAGCATGAAGCCGTGCCTGAACGATTCTGGAACGCGAGCCACGCGCCGACGATGCCGAGCGTCCACTTTCGTCGTGTTCCTCGCGCCGTGACGAGCAGCCACTCGACGAGCGGACCGAGCACGAACGCTGCGCCAATGGCAGGAATGACCCAGAACCGTTCCGCTCGGACCGTGGGCAATACGGTCGGAATGTTCGAGTGCGGAAAGTAGGCGACGGGAACCCACAAAAACCCGAGGAGCACGAGTCGCCCCACACGGTACAACTCGGTTCCACGAGTCCGAATCCCGGCAATGGCCACGACGCACCAACCCACCAAAGAAACGAGCGGCGGCACGACGAGCAAGAACGCCCCCGTGACGCTAGCGGGAAAGATCAGAACCTTCGGCGGAAGCTCGGCAGGAAAAGAATAGTCACCGCTCAGCCGCAGCGGAACGAGGAGCTGCCCCAATCCGGACGCATAAATCCGAAGTGCCCCTGCGATCCGGTACGGAACGTCCGCTGCCGCGAGAGGGTTGTTCATCGGATCGTTCGGGAGCTTCGGTTGACGGAACCAACGCAAGAAAGCGTGTAGCGCTCGCACCGGAGCAGGCGCTCCAGCGTCGACGAGGTTCTTGAGTTCGGCGGAGAGTTCGACGGGGAACCAGCGTTTTCGAAGCTCCGTGTAGAGGACCAGTGCAGCAGCGGCTGCAACGAACGCCATGATTGCGCGAAGTACGGCCTGAGGACGTTTCGGATGCAGCGGACGCGAGAGAAATAAGGCGGATGCAGCGACCAGCGGAATACAAACCAACGCGCTCTCCTTGGAGAAGAGCCCGAGCAGTACACTACCAAAGACCGCCGGCACCATTGCCCAAAAGGGCAACGTCAACGAGTGGAGGGCGAGCACGAGAAAGAGCGCGCCGAGCACGTCCGCGAGCCCGACGACGCCGCTGACGGCTTCCGTGAGCAATGCGAAGCAGACGTAAACGGCTCCCGTGATCCACGAGATCAGGCGACGCTCCGTTACCGACCAGACGAAGGACGCAACGAGAGCCGCACAGGCTGCGTGAATGACGACGTTCACCCAGTGAAGTAACCAAGGCGAATTGCCGAGCGGCCACAGCAAGCGCCAGATCAAGTTGGGGAGCGGTCGATACGACCCAATGCTGCGCGTCGGCAGCAGTCCCCAGAAATCGCGCTTGAACGCATCGAGCCACCCGAGTGTCGCATCGTTGACGTATGGGTTGGCGAGCAGCGCCTCTTGTTCGTCGAAGATGCAGTTCGAGAACGGACTGCGCATGAACAAAAGCGCCGCCAAGAACAGCGCCGGTGCGAATGCGTTCACGAACGTCGGCGGACTGTCCGTGAAGTAATGCAGAACGGACAGCTTGAGCACGCGGCACACGCGCGAAAGCGACCACTTTCGCGGCATGGGCGCCCGCGCCTGGGGGACGTTCCCCCGCAGCATTGCTCCTTCGAGCAATGGCGTGTCCGGGAAAGCCGCGTTGCCCTGTTCCCTGTCGTCCGAAGCAGGCATATCGAGCGGCCGAGATTAGCCTGGACAGACCGAGGCGGCGAGCTAACGTCCCAAAACGGGAAGCCAATGCAGCCAAACGCTCAAGAAGCCCAAGGGGATCTGGCAAGCCAACAGGTAAACGAGCAAGTCCTGGCGCTGAGAGCGCAGGCGGAAGGACGCGGCCCAGGAGCCATCGTCCGCCTCGCCCTCGAGACTTGGCGCGAGGAGGTTGCCATCGCATTCAGTGGCGCGGAAGACGTGCTCCTCATCGAGCTTGCCAGCCAAACGGGGCTGCCGTTTCGGGTTTTCGCGCTGGATACCGGAAGATTGCACCCCCAAACGTATCGCTTCTTCGCAGAAGTCGAGGCGAAGTATAAAATCCACATCGAGTACTGCTTTCCTGACGCCAGCCAGGTGGAGAGCCTGGTCCGTCGCAAGGGACTGTTCTCGTTCCTCGAGGACGGCCATACGGAGTGCTGTCAGATCCGCAAGGTTTCACCTCTACGGCGCCACCTCAAGCAGTACAAGGCCTGGATCACGGGACAGCGTCGCGATCAATCGGTGACCCGAAAGGCGTTGGAGGTCTTCGAGCTAGACGGGTCGAATTCCAACGAAAGTGGTACTCCTCTCGTCAAAGTGAACCCCCTCGCGGGCGAGACGGCCGATTACGTGTGGGCCAGCATCGAAGGATTTCAGGTGCCGTTCAATCCGCTCCACCTGACGGGGATGCGAAGCATTGGTTGCGAACCTTGTACCCGTCCCATCCTCCCGCACCAGCACGAGCGAGAAGGCCGTTGGTGGTGGGAGCGTGAGAACGACAAGGAGTGCGGCCTGCACAAGGCCTGAAGCACGGGCGGGCGTCGTGGTATGGTCCGCGCGTGAGCGACTGGCCCAACTTCGACGGCATTCGAATCCAACAGCGACTCGCCTCCGAAGGCGTAACGGAGACCTACGTTGCCGTCCAAGAGGACCTCGGTCGAAACGTCATCGTCAAGGCCCTGAGCCCGAGCATCCTGCCGTCGTCCCCCTTCGCCTCGGCGCTGAAACGCGAGGCTCAAATCCTTGGCGAACTCTGCCACCCCCACGTGCAGCGCCTCTACGATTTTCGCTGCACCGACGCTCAGATGTGGCTGGTCCTCGAGCATTTGGACGGCGCTTTGCTCACCGATGTCCTCGCGAAGACAGGCCCGCTTCCACCCCTCGCCGTCGCGAGTCTGGGCTTCATGGTGGCCTCCGGTCTCGCACATTGCCACGCTCGCGGGACCATACATCGCGCGATCGAACCTCGGTGCGTAACGCTGGCGCGAACCGGCTCGGCAACGCTCGTGGGGTTCGTCGGAGCCGTCAAAGACCGTCTGCCCACGGCACCCGAGCTGCTCGACGGTTCACCGCATCTCGCGGTCTCACCATACTTCTCGCCAGAACAAGTCCTCGGCGAGTCCGTCGATGCACGCAGCGACATCTTCTCTTTGGGCGTCCTGCTTTACGAGGCGCTCACGGGAAAGAACCCCTTTGCCGGACCCGACGACCGCAGCGTCGCACAACGGATCCGAAAGGACAAGGTTCCGCCGGTATCGCGCTTCGTACGAGCAGTACCGAGCGCGCTCGAGCGAACACTCCTCCGCTGCCTCGAGAAGATGCCGCAAGATCGCTTCTCTTCGGCCAAAGAACTCGTTGCGGCGTTCGAGAGCCTCCTGCGTGAACAGGACGTCGTGAGTGTCGAAGGTGAGCTCGAAAAAGCACTACGTCCTTACTTCGATGGCAAATCCACGTCGCGAGCCGTGCCCACACACCTCACAGGAGCGGCTTCGAACGCGCGACGAGAGATGTCTCCCCTCGCGGCCGGGCTCCTCGGACTTCTACTCGGCTCTACGCTGATTGCATTCGGCGGGTACCTCTTTCAGCTCCGACAAACGCCTGAAGCTGCCCCGACCCGCCGCAACGCCGGGCGCCTCGAGCTCGCCCCGGAGAACGCCGCGAGTCTTCGCATCGTCGCAAACCCGTGGGCGACCGTGACCATCGATGGACAGGAGATCGGAACCACGCCGATCGGACGCGCCATCGCGCTTGCTGCCGGAACCCACTACGTGCAATTGGAGCACCCACGCGCCTCCGTCGAGCGCCGAGTCATTCACCTCGCCGCCGGCGAAACCGTGCTCCTCGACGTAAAGATGAACGTGGCCCCGAGCGCCTCGTCGGCAACCGTTCCGAGCAACGCGCCCGACGCGAGCGCCTCACCCTGACGTGACCTGCGGCTCGGGCCGTCGAAGTCCTGCGGCCGTTCCGAGCAACGCGCCCGACGCGAGCGCCTCACCCTGACGTGACCTGCGGCTCGGCTTGCCGAAGTCCGGCAGCGACCAGCAGGCAAAGCAGTGGCGTGACGACCAAATGATACCGGTCATCGCCGAAGAATACGACGTGCGTCAGGGCCGTGAGTGCCAGGAATCCAAGCGCGAACCCAACGACGTTCGAGACCCGTGGACGACCAGGAAGAGGCACGAGCGCAAGTAACGGAACGACGACGGCCACCCAATGGAACGGATGCGTGTCCGAATCGAAGAGCCACTTGCCGAACGCGAGATATCCGAGCAACAACGCGAGCTGAACGTAAGCGCCTTTGCTCTTCCAGGCGCTCCGCGAGATCCCGAGGCCAATGACGCTCAATCCCGACAGCCAGAGGACCAGGCGGTGTGCGAGCGTCAGCTTCTCGCGAAAATCCACCCGCCGTGATTCGGGCCACTGCATCGGACTACTCTCGCGCAGATACTCGACGGCAAAGGACTCGTGATCGAAGGTCTGAGCGAGCTTCTCCGGAGCGAGCGATAGCCATCGCATGGGATTGCCGAGAATGACCTGAACTCCACGATCCCAGAAGCAGCGATCCTGCTGGACTTGGCCCGTGACGACGGGGCAACCGTCACTCGCGCGCAATGGACGAAACCGCCCGGTGTCCGTCAATGCACCGATGGCGAGGTTCCACCCAGCGTTCGTCGAAACGAGCGCACAACCGTCCATCTTCCGACAATTGCGATAGGTCCACGGCAATATCGCGGCAAAGCAGAAGGCGCAGACCACCGCTGTCTCGACGAGACGTCGCTTGAGTCCACCACTCGTGAACAAGAACATGAGCGGGACGGCGAGTAATGAAGAAGGCCGAACCAAGACGGAGGCTCCGAGCAGGAGTCCCCCGGCAGCCAACGCGAGCGCCCGAGGCCGCGCACTCGCAACGGCCCAAGCTCCGCCTATGACCAGCGCTGCAGCCAAGGGCTCGCTCATCACCACGGCGGTGTAAAGGAGCAGGCCAGGATGAACCGCGGCGAGCACCGCCGCGATTCGTGCGCGGGTTTTGCCCAAGAAGCGATGCGCGAGCCGGTGAATCGCAAACACCGTGAGCGCACCGACGACCGCGTTGGCGATGACGGCAACCCACACGTGTGTCCCAAAAACGCGATAGAAGACACTCAGAAAAAAGGAGTAGCCCACTGGATAGTGGGTCCAGGGCTTCCACACCCAGTGATCGTTACGAAAGACGTCTTCGGAATAGCCGAGGCCATGGGCCAAGCGCGCAGCACCGAAGTGATAATAGTGCCCGTCCCAGACTGGCTCCGACGCGAACTGATACGCGACGTAGAGTCGAAGCAAGAGCGCAATCCCAGCGATCACGAACGCCGCGACGTAGTCCCGAGACGGCGCCACAGCAGAAGCGGCTTTGCTGGTTGAGCTGGACGGAGGCCCGGCGGGCTGCAGATAGACCGTGGAAGCGTACGGATCGACCACGTTCGTCATGAATTGCGCTCGCTACTGACGACACGCTCCATGCCACGCAAACGCCGCAAATAGGTCCGAGTCACTTGCGCCGAATCGAGCCCGAGCAACTTGGCAATCTGCTGGAGGAAACCGCGGGTGTAGACGAGAGCCGGCAGCGCCGCGAAGTCGTCGTTCTCGATCGCTTTGAGATAGCCGACGGAGATCTTGGTGCGCGTCGCGATCTCTTCGAGCTCGATCCCTTGGGACTCTCGAACCTTCGCAAGGAGCGTCCCGCTGAAATCGGTGTTCGGGTTGATCTCGCGTGCCAGTTCCTCGCGCAACATCTGGCGCTCGAGGAGCAACGCTGCGCTTTGATCCTCGACCGTCGACTTGCCAGAGGGTTCTTGGGCTGGAAATGTCGACAAGTCGTAGGCACGGCGGCGAACCGGATCGAGCAAAGTGTCGTGGGCTTCCTCGATTTGTGCCACTTCCTTCGCGAGCTGCTCCTCCGTCAGGAGCGAAGTGAGCGCGAGTCCTTCGGGATGGAAGATGGTCCGTTGCCGCTTGTACGCGCGACGGATCTCTTCATCCGTCGCGCCGCGGTGGGTGCCGAGCACGTCGTAGAAGTTCATTTGGGGAGCGAAGATCCCGGAACCGGTCGCTCCCGCGGTGCGTCGCGGCTCGTCGAGAGCGCGAGGGTGCGTCGAGCGATCCGCTCGAGATTACGAGCGCTCTTGCTCGCCGGGCTATCGATGAGGATCGGCCGCTTCCGCACGACGCTGAGCCACACCGAATCGTCCTGTTCGATCTGGCCGAGATAGTCTAGCTCGACCCCGAGGAACCGTCGGCTCATCTCGCAAACCGCGGGACCCACCTCGCTGTCGGTGCGTAGTCGCACCCCGTTGATGACGAGCTTGGGCACGAGCTTGACGAGCTCGCTCACGGCGAGCTCCGCGAGCTGCGTATCGTAACGCGCCAAGGCTTGCACGAGCTCGAGCGGACGCGGCAATGCCGGGAGCTCTTGCAGCACGCGCTCCGCGAGCCGCATCTTGAATCGGTCCTTGACGAGCAGTCGTCGCACTCGACGCATGAAGAGCGCACGGACGAACCGATAGGTCGCCTCGATGCTCGGCGGCTCCGGCGTCGTGACACAAAGGCCGAAATCGGCCAGAAGCCACAGGTCGAGTGATGCGGGCGACGTGCCCGCGCCGAGATCGACGATCACGTAATCTGCGGCGAGGTGTCGGAGCTTGCGCGCCCAGAGCACCTTGCGACCAGGCCGTAAAGGTGACGTCGAACCCGGGGCGTAGAGCTGAGGAAGGAGCAGTAACCCCTGGACCGCCGTCGGCCAGGTCCGCATCTCCACTTCGATCCCATCGTCCTCGGTGCGCGCTTCGAGAGACACCGATGCGCCGAGCATGGTGTGCAGCTCGGCTCCCGTCGGATCGGCATCGACCAAGACCACCGTGCGCCCGAGCTGCGCAAGGTAGACTGCAAGGTTTACCGCGACGGTGCTCTTGCCGACGCCACCTCGCCCTCCCCCGACGGCGATGACGTGCCGGACCGCGGGCGGGGCCGGTAATTCGCTAGCCGGGAAGTCACTCGGGAAAGATTCCGGAGGCGGACATGGCTCGGCCCTATTAGCCCGTTCGTTGGTGTTCTGCACCCCTTCTGACCGCGCGGCGCTTCCCCGCGGTGCCCCGCTGGTGGGCCAGATGCCCGTTCCGCCGGTCCTGTCGTGAAGTTTTTCCTCAGACGGACTAACCTCCGCCCCCATGTCGCGTTGGCTCAGCGTCCTGACTCTCGTGCTCTGTTGCAGCAGTTTCTCCTGCCAGCCGCCTTCCGCGTCCGATCCATCCACCGCCGAAGGAGATGGTTTGCCCGGCGTGGACACGAGCGCCCTGACGCGCGGAGAACGGGAGCTTTGGTCGGAACTCGTCTCCGAGCAGCTTGCTCCGTGTGCAAACGTCCCGTCGAGTCTCGCCGATTGTGTTCGCACCCAGGCGCCCTGTCCTGCGTGTCGCCCTGCCGCAAGTCTTCTCGCGAGGCAGATTCAGCGCGGAAAGAGCAAGGCGCAAGCGGAACAGATCTTCAAGACTCGGTTCGCTCAGAGCCAATTGCTCGACGTCGATCCCAGCGGTTCCCCGAGCACGGGCCCCGAAGCCGCGCCAATCACACTCGTCGAGTGGGCCGACTTCGAGTGTGCGTTCTGCCAACGTGCAGCCCCCGTGCTCACCGAACAGCGAACCCGCCTCAAGGATCGCATCCGGTTCGTGTTCAAGCACTTCCCCATTGCCAAACACCCGCACGCCGTCGTGATGGCCAAATTCGCAATCGCGGCAGAGAACCAAGGCAAGTTCTGGGACGCCTACGACCGCTTGTTCGCGGGCGAAGGTGGCGCCTGGGACGCGGCAGCCATCGACGCACTGAGCGTGAAGCTCGGCCTCGATCCGAAAAAGGTCGTCGAGGACATGGCGAGCCCGGACACCGAGAAGCGCCTGAGTCGAGATCGCGAACAGGCAGACCGCTTGGGCCTCAAAGGGACGCCCTTCATCATCATCAATCGTCGCAAGTTCGATTTCGATCTCTTCGATCTCGACGAGGATTTCGCCGACTGGCTCGACACGGACCTCGAGCTCTCCACGGGTGGAGCCGCGAAGCCATGAAGGGCGTCGTCGAACTGGGTTGTTTTCCCACGGACGGCACTACCCCGGAGTAGCGCACCTCCTCCGCGTTGCCGCCGCTGGCGTCGTCGAAGAATACAGCTCGACGGCTGCCGTCGAGGATCTCGTCATCGTTTCGCTCGATACCGAAACCACGGGACGGGATTTCGCCACGGACCGAATCGTCGAAATCGGCGCGGTGACCTGGAGCAAAGGCGAAGTCATCAGCCGCAAGTCGTGGCTCATCCATCCGGACCGGCCCATTCCAGCCGAGGTGACCGCGGTACACGGAATCAAGGACGAGGACGTCAAGGACTGCCCGCGTTTCGCCGAAATCGCGAAAGAAGTGGTCGAAGTGCTGACGGGGTGTGTGCCCCTCGCGTACAACGCCGAGTTCGATTCGACGATTCATCACGGAGGAGTTCTCCCGTTGCGGCCTCAGTCTGGGCAAAGCACCGCCGGCATTGCGACGAGGCGTCGAGTGGATCGATCCCCTGGTGTGGGTCCGAGAGATCCAAAAGTACGAAAAGAGCAAAGCCCTGGGCGAGGTGTGTCAGCGCCTCGGCATCACACTCACCAATGCCCACCGGGCGACCGACGACGCCGAGGCCGCCATGCACGTTCTCGCGGCCATTCTCCCGGACGTGCGGCTCCCCAAGACGTACGGCTCCTTCATTCAGGAGCAACGGCGTTTGGCAAGACTCCAAGAAGAGGAACGAGCCCGCTGGCGTTCCAACCGCGGCGGATGACCGAAGCCCGCCACGGAGGGCCAGTCACGTGAAGCCAGGCCGCTGGAATGGGCCGTGCGCGCACGCCTTGCGTCGGACGATCGCTTAGGTTTGACTTTGAGGGAGCCGTAACCTTGCCCTAGTATCGCCAACATGGCTCGCACCAGACACCGCGTCACCGAGCAGCGGGATCAACCGAGTATCCTCGGAGGCCGAGAAGAACTGCGTGCGACACTTCTCAAGCCATACCTGCTGCAGATCCGCGACGAGCGAGGAGATGCTGCCGCAAGAGCGCTCCTATCGACGGTGGGGCTTGCCACCTCGATGATCGAAGACGAAACCGCTTGGATTTCCATCGCCGCAGCGCGCCGAGCCTTGCGGGCACTGAGCACCGCCCTTGGCGAAGAGGCCATCGCCCACTGCTCGCAGTGGATGGTGCATGCGGAAGCGCTTGGGGTTTACGTCCAAATGCTGCGCGTTTCGAGCGTTCCATTGGACGCGTATCGATATCTGACGGCCCATGCTGCCGAGACGACGCGCGTTGGCACGTACCGGCTCTCGGAGTTCGCCAAGAACCGAATCGAGATCGAGTACACGCCGACGGCGGGCATCGACACGGAGCAGAACGATCGTCTGCTCTGTATCGCAAGAGCCGCGGAGCTCGAAAGTATGCCGCTCTTCTGGGGACTCGAGCCGGCCTCGGTCACGCACCTCGAATGTTTGGCGCAGGGCGATGCCATGTGCCGATACGCGATCAAGTGGACCCAGCAATACTCCTACCACCTCTGGCTCGGTGTCGGAGGCGGAGCCGTCGCAGCGGCAGGGCCGATCGCTTTGTCAGGTAACTGGCTGGCGACGTTGATCGGCGCACTCGTTGGCAGCGGGCTCGGCGGCGTCATCGGCGGACTCGCCGATCGCATTGCCGGAGAACGACAGTCGCGCGTGCTCGAGAAACACCGGATCTTGGCCCTAGAACGCGGGCTCGAACTCCGCGGGCAGAGTCGACTCCCCGAGGGCGAGCTCATTGGAACGGTCCTCGGCGGAAAGTACCGTATTTTGCGTCGCATTGGTTCCGGCGGCATTGGCGCAGTCTACGCAGCAGAGCACGTCGCTCTGGGCCACCGCGTCGCTATCAAGTTGCTTCGAGGTGCGGCGGCAGTCGACGCCTCGGAGACGGCGCGCCTTCGTCGCGAAGCACAGCTACAGGTATCCATCGAGCACCCGAACGTCGTGCGAACGCTCGATCTCGACCAGACCCCGGACGGCAGCATCTACGTCGTCATGGAACTACTCCGCGGCGTCAGTCTCGCCGAACGGCTCCGGGAAGGTCCCGTGTCACCGTCCCAAGCGGTACCGATGTTCATCTCGGTCTGCCGGGCCCTGGATGCCGCCCATCGACTCGGCGTCGTTCACCGCGATCTAAAGCCCGGCAATGTCTTTCTGTGTGACGACGCGACCTTCAAGGTGCTCGATTTCGGAATGAGCAAATTCGCGCAAGCGGAGAGCCTGACGCAAGAGGGCTACACCCTCGGCACCCCCGAGTACATGTCGCCGGAGCAATGCATTGGCGCGCCGGTCGATCCCCGTTCGGACATCTACGCTCTCGGCGTGCTCATGTACGAAGCTTTGACTGGCGACATCCCGATTCAAAGCCGCAACCGGCGCGATCTCCTCGAGCTTCATCAGCGTGAGGTCCCGCAGCCCATGCGCGTGCGACGGCCCGACTTGGATCTCAGCCCCATGCTCGACAGCATCGTCCTCAGCTGCCTTGCGAAGCGCGCCGCGCAGCGACCACAAACGGCGAAGGACCTGGAGCGCATGCTCATGAGCATTCCGTTGGATCAGCTGACCTCGACGCCACCCATCGACGGCCCATCCATTCCGCCCCCCGACGGCACCTTCGGCGATTTGCTCCAACCGCAGTTGCCGCAACGAAAGTAAGCCGCCCGATCCCTCGGCGACTGCCTCCAACCGCTGTCGCCGCAAACGAGCTCGGGCCAAGGATGCGAAACCGGCGACAGCGGACCACTTCGGCCCCCCAACCGTCCCTCGTCGCGTGTCTCTCGGCACCCACCGATGAGCAGAATACTGGGACCAATGGCGCTCCGTTCGGTGGCAATCGAGTTGCAACGTTTCCTCGTCGAAGGATCCGAACTAGGCTCCGCCCGTGCCCATGAAGTCCTTTTTTTTGGCGCTCGCGACGGCCCTAGGTCTGCTCTTGCCCCCGAAACCGGCAATGGCGTTGGTCCACGTCGTGCAAAGTGGTGACACCTTGGCGGCTCTGGCGGAACGCTACTACGGGCGCATCCAATTCGAACGGATCTTGGTCGCCGCCAATCGGCTCGATGTCGGCGGAGGCACGGCCCTCATCCCAGGAATGCACTTGGTCGTCCCCACGGTGACGTACGTCACCGTTCCGGCAAAGGAGACATGGGCGGGCTTGGCGCAACGCTACCTCGGCTCGGCACAGCGCTCGGACGTGCTCTCGATGGCGAACGGATTCGAGCCCGTGGCTGGTACCGGACGAGGGAACCCGGGTCCTCGTGCCATACAATCTCACCGTTCAGGTCAACTCCGACGAGACCGTCGTTTCCGTTGCCCAAAAGTACCTGGGCGACGGCAAACACGCGTGGATGTTGACGCACTACAACAATCTGAAGAAAGGGCAGCTGGAGCGCGGAATGGTGATCCTCGTCCCGCTGACGGATCTCGAGCTTTCGAACAAAAATCCCGTTGCCGTTCCAGATCCCGAGCGGCTTGCACTCGAAGCGGCACAGAACGAGCGCAAACTCCAACGCAAGATCGCCTCCGAATCCCAACGCTCATCGCCGACGTCCGAAGCGGCCGCTACATCGACGCCATTGCTCGAGGGAATCGGTTTCTCGCATCCAACGTCCTCACGTTGACACAACACGCCCTCGTCCTTCGCCTCCTCGTCGAGAGCTACGTCGCATTCGACGCCGCGGGAGCGGCAACGGCCGCGTGCGCCGAGTGGCGCAAGCTCGATCCGGCACTGCGCCTCAATCCCACGGACGTAAGCCCCAAAATCCTCAAGGTTTGCGGTGCTCCCCCCCAGTGACCCGGGGGCGCCCGGGGCATGAAGCGGGAAGGTGCTAGGCTGCTTCGCGACCCATGACCGACCGCGTACCCTCCTCTCACGACGCACGAGAACAAGAAGGCCCACTCACCGCCCCCCCGAGCAATCGCTGGATTCTCCTCGGAAGCTTGGCCATGATGTTGGGACTCATCATGGGCTTCATCATGAGCAGCCTCGGGAAATGACGCCTGAAGCATGGCGAAAGGGAGCGCAGTACTCGACGGCTTCGATTGGAACGAGCTGAGCAGCTTACGCCTGCGCGCCCGGGCGATTGCCGATGGCCTTTACGTCGGCGTCCATCGAAGCGCACGCCGAGGCGTCGGGGTCGAGTTCGGCGGACGGCGCAACTACGTGCCGGGCGATGACCTGCGGTGGCTCGACCGTCACGCACTCATGCGTCACGGCAAGCTGCTCGTCCGAGAATTCGAGACCGAGACGGACCGGCTCTTTTATCTCGTCGTCGATGCCACGGCTTCCATGGCCTACCAGAGCGAAGCGGCGCAGGTGTCGAAGTGGTCCTATGCGGCAACCGTGGCATCCGCATTGGCTCGCATTGCGCTCTCGTCGGGGGATCCGGTCGCTCTCGATTGGATTGGCGGCACGAACAACCGCTGGCTACCGAAGATGAGCGGCAAGGAAGCGTTCGATCGGGTGGTTGCGGCCTTGGATGGCGCCCGTCCCGGCGGCCCCACGCTCCTCGAGCCGGCGGAGTTCGAACGATGTCTGGTCCCAGTCGGACGCTATGCACGCGCTGGAACCATCGTCGTGGCCATTTCCCGACCTGATCGATCTCCCCGAGGGAAGCGTCGAACGTCTGAGCGAACTTGCCGGTAGCAAGCGCTCCCTCGTCATTCTCCGTCTCCTCGACCCGGCAGAACTCGACTTCCCCTTCAGCGGACCGATACGCTTCGTCCCTCTCGAAGGCACGCACGCGGTCGAAACCGATGCAAGCTCGGCGAGGAGCGCCTACCAGGTGCGACGGATCGCGAGCGATGCGCGGGCGCGAGAGCTCATCGAGGGTCGCGGAGGAAGACTGCTTTTCGCGGACACCCGGCAGAGTCCGGTCGAAACCGTCCGGCGCATCGTAGAAGCGATCGGATCCGTGCGACCATGAGCTTCGTCTCCGTATTGGCATTGCTGATCGGCGTGCTTGCCGTCGTTCCCCTGATTGCCCACCTGTTTCAGCGAGGACGCGCGCGCACGGTCGAATTTCCCCCGACGCGCTGGGTCGACGCCGAGGCTCACGTCGCGACGCGCCCGAAGCGCATCGACGACGTGGCGCTCCTCGTCGTTCGAATGAGTCTCCTGTTGCTGCTCGCCGTCATGGGTGCAGTCCCGCTCGTTCGTTGCAACGATAAACGACTCGACCGAACCTCGGGCGCGTCGATCGCTCGCATCCTCGTCATCGACGATTCGGGAAGCATGGCGGCGAAGCAAGACGATCGCCGCAGCCGATTCGACGCCGGTTTGACCGTCGCGCGCAACCTCGTCGGGCAAATGCGCGAAGGAGACAGTGTGGGGATCGTACTCGGCGGCAAGCCGGCGCGCGTCGCACTGGCTCCGACGGAGAGCGTGTCGACCCTCACGCGGGAGCTCGATCGGCTCGAGGTATCCCACCGTCCGACGGATCTCGGCGGAGCGCTGACGCTCGCGCGTTCCATCCTCCAACATTTGCCGCAACGCGACCGAAGATCCTGCTCTTGAGCGATCTCGGGGATCCGTCGTTGACGCCGAGTAGCGACGTCTCCGTCGTCTCGCCGGAGCTCGCGCGTCGAGTGGCCGATTGTGCCGTCATCGTCGGAAGGTTCGCGCGCGAGCGACTCGAAGTCGACGTGGCCTGCAGCGCGAGCGCCCCGAAACGTCCCTTGACGGTCGAGCTGCTCGAATCGGAAGCGGCATCCTCGGCGCTCGCCCAAACGAGGTTCCAAACCGCGGCACAGGCGCAAGTCGTCTTCGGTCCCGAGACTCGCCGCGAGCTCCTCGCGCGAGCTCGGTACGTTCGCCTCGTCGAGCACGATGACAACGCGAGTAACGACGTCGCGCCAGTGCTCACGGAAGAGTACGAATTGACGATCGGGCTCTATGCCGATCCGGTATCGAGTCGCGTGGTCACGGGAGCGACCACCGTGCTCGAGCGGGCGATCCGCGCCATCGAACCGAGCTGGTTCATTCAGTCGCTGCCCACCGTTCCCGAGGACACCCGAGCGCTCGCCGGGCTCAGCGTCGTCCTACTCGACGATCCACCGCCCTTGAGCGCCGAGACACGCCACGCCATTTCCCAATTCGTCGAGAATGGCGGAACCGCAATCGCGCTTTTTGGGCCAGCATCGGCTGCGGCGCAACTCGGTAGTCTCCACCTCCCGTTCCTCGAACAGCGGGCGACGTGGCAAGGCGCAGCGCCGTCAGGGCTCCGCCCGTTCACCATCGATGCCGATCCCCTCGGCTCCGCGGGTCTCGACCGACTATCGGCGTCCGGACGATTCGTCTTCGACGAATCCCATGATCCTCGCGTGACCGTCCGAGCGAAGTGGCAAGACGAAACTCCCTTCTGGATCGAGCGCCCCCTCGGCCGAGGGACCCTCGTGAGCCTCGGCCTGCCGAGCTCGGTGTCCCTGAGCGACTGGGCCCTGCGCCCCGGCTTCCTCGCCATCCTGGGCGACTTGATGAAGACGAGCGAACGGCGGGGGGCGGCGCGCGTCGTTCGCGTAGGCAACTCCTGGCAATTCGGGCGAGACGAACCCGTGGATGTCTCGGGTCCGAGGGGTGCGCTGCCAATCATCGCGACGGAGCAACGGTTGGCTACGCCGGACCGCGTGGGACGTTATCGGGTGAAACGCGGGCCGAAGGAACACCACACGGACGAGGAGCGCATCGCGCTTTACCCAGACGAAGAAGTCCTCAACGAGCCGCACCCCTTGCCCGTCACCGCGACGAACCAACAAAACCAAACATCCGGCCGAGTCGACCTCTCCCGCTACGTCGTCTTGACACTGCTGGGCCTCGTGGCCATCGAGGTCCTGCTGCGCTTGAAGCAGCGGTTCGGTTGGTCCACGGGCGTCATCGCACGCCGCCTCCGAGCGAGTTACCGCACCGCGCACCATCGGTAGACGCCGAAGCTGTGCTAAGGCTCGACCGTGACTTTTGCCATCGCTCCTCGGGCCGACGGACGCCCGCTCTTCCCCGGCTGTCGACGTTTCCTCGCGACGAGCTTGGCCATGGCCTACCTACTGTGGGGAGGCGCTGGGCAAGCGACCGTCGTCGAGCGCATCGTCGCCGTCGTCGGCGATCGCCCCATTCTCATGAGCGATCTCAGGGCTCGAGCTCGGCCGTATTTGTCTCGAATCCAGCAAGAGCTCCCCACGGAGTCACACCGCGCAGCGGCCATCACTCAACTTCACAAGCAACTCATTCAGCAGCTCGTCGACGAAGAGCTCATCGCGCGGGCCGCACGTCGCGCCAAGATCGTCATCTCCGAGGAAGACATCGCCGCAGCGCTCGAGCGCGTCGCCAAGCAGAACAACATCACCTTGGCTCGACTCCTCGAAGAGGCTGCTTCGTCCGGAATGACCGAGCTGCAGTACCGCGAGGAACTTCGACGGCAGATCCTCGAGGCACGCATGCTGAACCTGCGCGTTCAAGGCCGAGTGCGCGTTCGCGACGAGGACTTGCGGGCCATGTACCTGTCCCTCGTGCTCGAAGAGCGCAAAAAGCTCGGTTTCGAAGCCGCCTGGATCGTGCTGGATGGTCGCAGCGAAGGCGCGACGGAGCGCGCCGAAGTCGTCTCTTCCCGTGCACGCTCGGGTGAAGCCTTCGCGTCACTCGCCAACCAATTCTCCATCGACGCCGCATCGAGGCAGCGCGGCGGCGTGCTTGGCCAACTGACGCCGGGAAAGCTCCCTCCTCAGCTCGATCGAATCGCGCAGCGGCTCGAGGTCGGCGAAGTGTCGTCACCTATCCGCTTGGGCGACAGACTCGTCATCCTGCGCCTGCTCTCCCGCGACGAATCTCAGCTTCCCACCTTCGAAGAGGCCCGCGGCGAGTTGGGCGAACGCGTGTACGGCGAGAAAATGGCCAAGGCGCGGCGGCGCTGGCTCGAGGGCCTACGCGGTCAAACGCACGTCGAAGTACGTCTCTGAGCCAATGACAGAATGGCAGCGGGAGCGGTCTCCGACTGACATCCCGTCGCGATCCAACGGAAAGCGCGCCTTCACCCTGGCTCGCGCGCGCGAACGCGATAGAAGCAGCCGCGCAGCTCGACCCAAGACGTGGGAGACTGCACGTGGATCCTTGCCTTGTGGCACGGTCCATGCTGGGAAAGGCGCACCATGTTCCGACGCTTCAAGTGCGGGTCTACTCTTGCTTTGGTTTTTGGCGGCGTAACGACGACTCTGTCCGCATCGGCGCTTGCACAAACCGTGACCATGGGCACACCGGCAGTCACGCGAAGTAGTTACCGCGCCGGCACTGAAGCGCTCTCGGATGCGACGGTGAAGCTCACGCTCACGCGAGCGGACTGCGAGAACGACGATTCCGAGTACGAGTTCGCCGTCAACGTAGCGGGGTGGGACAAGAAGTATCAGCTCGAGGCTTGGGCCGGCCCGGCTTCGGCAAAGTGCAACGAACAGTACTCCGCCAACCCGTCCACGCGCACGTGCTGGGAGCTGGGCAAGCTCACGGTCTCGAATGGTACGGCGAAGATCAAGTTCACGCCGAAGCAGCTCTTCGGTCTGGAGCCGAAGGCGAGCACCTCGATCATCGATGGCTGCGACGACGAACCGAACAGCCCCAACCGACAGACCTTCAACGTCACCTTCATGGTGACGTATTCGTCCGAGGTCAAAGGAACGCCCTTCAATCAGCCCATCTATTACGACATGGGCGCACCCAACGTCCCGAAGGACGTCAAGGCAGAGGTCGCGGAAAGCGCGCTCCGTGTCAACTGGTCCGCCGTCGACGACGAGAGCGAGATCACGTACAAGTTCTACTGCTCCAAGAACGTCGACTATCGTCCCGAGGGCTGCGATTCTGCGCTCGGGCAAAGCAACCAATCCGCCGGCGGCGCGGGCGGGACCTCGGGTAGCGGCGGGAGCGGTGGTACGTCCGGTAGTGGTGGGACTTCCAGCACTGGCAGCAGTTTGGGCCTCGGCGGTGACACCAGTACCGGTGGAACGACCGCTGACACGACGACCACGACGACCGGATTATCGGCAGATGGCGCGAGCGTCAGTGGGGTGTTCCCGAATTGGGACGCATTCCAGACCGTCGGAGGCTCCGGAGGATCGGGCGGTGTCACGAGCAGCGGTGGCTCTGAAGCCACGGGTACCGAGACCACTACCGCAGGTAGCAGCGGGCAAGGCTCGTATGCGACCGTTCCCTACGGCGATGTCTTTCCATGCGGCTCGGTGCGCGGTCGTACCAACGAGACGGGCTTCACGAAGACCATCCTCGAGAATGGGCAGCCCTACGCCGTCGCCGTCACGGCAACGGATCTCTACGGCAACGAGAGTGAGAAGTCCGTTCCCGCGTGCTCCACGCCCGTGCTCGTCGACACGTTCTTCGAACGATATCGAAACGCCGGAGGCGAAGGGGGTGGAGGCTTCTGCAACTTCCGTGGAGGTCGCACCACGACGACCACGGCGGCGCTGTTTCTCCTCTTCCTCGGAACGATGATCCGCGTGCGGCAAAACGCGAAACGCCAAGGCTAATCTTGCCCAGCTGAGTACCTTCATGAAACGACTCCACAATCACACAGCGATGGCGACGCGAATTGCCGTAGCGATGGGGCTCATGTGTTCGGTGCTAGCGTCGCCGGCGCTGGCCCAAATACAATCTTCGGGGGATGTTGACGAATTCGGCGGCTACTACGAGGGAGGCACCGAACGCCCTCGCGCCGAGAGCCGCCGCGATTTCGCCTTCGAAATGCGATTCGGGCCCTATCTGCCCCGCGTCGACTCTGAATTCGACAACGGCCAGACGCCCTTCAAGGACTACTTCGGCACGTCCAATCGCTTCATGCTCGGTGCGGAGTTCGATTGGCTTCCTGTAACCGTGCCGGACATCTTGCGCTTCGGCGGTGGCGCAGGCGTGTCGTACACGACCATGAGCGCCAGTGCTCATGCGTCCGCCAATAACGAGCCCACGGCGCAATCCACCGGCTTGCGCATTCTGCCGCATTGGGTCGTCGGGGTGCTGAAGCTCGACATCTTGCATCGACGAACCCCCATTCCCGTCGTGTTCACGGCGAAGGCCGGTCTGGCAAACGCCCTTTGGTGGGTCAATGATGCACCGAGCGCCAACCGCGCCGAAGACGGCACGAAGGGCCGGGGCATGAGCTACGGCGCTTATTACGGTTTGGGGCTCGCCGTGGATCTCGGTGTTTTGGATCCGTACCGCGCCAAACGGATGGACAACTTCATCGGAATCAACTCGATCTATCTCTTCGGGGAGTTCTACGGCATGGAGCTGAATAGCTTCGGTGCCACCAACACGATGCAGGTCGGCGATCGAAGCTGGGTTTTGGGGCTCGCCTTCGACATCTGAGCCCCCGCGCTGCCCAACGGCGCTCACCGTCAGCCCAAGGGCGCGCCCCGCGGCCCAACGGCGCGCCCCGCGGCAACGGCGCGCTCACCGGCTCGTCGCGTCGGTGAAGTAGTCGCGGCGCGGCGCGCTCACCGGCTCGTCGCGTCGGTGAAGGAGTCGCGGTGCGCCCCGCGGCAACGGCGCGCTCACCGGCTCGTCGCGTCGGTGAAGTAGTCGCGGTGCGCCCCGCGGCAACGGCGCGCTCACCGGCTCGTCGCGCTTACGAGCGTAGCCGCTCGGCACGGCTCAAATTCAGCGTACGCGGGCTCATCCATGGTCGGTCTCTTCGCACTTACGATCCTAGCCGCTCGGCACTGAAGCCCTGCTGGCGGAGTCGCTCGACGATGCCATCTGTTCCAACGACGTGACCGCACCCGATGGCAAATAGCTGCACCTTCTTCGGCACGTGACGGACCTGCTTCAAGATACGCTCAGTGAGCGACTGGTTCCGATCGGTGAAGACGCGCTTCATGATCTTTCGCGATAGCGGGCTCTCGGCTTCGTATTCTTCGTGCATGAGCCGCTCGATGGCCCGCTCGTCGCCCCGCAAGTATGCGTCGAGGAGTTCGTCGAGGACGTCGCGCTGTTTCGCCTGGGCCTGTGCCCGAAATTCCAGAGCATTCTCGAGCAATTCAACCTGCTCGCTTTGGGAAAGGGTGTCGAACATCTCCAACTGCTCGCGCGCCGTCTCGAGCCCCGAAACCTCCTTCTTCTCGGCTTTGGCACGCTGATAGATCACTGCATCGATGGGCTTTTTGACCGCGAGCTCGACGATCCGATTGAGCACGGCCACTTGCATCGTAATCGCCCAAGGCTTGAGCTGTTCGAAGGGCGCGAAAGGGAGCCCCTTTTCCTCGAAGGCGTTGGAGAGCTTCGCATGGAGCGGCTTCGGCAGGATCGCCCCGAGGCGTTGGCCCTTGGGCAGCATCAGCATCGGAACGATGGCCATCTGCGCTGCCTCATCCATCGGGATTTCGGTCGACACCCGCTGACTTGCTTCGAGTGCGCGGTCGAGCGCTTCGGGAAACGCGTCCAGGCGAGAGTCGGGCAGATGAATGGTCCCAAAGACGTAGAAGGGAGCCGCGTCGCTGATGAAGCGATAGAGAAAGAGCCGCGACCACGAAGACTTGCCTTTGGTTGCAATCGGTTGCGATGCGCTCTCGGATCCGTCGGCAGAAGGCGAGGGCGCCACTTCCGAAGCAGGAACGGCGCTCGTTTGCGGTTGACCCACCGCAACGGAAGTTGCTGGAGAAGTTTGGATTGCGGCTCGCGCGCGTTGAGGCTCCGCCGATTGGCAGCCGAGTACCCAGAGCAACGTGAATAGAATCAGACGCGGCAGGTTTTTCATGTGCGATTCGACCCGCGGCGAACGTACCACGTTCCCAAGCGAGGCGAAGCTCCGTCGCCACCACAACCCAAGGCCTTCCTTACGCGATTCGACTTCCGCGCGTTGCCGGAGCCGAAGTCGATAGAGGCACCGTCACGCGCGCTCGTCGAATGCTCGACTCACCGCACGTTGCGAGGCGAATCGAATCCTCAATCCTCGACGAGCACGCAGTTTCGGCCCCGATCCTTGGCTCGATAGAGGCGTTGGTCGGCTCGTTCTACGAGACCGCTGACGGACAGCACGTCGGGGCCGAACTCGGTGCAATCGGAGATACCGGCGCTGAAGGACAACGTGAATTCTGCATCGTTGAAGGTGATCCTATGCTCGGTGAGCAGCCGTCTGGATCTTTCGATGGCCGTCTTCGCCAGTTCTCGATTCGCATGTAGCGATACGATGAGGAATTCTTCGCCGCCATATCTCGCCAGAAGATCGTAGGGTCGGAGGGAGCGAGTCATCAAACCGGCCAGTTCCCTGAGAGCGTGATCTCCAGCAAGATGTCCGTGGGTATCGTTGAGACGTTTGAAATGGTCGACGTCGAGTAGCGTCACCGAAAAGCAGTCATTCATGCGGCGGTACTCTTCGATTTGGGTCGCCAATCGCTCGAGTACGTGCCGCCGATTGTAGACGTTGGTCAGAGGATCTCGAATCGACAGCTCTCGGATCTGTTCTGAAAGCGTCTTGGTCACGGTGATGTCAGTGTGGGTACCGAACATCATCAGTGGCTTCCCTTCGGAATCCCACTCGATGACCTTTCCACGATCGTGCACCCAAATCCAATGACCGTCCTTATGCCGCATCCGACTTTCGATTTGGTAATGGGGGAGCTCCTTACGAAAGTGGCGTTCGAGCTGTTCCGACGAATGAGCCAAGTCCTCCGGATGCGCGAGGTTCATCCATGTCTGGATGCTGATCGGCTCGAGCTCCGCCAACGTATACCCGACGATTTCCGCCCAACGCTCGTTGAAGGTGGTCGCACCGGTGGCGATGTTCCATTCCCACGTCCCGAGTTGCGTGCCCTCGATGATGTTACTGAGTCGTTCCCTCTCCTTCGCGAGTCGAACTTGAAGCTGCTTCTGCTCGGTGATGTCCACCATTACCGTGAGCAGATAACGTTTACCTTGCGTCGCGATGATCTCTCCAGAAAACAAGCCATCGAGAATGGTGCCGTCCTTACAACGCAACTGCATCTCGACGTTCTCGATGTGACCGGTTTCGACGAGAACGTCAGCCACCGATGCAACGATTTCAGGACGAACGAACAAGTCGAGTTCTGGCGCGGTCTTCCCGAGGACTTCCTGTCTCGTGTAGCCGAGGGTGCGAAGGAACGCCGCGTTTACGTCCACGAACGCCCGTTTCGGTAGGCTACTGATCGCCATGAGCGCGGGGTTCTTCTCGAAGAGACGCGTAAACTTCTGAAGTGCTTCTTGTTCTTTGCTCAAATCCTTCGATACGCTGATGAGACTGGTTCTCCCGTCCCAAGAACCCAGCCACCCGCGCGTATCCACCGGGATGGCGGAGCCGTCGCGTCGGAGGAAGGCGAGGGCAACCTGATTGCGCGTACCGCAAACCATCTCGTGAATGACGGGCTCCGCCTCGGCACGATTCTCCTCGGCACAGAGCTCGACGATGGACATCCCGATGAGTTGCTCCTCCGGATAACCCAATTTGCGAACGACGGCAGGATTGGTGTAAATGATCTTGGCGTCGGTGTCTGCGATGATGACGAGGTCGTCGACCGTATCGAAAAAGGTGCGCAGATTGCGCTCGGAACGCTCGAGCCGCTCCTGATAGAGCTTGCGCTCGTACACCGTCGACACGATACCCGAGATGGTCTTTAGCAGGTTGAGTTCCGCCTCTGCCCAGGGGTGCTGACGTACACAGTCGTCGAATCCGATGGCTCCCCTCACCTTACCGCCGATGTACAACGGATAGGCAACCAAGGAGAGGATCCCTTGGGGCTCGAGCGCCGAGACGAGATCTTCGGGAAGGTCGTGGATGTCTTCTGCACAAACGAGCCCCTCCTGTTCGAGCATCGCCTTCCAAGACGGAAGCACACTGTGAGGGATGTCCTTGAGTGCGTCGATTTGGGGAGCTATGCCGACGTTGCACCATTCGAACTCGTTGCTCGTCGTGCTTCCGTCGTCGCTATCGACGAAAATGTACGTCCGAGAGACTTTCGTGAATCGACCGGTGATGGCCAAGATCGCGTTGAGTTGCGATGCAAAGTCGTCTGTTTTGCTCAGTGTCTGCGATTCGGGCGAGCAGCTCGAAGCTCTTCATGGGGCGAAATTCGCTGGACGAGGCCAGCCCCTGCGCGGGATGGGGCGCCCCAACCAAAACGGCACGTCACGCCCCTCGCAGTAGTCGGTAGAACGAAATTCCCACGTCCCCTCGAATGTGCTGTCACGTCGACGAACATCCATCCCACGCCCACTCGATTCGAGGTTATCCCCGTTCCGGAGAGAATGCCGCGAATCCTCCTACCTCGAAGATTCTACCTCGCGAGCGGTCGGGAAGACTCCGCGGCAGACTCAGCGTCACCCGTGTGGACCCATCCCGCGACGTGTCCGCGTCGCGCGTCACCCAGTGCGCGGAGGCTCGACGTGTCCACGTCGCGCGTCACCCAGTGCGCGGAGGCTCGACGTGTCCGCGTCGCGCGTCACCCGGTGCGCGGAGGGTTCACGTCGAGCAACCATCCACGAACACGCCCTGAGTCATTCTGTCGGCTTGCGGCAGCTTGCAGTATTTGGGTGACCGAACCTACTTTTCGTAGATTCTCTGCACACTGAAAACGTTGGAGTGGTCCGGGAGGGACGCGCTTCTTTATTTGGAGCGCAACAAACGATCGAGATTGCGGTTCTCCCAATCGATTGCGCGCTGATACCCTGGGTAGGCTCGCTCACGCTGAAGGAACTCTGGGGGATGGAGCAGCGTGAATCGCCCGACCTTCACGGGCGGCACGATATGGTGCAGGAGCTCGTGAAAGAGGATGTATTCGACGAAGTAACGGGGAACGAAACGCTGGTCGAGCGCCGGATGGATCCGCACGAGCCGTTCCGTGGCGCTGTACGTTCCAAGTTTGATGCTATTGCGCGACTCACCCCGAGGCGAAGACCTTCGTCCCCAAGTCACCAGGACGTCGCCGAGCGCACCACCGAAGTACCGGCGATCCAAACGATCGAGCATCGGCCCCAGATCGTGGAACTGACCTTCGGTGCGCAACGGCTGCGTAATGGGGCGCTCGGCCCGAATCCGAAAGCTATTCGAGTCGATGTACTCGCCGACGATCTGCGAGGCATCCCGATCGCTCTTCGTGATGTAGCGGACCAAGGCTTCCTTGACGCGTTCGGGGGCGTCGAGGAACATCATGTGCAGTCGGACGCGAAGGGTGCCCCGTTGCTTCGTCTGGGTGACCATGCGACGCCGGTTGTCCGTCACAGCGAGCTGGACGGGGCCTGCAGCAGCTAACTCGAGGCGACGCTCGAGCATTTGCCTGGCGCCCTCATGGACGAAGATCTGGGGACCACCGCCAGGCAGTTCCAATGCCAGCTGTGACAAGCTGGGCGTAGGGATGCGAACCGCCGCGGTCGCCATGCGAGGAGCCAGGAGATGACCTCGAGCACGACCGCGCCGCACGAGTGCGGGGGGCTTCGATTTCATCCAGGGGAACGCTTCTTGCGACATCGACCTAAGCCTCGGGTTACGGGCAGCCTCGTTGACCGTCAAGGTACAAGGGAAAACGGAGTTATTTCGCGCATATGCATTGCCACGCCCCGTCCTGCCCCCAGGGTCGTTCAAATGCGCGAATTTGGTCAGGATCCCGCGGGCCGAGACCAAAAGCCGCAGGGAAACTGCGACAGGCGGCCCCCAGACTTTGCCCAAAGGATCCCAAGGTTTTCAACGGGTTGTCCACAGCCTCCCCGCCGTGGACGCACCTGACCAGTAGGGCTTCTCAGCTGCGCACCGCAACGCGGTCCTGCAGCAAGAAGCCCCTCGAATGTACGTTGCTGAAGTCGATCTCAGTTCTTGGCAGCGGATGCCTTGCGAGACGCGGCCTCTTCACCGTTCGACTTGGACCGCGCTTCGGTTCGCGCCTCGCCCTTCGTCTCCTGCTTTGTCCCACTCTCACCGCGCGCCCCCGACTCTGCGGCGCCCTCGACTCGACGCTTGATGCCATGTTGCTCGAGCAACTTGTTCTCGAGCTTCGCCAAAATGGCTGGATGTTGTTCGAGGAACGTCCGGGCGTTGTCCCGCCCCTGCCCGATCCGCTCGCCGTCGAACGCGTACCAAGCGCCGCTCTTCTGAACCATCCCGAGATCCGAAGCGATGTCGAGCACCTCACCCGAACGACTGACGCCCGAACCGTAGAGGATGTCGAACTCCACCTCGCGGAACGGCGCCGCCATCTTGTTCTTGACGACCTTCACGCGGGTACGGTTGCCGATGACTGCCGCTTCCTTGCCGGCAACGGCGGGAGAAGCCTCCTTGATGGCTCCGATGCGTCGCACGTCGAGTCGCACGGACGCATAGAACTTGAGCGCGTTACCCCCGGTCGTCGTCTCGGGGCTACCGAACATGACCCCGATCTTCATGCGGATTTGGTTGGTGAAGAAGATCATGCAGTTCGAGCGCGAGACGCTGCCCGTGAGCTTGCGCAACGCTTGACTCATCAACCGTGCCTGCAGGCCCACATGGGAGTCTCCCATGTCGCCTTCGATCTCGGCCTTGGGGACGAGTGCCGCAACGGAGTCGACGACAACGAGAATCGACCGCGCCTGACTTGACCAGCATGTCCGCAATCTCGAGCGCCTGCTCACCGTAATCGGGTTGGCTGATGAGCAACTCGTCCGTCTTCACCCCCAGCTTGCGAGCGTAGGTGACGTCGAGTGCATGCTCGGCATCGATGAACGCCGCAACGCCGCCCTGCTTCTGAACGTTCGCGATCGCGTGAAGCGTGAGCGTCGTCTTGCCGCTGGACTCCGGCCCGTAGATCTCGACGATGCGCCCCCGAGGATAGCCACCGATCCCAAGAGCGATGTCGAGCCCGAGGGAGCCGGTCGGAATGACAGGAACGTCCGCGCCGATGGTCTCCCCATCCTTGAGGCGCATGATGGCGCCCTTGCCGAACTCCTTCTCGACCGACGCAATGGCAAGATCGAGTGCGCGGCTCTTTTGCTTGGGATCGTCGTTCATGTCTGAGGCTGCCATGCGGGTCTCCTGAATCCTGACTGGTGCACTGTTGCGGTGGGTTCCGCGTCGTTCAGGAGGTACTGCGCGGCTGTTCAGATGTCAACCGAGCCCGGTCATATTCCGTCCCATCGGAATAGAAAATACCGCAAAATCAGCAGCTTACGTTAGGTGGGCGTGCGCCTTCCGAAGGAGCTCGGCAGCCGATGTGCCCCGGAACCTCGAGCAGGACTCGAATCCGCTTGATGCTCCACGCGGATCCGCTCTGCCCGACGTGCCGTCGCACGCAGCACCTCGAATCGATACTCGTTCCAGAACACCACGTCGCCCGTCCTCGGGATCCGTCCCAGTTGATCTGCCAAGAAGCCGCCGAGCGTAACCCCTTCGGCGGTCTCGAGCGCTTCTTCGTCGATCCCAAGCAGCTCGAAGACCTTTCGCGTCTCCGCCAACCCGCGACACACCAGCGAACCGTCCGGACGCCGGACCACGTGAGACTCGATGCGATCGCTCTCGTCTTCGATCTCGCCGACGATCTCTTCGAGCACGTCCTCGAGAGTGACGATCCCTTGTGTCCCCCCATACTCGTCGACCACCACCGCCAAGTGGCGACGTTCTTGCTGGAACGTACGAAGCAACCGCTCGAGCGGCATTTGGGAAGGAACGACGAGTGCGGGTTGGGCGAGCTGCTTCCAATCCACGTCATCGTCGTGCGCCCGCAGGGCAAAGAGCAGATCCTTCACGAGAACGATCCCCTCGACGTGATCGAGGTCGTTTTCGGCAACGTAGGGCAGCCGGCTATGTCCCGTGCGCCGCACGACGGCGAGGTTCTCTTCGAGGGTTCGCGACGCGGACAAGTAGACGATGCCATTGCGCGGCACCATCACGTCGTAGGCCGTAAGCTCCGAAAGGGCGACGGCTCCCTCGATGACGTCTGCCGTGCGTCGAGTGAGGGCACCCTCGTTGCGACCGAGGGCGGCCAGCAAGCGAATCTCCTCGACGGAGGTCACGGGGGTGTCGTGGTTACGCCGTAAAGCCCCAGAAAGCAGCTCGGTCAAGTAGAGGAAGGGCCTAAGAACGAAGATCAGGCCTCGAACGTAGAACGCGACGGGTGCGAGCAAGCCCTGCACATAAGTGACGCCCAAGGTTTTCGGCACGATCTCGGTGAAGAGTAGGATCGAGATCGAAAACGCGAGGGAGAAGATCCAGAGCTTGCTCGGATCGAAGAGGGTCGAATAACTCGCGCCGGCAATGGAGGCTCCAATGGTGTGAGCCAGAGTGTTGACGGTGAGGATCGCCGCAATCGGCAAGTCGACCCGGGCTTTGAAGGCTCGGATCAATCGGCCCGCGCTCGAATTGCGCATCGCCTGCACGTGGGAGGCCCGTGCACTTAGCAACGTCGCCTCCGAGATCGAACAGAAAAACGAGAAGAAGTGGGTAATGAGCAGACCGACGACGAAGGTGAGCATCACTCGGTCCTCTCGTCGCTAACCCAAACCCGACGAGCCCAAGGACTACTTCGCTCGACGGTTTTTGCTACCCGGAGGCGGCGACTCGAGTCCCTTCGCCATGGCCCGAACGAGGTCGGACTCCTTCGAAGCGGCCCGCGCCGCACGCGAATCGGGGAACGCTCGACCCAGGGAAAGACCATCGCTCGAAGGGTTTGCATCGTTGCTTTCACAGACAGATGGAGGGAGCGGCGCAGCACCCACCCCCGGGGAAGGGCTCGGCATGACCCACCGCGCCCCGCCAACTCCGACCAGTACGCCGAAGAAGAGCCCAAGGGCTAGCATGACCGAGCTCGGAAGAGCGTGGAGATTCTGAGCGACGCGCGTGAGAAGCGGAAGCGCCTTTCCGGGAAGTGCTCGACGAGCAATCCATCGGGCTCGTGCCCCCGCGTCCGTGATGCGCATGTGATCGACGCGGCGACGCAAGGGCAGGTACCGAGAATTGCCCGAGGCCTGGGAAAGCCGCAACGCGAGCTGCTCGAACTGCGCTGCGAGTCCACGCGAAGACTCGGTCCGTGCAGCACTGTCCTTGATGAGACACCCCTCAACGAGTTCCGCGAGTTCCTCGTCGAGTTCGGGAATTCGGCTCTTCAAAGGCTCGTGCGGGACGTGGAGAATCGAGAACAGAAGGGCGTTGTAATTGGTGCCCGTAAAGGGCAGGACTCCGGCCAGACACTGGTAGGCGAGGACGCCGAGAGACCAAATGTCGGTTCGAGCATCGACGCCTTCGTCGCCGCGCGCCTGCTCGGGACTCATGAACTGAGGCGAGCCGAGGATCTTCCTCCGCCCGTACGAACCTCGGTGGCGGGTGCCTCACCAGTCGTTTTGCTGACACCGAAGTCGAGCACCTTGACGAGCGGCGGTCCGTCATCGGATCCGTCGCACAGAAAGACATTTGCCGAGGACAGGTCTCGATGGATGAGCCCCGAATGATGGGCGTGTTCGAGGGCGCGAGCGACCTGCGAGAGGAGAATGCACGTTTCGAGAGCGTCGAGTCGGCCATCGCGCTTGAGACGCGCCTCGAGACTCTCGCCCGAAAGCAGCTCCATGACGAGATACGGCCGCCCGTCGTGCATCCCGGCGTCCATGGCCATCACGACGTTCGGATGCCGGAGACTGCCGGTCGCCTTGGCCTCGCGCACGAAGCGACGAAGTGCCTCCGGCTCCTTCGCCAACTCCGGAAGCAAGAACTTGATGGCGAAGTCCCGTGTGGTCCGCTCGTTTCGCGCGGCCCAGACTTCTCCCATCCCACCCTCGGCGAGCGGCCGAAGGAGGCGATACTTCCTGGAAACGAGCTCACCTTTAATCACGCGTCGAATACTCGGCCCAAAGCGCCCGACTAGGCCAAGATCTCGGCAATGCCTCCTCGCACCCTGTCCTCCGCTATCGCACTCGTCGGGCTCGCGTCTCTCGCGGCCATCGAGGCCGGCGGCTGTGGCAAACACTCGGAATCCCTGCGGTCCGCCAGCAGAGCCGGACTGCCGCTCGTTACGCAGGCCACTGGTTCGATCTCCGCGGAAACGACGTACACCTTGGCAGACTACGGGATTGCTCCCGTTCCTGGACTGAAGCATCTGTGCGGCCATTACGAGCTCGGGGCTGCGGGAGAACTCGTGACCGTCGACTTCTTCGAGAGTTCGATGGCACAGGAGAAGCTCGAACAGAGCGTGCGTCTGGGGATCTCGACCGAACACTCGCGGACGCGAGCCCGACACCGCGTGACCGTCTCGGTGAGCGAGCTCACGCCCGAGAGGATCCCGCCGAAGTGCGCAGCAAGCGTGCCTGCCTCTCGAGGACGCACACTCCTTTCGGCGTCGCGCGTCCTCTAGCCGGCGGGCGGATCTCGGTCGCGGCCGCGCACGCTCCTTTCGGCGTCGCGCGTCCTCTAGCCGGCGGGCGGATCTCGGTCGCGGCCGCGCAATGCTTGGGCGAGACACGCGGTCGTGATAACACCGGCCGCGTGAAGGCGTTCGGCAAGTGGGCGTGCATTTTCTTTCGGGGTTGGCCCGTCGTGGTGACGGCCGCAACGCCCGTCGAAGGAACGTCGCGATCCCCCACGGCTGTGCGCTCGAGTTCCGACGCCGGTGCACCGCAGTCTGCCGCGGCTGCGCGCTCGAACGCCAACGGTGATACGCCGAGCACCACCCCCGCCGCACCCGACGTGCCGCTTCGGGCCGAACTCAGTGGGGCGCCCAGCTGCAACTCGGGAGATTACTTTCTCGGAGAGATTTTTCGACGTACCCCGCGAGCTCGTCGCGCGACCGGTGGCGAGGTCGGCTGGACACTGCGCGTCACCGTCGAGCCTCAAGGCAGCCGTTTCGACGCAAAGCTTACGATCCTGGCCAACGAAGGCAATTGGATCGAACGTGAACTCATGGCACCGACATGCAACGATGCGCTCGAAGCCCTCGCCGTCGTCGTCTCGGTGCTCGTCGAGACTGCGGTCGAGCAAATCGAAGCCGATCGCACCAATCACATCGGATCCTCGACGGACGAGGCCGCGGCGGAGAATGCCAGCAAGTCCGTTCCATTGCCGTACGTCGCCGGTGGCGTTTGGGTACCGTGGCTCGACGAGCCCAACTACTTCGAACGCCGCGGCGTCACTCCAATCCCAGCACGATACGTACGTGCCATGACGGCATCGGTCGATCTCGACGGACAGGTGGTGTCGAAGCCCGTCGTCGGGCTCGGGATCGGATTCGAGATCAGTCGATGGCACCCCAACCTCTTCAATCCAAGCTACGGGTTGTCTCTCGGGTGGATAGCAGGTGACATGAGCGCAAACGTCGTATCGACCCCGGTACAGACCGACGTGTCGCGCTTGAATCTACGTGCGGACTTGTGTCCCGTGGAACTACTACGGCGCCGCAATATCGGCCTACGCCCCTGTGCTCGCAGCGATTTCGGCATCATCTACGTGCATTACGACGTGCCACCAGCCCCGTATGGTCACCGTTATCGGCATACGGAGCGCTACCGGCAGTTTCGCACGAGCCCGTTCCTCAGACTCTCCTACAGCCCTATTGCGGGCGCCGAAGTCCGGGCCGATCTCGGAGTCGATTTCCGCGCTTTACCGCCCCGAATACCGTTCGGGACTCGCAAAAAACGCAACGCCCGAACCCCTCTTTCGCCCATCTCGGACCTATGTGCACTCGGCCCTGAGTCTGACGGTCGATTGGTAGGCCACCTGACCCAGTGTTCTGATTGCCGAATTCGTCGCCGGAATTGATTGATTGGGGAAAGTGTGGCGATGAATCATTGTGATGACTGGGCTTGGACTCGACACGCCGCGCAGGCTTTCCTCGGAGCAGACCGAGATGCTGCAAGGTTCCGCTCCGCAAAGCGACGACCTTGCATCGGCGACGACGAGCGACGCCCTCGCCACCACGTCGTCACCGCGCTCACCCAAACAACAGGACCTTCTGCGGGAGCTCGTCACTACCCATTTCAATTTCGTATGGCGCAATCTGCGCCGCGTCGGAAACAGCCCCGCAGATAGCGACGAGATCGTACAAGAAGCATTCCTCGTAGCGGCTCGCAAGCTCGACGAGATGAGAGCGGGGTGTGAACGTGCGTTTCTGCTCGCCATCGCGATGAACATCGCATCGACGAGACGGCGTAGTTACAGTCGCGAGGTGCTGCGCATCGATCGATCGACGGACTCGCTGACGCCTCAGCCCTTGCTCGATCCAGAGCAAGCCATAGAACAGCAGCAGGCTCGACGCGAACTCGACGCCGTACTTTCGGAAATGAGCCTGGAACTGAAGACGGTCTTCGTCCTCTACGAACTGGAGGAGTTGAACACGCGGGAGATCGCCGAACTACTCGATTTGAAGGAGGGAACCGTGGCATCGCGGCTCCGACGCGCTCGGGGAAGAATTTCGCGCGACCATCGAAGCGCGACATCGCCCGATCACCAAGATCGAAGGAGGAGCCCGATGACTACAGAGCGTCTCCTCGACACCGGAACGAACGAAGAGCGACGACTCCTCACGTCCGCACTCGCGGACGATCCATCGGAACGAGCGCAACGACGAATGCTGCTCCTCCTCGGCGTGGATCCCACTCTCTGCCCTGAGCCCGTGTCCGCGACGCATGTCGCAGCGCCCAAGCCAATCGGAGCGCATCGAGGCAGCGAGGTCTTGCCCAAGACCGTGACGCCGAGTCCAACCTCCCTTTCGTCGCTCGTAACCTGGATAGGAATTGCGGGTGTCGCAATCGGGATCGGTGTAGGCACCGGATTTCTGGCGCGACCCTTCGTCCACGCGCGACTCGATGGTGAACGCCTGTCCGTCGAGACCGCGCCTTCGCGGGTGACGACGGCTGCGAAGTCCGTAGCCCCACTCATCGCAGAAGCGGTCGCGGCACCGGCAGCCGCCGAAGCTGCCGCAACGTTGCCACTTCCTCCGCCGCGAGCCCCAACGGGAAGGGTTGCCAATGTGACCCAGCCGAAGCTGGAGACCGGAATCGAAGTGCAGCTCGTCGATCGAGCGCGCCTTGCTCTGCGCGAAGGCGATGCTCAAACCTGTCTCCAGCACCTCGACGAACGCAAACGACGAGTCGGAGCGGGCATGTTGGGCCCAGAAGCTACGCTGCTTCGGATTCAAGCGCTACTCGCGCTCAATCGACGAACCACGGCGCTCGACGAAGCGCGCAGGTTCCTCGAGCTTTGCCCCGACGGGCCCATCGCAGAACGGATCCAAGCCGTGGTCGGCAAGTCGACGGCTACGAATCCCACCCTGTAGAATGGATCCCGCCCTGGTCGGCACGGCAATGAATCCCCCTGTGCAACGGGTCCTTCGACTTTGCCCCGATAACCCCACCACGGTGACTCACGAGGGTACTGTGGACGGGCGTGCGGAGTCCTCGTTGGACGAGACGGAGGCTGTCGCATTGGGTATGTCCGCAGCTGGAAATTCCAGATTCATCGGTAACGTCACCGTGAAGACGCTGCCGCGCCCGAGTTCGGATTGGACGTCGATGCGTCCACCGAGCTGCCTGACGATGGCATGAACGGCAGCGAGGCCTAGCCCAGTACCTCCGAGTTGCGTCTTCGTAGTAAAGAACGGATTGAAAATCCGTTTCATGACCGAACTCGACATTCCCTCGCCCGTGTCGCGAACACGAAGCGACAGTTGCCGAGTCTCAACGTTCAACGTAACGGCGACGTCCAGCATCCCGCCGTTTGGCATGGCCTCGATTGCATTGGTGACGAGGTTTACGACGACCTGTTCGATCTGCCCCTCACCCGAGGATACGGTTACGGGATCGACAGGCAACGACCAACGAGCATCGACGTTCCCGGGGATCTTCGACTCGACGATGTGGCGCGCCGATTGCACGGCTTCGTGAACGTCGATGGCTCGATTACTCGGTAGTCGCTGCCGTCCTAGGGATAAAAGCTGCCGAGTGAATTTGGACGCGCCGCGCGCAGATTCGAGCACGATCCGCAACGCCTCTGCCGCGACTGGGCGGTCTTCGACTTGTCGAAGCGCCAATTCCGAACCGTGAATGACAGTCGTCAGGACGTTGTTGAAATCATGAGCCACGCCACCAGCGAGACGCCCCACGGCCTCCACTCGTTCGGCTCGGTCCAGTTTCGCCGAGAGTTCGAGCTCGTGCTGTAGCTGTGCCTTCAATGCGGCCCGCGCTCGTTCGAAGTGCAACAGGAAAACCCCCGCGACGAGCCAAAGCACGGTCGTCAGATCGAGAAAGAACTCGAGCGCTCGAATCTCGACGCTGGAACGCAGAAATGGCCAAGATCCAGAATACGTCCCGGCCATCAGGAACGCGGCAGCAGCAACGGATCGACCGAATTTGGGTTCTCCACGTGCGCGCAAAATGAGGATGCCCGCCCAATACAAGGCTCCGCCAATGAACCCGAAGACCAGGAGTCGGGTGACGAACGACTCCACTCCCCAGATGGGTACGACGATGAGAAATGCCGCGCCGCCAATCGCAGCGGGACCGACGACATGCGTGAGCGGCTTGCCGATCAACCGAAAGGTCCCCGCGAGGACGCACCCGCCGCCCGCCATGAGCGTGATCCAAGATAGCCCGCGCGTCAGCCAATGCGCCCCACCGACGCAGCTCGCCGCTGCAGATGCTTCGTTGGCTGCAAAACAAAAGAGTGCACGGCTCCACAGACGAATCGCAGGGCTCGGTTCGACTCGCTCGGTCAGAGTCGTCAGTGCCCCAGTTGCACCGTAGACGAAGAACAAGCCAATTGCCGTGACCAATTCGATGTTCATGAGCCCGAGTGCCCCAACAGGAAGCTCGTTGTCGTTGCGGTCGTCACACGGTTTGCGAGCGTGGACCTGCGCCGTTTCTAGCAGAATCGCGCGCAACTACATCGTCCGCGTGAGAGCAAAAGTTCCCGCACTGCGGATTTACGGCCCTGACCGTCAGTCATCGACCCTCGGAGAAAATGACGGCGCGACGCACACCCCCGGCGGCGTCGCGAGCGCACCTACTCGTCGTCACAGTAAACGACTGCGGAGGGCTCGAGCCGCAACGGCCCGTCTTCGGCGAGATCGAGTGGACCACAAGACTCGAGCGGAACGAGCCGTTCGAGTAACTCTTCGATGGTCCTCGACTCGAGTGCCTGACGACGGAGCGCGAGTCGCCGTCCCTCCGGTAGGACGCGCAGAACGTATTGTGCGTGCTCCTTGAGGGAGCCAAGCGGTCTTGGTCCCAGGGGGTCGAGTTCGGACAGCAGCCCCTTCGCAATTCCTCTTAGATGCGAAAGGACGTCGCCCCCGGTCGGAACACGGGGCCGTTCACCGGAGAGCAACGCATCGATTTGACCGAAAATCCAAGGGTTCCTCAGACAAGCGCGGCCGAGCATGAGCCCATCACAGCCGGACCAACGAAGCAAGCGCACAGCATCTCTGGCGTACCAAAGATCGCCGTTGCCAATGACCGGAATGCGCAGCGCACGTTTGACCTTTCGGGTCCAACGCCAGTCGGCAATCCCGTCGTATCCCTGAAGCCCGGAACGCGGATGCACGACGAGAAAGTCCACGCCCGCGGCCTCCACCGCACGCGCCACCGTCAAGTCGGCATCGAGCATCGTAAATCCGCCGCGGATTTTCGCACTCAGCGTTCCGGGGACGACAGCGCGGACCGCAGAGACGATCCGCTGCACCTCCAATGGGTTCTCGAGAAGCGCCGACCCCGCCCCCTTGCGCATCACTTGACGTGAAGGACACCCGAAGTTCAAATCGATGACTGACGCGCCCGCCTCCCAAAGAATCCGAGCGGCCATGGCCAGGTGGGCGGCATGAGTTCCGAGAAGCTGCACCGACAGGGGACGTACGGTCTCGCGCTCGACGACGCGCCGAAGAAAGTCCTCGGATGGTGGTTGCTCCGTAATACGTACGAAGGGAGTGCAGAACACCCCAATCGGCGCATAGCTTCCGATGAGTGCCCTCGTGGACGGCCGACAAACGCCCTCCATCGGTGCGAGCATCGTCTTCGGAGCGAAAGCAAAGCGAGACGACGGCGACGGAGAGAGCAACATGTCAGCCCCCGACTAGCGCAGTCCGCTCCCGAACGCCGCTACCCTCGTTGCAATCGGTCACTGCTATCGTCCCGCCAGAACTGACGCCGGAGCTCGCCTCGCGAACGCCGCTGCCCTCGTTGCAAACGGTCACTGCGAGCGACGAGCGGACGTCTCCGCGCCTTCTCGCAGCAAGTCCGTCGACCGCAAGTACGCGACGAGGCCTGTTCCGGCACCTCGGGTGCCGACACAGGCCTCGCTGAAAAGCGTCAATTTCCAGGGCTCGACCCTGAGTCGAGCTCCGCTCGACTCAGGACGGGCGGTTCGCTGCAGCGGCTAGATTCTGCTGTTGCTGCTGCAGGTACTGCGCCACCGCGCGAGAGCGCTCGAGTGCAAACTGCTTGACCTCGCGATTCGGAGAGCCGGCGAGAGCATTGAGGAGCTTCGTCACGCGCTCGAGATCGCGGCTCTGGAAGAGCGCCTCGAAGTAATTGTTCGCGAGACGGACGTCGGAGGCCATTTTGCCCTCGTGTGGCTGGAGCAACGAAATGACGCTCTTCAGATCGCCCTTCTGGCCGTAGAGCGCGGACAGCGAAATCAGCGCCAATGGGTCGGCAGAGTTGCGTTCGACCGCGACCTTGGCCCATTCGATGGCCTTGTCCCGAGTGGCCTCGTCGGCGGAGTAGACCCCCTGAAGCGCAATGAAGGGCGCCGCGCGACGCTTGTTCTGCTCGGTGTCGGCGAGTTCCTTGATCCGGGCAAGTGCAGCGTCTTCGCCGTCGAGTTCGCGAAGCTGAGCAAACAGGTACGCCCAAGCATCGACACAATTGCCGTCGATGACGATGGCACGCTCGATGGCGTCGCGTTCCGCCTTGCGATCGCCCTTGCCCTTCAGGCAGCGCGCCAAGTGCAGCGAGGGGAAAGGATTCTCTGGAAGGAGATTCTGCGCGCCGCGCAGGGTCCCCTCGGATTTGTCCCACTTCTCTTGCTGCAGCTGGGCTACGCCCATCGCGAGCCAGTCGTCACCCGTTGCGGTGCCAGAAGCAACCACCTTTTGGAGTACCTTCTCGGCTTGCTCGAAGCGCGAGTACTTGAGGAGCTCCTGCGCGTAGATCCGCGCGCGCTGCAGATCGTTGGGCTCCTCCTGCCAGTGCTGCTCGAGCCCCGCCAAGAGATCGTCGAGACCAATCGCGATCGGACGACCCTCCTGATCCTGCACCTGCACCGCAGGGCCATTGAAGCCGAGCATCTTCCACATTTCGTCCAAAGTGACGGCGACGGCGCCGGACTCGAGCTTCTGCGTCAACTCCTCGGAAGGCTGCGAAAGCGGCAAAACGATGAGGGCGTTTCCGGGGATCCCGGAGGGGAATGCGGACGGGGGTGCCACGATTGCTGCACCGCCACGAAGTTGAAGGTTCGACGGGGCTTGGCCCTGTTTGGTCCCGGGAAGGTTCGGCTGGCTCATGGATTGTCCTCGCTAATCCTTCCTCGGCCCCGTCCAATGCTCCGCCTGTCTGACTCGCCTCGAGTCGACGATCACGCCGGCCCCTCGGGCGTCCTCGGAAGGTCCGCGCAAACTAGCAGTCGGTATCCGTGGTTTCAACGGAACTGTAGGGAACCGCCCAATACCAGCACCGTGGAGCCCTTGTCAGCCCCATGGCCAACGTACTCGGTCGCAGAATCCTCGCTCCCGCGGCGGATCCCGGGTGCCCAATGGCAAGCAGGGAACGGGCAGACTATAAGTCTTCGGACCAAATGGATTTCCAGGTCGTACTGGTTGGGATTCTCGGACTGGCTCTGCTGATGATCGTGCACGAGGCTGGTCATCACGTGGCGGCTCGTGCCTTTGGCATGCGTGTCATCAAGTTCAGCATCGGCTTCGGTCCCGCCATTTCGGCGCCACCAGCCGAAGGGCAGCAGCACGATTTATCAGGTCGCGCTCATCCCCTTCATGGCCTACGTGCAGATTGCCGGGATGAATCCGTTCGAAGAGAACGATCCACTCGACAAGGAGAGCTACGGCAACGCGTCGCTGATGGGCAGGATCACGACGATCTTTGCCGGACCTTTTGCCAATTACCTCTTTGCAACGGTGCTCTATTTCGCTGGATTCATGATCGATGGTCAGCCGGTGCCCACGTTGGAGGTCGAAGTCACGGCGGGCAGCCCTGCAGCCCGAGCGAACATGCAGACCGGTGACAAGGTGGTCCGCGTCGGAAGTCATCCCGTGAAGACCTGGCAAGAGCTGCCGGAGCAGATCCGACCTCACCCCGGTGAGCGCCTCGAAGTCGAAGTCGAGCGGCATGGGACGAGACACACGCTCGTCGTCGTGCCGGAGCGAACCAGAGACGGGCACGGCCAAATCGGCATTGCGCAGACACGCATGGCGATGCCGTTCATGACTGCCCTGAAAGGCTCGGTGGTCTACCCCGCCCAAGTAGCGACTTACACGCTGCTCGACTTGGGGCGAATCGTTACGGGCAAGAAAAGCTGACCATGCGAGATTCGGCCGGCCCCGTCGCCATCGTTGGGGAGACGGGGCGCGCCGCCAAGCGTGGCGTGGGCAATTTCTTCACCCTGCTCGGCACCCTGAGTACGTTCCTCGGGATCTTCAACCTACTGCCCTTCCCAGCCCTCGACGGAGGCCGACTCGTTTTCCTCGCCTACGAAGGGATTGCGAGACGCAAACCCAACGCCAAGATTGAGGCGCAAATCCACGCCGTGGGTCTCGCGATGCTCCTGCTTCTCATCGCCGTCGTAACGGTCTTCGATATCCGTGGGCACTAAAGCTTTGGTACTCTCCTCGAAGCCAATGACACTTCAGGTGCACTCGAAGACCCTACGTCGCCGGCTGCTCACTTGCGGGCTCGCGCTGCTTCTGACGGGTCTGAGTTCTTGTACCCCTCGCCCCGTGAGCTTGGCCGAAGGCCCACGGGAGTACGTCGCACAAGACTACTTGCGGGTGCTTCATAACTGGACGCGTTCGACGCAGTTGCTGTCGGTAGAACAGCTCGACAACGTTCTGACGGTGACTGCAACGTACGAGTCTTGGGACTTTCGGTGGGCCTACGTCATCCGCTACGCAGACGACTATCGCCTCACCGTCGACCAACGGCGCGCGCTCCTCGAGCGTTCCCTCGCCGACACGCATCGGGAGCACCAGTTTTACCTCGCGCTAGCGGCTCAAAAGCACAAGTGGGGGGATCTCGATTCGGAATCCCCCGCGTGGATCATCCGGCTCATCGATGACGCGGGAAGCGAAACGGCTCCCAAAGAGATCACCGAGATCCGTCGACCAGGTGCAATCGAACAGACCTATTTCCCGTACACGAATCCTTGGCGTCGCGCTTATCGCATCAGCTTCCCGGTGCTGCGCCCCGACGGACAGCCCACCTTGTCGCCCAAGGCGAAGAAGATGGGCCTACGCTTCGCTGGAGCACAGGGTAACGACGAGCTCATTTGGGAAGTCACCGAAGAGCGGCCAACGGCGGTCACCGGAACCTAATCCCTTGAACTCCGAGCTTCCGACGTCCACCACGTAAATGCGTGACACGGCGCGCGGGTGCGGCGTGAGAGCCCTTCTCGAGCCCTCACGCCCCTGACCCAGTTCACGGTGCCGACTCGGAGGCGAATCCCGGACGGGAGTCCTTGATCCTCGTAGTGACGGTCACGGCAAATCTCGTGGCGGCCGAGACCACTGCACGAAGCGAGGCGATTGAGATATCGTTTGCGATACCAACGCCGTACTTCACTCGATCTCCCATCCGCAGTTGGACATAGGAGATTGCTTTGGCGTCTTCACGTTCGTCGAGCGCATGTTCGCTGTAGTCGACACAATGCAAATCGCACCCGAAGGTGCGGTTGAATCCCTTCAGAAACGCATCGATTGGACCATTCCCCACCGCTTGGACGCTTCGTTCTTCGCCCCTGTATCGAACCACACCGCTCACCTCGCAAACCTCCTCCGATCGCCGATGGATTTCACAACGCACGTCGGGTGACTCGGATCCGGCAACGAGGAACTCCTCGTCGAAGGCGGACACGACTGCCTCGGGGCGCAACTCCTTGCCCGTGCCGTCGGTAATCCTTTGGATGACATGACTGAACTCGATTGCGAGCCCCTTCGGGACCCGATAACCCGCCGCACGTTCGAGGACGAAAGCGATCCCACCTTTGCCCGACTGACTATTGATGCGAACCAAGGGTTCGTACTTCCGCCCGAGATCCGAGGGATCGATTGGCAAGTACGGGACTTCCCAAGTTGCGTTGGATTGGTTCCCCATCGCCTCGAGTCCCTTACGAATCGCGTCCTGACTGAGAGCCGCTGAATGCCGTGAACACCAGTTCTCCAGCATAAGGATGCCGAGGAGGAACTACGAGGCGACAACACTCCTCGTAGACGCGCACCGTTTCCGCCATATCCGAGAAATCGACCTTCGGATCGATCCCTTGGGAGTACAGGTTCATCGCCAAGGTCACCAAATCCACGTTTCCCGTGCGCTCTCCATTGCCAAAGAGTGTTCCCTCGACGCGCTCTGCGCCCGCCAATAGAGCGAGCTCGGTTGCCGCGACGGCGCAACCTCGATTGTTATGAGCGTGAACACTGACGATGACCGAAGCTCGGCGAGCGAGATGACCTATCATCCACTCGATTTGGTCGGCGTATACGTTTGGCGTGGTTACCTCGACGGTCGCGGGCAAATTGAGGATCATCTTGCGTTCCGGCGACGGGTCCCACGCATCTACGACGGCGTTGCATATCGCGACGGCGACGTCGAGTTCCGTCCCCGTGAAGCTCTCGGGGGAGTACTCGAACACGACCTCGGTGTCCGTGAGCTCCCGAGCTCTGGACTTGACCCATTGCGTACCGCGCACGGCCAGATCCCGCACCGCGTCAGGGGACATGCCGAAGACGACCCGCCGCTGAACGGTCGACGTGGAGTTGTACAGGTGCACGATGACGCGACGCGCACCACGAATTGCCTCGAACGTGCGTGCAATGAGCGGTTCTCGAGCCTGGACGAGCACCTGGATGGTCACGTCTTCGGGAACGTGACCACCGTCGATGAGCATCCGCACGAAATCGAAGTCCGTTTGCGAGGCCGCAGGAAACCCGACCTCGATTTCCTTGTACCCAATCCGAACCAAATGCTCGAACAGCCGGAGCTTACGATTGCTCCCCATTGGCTCGACGAGGGCTTGATTGCCATCGCGCAGATTGACACTGCACCACCGCGGAGCAGCGGTCAGCCGCTGGCTCGGCCAACGACGCTCTGGAACATCGACGGAATTGTTTGCACGGTATCGGCGTGAATCGAATGGCATCTTCGGTACTCCAGTGAATTCCCGCGAAGTGCCGAAGACGATTGGGTTCCCAAAATGCCAAAACCCTCTCCGGCGGTCGCGGGAGAGGGTTCAGAGGCTTCAGTGCTTGGTCGACTTGGCCTCAGTCCTCACCCGCGCTGCTAAGGAGCAGCCCAAGACGGGGAAGCGAGACCACGAAGACCGGCATGACTCGGTGAGTATGAGGTGCCGACTCGATGGCGTCAATACCAATCCTCGCGAGCCGTGAGGATGAGGCCAAACACCGCAAGGCGAAGTCGGCACCAAAACGTTCACTTCAGACGACGAAGTTGCGCTTGAGCCAGCCGATAGGTACTCGTCGGGCCATCCTCCTTTGGCTTCGTCACCCGTTGGTAGGCCTTTTGAGCGACGGAGACCAAGGCATAGGACTCAGCGAGACGCCCGATGACGTAGAAGTCCACGGAAGTGGGGGTCTCGTCAGGTCGAGCCTCGAGCAGCTTGTCGAAGGTTTGCTTCGCCTCTTCGGTTTTGCCGAGTTCGACGTATACCGCGGCGAGCGTGTGAAGGAGATTCGCCGTTTTGAACTCGGTCATTTGCACGGCACGAGACGCGTACTCGAGCGTCCTGTCCGACACGGAGCCGAGCACGAGATCGTACCAAGCGTAGTTTCCGTAAGCTTGGGCGTCGGCCCTTCCGAGCTCGATGAGCTTGCCCAACGTGGCGCGAGCTTCCTTCACGTTCCCAAGCGCCGCATCGGCATCGCTAATCGACCGATACACCTCCCCGAGTTCGTCGTCGCGCGCGACGTCGAGCTCCTTCGTAGCGTGTAGCTTCAGCCCCGAGTAATCCTTGAGCCCCCAGAACGCGGCGCGTTTCCAACGTCGAGCGACGAGGCTCTTCGGGTAGGATTTCAGCAGTCGATCGGACACTTCGAGGAGTTTACGCGGTTCCTCTTGCGCGAAGTAGTGAACGGCCAGTGCTTGTTCGAGCTCCTCTGCGGCACCGTCCGTGGCCTTCGCGCGAGCTGCCTCGAGCAGATTCGTCCCTTCGGTACCACAAGCATTCGCGCAGAGCGCTGCTGCTGCAAGTTCGACGTCTCCCTTGCCGCTCTTCCAAATGCGCAACCACGCGATGGTGCGAAGCGGATTGTCACCGCCCGGGGACGACACGTTTTCGCTGGCCCACTTGAGCCAAGTTTCCGCCGCCTTCTTTTGGTTCTTCTTCAGGAACGCAAAGGCCTGCTGCCCAAGCTCACTCAACCCATCGCCAAAGGCGCGCAATCGATATTGCCCTTGGTCTTTGACGACGAAAGCATCGAACCGCGCCGACTGCACGCCCTGGGCTTCCGAGCGCACCTTGACACGGTACCCTATCGTGTCGTCGCCTTGGACGTCGAATTGCATCATGGCGCGCATGACGTCAGTGAGAACCTCGGGAGAGGTGTCCTTATTGATTTGCGCCGCCGTGGCCAGCGTCTTCAACGTCTCGTTGACATTCGAGTTCTTCTTCTGCGCCTCGCTGGTCAAGAGCTTACCGAGATACCCGGAACGCGTTTCCTCTTTTGCGAACCCCAGGAGTAAAACCTTCTGCACGACCGCGGATGCACTGTTTTCCGGGAGTCGTGAGAGATCGGTAAGCTTCAGCTTTTCGAGAAAACGCGCACGTCCCTCGTGTTGGACGGAATTGGAAGAACCTCTTGCGGCTGCAGCGACGAGACGTGACGCCTCCGGATAGCGCCTCAATTGAACGAGCACCTCCGCAGAGTTCGCCAGCACCTGACTGCGCTCCTCGCCTCGTAACCCCAACCGATCCACGGCCGCGATGCCGCCATTGGCATCCGATTGCATCGTCGACGTCACTGCAGCCAACAACGCCGGCACCTTTTGATCGGGCAATTTCGGCGAGGCGGTCGCTCAACGTGCCATACTGCTTGGCCCATAGAAGTGCGAAGAGGGGATTGTTGGCATATCCACCGTCGTCGTACGCCGCCAACTGATCCGGGTCCATGGCGTCGTAGAGTTTGATTGCCGTTTCCAGAGATTTCGGATCGGCATAGCGTCGCCCCCCAAGGTCGTATTCGTAGACGAGCGCGCCTTGAACACGCGAGAAAACGTCGTTTGCGTCGAGTTCCGCCGCGCGCTTGTACGCGGTAGCGGCGCGCTCTCTATCGTAGCCACGCTGCATCATGCGACCATATTCGTCACGGCACAGGATTACACCGAGATTGCGGTGAAGCGTCGCATTGTTGGGCTCGAGCGCGACGGATTGGAGCGCCAGCTCACGAGCAGCGTCTCCGAAACCAAGGTCCACGAGATTCAGAGCGAGACGCATCGCATGCACGCCGCTCTTCGGATGCTTTTGTTGTTCCTTGCGGAACAACTCGAGGCCCTCACGAACGTGGTGAGCTTCGATGAGCTGCTGCCCCTTGTGCTCGAGCTCTACGACGACTCGCGACTGAGCGCTGAGCTTCTCGACGCCCTTGCGAAAACGTTCGAGCTGCGCCGGAGTCCAGCGACGTGATTTCACCGTCAACGTGGCGACGGATTCCACCACGTTGTCCGATGTCGTCTGCAGATTGCGAGTCAGCACGACCGGACCGAGGTCGACGTCCGCCGGTTTCTTCAGGTTCTTGACCACGAACTCGTCTGGAACGCGAATTCGATAGCTCAACTCTGCGACGAACGGGCTTTGGATCACGAAGTCCATTTTGCGAGGCTCGTCGCCATAGGCCTCGTTCGGAACCCACGCGAACAATGGCTTCAACTCGAGGACGATGCTCGCTTGGAGCAAATCGAGGCTCGCGACCTTCGCCCCCTTCGCCTCCAACTTGACCTCGAACGGATGCTCGATGTCGCTCGACTCTCCCACTGACAAGGTTCCGAGATCTTCGGCTTGATAGGTGCCTTCGACGTACTCCTTCAAGGATTTCCTGAGCGCGGATTCGTCTTGAGAGAAGGAACGACGAAGGGTTTGATTGATGACCCCGGTCCCCGAAGAGGTTTCGACGATGCGGGCGCCGCCGTTCACCGAAAGGAATACCTCACGTTGCTCCTTGTAAGTGTTCTGCTTCGCGTCGTGTACCGCGGTGTCCGTCAGCTCGTCCGTAGACGGGTCGATGATCAGGGCATGGCGGGCCTGATCCGAAGACGGCAGCTCACCTGCACGAGCGTGAATCGACGTCGGATCGACCCACAGGGGTTTCTCTCCAGGCACGTAGACGATTGCGTGATTGAAGGCGTTCAGGGCGGGTAAGTTTGGTCGGACGTCTTCCCCCGTCCCCGCGCGCAATAGTGCGACTTTGGCGTCGATGCCGAGTTCCGCGAGCAATTTCGACGAGCAAGACCGACTGATCCTTGCAATCGCCGTAACCGCGTCGCAGCGTCTCCTTGGGCGCAGTGGGTACGATGGATGCCTCGCCGAATTCCATTCCGACATAGCGCACCCGGTCGTGCACGAACGAGAGCAGTCGGTTGATCTTCGCTTCCGTCGTATTCAGACCCGCGACGACCTTTCCGAGATCGATACCGGTGGGCGCGCCGCCGATGCGATCGGCAATGCGACGGTGATACTCGCGAGCGAGTTCTCTCCAAGAAGGCGCCGTGGAAAAAACGACGTGAGGCCAAGCGGGAACGTCGCTCGGCACGTTTGGCTCGATTGGCTTGAGTGCCTCGTAGGGACCACCCGTGAACACGATCGTGCGACGTGAGCCTACGGTCGTGTCTTTCACGTTGGCCTTGACCTCACGCAGTTCGTATTTGAACGGCATGCCCGCAGGCAGTTCGATGGTCAGCTCCACGGCGTCGACGGGAACGCCTTGTTGGAAGGTCAACGATTGAATGCTCCCGCCTAGGAAGAACGGCACTCTCGTCCTTTCGACGATCCTTTCTTCGATCGTCGATCCGACGGCAACGCTCGGAAGCGGGGCGCGTAGCACCTTGGCGTCGCTATACATGTCGGGCGCTTCGGGGTAGGCGGCGCTTTCGATGACCGTCTTCGGTTCGAGCTTGGAGACGCTACCATCTTCTCCCCGCACCACTGCGTCGAGCTCCGGACGGTCCATGTACCAAGGCGACCAGAATGCGCCGGTATTGCTCCAACCCTCGACCCCTTGAAGCGTGAGAATTTTGCAGGTTTGTTCCGACGTGCGAACGTAGTTACCCTTGTCGTCCAACACGTAACGCACCTTCGTGCGCAAGACCCGAGCCGGCGGCTTCTGTCCGGACTTCTCGCGCACCGTCGACGTCGCCGATTCGAACGTCGCCCTGATGCTTTCCGCAGGACAGCGACAGGCACGCTGCCATCAACAACCACCACCGACACCCGAACTTCGCCATGATGGGAGTCACGCTATCAGAGACGAGACTTCAGCAGAAGACGAGGCGACTCGGCCCCTCGTTGCACGAGGTCGCAAAACGCACAGAGCCGTGTGTTTATGCCCGTATCGACGCGGTGTTCCGCGATCCGATTGCGCTCGCGAGGTTGCGGCTCCGAGAAGTCGCCTGTTCGGCGCAACGCTGACGAAGTGTATGCAGCGCAACCACTCGTACGCGCGACGAACGGACGACGAACGGACGACGAACGGACGACGAACGCGTCCTCCGCAACCGCGCTGCGGCTGGACGCGTTCGAGCGAACCGAGTGGCGCTCTAGCGACTATTCAGCAAGGATCTCGAGGAGCGGTGGAACGCTCACGAGCAGTTCATGTGCCGCCATTCTCGGCGCAAAAAGCACCAACGCGCCGTGACTGCCCGCGCGTGCAGAGAATGGCGCGCCGCCGCCCGCCAAAACCTGCGTCGCGAATAGGAACTCCCCGGTGCCGTGCGTCTTCGTTACGCGGCCGTTTTCGTCCACCAACTCGACCTCGCCCCCCCCGATGATGTGCATCCCGGGAACGGGCTTGTGCGCGGCGCAGAGTTGCTCACCCGGGAGCAACGTCCGAATCTCGCAACGCGAAGTGACGATGGAACGCAGACTGTCGTCGAGACGATCCCCGAGCGGCCCGAGGCAAGCCCCGGCAAGCGCTTGAAACCCGTCCGCGAGCAACTTCAGATTGTCGAAAATCCACGGACACTCGGCCGTCGCTTCGACGATGGCGGGAGAATCCCAGGTCGCAACGACCACCTGGTCTTGTCCTGCGACGACGCGCAACATCATCCCGATATCGAGAGTCCCCTCGGTGAATACGACCTCACCGACCACCGCAGTTGCACAGGCCGAATCTGCAATCGCCGGCATCAGACTGACCCAGCCGTCGAGCACCAGTGCCACGGAAAAGAAGCTGGCTTCTTCTCCCGTGTCGAGCCGTTCGATATTGGCGCGCGTGACCAAGCGATCCAATGCAGCTGCTGGGAGCTCGGCGAATCCTCGCACGTCCGCAAGACGAACCCCCATCAGCGACGCGGTCGATTCCTCTGCTGCGGCGGGCGGCAGTGACGCCACCTTCGGCAATTCGGTCAGCGGCTCTGCGTTCTCGGCCCAAGCCTCGACGGTCGGTGCCGGACGGAACGAATCGAGAGGGCTCGCATGCGCAGAGCTCGACGCCATCGAAGCAACGTCCTCCGCGAGGAGCAGATCCATTTCAGGCTGAGGTTGCTCGATCGCGGCGAGGTCCGGAGACGGCTCGGCGTACTCAGGCGTTGCTGGATCGGACGGGGGAAATTCAGGTTCCGCGAATACGGGCGCAGCCGGAATCGGTCGCGGATACTCCGATGGAGGCGGAGCACTCGGCCGCAGACTCATGGGCTGGCTCGAGACGCTGGAGCTGCTCACGGTCGGGAGATCTTCGGGCTCGAGACTCCGCGCCGAAGACGGCGGAACGCTCCTCGGCGCCTCGATGTTACGTTCCGAATTGGGAAACGCAGCAACTTCGAGGCGGCGTTCCGTGGGAGCACCGCTCAACGGCGCGCGACTCGATCGGCGTTGCTGGATTCGTTCGGCTCCTCGGGGTACCCCGAGTCGTGTCCGTAGCCCGTGCCGTGAGGGAGCGCGGAGTCGAGCTCGCGAGCAGATGCGGGTTCGCTCGATCCTTCGGGGGGCGAGGTCGGAAAATGTGACGATGGGCGGCGTTCCGGAAGCCGCGGTTCGACGGGAAAACGTGACGAGGAGCGGCGATCGCTCGATGCCGTTGCCGGTGGGAGCGGCGTGACGCTCTCTCGCGGACGCATCGAAGCTGCCCCAGGACGGACGGGCATGCGCGGGATGCTGGAGGTGCGGCGACCGGCGCGATTCGGCGGTGGTGGTAAGGGTGGAGGCGGAAGTCGATGTGCGGGTTCGGGCGCCGGCGGTGGGGCGAGAGTCTCACTCGACTCGTCACCGTCGTCCAATTCGGACTCGGACTCGGGGAGGTTCGCCGTGGGTTGCGGAAATGCGAGCGATGCACCGCGGACAGGCGCGCTTTCACGACTTGGCAAAACCGAGCGCGCCCCAAGGTTGCGTTCGGCACCGTCACCAATCTCGTCGTCGCCGATTCCGATCTCTTCGACGGAATCGATTTCGATTCTCCTCGGCTTGAAGCTCGTCGTCGTTGACCTCGGCGAAGGAGGGCGGACCTCCAGTCCTCCCAGCGGGTACGTCGTACAAGCCGGGAGCACCGTCGTCGCTGTCGTCCTCGATGCTAGGCGGCGACTTGAGTGGTGGCGCTCCACTCCGTTGTGCACCACTCCGAAGACTGACAGGCGGCGCAGCGTCCGAAGGCCCCGAACGAGTGTAGGGCGGAAGGCTGGACGCGCCCGTTTCGAGAGGGAAGGACGGCAGCTCTCTCGAGGAGTCCGGAAGCGGAGGCCAGGGACGCGAAGGTCGAGACTGGATTGGACTCGACGGCTCGAGCGCGAACGCGGGCAGTGGCTCCGCGAACGGAACCGCTGAGGGTCGATTCGGCAGCTCCCGATGTCCATCGGGAATGGATATGCCGTCCGATTCGGCTTCGAGCTCCCGGAGCTCTTCGTCGCTCAAATCGAGTTCGGCCTCACGGATATCGTCGATGACGACGCTGTTCCGAGGAGAGCCGAAGGAATCCGGAGGAACGGAGGGCGGAAACGCGCTGTATCCGGTGGTCACGCGTCTTCCGACGGGCGCAGGAGCAGGGCTCGTCGGGGGCGCCGTGGGTGGTGAAGTCGAAGGTGCCGGAAACGACGGAACCGGACGAGCGGAACCGCCAGCAGAACGAACGCTGGCTGGCCCAACGGGGATGGACGACGGCGGAGACGAGCTCCCCGGGCCGAGGACCTTTTCGAGGCGCGTGGCCGCGGCGTTCAGATTGGCGCCGCGAGACCAAGCGTTGAGTTCGATGGCGGATTCGGCGGCTCGACGCAACCAAACCAGCGCGTCTTGATAGGCGCCGCGACCCCACTGAACCGCTGCAGTCTGCAGCGCCCAGCTGACGTCGTCGTCATCGTCTGCCAGCGGCTTCGGGATTGCCGTGGGCGGCAGCTGTGGACTACTCATCAGATTTGCCTCTTATCACATCGAGCCTACCCCAGCCGAGCAAAACCAGGCCGTCTCGCCGGCATTGGACCTCAATTGACGTCCTCAGGGCTAGATAATTACGTCATCGCGGATGCTGGGCCTAAGGGTTGTCTCGTTTCAGTCCAGCGCGCAGTCGTTCCTCGGGCACCCGTCAGTCGATCCGTCGGGTGCCGTCGGGCAGCGGTGCTCCTCCCATCCGCGCGCAGCAGCGCGAGCACGGATTTGGGGGGAGCAAGGCGGCGCGGAGCGCCGCCGGTGGGGGGCAGCAAAGAACCCTTCGCCGCTTTCAGTGCTTGGCACCCAAGTCCCATCGCGAACCGACGTCCGGGATCAGGTTCGCGCTCAATGCGGCATGATGAGGACTTCACGGTCCTTGGCACCATTGGGAGGCCCGACCATCCCGCGCTTTTCCATTGCTTCCACCATTTTCGCCGCGCGGTTGTAACCGATTGTCATCTTGCGCTGAAGCCAAGAAGTGCTGCACCGCTGGGTTTCGGCGACGATACGCACGGCTTCCTCGAACCTTGGATCGATCGATTCCGCTTCCGGTTCGCCTTCCTCCTCGTCTGCAGACTGGAGGATCACCTCGTGATAGTTCGGCTGCCCTTGAGATCGCAGGTAATCCGTGAGCCCCGAAACCTCGTCTTCGCTGATGAACGGGCACTGCACGCGCTTCACGTCGTTGCTGCCGTTCAGCTTCACGAGCATGTCGCCACGACCGAGGAGGTGTTCGGCGCCTTGCTCGTCGAGAATCGTTCGACTGTCGACCTTCTGCGCGACGAGGAACGCAATGCGCGACGGAAAATTCGCCTTGATCATGCCGGTGATGACGTCGACGCTCGGGCGCTGCGTCGCGAGCACGACGTGAAGGCCTGCTGCTCGTGCTTTCTGCGCCAGACGCGCAACGGAAGCTTCGACCTCTTTGCCCTGTTGCATGATGAGATCGGCAAACTCGTCGATGACGATGACGATGTACGGCAGTTTGCCGGGTAGCGACGCACCATCGGCTTCATCGGGCGATGCGGGTACCGTAACCACGGCGCCGTCGTGCGTCATCGCCTCGACGGTTGCCGGAGGTGGTGGTGGCAACTCGCCGGACGCGACGCGTTCTGCCCAACGATTGTAGGTACCGATGTTCTTCGTGCCAGCAGTCGCAAAGAGCTGGTACCTTCGCTCCATCTCGTCGACTGCCCACTTCAGAGCCAAATTGGCCTGCTTCATGTCGGTGACTACCGGCAGAAGCAAATGGGGGATTTGTCGAAAGGCGCGAGCTCGACGACCTTGGGATCGATCATGAGCAAGCGCAGTTCGTCGGGCGTGCGCTTGAAGAGGAGGCTCGCCAACATGACGTTGAGACCAACGCTCTTACCGGCTCCAGTTGCGCCAGCCACGATGACGTGAGGCATGCTCGCCAAGTCCGCGTAGAACGGCGCACCCACGATATCGCGCCCCAAGACCACCGGAAGTGGCACCTTGTCCGCGAGACCCGCGAAGCGGTTGTCTTCGATGAGCTCCCGAAGATGGACGGGGATCCGTTGATCGTTCGGGAGTTCGAAGCCGATGCGGCTCTTGCCTGGAATGGGCGCAATGATGCGCACCTTACGCGAAAGGCCAAGCGCGAGATCGTCTGCGAGCCCCGCGACCTTGCTCACCTTCGTTCCGGCTTGGGGAGCGAGTTCGAACGTGGTCACCGTGGGACCCGGGTGGATTCTCTTCCACCTTACCCGTGACGCCATAATCGAGCAGCGTTTTCTCGAGACGTGACGCGTGTTGGAGAACGCGATCCGTGTCGATCTTTGGCTCGTTGCCCGTGGCTTGCCCCAAGAGCTCCGTCGAGGGCAGCTTGAATTTTCGGCGCCGCTTCGGCGGCGGGCTCGCGTCGGACTTCTTCTCGGATTGGCTTTCCGCGGTGGTCTTGCTCTCGGCCGCTGCAACCGGCGCAAGCGCCCGGCCATCCTTCACTACCGCAGCGGACGCTGGCGGTACCGATGTCGGAGCGGACGGAGCGACGGAGCGCGAGCGCGCAACGACGCCGCGTTCCTTCACCGATTCGCCAAGCGGCTCAGCCAGAGCCGACTCATCACTTTGGTTCGATGCCGGAGGTACGGTGCTCCTCGTCGCGGGTTTCGAGGCCAAAGTCGCGGCAGCAGCTGGAGTCTTGGGTCGGTTCGGCGTGGTGACGGACGCAATGGGTGCCAGTCGCGAGGTGGCGCGATTGCGAGGCGGCGCGGCGTTTGCCGACTCCTCGTCGTCTTCGTCCGACTCCTCGTCGTCTTCGTCCGACTCCTCGTCGTCTTCGTCCGATTCCTCGTCGTCTTCGTCCGATTCCTCGTCGTCTTCGTCCGATTCCTCGTCGTCTTCGTCCGATTCCTCGTCGTCTTCGTCCGATTCCTCGTCGTCTTCGTCCGATTCCTCGTCGTCTTCGTCCGATTCCTCGTCGTCTTCGTCCGATTCCTCGTCGTCTTCGTCGACCTCTTCCTCGTCGACCTCTTCCTCGTCGACCTCTTCCTCGTCGACCTCTTCCTCGTCGACCTCTTCCTCGTCGACCTCTTCTTCGTCGACCTCTTCTTCGAGCGCTTTCCGCGGTGCGATGGCCTTGGCGGATTGCGCCTTCTTCGTTTGGGTCAAACCTGGTTGCGTCGGAGCAATGACGATCTTGGCGCGTGACTTCTCTTCGCCTGGGGGCTCGGAGGCCGCCTCGATAGGACTCTCCAGGAACCTGACTGTCACCTTGGGCGCAATGGGCGTCTCCGACTCGGTGAGTGCCGCAGAGGCAGTCGTGAGTCCGACGCGCAAGGACTCCATGACGGCAACGGGCGGTGCGCCGGTCTTGTCGAAGGGGATCCAGTCCTCCTCGGGATCTTCGAGCTTCGCGATGATGGCTTCCTCGGAGAGATGCGTCGAAACAACGACGGGACTCGGAGCCACCGACGCGCGTTGAGCGCGATTCAGTCGCCGCGCTTCGAGCCATGCGTTGAGGAGACGCGACGAAACCAGCTTGAGCCAAGTGAGCAGACGCAAGCTCGTCTCCACCGTGCGCTGGCAGAGCTCGATGAACGAGAATGCACTGCGTCCCAGCAGAACCAACCCGATCACGGTCATCCCGACGAGAAGAGAGCCAACCGTCGAGAACATGCTGCGCATCAATTCGCCGAACAGCAATCCCACGTTGCCTGCCGCTGGCATGCGACCGAACCAAGTCGCGTCGGGCCACAGCACCTGAACCAGAGCGGCCGCGATGATCGCGACGATCAAATCGCCCGCAACGCGCAGCCCCCAAGGCCCAACTTCGCGACCGCGAAACAGTGGCAAGCCCACGAGGCCGAGCTCCAGCGGAACGAGCAGAGCAACGGCACCGAATCCCTGGACCAACCAACATGAGAGGGTTGCCCCCACAGGACCGACCCAGTTTGCCCCCACGACGAGAGGGTCGGCGGGATCCCGCCTGTAGCTGCACAAGGCGAGCAAGAGAAACACCGCGACCGTAAACAGCAGAAATGCCGCTACTTCGCGGCCCCGTCGCGCCATCGCAGAGGGTGCTGCGGGCTCGAATGCCTCCCCATCCCCCATCATTTCGGGACCGGTAAGCTTTGGGCTGAAGGGCTGAGTAGCCATGTAGCCCAGAGGATTACCTTATCTTCCCTTGTCGGTCAAAGTAGCATAGAAGATTCAAACGGCCAACCGCCCTGCAACGGTGGATTCGACAGGTGGGACGCTTGAGACGAACGACATTGGGACGTTAGTATCCCTGTCTTGGACCACCGTTTCATAGAGCGGTCCAGTAAACGGAAAGGTGATTCGATGGGAACGGGGCTACGTTCGAGCCGACTGCTAACCGCACTACTTTTCAGCAGTGCTTTCGTAGCAGGCGCGGGGGCCGTGGGCTGCAGAACTACCGAAAGCGACGTCCATCGTTGGGGCGAAACGCAGAACGGTCCGAAGCGCCTGGAAGCTGTCATTTCGCACGACAAGTACAGCGACGCATTGCGGACGGAAGCCGCAATGACGTTGGTGCGAATGAAGGCGCGCAACGGCAAGCGCGTCGGGCTCGAAGGCGGGGACGATCCCGAGCAGCGCGGTCTGCTCGCGGTGCTCTCGAGCATGCCGAAGGAAACCCGGGGCAAGCTGATCGGTGCCATGGTGCCGGCACTCGAAGCAGGCATGCGCAGTCCGCCCGCGGACAAGGCGAGTCGACGCGTCGATCAGTCCTTTTCCTATAAGGATGCCGCTTTTGCGATCCTGACCCACGACAAGGGTGGGCTCATCACCAACGAGGATCATCGGCGTCGTCTCCAAGACGCCATCGCGGAGTGGGTCACGGCGGACTTCGCCAATCGGATGGAAGAGCCGACGCAGATCTACAGCATGGACCAGGTTCTCCGTTACCTGGGCGCGCGGGGCGTCAAACGTCTGCCTGAGCTGATGACCGTAGGAGCGACGAAGCTCGACCGATTGTCGGAGTTCGTGGCGGAGTTTGGGGACATGCCGACGCGCTTGGCCGCCAGCGAGAAGCTCGTCGCAATCGCAAGTCACGTCAATTCAGCCAAGTGGCTTGCCGAGCGCGAACCTATTTTGCGCAAGGCCAATCAGGAATCGAAGCTGAATCCGAAGCCCGAGCAGTTCAAAGCGCAGCTCGACGCCTACCAAGAAGAGGAACTCATCCGTCTCTTTTCTTCGATGAAGAAGGTGGGCGGAAAGCCCGTGGTCGATTACTTGATCGCCTTCGCGTCGGACGCGGCCAACAGCGAGAAACGACGCGTTGCAGCCGTCGCCGCCCTGGAGGGCAACATCGATCGCAATGAGACGAAGCTCGTCGATCACCTCTTCGCCCTGGCGAGCGCGGAAAACACTCCAGACGGCCTGCGTGACCTCGCACTTCGCCGACTGAGCGAGCTTCCGCGCAAGCTCGTCATCGCGCGACTCTACGCCCTCTTCACCAACGACAACTGGAAGGTCCGCTTCGGGCCGGCCGATCTGGCCCTCCGAATGAGCGATTCGACCGAGGTTCCGGAGTACATGACGAAGCTCGGCGCGGTCAGAATCCATGGCCATGGCGGAGCCTCTCGCGTACGGCGCGACGCTCAACGACGTCAAAGGAGCCGAAAAGCCCAGTACTCTCGCGGAAAAGTACCTGGCTCCCGATCAGCCAGCGCCCGTTCGACTCACTGCCCTCGGCTGGTTCTTTCGTTACGGACCGGCCGGAAGCCTAGAGCTCGTGAAACGTTATCAGGACGACAAGACCAAGATCCCGGGCTGCGCCAAGGACGCCAAGGATTGCGAATGGAAGTGCGAAATTGGCGTCGAAGGAAAGGTCGAGGCCAAGGACATCACGACGGTGGGCGAATTTGTCCGTTATTGTGTAATGCCAGAAATGGAAAAGCGTAACACTGCGGAAACTGCGAAAAAGTGATGTCATGATTGGTACCTTCGTGACGGACCACCGCGCACGTGGCAGGCAGGAACGCGCATGAGCCCCGACCCCAACAAGAAGATGCTTCGGCAATTCCAGTGCCGAGAGTCGCTCTGGCAAAAGTTCGAGCAGATGGCAAAGGAGCTCGAATGCTCCGTTGATTACCTGATCAACGACGCCATGAAGCAGTACGCAAGGCAGCGCGGCTATGCCGGTAGCGCAGCGACGTCACAGCGTTCCGAAACGAACGCGCCGCCGCCGAGCAGCGTCGCACCGAGTGCGTCGCAGTCGGCTGCACCAAGCGCCACGTCGACGTCAACGGCAGGTTCGGGAGCCCACGTCGTGCCCGCAACGACGCGACACGGTTCGGGTGCGCATGTCATGCCTGCAGCCATGCATGCACCGGCAGTTGGCGCACCGACGCCCGCCGCACCGGTTGCAGGTGCGCCTCGATATGGTGCCGCCCCGACGCTACCTGGGCCCGCTGCGCCGCCGCCACTGCCGGCACCGGGTTCGCGTGCTCCGGTGCAGGTTCCGCCGCCACCTGCGCCGCCTGCGCCCGGAGCGAAGCGCGTTGGCCCTCCGCCATTGCCAGTTCCTGGCGCGGTCGCTCCGCCGCCAATGCCACCGGGAGCATCACGCATCCCAGCGCCACCACCGCCGATGCCGGCGGGACATCATCCGCGCACCCTCTCGAGCGCGCACATGCCGGCAGTAGCGCCGGCAGCACCGGCTCCCGCGAAGCAATTGCAGATCCGCTATCAAGGGCAAAGCTTCCTGGTGAACAAGGAAAAGTTCATCATCGGGCGCGGTAAACAGACGAGCGATCTCACCATCAAAGATCCGAACGTCTCTCGCCAGCACGCGATGATCGAGTTCGATGGCACGTCGTACTTCATCGTCGATCTGGGGTCGACGAATGGTCTCGAGTACCTCGGACAGCGCATTCAACGCAAAGCGTTGGCGGATGGCGATATCATCCGAATTTGCGATCACGAGCTGACGTTCCAGTACCGGTGACGCGTACCCGCTCGTTCCATGTTGGTTTTGCAGTCGCGGTAACGACACACGTCGCTACCGCGACGCCGAAAACCAACGGCGCGGATCCTCATCGCGGTCTCCCGAGTTCCGAGATTGCGGCGGCTACTCGAAACTCGACGGCGTTCGCATCGACTTTGCAGCACCCCTACGCGGAAGCGGAAGCGCTGCGCGTGATCGCGGAAGAGGTCCCGCTCTTCCAAGGACCGAGCCGCGACGCGCCTCGGCGAGGAACGCTCCGTCGGGATGCCGAAGTCTGGGCATACGGACACGCGCGGGGCACCGATTGCGCAGGCGACTGGCTCCTCGTTGGACCTTCCGCATGGGCCTGTGACGAGCCCGGACGGTTCGATGGACGCGAGGGTTCCCGTGGTTCGCCCGAAAATCGGCCTTTGACCCATCGCTTCGCCAAGATCGCACGCAATGGAGGCGGCGCGTACAGGAGCTGGGACAAGGTCCTCCAAGGTCTGCCCGAGGTCGATCTCGAGCCAGGCTTCTTCGTCGGCATCGTCGAAGAACGAACGACGGCGGTCGAACGATTCCTCCGTACGACGCATGATCTGTGGGTCGCGACGAGTGACGTCACGACGGTGACGCCGAGCGATTCCGCAGGCACGACGCTCGATCCCGAGGCGCCCTCGGACGAGACCCTCGCGCCCTATCTGCCCGTCGGCTGGGTGTACGTGGATCACGCGCGTGCATGCGTCGCCATCGACGGTCCCGAACGGGGTGCAGTGCTACCTCGATTGTCGCCGCTGCGCATCGAAGCAACCACGACGAAACGCGACAAGCGCTGGTTCCGCACTCCCCTCGGTTGGTTCAGCGAGCGCCAAGTGCGCGTTCCTGCGCGCGAAGCGCCACCCGAAGAGCTGACGCCAGGCGCACGCTGGCTCGACGTCGCCATCGACACCCAAACCTTGGTCGCCTATCGAGGTCGCGACGCCGTATTCGCGACGTTGGTCTCGACGGGTCGCGAGGGAGCACGAGAAGACACGGAGACCCCGCGAGGAACTCACCGGATTTGGGTGAAGCTGCTCTGGTCCGACATGGACAATCTCGAGATGTGGACCAATCCGTCTCCCGAGATTGAAGACGTTCGCCCCTACGACGTCGAAGCCGTACCCTGGGTGATGTACTTTCGCGGCGGTTACGGATTGCACGCCACTTACTGGCACGATCGCTTCGGGATCCCTCAAAGTCACGGCTGCGTGAACTTGAGTCTGCGCGACGCAGAGCGAATATTCGACTTCGCGAGCCCGTCGCTCGGCCCGGGTTGGCAGGCCGCTCACCCCAGCGATTACGATCCCGCAACCATCGTACGTGTCCACTGAGCCGTTCGGTTGTAGGATGGGCCCCAGCTGCGAAATCGACCATGGTTTCCATCATTCACGCCAAAAGAGATCTCGGTCGCATGGGAGAGATCTCGACCGTGCTCGTGCGTTACGGTTTCGGCGAGTTCGTTGCGCGGCTCGGGATTGGTCGTGGTCGTCGAGGTCGAGACGGTAACGGCAACTCCAGAGCACCCGACGGGACAAGCGAGGACGCGGACGGCAATGCCCCCGTCCAATCGGAACGCGAGGCCTTCGCCGTGCGGATCCGCAAGGTACTCGAGGCACTTGGCCCATCCTTCATCAAGCTCGGACAGATTCGCGTCCACTCGCGCAAGATCTCCTACCCGCAGAGGTCATTCTAGAACTCAAGAAGCTCCAGGATGCGGCACCGCCAGTCGAGTTTGCCGCGATCGAGGAACAGGTCGAGCTCTCACTCGGTGCGGAGCTCGAGACGGTCTTCGAATCCTTCGACGAGACGCCGCTCGCAGCGGCGAGCATCGCTCAGGTGCATCGCGCGAGGTTGCGTACGGACGCAGGAATCAAGGACGTGGTGGTCAAGGTTCAACGACCACGCGTTTCCGAGGTCATCGAGAGCGATCTCGATCTCTTGCACATGCTCGCGACCCTCATCGAACGAACGATTCCCGAAACGCGGGGTGTACTCGCCAGAAGCGCTCGTAAGGCAGTTCGACGCGAACGGTACACGACGAACTCGACTTCACCATCGAAGCGGAGAATGCCCAGCGTTTCGCACGGAGCTTCGATCAATATTCGAAGATTCGCTTCCCCGAAGTCTATCGAAACGCATCGAGCAAACGCGTCCTCACCCTCGAATACTTCGACGGACTCAAACTCGATCAGGCCATCGACGGCGGTTACTCACGCAAGGCAATCGCCGACGTGTCGATCGAGGTGATGATCAAACAGATCTTCGACGATGGTTTCTTCCACGCCGATCCCCACCCGGGTAACGTCATCGTTCTCGGTTCGAAGGAAGATCCGGTCATTGGCCTCATCGATCTCGGCATGGTCGGACGCCTGAGTCCGAAGCTCCGTGACCTGACCGTCGATCTGATGATTGGGGCGATTCGTCGCGACTACGACGCCATTGCGGACGCCATGCTCGCCATCGGTACACCGCTACACCGCGTCGATTCATCCCGGTTCCGCGCCGAGGTCGCCATCTTGGCCGAGCGCTATCTCGGTAAGCCGATCTCCGAGATTCAAGTCTCCGTACTCATCCGCGATTCGTACGTCTCGCCAACGGATACGGGCTCGATATCCCCACGGATTTCCTCCTCGTCGGCAAGGCCATGATGACGGTCGAGGGCATAGGAAAGCAGCTCGATCCGAACCTCGACATCTTCGAAGAGGCGCGCCCACATTTTTGAATTTGCTCAAGCGACGCTACTCGCCCGAGCGAATGACGATGCAATTCCTGAAGCGCCTCGAGCGATTGTCCGACGCCACGGTGAATCTTCCTCATCAGCTCAGCGACGTCTTGGACGACGTTCCGGCTCGGCCGCCTCAAGGTCACGACCGAGAGCATCGAATCCAAGCACGCCATGGATCGCCTGGGACGCCGTGTGCTCGCTGCCGCGATTCTTTGGCTCGTCCTGTTTGGGCGGCGCTTGGCTCGTGTCGAGCGCACATCTGCACGCAGGAGCCGCTTTGCTCTCCATCGCGGCACTGTGGCTGACCGGACACGCCGTTTCAGACTTTTATCGGAGCTTCCGCGCCAAGCGCTGAGCGTCGGCAGGCACCTACCTGCGACGCGCGAACGCGACACCTTTGTCCCCTGCAGAACCCGCGTCAGCAGAACCCGCGTCGATGCCCTACCATCGCGGCACTGACGGGTCGCTCGTCGCGCTCCCGTTTCGTCGCGCTCCCGTTTCGTCGCGCTCCCGTTTCGTCGCGCTCCCGTTTCGTCGCGCTCCCGTTTCGTCGCGCTCCCGTTTCGTCGCGCTCCCGTTTCGTCGCGCTCCCGTTTCGTCGCGCTCCCGTTTCGTCGCGCTCCCGTTTCGTCGCGCGTCGTGCGTTAACAGCAAACGTCCGGTGCCTGCGAAAGGTCGCCCCAAATGGAACATCGCCCTGCGATCGACGAAGACCGCAGGGCGACGTTCGCGCCACGTGGGGCTACTGGGATGCTCTCAGCCGCCCAGATTGCGCTGCAGCAAGAACGCAATCGCGAACGCAAAGAGTACGAGAGACTCGATGAGCGCGAGACCCAGAATCATCGGGGTCTGAATGCGACCGGCTGCGCCGGGGTTGCGGCTGATGCCTTCGAGCGCAGCAGCAGCAGCCTTGCCTTGGCCCAAACCGCCACCGAGAACGGCCAAACCGATGGCGATGCCGGCACCAACGGCCGCCATGGACTGAGCGCTATACTTGTTGGCACCCGCAGCCGCCTCTTGGGCGAACGCGTTGCTGGTGAGAAACGTCACAAAGGGTGCGGCAGCCAATGCCAGCGTCTTCTTGCTCATTCGTGGTCTCCTTGTAGCCCCTTCTGGGCAAATCTTCTCAATCTGAGTCGGCGTCGATCGACGCGAAGGACGGTTATTTTTGTTCTCGAGGAAAGCGGGGGATCTCAGTGATGCTCGTGTTCCGTCGCGAGCGAGATGTAAATCGTCGTAAGTAGCGTAAACACGAGGGTTTGGATCAGAACGATGAGGCAACCGAGGATCATCAGCGGAACGGGAATGATGAGAGCGAATAGGCTCACGAAGATCCCGAGGATGAGATGGTCCACGGACATGTTGAGCATCAAACGAACGGCGAGCGTAATGGGACGCACGCAGAGCGAGATGAGCTCGATGGGAAACACGAGCCAAGCCAGGTACCAAGCGGGACCGGCCAAATGCTTGATGTAGGCCATTCCGTTCGCGCGAAGGCCATAGAGATTGAACAGAACGAAAACGACGGCGGCGCACCCGAGGGTGATGTTCAAGCTGCTCGTCGCCACGGGCATCCCCGGAAGCAGCGCCATGACGTTCGCGAAGAACACGAAGATGGCGCTGGTCCCGATGATTGGGAAATACTGCTTGGCGCGCTCAGGCCCCATCATGCTCTTGGCGAGATCGTAGAAATAGCCAAGAAACACTTCCATGAAGGTTCGGAGGGACAGCTTGTCATCGGGAATGACCGCTTCGTCGAGCCGCGTGAGCCGTGACCGCGCCATCAAGGCCAAAATCAAAACGACCGTTGCGACGAAGATCGCTGCAGCGATCGGCTCGAAGGACATCCACGTGGGGGCGTGCCCATTGACCACGCTTTGGCCGATGATCGAAGCATTGTGTTCGAGGTTGTCTTTCAAACCGCCGAGAAAGAACGTGAGCCAGGTGGTGTGATTGGGCATCGTTCAGTTCGCTTTGCTTTGGGTAGGCACCGAAAGAAATTGGCTTGCGACAATCCCGACCGGCAAGGCCCCGAAACCCAAGACGAAAGGCAGGAGTTCGAGGATACCGGCTCGGACGGGAAGGTACATGGCTAAGAACAGCGCAGCAAGCTTCAGCAGCGCAGCCATGACCCAAGGCATGGATACGCCGTTGCGTGAAACGAACGCTCTGACCATCCGGCCCAAGAGCAGAAGATTGCCGAATCCGAGCAGCGCGCCAAATCCAGCAGAAATTCCGCCAAGTGGACCGAAACCAAAGGTAACACAAGTAGTTGCAAGAACGCCGACGACGAAGACCGACTTGAGCACCGATCGCAACTCACGGGCTTCTCCAGCGTGATCGCCGGAGTTGTCGGCAACCTTGGCGGCAGAAACCGCAAATCCGGACGCGTCGACCTTCGCGGTGTCCGCCGCAGCGGGCAGAGCCTCACGAACCAGCTCAGGGCGATGGGGACCATCGCTGGAGCCGAAGTGCTCAATGTCCTTGGTGTCGTTCATGGTACTTGCGTCGGGCGTCGCGCTCGCGCTCTTCTTCGTCTTTGAGTTCTCGCTGGGCTTGGCGGTGGGCTCGAATCAGCGCTCGTACTCCTGCGGCCGTGCCGAAGGCAATTCCGATCAAGGTGAGCCAGGGAGTGGTACCGAACTTCTTGTCTAGCCACTGCCCCCCCCAAAGGCCGAAGAGCACACTCAATCCGAATTCGAGCCCGACGGTCCCGTAGGTGCCCAAACCTTTGAAGTCTTGCCTCATGTGATGGCGTGCTCTGGGACGGCGAGGTCGCGTTCGTTTCGCAACCTGGCAGCGCGGTTATCACGCGCATCGCCGAGGGTCAACGCTGCTTCCAAATAGCCGTTTTTACCGTAGTCTTCCGCCCGCACTGGTCCGACGGACGCATCGTCGGAAAGCGCGCGACGATGACCTCTCGAGCAGGTTGCTCAGCATCCAATTTTGGGGAATCGACACCCCACCAACGAAGGAGCAATTCGAGCTTTGGCGGTGCTATGGTTGCGCCCATGCGGCTTACGCAGCACCGGTTGCATTCGACCTTGTTTGGCCTCTTTTCTGTGGTTTTTAGCGTCGTGGCAACGGCTCAAGCCACCGCTCCCCAGGGCGGCACGACCGCAGCAGTGCCGCCTCCGGCGGCATCGACGCCACCGTCGGGAAACGCCGCGACCGCGATTCCCGCACCGCCAGCGCCGGGAGTGTCTGGCGATCCATGGGGGCTTGCCGCGTCACCAGCGCCCAACACGCCTCCGGGCGGCTCCGCGACATCAACCGGAAACGCGCCGCCGCCGGTGTACTACGTGGAGCCGGTACCCGAGGGCAATCCACAACAACGTCCACCGGCGGATTCCACGGATGCGCAGACACGGAATGCGGGTCCCGTTCCTGGTCCAATGCAGTTGGCCATCGAAGAGCCACCGCCTCCTCCCGTCCCCCGGCATCTCGCTCCGCGCAGCTCTTTTTGGCTGGGCGCGCGCACCGGGTGGTGGATTCCCTTCGGCGATCTGTGGGGCGCGTGTAGCGGTTCCGGTTACGATTGCAGCACCCAAGAATTCAGTGCCGTTGCCTCCTCGGGTCCCATGTTCGAGGTCGACGTCGGCGCAAGATTCGGGCGCAATTACAACGTCTATGCGCTGTGGGAGCGGGCACAGCTCGGTGGTGGTGATCGCCTAGATACGGGCGAGGCGGGGCGTCGCGCCGAGACGGATTACATCGCGATCGGCGTTCGACTCTCGGCAGATCCGGACGACATCGGAATGCTCCTCGATTTGTCGATCGGAGCGCGCCGTCTGCGCAGCCTTTACGAAGGCGGCTACGAGTTGCAACTCAGCCGCGCCCCGCTCGAGTCTCGGCTCGGCATCGGTGCAGACATTCGCGTGTCGAAGGCATTCTCCCTCTCCCCCATGCTCACGTTGGGACTCGGCAGCTTTGGAAAGGCCGAGTGGGTGACGAGTTCGACGATCGCCGACGCCGTACCGAAGGACAACGACGTCTTGACGCATGGCTGGCTCACACTGCAAATCGGCGGACACGTCGATCTGTTTCCGTCGAAATGAGACACGGCGGCGAGCGCTCGCCGTGTCTCGTCGCCTGACGCGTCATTCAAACGAACCCGAGCGAACGAGTTCGTGAAGATCGGGCAAGATAGCCCGAAGCGCACGTCCGCGATGGCTGATGGCGTTCTTCTCGTCATCGGCGAGTTCCGCAAGGGTTCGCGCGCCAAGCTCCGTCACGACGAACATGGGGTCATAGCCGAATCCGTTCGTTCCTCGAACCTCGTCGATGACCCTGCCTTCACACACTCCGTGTCGCACGGCGATCACGTCACCGCGGTGATTCGCGAGGGCCACGGCGCAACGGAAGCGTGCTTTCGACCCTGTGACGTCGAGTTCTCGCAAGGCCCGCCGGAGAGCGGCGAGGTTGTCCGCATCGGACGCCCCCTCCCCTGCAAACCGAGCAGAACGGACCCCGGGTTTACCCCCGAGCACATCCACCTCGAGCCCGCTGTCGTCGGCGAGGGTCGCTCTTCCAGTGAGTTTCGCAATCGCCTGCGCCTTGATGATGGCGTTGTCCTCGAAGCGTTCGCCATCCTCGACGACGTTCTGGAGTGTACCCGAGCAGCTCGATGGGACGATGGAGGGTCACGGGCTGCCCCTGGAGCAGGGCACCAATTTCCCGAAGCTTTCCGGCGTTGGTGGTCGCCACGACCAGCGGCAAGGGTTCACGTTGGCTCATGGGGCGCGAGCGTAGCAACAACGAAGAGCCGCGCGACCCACGGTCCCGAAGTGCGGAGCTGCCGAGGTACCCACGTGCCGTGATGGCGACGTGCCGTGATGGCGACGTGCCGTGATGGCGACGTGCCGTGATGGGCGGCATCGACGTGGCGGTTTCGAAACGCTGTCTTTATGCGAAGTCCCCAGAAATCGAGGATGCCGGGCCCGGTTCGTCCGCGACACAGGGAAACACCAGCACGAAACAAGCGCCCCCCTCGGGAGGCGAAACGCACGCGATTTTGCCGCGATGTCCCTCGACGATTCTGTCGCGTGACGGCCAAGCCAAGTCCGGTACCCGTCATCTTCGTGGTCACGAAGGGATTGAAGATCTTTGCCGCCATTTCATTATCGATACCAGCCCCCTCGTCTCGCACGGTGAGCATGGCGCGACGAACCCGAGCCAACTCGCCGTCGATGGCTTCGCCAAGTGGATTGCTCTCACCACCTTCGAGTACCTGGAGCCTCACGTGGATCCGCCCCCCCTCCGGCATGGCTTCGTCTGCATTTCGCAATAGATTGAACAGCGCTTGACGGAGTTGCATCTCGTCGAGGGCCACCCACACCGGTTCGTCCGGAAGGTCTCGCGCGACCTCGACCTTGCGACGAGAGAGATCCCGTTCGAGAAACGAGATCGCCTCACGAACCACGGTCGCCATGTCCTCGACCTCGATCTTGACCTGCCGGTGACGCGCGATTCGAAAGGTACTGCTCGGTGAGCTGTGTGAGTCGCCCCAGTTCCTTTTGCACCGCGGACAACAGCGCTCGGGCCTCGGTTGCATTTGCCGACAATTCGTCTTCGAGCAACTCGACGTTGAGCGCCATCGAAGAGAGCGGGTTGCGAATTTCGTGAGTCACGTGAGCCGCCATCTTGCCGATCGTCGCGAGACGATCCGACGACAACATCTGCTCCTTCATCGTCGCGATGGCTTGGACCATGCGTTCGAAGGCGAGCGCGAGTTCCCCTATCTCGTCCCCCGTCGAAACGACGTCTCTTGGCGAAAAATCGCCAGAAGCGACGTCGCGCGCGCGCCGCGTCACGTGTTCCAAGGGACGCAGTACCCGTCGGACATAGAAGGCCATGACGACGCCAATCAGCGCGGTCAGGACGGAAAGGCCGATCAGTAAACGTACGGCGAAGAGCTCCTGCTCACTCGACTCGATGGAAAGCGCATCGACGTTGCCGAGAACGCGACGGTCGAGATTCGAGAGCCGTCGATGTGTCGACAGCCCCCGCTTGAGCAAACGGTCGCGGAAGCGTTCAGCGCGCACCGCGTCGGACTCGCTCAGGGACTCGAACAAAGACTTCAAGAAGATCCGGCTCGGATTGCAGGCTCCGCTCGACCCACTTCACTTCGGCGAGCAAATCGCGACCGAGCGCGCGAATCGATGGATTGGTCGAACGCGCGAAGGCGAGCGTAATCGCGGCCCGCACCTCGTTGAACTTCTTCGGTCGACCAATGTGCAGCGCAGCATCGAACCAAATGCGAGCATCCGCGGGATTGCGTGCGGTCGTAATGTGATTGAGCTGCGCATTCCACGTGTCCTGCAAGGTGACGAGATCGCGAAGCGCGCGAGTGAGCGGTAGGTAGCCGACCCGCACCAATCGCGATTGGTCCGCCGCCGCACGCAACGCAACCACACCCCATCCCGCGACGCCCACGAAAGCCAATGCGACGACCGAGAACGCGAGAAGTACCCGGCTCGCGACACTTCGTGGTAGCGGGGGACGCTGCGGCCTAGGTCGCGGTCGGAGCCGCTCCAGGAATCTCCACGTGACCATGCTCCGGTCGGTCCTAAACCAAGGTCCTCGGTGGAGGACGACTCGACGCTCGACGCCCGCCCCTCGTCGGGGTTCCGTCACCGTTGGTGCGAGCAGGCTCCGCTACGGTCTGCGGGATCGTGATACGAAATCTCGCGCCGCTGGTCGAGGACTCGACCTCGATTGTGCCCCCGTGTTCTTCGACGGCCTTCTTGACGATGGCAAGTCCGAGGCCGGTGCCACCAGCCTTGTTCGCTGTAACGAAGGACTGAAATAGACTGCCTTCGATGGCCTTCGGGATCCCGGGCCCCGTGTCCCACACTTCGAAGACCAGAGCGTCGGAACGTTGGTGCGCCGACACACCCAATTGGCCTGGGTTGTCACCGATGGCTTCGATGGCGTTGCGGATCAAATTGTGCAGAACACGGGTCATTCGACCTTCGTCGAAGCGGACGATGGCCTTTCGATCGAAATCCACGATGAGCTCGATGGCGGTGCCTTCGAGCTCTCGCTGTACTTGGCGCGACAGTTCGTCGAAGAAGCGTCCAAGTTGGATACGTCGCACGAACAGTGTGCGTTCTCCACGCGCGAATTCGAGAACCTCCCTTTGCATCGCGGTGACCATCTCGAACTGCCGGATGATCTCCTCGGCGTATTCGGAGCGTTGCTCGCGATCTTCGGCGTCGACCATGAGCTGCGCGTATCCGCTGATCACGGTCATGGGGGTTTTGAAGTCGTGAACGACCTGGGAAAGGAGGCGACCTATCGCCGTGAGCCGCTCGCTACGCTCGCGCGCCGCGGCAGCGCGATGTAGCCGCAGCGCCGTCGAAACGTTGGCGGAAACGAGCCGCACCAACTCGATGTCGTGCTCGGGGAACTCGGCCGCAGGCGCGTCCGCGAAAATGGCAACTGCGCCGAGCGGCCCTTCTTCGCCCTCGAGCGGCGCGACGATCACCGCCTTGACCGGGAAAGAAAGCGCCGCCTCGTCGCTGGTTCGCGCCATTTCGTCGGCGTCGAGATAGCGAGTCTCCGACTTTTGCATGACCTGTCCGAGCAGGGCATTGGGCGGAAGTGGGCCTTGCCGCATCACGTATCTTCCGTTGAGGAATTCCGTGACGAAGAGCACGCATTCTTTGCCGTCTTCCTGCACGACGAGCAAGGCAGAAGCTCGAGCATCGCAGGCGGGAGCAATGTGACTTAGTACGGCGTCTGCGAGGGACTTCAAGCTCTCCGCGCGGGCCGTGGAGCGCTCCAAGTCGAAGAGCAACTGTAGGTCACGTACGCGCCGCTCGAGGGCCAATTGCGTTTCGAGCAATTGGCGGTTCTTCTCCTTGAGTCGAAGGACCAGGCGGGAATTGTCGATGGCAATTGCGGCCTGGGTGCTGAGCGCGATGAGGAGTTCCTCGTCGTCCTGAGTGAACTCGTCGGCGTGGCGCTTGTTGAGAACCTGAATGACTCCGATGGCCGCGCCCAAGTGGTTACGGAGCGGCGTCGCCAGCATGCTGCGGGTGCGAAATCCGGTGAGTCGATCCCACTCGGGTTCGAATCGGGGATCGGAGTAGGCGTCGCGGATGCGCAAAGTGCGCCCCGACTTGGCGACTTGCCCTGCGATCCCGTAGCCCATGCGCAGACGAACCGAGCGTACCTGGCCCCCTCCGACGATCCGACTGACGAGATCGCCCGTCGTTTCGTCGAGCAAGAACAAGGTCGCGCGCTCGCATTCGAGGAGCACCTGGGTCTTGTCCAAGACCAACTCGAGGACGTCATCGAGCTCCTCGCTCGGACCGAGTGCTGCGCCAACCTCACGTAGCGCCTGCGCAATCCTAGCTTCACGCCTCAAGGCGTCTTCGAGCGCGGCCCGCTTCGGTGCAGCCGCAGGTCGAGTGCTGTTGCGCGTTGGCACTGGGCCATGCAAACACGAACCGTGCCAGATTTCTAGAGGGTGCTGGAACAACCAACCGGTCAGACGTTTTGATCGCCTGGGCTGCGAGTTGCTCCGGGCGCTCAACCGGCGCGGCTCGGAAAGGGTCCGTAACCACGCCGCACCAACAAAGTCTGCTGCCGGACGCGGCGCGGCCCGAGGGCCCTGTCTTCCTTCTCGAGAGAACATTCCCTTCACGCTGGCGACCACGAGAGGGCGGTTGCCCAAGCGCACGGGGTTGGGTAGTTAGGTTCCAACCATGGCTTTGAAGCAGCTCCACATCTTGGTCCGCGGTCGAGTTCAAGGCGTGTATTTCCGCGCCTCGGCGCAACGCGAAGCTCGACGACTTGGCGTGTGTGGCTGGGTAAAGAACCGTAGCGATGGTTCCGTGGAGATGCTCGCCGAAGGCGAAGAAACGAGTGTACGCGAGTTGCACGTTTGGGCGCAGAAGGGCCCCGGTGCGGCGCGCGTCGATCGCGTGGAAACGCGATGGCGTAGCTATACCGGTGAACATTCCGATTTTCGCATCGTCGACTGAGTAAGCGAGGTTGACCGAGGGTGCAGCGCATCGAACAGAAGCGAATGGAGACCAGGAAGAGCGATGCTCTCCTCTGGCGATCCGAGCCCGGTTCGGCGCAGGCTTGCGCCGGTGTGGCGACGCGGAGAGGCAAGGATCGACTTGCTCCTTTGCATCGTGCGCGAACCTACTCTCGTGGTTTGCTTTCGGGTTTTGTCGTCGCGGGCACGAGTCTGTGCGCCCACGGCGAAGCGCTCGGAGCAAAGACCGACGCGACTTCGCAGCGAAGTTCGACGCCGAAGGGCGCGAGCAGCGCAGAGGTGAGCGGTGTCCACGTCGAGCGTGAACGCGGAACGATTTCGACGGAAGGAGCCGCGGAACCCGAAACGAACACCGGCGAGAGTCGTCTGCCTCCCTTGCCAACGCCCCCGAACCTCGTCCCTCCGCCTCCAGATGCCGCTGACGTCGAGGAACTCGACGGCAAGCTCGCTCGACTGAAATCCGCCGATGCGGAAGCCAGGAACGACGCAGCACGCGAGCTCTTGGAGGTGCGCCCGCGTCTGGTCTCGGCGGTGCTCGCTCGTCTCGGCAAGCTCTCGGAACGCGCCGATCGCGAACGAATGAAACGAGCGCTGGCGGCAGCCAAGGAGCGTCTGACGCGGAGCAAAAAGGCCGCCGCAGACGATGCGGACGTGCCAAGTGACATGTTCCTCGTGCTCGTCCGTCAAGCAAGTCCGAAAGACGAAGGCTGGAAGGACCTGGTTGAGCTCTTTGCCATCAGTCGCATGTTCGCCCAAATCGGAACCGTCGAAGCCGCCCGCGGTCTCGTCGAGATCTACGTTCGATTCGGCGAGTTCGTGCGGGTCGACGTGCAAAATCGTCTCGGCGATCTCAAGGACGGGGCAATCGCGGCGCTCGTGGAAGCGCGGCGCCACAAGGCCGAAAAAATCGCGCAATGGGCGGAACGGCAGCTCGATCGGATCGGAAAAGGCGGTACCAGGAGAGGCCATTCGTACTGCCAATTACGAACTTCTAGCGGACATTCTCCGCGCTTTTGGGCGTACGAAGGATCCGACCGCGGCGCGCATCATCGTCTCGTACGCCAACAATGAACGCCATCAGGTTCGCGAGGCGGCGCGGCAGGCCGTTGCCTTGATGGGCGACGTTGCGCTCTGGCAACTTCGAGAAGCGTACGAGGACGTTGTAGGTAAACGCGCGCGCCGTGATTGGAACTGGAGCGTACGGCGCGCGAGCTCTTCTTCGAGTACGACAAGCTTCGACGCGCCGTGGTCGGCGGTCTCTTCGACGAGGGCAAGAAAGCCGAACGCGACGGCAAGCTCGAGGAGATGGCAAAAGCATACGACTCCGTGCTCGCGCGACTGCCTGAATTCGAGCAACGCGCTGACATGGCCGAGGGCTATCTCGCTTACGCGCAGCACCTCCGTGAGACCGATCCGGATCGCGCCGAAACGGCCCTGATCCGAGTCCGACGTTTGGCGAAGACCGATGAGCTTCGCACCCGCGCCAAAAGCCTCTATGACACCCTCGTCGCTGAACGACGGCTCCGCGCGGGCGTCTTCGACACGCCGTTGCTCCAGGCGGCCGCGGAGCGAAGATCCCTCCAATCGGGAAGCCAAGCGCATGCTCACGGCATTGGATTGAGATCTCGTCGAGACTGCGACGACACGCGTGCGATGGCTGACGAGCGGTGCGATAGCGCTGCTCGCTGCCGTGGCGATCGCCATCGTACTGCGTCGACCGAAACGTCGCCCGGAGTCTTCGTCGAGACCAGCAACCGACGACGGTGCCAGTGCCAGCTCCACCGATGCCGCTGCCGCAGGCGGCGCCAGCTCCACCGATGCGGCTGCAGCCGCGAAGACTCCCCCGTCGGGTCGCTCGTGGTCCGAGGGGACGTGACGCGACCGCAGGTACGGCGTCCGAGGGACGTGACGGGCCGGACTCCCTCCCTGCGCGCGACCATGCGAACGACCCCAGCCGCGAAGACGCGAAAGCCAGGACCGAGGGCAGCACGGCGGATGCGGCGACGACTGCGACGAAAGCGGGATTGCCCCCGAATGGCGCGCGTCAATCCGCCCCCTCGAGTGAAGCCCCACGAGATCCGGACTTCTCCAAAGAGTGGGCGAAGCAGCTTGCCTCGGGACCACCGCCCAAGTTGCCCAAGGATCCCTTCGAGGGACTCTAGGAGCGACCCGAGCGTGGGCGAGCGGCATGTCCGACGAGACCGAGGAGACTCAGCTCCCCAGGTCACCCCTCGGAGCACGCCAAGAGCAGCCGGCGTGTGAGTGAAACGGCTTGCCGCGGCCCCTATACGCAACGAGCGCTGCGGCGGAGTAGCCGCGACGTCAGGAGTCAGCCACAAACGGCTGAACGCGCCGGACTCGAGATGAGACCGACGCGTTCGACTGTGGCCGCTAACGCGACCTCGATGACTCAGACAGAGACCGCGGGCGCAGACACGACGAACTCGACGAACGCCATCGGCGCGTTGTCGCCACGACGGGGACCCGTCTTGATGATTCGCGTGTAACCACCCGGACGACCCTGGAAGCGCTTCGCCAGATTGACGAAGACCTTCTCCACCAAGTCGACCTTGCCAATCTCCTCGTTCGGAACCGCACCAAACCTTCGCAGGTATTGGGCCACGTGACGCTCCACGGAGAGACGGCGCGCGCGGTCGGCGGGTGAAAGCTTGTCCTGCTCGGTGTAAGCCACCGTTCCAAGACGAAGAACACGCGTGATGAGTCGTTCGGCGACTCGACGCAGTTCCTTAGCTTTTGCTTCCGTCGTCTCGATGCGCTCATGAGCAACGAGATTCGCGGTGAGCGCCCGCAACATCGCCCTCCGGTGCGCGGTATTTCTGCCGAATTGGCGTCCAGACTTGCGGTGTCGCATGAGATTGAAACTCCTCTCGGGCTAACGTGCCCTCAACCCTGTGCTTGCTGCTGCTTCCAGCGCTCGAGCATTTGCGGCCAGTTGTCCAGCTTCATCCCAAGAGACAGCCCCATGGTCGCCAGGATCTCTTTGATCTCCTTGAGCGACTTGCGGCCGAAGTTCTTGGTCTTCAGCATGTCTTGCTCACTCTTCTGCACGAGTTCGCCGATGAGCGTAATGTTGGCGTTCTGTAGGCAATTCGCCGAACGAACCGATAGCTCGAGCTCGTCGACGGAACGGAACAGATTCTCGTTGAGCGGTTCTTCGTCGGAACCAGGAGCGCTGTAGGTCGTCTCCTCGTCCTCTTCGAAGTTGATCCAGATTGAGAGCTGCTCCTTGAGGATCTTCGCCGCGAAAGCCACGGCGTCGGAGGGCTTCACCGCCCCGTTCGTCCAGACCTCGAGGATCAGCTTGTCGTAGTCGGTTTGTTGACCGACACGCGCATTCTGAACCGTGTAATTTACCTTGCGGATTCGGGGAGAACAACGCGTCGATTGGAATGGTTCCAATCGGCATGGTTGGCGTCTTGTTCTGCTCCTCGTGGACGTATCCGCGCCCAACGTTGACCGTGAGCTCCATCGAGAGTGGACCCTTCTTGTCCAACGTCGCGACGGGATGATTCGGATTGAGGATTCGAAGACCGTCGACCAACTGGATATCTCCAGCGGTGACGACGCCCGGACCCTCTTTCTCGAGTCGAACGGTGTACGTCCGAGGCGTCTCGGCCTTGAACACCACCTCTTTGAGGTTGAGGATGATGTCGGTCACGTCCTCCACGACGTCGGGAATGGTCGTGAACTCGTGAAGAGCCCCTTCCATTCGCACCGCCGTGATGGCCGCACCCTGCAGAGACGCGAGAAGCACGCGCCGAAGAGAGTTGCCAACGGTGATACCGAACCCACGCTCGAGAGGTTCGCACGTGAACTTCGCGTAGAAGTCCGACGCCGACTCTTGCTCGATGTGAATTGCCTTCGGACGAATCAAGTCTCGCCAATTTCGGCTGACCATCTGTGTAATCATCGACAACTCCTTTCAGCTCCCAGAAATTCGCGCGGCCGTCCCGAGCGAAAGGGGAATCCGCTCCACCTTTTCGCCCCGCGGCCTGCCCGCGTTCGACGAACCTCGTGGGTTCGTCTCCGAATCCAAACACGTCGATTATCGAGAGTAATACTCGACGACGTACTGCTCGCGAATCGCGGGCTCGTTGAGCTCGTCGCGAACAGGCATGGTCTTGACCGTTCCGGAGAAGGCGGCCTTGTCGACCTCGAGCCACGTGGGCTTCGGACGATTCTCGGCACCCTCGAGAGCGGCAGTGACGTACGCGATTTTCCGACTCGCCTCGCGAACCTCGATCTTGTCGTTCGGCTTGACGCGATACGACGGGATGTTCACGCGCTTGCCGTTCACGAGGACGTGGTTGTGACGAACCAGCTGGCGTCCCTGCGCGCGAGTCGCGCAGAAGCCCATGCGGTGCACCACGTTGTCGAGACGACGCTCGAGGAGTCCGAGCATTTCCTCGCCAGTACGGCCCTTGAGACCCGAGGCCTCGGCGTAGTAGCTGCGGAACTGCTGCTCCAAGAGTCCGTAAATGCGACGCGTCTTTTGCTTCTCGCGAAGACGAAGGGCGTACTCGCTGAGCTTGATGCGAGCTTGGCCGTGCTGACCAGGCGCGTACGGGCGACGATTGACCGCGCACTTGTCGGACATGCAGCGATTGCCCTTGAGGTACAGCTTGGTACCCTCACGACGGCAGAGTTTGCAAACGGGACCGATATAGCGTGCCATAGCAGGATACCTCAGACGCGGCGGCGCTTGGGCGGCCGGCAACCATCACGGGGGATTCGGGTAACGTCACGGATGAGCGTGACGCGGAAGCCAGTCGATTGGAACGCGCGGAGCGCGCTCTCTCGGCCAGCACCCGGACCTTGAACGAACACGGCAACCGAACGCATACCGTGCTCGGCAGCTCGTCGAGCGGCCTCTTCGGCAGCTAGCTGAGCGGCGAAGGGGGTGCTCTTGCGCGAGCCCTTGAAGCCACGCGAACCAGCACTCGCCCATGAGATTCGTCGCGCCATTCACATCGGAGATGGTGACGATAGTGTTGTTGAAGGTCGATCGGATATGGGCAATGCCGGTCGCAACGTTCTTGCGAACGACTTTCTTAGTTACCCGCTTCTTCGTGGCTGCCATAACTTATAGCTTCCTTCGCAGACAGAGCATCACTTCTTCGGCCCCGGAGCGGAGCGCGCCATCATGCCCTTGCGTGGGCCCTTGCGGGTACGGGCATTGGTATGAGTGCGTTGACCATTGACGGGGAGCCCCTTGCGGTGGCGTAGCCCGCGGTAGCATCCGAGATCGATGAGGCGCTTGATGTTCTGCTGGATTTCCCGACGCAGATCGCCTTCGACCTTATGCTCCGCCTCGATGGTGTCGCGGATTGCCTTCACCTCGGCTTCGGTCAGCTCCTCGACCTTACGATTGAAAGGAACACCGGCCTTGGTGCAGATTGCCCGAGCATTGTTCGGACCGATTCCGTAGATGTACGGGAGCGCGAAGGCAATTGCTTTGCGTCGTGGAAGGTCGATACCTGCAATACGTGCCATATGCGTTGTCTTTCCTTGACCTAAGCTTAGCCTTGACGCTGCTTGTGCCGTGGGTTCTCACAGATTACCCGCACGGTGCCACGCCTTCGGATGACCTTACATTTGTCGCAGATTTCTTTACGCTGGGTCGAACCTTCATGGGATTCCTCAATCAGAGCTTGGCGATGATTTGCCCGCGGTTCGGGTCGTGAGCGGCGGGGCGAATCTCTACGCGGTCTCCAACGATTAATCGGCTATGGCGATGCTTGGTGGTTGAGTTGATTCCCGCTAGAAGCCTCTTTCCATTCGCTATGCGAACGGCATAGAGTGCACCGGGCAAGACTTCCTTACCGTGCCAGTCGTTGCTGCCTGATTTGTCGTGTCACAGTCTCCAAAAGAACCAATTTCATCGACCGATGGCTGCAATTAGCCGATCGGTTACATCCTTCGGACTTCCGACCCCGTCCACTCTTTCGGAGCAACCCGGCTCGAGTGTAGAAGGGTAGAAGTGCCGCTGTCATCGCGTCGTACTCATCGAGACGACGCTTCACCGTTTCCTCCTGATCATCGGCTCGGTGGACAAGCTCGGCGTCCGGGGGAGGTGGGTTATACTTGAGGTGGTAGATTCGTCCAGTCCGTTTGTCCATCCGGCGGAGAGTTGCCCGTTCCATGAGCATCTCCCGGGGGACATCGATCTGGGCCACCAGGTCGAGAGCGATCCCTCGCTTCTCGAGAAGAGCCGACAAGGATTCGGCCTGCGGAACCGTACGCGGAAAGCCGTCGAGCACGAATCCCGGAGCAACGTCCGCCTGCTCGAGTCGCTCGTCGACGAGGCCGATGACGACCTCATCGGGGACGAGTCGTCCGCTATTCATGTAGCGTTCGGCCTCTTTCCCGAGGGCACTTCCCGCGGATTGCGCCGCGCGGAGCATGTCACCCGTCGAGATCTTCGGCATCCCGAAGCGCTGCACGATGACATCTGCCTGAGTTCCCTTGCCGCTCGCCGGAGGGCCAACGAGCACGAGACGAAGTGCCTTCACCGTGGTCACGCTGGCCGCCTCCCGCTCAGTCGAGTTCCCGTTGGCCCCGAGAGGCCGTCGTAACTCTTGCTGATGAGATGCGCCTCGAGCTGATTGAAGGTCTCGAGGGCCGTGCCCACGACGATGATCAAGCTCGTTCCACCGAACTGGAACGGAACACGAAGCGCTTGGAAGACCAAGGTCGGGAAGATGCAGATTGCAGCGAGATAGAGAGCTCCACCTACGGTTACCCGAGAGATGACTCCATCGATGTACTCGGCAGTCTGACGTCCCGGACGAATTCCGGGGATATTCGCTTGTTGCTTCTTCAGGTTGTCGGCCACGTCCACCGGCTGGAAAGTGACAGCCGTGTAGAAGAACGTGAAGAAGACGATCAGCGCGGCGTAGAGGACGTGGAACATCCAGTCACCGCGATTGAGCATCGCGCTCAAGGCCTGCATGCCTGGCAGGTTGAAGCTCTGGAGAGTCGCCGGGAACATCAACAAGCTCGAAGCGAAGATCGGCGGGATCATGCTCGCCATGTTCACGCGGAGCGGAAGATGTGCCTGCTGGCCACCATAGATCCGTCGATCGACCTGACGGCGCGCGTACTGAATCGGAATGCGTCGTTGCGCGCGCTCGAAGAAGCAGACCACAGCAATGCTGACGAGTAACGTGGCTGCGATCAGAGCGACAGAGAGAGGCTGAACGTCCCCGCCCTTGCCCGACAGGAACGAACCTACGGCTTGCGGGACGTTCGCCACGATGCCGGCGAAGATGATGAGCGACGAACCGTTGCCAATTCCGCGCTCCGTAATCTGCTCGCCGAGCCACATGATGAGCAGGGTTCCGGTGGTCAGGGTCATCATCGTCATGAGACGGAAGCCCCAGCCCGGAGCACCAACGACGTCACCAATGCGACCGCCACCCATGTCGTTCGCGTTGAGCCCTTCGAGCCAGACGGCAACGCCGAAGGACTGAAAGAGGCTCAGGAGCAGTGTTCCATAGCGGGTCCACTGCTCGAGCTTGCGGCGACCGGAGTCGCCTTCCTTGCGCATTTCCTCGACCTGACGCGAAACGAGCCCCATCAACTGCATGATGATGCTCGCCGACACGTACGGCATGATGCCGAGGGCGAAGATAGAGAGGTTGCCTAGCGCTCCACCGCTAAACAGATTGAAGAGTCCGAGGAGTCCGCCTTGGCCCGAGACCACGCGGTTCATCACCGAGCGGTCCACGCCTGGGGTGCTTACGAATACGCCGACACGGTAGACGGCGAGCAACCCGAGTGTGAACAACGCCCGGCGACGAAGCTCCGGAACCTTCCCGATATTGGAGAAGCCGCTAAACAGCGCCATAGGACTTATGCCGAAGCGTCAGAGCCAGTAGAAGCGACGATCTCGACCACTACGGCCTTTCCGCCCGCCTTACTGATCTTCTCCAGCGCACTCGCGCTGAACTTGTGTGCATGGACGGTGAGCGCTTTCGTCAACTCGCCATCGCCGAGGACCTTGAGCAGCACGCCCTTCTTCGCCAAGAGACGAGTTGCGAGCAATGCGGCTTCGTCCACGACGGCACCCGCTGCGAAACGCTCCAGATCACACACGTTGATCTCGGCCCAAGTCGCCGCGAACGGGTTGTTGAAGCCACGCTTCGGGAGACGACGTTGCATCGGAGTCTGGCCACCTTGGAAGTGACGCTTGCCGATGTTTCCGGTGCTGCGGGCCTTCTGACCCTTCTGACCACGGCCAGAGGACTTGCCGAGACCAGAACCGACGCCGCGACCAAAACGCTTCGCGACCTTCTTGGCGCCATCCGGCGGCGCGAGCCGTGAGAGCACGTCGCTCATGACTTCTTCTCCTCGACGCGAACCAGGTGAAGCACCTTCTTGATCATTCCGCGGAACGACGGGGTGTTCTCGACGACGACGCTCGAGCCCGGACCGCGTAGCCCGAGACCCTTGATCACGAGCTCGTGCTTGTGACCGTCGCCAATCGTGCTTCCCGTTTGCGTAACAGTCAGCTTCTCACTCATGACGCGCTCGCTCCTTCGCTCGAAGCGATGATCGACGAAGCACCGCGAGCGGACGCAGCCATGGCAGCGACGGGATAATCCGAAGCCACTTCTTCGACCGACTTCTCTCGAGCGGACGCAACTTGCTCCGGAGCACGCAGAGACTGGAGCGCAACGATCGTCGCATTGACGACGTTATGCTTGTTCGACGTTCCGAGGCATTTGCTCAAAATGTCGTGAATGCCAGCCGACTCGACGACGGCACGCACTGCACCGCCGGCGATAACGCCCGTTCCAGGGCTCGCGGGCTTCAGCAGCACTCGCCCGGCGCCGAATTCGCCGACGATTTCATGGGGGATGGTGGCGCCAATCATTGGCACCTTGAATAGGTTCTTCCGCGCCTGGTCATTGCCCTTGCGGATTGCTTCGGGGACCTCGTTTGCTTTGCCGAGCCCGACCCCAACGTGGCCAGATTCGTCGCCAACGACGACCAATGCAGCGAAACTGAAACGCCGGCCGCCTTTGACGACCTTTGCCACCCGGTTGATGTGGATGACGCGTTCCTTCAGTTTTTCTTCGTCCAGATGATCCAGTGCCATCGTTGCTCCCGACGGTCATCGGCGTGCGACGGGTCTCGTCCTTGTGACTCGACCCGTCGACGCGATTCTCAGAACTGCAGTCCAGCCTCGCGTGCCGCCTCAGCCAGCGCCTTGACGCGACCGTGGTAGAGGTACCCGTTACGATCGAAGACGATTCTTCTCGATCTTCTTCTCGAGGCAAATCTTCGCTATTAGGGCACCGACCTTCTTGGCCGAGTCCGTCTTGCTTCCTTCCTTCACGGCGTCGCGAAGGTCGGGAGAGAGGGTCCCGGCGGTGGCCAAAGTGGTGCCAGTTTCGTCGTCGATGACCTGCGCATAGATGTGCCCGGCGGTCCGGAATACACTCATCCGCGGTCGTTCGGCGGTACCGGAGATTCTTGTTCCGTATACTGAACTTACGTCGCTCACGCGATGAAAGCTGTCGTGCCATGTGTCGATCCTCCGTTACTCCGCTTACTTGCGGCCCTTGCCAGCCTTGCCAGCCTTCTTGCGGACCTTCTCACCACGGTACCGAATGCCTTTGCCACCGTAGGGCTCTGGCGGTCGGAATCCGCGGATGGTCGCGGCGAGCTGACCAAGAACGGCTTTGTCTGGGGACGCGAGCATGAGCATCGTGCCCTTCGAGTCAGCCGGGATGGTCGCGGTCACACCCTCGGGAAGGGTGATCGTCGGTTGATGCGAGAGGCCCAAGGAGAAGGTGATGACCTTGCCCTTGAGCTCACAGCGATAACCGGTTCCGACGAGCTCGAGGCCCCTTTCGTAACCTTCGGCGGCACCCTTGACCATCGACGCAAGCAGCGCCCGGACAAGACCTTGAAGGCGTGCCCCGTCGCGACCGGAGCTGGAACTGGTGACCGTGAGAACGTCGCCATTTTGGGCGATGTCCACGTTCGGGGTCGTCTTGCGGGTCAAGGTCCCCTTCGGGCCCTTGACCGTAATGACGTCACCCGAGAGACTGAAGGAGACGCCCTTCGGGAGCTTCACGGGGCGTTTACCTACCCGTGACTGCCGCTCCATGGCGGGTGCTGCTGCTTCGGCTGTCATCACCAGACCTCACACAAGAGCTCACCACCAACGCGACGTCGGCGGGCTTCCTTGTCCGTCAATACGCCTTGCGACGTGCTGAGAATGCTGACCCCGAGGCCACTGAGGACGCGTGGAATGTCCTCGTGTCCGACGTACACTCGACGTCCGGGGCGAGAGACGCGCTTGATGCCACCGAAGGCGCAGGCGCGGTCACGTCCGTACTTGAGCGTAACGGTCAGGGTCGGTTGAGTGGCGTCGCCGAGTTCCTCTTGACGGACATCGGCAACGTACCCCTCGTTCTTGAGCAGCTCGGCGATTGCTCGCTTGAGCTTGCTCGCGGGCATCCGAGCTACTTCGTGTCGGGCCAAGGCAGCGTTGCGCAGCCTGGCCAGCATGTCTGCGATAGGATCGCTATTCATGGTCTCACCAGCTAGCCTTGGTAACTCCGGGTAGTTCACCGCGAAGCGCCATCAGCCGAAGGCACACACGGCACAGCTTGAAATCGCGGTAGACGGCTTTGGACCGGCCACAGACGTGGCAACGGCTTACGGCTCGTGTCGAAAACTTGGGCGGTCGATTCATTTTCGCCCACTGACATGCGCGCGCCATCGGGTCTCAACTCCTGAAAGGGACACCGAGCTGCGTGAGAAGCTCGCGAGCTTGCTCGTCGCTTTCGGCGCTGGTGACCATGGTGATGTTCATTCCCTTAGCCTTTTCGACTTTGTCGAAGTTGATCTCAGGGAAAACGATTTGTTCACGAAGACCGAGCGTGTAGTTGCCGGCCCCATCGAACCCACGCGGACTGACGCCGCGGAAGTCACGAACGCGAGGCAAGCTGATCGACACGAGACGATCGAGGAACTCCCACATCCGCTCCCGACGCAGAGTGACCATCACGCCGATGGGCATTCCTTGTCGGAGCTTGAAGTTTGCGATGGACTTCTTCGCGCGGCGGATGATCGGCTTTTGGCCGGTAATCGCAGCGACCTCGGCGACGGTCGTATCAACCATCTTCGGGTTGGCTGTCGCCTCACCGAGACCCACGTTGATCACGATCTTCTGCAGGCGAGGAACCTGCATCGGATTCTTGTAGCCGAAGCGCGCCATCAATTTCGCGATGACGTCCTTCTTGTATCGCTCTAGCAGGCGAGGCACTACCACTTGTTCCGCCATTGCTTCACTCCTGAACTGGCAGTGCTGCGCCACTCTTCGCGACGCGAGCCTTCTTGCCATCGACCGATTGGTACTTCACCCGAGTGGGCTTTCCCGTTTGAGGATCGATGGGCATCACCTTCGAAGCCGCGATGGGAGCATCGATTTCCATGATGCCACCGGGCTTCTCGGGCTGCGACTTGACGTGACGCTTGACGCGATTCACGCCCTCGACGACCACCGCGTCGCGCTCTGGCAGCACGCGGACGATCTTGCCCTGCTTTCCTTTGTCGTCGCCGCTGATGACGACAACGACGTCTCCCTTACGAAGGCGACGCATTACAACACCTCTGGTGCAAGAGAGATGATCTTCATGAAGCCGCGGCCGCGGAGTTCGCGAGCCACTGGCCCAAAGATGCGGGTGCCGATGGGGTCTTGCTGTGCGTTGATGAGCACCGCGCTGTTGCCATCGAACTTGATGTAGCTGCCGTCGGGACGACGGTACTCGTGACGGGTGCGAACGACGACGGCTTTGGCGCGGTCGCCCTTCTTCACCTTGGAGCCCGGGAGGGCGTCACGGATTGCCACGACGATGACGTCACCGAGACCGGCATACCGACGCTTGGAGCCACCTAGAACTTTGATGCACTGGATGACCTTCGCACCGGAGTTGTCGGCAACGTCCAGTATGGATTCCATCTGGATCATGTCAGCTCAGCTCTCCTTCGGCACGCTCGACGAGTCGCGCGGCTTGCCAACGCTTCGTTCGCGAGAGCGGACGGCTTTCGACGATTTCGACCCGATCACCAATGTGGAACTGGTTCTCTTCGTCGTGGGCCTTGTACTTCGAGCGAACGCGAACGTACTTCTTGTATTTCGAATCGAGCTTGAGGCGGACGACTTCGACGGTGATGGTTTTATCCATCTTGTCGCTCGTCACGACTCCGACGAGCCTTCGGCGTCGATTGGCTGCTCGAGTGCTCTGCGTGGTGTCCGTACTCACGGCTCACTCCCTTTCTCGGCAACTACGAGCCCCGTCCCCTGCCGCTCACTGAGGATCGACTCGATACGAGCGATGTCCTTTTGAGTCTTGCGCAGCAGACTGGTGTCATCGAGTTGGTTAGTCAGGTTCTTCATCCGGTAGGAGAAGAGATCCTTCTTCATCGTGTCGCGCAGCGTCTGAAGATCCGCCGTCGCGCGATCGCGTAGGTCCTTGGCCTTCATTAGAGCTCTCCTCGGGCGAGAACGCGGGTGCTAATCGGCAGCTTCGCAGCAGCCAGTTTGAAGGCTTCCTTCGCCATTTCCTCGGACACGCCCTGAATCTCGAACATCACGCGGCCGGGCTTGACGACGGCAACCCAATCTTCGACGCTGCCCTTACCGCTACCCATGCGGACTTCGAGCGGCTTCTTGGTGATCGGCTTGTCGGGGAACACGCGGATCCAGAGCTTGCCGGCACGCTTGCAGTGCCGCTGAATCGCCATACGGGTGGCTTCGATCTGTCGCGCGGTGATCCACGCGTGGTCGAGAGCCTGAAGCCCGAAGTCGCCGAAGGAGACGTCGGAACCGCGCCAGGCGATCCCACGATTACGGCCCTTCTGGACCTTACGAAACTTGGTTCGCTTTGGGGATAGCATTTTCGAGGCTTACTCCGGGATCCGCCGCGCCTTGCGTTGCAGCACTTCACCCTTGAAGATCCAGACCTTGATACCGATGGTGCCGTACGTCGTGCGGGCTTCGGCGAGACCGAAGTCGACGTCGGCGCGCAACGTGTGTAGTGGCACGCGCCCTTCGCGATAGGTCTCTACGCGACCCATCTCGGCGCCGCCGAGGCGACCGGAGCAACGAACGCGGATGCCCTTGGCACCGAACTTCATTGCCGTGGAAAGTGCCTTCTTCATCGCGCGACGGAAAGCGATGCGTCGCTCGAGCTGCGTCGCGATGTTCTCGGCAACGAGCTGCGCGTTCGTCTCCGCCTTGCGCACTTCCTGGACGTCGATGAAGACCTCGTTGTCCGTGAAGCTCTGGACACCCGGGAACTTCGTCTCACCCTTGGTGGCACTGTCGAGGTTGCCACTCTTGAGGATTTCGATTCCCTTGCCGCCCTTGCCAATCACCATGCCTGGACGCGCCGTGTAGACGACGACCTTGGCCTTGTTGGCAGCGCGCTCGATCTCGACGCCAGCGATGTTGGCGTTGTAGAGGTACTCTTTTACGGCTCGCTTGATGCGAATGTCCTCGTGGAGCCACTTCGCGTAGTTCGAATCCTCGAACCACTTGCTCGTCCAGGTCTTGATGACCCCCAAGCGAAAGCCATATGGATGCGTTTTCTGTCCCATGATCTCTCTGCCTTCGCCGGATACTCAGCGCTGATCGAGCTCGATCAGGATGTGGCTAATCCCTTTGACGACCTGCGTCGCGCGTCCCATTGCGCGGGGCCGCCATCGACGCATGTGCGAGTTTGGCCCCTTGTCGACGGTTGCCTTGCTGATGAACAGCTGGTCAACATCGACGTCCGGGCGCACGACCTTTGCATTCGCGACGGCGCTCGCGATGAGCTTCTTGACGAAGGGAGCGCCGGCCTTTGGCGTGAAGTCGAGGAGCTGCAAAGCTTCCGACGCATCACGCCCGCGGACGAGATTGACAATCATCCGCGCTTTACGCGGACTTATCCGCTGAAATTTCGCTGTAGCAACGCTTATCATGTCGACAGTTTCCTTTTACAGACCCGTCGCCCTTGACGCGCGAACGATCGCGCGTCTACGTCAGTCTCGCCTGCCGCCAGTTACCTGGTGGCGACCTCGACCACGATGGGGGTGGTCGCAGTGCTCGAGAATGCCGGCGAAGTAATCCGAGGTGGGACGCCTTCGCGTTGGGGGACGGCTAAGTAGCAGAGGGAATTCGGAGTGGCAAGGGGAAAGCCAAAACTCTTTCCATCCCTGCGCACATGTTTAGCGATCTCGAGGTAGGCAAAAGGGCCCCACAGAGAATGCGGGGCCCTTCGCTGGCTACCTTATCGCTTGCCCGTCTGCGGGTTACCCTTCTTGGGGCCGGCCTTCTTGTCTCCGGCGTGACCATGGAAGGTGCGAGTGGGCGCAAACTCGCCGAGTTTGTGCCCGACCATGTTCTCCGTCACGAAGACGGGCACGAACTTGCGCCCGTTGTGCACGGCGAACGTCAGACCGACGGCCTCGGGAAGGACGGTTGACCTTCGCGACCAAGTCTTGATGACTTTTTTCTGATTCTGGGCCTGAGAGTCCAGAATCTTCTGCATCAGATGCCCGTCGATGAACGGACCTTTTTTGATACTGCGCGCCATGGTATCAGCTCTTCGTCTTTCGGTTCTTGACGATCATCTGGTCAGTGCGCTTGTTGTTGCGCGTCTTCTTGCCCTTGGTGAGTTTGCCCCAAGGAGAGCAGGGGTGGCGACCACCGCTCGTACGACCCTCACCACCACCCATGGGGTGATCGACGGGGTTCATCGTGACGCCGCGGTTATGGGGCCGACGGCCGAGCCACCGAGCGCGGCCTGCTTTGCCTAGGCTGCTGTTCTGGGCTTCGAGGTTGGAGACCTGACCGATGGTGGCGCGGCACAAGGTGTGAACCTTGCGGACCTCGCCGCTCGGCAATCGGACGAGCGCGTAGTCGCCGTCTTTGCCCATGAGCTGCGCAGCGCCGCCCGCAGAACGAACGAGCTGACCGCCCTTGCCTCGACGAAGCTCGATGTTGTGAATCATCGTGCCCGCGGGGATGAAGGACAAAGACAGGCAATTGCCCGGACGAATGTCGGCATTGCGGCTGGCGATCACCTGATCGCCGACCTTGAGGCCGTCGGGGGCCAAGATGTAGCTCTTCTCGCCATCGGCGTAGAAGAGCAGCGCCAGACGCGCGCTGCGGTTCGGATCGTATTCGACCGCCGCGACCTTGGCGGGCACGCCCACCTTGTTTCGCTTGAAGTCGATGACGCGGTACATCCGCTTGTGGCCACCCCCGCGGAATCGCGAGGTGACACGGCCGGCATTGTTACGGCCACCCGTGCTCTTCTTGGGCGTCAGCAGCGCCTTTTCAGGCGTCGTCTTCGTGATGTCCGACAGATCGCTCGTCGTGTAGAAGCGACGACCTGGGGAAGTGGGTTTGAACGCTCGAATCGCCATGGACTCAGCCCTCCGCCTCGGAGAAGAACTGGATGTCGTCACCCGCCTTGAGCGTCACGACCGCCTTCTTCCAGTTAGGCTTCTTGAAAGAACGCCGACCGACCTTCTTGACCTTTCCACGCTGAACCAACGTGGAAACGTCCGTCACCTTGACGTTGAAGAGAGCTTCGATGGCGTGTCGAATTTCGATTCTTGTTCGCGTCGATGGCGACTTCGAACACGACCTTGTTTTGCTCTTTGCCGCGGGCCGCCTTCTCCGTGAGGAGGATGGGCCGCTTGATGATGTGCTCGGGACTCATGGATTCTTCTCCAAGCAGCGAGCCTCGAGAGCCTTCGCCGCGTCCTTCGAGACGACCAGATGGTCGTGCTTCAGCAAGTCGTACACATTGACGCCCTCGGGAGGCAGGAAGCTCGAGGTCGGCAGGTTGCGGATCGAAAGGATGAGGTTTTCGTTTCCGCGCCCGTCGACGACGAGGGTGCTCGAGGAAGCCTGCAGAGCGGCAAGAGCCGTCGCGAGTCGCTTGGTCTTCGGTGCGTCGAAGCTGATGCTATCGACGATGGTCAAGCGACCTTCCTTGTTGAGGAGGCTGAGTGCGCTACGCAGGGCCGACAGGCGGACCTTGCGGGGCGGACGCATGCTCCAGTCTTGGGGCTTCGGGGGATGCGCACGACCACCGCCAACGTAGATTGGCGCGCGGATTGCGCCGTGACGCGCGTTACCCGTTCCCTTCTGCTTGTAGAGCTTCTTCTTCGAGCCCTGAACCGCAGAGCGTTCCTTGGCTGCATGGGTTCCAGCGCGGCGAGAAGCCAGCTGGGCGACAACCACTTCGTGAAGCAAGTGCTCCTTGACTTCAGCCGCAAATACCTCGTCAGCGAGGTCGAGTTCCCCGACCTTCTTCCGCTCGAGGTCATACACGTCGATCTTTGCCATGGAGATCCTCGGTAAAAGCTCAGCTCTTGATCTCGACGTCGACACCGGCGCTAAGGTCGAGCTTCATGAGCGCCTCTAGAGTCTGCTGCGTGGGCTCGAGGATATCGAGCAAACGCTTGTGGGTTCGGACTTCGAACTGTTCACGCGACTTCTTGTCGATGTGAGGGCCACGAAGCACGGTGTAGCGCCGAATGGAGGTCGGCAGCGGGATGGGGCCGGCGACTCTTGCGCCAGTCCTTCGGGCCGTCTCGACGATGTCCGCTGTGGACTTGTCGAGCAGCTGATGGTCGAACGCCTTGAGGCGGATTCGAATTTTGGTGGTGTCAGCCATTGTTGGTGCTTTCCATAGGATGGGAGCCGAACCTCTTTCGAACTAAAGCTCCCTGTCCGCTAGCTCTTTACTCGATGATCTTGGTGACGACGCCGGCGCCGACGGTCTTGCCACCTTCACGGATGGCGAAACGCATCTGCTCCTCGAGCGCGACCGTCGTGATCAACTCGACCGTCATCGTGATGTTGTCGCCCGGCATCACCATCTTGACGCCGTCGGGCAGAATGACGCTGCCAGTCACGTCCGTCGTGCGGATGTAGAACTGGGGGCGGTAGTTCGGGAAGAACGGGGTGTGGCGGCCGCCCTCTTCCTTCTTCAGGACGTAGACTTCGCCCATGAACTTCTTGTGCGGCTTGATGCTGCCGGGCTTGGCGAGCACCTGACCACGCTCGATGCCTTCCTTGTCGATGCCGCGCAACAGGCAGCCAACGTTGTCGCCGGCTTGGCCTTCGTCCATCTGCTTGCGGAACATCTCGACGCCCGTGACGACCGTCTTCGACTGCTTGTCGAACCCGATGAGCTCGACCTCGTCGTTGACCTTCACCACGCCGCGCTCGATACGACCCGTCGCCACCGTGCCACGGCCCTTGATCGAGAACACGTCCTCGATGGCCATGAGGAACGGCTTGTCGACCTCGCGCTGCGGCTGCGGGATGTAGCTGTCGAGCGATGCGAGCAGCTCGTCGATCTTCGCCTCCCACTGGGGATCCGCGCTCAGCACCGGCAGTGCGGCGCCGCGGACGATCGGCGCGTTGTCGCCGTCGAACTTGTACTTGTTGAGCAGCTCGCGGACTTCCATCTCCACGAGGTCGAGCATCTCGGCGTCTTCCACCGCGTCGCACTTGTTGAGGAACACGACGATGTAGTTCAGACCGACCTGGCGAGCCAGAAGCACGTGCTCACGGGTCTGCGGCATCACGCTGTCGAGCGCGCTCACCACGAGGATGGCACCATCGATCTGAGCCGCGCCGGTGATCATGTTCTTGATGTAGTCGGCGTGTCCGGGGCAGTCGACGTGTGCGTAGTGGCGATCCTTCGTCTCGTACTCGACGTGGGAGACCGCGATCGTCACGGTCTTGGTCTCGTCACGGACGATACCGCCCTTGGCGATGTCGGAGTACTTGATTTCCTTCGCCTGGCCGCGCTTGGACTGGAGCTTCACGATGGCTGCAGTCAGCGTCGTCTTGCCATGATCGATGTGACCGATCGTGCCGACGTTTACGTGTGGTTTCGTGCGTACGAACTTTTCCTTGGCCATCCCAAAAGTCTCCCTCCGCTAGTTACCGCGGACCTTAGCGACAACCGCTTCCTGCACTGCGGCAGGAGTGGCTTCATAGTGTGAGAAGTGCATGCTGTAGGTAGCGCGACCCTGCGTCTTGCTGCGCAGATCCGTCGCGTATCCGAACATCGTGGCAAGCGGAACCTCGGCCTGAATGACCTGTGTGTCCTTGCCGCGCTGATTCATTCCTTGGATCTTGCCTCGACGCGAATTGATGTCGCCGATGACGTCACCCATGTTGGCTTCGGGCGTCACCACTTCGACGGACATCATCGGCTCGAGCAACGCCAAGCCGGCACGCTTGGCGCCGTCCTGAACTGCCATCGAGGCGGCGACCTCGAAGGCCGGGCCCGAGGAGTCGACCTCGTGATAGCTGCCGTCGTAAAGACCGACGGTAACGTCCGACAGCGGATAGCCGGCGAGAACACCGCGCTGGAGCGCTTCTCGCGCACCCTTCTCGATCGAAGGAATGAACTCCTTCGGGATGATTCCGCCGACGATCTTGTTCTCGAACTTGAAACCGGCACCGCGTTCACCCGGCTCGACGTGGAGCTTTACGTGACCGTATTGACCATGGCCACCGCTTTGGCGAATGAAGCGACCCTCGGCATCGACAGCCTTGGTGATGGCTTCTCGATAGGAGACCTCGGGTTTGCCGACGTTCGCCTCGACCTTGAACTCGCGACGCAGGCGGTCGACGATGATTCTCGAGGTGCAGCTCGCCCATTCCGGCGATGATGGTCTGACCGGTCTCTTCGTTCGTGAAGGTCCGGAACGAAGGGTCCTCGTACGCGAGCTTCTGCAGGCTGATGCCAAGCTTGTCGAGGTCCGCTTGGGTCTTCGGCTCGATCGCGATCTGAATGACCGGATCGGGGAACGTCATTTGCTCGAGCAGAATCGGAGCCTTGTCGTCGCAGAGCGTGTCACCCGTTCGAGTGTCGCGAAGACCGACGACGGCGTAGATGTTGCCAGCGACGGCGTCCTTGAGCTCCTCACGCTTGTTGGCGTGCATGCGCAAGATGCGGCCGATTCGCTCGCGGCGACCGCGAGAGGCGTTGAGAACGGCGGTGCCGCTCGTCAGCTGCCCGGAATACACACGGAAGAAGGTCAGGTTGCCGACGAAGGGGTCGTTCATGATTCTTGAACGCCAGAGCCGCAAAGGGCTCTTCGTCGGATGCCTTCCGAATGATGGTCTTTTCCGTCTTGGGGTCTTTGCCTTCGACGGGCGGAATGTCGATGGGCGACGGCAGGTAGTTGACGACCGCGTTGAGGAGCAGCTGCACGCCCTTGTTCTTGAAGGCGGAGCCGCACAGGACGGGAACGAACTTGAATCCGACGACGGCTGCACGAATGGCCGCGTGGATTCCGTCTTCGGAGACGGCCTCGAGTTTGCCCTCGAGGAATTTCTCCATGATCTTCTCATCGATGTCGGCACAGGCTTCGATGAGCTTTTCCCGCATCTCACGGCACTTGTCCGCGAGTTCTTCGGGAATGGGTTTCCAAGTGAACTTGGCTCCCAGGGACTCCGAATCGAAGATGGCCGCCTGCATCCGGATGAGGTCGACCACACCGCGGTGCTGGTCTTCCTCTCCGACGGGCCACTGGAGCGCAACCGGCGTGATTCCCAGGCGGTCGCGGATTGAGTCCAGGTTCATCTGGAAGTCCGCACCGGTCTTGTCCATCTTGTTGACGAAGGCCAGACGGGGAACGTTGTATCGATCCGCTTGACGCCACACGGTCTCACTTTGCGGCTCGACACCGTTGCCACCGTCGAAGACGGCAACCGCACCATCGAGAACGCGCAGACTGCGTTCGACTTCGATGGTGAAGTCGACGTGTCCCGGTGTGTCGATGATGTTGATACGGTGTTGGTGACCTTCGAAGGGGCCGTGCTCGGGAGTCCAGAAGCAGTTCGTGGCGGCACTCGTGATGGTGATGCCGCGTTCCTGCTCCTGCTCCATCCAGTCCATCGTGGCTGCGCCTTCATGGACCTCACCGATCTCTGTAGTTGATCCCCGTGTAAAAGAGGATCCGCTCCGTTACGGTGGTCTTGCCCGCATCAATATGGGCCATGATGCCGATATTGCGCGTGCGTTCCATTGAGATTTCGCGGGCCATTTGGGTTTACTTCGATTCGTGACTGTCGGGTGGGGAGGCGCTAGACGTACGAAACCCCCTCCGGCCTGTCGCCCCCCGCTGTTTTAGGGGGCCTCTCATTCCGGAAGGGGTTCGGGGCAAAGTCCGTTGGCTCTTGGGGAGCCGGTCGCTTTGACCCGATCCTATGTCGTACGCGTCATGTCCTCGCTAGAACTCCGAAAAGCAGTTCGTCTACCACCATCAAAACGTCAACAAGCGGATTACCAGCGGTAATGAGCAAACGCCTTGTTGGCGTCCGCCATCTTGTGCGTGTCGTCCTTCTTCTTCACGGCGTTGCCACGATTCTGCGCGGCATCGACGAGCTCGGCGGCGAGGCGCTCCATCATGGTCTTCTCTCCGCGGTTGCGGGAGTAGCCGACGAGCCAACGCATGCCGAGAGCGACGCGGCGCTCGGGACGAACTTCGACCGGCACCTGGTAGTTTGCACCACCAACGCGACGGCTCTTGACTTCGAGCTTCGGCTTGACGTTGTCGAGGGCCTTGCGGAACACCTCGATTGGGTCTTCCTTGAAGCGATTGCTAATCACTTCGAAGGCGCCGTAGAGAATGCCTTCGGCGACGGACTTCTTTCCATCGACCATGAGGCAGTTGGTGAACTTGGCGACCAGCTTGTCCTTGTACTTAGGATCGGCGTGATCTTGCGCTTGGGTACTTCGCGTCGACGAGGCATGAGCGACTCCTAATTCCTTTTACGCAATTACTTCTTCGGGCGCTTGACGCCGTACTTGGAGCGCTTGCGGTTACGGTTGGCCTTGTTGGTACTGGAAGGCCCGGAGGCTCCAGACGCATCGAGGGTACCGCGAACAACGTGGTAGCGAACGCCGGGAAGATCCTTCACGCGGCCGCCACGAATGAGAACGACGCTGTGCTCCTGGAGATTGTGACCCTCACCAGGGATGTAGCTCGTCACTTCCATCTGGTTGGTGAGACGCACGCGGCAAACCTTGCGCAATGCAGAGTTTGGCTTCTTTGGCGTCGTCGTGTACACGCGCGTGCAAACGCCACGCTTCTGCGGGCAAGCACGCAGCGCCGGGGAAGCCGTTTTGGCAACTACTGCCTGGCGGCCGCTTCGAATCAACTGCTGGATCGTGGGCATGGGATAGACGGTGGTCGTCCCCCAGGATTCGGGGGAGCGGGAGCCTAGCTTTCGCTCGTCCCCTGTCAAGGGCGCACGGCCGATTTCCATCCTGCAATTTGGCGGTTTTCACTGGCTAATCGTTCAGTGAACACCCCGGAGGATGGACTTGGCCCCCCAAATAGGGAGGGAAAAGCTCGTGCACTCGCTTCGGTCTTCCGGCGCGCCTCACGGCGACGACCAGGCTGACCATGGAAAGCCAGCTTCTAGCGTGGGGAGGACACTCCGTCGAGGGCGATTTGACGCGCGCGCGACGGCGCCGCGGGCAGCGCGCGCTTTTCCCTGATTTTTTGTCGGTTCGTCGCGGCAACGACCGCGACTGACGGTCCCCTTCTCTCGTCGCGACTGACGGTCCCCTTCTCTCGTCGCGACTGACGGTCCCCTTCTCTCGTCGCGACTGACGGTCCCCTTCTCTCGTCGCGACTGACGGTCCCCTTCTCTCGTCGCGACTGACGGTCCCCTTCTCTCGTCGCGACTGTCGGTCCCCTTCTCTCGTCGCGACTGTCGGTCCCCTTCTCTCGTCGCGACTGTCGGTCCCCTTCTCTCGTCGCGACTGTCGGTCCCCTTCTCTCGTCGCGACTGACGGTCCCCTTCTCTCGTCGCGACTGTCGGTCCCCTTCTCTCGTCGTTCCACGCGAGAGCGCGTGGAACGATTTCGAGCAGCCGAGGCGCCACGGTGATTGTCGTGACCACGACGAGCAAAGCTCGGTGGGCGGCGCGATCCCCTGCTGGTGCGCGACTTACCGGAGCGTCTCGACGATGAGCGTCGAGCGAGAGCGCGTGGTGCGATTTCGAGCACCCGAGACGCTCCGGTGAATGTCGTGACCACGACGAGCAAAACAAAGCTTGCGATCTAGTCGGCCATCGTTCGCACCGCGAGATCCAACAGCTTGCTCGAGTAGCCCCACTCGTTGTCGTACCACGCGATCAGCTTCACGAAGGTGGGATCGAGTTGTATCCCTGCCTTGGCATCGAAGACCGCCGTGCACGCGTTCCCACGGAGATCGCTCGATACGACGTCATCGTCCGTGTAGCCCAGGATCCCGCGGAGCGGACCCGCTGACGAAGCCTGCATGGCGGAGCAGATATCGGCGTAGGTTGCCGCGCGTTCGAGTTCACACGTGAGATCGACGACCGACACATTCGAAACGGGCACCCGAAACGACATCCCGGTCAGCTTGCCCCGAAGGGACGGCAGGACCTTCGTCACCGCTTTTGCGGCTCCGGTAGTTGCAGGAATGATGTTGTCGAGGATGCCGCGACCGAATCGAAAGTCCTTTCCCGAATTCCCGTCGACGGTCTTTTGAGTGGCGGTCGTGGCATGCACGGTCGTCATGAGGCCGCGCGAAATCCCGAAGGACTCGTGCACCACCTTTGCGACGAGAGCGAGACAATTGGTCGTACAAGAGGCCGCCGAGATGACAGGCTCGCCAGCGTAAGCATCGGTGTTGACCCCAACCACGTAGGTTGGCGTGTCGTCCTTGGCGGGAGCGGACATAATCACCCGCTTCGCGCCCGCACGGAGATGGGCTTCGGCCTTCTCTCGGGTGAGGAAGATCCCCGTCGACTCAATCACGACGTCGACATCCAGATCTCCCCAAGCAGAAGCTGCGGGGTCCTTCACCGCCGTTGCGCGAATCGAACGGCCGTCGACGACCAGGTTGCCATCGACCGTCGCGACCGAATGTCGAAACGCGCCTTGAACGGAGTCGAACCGCAACAAGTAGGAAAGATGCGTGAGATCCAGCAAATCGTTGATGGCGACCACCTGCAGATCGCCGCGTTCCATCGCGGCACGAAAGACCATGCGACCGATTCTACCGAATCCATTGATGCCGATTCTGAGCATACGAAGGCTCCCTTCACCCCTTGAACTAGCGCCATGACGCCCTGGCCGAAAGGACAACGTAATTGCAATTTGCGCCAATCTCGTCAAACTAGACCCATGAGCCACGACAAAAAGCGCGTGTGGTTCCTCGTCGCCCCACGAACGGGTCTCCTCAACATCGCAGGCCCTGCCGAGGTTCTGAGTCACACCAATGACGTCATTGGTCGAACCGTATACGACGTCGAACTCTACGGTCCGAGTGCACCGTCTGCCGAAACTCGACACGGTTTCGTCGTAGGTGGTGTAAAGCCGCTCCCTCGAAGTGGCGCACGCCTTCCGGACATCGCCATTGCGGCTGGAGCGCCCGTCAAATCGCCCGCGGAAGTCGACCAAGTGCTCGTACCGTGGCTGCGTCGGTACCATAGTCGAATCCCAACCCTCGTCTCCATTTGCACGGGTGCCTTCGTCTTGGCGAAGGCTGGGATTCTCGACGGCAAGCGGGCAACGACGCACTGGATGTATTTGAAGGAGCTGCGCACCCGTTTCCCCTCGACCGAGGTCGTGGACGAGGGCATCTACGTCAAGGACGGCAACGTTTGGACCTCGGCGGGCGCAACCGCCGGAATCGATTCTGACGCTCGCCTTGGTCGAAGAAGAACACGGGCATCAAATCGCAATGGCAGTCGCCAAACGGCTAGTCCTGTTCCTTCGCCGCTCGGGCAATCAGGCCCAGTTCAGTTCCGCACTCCAACGGCAAGAGAAAGAGCCGCCGCGGCTCCGCGATCTGTCGACCTTCGTCCTCGAACACATCGACGAACCCCTACCCGTTCCAAAGCTTGCCCTGGGCATCGGCATGAGTCCACGCTCACTCACTCGATGGTGCCGCGAACACCTCGACGAGTCCCCAGCGGAGCTCGTGCGGCGGTTACGACTCGAGGAAGCGCGCCGCCTCCTCGAGGAAACCACCTTGCCGCTCAAGGACGTGACGGCCCGCACCGGGCTTGGAGACGCGAGTACCCTCTGGCGCGTGTTCACGCAGCAGCTCGGCGTCACGCCTGCCGAGTACCGAGGACGGTTCGCCACCGACGCCGCTCCACGATGAACGCACGCGCTTCGGTGCCCCGATCGAGGTAGCTCGACCGCCAACGGTCGTCGTCTTGCCCTCACGGGTGATTTCGCTAGGGAACCAACTTGTTGTCCTTGCGTCGCAAGGGAGAAACCCGCTGCGAGAGCTCCCGTTCCAAAGACGCATGCCGATCGACGACGTCCGAAAGCCCCTTGAGGGCGTCCATGACGAGCCCCTGTCCGGGTAGATCGGCGTCTTCGACTCCCAACCACGGTTGTGGAGCGATCGCTTCCTTGGTTCGCCAAACGACGTCGAACTGATTGTCGGGACGAATGCGGCCGATCAACGCACGACGCTTCACGTGATTGTTCGAGCGGACTTCCAACGTGTCTCCACCCAAGGAAAGTTCACGTCCAACGATCGCGCCGAGCAAGGCGTCCGTTTCGAAGGATCCCGCCGTCTCGACGACCTGCTTCCAGAGATGGACCTGCGCATAAGCCGTCACCGTCGGGTCCGAAAGGACCTCGTTGTCACCGTACCTGCTGCGAAAGCGCCGGATCAGTTCCTGATTCGCGGGATCGTCGACGCTGTGAAAGTAGCTCCAGCAGGCAAAATGTCCGCTCGCCAGACCAGCCAAGCCGGCGAGTTCGAGCTCGGACAAGCTGAAGGACATGACCGGACAATCCGACGACGACAATCCAACCTCGGTCAGTTCGCGAAAGAGCTCGAGATTGTCGGAGCCGTTGACCGTATTGAAGACCAGATCGGGCGAGGTTCGACGGATTTGATCCACCACGGGACGGAATCCCCCCTCCCCGAGGGGCCGGTACTCCTCACCGACGATCATTCCTCCGGCGGCTTCGATGATGGCACGGATCAGATAGTTAGCCGTGCGCGGAAACACGTAGTCCGAACCGACGAGAAAGAACCGTCTATAGCCCTCCCCGAGAGCCCAATGGGTCGCCGGCGCGATCTGTTGATTCAAACAGCTTCCGGTATAAATCACGTTCCGACTCCGCTCGAGCCCCTCGTACTGCACGGGATACCAAAGCAGTGCGTTCGCGTGTTCGACGATGGGGCGCACGGCTTTTCTACATGCGGAAGTCCAGCAGCCAAAGATGCTGCTGACGTGATCGGTGTGGAGGAGCTTTCTTGCCTTCTGCGCGAAAGTCTCCGGGCTCGAGCGACCATCTTCGGTGATCCCGACGACCCGACATCCAAGAACACCACCTGCCGAATTGATCTCGTCGATGGCGAGACGAGCCGCCTGCACGAGATGTCGTTCACAAATGGCCATCGTGCCCGAAATCGAGTGCAGAATCCCAACCCGCACCTCGTTGTCTTGCACGGGAACCAAAGTGGTAGCCCGTCGCGCCGTACGCCCGAGCGTCGTTGCGGCGTCCGATTCCAGACGCAAACCAGCTTCTCTCAATGCCCCGATGAACGCCTCGACCAAGGCCTCGGCATAGAGAAACCCGGATAAATAGGTCCGCGCTTTGACGGGAAAATCCGGACATATTCCGAGAAGTTCGGCAATGGCGCGACTGGACTCGTAACGGCGACCGAGAACGGCCAAGCACACCGCTTTGAGCAAGGGTGACCATGGCAGTTCGGGACAGTCGAGTAATTCTGCACGACGATACGCTTCTTCCGGATCGCCATTTTCGAAGAAGTGGAAGGCGCAATGCGCCAATGAAAGAACCCCGGCGCGTCGGGATAGCGACCGTAAACCTCGTCGATGATTCCAAGCCCATCCCCCCAATCCCCCATGAGCGCAAGAAGCGTCCCTGCCGTGGCGACCGGGTACATCGAAAGGGGATTGAGTTCGATGGCTCGCCTCAATTCACGACGCGCCGCCTGCCCTTCTCGACGGTGAAAGTGGACCTGTCCCTTCACGAGGTGCGCCATCTGGCTATCCGGCGAGGCGAGGAGTACGGAACGAACTTCGTCTTCAGCCGCATCGAGGTAGTCTCGCCCCGTGTCGGGATCGAATGCGAAGAGAGCCGCGTGCGCTTCTGCGCAACGGAGCTTGAGCCGCAAATTGGTCGGACATCGCGTAAGTTCTGCCTCGAGACCCGCCACTGCGTTCACCAAGGATTGATGGGAGTAGCTTCTTTGGAACTCCAGGAGCGACTGGTCGGCGGCACGCTCACCCACGGCAAGTTCTCGAAGGCTTCCACGAGAGATGGCCCCCATGGCGTCGTCCGCAATGCGAGGAGCAATGGCACGGCAATAGTCGTCTAGAACGGCCAAGCCGTCGATGGACGCGTCTCTCACGTCGAAACGATCGGTGAAGAGACGTTCCGAAGTCTCGGTTCGACGCAGAATGCTGAGGAGTCGCAACCGAGCCCGCTCGACGACCAGCGTCACCGACAACCTGAAACCCGCACTGCTGCTATCACCTGCCGGTTCAGCGCAACTTTCCCCCTGACGACATACGCGCAAGCCTTCGAAGGGCATCAACGCTGCCACCAGGAGTTCCGCGACGTATTCGCCATCGAAGGGAAGGACCGCCCAATCGCCCTGCAGCTGGACGGGCTCGATCTGAAGCGTGGGCATCATCACGGTCTGCGCGGCAGCGTCATCGTCCCAGGGCTCGAATCTCGGTTGGTATTGCCCCGTCGGCAATACGATCCGCACTCGGTCCTTCTTACCCGTGCCAGCATAATACGCCGACAGGAGCTTCCTCGTGCGTCCAGCTTGCATGCGTGCCGCACTATCCGGATCCGAGCGATCCCCCTGAACCCCCAAAGCCTGCACTCCGACGGTATACGCTTTCAACTTCTCCCCTCGCCCAGAACAGCGTCTCCTCGACGACGAACGTCAAGAATCGCACGGCTTGCGGTGAACGCGCAAAACCCGAGCTGCACACGACGTGCTGTAGTGCCTCGTGCACGTCGCTGGTGCTGGGGAGATCCGGAGACTGGGCCATCACACGAAACCGTTCGTGGAGTTACCACTCTCTCTGTTTCCTCGATGTTTCCCCTCCAACGGTTCTCGTTGCGACACGCGTTACGCCACCCGCGCGCGCGTCACGGGACGATGCCTTGTTCCATGGGAGTGAATACTACATAACCCCACTGGCACGGAGCGAGCTCGCACGAACGAGGGCCTCTCGTCTGAGCCTCGCTCTCTTCGCGCTGCTCGACCTTCCGTCGCATTCACATCGGATCCTCGACATCCATTGGAGCATCTATGCGCAATCTCGAGACCGCAGCCCTCATTGGGCAGCTCGTGACCCTTGGCCTCGTCCTGCTCGACGGATCGAATGCCGCAGCCCAGACGCCTGCACCTGCGAATTCCGCGGAAGTTGCGGCAACGAAACCGGAACCTGCTGCAGCTGCCCCGACTTCGACAGCACCCGTTGCAGCCACCACGAGTCCCGTGCAGCCCCCGTCACCGCCTGCTGCTTCCAAGCCCGCGGAAACCATCCCGTCACCACAAAGCAACGGAGCTGGAGCGAAGGTCCAAGTGGCTGAGCCAGTCACGTTGCCGCCGGTAAAAGAAGCGCCCATCACGACCAATCCCGACGCGCCCAAGGTCAATTTCGGAGTCGGATTGCGAGTTCAATACAGTTACGACCCCAAGGTGTCTGGCCAAGACTTTTCTCAGGACGTGGGCACCAACGTAAGACCATACATCAGCGGTTCTGCCAATCGCTACGTCAAGTTCCAGGCCAATCTCGATTCCAACTTCACGGGCACGACTGGAAATGTCCAGGTGCTCGATGCGATTTTCAAGATCGAGGTCAACGACTTCATCAACGTTTGGGCAGGCAGAATGCTGCCACCCTCGGACCGTGCGAATTTGAGTGGCCCGTACTACCAAAACATTTGGAACTACCCAGTACATGCCAATCTCTATCCTGCGATCTACGCGGGACGCTCCAATGGCGCTGCCTATTGGGGACAGGCCGGCGGCGGCATGTTCAAGTGGCAACTCGGCATGTTCGATCTCACGGGCACCGATCGTCCACTCGCCGCAGGACGGCTCGTGCTCAATCTTCTCGACCCAGAGCCGGGATATTACAACTCGAGCACGTATTATGGTGAAAAGGACGTCCTTGCCGTAGGGGTTGCGGGTCAATATCAGAAGAACGGCAATACTGCGCTCGGAACAGGCTTGGACGGCACTGCTGCAAGCGTAGACCTACTGCTCGAGAAACGTCTGGGAGGCTCGGGAACACTCAGCGTCGAGGGCGCCTACTACAACTTCGAAGGCACCAATCAAGGAAGCAGCTTCTGGGGCCTCTTGGGTTACCTGGCCCCCGGAAAGCAAGGCATCGGAACCCTTCAAGTCGTGGCTCGACTCCAGCGTCTCTATCCGGACGGCGGAGACGACTACTCCACGTTCGACGCGGGACTCCATTACATCATGAACGGGCACGCGGCTCGTGCAGCGCTCAATTACCAAGTCGTTCAAGACCACGCCGTCTTCGATACCAACCAAGTCGTTACGTTGGGTGGCCAACTCCAATTTTGAGAAAGCTCGAGGCAATATCGATGAACGCCAACCGAATCCATACGCTACTCATCGGCTGCTGGCTTGCCGTGGCATGCAAAGGTCCAGGCGCAACCAACGAAAGCGCCACGCCAACACCGTCGGGGTCGGCAACCGAGTCCGTCGCGGCGCCGAAGGACAAATCCCAACCCATCAAGGTTGGCATCCTTCATTCGCTCTCGGGCACGATGGCCATCAGCGAGACCTCGCTGAAGGACGTCGCGCTGATGACCATCGAGGGAATCAACAAGAAGGGCGGCGTCCTTGGCAGAAAGCTAGAACCGATCGTGGTCAATCCCGCCTCGAACTGGCCACTCTTCGCCGAAAAGGCGCGCGAGCTCATCCAGAAGAACGTCGCCGTGGTCTTTGGCTGCTGGACGAGCGTCTCGCGAAAGAGCGTCTTGCCAGTTTTCGAAGAGCTCAACGGCCTGCTCTTTTATCCGGTTCAATACGAAGGAGAAGAATCCAGTCGCAACGTCTTCTACACCGGCGCCGCGCCGAACCAGCAGGCCATTCCCGCCGTCGAATACTTGATGAGTGATGGCGGTGGTGGCGCAAAACGCTGGGTCCTCCTCGGAACGGATTACGTTTATCCGAGAACCACGAACAAGATCCTGAGGTACTTCCTGAAGTCGAAGGGTGTCGCCGAAGACGACATCATGGAGAAGTACACGCCCTTCGGTCACACGGATTACCAAACCATCGTCTCGGATATCAAGAAGTTCTCCACCGCAAAGAGAACGGCCGTCGTATCGACCATCAATGGCGATTCGAACGTTCCCTTTTACAAGGAACTTGCCAATCAAGGTTTGAAGGCAACTGACGTGCCCGTCGTAGCCTTCTCGGTTGGCGAGGAGGAGCTCCGGGGGATCGACACCAAGCCGCTCCAGGGCCATCTTGCCGCGTGGAACTACTTCATGTCCATCGATACGCAAGAGAACGCCCAGTTCATCAAAGAGTGGAAGGAATATGCATCGGCAAACAAGCTTCCAGACGCCGATCGTCGCGTGACCAACGACCCGATGGAAGCGACCTACATCGGAATCAAAATGTGGGCCCAAGCCGCAGAGCAGGCAGGAACGACGGACATCGATGCCGTACGGCAAGCCGTCGCAGGTCAGACCATCAAGGCACCCTCGGGCTTCGAGATCACGATGGACACGAAGAATCACCACCTCCACAAGCCCGTCTATATCGGCGAGATCCAAGCCAATGGACAGTTTCACATCGTGTGGAAGACCGAAGGACCCATCCGCGCCGAACCCTGGAGCAAGTACGTTCCCGAGAGCAAGACGAAGATCGCCGACTGGACGTTTCCTTGGCTCTGCGGCAATTGTGATCAGAAGAAACACATGGGGTTCTGAGGAACCGGCGAAAGCGCAGCGGACAGGTCGGCAGATGAATACTGCCTGACGGCATCAAACGAGACGGATTCAAGTGACCGCTCTTGACGAAACGAACTCCAGGTTGGCAGCCGACGAGAGGACCGCCCACCACGTCAGCATCCAACCTGGAGCGAGCAACGCCATGATCCCCGCCCCCTAAATGTATCCTGGTAGGCCGTTACCCCCGAAAACCGCCACATCTCGCATCGTCTGGCACGGCAAATCTCTCCCGACGACCAACCAAGTCGATGGCCCCCAATGACGACTGGTGAAGCCACACACGAATCATGTCGATGCGACCCGTCGTGTCGCCATCATCGAGAGCACGGACGAACACCATGAACCGCGCACGACTGCACCGTAGAACGTTGCGAACCCTCGTCGGGTTGATTCTGACCTTGTTCTCACCAACGCTCTTGGCGGCCAACGATATCGGAGGATGCCTTCGATCGCTCGATGGAAGCGACGTTTCGAGTCAGCGCGCCTCAATCGAGTGCGCCGTCGCGGTCGGCTCGGACGAAGCACGACAATGGCTCGTCGCCTACCGTGACGGAAGGCTCCGCGTCGACGACGCCAAACACCATTGGATCGAGACCTCCGGTCGCTTCATCGAGTTACCAGGTTCGAAAGCGGGTATGCCGGAGGGAACTCCTCGCCCACTGTTTGCGAGCAACGTGGTGCGAAAGAGCCTCGACGAAGGATTGGCGAGACTCCGATTGTCCTCGCCGCGACTCGAAGAACGCAGAAGTGCGGCGTCGGAGTTGGCCCTAGACCCACCGGTGGCGCTCACGGACTTCTTGCGGGAGCGGGCGAGAACGGAAACCGACGCCGCCACGAAGAAGGAGCTCCGTCGTGCGCTCGCCAAATTGGATCTCTCTTCCAAGAATCCACGGTTACGCATCTCGGCGGCGAATACCATTGCCGAGCTTGGCGATGTCACCATGCAAGAGGCGCTCGACTCCCTTCTGCAGCGTCGAAGCGACGGCACCTACGTCGAAGCGGACGCAGATGTGCGCAGGGCCCTGAGAGAAGCACTTTCCACGGTGAATGGTCGCCAACTCCTCATCCGAACAGCGGCCAATACCGTGTACGGGTTGAGTCTCGGGAGCGTGCTACTTTTGGCAGCGTTAGGGCTGTCCATCACCTTCGGGTTGATGCGAGTCATCAACATGGCGCACGGAGAGCTACTCATGTTGGGCGCCTACTCAACGCATGTTGCGGCGGATTGCTTCGCACGCTACTTGCCCGAGTTCTTCGACTATTATCTCGTCCTGGCCATCCCTTTGGCATTCATCGTCTCGGGGCTCGTAGGTTTTTTGCTCGAGCGCCTCGTGATTCGCAAACTCTATGGTCGGCCGCTCGAAACGCTACTTGCTACCTGGGGCCTCAGCCTCATCTTGGTTCAAGCGGTTCGCGCGTTGTTCGGTGCGCAAAACGTCGCCGTGGCCAATCCCGAGTGGCTGAAGGGCGGCTGGGAGCTGATCCCGACCGTCGTCATTCCGTACAGTCGCGTGGCGGTTCTTTGCTTCACGGCATTCGTCGTGGCCTTCGTATGGTTCGTGCTCAATCGCACGACCTTGGGGCTGAAGGTCCGAGCCGTAACATCGAACCGAGAGATGGCCGCAGCTCTTGGTATTCCTACGCAGAAAGTCGACCTGTGGACGTTTTCGCTGGGCTCGGCCGTCGCGGGTCTCGGCGGCGTGGCGCTATCGCAACTCGGGAACGTCGGACCCGAGCTGGGTCAACAGCACATCGTCGACTCTTTCATGGTGGTGGTTCTAGGTGGCGTCGGCAATCTGTTCGGCACCATCTTCGGTGCGCTCGGACTTGGTTTGGGCGCCAAATACCTCGAGCCTGCGATGGGCGCAGTTCTCGGCAAGATCATCATTCTTACGATTCTCATTGCCTTCATCCAATGGCGACCTTCTGGGCTGTTTGCTCTGAAGGGTCGAACGCAGGAGCTTTGAGCCATGGCAAGCTTCGTGGAACTGACCAAACGCTTCGTCCGTCCGCCCTTCCATGCAGCGGTATTCTCGAGCGTCTTCTTTCTCGTCGTCATCCCATTGATGACGTTCTTGGTGCCGCCGGAACACCCGTTGCGCCCCACGGATGCGACGTTATTGCTCCTTGGTAAGTTCGCCTGCTACGGGATGGTTGCGATCGCCGTCGGACTCATTTGGGGGTTTGCAGGAATCCTCAGCTTGGGCCACGGAGTCTTCTTCGCACTCGGAGGGTACGCGATGGGGATGCACCTGATGCTCTCCGTCGGCGAAGCGGGTGTATATCGAAGCAAGCTTCCCGACTTCATGGTGTTCCTCGATTGGAAGGAGCTTCCGTGGTTCTGGCACGGCTTCGACCAGCTGTGGTTCGCCATGCTCATGGCGCTCTTCGTGCCGTCGTTCTTGGCCTGGTGTTTGGGATACCTCACATTTCGTTCGCGAATCGGCGGAGTCTACTTTTCCCTCATCACCCAAGCGCTCACGTTCGCGACGATGCTCCTCTTCTTCCGCAACGAAACGGGCCTTGGCGGTAACAATGGTCTTACCAACTTCAAGGTATTGTACGGGTACCCGTTGGCCAGCAGCACGACGAAGCTTGCACTTTATTGGATGGCCGTTACGGCTCTCGCCTTGGTCTATATCGGGGTAAACCTCATCGTGAAGAGTCGCTTCGGGACGATCCTCCGAGCAACACGGGACGCCGAGGCCAAAACGCGGTTTTGCGGCTACGACACGCTCCGTTTCAAACTGCTCGCCTGGACCTTGTCCGGGACGATTTGCGGCCTTGCTGGAGCCCTGTACGTACCATTGGTGGGCATCATCAATCCGAGTGAGATGCAGCCATCCAATTCGATCGAGATGGTGATCTGGGTCGCCGTCGGCGGCCGAGGAACCGTCCTCGGGCCACTTTTGGGAGCCCTGAGCGTCAACGCCGCCAAAAGCTACTTCACGGCTGCGGCACCCGAGCTCTGGCTCTTCATTCTCGGGGGAATGTTCGTACTGGTGACGTTACTCCTCCCCAACGGGCTCATCGGACTCGGCAAGAAACTCCAACTCGTTCGCAGGAGCCGACCATGAGCATTGCCGCACTCAAACGAACGGTACTCTCCGACGCTGGTGCGAAGCCGACGTCGGCGCCTCCCAAAAGAACCTCGCGCAGGCCCCACCGCCTCACGGAGGCGGATGCGGCACGGATCCGTGCCAACCATGCGAAAGCCCTCCTTTGCGTCGATGACGTCACGGTATCTTTCGACGGTTTCCATGCCTTGACCAACCTTACGCTCGTATTCGACGAGGGTGAGCTGCGGTCGATCATCGGTCCCAATGGAGCGGGCAAAACGACGCTAATGGACGTCATCACCGGCAAGACCCGACCGGACTCGGGCACGGTGTTCTTCGTTGGCGATCTCGAGAACCTGACGACCTTGCGGGAGCACGAGATCGTCGAGCGAGGCGTCGGGCGCAAGTTCCAGCGTCCGACGGTGTTCCCGGAGCACACACTTTGGGAGAACATCGGCATCGCACTTCGCCCAACCAAGTCTGCCCTTGCTTGTCTCTTTGCCAGAGAGACCGCAGAACAACGGGATCGAATCGCCGAGACACTCGAGACGGTCGGACTACTGCCGCACCACGAGGTACGCGCCGGCACGCTTTCGCACGGTCAGAAGCAGTGGCTCGAAATCGGCATGCTCCTCGCGCAGCGCCCGCGCGTACTGCTCGTGGATGAGCCCGTTGCAGGCATGACCCAGAGCGAGATCGAGAAGACTGTCGCGCTACTGCGCAACTTGCGAGGCAAACACACCGTCATCGTGGTTGAGCACGACATGGAATTCGTGCGAAATCTCGAATGTGATCGCGTCACCGTGATGCACGAGGGCAAGCTTCTCGCCGAAGGCTCTCTCGAAGAAGTGCAGCGAGACCGCCGCGTCGTCGAAGTCTACTTGGGAGAATGACGTGCTCGAACTCAAGAAGCTCAATCAGCTCTACGGTCAGAGTCACACCCTATGGGACGTGGAATTGTCGGTTCCAGAAGGCCAGTGCGTCTGCCTGATGGGGCGCAATGGAGTCGGAAAAACGACGTTGCTCAAAGCAATCATGGGTCTAGTACCGATCGCGAGCGGCGAGATTTCGTTCGAAGGTCGGGATCTCGCTCGTATGCCAGCGGATCGGCGAGCCAAGACGGGCATAGGATACGTTCCTCAGGGTCGAGAGATATTTGCGAACCTGACGGTGGCCGAGAACCTAAAGGTGGGCTCGCTCAGTCGTCCGAAGGGCTCAGCGCCGCAAGACGAACGCATCTTCGAGTTGTTCCCCGTGTTGCGGCAGATGTTGAATCGACGCGGTGGGGATTTGTCCGGTGGACAGCAACAGCAGCTTGCGATTGGTCGAGCGCTTGCCCATCGTCCCAAGTTACTCATCCTCGACGAGCCGACCGAGGGCATCCAACCGAACATCGTTCACGAGATCGCCGAGCTGTTGATTCGACTGCGCAACGAGGGTCTTACCATTCTCCTGGTCGAGCAGAAGCTTGCGTTCGCTCGCAAGGTCGCGCAGTCCTTCGTCATCCTCGATCGAGGTCGAACGGTGGCGTCCGGCGCGATGGGAACGCTCGACGGCGAACTCGTGGAACGTTATCTAGTCGTTTGAACGAGGGGGGCTCGTGGATTCGAAGTATGACAACACGGCACCTGCAGTCCACTCCGGCGAGCGGTGGCTCGCATCTCTCGATGTCGAATTCGACGATGGGCCCAGGCTCGGAAAGACGAGATTGAAGGACGTACGCCACTTTGGGCCGTTGCGAGTGCAACGTCCGTTCTATCCGGAGCCGGACGGCACCTGTCACGTGTATCTCTTGCATCCCCCAGGAGGCTTAGTCGGAGGAGACTCCTTGGAGGTGCGGGTTTCCAATCGCGGTGGAGCGCGAAGTCTCCTCACTACACCGGGTGCGACGAAATGCTACCGATGCGACGGACAAACCGTCTCGGTAAGCCAAACCATCGTAGTCGACGAAGATGCGTCATGCGAATGGTTGCCCCAGGAGACGATTCTTTTCGATGGCGCCAATCTCTGTCAACGAACCCGCTTCGAAGTCGCGAAGACGGGGAGTCTCGTGGCCTGGGATACCTTGGTACTTGGTCGATGGGCAGCGGGAGAAGGCTTTACGCGAGGCCGTTGGCAGCAGCGACTGGAGCTCTATCGAGATGGCCTTCCATTGGTGTGCGAACGCACCGATCTTCGACCCAATCGAGCGGAAATCAGTGAGTCATGGGGGCTATCGGGAGCCCCCGTGCTTTCGACGCTCTACTTCGTCAACGACGATACTAAACTACACGAAGATCTACTGAGAGACGTCCGAGATGCTGGACTCGAAGGGGCGCGATTTGCGGGCACGCATTGGGACTCGATATCTGTCTATCGTTACATCGGTCCCTCCCCCGAAGAAGCTCGAACACTGACGGAAACCGTTTGGACGATGTACCGCAATCACCTCGGACGTACGGAGGGACATCGGCCTCGCATTTGGCAGACCTAGAGGAGACGTCGATGCACGTTCATGACAGTTTCGAATCGCCCGAAGCAAGGAAGAATGAGGAAGGGATCTTCATCGCTGGAAAGAGCCGTTGAACGTACGGCGCCACGGCGTCACCAAACCAGTGCCAGACCGCCCACGAAACAACTAGCAACTCGAGAATGACAGCCAGTGGTTCGATACACGTAGACATGCTGTTGGACGAATTCTAGTTCGAAATCGACAACCGAACGAGACGGGAGAACGCAATGGAGCTCACTCCTCGTGAGAAGGACAAATTATTGCTCTTTACTGCGGCGCTCGTGGCTGAACGCCGGAAACAGCGCGGCTTGAGACTGAACTATCCCGAAGCTGTCGCACTTTTGTCCCTCGCCATCATCGAAGGGGCAAGAGACGGCCGAACCGTTGCAGAGCTCATGAACTACGGGACGACCATCCTCAGCCGAGACGACGTAATGGCAGGTGTCGCCGAGATGGTCACGGAGGTTCAGGTCGAAGCCACTTTTACGGATGGCACCAAACTCGTGACGGTACATCAACCCATTCGTTAGCGCCGAGCTCGAACGCGAGTTTCACGCGCGCAATGCGTTTGCGCTCGAGAACTCGAGATTCCATCCGCTATCACGGCTCATCGACACCCGACTCACACTTCGATTACTCGTCCGCCAATCACGAATTCGTCGACAGGAGTAGCCCCTCGAGGGGAAAGGCGCAGTTATGATTCCGGGAGAATTCGTCGTCTGCAAGGGTCATATCAATCTCAACACGAACCGCGCGACCGAGCGCGTTACGGTCGCAAACGTCGGAGATCGACCAGTGCAGGTCGGCTCGCATTACCACTTCTTCGAGGTCAATCCCGCACTTCGATTCAATCGCGCTCTAGCTCGCGGCTTCCGTTTGGACATCCCCGCGGGAACGGCAGTTCGATTCGAGCCCGGACAGACGCGCGAGGTGCAGCTGGTCGCGCTTGGCGGTCGCCGCCACGTCTACGGATTTCGAGGCGAGGTCATGGGACCGTTGGAGGATCGATGATCAATCTGAGTCGGCAGGCTTATTGCGAATTGTACGGGCCAACAGTCGGGAGATCGGATCCGACTCGGTGACACGGAGCTGTTCGTCGAGGTGGAAAGGGACCACACCGTCTACGGCGAAGAGGTGAAGTTTGGCGGTGGTAAGGTGATTCGCGATGGCATGGGGCAATGCCAGCTCGAATCGGCGCTGACCATGGACCTCGTCATCACCAATGCGGTAATCGTGGATCATGCCGGGATCATCAAGGCCGACGTCGGCGTGAAGGACGGGCTCATTGCCAAGATCGGCAAGGCCGGCAATCCCGACACGCAGCCCGGCGTCGACGTCGTAATAGGGCCCGGAACGGAAATCATTGCCGGTGAGGGCTTGCTTCTCACGGCGGGAGGCGTCGACTCTCACATTCATTTCATCTGCCCGCAGCAGATCGAACACGCACTGATGTCCGGCGTAACGACCATGATAGGAGGTGGAACGGGGCCAGCTGCAGGCACGAATGCCACTACGTGCACACCTGGGCCATTCTACCTGAGCCGAATGCTCGAAGCGGCAGAGGATTTCCCGATGAACCTCGGGTTCTTGGGGAAGGGCAATGCGAGCCTTCGACCTGCCCTCGAAGAACAGAATCCGAGCTGGGGCCATCGGGCTCAAGCTGCATGAGGATTGGGGAACGACGCCGCGCGCCATCGACACCTGCCTCTCCGTGGCCGAAGACGAAGACATCCAGGTCGCGATCCATTCGGACACGCTGAACGAGGCAGGCTTCGTGGAATCGACGCTGGATGCCCTCCGAGGGCGGGTCATTCATGCTTACCACACCGAAGGTGCCGGCGGCGGTCACGCGCCGGACATCATCCGCGCCTGCGGCAACGCGCTCGTCTTGCCTTCCTCCACCAATCCGACGCGCCCGTATACGATCAACACCATCGACGAACACTTGGACATGTTGATGGTGTGTCATCACTTGAGTCCAGCGATTGCCGAAGACATCGCGTTCGCTGAATCACGGATCCGCAAGGAGACGATCGCAGCCGAAGATATCCTCCATGACCTCGGTGCGTTCAGCATGATCTCCTCGGATTCCCAGGCCATGGGACGCGTCGGAGAGGTGGTGACGCGCACTTGGCAGACCGCCCACAAGATGCGCGTCCAACGCGGGCGACTCGGCACGGAACCTGGTCTCGCCGACAACTTCCGTGTCCGCCGTTACATCGCGAAGTACACGATCAATCCCGCATTGACACACGGCATCGCGGAATACGTCGGCTCCGTCACGGAGGGGAAGCTCGCCGATCTCGTGCTTTGGAAGCCCGCATTCTTTGGTGCCAAGCCGGCCATGGTCATCAAGGCGGGGGTGATTGCGGCGGCCCCGATGGGCGACCCAAACGCATCGATTCCGACACCACAGCCGGTGCACTATCGGACCATGTTTGCCGACTTCGGTCAGGCAAAGCACCGCACGAGCCTGACCTTCCTTTCTCGCGCGGCTTTGGCAGCCGACGTTCCTCGTCGGCTGGGGTTACGGAAGCGCTGTGTCGCAGTGCGGGGAACGCGTCAGCTCAGAAAGACCGACATGATTCTCAACGATGCGCTTCCGCACATCGAGGTCGATCCCCAGACCTATCGCGTGGTCGCGGATGGAGAACATCTCCAGTGTGAACCACTCGCCGAGCTTCCACTCGCACAAAGATATTTCTGTTTTAGGAGGTTTCATGCTCGTCATCGAGGAGTACTTTCCTGGCGAACTTCCCGCAACGCAATACCTTTGGCTCACGTACGACGATCGACAGCGATCGCGCATGCTCGGCAAAACGACGAGTGGTGCCGAATTCTTCCTCGCGTTACGTCGAGGTTCGTCCCTACGTGACGGCGATCGGCTAATCTCCCGCTGCGGCACCGTCGTTCTCGTTCGAGCCTCCGACGAAGCGTTATGCCGAGTCGACGCGCTCGAGGGAGCGGCTTTCGCGCGCGCAGCTTATCACCTGGGGAACCGGCACGTCCCCACGGAAATCGGGGATGATTGGCTTGCTTTCCAACGGGATCCCATCCTTGCCGACATGCTGAGGGGGCTCGGTTTCGAAGTTAGGGAGCTCATGGGCCCCTTCGAGGCGCAAAAGGGAGCTTATCACGGCGACCACGCCCATCACGGCGACCACGCCCATCACGGCGACCACGCCCATCACGGCGACCACGCCCATCACGGCGACCACGCCCATCACGGCGACCACGCCCATCACGGCGACCACGCCCATCACGGCGACCACGCCCATCACGGCGACCACGCCCATCACGGCGACCACGCCCATCACGGCGACCACGCCCATCACGGCGACCACGCCCATCACGGCCGCGCATTGCACGACAATGGCAAACCGACCGCGGGAGGGGCTCCTTGTCGAGACTGACGACACCATGACATCGGCTCGCCCCAATCCGGCACCGAGTCTCTACGAGCGTCGACTCGAGAAAGAGGAGGCAACCTCGGCGACCGTTAGCGGTCCGTCCTCCACGACGGGTTTACGTCACGCACCGTCGCTCCAAGGTGCTCGCGAAGCGGTCGAGAACTCGACCTTCGCCACGTCAGTGTCGTCACAACTACGTCTGATGCAAATCTGCTCCTCCGCGTTACCCGTTGGGGCATTCGCGTACTCCCATGGCCTCGAAGGGTTGGTTGCCGCGGAGCGGATCACGGATGAGCCTTCCGCGCATCGGTATCTGGCGACGTATGCGCCGCATGCTCTAGGTAATCTCGAGCTACCGCGACTGCTTCGAATGGTCCGTGCATGTCGAAACGGAAATATGGCGGAAGCCCGCCTGCAGAGTCGGTTACTCTTCGCCGCGCGTGAAACGGCAGAATTTCGCGCCCAAGAAGGGCATCTAGCAACGGCGTTTCATCGCCTACTTCGTGCAACGACGACCGACGGTCGGGTCGCCGAGGAGGCCCCCGTTACCTTCGCTGAGCTCTATGCGGATACGGTCGTCTGCGCGGGGGTGGACGAACGATCCGCACTCGCCGGATTTGCGTTTCTTTGGTTGGAGGGACAGGTCACTGCAATGGCGAAGTTGCTCGCCTTGGGTCCCGTTTCCAGCCAAAGGCTCCTAAGCAAACTGCTCGACTTGGTCCCGGATATTCTCCTTCACGCTCTCTCCTTCGATGATGACGATATTGGGGCTGCGGCACCAGGCCTTGCGCTCGCGAGTGCGCGACACGAGACGCAACATTTCCGACTATTTCGATCGTGAGATAGGAGCTATCCGGTCCCAAAGCGCCCCACCAGACCGGGGTGAATACGACATGACGGATTTCTTGGTGTGGCCTACTGACGAGTCGCCCAATCACATCATGCCCCGAGACTGTTTCGCTCCCCTAACAGTGGCTCCATGGAAGCAAAAAGGTTCCGCGCTTCCGAGAGCGCATCAACGAAGACCAATGAGGAATGCGATGGAAAATACGGCACTACGCGTCGGAATTGGTGGCCCAGTCGGGTCGGGAAAGACGGCCCTATTGCTCGAATTGTGTCGCACCATGCGAGATCGGTTCGAGCTAGCCGTCGTCACCAACGATATCTACACGAAGGAGGATCAGCAATTTCTCACTCGCAACGGCGCCCTTGCGCCAGAGCGAATCGTCGGAGTCGAGACCGGCGGATGTCCGCACACTGCCATTCGTGAAGACGCCTCGATCAACCTCAGTGCAGTAGACGACTTGACGAACCGATTCAGAGATCTCGACGTAGTGTTCATCGAGTCCGGTGGGGACAATCTGAGCGCGACGTTCAGTCGGGAACTCTCCGATCTCACCCTCTACGTCATCGATGTCGCAGGCGGCGACAAGATCCCACGCAAAGGTGGGCCCGGGATCACGAAGAGTGACTTACTCGTCATCAACAAGACCGATCTGGCGCCGCACGTCGGCGCTAGCCTCGACGTCATGAAGCGAGATGCCGAGCGCATGCGGGGAACGCGTCCCTTTCGATTTACGTCGATTCGTCAGCACGAAGGGATCGCGGAGGTCGTGGATTTCATCGTCACGCAGGGACAACTGCGCGAGCGACCTAGCGCGGTACCCTCGATGCGCTCGGCCTAAATCGCGCCGTTTGCCCAATACGGTTCCTCCCTACTGCCCGCTGCGCCTCGACCCAAGGACACGTCGGTGGGGAGCAAGATCTGCCGAAGGCAAAACGGCGGTGCGCACCGCCATGCCCATTCTTTCGGACGCGGACCTCTCGAACGTGCGATCCTTTGGAGCAGCAGTCGTCTCTCGAGAAGCGTCTCGGTTGCACGTACATCAATCGAGAAGCTCCCAGTCGCACGTGCATCACCGACTCGAAGCTCAACGTTTCTGTCGCGCGTCCGCCGTCAACCAGAGCAGCGACGAACGACGGACCTCGCTCGCATTCGCGACCGTGAGCTCGGAAGGTCGAATCAACCGCGTATCCGCACCGGAAGCCCGCAGGCTCGCCGTGACCCGCGTAGCGTCGAGTTGGCAACGCTCACTCGAGCAAATCAGAAGGGCACGTGCATTCGCTTTCCGCGCGAAAGACGCGGAGTCTACCGCGGACCAGCTTTCGAATCCGCCGTCTATGAGGGCAACCCGAGTAAAGAATCCTTCCGACGCTCGGGTCATCGCCGCCGTATCTTCGGCGCCGGAGCGAACGCCGATGAGCACGAGACCCTCTGCGGTAACGTACTCGCCAAATCTCCGCTTGAGGTTGCGCAATGCGGCCCTGAGCTCCGCCTCGGCCGCTTTTGGATTTCGACCGTCGTCTTCGGCGATGCGACGCTGACACAGCGTGAAGAAGCGCTTGAAGGTCAGCTCGTGCCAACGCTCGCATTCGTGTTCGAGGCCTTCTCCTTCGCCGCCCAGCACCACCACCGTCGCCGTCGGTGCAACCGCGCCGATTGGCACATGAACCCGTGTCCTTGCTGCGCGACCGACGTCGAGTTCGAGGCTCTCGCTCGCCGCCTGGAGTGGGCGCAGAGCGACGACGGTCGTTTTCTTGACGTTCCCTACCGGAGCGGGGGTCCTCTTCCGACACGCGGTCCCAGTGAGTGCTGCGATCAGCAGCCAGCCCAAGATTCCGTATCGCAGTGAGATCCTGGCGGTCGATGAGCGTGCCATGTGGGCGGAGCTTACCAGATCCGTAATCCGAACCGCGGCGTTTCGAGATCGGTGGCGCTCGAGTATTGATCTTGGCGCGTTTCTACGAGGCCCACTCCTATCGATACCGCCCGTGGCGCCGCGGGCACACATTCACCCATGCTCATCGCAAACCGCGCTCTCGTGATCGAGCGCCATCTCGTCGCTTCGGATGCGCGCGAGGACCCAACGACGGCACGAGGGCATCGTCGCGGAAGCACGCTGCTGGCGTGCCTGTCGTCCCGACGAAACGAGTCGTGCTCACCGACGTGAGTCATCATCCGCAAGCAATCGACGTCGTACCTCCGGCCACTCTACGAACTCGAAGGGCTCGAGTCGGCCTCGCCAACGGTAAAGTGCGTCGTTGGCGAACGGAGCCAGGCCTTCCACATCTCGATATTTGGCACGACGAAGTTTGAAGGTTTCGGTGCGCTCGAGTTGCCGCGTCAATGCGATGATTTCCGGCCGTGCGTAGCTCGGTAGCTCCGTCAAGGTTCGTTCGAGAGCCGAAAGTCGAGCGGGTTCTGCCGTTACCACGACGGCCAGACCCACTCGATGAGGAGACTCGTCGATTCGGAGCGGTATCACGACGCAATCATCGACCTCCGGACACTCACGCAGTCGGGACGCGACCCAAGAGGTCGACACGTTGTGACCTCGATGTCGCCAAAGATCGCCCGCTCGATCGACGAAGTAGAAGAAGTCGTCCCGGTCGTAATGAACGACGTCGAAAGAACGATAATACAAGTCGCCCTTCGCAAAGACGTCTCGGAGAAGCGCGTTACTTTCGTGCGCGCGATTGACATACCCTTCGAAACCTCCGAGTAACGGGAAGCGTCGCCGAGGGATCTCGATGAGAAGCTCACCCGGTTCACCGACGGCGCACTCTTTCCACACGCGAACTTCGGCCGAGGCCTCACGCGATTCGCGTGCGGGTAGGTTCGCTTCAGTGTCAACGCGCGCCGTTCGGACGTTTCGACTTTGCTCTACGTCGATGCTGGGTGATACGGCGTCGTCTCGTTCGTCCGTGCTCGGTGGTACGGCGCCGTTTCGTTCGTCGCTGTGTCGAGCGACACGAAATCTGGACCACGGACGAAATGGAACGCGTCCCATCGCGCCCACTCTTCCGGACAGATTCACGACGAGCGCAGAAAGCTCGGTTGCCCCGTAGAACTCGACGATCCTGGTTCGAGGGAGCGCTTCCGACAATTTCAGCCACGTTCCGCGATCGAGGCCATTGCCCACCCAACGTCGAATCGTCGAAGTCTTCGGGAGCCCCGCCCTTGCTAGGACGAATCGCAGCATCTCGCCAACGTACAAACCGTGCGTTGCCCTTGCGCTCTGCACATCGTGCCAGAAGCGACTCGCCGAAAAGCGTTTTGGAACGTAAATCGAAGCGCCGCAGACGAGAGACGCAAATACCCCTCCCATGAGCGCCGTCGCGTGCGTCAACGGCAGTGGACAATAGACGATGCTCTCGCGATCGAGTTGCATGAGCAGCCGACCAAAACCGTGCCCGCCGAGAATGAGACGGCCCAAGCTCACCTTGCAAAGCTTCGGCACGCCTTCGCTGCCCGAGGTGGGCAAGATCATCCCTGGGTCACGAGCTGCCATGAATGCGGGCGTCGCCCTGGACGTAGGTGCCGCGCGGGACCGATCCGAAGACGATCGACTCGACTCGATTCCGCTTCCACGCCTGACTGACGGCTCGATTCCGCTTCCACGTTTGACCAACGTGTTCGGCGCGTCCCCCGAGCGATCCCAGACGAAGGTTGGGGCGAGGGCATCCAGCTGTTCTTCGAGCTGTTTTTTTGGTGTCTGTGCGTCGCAGAGACAGGGTATGGCGCCTATCCAGAAGCACGCGAAGAGCGCTTCGATGAGCCCCAGATCCGTCGCAGAAACGATGGCGACGGATTGCCCGGCGCGTGCGCCTTGAAGGCAGAGAGAATCCGCCCGAGCGCGCGCTGTCGCAACGAAGCTAGCCACGGAGATTTGCACACCGGGGCCTCGCAGCCGAGATCCGCTCTGGTTTTCGCGCCGCTTCGCGAAGGAGCCATCGCCAGGGATTCGCGTCTCGCGCCGTCGCCCCCAAGACTGCCCAAGGCAACACCCACCGGAACAGTCGCGGCACGGCTGCGAGCTCTGCCCGCCACGCCTCCCTGCCCGAGGGACGCCACAGCTGAGCAAAGGCACAGACGAACGGGTTCGACGTGAGAGCCATCGGTGTGTCGCTGACGAGCTTAGCGCCCCTCGCCCCGATGCGAGGAGACGCGCTGCGATGAGGTTCGACGTGCCGACGCTCGATACGCCGGAGGCGAAATATGCGAAACCCCGGTCGCCAATTGCTCGGCGCCGGGGTTCACGTGGGAGCCACCTAGGACGTGGCTCGCCTTTTCGAGGCTCAGTCGTCGCCGATCGCCAAGGAGAGATCCGGCGCGACACGCTGGGGGCGAACCGGAGCGTAGGTCTCCGAGCGGTCGTCGGTGACCACCTGGAGCCGGCGGTAAGCGGGAAGACCCGTACCAGCGGGGATCAGGCGGCCCATGACGACGTTCTCCTTGATGCCGCGGAGATCGTCCGTCTTTCCGCAGATGGCGGCCTCGGTGAGCACCTTGGTCGTCTCCTGGAAGGACGATGCACTGATGAAGGACTCGGTGGAAAGCGAAGCCTTCGTGATACCGAGCAACATCGCCTCGGCGACGGCGGGTTGGCCGCCCCGCTCGATGACCTTCGCGTTCTCTCGCTCGAAGACGTGCTTCTCCACCTGCTCGTCCACGAGGAAGCTGGTGTCACCAACCTCCTTGATCCGAACACGGCGAAGCATCTGTCGAACGATGGCTTCGATGTGCTTGTCGTTGATGCTCACGCCCTGCAGACGGTAAACCTGCTGGATCTCGTTGACGAGCCACGCTGCCAGTTCCTTCTCGCCCTTGACCCGCAAGATGTCGTGCGGATTGGCGGGACCGTCCTGGAGCGGGTCACCAGCGCGAACATGGTCACCCGGCTGCACCTGGATGTGCTTGCCCTTCGGAATGAGATACTCGCGGGATTGATCCTCGAGCGGCATTCCGTCGATGCCGAGCGGCGTGATGATGACCTTGCGCTTGCCCTTGGTGTCCTTGCCGAAGGCGACGAAGCCGTCGATCTCGCTGATAATCGCGTGATCCTTGGGCTTCCTTGCCTCGAACAACTCGGCGACGCGGGGAAGACCACCGGTGATGTCCTGCACCTTCGTCGTATCGCGAGGGATACGAGCGATGGCTTCTCCGGGGGTGATCTCCTCGCCGTCCTGGGCGACGATGTTGGCGCCCACGGGCAGGAGGTAACGAGCGTCGAGATCGGTGTGACCGAGCTTCATCGGCTCGCCGGTGACCGGGTCGGTGATCGTGATGCGCGGGCGAAGATCCGCGGCGCGGGATTCGATGACGATCTTGCGGGACAGACCCGTAACCTCGTCGACCTTCTCCATGACCGTGACGCCTTCGACCAAGTCGCCGAAGCGGACGATTCCGCCCATTTCGGTGAGGATTGGCATAGCGAAGGGGTCCCACTCCGCTGCGATGGTGCCCGCCTTGACGCGCTGCCCGTCTTCGACGCGCATGACCGCGCCGTAAACCAGGCGATGGTGCTCGCGCTCGCGACCGGTGTCGTCCATGACGACGAGCTCGCCGTGGCGATTCATCACGACGACCGTTCCGTCGCGCTTCTTCGTCAGCTGAGCATTGCGCAGGGTGACGATACCTTCGGTACGGGTCTCGAGGGCGCTCTGCTCGATCTTGCCGCGTGCAGCCGCACCACCGATGTGGAACGTACGCATCGTCAGCTGAGTACCGGGCTCGCCGATCGACTGGGCCGCGATGATGCCGACCGCTTCACCGATGTTCACCTTGTAGCCGCGTGCGAGGTCGCGTCCGTAGCAGAGCGCGCACACGCCACGACGGGTCTGACAGGTGAGCACCGAGCGAATGACGACCTCTTCGATGCCGGCTTCTTCGATGCGACGAACGAGGGCCTCGTCGAGCTCCGTGTTGGCAGCCGTGATGAGCTCGCCCGTGAGCGGATCCACCACGTCCTCGAGGGTGACGCGACCGAGGATACGCTCGCCGAGGGGCTGAATGACCTCGCCCGCTTCTTCGAGCTTCGTGACGCGAATGCCGTCGAGAGTGCCGCAATCGATCTCGGCAACCACGGCGTCCTGCGCCACGTCGACCAAACGACGGGTGAGGTAACCGGAGTTTGCCGTCTTGAGTGCGGTGTCCGCCAAGCCCTTACGCGCGCCGTGCGTCGAGATGAAGTACTCGAGCACCGTGAGGCCTTCGCGGAAGTTCGCGGTGATGGGGTTCTCGATGATTTCACCCGACGGCTTTGCCATGAGGCCGCGCATTGCAGCCAGCTGACGCATCTGCTGGGTAGAACCTCGAGCGCCCGAATCCGCCATGATGTAGATCGGGTTGAAGCTCGAGTCCTCGGATTTGTCGCCGGTGGCCTCGTCGACGACGGTCGTCTTCGAGATACCGGTCATCATTTCCTCGGTCACCTTGTCGGCGACGCCGGCCCAGATATCGACGACCTTGTTGTAGCGCTCGCCGTCGGTGATGAGTCCTTCTTGGTACTGCTCGAACACGCGCTCGAGCTCTCGCTGGGCCTCGTCGATGAGGTCCTTCTTCTTGTCGGGGATGACCATGTCATCCATGCAAACCGACACGCCTGCGAGCGTCGCGTAGGTGAAGCCCAGGGTCCGGAGACGGTCCGCAAGGAGCACCGTTTCCTTGTTCTTGTGCTTGCGGTAGCAGACGTCGATGAGGGCGGAGAGCGCCTTCTTGTTCATCACCTTGTTCGCGTAGTCGAAGGGCACCTCAGGAGGCAGAACCTCGCTGATGAGCACTCGACCCACGGTGGTGAGAACGGTGCGCGGCTTGGGCTCGCCCGTCTCGTCGTCGTGGTCGATGATGCGGACCTTGATCTCGGAGTGGATGTCGACGACGCCGTTGTCGTAGGCCATCCGAACCTCCTCGGCCGAGGAGTAGCAACCCTGCAAGGAACCAGAGAGGGTTTGGCTCTCTTCGTCCCACTTGAGGGAGTCGGCGCGGAAGCAGCCGTAGCCCCACTTACGCTTACGAGTCGCGTAGTAGAGTCCGAGCACGATGTCCTGCGTCGGATTGATGATCGGGCGACCGCTCGCCGGCGACAGGATGTTGTTCGTGCTCATCATGAGCACGCGGGCTTCCATCTGTGCCTCGACGGACAGCGGCACGTGCACGGCCATCTGGTCACCGTCGAAGTCCGCGTTGAACGCCGCGCAGACGAGGGGGTGAAGGTTGATCGCCTTACCCTCGATGAGTACGGGCTCGAACGCCTGAATGCCGAGGCGGTGGAGCGTCGGAGCGCGGTTGAGCATCACGGGATGCTCGGTGATGACCTCGTCGAGGATGTCCCAAACCTCGGGACGCTCCTTCTCCACCATCTTCTTTGCGCTCTTGATGGTGTTGACGTACCCGCGTTCTTCGAGCTTGTTGTAGATGAACGGCTTGAAGAGCTCGAGGGCCATCTTCTTCGGCAAACCACACTGATGGAGTTTCAGGGTGGGGCCGACGACGATCACGGAACGACCCGAGTAATCGACGCGCTTTCCGAGCAAGTTTTGACGGAAACGCCCTTGCTTGCCCTTGAGCATGTCGCTCAAGCTCTTGAGCGGACGCTTGTTGGGACCAGTGATGGTCTTGCCACGACGGCCGTTGTCGAAGAGTGCGTCGACCGCCTCTTGGAGCATGCGCCGCTCGTTGCGGATGATGATCTCGGGGGCGTTCAGCTCGAGGAGACGCTTGAGGCGGTTGTTGCGGTTGATGACGCGACGATACAGATCGTTGAAATCGCTCGTTGCGAATCGACCACCGTCCAAGGGGACGAGGGGACGGAGATCCGGCGGTAGCACCGGAAGGACCGTGAGCATCATCCACTCCGGGCGATTGCCGGAGGTGCGGAAGGCCTCGATGACCTTGAGGCGCTTGGCGTACTTCTTACGCTTGGCCTCGCTGCTCGTGGAGCGCATCTCCTCGCGGAGTTGCTCCGAGAGCGCGTGGACATCGACGCGCTTCAGCATCTCGATGACCGCTTCGCCGCCCATGCCGGCGTCGAAACGCTCCTCGCCGTACTCCTCCATCAACTGCGCGTACTTCTCTTCGGTCAGGAGCTCACCGGCTTTCAGCTCGGTGTCCTTCGGATCGATGACGATGTACGACTCGCAATAGAGAACCTTCTCGAGATCCTTGAGGCTGATATCGAGAATGTTGCCGATTCGGGACGGCAGGCTCTTGAGGAACCAGATGTGCGCCACGGGGGTGGCAAGGCTGATGTGCCCGAGCCGCTCGCGACGGACCTTGGACTGGATGACTTCGACACCGCACTTCTCGCAGACGATGCCACGGTGCTTCATGCGCTTGTACTTGCCGCAGATGCACTCGTAGTCCTTTACCGGCCCAAAGATCTTGGCGCAGAAGAGCCCGTCGCGTTCTGGCTTGAACGTACGGTAGTTGATGGTCTCGGGCTTCTTGACCTCGCCGTGCGACCACTCCCTAATCTTTTCCGGGCTGGCCAGAGAGATTCGGATCGCTGAGAACGAAAGCGGGTCCTTGGGCTTCTCGAAGAAGGAGAAGATGTCACGCATGGGACGAAGCTCCTTTGCGAGTCACATCGGTCGCAGGATGCGTCAAACAATCGTTTGCGAGAGAATTCGTGAGATGAGCGGCCTTGGAGGTCGCGAGCGTGCGGGGTGAGGACGAGGGCATCAATCCTCCGCCGCAACGGCGCCGATGCCACCGGCTGTTTCGACGAGCTCGACGTTGAGGCAGAGAGCCTGAAGCTCCTTGACCAGAACGTTGAAGCTCTCCGGGAGTCCAGCTTCGAGAGCACAGTCGCCCTTGACGATCGACTCGTACATCCGGGTACGTCCCTGGACGTCGTCGCTCTTGACGGTGAGGAACTCCTGCAGTGCGTAGGCCGCACCGTAGGCTTCCATGGCCCAAACTTCCATTTCACCGAGACGCTGGCCACCGAACTGAGCCTTGCCGCCCAAGGGTTGCTGCGTAACGAGTGAGTAGGGTCCGATCGAGCGAGCGTGGATCTTGTCGTCGACGAGGTGGTGGAGCTTCAGCATGTACATGATGCCCACCGTGACGTTGTGTTTGAAGGGATCGCCCGTGCGTCCGTCGAAGAGAATGGCCTGACCGGATTGGGGCAGTCCAGCGATGCCTAACGCCCGCTTGATCTGGCTCTCGTGGGCGCCGTCGAAGACCGGAGTCGCGAAGAAGACCCCGCCCTTGAGCTTGCCGCACAAGGTCCGAAGCTCGTCCTCGTTCATCGACTTGAGGATCTTGGAGAAGTTCTCGTCGCCTTCGTAGACGCCGAGGAGCTTCTCGCGGATTCTTCTCCGCGCCGAATTGTCGCTCGACCATCTCTTGCAGCTGGTTGCCGAGGGCGCGAGCGCCCCAGCCCAGATGCGTTTCGAGGATCTGCCCGACGTTCATACGACTCGGCACGCCGAGAGGATTGAGCACGATGTCGACGGGGCTTCCGTCGGCAAGGTACGGCAAGTCCTCTTCCGGAAGGATGCGGCTGACCACACCCTTGTTTCCGTGACGGCCGGCCATCTTGTCACCGACCTGGATCTTGCGCTTGATGGCGACGTACACCTTCACCATCTTGATGACGCCCGGAGGCAACTCATCGCCACGGCTGAGGCGGTCGATCTTGTCGCGGAAGTGCTCTTCGCGAGCCCGAATCATCTCTTCGAGATCGTGGATGAGCTGGGCCACTTCGTCGTTGCCGGATTCGACCGTAACGGCTCCGAGGTACTTGCGCGGGATCTCCTGGAGCGTCGCCTCGTCGAGGGTAACGCCCTTGTTGGCGAGCACCTTACCCTTGTCGTCGACGACCTTGGCGGACGTGACCTTGCCGACCAACACGCGACGGATCTTCCGGTAGAAGGAATCCCCGAGGATTTTGACTTCCTCGTCGCGGGTACGCTCGAGCTTGGCACGCTCTTGGTCTTCGATGGCACGGGCGCGCTCGTCCTTCTCCGTACCCTTACGGGCGAAGATGCGAGCGTTGATGACGATACCTCCGACGCCCGGGGGCACCTTCAGGGAGGTGTCGCGAACGTCGCCGGCCTTTTCGCCGAAGATTGCGCGAAGGAGCTTCTCTTCAGGGCTCAGCTGGCTTTCGCCCTTCGGGGTGATCTTGCCGACGAGAATGTCGCCAGGCTTCACCTCGGCACCGATGCGAACCACACCGGCCTCGTCGAGATCCTTCAGGGCTTCCTCACCGACGTTCGGAATGTCCTTCGTGATCTCTTCTTTGCCGAGCTTCGTGTCGCGGGCGATGCATTCGAACTCCTCGATGTGAACCGAGGTAAATACGTCGTCCTTGACCATCCGCTCGCTGAGCAGAATCGAGTCCTCGAAGTTGTAACCCTGCCAAGGCATGAACGCGACGAGCACGTTGCGGCCGAGGGCGAGCTCACCGTTGTCGCAGGAAGCTCCGTCCGCGAGGACGTCGCCAGCCTTGACCACCTCGCCCGCTCGAACGATGGGCTTCTGGTTGTAACAGGTGCTCTGGTTGGAGCGCTGGTACTTGGTGAGCTGGTAGATGTCCGGAACCTCGTCGTCGCCGCCTTCGCTGACGCGAACGACGATGCGTTCGGCGTCGACGCTTTCGATGACGCCGCCACGCTTGGCGAGGACGCAAACGCCCGAGTCCTGAGCGACGCGGCCTTCCATGCCGGTGCCGACGAGCGGCGCGTCGGTGACGACGAGCGGCACCGCTTGGCGCTGCATGTTTGCGCCCATGAGTGCGCGGTTCGCGTCATCGTGCTCGAGGAACGGAACGAGGGCCGCCGCGACGCTCACCATTTGGTTCGGCGCGACGTCTTGCAGCTCGACCTGATCGGGCGACGCCATACGGAACTCGCCGTTCAGACGGGCGCTGACCAGGTTGTCCTTGAAGTGTCCCTTGGGATCGACGGGAGCAGTCGCCTGGGCGATGTACTTCCCTTCTTCCTCGAGGGCGCTGTACCAACCCACCGTTCCCAGCGTATTACCACCGGCAACGCTGCGGTACGGCGATTCGACGAAACCGTACTCGTTGACGCGAGCGAAGGTCGATAGCGACGCGATGAGACCGATGTTCGGACCTTCAGGCGTCTCAATCGGACAGATGCGACCGTAGTGAGTCGCGTGAACGTCGCGAACCTCGAAGCCTGCGCGCTCACGGGTCAAGCCGCCCGGACCGAGAGCAGAGAGACGACGTTTGTGCGTCACTTCGCTCAAGGGGTTCGTCTGATCCATGAACTGCGACAGCTGCGAGCTGCCGAAGTATTCCTTCACGACCGCGCCAACCGGTTTGGCGTTGATCAGGTCGTGAGGCATGAGGGTGTCGATCTCTTGCGAGACGCTCATGCGCTCTTTGATGGCGCGGGCCATGCGAACCAGACCGATGCGGTACTGGTTTTCCATGAGCTCGCCCACGGCGCGCACGCGGCGGTTGCCGAGGTGATCGATGTCGTCGACCGACCCACGACCGTTCTTCAGCTCGATCAGGTGACGAACCGTCTCGAGGATGTCCTGCGAGCTGAGGATCGTCTGATCGAGACCGGGGCGCTGATCCTCGGGCAGATCGCGGTAGAACTTGTAATTCAGCTTGAGGCGACCCACGGCCGAGAGGTCGTAGCGCTCGGGGTTGAAGAACAAGTTGTTGAAGAGCTGCTTGGCCGTCTCGAGCGTCGGCGGATCGCCGGGACGCAGGCGACGATAGAATCTCCATGATGGAGTCTTCCATCGTCCGCACCTTGTCGGCGAGGAGCGTGTCGCGAAGGTACGAGCCAACGTTCAGACCGTCGATGAAGAGCACCTTGATCTGGGCGACGTTTGCCTCGCGCAGACGTTCCAGGGTCACCTCGGTGACTTCTTCGTTGCACTCGAGGAGGACCTCACCGGTCTCCTTGTCGACGATGTCTTCCGCGCTCACCTTGCCGATGAGTTCCACCTGCTCGAGGGGCAGGCGGTCGACCTTGGCTTCCTTGAGCTTCTTGATCGCCGCGCGCGTGAACTTGGTGTTCCGCTTGACGATCACCTCGGCCCCGACACGGACGTCGCGCGTCGCGCGTTGCCCTGCAAGAAGATCGAAGTCGATACTCCGAGAGAACTTGCCACCCTTTTCGAGGAAGATCGTCTCGGTATTGTAGAAGTAGTTGAGCAGCTCTTGGGTGCTGTAACCCAAGGCGCGAAGGAGCACCGTCGCGTGCATCTTCCGTCGTCGGTCGATGCGGACGTAGATGATGTCCTTGTGGTCGAACTCGAAGTCGAGCCACGAGCCGCTGTACGGAATGACTCGAGCCGAGTAGAGCAGCTTGCCGCTCGAATGGGTCTTGCCCTTGTCGTGGTCGAAGAAGACACCGGGGCTGCGGTGCAACTGACTGACGACGACGCGCTCGGTCCCGTTGATGATGAAGGTGCCGGTGTCCGTCATCAGCGGAATCTCGCCGAAGTAGACCTCCTGCTCCTTGATGTCGCGGACGATGCGGTCTCCCCCGCCCTCGCGAACCTCGTACACCATCAATTGGGTCGTAACCTTGATGGGCGCGGCGAACGTCATGCCGCGCTGACGGCATTCGTCGACGTCGTACTTGGGCTTCTCGAGATTGTACGAGACGTATACCAGCTCGCTCGTCCCGTCGAAGTCCTTGATCGGAAACACGCTGCGGAAGACCGCCTCGAGACCGATCTCTTTGCGCTCTCGGGGCGCCGTGTCGGTCTGGAGGAACTTGTCGTAACTACTCTTCTGAATGTCGATGAGATTCGGAATCTCTACGATGGGCTCGACTCGACCGAGATTGGTACGATGCCGGAAGTTTGACTGGACCTTCGAAGCCATGCGCGTTCCTCCAGACGACGGCACGCGAGCACGGCAGACCCTGCCGTCCCGCGAGACGCTCAATCCATTACGCTCGACGCAGTGCCGGCCCTGCAACTACGCAGGGCCAGCTTTTCGTGTTCTGAGAAACGTTGCCCGTACACGCGGGGATTACTTGACCTCAACCTTGGCGCCCGCGTCCTCGAGCTTCTTCTTGAGGTCGGCTGCGTCAGCCTTGCTGATGCCTTCCTTGATGTTCTTCGGTGCGCCTTCGACGAGATCCTTGGCTTCCTTGAGGCCAAGTCCGGTGATCTCGCGAACCACCTTGATGACGTTGATCTTGTTGGCGCCGGCGTCAGCCAGAACCACGTCGAACTCCGTCTTCTCTTCAACGGCTGCTGCAGGAGCGGCGCCGCCGCCGGCTGCTGCAACGGCAACCGGTGCCGCACTGACTCCCCACTTCTCTTCGAGCGTCTTGACTAGCTCGGCAATCTGAATGACGGGGAGGTTGGAAAGGAAATCGACAACCTGTTCACGCGTAATCTCGGCCATGACCTGCTCCTCTAACTGCCTTCAGCCTTAGCTGGGTATATCTCTTGAAACTTTGTAAACCGGGTAACGTTGAAGTTGGAGCTAGCACTGACCCGCGAAGGGTCGCGCCTGCTCCCGACGAGTGTCACCCACCCTCGTCCTTGCGTTGCTTCGCTGCGAGAACACCGACGAATTCCCTGCCAGGGGCTGCAAGCAGCATGACGAAGTTCTGAGCGGGAGCCAGCATGGTTGCCAGCAACATGGCTCGAGCCTCGTCTCGGCTCGGGAGAGACGCGAGTTGATTCTCGACGGCTGCGGGATCGAGCACTTGCCCGTCCATCAGACCCGCCTTGATCTTCAACTTCTCGTTCTCTTTGCGGTACTCCTTCAGAACGCGGGCGGCAGCACTGGGCTCGTCGAAGCTCCAGGCCACTGCCGTCATGCCTCGAAGAGCCACCTTGCCGAGCGTGTCGACGTAGGAGGATCCCTTCAGTGCATGCTGAATGAGCTTGTTCTTGAGAACGCGATACTCGACGCCCTTCTTGCGAAGCTCGTCGCGCAGCTTGCTGACTTCCTGGACGGTCAAGCCGGCGTAGTCCACGAAGACTGCCGACGACATCGCGGAAAATCGCTCTTTGATCTTGTCGATCGCCTTGGCTTTATCGGACTTCAGCATCAGCCCACCTCTTCCTTCACCGTGACGGAGTTGGTGTCGACGCGAACGCCCGGGCCCATCGTGCTCGAGAGCGTGATGCTCTTCAGGTACGTGCCCTTGGCGGTAGCCGGCTTCTTGTGAATCAGTTCCCGAACGAGGGCGGTTGCGTTCGCCGTCAGGGCTTCCTGATTGAAGGAGATACGACCGACTCGGCAATGCACGACGCCTGCCTTGTCGACGCGATACTCCACCTTACCGGCCTTGGCTTCGCGAACCGCGGCGCTAACGTCGAAGGTCACGGTGCCTACCTTGGGGTTTGGCATCAGTCCGCGCGGGCCAAGGATACGGCCGAGCTTACCAACGGCACCCATCATGTCGGGCGTCGCGATAACGCGGTCGAAATCCAGCATGCCTTCCTGGACCTTCTGCACGAGTTCGTCTGCGCCAGCGAGATCGGCACCGGCTTCACGGGCCTCCTTCTCCTTGTCGCCTTTGGCGAAGACGAGGACGCGCACCGTTTTGCCCGTTCCGTTGGGCAGCACGATTGCGCCGCGAACCATCTGGTCCGCGTGTTTTGGATTGACGCCGAGGCGGACCGCAAGGTCCACGCTCTCGTCGAACTTGGCGAACGCGGTGGACTTTACGATCCCAACCGCATCCTCCAAGCCGTAGCGCTTCGCCCTATCGAACTTGGCGAGCGCTTCCTTCTTCTTCTTGGGTATTCGTGCCATTGATCGTCTTTCGACTCCTGGGATACGTCCGCTCCTCGGGGTTCGAGGGTCGAGCGCTCCAGTACCTGCTCAGGTCAAAGACTGAATTACTTGACGTCGATGCCCATGCTGCGGGCCGTTCCAGCGATGGAACGTGCGGCGGCTTCGACATCCGTCGTATTCATATCCTTGATCTTTTCCTTAGCGATCTCCCGAACCTGGGCCATCGTAAGGGACGCGATCTTGTTCTTGTTCGGCTCCTTCGAGCCGGTTCCCGGCTTACCGGTCGTACGCAAGCCAGCAGCCTTCTTGAGAAGGATGCTCGCCGGCGGCGACTTCATGATGAAGGAGAACGAACGATCGGCGTAGACGGTGATGACGACCGGAATGATCGTATCGCCGAACTGCGCGCTTCGTGCGTTGAAGTCCTTGCAGAACCCCATGATGTTGACGCCGTGCTGACCGAGCGCGGGACCAACTGGCGGCGAGGGGTTGGCCTTGCCGGCGGGGAGCTGCAGCTTGATGTACCCAGTGACCTTCTTCTTCGTGCTCATCGCTTCTCCACATGGGCGAAATCGAGCTCAACCGGGGTGGGCCGCCCGAAGATGCTAACCATGACCTTGAGCTTTTGCTTGTCCGGCTTGACCTCTTGCACGGTGCCGGGAAAGTTGGCGAAGGCGCCCACGGTGACGCGAACCTCGTCGCCTTCTTGGAATTGACGTCGTGGCTTCGGCTTGACGGCACCCTCGACGATCCCCTTGCGCAGGTCGTCGATTTGGGGCGGCTTGACCTCTTGAGGTCGCTGGTTTCCGATGAACCCCGTCACCTTTGGCGTGTCTTTGACGACATGCCAGGCATGCTCGCTCATCTCCATCTCGATGAAGAGGTAGCCAGGGAAACTCGTCTTCGTCTTGACGCGAGGCTTGCCGTCCTTCGTGCGTTCAGTGACCGATTCCGAAGGAATCATGACCTCACCGAACTGCTCTTCCATCTTGAACTGGCGAATTCGCTCCCGCAGGGCGCTCTTGACCTTTTGCTCGAAGCCCGAGTAGGTCGTGACGACGTACCATTTCTTTTCGGCCATCTGCGTCCTTACCCCCGGCTCACTGAGCGTAGATGAGCCCCGTGGCGAAGCCCCAGAACTTGTCGAGCATCGTCACGTAAACCGTTGCAACGAGACTGGCAACGATGACGATGATGGTGTTATTGGTCACGGCTTCTCGAATCCGGCCAGCTCACCTTGGTCAATTCTGCAGCCACTTCGTCGGCCCAAACGCGGATGTTCGGCTTTCGGTAGATTCGGACCACCGTGACGACTCCGACGACGGCCCCAACCAGGAGCCCGACGTCTCCGCGTACCTCTTCGTCATATCGAACGAGCTGCGGAACGTACTGGAGGGCGAGTGGCCACGCCGCGAGGGAGTTCCACACCAGTGCGAACACCTGGGAGGTGATGTATCCCACGAAGACGGCCAAAGCGACGAAGGACGCATGAACGTACTTCGCGCTGCCGAGTTGCGCTGGCTCCGTTGCGCCGTCGTCTTTGACGGCGGAAGCCTCGCCAGAGCCCTCGGCAAGAACGGAGATCGCCCCATCGCGATCGAGTAGATCGGCGGGTTCGGTGGACTTCTGTCCGTCGTCCGATTGCCTTCGGTCTTCAGTCATGGCGCTGGTTTGTCAGGCGTTGGAGGGCTTACGTATCGAGTTGGGCAGGGGCGGAGAGGCTCGAACTCCCGACCTGCGGATTTGGAATCCGCTGCTCTACCAATTGAGCTACACCCCTAGATCTGGGTCGGGGCCGACCAGTGATGGTTGGCCCCAGGTCACTTTGCTTCGAGATGTACGGTGTGCGCGTTACAAGTTGAACAGAACTTCTTCAGGCTAATCGGCTTGTCGTTGGCCGTCCGAGATCGGGTCGTCTTGTAGTTCCGCGCTGAACACTGCGTACAGACCAAGGCGATGGGTTGACGGCGGTCCTTTTTTGGTGCAGCACCCATCGCCTCGCCTCCAAGCGTCGGCCAGAATTACTCGATGATCTTGGTGACGACGCCGGCGCCGACGGTCTTGCCACCTTCACGGATGGCGAAACGCATCTGCTCCTCGAGCGCGACCGTCGTGATCAACTCGACCGTCATCGTGATGTTGTCGCCCGGCATCACCATCTTGACGCCGTCGGGCAGAATGACGCTGCCAGTCACGTCCGTCGTGCGGATGTAGAACTGGGGGCGGTAGTTCGGGAAGAACGGGGTGTGGCGGCCGCCCTCTTCCTTCTTCAGGACGTAGACTTCGCCCATGAACTTCTTGTGCGGCTTGATGCTGCCGGGCTTGGCTAGCACCTGACCACGCTCGATGCCTTCCTTGTCGATGCCGCGCAGCAGGCAGCCAACGTTGTCGCCGGCTTGGCCTTCGTCCATCTGCTTGCGGAACATCTCGACGCCCGTGACGACCGTCTTCGACTGCTTGTCGAACCCGATGAGCTCGACCTCGTCGTTGACCTTCACCACGCCGCGCTCGATACGACCCGTCGCCACCGTGCCACGGCCCTTGATCGAGAACACGTCCTCGATGGCCATGAGGAACGGCTTGTCGACCTCGCGCTGCGGCTGCGGGATGTAGCTGTCGAGCGATGCGAGCAGCTCGTCGATCTTCGCCTCCCACTGGGGATCCGCGCTCAGCACCGGCAGTGCGGCGCCGCGGACGATCGGCGCGTTGTCGCCGTCGAACTTGTACTTGTTGAGCAGCTCGCGGACTTCCATCTCCACGAGGTCGAGCATCTCGGCGTCTTCCACCGCGTCGCACTTGTTGAGGAACACGACGATGTAGTTCAGGCCGACCTGGCGAGCCAGAAGCACGTGCTCACGGGTCTGCGGCATCACGCTGTCGAGCGCGCTCACCACGAGGATGGCACCATCCATCTGAGCCGCGCCGGTGATCATGTTCTTGATGTAGTCGGCGTGTCCGGGGCAGTCGACGTGTGCGTAGTGGCGATCCTTCGTCTCGTACTCGACGTGGGAGACCGCGATCGTCACGGTCTTGGTCTCGTCACGGACGATACCGCCCTTGGCGATGTCGGAGTACTTGATTTCCTTCGCCTGGCCGCGCTTGGACTGGAGCTTCACGATGGCAGCGGTCAGCGTCGTCTTACCATGATCGATGTGACCGATCGTGCCGACGTTTACGTGTGGTTTCGTGCGTACGAACTTTTCCTTGGCCATCGCTTCCTACCTTCCAAATCCTCTTGTCGAATCCTCTGTGCCGCGTGCGAGATGCGAGCTTCGACTTAGTGTCGCTTCGAGCCCACCACCCGGATTGAACGGGTGACCTCGTCCTTACCAAGGACGCGCTCTGCCAACTGAGCTAGGTGGGCGACTTTCGAGACTCGTGATTTTCGAAGCCGAGGCTTCAGACAATCACGCTGAGCGGGAGAAGGGATTCGAACCCTCGACGTTCAGCTTGGAAGGCTGACGCTCTACCAACTGAGCTACTCCCGCGGAAGGAAGGCGCCCTATAGCGCCTTCCTTGTCGATCCGCCAACCGTTAAGTGGGCAGACCCTTCGACCGGCAGCTCCGGTCTTGGTTGGAGTGGAGAGTGGTGGATTCGAACCACCGTAGGCGTGAGCCGGCGGGTTTACAGCCCGCTCCCATTGGCCGCTCGGGCAACTCTCCGTGGTAAAATGATGACTTAGCTAACGTTACTTTCGCAAATCGATTGGCCGATACAGAGCTGGCGAGGGGACTCGAACCCCTAACCTCCAGTTTACAAAACTGGAGCTCTACCGGTTGAGCTACGCCAACGAACAACCCCCGACCCGAGCGAGTGCTCGAGGAGGTGCGAAGAGCGTTCGACCGACGATTTGAGCCCAATTGCTTCACAACCAAGCCTGCGACGTACATCAGACTTCCGGAGCCTGCAAGGACTCTCGGATGAAACTCCTCCCCGGCTTGGTTCGATGTGCCTTTCGGCAAAGCTAACCCGAGCCGGTTCCGACGCCGCCGGCTTACCGGTGGCTTCCAAAAGTGACACCCCCACATCGCACCCTTCCAATTTCTTGAACCAAAACCTTAGGGATGCGACTGCAGGGACACTTCTGCGGAGCGGCAGCGTGGTAGCGCCGGTGCTTTATGCTGTCAAGCATATTCCATACCGCTCGGTTCGAGTTCTCTTCGTATACACCGGTTTGGTCAGCAGGACAAGAGGTTGTTCCGTTGGTCCGGAGCGCGAGGAGTCGGCGGGAAACGACGCCGTTTCTGCGGATAACTCATCGAAATGCAATCGATTTGCTCTCGAAACAGAACGCCACTTCGGGTCAATGGGCCAGGATGGCAAATGGGACGATTGCCCCAGCTGACTCGACCGATGAGGAAGCGGTTGCTCTCTTCGGCGCCAGGCCTCTCCGAAGACGGCGACGACCATGGCGCCGGGGCTGAGGATTCGAAGGGGTCCAATTCGCTCTCCGGAGAGGGACGATTGCGCTCGGACATCGGACCGCACCCCGCGGGACGGGTCCAGAGCACAGGGCGCAATGGGTGCCGTGGCTCGACGTTGCCTGTCTTGGTCCTTACGCCACCCATCGTGAAAAGGCCGGAGGCCTGCCAGAAGGTGCTGCGAAGCGCCATCGAGGTTACCGAACGCTCCGAGCGACTTCTGCCCTTCTCGCGCGAGAGTGCGTCGGTGCCATGGGATATTGGGCTTTAGTGCCGCGTGCGGCGGACGGTCATTGGGGCCTGGCGTTCCGCGCTGGACCCTTTGCCGGGTTGCCGGTGTTTTCGCTGTGGCCCCCCTGAGCCGTGATTCGCTGGAGTGCATACGCGAGCGCCTCGCGGCTGTAAGGCAACTGGTTGATCGCGTCTTCTTCCGCTTGAGCCTCCTTGGCCAAGTCCGCCTGGACTGCTTTCGCGCGGGTCACCCATTCGGACGCTTCACCGACCCGTTCCGCCAGCGTCAGGGTGTGCTGAATCATGTTTTGCGCTTTTTTGGTCAGTACGGCGTAACGAAGACGCATGGCGCCTTCGAGCAGTTTTCGTCGCTCGGGATCACGCTCTGGATGATTGGCGACCATACGCATGACTTCTGCGTGTAACGAGACGTAGAGCTCACTCACTCGATACCCCGCCATCGTGGACCAGTGACCGTCATAGGCGCGCATGGCGTCGGAATAGGCGGACTGCGCGTCGAGCAGTAGTTGACAACGCGCTTCCAGTACCTCCGGGAAGTTGGTCGGCATCGGCACGAATCTCAAGCGTTCGGCACGAATCCGCCGCACCTCTCCCAACGCGAAGTAAACGACGGCGAGATCACGATGGATCTTGCCCGGAACGTCGAGCTCGTGCTGTTCGATGAGTGAGCGAGCACGGGCGACGTATTGCTCTGCCGTCGCGTCGTCTCCACGTTGTATGGCGCCCATGGCCAACGCACCGTAAGGAAGTATGAGCTCGAAGGGTCGAAGCGTTCGTTGTCGCTCCATCAGCCACTTTGCCTGTGTCTCCGCGACGTTCCACCGTTCGAGGTGCGCTGCCAAACGCAGGGCGCGAAGCCCAGCCGGCGACGCGAGTTCATCATCCGGGAAACGCAAGACGACCTCGCGAAAACGATCGAGCGCACGCTCGAACTTTCGGAGTTCGTCACTCGCGATGCCACCATGATATAGACACGAAGGCGCAAGCGGAGACTTCGGTTGCGCCTCGACACATAGATTGAAATCGCTTTCCGCTGAAATGAAGTCACGCTGAGCAAGGCGCTCGAGCCCCCGCTCGTGAAGGGCTTTCAGAGTCTCCGCAGTATTTTGACTCACGACCAATTGTTCCAGGGTCAGCGGTTCCGGCACCCCCGCAGCGGAACGAGGCAACGCGGACGTTTTCGATGGGCTCGTCGTCGTCCTCGCGCAACCACCCGTGCCTAGAAAACAAATCCCGACGAGAGCGATCATCCGTCGCCCATGGCTCCTTACCAACGCGGGATAGTTGCAGTTTGCAATCATTGAGAAATCCATCTTAAGGCGATACTCCGGGTGTTGAAAGTCGGGAGTCGTGCGAAGGGAGTCCAGAGCCAACAACGACGACCTCACGCGATAATGTAAGTGACTCGGAAACGCGGACGAAATAACCAAAACCGCCTTCGAAATCGGCGCAGAAAATGATTGACCCGGAACGGTAGTGCCTTAGTCTGGAGGGCATGCGGAGTCCCTGGTTCGAACCCGACCGCAGCCCCAAGTCCGGGGCGGTCGAGGAGCGCTCCACGCGTCGGATTCCGCAGATCCACGGGAGGTGCTTCACATGAATGGGCCCATTCTGGAAGAGCGAGTGAACGAGCTCGAGGCGCAACATCGTAAGCTTCACCACGAAGTGAGTCTGCTTGAGCGACGCGTCTACTTGACGCCATACGAGCAGCGCCAAATGGCGGAGTTGAAGAAGCAGAAGCTCCTCGTCAAGGACGAGCTCTATCAAGCACGTCGCGATTCAGAGCCACCCTCGAGATGCTCGTGAGGCGGCCCGCAACGACAATCCCAATACCTGTGCTCTTCCGAGCCAACCGAGTGTAAAAACAACGATAGGCCTTCGCGGCCACTCCAGGGCGAAACCGAGGATTCGAGTTTCGCCCTAGCGTTTTCTTGGAGGTCACTACGGACCTCGCGTTTTCTCGAGTCGCGAGCCCCGCAGCATCATTGGCGTCCGCGACCGTCGCGCTCCCCTGCTCGACGCCGTTACTTCTGGATGCCTCGGATTGGGCTCTGCGCGTTACGTGAGTGCCGCGTGCGTCGCGATGGCGACGACTCGAGTCGCTTCGACCGAATGACGCCCGCCGACTCGAGATGCACCAGCAATCTTCGGTTCCCGTTCGAACGGCCTTTCCCGAGTTCGAATCTGGATTCGTCACTGAAACTCCGGTCAGCGAGGACGCGCCCCCGACGTTGCAGGGGTCGTTCGCACGTTCCCGATGTCCCTCGGAAAGTCGGTATTTCTGCCCCCAATCCGCACCATCCTTGTCGGAGGATTCGAGGAAAATCGTCGTACGACATCCCCCCTCGCATGATCTACCGAGTGTCATGAACGGCGGCGAGCTTTGCGTGTGCACTTTGTCTCTGTCACACTGCGTGCCCTGACGTCCACGAGGCACTGAGCTGCCGACGAGGCCAGCTGGGCTGAGCTTGGTACGATTGATTCTGGCTGTAGAGCAATTCCTCAGCACAGCGGCGGGTCCGAAGCAGGGCACCTCACGTGAATTCCACCAAGGGATGATGGACAAGCCAATCGGTCCCGCGCAGCTACCGCAACGAAGGACGATTCGTTACTGCGCTTCCTCCCATCCAGCGCCGCTCTTCTCGACGGAAAACGGCCGCATTCGTTCAGTCCACGATTCCGGAAATATTGCGACCGAGCTGCGTCGTTGCCGCACGTATCCCCATGGCACCGTTGCTCTCGTGGAACGAATCGACCGGCTCATCGGGGCGAAACCTGCGTTCGACAACCGAGGAATTCGTGAATTGTTGCACCCTTGACGCACACAAGTGAAGCTGCGAGACTTCCCCGAACTCATGAAGATCCGTGCTGGTTTTGCTGCTCGTTGTGCACGAGCAGCTGCAATCGTTGCCTCGGTGGCTCTCGGCGTGCAGTGCTCGTTCACTATCGACGCGGAGCGCGAGCAGTGCAGCACCACGGCGGATTGCAGGGCTCGCGGTGGCGAATTCGCTGAAAGCGTCTGCAAGAATTCGGTGTGCATTGCCGATCCGGCGTGGTCCTGCAGCTCCGAAGAATCCGGCACGGATACGGAGCCCAGCTCGAAACAGTTCGTCGTCCGCATTCCCGTTATCAGCGTGTTGAATCAACAACCCATCCCTGGCGTGACGGCGCGGATGTACCGCAAAATCGACGTCGACGCGGCAAGCCCGGTGGGCGATCCCGTCGCCAGCGACGCGAACGGCATCATCGAACTCAAGGTGGATTCGGGTTACGACGGCTTTCTCACCTTGACGCACGAGAACATCGGGCCCTCGCTCTACTTCTTCAATCCGCCCGTGCGGAAGAACGAGACGGTGGCGCCCGTTCGCTTGGCCTCACCAGCCATGGTGTCAGCGTTGTTCCAACAGGTCGGCAAGACCTTCGATCCGACGCGCGGAATCGTCGTACTTACCGCGGAAGACTGTACGGGGGCCCCAGCCGAGGGAATCGCCTTCGATTCGACGATTTCAGACGCCAATACACAGCCGTTCTATTCGGTGGATGGCCTCCCCACCACGAGCACGGAAGCGACCGACGCGAGTGGTTACGGTGGTCTCATCGGGCTTACGCCCGGAACGCTCGCCATCACCGGATCGCGAGATCTGGACACCGAAACACCCCAAACGATCGGCAAGCTCAGCCTCTTCGTGAAGGCCTCCAGCGTTAGCTATTCTCGAATGGTGCCCAATGGCCGAAAGTGAACGCTCTCCCAACTCGGGACGAACCCCGCTCCGTATCGGACGCTACGAGGTCGTCTGCAAGCTCGGCGTGGGCGGTATGGCTGACGTGTTCCTCGCGCACCAGCCAGGTCCGTTCTCGGCAAGCAAACTGGTCGTCATCAAGCAACTCCGCCCCGGGGTGCTCGACGACGAACAGTTCGTTCACATGTTCGCGGATGAATCGCGCATCGCCGTACGCCTCAATCACCCGAACGTGGTTCACACCTACGAGGTCGTTGCCGAGAACGGCGAGTACTACCTGACACTGGAGTTTCTCGACGGCAAATCGCTGCACCAGGTTCTCAATCGCGTCACGCGCGAAAAGATGCCCCTTCATCTCCACGTCTATCTGCTGACGCAGGTGCTTTCGGGCCTCCACTATGCGCACGAGCTGCGTGACTTCGACGGAACCCCCCTCGGGATCGTCCACCGAGACGTCAGTCCCTCCAACGTTTTCGTCACGTACGGTGGAGAGGTCAAGCTGCTCGACTTCGGGATCGCCAAGGCAGCCGGCGCCGTATCGTCGACTCGCGACGGCATCATCAAAGGCAAGCTTGGTTACGCCGCACCAGAACAGTGCCTGAGTGAACCCACGGATGGGCGTACCGACGTCTTCGCCGTCGGTGTCATGCTTTGGGAGGCCATTGCAGCGCGCAAACGCTCCCTTGGCGGAACCGACGCCAGTACCTATCAGGCACGGATCGACGGTTCGGAGGAGCGCATCGAGAATGTCTGTCCGTCAGCCCCGCCCGTATTGATCGAAATCTGCAACAAGGCGCTGGCGCGAAATCCAGACGATCGATTCCGCTCCGCGCATGAGTTCCGAGTCGCGCTCGAGGGATACTTACGCACACAGGAATGGGAAGACGGTCCCGAACGCGTATCTTCACTCTTGAAAGAGCACTTCGAGACGGAAATGACGGAGATCCGGCGGAGGATCGACGAACACCTCGGACGCTCGCGGGCACGCTCCGCGCCGCCTCCTCCGATGGGTCCGGTGTCGAAACAGACGCCAGACCCCGACGGGTCCGAGGAGAAAAAGCCGGAGGCGGAAAAGCCCGCGGCCGAGAAAGACACGAGCGGAGTCGATGGCACCATCGGGGCAACCTCCCCTACGCCGTCGGGCGCGCCTGCGACGGAGGGTGGCGGAACCAGCTCGAGTCGCAGCCGTTACCGCCTCGTGTTCGGCGGATTGGCAATCGCGGCACTCGCGACGTGCATCGTAGGGATAGCTGGAAACCGCAAAGCGCTCGTAGGTAGCCGTGCGGTACCGGAAGCTTCGGAAGCTCGGACAGTCGGAACGCCGGCAGTGCCGCCTGCCACTGCGCCAGCCGGGGCGATCACCGTCAGCATCACGGCGAGCCCTGACTCGGCGGAGTTGCGCCTGGACGGACGCCGCATCTCCAATCCCTATCGTGCAGCACATGGACGAGACCGCCTGCCGCACCACCTCACCGCGACGGCAAAAGGCTACGAAAGTCGCGAGCAGGAGCTCGTATTCGAGCGGGACGTGGACGCAAATATCACCCTTTCACCTCAGACGAGCGAGAGCGACCAGGGTCCTGCTCGAAGCGGCAAGGCGCTCCCGCTCACCCCTGCACGACTCCCGACCAGCGCCAAATCACCGAGCTCGAATGGGTCCGACCTGGTTCAGCCAGGAGAAGATCTGCGTGGATCGAGCGGGCGCGCCAAACCTCGAGGAAATCGACGAAACGGATCCATACAAGCGATGAGACTTTCGATTTGTGCCTGGGTGATTGCAGGGTGGGCCACCGTGGCTCCTATGGCTCATGCCAAACCCACGACGAGTGCGACGACACCGGCCGAATCCTCGTCGGCACCAACGGATGAGGCCAGCCAGCGCTTCCAGCGCGGTGTCAAACTCTATCGCGAGCGTAGTTTCGACGCGGCACTCGCGGAGTTCGAAAAGGCGTATGCGCTTTCTCCGAATTATCGCGTGCTCTACAACATCGGACAGGTACACACCGAGCGCGGCGATCACGTCGCGGCCGTCAAAAGCTTCCGACAGTATTTGACCGAAGGCGGCAGCGCCATCGACGAAGCACGCGTTGCCGAGGTCCAGTCGGAGATTGCGCGCCTCGAGGGCCGCATTGGTCGACTCAAGTTCGCAAGCCACCTCGACGGCGCCGAGCTCCTCGTGGATGGCGAGCCCATGGGCAAGCTTCCGCTCGCCGACGTGAGTGTCAACGCGGGTTCGCGTCGGATCACACTCCGAAAGAAGGGATACGAGACTCGTGAACTGCGCATCGTGCTCACGGGTGGAGAAGAGACCGCCGTCGATACGACGCTCGAACCCGAGGGAGCCTCGGACGAAGACGTTCGCAGCGCAGGGAACCCCGCCGAATCGACCGGAAGCGCGAAATCCAATGGCGATGGCGTGAGATTCGGGACTCCCTTTTGGATCTCCCTCGGCGCCACCGCCGTCGCGGCCTCGGCCACGTTGACCTTCGGCCTACTCACACGCCGCGAGGACTCGAAGCTCGACGACGAACTCGATCATTTTCCGGGTTCACCGGGCCGCATCGACGACACTCGGGGGGATCTCAAACGCTTCGCACTCCTCACGGACGTCTGTGGCGTTCTCACTCTCGTCGGTGCGGGAACCACGGTTTACTTCGCCTTGACGGGCAACCCGAAACCGCCCGCCAAGGAAAAGACAGGCCTTTCGGCTCGTTCGGCCACGGACGCGCGACTCCGCACGGGGCCCGCCAGTTTCGGCCAGAGCAGCGCCGGGTGGCAAGTCAGCGGGCAATTCTAGACGGAGGAGCCGTCCCCGCGGACGCCGCTGCGTGGACCCCTTCGATAAGGAACGAACCACCCTACGTCCGAACCTCGGCGCGCGGTTTCGACGACAATCTACGTCCGAACCTCGGCGCGCGGTTTCGACGACACCTTGCGTCCAGACGTCAGCGGGGCGTTTCGACGGGAACCAACACCGAGCCTTCGCCCTTGCGTCGGTATCGGAGGCGATGGATCGGAAGCCCGTCGGCCATCGCGCGACGCTCTCGCGGGCTGCGCGCGACGTAGGGATAATCGCTCACGCGCGCGGTCTCGCCGAAGGGCTCGAAATCCGGTGATGCCGCGATGAGCTTCGCGTAGCTCTCGGCGCGCTCCTCGACGTCGGTTTGAACGAAGAGGTGAGCCCCTTTCGCCATCACGCGACCGAGCTCATCCGTCAGCGCGTCGCGCAAAACCAAACGCTTCTCGTGACGCTTCTTCCACCATGGATCGGGGAAGTGGATGAACACGGCGGAGAGGCACGCATCGGGAAACCGCGCGACGGCAGCCACGGCGTCTTCCGCGAGTACGCGCCCGCGGTCACCGAAACCGCGCTCGCGCAGCTTGGTGTCCACGATCTTGGCCCACTTCAAACGGACCTCGAGCCCGAGCATGCGCAGCTCGGGGAAGGCGGCCAGTCGCTCGAACAAGAAGCCGCCACGCCCCGGCCCAATTTCCAGCTCGATGGGCGAATCGCCGGCGCCAAGGAGAAATCGCGGATCGAATCCGCTCCCCTTCTGGGAGCCGAGGAGCATCGAAGTACGGGTTGTTCCGCATCGCCGTCGCTCGATAGCGGAGGTCTCGCCAAAGTACAAGTTCGAGATGTCTGCTATAGAGGCCAAGTGCGACAGCGCCCCCTAGGAATCACCGGTCTTTCCTCCTCGGAGCTCGGACTTGGCACCTGGGGATTGTCTGGAGACGCCTACGGGCCGGTAGCGTTGGAAGAGCAACGGCGTGTGGTCGCGCGCGCACGCGCGCTCGGCATCCAGTTGTTCGATACCGCCGACGTCTACGGCGCGGGCGAAATGGAACGCCTGCTCGCCGAGGTGCTCGGAGCCGACGAGAGCGTCACGGTGGTCACCAAGATTGGGACGCGCCTCGACGTCGATCCGGCGCGAAAGAGCTTCGATGCGTCGTTTCTCGAGCAGAGCTTGGATGCCTGTGCGTCGCGACTTCGACCGAGAGCGCTCGACGTCGTGCTCCTACACAATCCCTCGGTTTCCACCCTGCGAAACGGCGAGGCCACCGCGTTTATGTCGGCACGACGCGCGTCGGGTCGCATCCGCTCCTGGGGCGTGAGTGCAGGCTCGCTCGCCGTCGCGGAAGCAGCGCTCGACGCGGGTGCGCCCGTGCTCGAACTCGCATTCAACGTGTTTTGGGCGAAAGACCTTCGCGCGATCGAACAACGAGTCAAACTTGCCGGTACCGCAGTGCTCGCGCGAAGCGTGCTCGCTCACGGTTTGCTCGCCGGACAGTTCACGAGCGATCGCGTCTTTCCAAGACACGATCATCGCAGGGATCGCTGGACGCCGGACGAGCTTCGTCACCGGATCCGCCAGCTCGACGCCATTCGCCCCCTCGTTCGTGGAGACGTGACCTCCTTACGCTCGGCTGCGATTCGCTGGGTGCTCGGACACGAGTCCTCGATCAGCTGCGCCATTCTCGGACCGAGAAACACGCTTCAACTCGACCAACTCGTCCGCGACGCGGGTCGGGAACCGCCTTACCTTCCGCCGCAATCCCTGCACGCTCTCGAGGCACGCCTCGAAGACGTAGGAGCTCGCTCGTGATGTCATCCCCCGAACTCCCAGCACGCCTGGACTCGCCGCTGCTTCGAACCCTCCTCGAGATCGCGGAGCGCGCGGCAGAAGTGGTCAGGGAAATCTACGAGGGCGCCTACGACGTGGAGATGAAGGGTCCCGACGATCCCGTTACCACCGCGGACAAGCGCGCCAATCAGATCATCTGCGACGCCCTGCGCCAGGCCTTCCCGAGTTGCCCCGTCGTTGCCGAAGAGAGCGAACCTGCGGCTTACGGTGACTATCGACGTGCCGAACGATTCTTCTTGGTCGATCCCGTCGATGGAACGCGGGAGTTCGTGAAGCGCACGGGCGAGTTCGTCGTGATGCTCGGGTGCGTCGAAGAACACCGAGCCACCGCTGGCGTCATTTGGTCGCCGACGGACGGAACTCGCTGGGCTGGCCAGCTCGGCGCGGGCGCCGTTCGCGCAGAAGCCCACGGTCCATTTCGTGACATATCGCCGTCGGATCTTCCGGAACTCGCGGATGGCACCGTGCTCGTGTCGCGGGCACAGGGCGAAAGCGAGGCGGCACGGATCCGCGATGCTCTCGGCTGCACCAACCTGGTCGCGATGGGAAGCGCTGGACTGAAAGGTGCAGCCGTCGCAGACGGTCGCGCCAACGCCTACGTCGCACGAAAGTACGCGGGCAAGCGCTGGGACGCCTGCGCGCCCGACGCCATCGTATCGGCTGCAGGCGGGTTGTTCTCGGATTCCCGAGGAACCCCCATCGACTACCGCAGTGAGGATCTCCGCAACCAGTTCGGGCTCGTCGCCTCGGGGGAGCGCACGCACGGAACCATCATCGAGAGACTGAATCGCGGCGCGATCAAGCCGGTTTGAAGCCCAGCACGTCTGCGCCCAGCGTTGGACCCGGAGCGAATCACGTCGGGCGCACCGTGCCTGACGACGCTCGCCGCCTCGGGGGAAGCGCCAACGGTCGACAAAATGCGAGGCGGTCGAGATTGAGAGCTGACGCAGGTCGGCCCGTCGCCCACGCGAGAGATCGTTCCCGGAACCGCTCCGTTACATTGACAGGGGAACCCACCCCGGCGTACTTTGCGAAAGTCGCTCGCAACCTGGGGTTTTGGCGAGGAAATGCCCCCCAGTCCACCATGTTGACCGGCGGTCATCGGCAACCGATAGCCTATTGTTGGAGGAATCTATGCTCCGCTCCACGCGCACGATCGCGTCGCTCATCCACCATCTCATGCTCGGGACTGCGACCGTGGTCGCTACGGGAACCCTGCTCACCACGTCAGTCGGCTGCAAAGACGAGGGAAAGCCCGATTACTGGGTTGATAAACTGGAAGACCGAGCCTGGCGTCCCCGCGCCGTCAAGCGCCTCGAACAATTCTTCGAAGATGCGCTGACGAAGGCAAACAAGGACGCATCGGCGCCGGAAGTCAAAGCGCTACTCGACAAGATCGCCGAGCCACTCACGAAGGCTTACGTCCAGTACTACGACGACTACGATTCGAAGACGCGCGTCTCGCTGATCAAGTTGCTCTCGGCATTCCGTGACCCACGTACCGTTCCCGCTTTGAAGAAGGCCTTCGAAGAGTTCGTCAAGCGCCCCCCGACGAACAAGGACGACTCCGACGTGAAGTGGGCCGCACGCGGTGCAGGAGCGCTCAAGGAAGCATCCTTGGCCGAGCCCATGATCCAATCCTTCATGAAGCTGAAGGCGAGCACGATGCTCGGTGGCATCACGTACAAGGACTTCAACGATGCGCTGCAAGAGATGCCTCAGCCTTCTTGGGCAGGCCCGCTCCGCAGCATGCTCGATGCGCCAATCGCGATTCCGAAGAGCGCAGCCGACAAGGACAAGCTCGACCCGTACAAGGATCAGCTCTTCTGGCAGAACGACGTCCGCACTTTTGCTCGGCATGCTGAAGGATCAAGCCGCCGTCGAGCCACTCATGAAGGTGATGCTCGATCCGGCGAAGGCCGACGTGCAGGCCACGGCATTGCTCGCGCTCGTCAAGATCGGACGCCCCGCCGTGAACGAAGCGGTGAAGCTCCTCCGCGGCGAGAACGCCAAGCTGAAGGACTTCGCTTTGATCAAAGCCAAGGAAGCCAGCGGCAGCGACAAGATGCCCGAAGACGAGCCGTTCATCCGCACCGCGGCTCTCGTCATTGGCACGATTGGCCGCGCCGAAGGCCTCGCGCCCATGATCGAGGCGCTCAAGGCCGCCAAGGGTGACGTGAACAAGGCCGTCATCGCACGCGAGATTGCAAAGATCCCCGCCACGGCGGACTCGAAGGCGGCATTCAAGACGGCGTTCGAGAGCATCTCCCTCGACACGACCATTCCACCCGGCGCAAACGCGCTGCAGCTGCTCGTCGAGTCTTCGGGCCAGTTCTACGATCCGACGATGATTCCGTGGCTCCTCGAGCGCGCGGAAAAGACCGCCGGAACCGGCGACGACAAGACCGCCCTTCAGAGTGCCATTCTCGTCACCGTGCTCAAGTTGGCCAAGGCCGATCAGCTCGACTCGATTCGCCCTGCCGTCGGAAAGTACGGAACCAAGATGGAGAAGGACTTCTTGGCCACCGCGGAGAAGCAGCTCAAGGCCTGCGGCGATCGCGTGCAGTGCTACCTGGGCGAGGTCGAAAAGAGCGAAAATCAGGATCAGAACAATCAGTTCGCAGGGATCAAGGCCTGCTACATGGCTGGGATCCACGGCACCGAGCAGACTCGAATGGACCTCATCGATCGACTCGGCTCTGTCGACAACGCTGCAGTTCGCTACTCGGTGGCTCAAGCCATCGACTTCCTGTCGCCCAAGGGCTCGAAGGAAGCCGCGAAGAAGCTCGAAACCATCATCACTGCCAACGAGAAGACGGCCGATCGCAACAAGATCGCCAACGACTCACCGCTGAAGCAGGTGATGTACCGCATCGAGTCGCGCGCGGAATAAACCGTACCCGCCCAGCGGGTTCGATGTCGTAACTCGAGAAGGCCTCCCCCAGGGGAGGCCTTCTGCATTTCCGGATTGGTTTGGGGCGACGTGGTCACGGCTCCTGACGAAACACCGGGAACGCCAAAGGAACCCTCATGCGAGTGCGCCGAAGCGCAACGGCGACCGAGACCGAGACTGAGACCGAGACTGAGACTGAGACCGAGACCGAGACCGAGACCGAGACTGAGACTGAGACCGAGACTGAGACTGAGACTGAGACCGAGACTGAGACTGAGACTGAGACTGAGATTGAGATTGAGACTGTGGCGGTGGCGGTGGCGGTGGCGGTGGCGGTGGCGGTGGCGGTGACGATGACGTGACGGTGGCGGTGGCGGTGGCGGTGGCGGTGACGGTGACGATGACGGTGACGGTGGCGGTGGCGGTAACGGCGACGGCAAATTACCCGACACGCCGCGATGCGCGTAAGCTTCGGCGTCGATCATGCTCGCTTATCTCGAAGTCGTCACGGGACCCCAAGCCGGACTCTCGATCCTTCCCAAAGGACCGAAGCTCGATATCGGTCGAGCTCAAGACAACGACCTGGTTCTCGATTCTCCGGCAGTCTTGCCGCGACATACTCGAATCATCCTGAGCGTGGACGGCGCGGTACTCGAACACAATTGCTGTGCGGGAAAGACCACGGTCATTCGGCGCGGCACCAGTGTTCCCGTCGACGATACGACGCCGAGAATCACCCTCGAGCCCGAGGACGAAATCGAGCTCGGCAGCGACGAACTCAAGGACGCCATACGTCTCCGCGCGAAGTTCCACCTGGGTACGGAGGCGTCCCAAATCTTCGAGACGCGTCCCCTCGGAAAGCTGGGCAAGCTCGCTGATCCCGCAACCGAGGGTCGGTTGCTCGAACAGCTCACTGCTCTCGACAGACGCATCCTGAGCAGCCGTAGCTTCTCCGAGCTGCTCACGGCCATTGCCGACGCGGCACTTGGGCTCGTCCCGCGCGCGACCCACGTCACCCTCGTCTTGCGCGAAGACCTCGCCAATCCCGCTGCGAAAAACCATGAATACGTGGTCGTGCTCTGTCGCGTCCGAGAGAACGACGGCACCGTGCAATCCGACGAAGGCGCGCCAATCTTGGTCCGTAGCGTTTTTCGAAGAGTCATCGACGATCGCGAAGCGGTCCTCGCCGCCGACGCACCCTCTGGAAGCCTCGCGACAGAATCGCTCCTCGGCGCCAGCATCAAGAGCACGATTGCCGTTCCACTCTGGTACCGGGAGGAAATCATCGGCGTACTGCAGCTCGACAACCGCGCAGCCCCCGCCATGTTCGCGCGACGAGATCTCGACGCGCTCGGACTTTTGGCGAGCACCTCGTCCCTTTCAATTCACAACAGTGCACTCGAACAGCGGCTGGAACTCCTCGAGCAAGAGCTTGGCGGTGAGAATCGCTATTTGAGGCATCAGGCGCAACCCTCCTCGCGAGAGGTCAGCATCGTCGGCAAGAGCCCAGCCATGCTGAAGCTCTTCGATCAGATCGAACGCGTCGCCAAGACACGCGCGACGGTACTCATCGAGGGCGAAACCGGCGTGGGCAAGGAGCTCGTTGCAGCGTCCGTTCACGCGCGCTCACCACGAGCCGACCGCCTCTTCGTCGCACAGAATTGCGGAGCAATTCCCGAGAACCTTCTCGAAAGCGAGCTTTTCGGACACCGTCGCGGCGCATTCACCGGGGCATCCGAAGACAAAAAGGGGCTGTTCGAACTTGCCGACGGTGGCACGTTGTTTTTGGACGAAGTGACGGAAATGCCGCTCTCGCTCCAAGCCAAGCTACTTCGGGCCCTCCAGGAAGGCGAAATCCGTCCTCTCGGCGCGCACCACACCAAACAGGTCAACGTGCGGATCGTCGCCGCTTGCAACCGCAACCTCGAGAAGGAGGTCGCAGAAGGGCGGTTCCGTCAAGATCTCTACTTCAGACTCAAGGTTTTCCCGCTCTCCGTCCCTCCCTTGCGCGAGCGACGAACCGACATTCCCTTGCTCGCAAACCACTTCTTCGAGCGATACACCAAAGAGTATCGCAAGGCGCTGCTCGGGCTATCCGAAGGAGTCATCGCCAAATTGTCGGACTACGACTGGCCAGGAAACGTCCGCGAGCTCGAGAACGAAATCCAGCGGCTCGTCATTCAGGCGGATGATTCCTCGTTCGTGACTCTAGAGCACATCAGTCCGAAGATCCGCGGATCTTCTCCACCGACGACGGGTGCCCACGTGACCTCCGGCACCCTCAAGGAAATGGTCGAACAGGTCGAGAAGCAGCTCGTGATGATCGCGCTTCGCGAGCACGGAAACAACAAGACCCAAACGGCGAAAGCCTTGGGAATGACGCGCGAGGGTTTCCACAAGAAACTTCGATTATTGGGCTTGAGAACGTCTGCGTAGGCACCGACGCGAACGCGCGCGACGCGCCATGCCACGTAAGCGTGCGTCTTCGCCGTGCTGCGTTCGAAGATTCGAGGACTCATCGCGTGCGCGTTCCTCGCGATCGCGGCGGACTCGGCTGCGCGAGACCACGGCGAGCCGTGTGCAAGGTAAAGGTGCGAGCCCAAATTGGGGGATGTGCAATGGCTCGAAGCCGTTCGCGAAAGACGGCGGCTCGATGCTCGTTCATTGCAGGACCAATGAACGATATGGTCGCGAGAATGCGCTCGAGGGCCTCGGGATCGACTGGCGTCTGATCGAAAAACCTGGTCTCTTCGACGCTCAAGAACTTGCCGACGCCAAACAGTTGGGCCCGCCGCGCCACGACGTTGCGCGGTCGACGAGGGGCCGACGCCTGCATGAGGCCAATGACCTCACGCATGAACGGGGTGGGGGTAAATTCGCAGGTGATCACGGCCAAGCGCCCGCGAACGACGAGTATGCGCGCGAGCTCTCGCGCAGCAGCTTCGGCGTCGATGAAATGCAATGCGTCCGCTATCAGTGCCCAATCGAAGGACGCCGGCTCGACGGGAACCGATTCCGCCGCGGCGTGTAGCAATCTCACGTCGATCGAGCGTTCCGCGGCATTTCTGCGGAGCTGCTCCAACATCGAAAGTGCAGGCTCGACTGCCGTGACGGCAAACCCGTGGGATGCCAAAGGAAGCGTCAACTGCCCCGTGCCTGCACCCAAATCGCAAACCCTCGGACCCGCTGTCGTGCCCCATGCCGTCAAAGCGTCGATGAGCGTCCGTGGATACGGAGGGCGAGCGTCGTAGTCCTCCGCCATTTGGTTGAATACCCAGCGGTGGGACTCCTCGACGTGAACGCGACTGCGACTCCCTTTCTTCATGGCTTCACGACTGCATCGGGATAGGGCATGGCGAACGATTCGGATCGCCGAGTAGCACGAAAGGGCTCCGGACCAATGCCCGAGTCGCCACGGACCGAGCGAACGCCGTGGGGCTGCCATTCCCGTCCTTGCCTCGTCGACATCTCGGCTTTCGCGCGCCGCAAGCGAAGCGAACACCCGTTCCCTCGGGACCCACTGCCGAAGAGCTCAAAGCGAAGCTGCCGTAAGCGAAGCTGCCGCAAGCGAAGCTGCCTCCTCGGTATCTGCTCGATCGCACCGAACCGCAAGCGACTGCCACGGAACCCACGAACCCACGAACCCGGCGAGCGGGCCGCCGGTGAGCGGCACTAGCGCGCCCTTCGGGCAAACGGTTGCCCAATACCGGCTTTCGGTCAAAGATCGGGCCGGCGGAAATCACGTCGAGGCCGCCTTTCTCATGCCGACGATCGAGAACTTGAGCCGCGCCATTCACTCCTTCTGGTTCGTCCGCAGGCTGCGCTCGACGCGTACGCGTCCTATCGCCGTAGCGCTGGCTCTCCTCGGGACGACCGGATTCTTTGGCTGGTATTTGAATCGAATCCATCCCATCGCTCAATGGCTGTTCCCGACGTATGCCGAGATCTGGAGCTACACGCTGCTCTTCGGGTTGGCATGTTTCTCGTCCGGTTGGCGTGTGCTTGCGGCGATACTTCCCACACCGCCCCGGTTACTCGAACGGGTCGCCCTCTCCCTGCCCCTCGGCGTCGTCGTCTTCTATTTGTCGATGTTCGTCTGCGGCTCGCTCGGACTGTTCAGCGGTGGGCTATTCTGGGGACTTCCGCTCCTCTTGATCGGTGTCACAGCGTCGAGACTACTCACCGATCTTCGACGGATTCACCGGCGAACGAAGCGGTTCGGTGTGCACCTCGTCGCGCCACGTCGATGGTACGAGTTCGTCGCCGCGCTCTTCATCGGAGTGTGCCTGGCCATCGTCTACGCCTATATCGTTTACCCCAACAACCTGTCGTACGATGCACAGTGGTATCATCTCCCAATAGCCGAGCAATACGTGGCAGCGGGAGCCGTCGTGCCCTTTCGAGAAGGGTGGTTTCTGGGAGCCTACCCACACCTCTCGAGCTTTCTCTACACCTGGGCGTTGCTCTCCCCCGGCGTCCTCTACGAGCAAACGTTGCTCGCCTCGCACATCGAGTTTCTCCTGCTCGCTTTCACACTCGTCGGTGTTTCGGCACTCGCGAGCAAGTTACTACGAAAGCCTGTCCTTTACGCGACCGCAGTCTTCTTCCTATTCCCGGGCATATTCGTCTACGACTCGAGCCTGAGTACGGGAGCGGACCACGTTCCTCGCATTCTTCACCCCCTTCGTCATTTTGGGGTTAGTGCGCTTCCAGCGCTGCCCCAATTGGCGAGAAGGGCTGTTGTCGGGCGCGTTGTTCGCTGGTGCGGCTTGCTCGAAGTACCAAGCCAGCTACCTAGTACCACCGGCTGCCTGCGCCGTGCTGTGGATCGCGGTTCGCCATCGCAAGCCTGCCGCTTCCCTCGCGTGGATCGCCTCCGCCGTCGCGGTATCGACCACTCATTGGCTGAAAAATCTACTCTTCTACGGTGACCCATTCTATCCGTTGCTCAATCGGTGGTTTCACGCCCACCCCTTCCACGCCGATGCAGCGCAGTGGGTAGCCAATTACTACTGGCCCACCCAAGGCAAGCCCACCGGTGTCGGCTGGGAGAAGTGGAAGAATGCGCTACTTGCGACGATCAACTTCTCGCTGTCGCCTGACGGTGGCTTCACGTGGGAAAACAAGGCTCTCCCACTGTACGGATCGCTCTTCACGTTGCTGATTCCGGCAACGTTCATGCTCAAGCGTCCATTGCGCTTGCTGACACAGGTTCTCGGGATCCAGGCCGCCCTTATGGTTTGGTCGATCACCTCCCATCAGGAACGATTCCTTCAGACCCTGACGCCATGGATCGCCGCCGTCACCGCGGTGATCCTGGTGCGCGTCTGGCAGAGCGGTCGCGTGGCTAGGGCGTGCCTCGTGCCGATGGTGGGTCTCCAGTTCGTTTGGGGTGCGGATCTGCTAGCCCTACCGCGTCATGCCATGAACGGTAAGGCGTCGCTTCAGGCAACGCTCGACTACTTGGCGTCCAGTTACACGCCGCAACGTAAGACGCGCAACGCTTTGCCCAACACGCTCGAGTATCTTGGTCGAAGATTGCGGCCGAAAATGCACGCCATCCTCCACAACTTTCGCCTGCGTTTGGGCACGAACGTCGAGATCGTGACCGACGAAACGGGGTGGCAAGGTGCCATCGACTACCTGCAGCATGGCTCTCCGCACGACACGCTGACCGTTTGGAAGCAGGTCGAGGCAACTCACGTCATTTGGCAACCCAATCGAGGCGGGGCGGACTCGAACGACGTGGCGCGAGAGCTAGTGTTCCTTCGGGCGATTCACGAATACGCCAATCCGTCGGGGCCGCTTCGAGACTGGTACGTCGACCCCATTCACTTCACTGACGAGTCGTCGCTCGCGACCCAACCCAATGTCCTTGGCTGGTACGTCTGCACGACGATTCCACGACCAGGCGTCTACGACGTGCGCAAATTCGCGAAAAGCAAGCCGGAACAGGCATTCCCGGACAACACCGTCACCGACTCGGTTGCGATTGGCGCGATCGAACGAGTCAATGCCATCGCCCTCGATTCGCATTGTCAGGGCAGTGAACGAGTTCGCGAACTCATCGGCCAATCCTTCACGAGAATGGGCACATCGGCTTCAATCGAGCTCTGGGTCCGCTCTCGAACGTCTCCATGACGAAGAGCGGACGGCGGCGTCACCTACCCACCTCCCCCGACGCTCTTCCGGAGTGAGGTGGAGTGGCGTCGAGGACTTGACGCACCTTCGCGACCAATTCTCGAACAGGAAAGGGCTTCTGCAGGAGTACTACGCCTCAATCCAAGACCCCCTGGTGCGAGATCGTATCCCCAGAGTATCCAGACATGTAAAGTACCCGAAGGTCGCCCCGTCTCTTGAGAAGTTCGTCGTAGAGCTCGTGCCCGTTTCTTCCGGGCATGACTACGTCCGTCAGCAGCAGACTCGGTGATTCCGCGAGCCGATCGAAGTTCGCAATGGCCTCTTCGGGAGATGCTGCAGCCGTGGTGCGATATCCGAACTTCTCGAGACTACGACACGTGAACTCTCGCACGGATGCGTCATCCTCGACGACGAGAATGGCCTCGCTGCCGTCGAATTGACCACTAGCGACTTCTGGCGGCACTGGATGTGACGCCGTACCCTTTTCGAGCGGCAAGAAGACCCTGAAGGTCGAGCCGCGCTCGAGTTCGCTATAAACCGTTAGCGTACCGCGATGCTGTTCGACGATTCCGAACACCGTCGACAGCCCGAGGCCGGTCCCCTTGCCGACGGACTTCGTCGTGAAGAAGGGCTCGAAGAGGCGCCGTTTCACCTCGGAAGACATGCCCGTCCCCGTATCCGAGACCGTGACGACGGCGTAAAGGCCCGGGGCACAAGCGCGCTCGGTCGAACTGAAGTCGGCGTCCACCTCTTGTTTCGTCACTCCCAATGAAACGAATCCCCCGTTGGGCATCGCATCGCGTGCATTCACGACGAGGTTCATGACGACCTGCTCGAGTTGAGACGGATTTGCCCGCACGATCACCTCGTCTGGATCCAAGTTGAGCTTCAACTCGATGTCTTCGCGCAGTAGGCCACGCAGGAGGCGTTCCATGCCCAGTATCAATTGGCAGAGATTGACGGGAGCCACCTCGAGGACCGCACGACGTCCCAATGTAAGCAACTGTCTCGTGAGCACTTTGGCTCTCTGGGCCGCGGCATGCACTTCAATCAGATCCTGCCGCATTGGCTCGCCCTCTGGAACGTCTAGAAGCATGAGCTCCACGCGTCCGAGGATCGGAGTGAGCAGATTGTTGAAGTCATGCGCCACGCCTCCCGCAAGATGACCAATTGCTTCGAGCCGCTGCGCCTGCACGAGGCGTTCCTCGAGCCGTCGCTTCTCGGTAATGTCGCGGATCAGAATCTGCAGGTGCGCAATACCGCGCAACACGATTCGGTTCAGATTGACCTCGGCAAGAAACGGTGTCCCATCCACGCGACGATACAGCCATTCGAAATGTTGAGATTCCCCACGGAGCCCAGAAGCCATACGGGCATCGAAGGTGGGCCAGGAATCCGCTCCGTCCGTTTGTGACTCGGGAGAGAGAGCCTCCGGTGCGAGCGCCAGAAGTTGTTCACGCGTCTCGCATCCAAAGGTTCGAATCGCTCGCGGATTGCAATCGACCAAACGCTCGTCACAAACGAGCAAGATCGCATCTTCGGCACTCTCGAAGACGACTCGGTATCGCTCTTCGCTTTCTCGCAACGCCTCCTGCGCGGCGGTCAAGCTCGAGATATCCAAACCCAACCCCATGAGCATCGGTCCCTCGTGGGTGTCGAGCCGCGCTGCGGTGATCAGAAAGGGAACGAGCATCCCGTCGGCGCGCACGAGTCGAGCTTCGCGCGTAATGCTGCCCTGGCCTTCGAGTAGCCACGCGCGGAGCTCATGAAGCAGGGGCTCTCGCTCTGGCGCGGGCAACCATCGCTCCATGGGCATGTTGCGGAGTTGCTCGGCAGAGTAGCCCATCGAAAGCTCCAGGTTGCGATTCCAACGTTGAAGCCTCAGGTCGCGATCATACAGATGAAACGCCCCGGGTAGGCTATCGAGAAGGGTACTGACGAAGGTCTGCTCACGCTGGAGAGCGGTTGCTTGTGCCACCCGTTCGGAGATGTCGCGCACGCCAGACACGATCCGTGAGCGTCCCGAAAGAAAGGTGTGCTTCAAGGTCACTTCCGCGGGAAACTCGGTTCCATCTTTGCGTTTGGCTTGCCAGAGGAACACGGAACCTTCCTTGGCAGCTGACTCGATGACCTCGGAAAACACTCGCTGTTGAAGCCGCTCGAATCCTGGAGCGCTCAAATCGGAAATCGAAAGAGTTGCGCACTCCTCGGCGGTATACCCATACATGGCGTAGACCGTTCGATTGACTTCGATGATCCGTCCATCCGCTGCGTCGTGGACGAAGATGGCGTCGCTCGAATTCTCGAATAGGTCGCGCCACTTTCGCGCCGACTCCTCGAGCTCGTCTCGCTCGGTCTTCCGTCTCCTCGACGCGCGTGTTCGTAGCCTCAGGCAAAGCACACCAAGTGCCAATGCTGCGAGGAAAGACAATGCAACGAGGACGACCGTGAACACCGTCGTCGCGAGCATTGCCCCTGGGTCTCGAGACGCGCCGACCGCGACGAGTGTGCTCGGCTGAGCTGCAGCAACGTGCACGAAGCCGAAGGGCCATACCAAGGCAAGAGCGCGGACGTCTCGATGGCTCGACGGTCTGGCGCGCAGGTACGCGAGGACGACGCAGAGGCACGAAAGTGCACCACCAGCGATCCACCATACGCACGAAGCCGCGCTCGTCAGCGTCGAAGATCCCACTAGGGCAGAGTGTTGCACCGTCGTACTCCCAATCCCCTGGCAGCCTCGTCAGCGGGGCCCCTCAGAAAGACAACGGATCTTACCGCGTGTCAGAGTAGATCAGCCACTAGAGCCGGTTTGGGGCGCTGCGGCCGCACGAGATATCGCCCCCTTCCACACGCAAACGAGCTTCTTCGACGAGATTCCGGGGTCGTCGAGCGCCCCGCTTCGCTCCGCTTCCGACCTCGCTTTCTCACTGAAACGAGCAATCGAACCGAGGCTCAACCCCGTCGCATGCCGACGAGCGCCTCGAGCTCCCCTGGAGCGTAAGAAAATCGCTGAGTTCGATCATCGGGAGTCACGGTTCCCGTCTGCGCCAAGAGCGCAATCGCAGTCCGATCTCCATTTTCCTCGGCCTGCTGCAGGTAACCAATTGCCGTGCCAAGACTCGCGATGGCCTGTCGATCGTTGCGGCTCCGGATTGCCGCCGCACATTGCTCCAACAGTTCCGCGACCTCGTTCCTCCACGGGATCTTCGCCATCCTCCAAGACTAACGAAAACTCGACCTGACGCCACCACTTCGCGTCCACGAGAGAATACGTCGCTCGCTATCCGACAGATTCGGACGAGTGATGTCCTTAGCCACGGCAAGGGGCGAAGTGAGCAAACGTAAGGAGCCTCGCCCCTGCCCGTCTCGATGCCACATCGCTCGAACGATTCGCTTGACCACCAGTCACCAAGAGCCCACGACACGCTTTGCACTTGATGGACACGAGCACTTTGCCGTAGGTGGCGCGATGTCATGCGCACGACGGCGCGCCGTCGGAACCGAACTCGGCTCGGTGGCAACATCGTAACGGCGCAAGGCGCCGGTGCGCGATTGGACGGAGAGGTGCGAAGGCACCTCTCCGCAACGCGACGTCGACGCGCATCGAACCGCATGCACTTTCAGACGTACTGGATCGCAAAGACACGACCCAGTGGGGCCTCAGCGTCGCAATGGCAGGCGGCACCGTCGCTCCAAAGTCCATTGCGTCGAACGAAGGCAGCCCAGGTCATCCAACTCGTCATTCCGATGCGCACCGTAGAATCGTCCTTTTGCATTGCTTCGAACGCAGACAATCCAATCGGACAGACACCGTTCGAACGATTGTCGTTGGACGACAGCCGACGGCTGCCCCACATTCGCAGCCGTGAAGGCGGACGAAACGCATTTTCCCATCGCCTTGACGTGACCACGTTGATGGCTCGTCATTCGACGCGCAAGACGCAGAGCAATCCTCGACGAAAACGGTTTCGCAACGTCGGCACGTCGTCTTCGAAAGACGTCCATCCACTCGAGTGGTCTGCCTAATCGCGGGTGACTTGCGACCACGGATGGAACCGCGCCCGAGAGCGCCGACCGGCCCGGACCTCGATACCGTGGCCAACCAAACCTGAGCCACGACAGCCAGCTCTCAACACTGCCGGCGGTGGGCTCGACTTTGACAGCCTTCCCTCAAGACCTACGCCGGCGGAATCGGCGTCGGACGGAGATCTACGATGAGACTTTCCTCTTCTCGCATCATTCTTGGCAGCTTATTGGCATTCGCTCAATTTGCCTGCGGTGGTTCGGATTCGGGTACGACGGACGACACAAGTGAAGTCGGAGGCACGACGTCCGTCGGCACGACGCAACCCACGAGTAGTGGCGGTCAGGGATCCGCGATTACGAGCGGCGCCGGCGGTGGCACGGTCAAATCGACCACCTCAGCCCTAGGGGGAAGAACGGCGTCGAGCGCTGGTGGAGCAGCCACCGCTGGCAGCTCGAGTGCCACGGGTGGCACCGCTGGCACTCCGGGGTCGAGTACGCAAGGAAGCACGAGCAGCGGTGGAACGACCTCCACTGGAGGCTCTACGAGTGCGGGAGGAACGACGACAGGTAGCACGAGTGGTCTTGCCAAATTCAGCTTCTTCGTGACGAGCCAAACAGCGCTACTCGCTCTTGCTGGCAATTCGAATGGCTTCGGTGGCGATCTTCGATACGGCCTGAGTGATGGGCTCTCCGGTGCGGACAAGATCTGCGCCACGATTGCCGAGCAGTCGATGCCCGGTTCTGGCGCAAAGCAATGGCGTGCCTTCCTTAGTGTCACTGCTGGACCCAGTGGAACACCCGTCAATGCAATCGATCGCGTCGGCACTGGACCTTGGTACGACCGACTGGGGCGGCTCGTCGCGAACACGAAGCAGGATCTCTTGAGTGCGCGGCCCGCTACCGCCGATACCGTCATCAAGAACGATCTTCCCAACGAGACCGGCACGCCGAATCACTATGCAAGTGGTTCTCCCGTAGACAATCACGACGTCCTCACTGGGACGAATACGTCGGGAGGGGATCGGCACGACATCGCGCGCCAACACGTGCAACGACTGGACGAGTTCCACAGGTTCCACCGGCAAGCCACAGATTGGCCATTCCTGGCCACGAACAGCGACTTCCGCCACCAATTGGATGTCGGATCACACGGCTCCGGGATGTGCCGCTGGCGTGAACACCGGGAGCCAAAACGGCACGGGAAGTTGCGTCGGCTGTTCCGGTGGCTACGGAGCCATCTACTGCTTCGCACTCAGTCCCTGACGAAACGGCTCGAGCACCCACGGCTCCCAATCACTCCAGAACGGACGTGAACGGGAGCCGCGCTCGTTTTCTGCACTCGACTCGATCGACCTCTCGCGTATCACCCGACGCGCGTCGCTTCTCCACCACGCGCAGATGGACGCGTTACGCGTCGTAGTCCACACAGGGGTTCCAACGAACATCGAGCGATACGTGACAGCGGCTCGGCCTCTTTTGGTTTTGGTCGTCGTAACAACGAAATCGAGGCGCGCCGCGCCAACACCGACCGCACGCTTCCTTCCGGACGTTTCCCCTGCAACGCACGCCTGACGAGCCCCGTCGCGTCGTCGCATGACGTACCGCAACGTCCCTACATCGCATGGCGCACCGCAACGTCCCTACATCGCATGGCGCACCGCAACGTCCCTACATCGCATGGCGCACCGCAACGTCCCTACGTCGCCCTAAACCCAATCACGCATTTGCGTCGCGAAAACGTCATCCGATCCGAAGGGGACGCGAACAAGCGACCGACCCACGGCAGCCATGTCAGATTTGCAGATCGACTCGATCACTTCGAGCGCCGTCGGGCATACTCCAACAGGGAGCTTTCTCTCCCGACGGAGTCACTCGTGCGAAGATCCAACCAATTATTGCCGTCACTCATTCTATGTTGCACGTTCGGCTCGCTCGGTTGTGACGACGGGTCCGAGGGTTCGGGACCGGTCACCTCGGCAGGAGGATATTCGACGGCCATTGGCGGCAGTGGTCCGACATCGACGACGAGTGCCCCCGTCACCGTGGGAGGAAACACGAGCACGGGCACGGCGACGCACAGCGGTGGAAGCTCGAGTGCTACGGGTGGAAGCTCGAGCGTGAGTGGCGGCACGTCGTCCGCGAGCACGCTCTCGAAGTTCGTTGGAAACATCACGACGGACAACGCTTGCGACACGGGAGGAAAGACGTTTTCGAAGTATTGGGATCAGATCACGCCAGAAAACGCCGGCAAGTGGGGCTCGGTTCAGACCTCTCCCACGAGTTCGTTCAATTGGTCGGCGCTCGACGCGATCTACGGCTATGCGACGAAGAACAAGGTCATCTTCAAGCAACACACCTTCGTTTGGGGTAATCAGCAGCCGTCGGGTAGCATCACTGAAACTCACGTAAAGAGCTGGATGACGGAGTTCTGTAAGCGATATCCCGAGACCAAGCTCATCGACGTCGTGAACGAGCCACCGCCGCACACCACTCCTGCCTATGCCGATGCCATTGGGGGAGGAACGAACGGGACGTGGAAGTGGATCATCAACGCATTTACTTGGGCAAGGACGGCTTGTCCCAATGCGATTTTGATTCTCAACGACTACAACAACATCGAGTGGCCTTCAGAGAATCAGCACTTCATCGACATCGTGAAGACCGCCAAAGCCGCTGGCGCCCCGATCGATGCGGTAGGCGCACAATCGCATGATCTGGATCATGCACAGGTGACGACAGCAACGATGAAGGAGCTCGTTGCGAAACTGAACCAAGACACTGGCCTTCCCGTATACATCACCGAGTACGACATCAGCACGACCGACGACAATGCACAGCTGGCGAAGTACAAGGAACACATCCCGTTCTTTCTCGAAACCAACTACATCAAAGGGGTTACCATCTGGGGCTGGATATACGGGAAAACTTGGAGTCAAGCGCCCGATAGCGGCCTCATTCGCAACGGCACTGCACGTCCAGCCATGACGTGGTTGATGCAAACCTTGGGTCGCCCGGCGCCGTGAGCGCGTTCACTCGATATACACCTGCGGCATGCCCGCGATGACGAGGTTGCTGCAAACCTTGGGTTGCCCGGCGACGTAAGCGCGTTCACTCGATTCTCGAGTCCCGCACGTCGTCAGAGTTGGGAAGTCGTCAACCGAGATTCTCTTCGGGATCGGCGGCTGTTTCTCCAATTGCGAACTCGCCGCTGGGACGAGAGTCCTCGAGACCGAGAACTCGAAGCTGGTGAGCGAGCGCATGCCTAGAGATACCGAGAAGACGCGCAGCTTCTTGCTTGCTCGACGCCCTGCGCAATGCCTCTGCGACGACGCGTCGAGCCACGTCTCTCGTGAGCTCGTGTAAATTGAGACCTTGCGAAGGAAAGCGAATCACGATCTCGAATTCCTCGCGTGCCGCCGAGACCTCGATGTGCTCACGCCGCACCACACCATCACGAGAATGCACCAAAGCGCGCTCCAATACGTTTCTGAGCTCCCGCACGTTGCCCGGCCAAAAATAGCGCCGCAGCGCCAGCAGCGCCGTACCCTCGATCGTCGGACGGGACGCAAGCCCAAGCTCACGACGAAGACCGACGAGGAGCTCGTCGACGAGCTGCGGCACGTCTTCCAAGCGTTCGCGGAGCGGTGGGATCCGAAGCGGAACTGCAGCGAGCCGATAATAGAGGTCCCTACGAAATGCGCCTCGCTCCACATCGACGAGCAGGTCCCGTTGAGTGGAAGCAATGATTCGCGCCGAGATGGACACACCGCGCTCTCCCCCAACTCGCGCTTGGTTTCGGGAGTCGAGGAATGCCAAGAGTTTTGCTTGCAGGGCTGGGTCGAGTTCACCCACCTCATCGAGCAGAATGGTTCCCCACGCGGCGAGTTCGAAGCGTCCCCGCTTGCGGCGGCGCGAGCCCGTCAGCGCGCCGGTGTCTTGTCCGAACAGCTCGAACTCCGCATGTTCCCGAGACAACGCGGCGCAATCAATCCGGTAGAAGGGCCCATGACACCTTTGGGAGTGATGGTGAATCCATCGCGCCACGTGTTCCTTACCGGTCCCGCTCTCGCCGAGTAGCAACGCGCTCCGATCGTGCTCAGCGATTCGTCGCGCGTGTTCGTACAACGACCTCGAACTGGGGGACGCCCAGGTTTCGAGATTCGACACCGATTCCATTTCGAGGTCGACTCGTATGCCGCCCAGGGTACGCCCGGCAGCAACCAAGAGATCCTCCTCCTCCAATGGTTCGACGAGGACTTCGTCCAGCCCCTCCGTCTGCGTCCCAGCCGCCGATGCACCTTTCGCTGTCAGTCCGATCAAGCGGCAACGCGGCGCGTGCGCACGTATGGTGGCGACGAGCGAATCGAAGTCGCCTTGCGCGCCTCGAGCCGCGCCGATCACCAAGCTCGGCAATGGGTTCTCGTCCGAAGGTTGCCACTGGTCACGACGAGGCACGATGCTGACGTTCCAGCCCGCTTCTGCAAGCCATCGCGCGTAGCGTTGGGCAACCTCGAGGTCATGATGAATAACGAGGATAGTGTCGACCATGAGTCAATACTGAGTCGGTGAATTCACACAGCGGAGGGTCACCGTGGGACATCAACTCCACCTTTCCACTCCCCAGATGCGAGAGCTTATCATCGCTTCGCTCGATTGGAATACTCGAGTTGAGCTCCCGAAGGGCTTGGCCCAGAAATGACTTCGATTTGCGGAAATGCCGCAGAAAATCCATGCAAGAGGCAGACACGCACAGCTGCTGCATGCTTTCGGTACGGCTCGCTCGGTCGAGTTTTTTGGTGCGTGAATTACACGCATCCCCGCGGAACCCACAATTTTTTGCCATGCGTCTCCCGACGAGGAAACGCACCGCTTCACAACCGATTCGCAGGAAACCTACGTTGATTCATCGCAAGATTAAAAGACGTGAGACAGCGCCTTCCTTGAGCGGAAACTGCCCATTTCGCCGATCCTTACGGTGTCCTAGCTCCTTGCGCGGAGTACTCGCGGCCCTTCGTTGTGTGCTCTCGCCGAACGGCACGCACCGCTGCGGACGCATCTCGAGTGTAATGTCGAAAGGTCAATTTCAACCGCGACGCACCAGCCGGAAGAAAATGGAACACGGATCATCCGATATGCGAGTGCACGAATCGGCGCCATCCGCCGCCCAGCGGCGAGGACCCATGGAACCGCTTCTAGGCGTAGCGCATGACGGGGAACAGATGACGCACCCCACATTGCAGATTTGCAATCGGGCGTGTAATCCGCGACCGTCGACTGACGTCAACGAAACACGAGACGCCACCCGGTTGTCCCGTCGACTCAGCTGGACTCTGCGTCTCAGCGATGGTGTTCGCCGTGGACGAAACACGGGATGCCGGCCCGATCCGTCCGTCGACGTGACGCAAGCTCGACGTGCACACGACGCACCGAACTCGACCACTCGGGAAGACTTCGAATCGACTTCGAGTCGGTCCGAGGACTGGCCAGTGGTTCGAGGGCAATTTGCGTGACAGAGAGCATTGGCCGCGGCGAATCGAGTACGCAGAACGAAACCACTGTCACATCGTCGATGTGCCTGGTAGGGCGTCGCGCCGTGACGATACTCGCCGCTCTCGATCTCTTCGGAACTCTCGCGTTCGCCATCTCTGGAGCTTTTCGCGCGGTAAAGCACGAGCTCGATTGGCTCGGTCTGGCGGTCCTTGCGGTGTGCACCGGCGTGGGTGGAGGGATCGTGAGGGATGTCTTGCTCGGCGCCACCCCGCCGTCGGCGTTGCGGGACGAAACCTATCTGATCGTTTGCCTGGCTGGCGGCGGCCTCGCACTGTTGGGCAAGAACCGAATCGCACGGCATTGGGATCTCGTGATGCTCGCCGACGCCTTCGGCCTGGGCGTCTTTGCTGCAATCGGTGCGGCGAGCACGGAGGCGAGACACGGCGGACCACTGACCATTACCTTCATGGCCGCGATCACGGCCACTGGAGGTGGTGTGATTCGGGATCTCCTGGTGAGGGAAATCCCTGCCGTTTTGAGGAGCGATTTTTACGCAACGGCCGCACTACTCGGAGGCGCGCTCTACTGGGCAATGGGGTTCGTCGCGGTGTCGCTCCCGCTCCGGCTCGCCGTCGTGATTGGCGCGACTACAGCCATGCGGCTGCTCGCCATGCGTCACAAGATGCAGCTGCCGAAAGTAAAGAGTCTGCCGGACTCCCCTTCGATGCTGACCCGCAAGCGTCGCGGACTTGGCTGAGGGTTCAGAGGACGGCTGAACCGCGGCACCTAGGGGTGCAGTGGCTCACGCCCCATCGCGATGGTGGACCGACTTACGCAATTCAGCATCCGTCGAAGACGTAGGACGCGCTGCCTGGCGCGGTCACGTTTCGGTCTCTGAGTACGATCCCGAGCTCAGGGAAATTGGCGCAGCCCAGACGGAAGTCCTCCACACGATATTCGATCACGAAGACGCGATTGCCATAGACGGAACGATAAGCGTCGCACTCGTCGTATCGATTGCACTCCTCGACGACGGCAAAGTCCGTTCCCATCGAGGTAGCGCGATCGAGCAACTCCGAGGAATTTTTCTGGGCGATCGCAAGCCCCGCGCTATGAGCCAAGGCCGAGAAAAGAGCCATTTGGCTTACGTTGTCGGCCTCCTCGAGACGGCCACCCGAGCGCGAATAGCTATCGAGGTTGTCGATCTCCACTGCGTCGAACCCCGAAACTTTGCACCCGGTTATCCAACTGCCCACGACCGCCGCGATTGCGCTTCGCTTGGCTTCGGTACTGGTGTCGAGAAGCATCTCTTGCCAGTCCTCGTCGATTACCGGATTGCCAGCGTCGTCGCGAAGCAACAGCTCCGGGTGTTCCGTCAGAAAGAAGGTCTCTTCGTCGGGTTGGACCTGAAAGCCATTGACGTAACATACGTTGTAAACGGATGGCGAAGGCGCGCTATTGCGATCGCGACTGATCACCTCCACACCACTCGGCGGAGGATAGGCCGCACCAATCTGATAATCGAAGTTGCCGTTCTCTTTTGGTAGGAGCACCGTGGTAACGGTCGTAGACGCGCCGCCCGATCCGCCAAGGAGACTCTCCGTAGCGCCACCTTCTGAGCTCCGCGTTCCGCCCGAGCCGTTTCCACCGACGCCACCGCTCGTTACGGAAGAGAGACCGCCCGTCGAGGTTCCCCCTCCCACGTCGGAGTTCGTGGGGTCATCGTCCGCGCCCGAAGAACAGCCGAACACCAATCCGAGGGCGAAACCAATCGACATGGCACGGTACAGCGGTAGCAGGCGAGGGAGTATGGTCACCGGACGAGTCTAACCCGTTAGTCCAAAGTCTTGTGCAATGACGCTCGCTGTCGCCTTTGCAGAGGCGACGACTCCTGGGAGCCCTGCGCCAGGATGCGTACCCGCACCTACCAGGTAAAGACCTGGGATCTTCGGATCGCGGTTGTGTGGCCGGAACCACGCGCTCTGTTGGAGAACCGGCGCTACCGAGAAGGCGGAGCCATTGTACGCCCCGAGATCGCGTTCGAAATCCCTCGGGGTGATGAACTGCTTCACTTTGATATGCTTTCGCAGATCCGGAAGGTGCCGTTCGAGGGCAATGAGAATCCGTTCCGCATATTCATCTGCAATGTGATCCCAAGCCAGCGGCGCGTTGCCGAGATGGGGCACGGGACTTAGCACGTAGAAGGTACCACAACCCGGAGGCGCCAAAGAGGGATCGGTAACCGTTGGCGAGTGCAGGTACAAGCTGAAGTCCTGAGGAAGAGACGAACCCCTGAAGATCTCGTCCAGTAAGCCCTTGTATCGCGCTCCGAAGATTACGGTGTGATGAGCGATGTCGTAGGTCCGATCCGTGCCGAAGTAGAGCACGAACAAAGACATCGACCACTTTTTGCGTTCCAAAGTCCGCTGTGTTGAGAGCGCATCGACGTTGCCTTCGTATAGACGCGAGTAGGTGTGATGAACGTCGGCGTTCGACACCACCAGATCGAAGGGTTCTCGCCGGGTCAACTTGGTCGAAACCAGATGTTTTACACTGCTCCCAGCTGAATCCACCGTAATACCGAGAACGGGAGACGAGAGACGGAGCTCACCGCCGAGCTCACCGTAGACCTTGAGCAAGGCCTGCACCAATGCTCCCGTTCCCCCCCGTGGGAAATAGACGCCGCCGTGGCGTTCCAAGTAGTGGATCAAGGTGTAGATCGCGCTCGTGTCGAAGGGGTTTCCGCCGACGAGCAAGGAATGGAAGCTGAGGGCCTGACGAAGGTGCTCATCCGATACGTACGCAGATACCGTGTCGTATACGGAGCGGTCGGCGCGCAGTCGCACGAGGGCCGGTGCAACCTTGACCATCTCCGAGAAACGTAGAAATGGCGTAGCGGCAAGCCCCTCGTAACCGCGCTCGTAAACCTTTCTGCTGTACTCGACGAAGTCCAGGTATCCTCGTACGTCGGCAGGATTACGTCGCTCGATTTGTCGGACCATTTCGGCGCTGTCACCGACGTAATCGAACCTGTCGCCATCGTCCCAAATCAAACGGTAGAACGGGCGCACCGGCAAGAACTCGGTGTAGTCCGCAAGCTTTCGTCCCGCCGCCGCAAACAGCTCTTCGAAAGCAGCAGGAGCGGTAATTACCGTGGGCCCACCATCGAAAACGAAGCCATCCCGCTCGTAGACGTATGCCCTTCCGCCCGGTTTGTCTCGAGCTTCGAAGAGAACGGTTTCGCAGCCTGCCGCTTGAAGCCGAATCGCAACGGCGAGTCCGCCGAATCCACTACCAATGACGGCAACTCTCGGACGTTTTGCCTTACTTTGGACTACTAGTGTGCCCATGGTGCTCTCCAGACCAAGAGAGGAGTCTCGATTTCGAAGAACCCGTGCGCGAAGTACGCGGCCCTGGGGTGCCCCCCTGGCTCTTCACAGATACGGAGAGCCGCGGCCGACGTCAATGCCGCTAGACGAGGTTTTTCTACGGGACTCCCCATTCGCTTCGGTTCGTCCTAGACTGCACGGCATCACGACGAAGTAGCTCAACCCTAGAGGCCCTACCCACGTGAAAGCCATCGTCATCGGCTCGGGAATCGCAGGAATTGCGGCGTCGATACGCATACGCGCCCTCGGCGTCGACGTAACCGTCTTGGAAGCCAACGACTACCCTGGGGGTAAGTTAAGTAGCGTGCAGCTCGGCGGCTACCGCTTCGACGCGGGGCCGTCCCTCTTCACCCTACCCGAGCTGGTGCTCGAACTCTTCCATATTGCCAATCGGAGCCCAGAAGGACGCTTTGCTTTCAAACCGAAGGCAATTGGTTGCAACTACTTTTATCCAGACGGAACGTTTTTGAGAGGCTACACGGACCCAGAGCGATTCGCGGAAGAGACGGAGCGCGTGCTCGGCGTCCCGAGAGAACGGGTGCAGCGGTACCTCGAGCACGCGGCTGAGGTATACTCCCTCGTTGGCCGCATTTTCCTCGAGAAGCCCATCGATCGACTCGGCACATGGACGAGCGCTGCCGTGGCGAAGGCCATGTTTCATCTCGGAAAATTCGATCTGAGCTCGACCTTGCACGAGACCAACGTCCGAAGACTTTCGGAACCTCACCTGGTCCAATACTTCGATCGCATGGCGACCTATAGCGGGTCTAGTCCATACCGAGCCCCCGGCATTTTGGCGATGATCCCGCACCTCGAACACAACGTAGGAACGTTCGTTCCCGAGGGCGGGATGATCTCGATCACGAAGAGTCTCGTGGCCCTGGCCGAGGAGATTGGCGTTCGGTTCGAATACGGCAAGGCCGTATCTCAAATCATGATTGAAGGTCGACGGGCTCGCGGCGTCCTGGTCGATGGCGTTCCTTGCCTGGCGGATGTCGTCGTGTGCAACATGGACGTCGTATCTGCCTATCGCAAGCTGCTCTCCGGACGACCTGCGCCCGAGCGGGTGCTCACCCAGGAACCCTCGAGCTCCGCGTTGATATTCTACTGGGGAATGCGAAAGCAATTCCCGCAGCTGGAGCTCCACAACGTCTTCTTCGGGTCCAACTATCCCGACGAGTTCAGAGCCATCTTCGAGAACGGAACCATATCGGCAGATCCGACCATATACGTCAACGCCACGGCAAAGGATCATCCCGCCGACGCTCCCACCGGCTGTGAGAATTGGTACGTCATGGTCAATGCACCGGCGAATCGCGATCAGAACTGGGACGAGCTCATCGCACGCGTGCGTAGAGACGTGATTTCCCGTCTCGAGCGGCAACTCGGCGAAGTCATCGAACCCCACATCGAGGTCGAACACACGCTCGATCCCCGGGGGATCGAGCAACGCACGTCGGCGCATCGGGGCGCCCTCTACGGATCCAGTTCGAACTCGAAATGGTCGGCCTTCTTGCGGCATCCGAATGCCGCACCCGAGATCGCGTCGCTCTACTTCTGTGGTGGAACCGTTCACCCGGGAGGAGGGATCCCGCTGTGCCTCAAATCCGCGAAGATCGCAGTGGAACGGCTGCGGGAAGACCATGCGCTCTGAAGTTGCATCCGATGTCCGTTTTCGCCTAAGCCTTGCGGTACTCGGCATTCTCTACGTCGTTGGTGCGCTCGGCATCACGAGTAAGATGCGCTCCGCGATACTCGGTTTGAGCGCGCTCAATCTCTGCCTTACCGCGCTGCTCCTCGGGCTCAACGCGGAAGCCTTGGGACGGCGAGGTTACGTCGCGCTCGCGATCGTCGGGCTCATTGGATTCTTCGTCGAAGTCCTTGGTGTTGCAACAGGCGCCGTATTCGGAGCGTACGAATACACCGCACGCTTGGGTCCGAGCAGCCTCGGTGTGCCCTGGGTCATCGGACTCAACTGGGCGATGCTCATTCATGCGATTCACGCTGGGGTGGGACGTTTGGGTCTGCCGACGATGGCGAAGTCGGCCGTCGGAGCCTCAGCCATGACGCTCTTCGATTGGATCATGGAGCCTGCAGCAATCGCCTTGGGCTATTGGCGTTGGTCGAGCCCCACCGTTCCGATGCGCAACTACGCAGCGTGGTGGGTTTTGTCTCTCGCGCTGTTCGCTTTCGTCGAGAAGGCGAGCCCTCGACCTCGCAATCGGTTGGCGCCCTGGGTTCTCGTGGCCATGGTTGGATTTTCCTAATAGCGCCGAGGATCCGCACATGAAAGAGCTGAATTTCATAGCCGTATCGCTCGTCAGCTTCGGAGCTATGGAGTGGGTCGCCTGGGCCACCCACAAGTATCTCATGCACGGGCCGCTTTGGATTTTACATCGCGATCACCACCAAGGCTCCCCGACGCGACTCCAACGCAATGACGCCTTCTTCGTCATTTTCGCCGTTCCGAGTTGGCTCTCGATCATGCTCGGGGCAATGCATGGCTCCGTAATCTCCGTTGCCGTGGGCGCCGGAATCGCGATGTACGGGGTGGCCTATTTCCTCGTCCACGAGATTTTCATCCACCGCAGGCTCAAGTTCTTCCGCGACACGAGCAGTCCGTATCTGCTCGCGGTCAGGCGAACCCACAAGCAGCACCATAAACACCTGGAGCGCGAAAACGGCGAATGCTTCGGCATGCTTTGGGTGACCCCAAACGCCATCCGCGAGGCCAGAGCCGCTCTACACCGACGGTAGTCTCCAATGCGCTGGCTCTATCTGACTCTGGATGGTCTTGCGCTCCTCGGACCGCTCGGCTTGAGCTTCGACAAGCGGGTTGCGTTTCATCGCAATTATCGCGAACTCTTCGCCGCCATCGGGCTAATGATGTCGCTGTTCGTGCCCATGGACATGCTGTTCGTCGCCTGGGACGTCTGGGGCTTCGATCCGCGGTACGTCCTCGGCGTGCAGCTCGGTAACCTCCCCATCGAAGAGTGGCTGTTCTTCCCGGTCGTCAGCTACGGCTGTCTCTTCATTTACGAGTGCCTCCGATATTACGTTCGCACCGATCCACTCGCGCGCGTCCATCGACCCGTTCTCACGACCATTGCTGGGATCGGACTCCTCCTTGCCGTCACCCACCCGTTGCGCATCTATTGCAGCCTGAAGGTTGGAGCCACGGCCATCGTGGTGCTTCTCGTAACGTTCTTTTTACGGCCCCGGTACCTCTCCCGCTTCCTCCTGACCTATTTACTGTCCTTCATTCCGTTTCTGTTGATGAACGGCGTATTGACGGGTGCCTTCATCGATGGCGAAGTCGTCTGGTACGCCTCGCAACACATCGTGGGTGTGCGGATGGGCACCATTCCCGTCGAGGATGCTTACTACAGCCTGCTCATGCTCCTCACGACGACGATCGCTTACGAAACCCTGAAGCAACGCCGCGTCGAGCAGAAGACGTTCGCGCCGAGCGAGGTTCCATGAATCCACACCCTCCAACCACCCTGCTGGCTCGACTTTCCGAATCGGTCGCGCTTTTCGAGCGCGATCCCGCACGAGCACTCGACGCCCTCCGGCCGCTGTACGCTGAAGACCTTCGCTACGAGAGCCCCATTCAAACGCTCCGTGGTCGAGAAGGCTTTCTGCGCCTCATGGGACACATGGCGACTCGGTTTACACCATTTTCGATGCGTATCGAAGACGGTCTCGAATCCGAGGAGCGCATCTTCGGGCGATTCAGACTCTCGTTCAAAGCTCCGTTTCTACAACAACACCTCGACATCGAAGGGGTCACACGTTGCGTGATCTCCGGCGGTCGCATCGTCGAGCAACGCGACTACTACGACGCGCTCAGTCGAGCTCTCGACGCGGTTCCCCTTGCCGGCCCGGTTTACCGCAAGATCATCGCGCAGTTCGCCCTCCCTTGATTCCACCCACACGCGGGCCGGAACCTTCGAGAGACGGCGTGGGGCTTTACGCCTGCCGTGAACGCCTCATAGCTTGTCCATGGCGTCCCGACACCTCGCCTTACTCTTCGTGACCATCGGTGCATCACTCGCGTTTTCGGCAACGAGTCCTTCGGCTGCGGAGTCCTCACCACGAGAGAACGTGATCGAATTCTCGACACGACCGAAATCGAAGAATGGCCTCGTCGTCTGCGCGTTGTTCGCGGAGGCCGGGTGGCTAACGAAACCGGTGAAGCCCGCCTGGGCCAAAATTGGCACGCGTGGCGCGCTCTGCCGATTCGAAGGGGTTCGTCCGGGCGTCTACGGTATCTCGGCCTATCACGATGAGAACGCCAACGGAAAGCTCGATACGAACGTCCTCGGGATGCCGACGGAAGATTACGGAGCCTCACGTGACGCCCGAGGGACCTTTGGCCCGCCACGGTTCGAAGACGCCAAGTTCGATTACCGCGGCGGCACCCTGAAATTGTCGGCCAAACTCGAGTGACCCATTCCCGGAACCCGCGTGACTCAACCGATCCCGTAGTCCCGAAGACGGCGATAAAACGTGCGCCGAGGGATCCCGAGCTGCTGCGCCGCCTTGACACGGTTCTGTCCGCAGTCATCGAGAGCCTGTAGGATGCGCGAGCGCTCGTCCTGGCTAGCGGTTCTCGCGCGAGAACGCACCACTTGCGACTCCGAATCGACGCTCTCTGTCGCGCGTCGCGCGGGAGGCTGCTGGGAGGGTGACGTGCGCTGGCCGAGCACGAAGTCGAAGTCGGCGCAGTCGAGTTCCTCTGCATCGGACATGACCCACACGTTGAGCAACACGTGCTCGAGTTCGCGCACGTTTCCGCGCCAGGGTTGCGCCATGAGGAGGCGCAAGGCGTCACGCGAGATTCGTCTTCTTCTCCCGACGATGTTTGGCGGCGAAGATCCCGAGGAAGTGGTCGACGAGCTGAGGGATGTCCTCCGTGCGTTCGCGCAGCGGCGGGATGCCGACTTCGACGACGTGTATCCGATAGTACAGGTCCTCGCGGAACTGCTTACTATCGACGAGGCTCTTGAGGTCGCGATGGGTGGCGAAGACGAGCCGCACGTCGACGGATTCTTCGTGACTTCCCCCAACCGGACGCAGCTTGCGCTCCTGCAAGACGCGCAAGAGCCCCGCTTGCATCTTGTGCGGCATCTCCCCGATTTCGTCGAGCAAGATGGTGCCACCCTCGCTCTCGCGGAAGAGCCCCTTTCGATCCCGGTCGGCCCCCGTGAACGCGCCGCGGACGCACCCGAAAAGCTCGCTCTCGAGCAGATTCTCGGGAATGGCGCCGCAATTGACGCCAACGAATTTTCGTTTGCTCCGCGCCGAAGCCTCGTGGATGGCTCGGGCGACCATCTCTTTGCCAGTGCCGCTCTCGCCCGTGATGAGCACGGGCACGTCGGTGTCTTTCACCCGCTCGATGAGGGCGTACACGCGTCGCATCGCGGCACTCGTCCCGACGAGGCCGCGATAGCCGAAGTGGCCAAGGAGCGTGTCCCGAGTCTCGCGTAACTTGCGGCGGGTTCGCTCGAGCTGAACCGTTCGATCGCCGAGCAACTCCTCGAGCTTGCCACGAGCCTCCTCGAGCTTTTCGTTCGCGGCTGCGAGCTCCCGAGCGCGTTCTTGGTTTTCCTTCACCAGGCGGGCATTCTGAATGGCTATCGCGACCTGGTCGGCGAACGCCTGGAGCATCGGGAGTTCCGTCGCGAACTCGGTTCCACGCACGAGCCTCGTTTCGAGGTAGAGCGCCCCGAGCGCCTGGCGCGACCTATCGCGGATCGGCACGCACGCGACGGACTGCAGCATCAACTCGTGCACGCTGCCCCACCCGCGCATCCGGCTATCGTCGCGTGCATTGACGCTGACCACGGGCTCACCCGTGGCGAGGACCGTCTCCGCGACGGTCTTCGAGAAGCGCAGATGATTCTCCGCGCTTTCGGTCTCTTTGGCGCAGTAGACGACGGGGGCGCCGGACTCGTCGCGCAGCAAGACGAGACCGCGCTCCGCCCGAACGAGACGCATCGCGTGACCCGTCACCTTTTCGGTGATCCGCTCGAGTGAGAGTTCGCCCGCAAGCTCGGCATTGATCTCGAGGATCTTGGCGAGTCGAAGTTCGAGCGGCGTCGAGAGCAACGTCGAGACGTCGTTCGGTTGGCCATCGATTGCGTTCTGCGTCCTCGTTGACACGTCGCGCACTCCAAGGTGGTTCGTCGAACCATGTCGGGATGCGAGATGCGTGGAGAGCGCCCGATCGAGATTCTGCGGCCGTACCACTACCGCTCGACACCAACGAGCGAAGGGCGCTACGACGGGGATCGTTCCAGAACACCTCACGGAGATCGCGAGGCAGTTCCGCCCCCAGCTCTTCGAGGACACCGAGCGCTTCTTCGCGATCCTTGCGCGCGCGAAGACGCCGCCCCACGTGTTCCTCGAGCACGGCCCGCGCTTCGAGGGCGCGCCAGAGCCACTCCTTTTGATCGTGCGTCCGCGCCTCGTCGATGGCTTGATCGATGCTGACGCGGGCCTGACTCTCGTCTCCCGCGACGGTGTTGAGGCGGCCACAGGCGAGCGTGAGCATCGTCCGGTGCGCCGTCGAACTACCGAGGAGCTCCCGCGCACGCTCGAGACGCACGCGCATCGACGCGACATCCGGCTGCTGCGACCGACAACCGACGAGCACGCCCTCGAGTAGCGCGTCGGCCGCCTCGATGCGACGCGATAGGGTTTCGTACACCTTGGCGCAGGCGTCATAGCGCTCTACGGCAGTGAGGATCTGCCCACTCTGGGCCTCGAGTTCTGCCTCACGCCCGAGGAGCTGAGCCTGCACGATCGACGGCAAGCTCGCACGTTCGCGCGATAGCTCGTCGATGCGCGCGCGTGCCCGCGCGAGCCGACCGAGATAGAGATCGAGGTTCGCCAGATTCAGCAACGAGCTTCGAATCGTCGATTGTCGTCCCGTACGCTGACCGAGATCCAACGCAATCTCGAAGTGCTCGATGGCTCCCGCGAGATCACCGCGTACCTTGAGGAGCCCGGCGAGGTTGAGGTGCGTCGTCGCCAAGAGCCCAGCGTCGGTCGAGCGCTTTCCGAACTCGAGCGCTCGACGATAATCGGCGAGGGCATCTTCGTGCCGATCCTCTCGCTGGGACAGTAGACCCCGGGCGACCGCAACGAGTGCGGAGATCCGCGCGTCATCGAGCTCCGTCGCAGTCCCTTCGAGCTCATCGAGCAAGGCGCGCGCATCCCCTTGCTGTCCCAGGTACGCAAGCGCAAGGGCCTTCTGGGTTTGTGCTTCGACGAATTGGCTTTTCCCGTCCGAGGGAACCGAATCCGCTGCCCGCACCGAAGCTGCATAGTCGCCTTGACCGAGGAATGCTCGGGCCATGCAGATGAGAAATGCTCGACCGATTGGCGTCTGTCCGTCGACCGGGTGCTGCTCGGCGACCAATGAAAGGAGCGCCTTGGCGCGACTGGACTCACCCAAGCCGAGCAATAGTCGAGCTTCCGCGACCACCCATTCGATACTCTGAGCCTCTTCGCTATCTCGGCCTTCTTCGAGGAGGGTTTTGGCGTCGCGGAACCGACCGCGGTCGAGTAAGTCGTTTGCACGAGTGATGCGGCTTTCGACGGCCGTCGCACTCGACGGCGGAGTCGACAGCAGCTGCTCGAGATCCGCCGCGCATGCGACCGTACTCGATGCAATGCGCGCGACGAGCTTTCGCAACTTGCCGGGGTAGCCTTCCGACAACGTGATGAGTCGCGTGACCGCATCGGGTGGCAACGATGGAACTGCGCCACGAATGAGCTCGACGCACACCTCCGATGGAAGCGCAGGCATGACGAAGGTCGTGCTTTGCGGGATCCGCTCGCTCTGTCCAACGGTGACGATCTTTGCACCGCGAGCGCGCAACTCGCGGAGTCGATCGATCACCTCGGGACTCAAACGCTCCACGTCGTCGACCAAAAAATACCCATCGCGAGCGTTGCTCGTGCTGTCGAGTTCGAGCAACGCCATCTCGGCCGACGTGCTTACGGCTTCATCCAGAAGCGCGAGGGGATGTCCCGCGATACCGAGAGAAAAGGCAACGCGATGAAGCAACGTGGTACGCCCCGATCCCGAAGCGCCCATCAGCGCCAACGCCTCGGATCCGGACATGGCTTGGACCAGAGCTTGAACCCGCGCGGCCGTCGCTTCGATGCCGCGAACGGGCCACGCACATCCCCGCACGTTGCTCCGCCGCTCGCCCAAGGCACCGAGGGCGCGACGGAGCTCTGCGGCGAACTCGTCCGTGGACGGATAACGCCGGCTGGGCTCGACGTCGGTTGCCACTTTGGCCACCTCGGCGACTGCGGCAAGGTCCGTTTGCGCGCCGCCCAAAACCCCAAGCTCGGAAGTGGCGTGCAGCAGTTCGGAAAGGATGGTTCCGAGGGAGTGGATTTCGGCACGCACGGTGAGTGCTCCGCCTCGCATCAACTCCGGTGCGGCGTAGCGCGGCGTCAGCCCCTCCGGTGCGACACCGCCCTCTTTCCACGGCGCGGCCAATCCGAAATCGACGAGGGTGACGGTACCATCCGCGCGAGCGATGATGTTGGCGGGCTTGATGTCCCCATGCAGCAATCCCGAGCGATGCAGCACCGTGAGTTGCTCGGCGACCTCGCAGAGAAGACGCATGGCCTCGACGGGATCGCGCAGCGCTACGTGATCGAGTGAATGCCCGTCGACCAATTCACGAAGAACGAAGGGCTTGCCCGAGCGCGGCAGTTGACCCAAGCGAAGGATTCGCGGAAGCCCGAGTCCCTCGAGACCGGAGAGCGCAACGACCTCCCGAACCAGCGCGTCGGATTCCCGTTGTCCCGAATGCCCACCGAGCACTTTGAGTGCCAAGCGGGCATTCGTCACGCGACAACGCACTTCCCAGACTTCGCCACCTCCGCCGACGCCCAGCGCACGCACGGGCTCGTATCGAGGCGGAACGTCGAATCTCGGGCCCTCGTTCTCCCGCTCGCGCACGGAAGCTCTCACAGCCCGTAGTTACCGGCGATCCCGAAGAACGGCCCCGTGATCGCCCACCCGGCATCGATGCGGGCCATGAAGTTGCGATGGGGCTTGATGCGAAGTCCCGTCTGCAGCGCGAACCAAGGGAACACGATGGGCTTGCTGCCGCCACCGGACCAACTGGGCTCTTTGTAGTTGTTGTAGTGATTGTTGTCTGTCCCGCAGTAGTTTCCGTCGGGGTTGCCCTGCGCCAGACACGGCGATAATCCACCACTTGGATCGCGATAAGCCTGGGTGCGAATCAGATCGCCCCAGACGAAACCAAAGCCGGCACCGACACCGAGATTGAGCCCGAAGACGGGATTGATCTGGCTCGTCCAGTTGAAGTCACTCGTCAGGTAGAGCGCGTTGATCTTGCTCTGGACGATCTCCCAAGCGTTCTCCGGATCCGACTTCGCCTTGAAGGGCGTCGGCTCCATTCCGTAGTCCGCCCACCAGGCGCTGAGCACGTATTCGAAGTTGTCGCGGCGGATCGTAAACTCTGGGCCGAGCCCGTCGGAGTACACGCTCGTCCCACCGTCCCCGAACAGGTTCATCATGAACTTGGGGATCAGCGCACCGCGGTAACGCATGCCGACGAAGTAGTAGGTCTTGTGCGGCTGCTCGAGGGGCGAGTTCGCGAGCTCGGCCTGCTTGGCGCGTTCGATCTCGCCGGGATCGAGCTCCTTGACCGCCTTGGTATTGCCGTCCGAGCCCTCGACCTTGACGTCCACCCCCTCGGTCTTTCCTGGCTCCTCATTGGCAAGGCCCCCATCGTCGGCCGCGTATGCAGTCGACATGAAAAGCGTGGAAATCAGGAAGGTGACGGTCGATGCCTGCTTCGCAATGCGCATGATTCCTCCGAAACGGCCGTGAGGCGGGATGGCACATCGTGCCACAAGGACGGCGCGCATAGTGCCATGGCACACACGTCGGAAGCAAGACGCTGAAGGACGACTCGCGTCGCCCACCCGGGACTATTCCGAGCCGCGGAGGTTGGACAGCTCGTTTTCGAGTTCCGCAACGCGACGCTCGAGTTCTTCGACGCGCTCGACGGAAGCAATTCCAAACCGTTTCATCAGCTTCGACACCTGATCTTGGGTCAACTCGCCGAGGCAATCTTGAGCCCCCAACGTCAGGGTGAGGACCTTTACCAGCTGCTCGCTGCTGAGCAGCTTGAGCACACGCGGATCCGCCAAGATCTTCGACACCAGGTTCCGCAACTCATCCGAAGACAACATCGACACTCCAACACGGCCAAGCATCCGGCTTGGCCGCGCGGACACATAACCTGAGCCGTCGAGGGGTGCAAGGCGACACTGCTGTGCCAGGGCTGGCGCAAAGGCTGGCGCAGCCACAAATGTGCCATTATCCTCCATGACTATGGCGACGCCTCGTGCATTCTGGGTGGGCGGGTTGCTCCTCGTCGGGCTGAGCACGGCCTGTGCGAGCAACAACAATCGCGGGCGTGCGCTCTATGCCGACGGACGATTCATCGAGGCCGCGGAGTTGTTCGAGCATAGCGAGCCTCAGCTCGTAGAGCTCGAGCCGCGCGAACGGGTCCGTTATGGACTCTATCGAGGAATGACCCTCCTTCGTTTGGGTGATCTGGATCGTGCGGCGCGCTGGCTGCACTACGCACAATCCGCCGCCACGAAGTCCCCTGATGCGCTCGATGGAAACGAGCGCCGTACGCTGACCCTTGCTTGGCAACAACTCGACGTGGCGCGCTCGCGCGAGCCGCGGACGCCGGATCCTTTGCGCGACGCGATCGCCCATTCGACTTCCCCGAGTCAGCCTACCGCTCCCGACGTTGCACCCTCGGACGAGCCCGCAAATCCAACCGGAAAGACGCAGGGACTCGCGCCGCCAACGTCGCCAAACCCCTGAGTTTTCGCCGTTATAGCGCGCTTCGTCGCGCGGTCAGCCTTTCTTTCGCAGCTCCGAGAAGTTGTCCCGGCCAAAGCGCATCGTGTTCGATGGCCCCGTCACTGTTCAACCCAAACAGAATACGGAGTGAAACGCCATGGAGACCGCCATCCACTTTCCGCACCTCGATCCCAAAGCCGTCAGCATGAAAGCGTACGAGATTTGGGAGTCGATGGGACGCCCCGAGGGCATGGCAGAGCAGACGTGGCTCGAAGCCGAGCGTCAATTGCGCGAACGCGCCGAGCGGACTCGGAAGGAAGCCGCTGATACGACGAGCAAGAACCTGCCGTCGTCGGCCGTGACGATGTCCCGCCCCTCACGAGACGCGACCATCGAACCCGTCGTTCCCTCCGCAAAGGCCGTCACCCACCAGACCGCTCCAGCCGTCGCTGCCCCCGTGCAAACCTCCTCCATCCCGTCGACGACGGAAGTTGCCGATCCGCCCTCTGCACCCGACGCTTCACCTTCGTCCTCACCGAACCATGCCGCGCCGAAGAAGGGTCACCGCGGACATCGAAAATCCGGTCGTCGCTGAGCGAATTCATGCTCGTCTGCGCGACAGTTTCGCGACGACGAAGAACGTCTGGGTCCCCCGGCTTGGCCACGCGACGCGGGACCCAGAAACGCGATGACTCGGTTCCATGCTGCAGCGCCAGGGCCAAACGACGCGCCAGCACCGAAGAGAGCAGTTCAGGGTGTGTTGGGGGTAAGCTCGAGAATCGGACTGGACGCGCCTTCGACGACCTTTCCGTCGCGCATCCAGAAGATGAAGTCCTCGGGATGACTCTCGCCGTCGAGCATGACGTCCACGGTAAGCGGCTCCCCCTCCCTTGCACGTAGCTCGATGCCGTCGAGATCCGTCTTCGTGACGGGCTGAAGGTGCGCCACGCCGTCGCTCGTCACGGAGACGAAGTCCTCGCCTTCGAGATCGAGCTCCGAGAAGGAGTAGAAGCGACCGCCGTCGTTGGTGTACGCGTAGACGTCCCAGAGGCAATTGACGCCGGATTTCGCGGTGTCACAACCGAACTGCAGCGTCCAATTGCCGCCAGCCGCATAGGAGATGAAGACACCAACGCCGGTCTCGAGATTGTCCATCTCGGCATCGGTGTCAATCTTCGTGTAGGCCGTCGCGACACCTTCGACCTGATCCTTGCCGTCGTTGTCGTAGCCACAGGCCGTCAGGAGAGCGGCCACCAGAACCAGGGACGTGGTTTGAAGCGTGTGCATGGGCAATTCCGGGAGTTATAGTCTCTTGTAACTTCGTTCTCAGCCAGTTTCGGCTAGATGTTCTCTACTCTTCGTCGCGGCCGCAAGAGCGCTGCATCTCGAGTCGCGGGGATCGGTTGGCACGAGTGCGTTACGAAGGCCAGCTCCAGAGATCCAGCCTTCCCGCGTGGACCGAACCAGGAAACGCCGGGAAGCTATCGGTGACGTCTCCCACCGCCGAAGCTTGGCGAACTTCTCGGTGAAAAGGAAGGGGTCCGGACGCTGGGCGCCCTCGGTGAAAAGGTCGACGGACTGCGCACGCTGGGAGCCCGCATCGGCGCACTGGAGCGCGGACTCATGGTGGAGCGCGGACTCATGGTGGAGCGCGGACTCATGGTGGAGCGCGGACTCATGGTGGAGCGCGGCATGGACGCACGCGGACTCGACCGGGGTGACATGACGGTGGGTGAGTCGCCGCCACGCGGACTCAGACGCGGAGAACTCGTCGTGCCCCTCGGGCTGACGCTTCGACTGGTGTCACCGCGTGGGCTCGATCGCAACACTCGATTTCCCTCGACGGGACTCCGTTGGAATCGACCAAAGCCGCTCGAGCCCGGGGCAGCACCTCGAGGCGATGCGGCAGCGACCCGAGCACGTGGATCGGCCGCGATCCGATCGCGCGGAATGGCGCGGGAGAGATCCGCGTGCGGTGAACGGGAGGACCATATACCGGAGGACGGTATCCGGCGTGTCCCCCGTAGTAGTGATGGTGGTGGTAGTAGCCGTGGTAATAGTAGGGGGAAGCGTAAAACGTCGTGTAAAACCCGAGGCGCGTGACAGAGAAATGGGTCGGTCACGATGTACGCGCCGACGCCGGGATAAAAGAGGTAGTCGCTCGGACAAAAGGCGTAAGAAACCAATCCGTACGACGAGTACCACACGGCTCCGCCGCCGAACCATCCGTACCGCGGCGGCATGGGAGCCCAGCCGACGTAAGCGTAGGTGGACGTTGGAACGCGCCACACGACCCAACTCGGAGCGTAGACGCTGCCGGGCACCCAAGCCCAACCATACTCCGTCGAGTAGAACCATCGCCCGTAATGGAACACGACGGGACCAAAGGGATAGTCACTCACCCAAACCCAATTGTCGTCGGCATCGAGCACCCACCGCCCGTTGGTTACGTACGGCGAGAAATTCGTTCCGACGACGGAGCGATTGGGGACCCAAACCCGGCCATATGGGGATCGTCCACCCAACCGCCGTAGGGCTCGAGCTGGGAATTGAACTGAGTGAGCGCGGCTGCGATCCGTATCCGCCGCTTCTTCGGCCGATAGTTGGGCGCCGCCACCCGACGTGACGCGAGGAGCCGCAGCGGGCCCAGGCGGCGTCGCGGGAGTCGTTGCCGTGATCGGCGTGACGGGACTCGCCGGTGTCGATGCTTGGAGCCCAGGGCTCGCAGCAGGGACGTTCGTGGCACCTGGAGCAACGGCGGGCGAGTTCGAAACGTTGCCCTGGGCTGCACCGACCCATGATTCGCCAGCTTGCGTCGAATCGGCCGACACCGCTGAGCTGGAAGAGCCGGGGGCTGCGGCTGCAAGTGTCGACGCCGTGAGTACCAGCATCGAGAAGCCCCATCGAAGTACGCTCACCACCCAGATGTACTGGGCCTGCAATTGGGCGCGGGTCACGTGGACAAACATGGTCTTTTCCCTGAGGGTTGCAATGAGGCCTAAGCAATACGCGGGCTCAACCCAGTTCATCCTCCCCACCATTCCAACGAGCAGCGTACGGGCTGGGGAGCGCGGCCGCCGTCACCGCACCGAATCCCTCGATCATTCAGCAGATTTCTGGAAATTACGCCTGGTTCGGCAACGGAGCCGATGGCAGCCGGCCGCGGCGCTCGTCGCCATGACGGAGTTTGGAGATGGTGCCAGCCGTATCGCGCAGTTCACCGTCGCGCGGGTGAAGTGTCCACCTTTTGCCACAGGGACCAACGACCCTCCGCGAAGATCCTTCGAAACCGATGGGACGACTGAAGACTGCCGTCCCAACCGTGAACGAGAACGTAGTCGTACCAAACCAAGTCCCGATCGGGCTGGACGCGCTCGGGAACCCATTCCCATCGTGGTGGAACTGGCGGAGGGCGATGACTCTCGCGGTAACTGAACGGTGAGGACGGAAACTCGGCAAAGGTGAACATGACCAGCCCGCCCCGAATCCGCTTGCACCCATCCCGCCGCATGCATCAGTGGCGAGAGCCGAAGCCCTTCGAGATTGCGATCGAAGACGAGAGTTGCCACACGACTGCCGCGGGGGATCCGAGAAATGGTGTCGTCGAACCCTCGGTATGCCCGCGCTTCGATATCGCGGAAGAGTTCGGAATATTCGACCGTCCCTCGCGCAGACAAGAGGATGGCGCACCCTACGGTCAGCGCGCGCACCCATGCAGCGGGTCGCCCCAAGAGAGGAACGAGGAACAGCGCCCCAATCAACGGGAAACGCTGCGAGATGGGCCAAATGAAACCATGAGCCGTCGGGAACGTGACATACGCGAGAAACGACGCGGGCACGATCATGCCAACGACGAGCCGCGGAAGAGTCAGCGCAGACTCGGCCTCGTCCTCTGCTTCCGCTCCTTTGGTTTTGGAGCCCGCGACGACGGAATCGAGATCCGTCTCTTGCCGTGCGACGACGGTGAGGACTAGCAACACGAGCACCAGGGTCACCCAAAGGACCAGCCGCGTATCGTCCTCGTCGCTCGACGCAATGTCGAGCATGAAGTCCGGCAAGGCGCGCAGTGCAGCACCGAAGGCTTGATAGGACGCCGGTGCCTCGTTCGCGGAACTGGACGAGCCCAGCGAGGCGACGACCTTGCCCGCCGGGCTACCGAAAAGCCAACCGAGGGTGACCAGCAACGACGGCGCAAGAACCCATGCTTTCCTCGCGACGGATCGCCACTCCAAGGGAGTGAGCAGTGCCACGCCGCAGAACAAGATCCCAAAGGGAACGACGTGAGTGAAGAACGTGAGCACGAGCACGCACGAGAGCGTGATCGCCAGACGCAACGATGGCGCCTGGTATTGGCGACACGCAAGCTCGAGCCCCCAAAAGAGCAGCGGGATCGCGGAAAATGAAATTGAGAAAGCCGAATGCCACGTGCACGTTGAAGAGAAGCGGCAACGACACCATCGCGAGCCACGGGCAACGGCCTAGAGCGCGCAGTAGACGCAAGAGCGTGTAGGGCAAAGCGATCAACGAGGCGGACAGGACCACCTTGGTCGCAAAGAGGGGACTCGAGACTTTGGCAAGTGCCGCCGCAACGAGGTACACCGTTAGGTACTGAGTCCTTCCGAGGGTGAGCTCGAAGTACTCGGCGAACCGAAAGCTCGGTTCGAAATAACTCGACAACACGCGCACCGCCGCGACGTGCTGCGGGAAATCCTGCAGGGGCGGTCGAGCGACGACCCAAATGGGAAGGGTCACGGTCGCCGCCAACACCAAAGTGATTACGTCTGGTAGGTACCGCAGCCGCTTCGACTCAAGAGCCCAATTCAAGAAAGGCATTCGATTGACCCAGATCCCTTATCGTCGATTGAGCACCCAATCGCTTGCGGGTAACCCCAATCGAACGGCTCGTCAACCGCTCTCTCGAGCGCGCGCCACGCGAAGTGCGGCGCGGTTGCTCGTCGTGACTCTGCACGTCGGGTTGCAGCTCGGTTGTGCGTCGTCCACGTCCGCTGGCAAAGACGGGGCGTCGCCGCCGAAGGGTCCAAGCGTGGTCGAGCCACGGTCCACGCTACCCGGCGAGGTCGGCTCCACGAGTCAGCAACCCGCGCCGCGTGAACCGAAGACGCATGACCCGACGGGCGCGACACCGACGGGCGCGACACCGACGGGCGCGACACCGACGGAAGGCTGGCACGAGTTGCCCCTGGAAGGATTCGAACCCGCGCTCGTGTACTACGTCCCGCGCGGTCCGAAGCTCGTCGTCACCCACGGCGCAGGGGGTCAAGCAGAATGGCACTGCGAGCACTATCGTCGCCTCTTCGAGGGAAGAGTTTCGCTGCTCTGCGCGCGAGGCAAGAAGCGCTTCCATAACGACCCGGGACAGGGTTACTACTATCCCGACCATCGGGCGCTCTCGGCTGAAGTGCTCGAATCGATCGCCGCGTTCGAAACGAACTTCGAACGCCGCTCGGAAGGCGAGCGTTACGTCTATACGGGTTATTCCCAAGGAGCCACGATGGGCGCCCTGGCATTCGCGTCCGCGGGTGATGTCTTCTCTCACCTGCTCCTGGTCGAAGGAGGTTACGCAGATTTCTCGAGAGCACTAGCGCGTCGGTTCCAGTCCTCCGGCGGAGCCGGTGTATTGTTCGTTTGCGGCACCAAAGCCTGTCGTGACCGGGCCCGCTCTGCCGTCGGAGAGCTCCATGCTCTCGGCGTTCAAGCGGCGCTCGAGTGGGCAAGCGGAGCCGGGCACCGCCCGGACGGCCCCGTCACCGACGCCTTCATTCGAGGGCTGAACGAGGTGTTCGAGAACGAACCCCATTGGAATGGACTTGCCCCTCGACGTCCCGAAGACCGATTGAAGGGCAACGGGTAAGAATCGGGTGCAGGCTCACTTGCGCGCATAGAGCCAAACCACGGGCACTCCGTCGAAGCAGGCCATCGCCGAAGGCGTCGTCGTGCCGTAGGCTTCGAAGATCTGATACTCGACGCGCTGCATGTGTGGTTCGTAATGGTAAAGTGCCAGCGTCGATTGCGCGATATTCAAGGTCGGAACGTACTTGCGTTCGATGGTTCCATCCAACTGATGTTCCTGGAAGCTCTGGATGGCGGTGTCATGAACGAAGACCCTCGCGCCTTCGGGGGCGAGTTGACCGAAGGCGTCAATCAATTCGAGTGTGGTGTATCCCCAAAACGTCCGATTCAACCCGAGATTGGCCGCACCGGGAGCACCGCCCACTACGGGCGTGTACGTGGTCAACCCCCAAGGCACCCCATGACTTGTGATCGCGACGCCAGGCAGGATCAACGCTAGGAATGCTGCGCGTTCGAAAGCGGCGAAGAGGCGTGGATGCTTGACCTTCCGATGCTGGACGAACTCGCGCATTCGGGCGCTCCAAAACAGGTAGCCGCGCCCAGCAAAAACGCAAAGGAACGGATATGCGGCGAGCCAGTGTTTCGTGCCACCGAAGATTGGCGTCGAGGTGAACACCCACGGCGCGTATGCCGAGACAATCGACAGAGCGAGGAGCAGATCCGTCGATCGACGAAGGTCCCACGCTGCGACGCGCGTGGGTCGCTCGTTCCGCGTCGCGTTGCTCCGCTTGGCGTTCAGATAGGTGCGGAGCAGATGCGTCGTACTCACTGCCGCCCCGAGCAACGAAAGCACCAATGTCGTTGCCGGAACCGTCGCGAGAGTCATGACCCAAGGGTAAGCGCGGGGCATCGGAGGGCGATGATAGGTCTGCCCCAAGAATTTCATGTTGTAGTATTCGTGATGGAGATGAAACCGTAGCCAGCCCTCGAGTCTCGGTACGGTGTCGTACCAAAGCCACGGCCAAAGCAATACCATCACACACGGACCAACGAGCACCATGACGACCAGCGGCCGCAGGGTTCGCCAACGTTCGACCGCGCTCGAGGCGAGAAATGCCCGTCCCTCCGTGACGACGAGGTGAACGAAGAAGGTCGCTGGGAGCCACCAGGCATTGTGTTTGGTGTCGAGAGCAAGCCCGTAGACGAGACCGAGGAGCCACGCCGAACTTGCTCGCCGTGTGCTCGTAGCGTGACGATAGCAGAGCGTGGTCAGGAAGATCCACGAGGCGATGGGAACGTCGAAACAGGCGAGATGAGCGTGATGGAACCAGCGCGGTAGACCGACGAGCAGCGCTCCAGCAAGAACCCCCGCGCCGCGTGAGAGGATCCGCGCCGTGAAGCCCACGAGCATCGTCGTGGTGATGGCCGCGAGTGCCATCGATGGGACTCGGTATGCGAGCCCCGGTTGAGCAATCCACTCGAGACGTCGATGCAGCCAAGCCTCGGACAGCGCGAAGAGCAGCTTCATCAACGATGGGTGCTCCGCGTTCAACGAGAAGTGAGCGTCCACGACGTCACGTCGAACCGCGTTGACGGGATCCGCGAAGAGAACGTCGAGCCAATGCCCGTACTGTTTGGCGGCCTGGAAGTAGAACCCCTCGTCACGCGCGTAGCCGATCCGTGGCGCCGTCAGGTAGAGTAGGACGAAGGTCAAAAGTCCCATCGCAATGGCAACGGCGACGTCACCCCAAACACCTCGTTCGTCCTGGGAATGGGCTTGACTCATCGGGACTCCAGGGTGAAGCAGAGTCGGCGGTTCTGATCTCGTTCCGTGGTGATCCGCACCTCGAGATCCGCCACGCGCTCCCGAAGCGCCGTCGTGCTCCACTCGAAACGAGTGAAGCCGTCACGATCGACGACGACATGATGACCGACGCGTTCGCCATCGACCGTCGCGGTCATCTCGATTGGAGTCCCAACGCCGTCGCGAGAGATCAACCAAGGCAGCCCGGCGTGACCAACGAGGCGCTGCCCGATCGGAACCTGGTGAAAGACGAGCGTGAGCGGGCCATTGGGCGTTGGATGTGCCCAGATGCAGCGTCTTGGACGGAACCGTTCGTCGTCGATGGTCGTGACGGCGACGAAGTGAGGAGCACCGGTGCCACAAACGAACCGTTCACGAGGAAATGTCGGATCGCCACCGAGGCCCCCCGTGAGCACCGGTGCATTTCGAAGGAAAGCACAGGGCTTGGGATTGCCCTCGGGACCGTCGAAGACCTCCAAGTAGGGCGGACGGATGCGCTCGATGAGCCGCAGCTTTGGGCGCTCGGGATGGGGATTGCCGTAGACCGTGATCGTGAATGGTCCAGAGGAACGGGATTCGATGGCGTTCCAACGCCAGTATTCGTTGGTACTTTGCCCGAGAAAGGACACCAAAATCACGCGCTCGATGTCGTCGTCGTCGGGACGCGCCAATATGTCGAGAGGGAAGAACGCGTCGCCGAGCTGATGGCGAAGGAGAGGCTCGCCCCACTTTGGTGCAATGGAAATGGCGTCACCGGGTCGATGGAGCGCTCGGAGCACAGGTTCGAGCGCAGCCCAATCCTGCTCCGAAGGCGCGCTGCGCCGGAAGTGTTCGTGCGCCGCCCACTCGGCAAGTCCGACTCCCGGGAGAAGCAAAATCGCCCGATCTTGCCCCCCGCGCGACCCACGAGGTGCTAGGCATGACACCTGCGTTTCAGCGACGCGCGCCAATGCTGCCCTGAACGGGACTCGCACAAAAGTGCAATGCAGACCGTCGCGAACCTGGGGTAAGTCATTGAACTTCGGTAGGTAGGTTACTGGCACAATCAATGCACGTCTACCCAAGGCGGTATTCGGAAGTTGCGATGCGCTCTCGTTTACCGCCCCAAACTCCGCGCGGCGGTCTGAAGTCCCCCCCCCTCCTTTCAGGCCGCCGACGCCTTTTGTTGGGACATTCGCGCCTCGAAGCCCTTTCGACCTGCCGGAGCCGGGCTTGGGTTTGGCGTTTCGAGCGGGTCGCGCCGTTCAGCCCGACTTTCCCCTTTCGACCTGCCGGAGCCGGGCTTGGGTTTGGCTCCCGTGACCACGGCCCCTGGCGTTCTCGGCCCGATCTCACCCTTTTTTCGCGGCAAGGGCCTCGCGCGACGCATTTCGGGCCTCGTTGCGCCTGGCGCGACGCATTTCGGGCCTCGTTGCGCCTGGCGCGACGCATTCCGGGCCTCGTCTGCGCCTCGCGCGACGCATTCCGGGCCTCGTTGCGCCTCGCGCGACGCATTTCGGGCCTCGTTGCGCCTCGCGCGACGCATTTCGGAGCCACTGCGCCGAAGCGCGAGCTTTGTCCGGAGGGCGCGGAAGCGCATCGCACCGCAAGCGATCCCGCCGCGGTCATGGCTGCGGCTGCGTCAGAAGGACTGCCGCATCGACATGGCAAGAGCTCGTCCGTGAGGGAACGCTCGCTTCACTGAATGCACGCGCATGAATGCGACGGTGCGTGAAGTGCCCATACCGACGCCGCGAACAATCGCCTCGTTCGATCCTCGTCACACACCTGGCTTGCACGCAAAGTGCAAAACCATGCACGTCGTGTGTACGCGTCGAGACGACTGGCACGGACACGGGGCGCTCTTCATACTCTGTTGAATTGGTGTGGTTCGTGCTGCGCACGACCCATCCGTTTTGGAGCTCACGGCTGCCATGCGATGGATCGCTCTTCTCTCATTCATGCTCACCACGAGCGTCGCCTCGGCAGGAGAACCATCGCCGCCCCCGACGAGCGCTTCCACCGCGACCGCTTCCACCGCCAGCACGTCCCTTGCGCCGAAGGATGGAGACCCGAAGGAACGAGCGGCGGAGCTGTTCGATCGCGCCACCTCGGCACTCCAACGTAAGGACTACGGCGCGGCCGCGGAAGACTTCGAACGAGCACACCGCCTCGTACCCAACGCGACGGCTGCGGCGTACGCCCTCCGGTCCTACGTGAAGGCCAATCGGCTCGATCGCGCAGCGGCGCTGGCCTCGTCGATTCGTGCCGCGAACGCCACGGGAGAGCTCCGCGCCCTCTGCGACGCGGTGCTCGAAGAAGCAGAGCGTAAGTCAGCGCACGTATCCGTCGATTGCCAGCGTCCCTGCGCGTGGTCACTGGACACGACCGCTCGCGCTCCCGACGCCCCCAAAGAAGCGCACTGGGAGCTCTACCTGCCACCAGGTGAGCACACCCTTTCCGTGCAGTTCGAGGACGGGGAAGTGGCAACGACGCCGCTCGCGCTCGAGACACGTGAACGTCGGGCGCTCTCCTTCGGAGGAAGTACCGAGGCGAAGGGCGCCGTCCAGACGGAGGAGAAGGCGGAGGCGGCACGTGACACCGCTTCGCCAACGTCCGCCAGAACCAACGCAGGCTTGCCCACCATATACTTCTGGTCTGCGGCGGCGCTCACCACCGCCGGAGCACTCCTTACGACAGCGAGCGGCCTGGACACGCTGTATCGCCCAGGCCCGGACCGCGTGCGCGAAGAATGCGCCCAAGGCGACGTCGATTGTCCGCTCTATCGGGAAGGGCTCGAGAAGCAGCGCCGCACCAACGTTCTACTCGCAACTACCGCGGTCCTTGGCGCATCGACGGCGATGCTCGGAATGTTCTTCACCAACTGGAACCACGGCTCGGAGCGACCGAACGCCAGAAAGCAACCGCGCTCCGTCGCGCCGAGCACGGCTTGGCGCCTCGACGCCGTACTTCCCGACACCACCGGAATGCAACTGACGTTGCGAGGGCGATTCTAACAATGCCGGCCCTTCGCCTATTCACCCCAGCCCATCGAGCCGAGCGCCTCGATCGCTACGAGTTGCTCGGCGAAATTGCGTCTGGCGGCATGGCGACGGTCTATTTCGGCTCGATTGAAGGGCTTGGGTGGGTTTCAGCGACTCTGTGCCATCAAGTGTCTGCTGCCGCATCTCGCGAAGCAACACGACTTCGTGGACATGTTCCTCGACGAAGCGAGACTTGCCGCCGCGATCCGACATCCGAACGTCGTTTCCATCCTCGAGGTCGGGGCACGCTCCGAGGGGCACTTCATCGTCATGGAGTACGTCGAGGGCGACACCTTGGCGGGTCTGCTCGAACGCGCCCTCGCTTACCATGTCGTACTGCCCCCCAACATCGTTTTGCGGATTGGCCTCGATATGCTTGCGGGGCTCCACGCTGCCCATGAACTCCTCGACGAGCGGGGACGACCGCTAAACCTCGTCCACCGCGACGTGTCACCACAAAACGTCCTCATCGGCATCGATGGGATCGCCAAGATCACGGATTTCGGAATCGCGCGAGCCACCAGCCGACTGACATTCACTCGCGAAGGCCAACTCAAAGGCAAACTCGCGTACATGGCCCCCGAATACATTCAAGGGGACCACGAGATCGATCGACGAGCAGACGTGTTTTCGTCAGGCATCGTGCTTTGGGAAGCCCTCGCCATGACGCGACTCTTCAAGTCCGAGACGGACGCGGCTACCCTCGCCCGGATCTTGACCGCAAATCCGCCGAACCTCCACGAGGTGGTAAAGCGGATCCCCGAGAAGCTCGGTCGCGTCGTCATGCGCGCCCTCGAGCGTGACAAAGCCGCAAGGTTCTCGACCTGTGCCGAATTCGCCGAAGCCCTCGAAGGTGCCGCAACGGGAAGTGTTCGCCCGGCCTCTCCGGGAGAACTCGCGCGCTACGTCAATGGTCTCCTCGGTGACGCCGTAAAGCAGCAGAGAACGGAAGTCCGGAGCTGCGTCGCCCGCTTCGATTCCTATCGAGCTTCTCAACCGAGCCGCACTGCATTGGACGTCAGCCACGACTTCCCTTCCATCTACACCTCTCGGGTGACCCAACGAGAAGCAACGACGACCATCTCGACTTCCCGTGACGTGCCTCGAACCTCTCGTCCCGCCGGCGCGGCGCCACGGGCATCGATCGTAGCCATCTCGACACTACTTCTTTTCGTGCTCGGGTTGGGAGGCGGCATCGGCGCTTACTTCGGCGTGAAATCCCAACCCATCGCGACTGCCGCGGCGCACGAGTCGAGTGCGCATCTCTCTGTCGAAGTACCGCCACGTGCGCCGTCGATCTCGGCCACCACGGCGGATCACGACGCCCCGGATTACGTTCCTGCAGCCCCCGCGAACGTCTCGCCCGCGAACGTCTCGCCCGCGAACTCCTCGGAGGCGACTGCCTTGGCCCAAGCGGCGGTAACGATGGCGCCCCCGCGGGAGGCTCGCTCGAATCGCACCGGCACCATCGTTCACCGTCGAACCGGTCGAGGTTCGTCCAAATCCTCCTCTACGAAGGTCCCCTTGGACCCGACGGTTACCCCGAAGAACCCTTATCGATGACAGCCGACCTACGAAAAAAGGCTCGTCCCGTTCGCGATTCGGAGCCCGTGCGCACGGCAGCGGAGCCATGCCCCATCGAGTGGTGTCCGGCCTCGTTCAGTGTCGCGCAGTCGGAGGTCTTTCGAGAACCGGTCACGCGCGAACGACGTCGACTGCGACGATTGCATTGGCTCTCCCTCGCTACTTTGCTCACGAGCTGCGCGGTGTACGACGAGCATCTGCTCACGGGTCCCTCGAAGGTCGAGGAGAACGGTGGCTCTAGCGCTGAAACGACAGGAGGTTCCGGCGGTGCGATGGGCACGAGGAGCAGCCGCGGCGGCACGAGCCCCATTGCTACCTCTCCGAGGGGCGGTGCGTCAGCGACAACGAGCACCTCGACGACGGCAACACAAGCCTGTCAGGGCGATTTCCTCTTTGGCCATTGCTGGTACTTCGGGGCGGATGGCGCAAGTTGCATGCAGATCTGTGCGGCCCATGGTGGCTTCGATCCGGCGACGAAGGACTGGGTTGGTACAGAGGCACAAGGGGGGAGCCTAGACGAGTGCGCGACCCTGCTTCGGCTCGTCGGCGTCACCGAGGCACCCACGGAAGGCTATCGAACCGATGGTCGTGGACTCGGCTGCATCGACTACGAGGGCACGCCCTTCTGGCACGCCACACCGAGCTTCGATCCGAACGACTCGATGCCTGGCGCGAGACTCATTTGCGCATGCGCGCAATGAGACCACCCATCGCCCGCGCCGTCGACAGCGACCGACGACACGAGCGCAAATCCCGTGTGCCATCGTAAAACGACCACAAGACCGCCCACGTGCCATCGGCAGCGGCCCACGAAGAGCAAAGATCACGTTTCTCCTCCTGCAACGGTCACACGACGGCCCGCGCCATCGGCAGCGGCCCACGACGGGCACAAAACTCATTTACGTGTGCTCGCGGTACTGAGAATTCACCTTCGAATCCCGGGGCCGAGCACCTCGTCATCCGCTCACTACGGCAACTTTGGATGGAATCTTTGCCTCGAAGCCGCGATTGGTGGTCTAGACTGCGCGGGTGAGAACGCTCCTCGTCACGATTTACCTCCTCACCGTGGGTCTTCGTTTGGGTCTGTCCTGGCTCAACGTGCAACACCGGCGGCGAAATGCGGATCGGGTGCCGTCCGCATTCCAAGGAAGCATCGAGCCTTCGCTACTCGAACGGATGTCGAACTACAACGCGGAGCGCGAACGTTTCGGGATGATCGATACCGCGCTTTCCGCGGCCGTCGTCTCGCTGTTCTTCTTCGCTGGAGGGCTCTCACTCTACGATCGATTCCTCGCTAGCGTGATCGCTCCCGGCTGGCTGCACGCCGTGACATTTTTCGTTGGACTGCACGTCCTCGGCGTCATCCTCGAGCTACCCCTCTCGCTTTACTCGACGTTCCGCATCGAGCAGCGGCATGGCTTCAATCGCATGACGATGAGTTTGTTCTTCGCCGACTTCGCGAAGAGCCTCGTCATTGGCGTCATACTGGTTGGGATCGCGACGTCTGCGGGGTACGGACTTTACCACGCCGCCCCAAACACCTATTGGCTCTGGCTCTGGTTGTTCGCCGTCGGCATGGCAGTCACCTTGATGCTCATTTCGCCCTACGTGATCGAGCCCCTCTTCATCAAGACGGCACCTCTCGATTCCCCTGGGCTCGTCGAGCGGGTTCGTAACCTCGCTGAACGAGCCGATGTCACCGTGAAGCATGTGCTCCAAATGGACGCTTCTCGACGAACGGCCCACTCGAACGCTTACTTCACCGGGATCGGCCGCGTGAAGCGCGTGGTGTTGTTCGACACCTTGCTCGCGCGATTGTCCGAAGACGAAGTGATTGCAGTCTTGGCTCATGAACTCGGCCACTGGAAGCTTCGTCACGTCACCAAGCGTCTCTTGTCGATGGCCCTCTTCGGACTCGGTCTGCTCTTCGTTGGTTCGCTCTTCCTCGCCAAAGATCGACTCCCCTGGCTACTCGAAGCAGCGCCCGGAACACTTTATGCCAACGTCGTCTTGCTCGGCTTCGTGGCATCCACGCTCGGGTTCTTCGTCACACCCGTCTCGGCGTATTTCTCACGGCGGCACGAGTGGCAAGCCGATGCCTTCGCCAAAGCGGTCACTCTCGCGCCTGAGGCACTGGCCTCGTCCCTCGTGAAGCTCGCACGCGACAACCTCTCCAATCTCCATCCCCATCCGCTTTACGCAGCGTTCTACTACTCGCACCCGACCACACAGGCGCGAGTGACGCGGCTGCTGGGCTCCGAGAAGTCGGGCGCTCCGCTTCGCGTCGTCAGGGTTCAGCCGCGCGCTCCGGCTCGCGCACACTCGAAGAGCGACGGCGCGCTCCGGCTCGCGCACACTCGAAGAGCGACGGCGCGCTCCGGCTCGCGCACACTCGAAGAGCGACGGCGCGCTCCGGCTCGCGCACACTCGAAGAGCAACGGCGCGCTCCGGCTCGCGCACACTCGAAGAGCGACGGCGCGCTCCGGCTCGCGCCGTCAGGGTTCAGCCGCGCGGACTTCGATGGTCACGGGCGGGGTGCTCGCTCCCTTGTCCGTCGTGACACGAAGACGATGCACGCCCGGCGTCAAGGGCCATGTCAACGAAAACGGTCGCGTGCTGCGTTGAGCCGTTCGCTCGTCGACCCAAAGCTGCAACGCTTCGCTGGATGCGGGCGCATCGACCTCGATCTGGAGTCTCTGAAGTGACAGCGGCCGTTCTGGATCGAGCACGAAACGACTCCCCTCGCGGGGATAGGTGATACGTAGCGCCTCGTCTCCATCGCTTGAAGCTTCGTCCGACGGCTGCGAACACAGCGGAGACAGCTCCCGTGGAGGGATCCTTCGCCCCGTCGAGCGAGCCCAGCCATCGTATTGCCGATCGAATACCTCGAACACCTCTCGCCGGAGCACGCTCGAGGGGCAGTCTTTTCCGGCAAGCAGACCGTTACGACCGTCGAGCACCAATTCGCGATGCCAAGGACACTCCGGCCAGTCCATGGCGTAGGGCACGTACTCGGTCACGCCGTGCGGGCAGTGTTCACCGCGCAATCCTCCCGAAATGGGACAGATTTCGATGTGCTTGAGCCCGAAATGCTCCCGCAATTGCGCCGCTTCCTCCCATTCGGCAACGGAAGCTCGGCGCCGCCGCGCGAAGGCGTCGCCGCTTGAATCACCGCGCGGAAGATCGGTCCGGCACCGGTGATCCCGCTCACCTGCTGCATGGGTGAACCGTCGAAGTTTCCGACCCAGACGCCCACGGTGTATCGATCGGTATAGCCGACGACCCAGTTGTCCCGATAACCCTTCGAGGTGCCCGTCTTCGCCGCCACGTCGAACTCGAAGCTCAACGCGGAACGTGCACCGAAGCTGCTTCGCCGGGCGCGATCGTCTTTGAGCACGTCCGTGAGAACGGCTGCCTCGGTACGCGAAATGACGGGTTCCCCTCGCCCAGGCGCGTAGGTCTTCGTCGTCTTTCGCGCTCCCGACGGTGAAGGCTCGAGGAGCGTCAAACCGGATACGACCCTGAGCGAGATTGCCGAGCCACCGCGAGCCAACGTGCAATAGGCTCGAACCAGTTCGAGCAAAGTGACCTCGCCATCGCCCAGGGCGAGCGCGGGGCCGTAGCATCTCCGGCGACTCACGCAAGGAATCGAACCCGAGTCGATGCAGGAAGTCGAGCAAAGGCCGTGCTCCGAGTGACATCGCGACGCGTACGGCTGGAACGTTCAGTGAGTTGCCGAGGGCCTCGCGCACTCGCACCGGACCCCGAAACTTGTCATCGAAATTGCGCGGCGAATAGGGGCCCGCGGGCGTGTCGAGGGTCAGCTCGAGATCGGGGAGTACCGACGCCGGCGTCAGACCGAGCTTTTCGAATGCCGCGGCATAGACGAAGGGCTTGAGAGTCGATCCCGGTTGGCGGAGCGCACGTACCCCGTCCACTTGTCCATGACGAGCCTCGTCGTAGAAATTCGGCGATCCGACGTAGGCAACGACGTCACCCGTTTCGTTCTCCACGACGAGCACGGCGCCCGAAGTGACGCGCTGTGCGGTCAGGCGCGATAGCGCCGAGCTCAACGCGACCTCGGCGATTCGCTGAAGGGACGAATCGATGGTCGTCGTGACCCGTGTGGCGCTCTTCAGCACCCCCTCCGAGAGATCGGGTTGTACGCGAGTGAGAGCGCCGGTGCGAAGAGCCGTCACGAAATGTGGTGCGCCGAAATCCACACTCCGAGAGCGCAGGGCGACGGCTTCTCTCTTGGCAATTTCGGCTTCCTTGGGTGAGAGCAATCCCGCCTCGGTCAGGCTCTCGATGACCACTCGACGTCGCCCGAGAGCTCGCTCGAGCGCGCGATCGGGCGCATAGTTCGTGGGGCTCTGAGGGAGCCCGACGAGCAGCGCCATCTCTCCCGGCGACAGGGCGCCGAGGGGCTTGCCGAAGTATCCTCGCGAAGCGGCGGAAATCCCACGCAGATTGGGTCCGAAATCGACGCGGTTCAGGTACTGCTCGAGGATTTGCATCCTTCGAGAGGGACGCCTCGATGCGCATCGCGAGAGCCATCTCGTAGAGCTTGCCGAGGAGGTTCCTCGGGTGCGGTCGGACGAGACGCGAAAGCTGCATGGTGAGCGTCGACGCGCCAGAGACGATCCGCCCGCGAAACGCCGAGTGCCCCACTGCGCGCAGGGTCGCCAAGGGATCCACTCCCGGGTGAACGTAGAAGCGTCGGTCTTCGACGGTGACGAGCGCATCACGAAACCAGCGTGGAACTCGCTCGATTGGCTCCCATTGCGACAGCTGACCGCTCGAACTCCGCACTTCCCGCAGCAGCCGACCTTCCCGATCCTCGAAGCGCACGGATTGCTCGGGCCGCACGCTCGAAAGCTCCGCGGGCAGCTCGAGCCCCACCGAAACGATCGCAAAAAGGAGGACCGAGCTCCAGAGCAACGCCCAGAGCCCGGTCTTGCACGCTCGTCGTAAGGCCGTGCGCGTCATCGCGCTACGGACGCCGGATCCCTTCTCTGGATGTCCACGCTCGATGCACGCGATTGACCGAAGACTTCGGGATCGTACATGCACTCGGCTCGAGTCGGCGGCACGGAGAACGTTCCTGGTGACGTCGCTCGGGCCAGATAGCGGAAGTGATAGATCCCGGGCGGGATCTCCGGCAGGAAGAAGAGCACGCGATCATCGCGCATCTCTCGATGCAGACCAGTCATCGATCGAAGCGCGCCGTAACCCGTCGAGGACGAAACTTGTCCGTTGGACGACGGAGGCGTCTCCTCGGCAACGGCAAGGGCCTGGGCTGTCGTCTTGAAGGCAAGCTCGACGGGTTCGAAGCCGGCCGGGAGCGGATCATCGATGACGACGTAACGACGCGCTTCGGCGGACTCGACGAGCAGATCGACGAGGATCAACTGCCCGAGCTTCGCCGAGCTCTCGGACCGTTCGGCGATGAACTTCGACGCCCTGGGCAGCTCGCTTGGCTCCACGGCGCGAAGGAACTTCTCGACGGACATTCCCTCGTCCAGCGGAACGAGGGACGCGCCCTCCTTGGCAACCTTGAGTTCGACCGCGTAGTGAACCGCACCTCGGTCTTTCAGATCGATTGCGACGGCGCGCGACGGGTCGGAAAGCAGCTGAGCGGCGGTGGCCGTAGCAACCTCGTTCTTCGGTGTCGGATCTCGGAACGCAAAGGATCCGAGGGAGTGATCCGAAAGGTACACGTCGACGGCAAAGTCGGACACGACTCGAGCTTCGACCTTCCGATACTCCTCGAGCGCCATGAGGGCCCAAGCGTCTTCATGGGGATTGCGGTACGCCGCGCCAGCGCGCATTCTAAGCAGCCCTCTCGCCAACTTCGGGGCAAGCGCGTGCTTGGTGTCGATGAGCAGCGTGCTTTCGAGCAGGTTGGCCGTACTGCGCACGGGAGAATCGAGGAGCGGCGAGAGCACCGGATTGGCCGCTTCCACACGAGCTTCGGCGGGACCGTTGGTTACGCCGGGCATCACTTCGGCGAGCAGCGCGTCGAGCTCCTGCCGCGGGAGCCGCAGCTTGGCCATGGCGTGAAGGAGCAGGATCCTCGATGATAGCGCCATGTCGCCCTTCAAATTGAGCAGCCTGCGGAGCCGCGATTCGTCGAGCTGTCCGGTGCGCGCGAGGATGTCTGCAACGAGTGCGGCTTCCCCGAGCGCCCTGCGCTTCTGTTCCGCCGGACTCAGACGCTCGGCACCACCGAAAGACTCGGCGTTCGTCGAAGCGGCGCTCTCCGTGCCCTGCGGCTCGGCTTCTTCGTCGTTCGAAGACTTGCCGTCCCAACGCGTGTGCGTCGAAAGCACCTGGTCGAGAGCAGAGGTCAGATACGTTGCCGTCCGATCCCGCAATTGCTTCGGAACGAAGTAGCCCGAACGACTTCCGAGCTCGAGCGCGAGCAAGGCGTACGCGGAAAGCCACGGATTGGGCTGGGCGTCGTCCTCCCAGAAACCGAAATTGCCTTCGGGGTTCTGCCGCTTCGCGATTTCGTCCGAGTAACGTGTCGATCGCGTCCCGATCGATGGCAGACACCTTGACGTCTTCGAGGGCAGCCAGCTTCGGTGCCACGAGGAGCGGTAGGACGCGACTCGTCAGCTGTTCCGTACAGCCGTAGGGGTAATTCGCCAGCTCTTCGAAGACCGATCGAACGCCGACGAGGGCGCTGTTCGAGAGCGTCACGCGCAACCCGCCCTGGTCCTTACGGATCCCGTCCAGGTTTCCGAGTCCGACGCTCATCGATTCGTTCGTCGTTCCGTATGTTGCTGCCGACAAGAACCGAATCGGCTGTTCGATCTTGCGCGACACCCGCACTCGATCGGCTTCACCACCCCCTCGAACCGCGAACTCGAAGGTCGCCTCTCCTTCCTTCGCAGCCACGACGGGGAATCGGACCTCTGCTTGCCCTTGGCTCTTCAGAGCCACCCGCAGCGTCTTCGGTCCAGCAAGCGTGACTCCCTTGGCATTGAGAGTCACTTCGACGTCGGTTTGACCCAATCCCTTGGAGGAGACGACGACACCGGCTTCGAGTCGATCGCCGACGCGCAACATCCGCGGCAACGCTGGGCGCGCCATCAATCGGCGGAACGTCGTAATCGCTTCTTCACCGAAGCCGAAGCGATTGCCATCCCCTGCCGCGACCGCCATCAGACGGAAGCTGGTGAGGTTGTCGGGCAAATGAAAGCGGAAGGTCGACGCGCCATCATCACCGACGGCACGCCCCGACTCGAAGTAAACCGTCGTGCGGAAGTCGGAACGAAGCCGTCCGGGGAGATCTCCACCGCCAACCTCGTCACCCTTGTCGTTCGAGCTGTCCTTGAACTCGAAGCCCAAGGGGGAGATCCGCTCACCGTCGCGGTACGCGAGGATCTTGGCGAGGTAGTCGCGACTCTCCACGGAAAACACCCCGAGTGGCCGAGGTCCGGCGAAGGCCGGTAGTGGATTGGGGGTCTTGTATCCGGTGAGTCTCAAGACGCCTTCGTCCACCACGTAGAAGGTCAGCGTCCCTTTCGTGGGCTTGCCGTCGGGACGCACGAGGGCCACTTTAGCCTCCACGTCGTCGCCTGGACGAAATTCCTTGCTCGAGGGGGTCACTTGGACACGAAGGCGGCGTGCCTCGGGATCCACGAGGAGCTGCGCATAACCAATCCGATAGTCCGGCGCGCCCACGTCAGCGGCACCGGGCGCGGGCATCTTGGCGACGCGTCCGCGCACCAAATGCACGGATACGAAAGCGTTCGGGTAATACGCATCGACGATCGGGATCTCGATCACCGGCATTGGCCCTCGCAGCTTCTCCACTCGACGCTCGAGGATCCCGCCGCGTTCGACCGTGACGAGTGCCGTCGCTTCCTTGAACGGACTCTTGACGAGCACCTTCGCCACGTCCCCCGGCTGGTACCGCGGACGGTCGAGTTCGAGAGAGAGCCCGCGCCGATCTTCGTTCGAGAAGGCCACCTGCGACGCGCCCTCGTCGGCCTTGTTGCTCACCGCGTAAACGCCCAAACTGGCATGGATGGGGTTGCCGATGGCATCGACGGAGCTCGCGCGGAGCACGTAATACCCGGCCTCCTCCAAACGGAGATGGCAGCTCACAGCAGGGGTCCCCGCGGTCACCTGACATTCACCTCGTGGTTCGTCGTGGATGTGCGTGCGATGGTGCAACAGATCCGTCGGTCGATCCTCGAGCGAGCTGGTCCAATTGCGACGAAAGAGCGAAACCTTCGTCGAAACGCCATTCACCCGCTCGCCACTCGGACGTATCGCCGCCACTTCGACGGGAAGAGGAGCGCCGACGGCGAGGAAGCGAGAACTCGGCGCCTTGAGACCGAGATAGAACTGGGCAGGGTGCACGAGAACCGTGGTTCGCCCAGTCTGCGCCTGTTCGCTCAGCTCGACGACCTCGGCCTCGATGGTCAAGTTCTCGGGCTTCGCTTGTTCCGGCGCGTCGAGAGCGAGCTCGACATACTGCTCACCCTTCGCATCGAGCACCGACGCCCGCTGCGAGTAGGTCGATCCGCGATTGGGGTAATAGCGGAGATCGCTCAAAAACGCCTGATCGTTCACCAAGAACCCCGTGGAGTTCGGCGGAACGAAGTCCACCTCTTGACGGGTCACGTACTGCTGGACACGTCCTTCGGAAACGGGCGCGCCATAGAGGTATTCCGAATGGATCGTGAATGCTGCCGTCTCACGATGAACGAACTCCGCGCGCTTGGCGTCGACGTCGACCTTGAACTCTGCCGCCTTGTAGGCGAGGATTTCGAAGGGCACGCTGAACTGCTCGTCGTAGTCACGACCGAATCGCACCGTGAGCGTCGCTTGTCCGTAGGCTGCGGATTTTCCGAGATTGACGTCCGCCGTCAGGGCGCCGTAGGCGTCGAGTTTGCTCTCGCCAAGCCCCACGACTTCACCCTGAGAATCGCGGACCGAGTACTCGAAAGCCTGCCCTGGACGAACCATGAGACCTTGCTCTGCCGTACGCCTGAAGAAGCCTCCGGCCTTGACCATCTCCCCCGGGCGATAGACGCTGCGATCCGTAAAGACCAGCCCCACCCAACGGCCCTTCTGGGCAAGGTCGACTTCGCCGACGCCCGTGCGAGAATTCGCGACGACCAACCGCTGGAAGGTAAAGTCATCGTTTGCGCGGGCTACGAGCCAAAGGCTCGAGTCGATATCCCCGCCCTTTCCGACGGGACGCAGCTCCGAGCTCGAAAAACTCGCCATTCCGATCGGATCGGTAGTCTTGCTCGACACGACCTGACCGTTACCGTCGTACACATTGACCGTCGCCTCCCGCACGGGTTCCCCCGTCGAGAGCCGCGTCACCCAGACGAGGCTGCCGAAGCGGCTCATCTTCGCGGATATGCCGAGATCGGTGACGTTGACGACCGCGTCGTTCGACGAGAGTTCACCGAGCCCCATCAGCGACACGACGGACGTGCCCGTCGATTTACCGTCGAGTAGCCCACGGACGTCGAGCTTCTGAACGAAACGAGTGTTCGTCGGTACCCGAGGCGAGATCCACTCGAAGGGCAAGAAAGCCGTGCTCTCGCGACGACCGTTAAGCCATTGGATGGCTCCGATCTCGGGGAGCTTCTCGGTATGGAGACCATAAGTGGGAACGTTGATCGCGCTGACGGGGATCTTGCCGCTGGCTGCGACGTTCGATTCGAGAACGTGGCCACGCAAACCGAGCTCGAGCTCGTATTTCGAGGCGTGGACGCCTCGGCGTCGTCGCATCGGAAGGAGTCGCAGCCTCGCCGTCGCTGGTTTCGTAGGTCGGTGTCGATTCCGTCGTCACGACAGGTGGCGTGCCGCTCGCCGTTCGATAAGGATCTTCGACCGCGAGTTCGATATTCACGTCGCGATCGAGCTTTTGCCCGAAGACGTCCGTCATCCCCGCGCGCAAGGTCACGCGAAAGCGATCGCCGTAGTCCGGATCCAGACGGAGCGGATGCTCGAGCGCGAACCTCACCTTCTTCGGCTTTGCGCCAGTGTTCGGCTTCGCATCGCGTTTGGGTCCCTTGATGGAGAGGAACCGGCGGAATTCCCCTGGCGCCACCGGGTTCGACAGCACGATCCCGAAATCGCGATGGGCCTCACAGCGTCCGAGATTTTGCCGCGCGCAGGTCGCGTTCACGAGTCGCAACGGTCCGAGACTTCGAATCGGCACCGTGATGGCCGCGTCGGTTCGCAGCGGTCCAGCCTTCGATAGAAGCCCCTTGCCGATGACGAGACGAAATCTGCCATCCGCAGGGAGAGGCGCCTTCGGCGTCACCTTGACCCACTTGCCCGAAGGATCGGAGATCTCTCGGATGGGTTCGTAGTTCTCGAGTTCGTCCTCTGGAGCACGACGCACCATCGCCCAATCCGGAGTGCCTCGCTCCACCGTCAGCTCACCCGCCCGAGCTATTGGTTTACCCGATAGCTCGTCGACGAGTTCGAGGCGAGCGGCGACCTCCGCCGGCTCGACGGGCAAGGAGAACTGAAGGTACACGGGCTCCTTGGCACGAAGGGGACGTTCCGACGGGAACGCCATGGTCAGCTCGGGACGCACCGTCGAGAACTCGAGGGTGTAATCCGCTGCGAGCTTCGAGCCGTCGACGGACGTCGTGCCCGCAGGCACCAAGAGCCGAAAGCTCGTCGCACCAGGAAGGGCCTGGGCGGGTTTGAAGAGTAGACCACGCGTGCCAAGAAAGCGGAACTGCCCCGCGATGGGTGCGCCGTCCTTCGTCGTGATGCGCAGATCCGGCAAATCTCGATAGACGGGTGCATCGAGTTTGCGCATCGGTCGAGTGAACACCACCGTGATACCGGGATCTCGATCGAGCGGGATCTCGCCGCGTGGACCTGCCGCTGCTATGGCAAGAGGAGCCTTGCCGTGAGGCCCCGAAGCCGTCTCCGAAAGCGAAAGCTTCTCGGTAACGGGTGGAAGGCTTTTCAGGGAATGAACGCAGCTCGCAAGGAGTGCCGCGACAACGAGACTCTGGCGAAGGCGTAGGCTTCGTGGGGTCATGTGCACCAAGTCCCCAATTGGTTCACGAAGCCCGTGGGAGTGCAACGACTTCAGTCGATGTGCAGCGGCGGATTGCGTAGATTTTCCAGGGAAGAATTGAGCGTTTCTTCCGTAGCGGCCCGCAAAGCCAGCCCGCCCGTCCGAAACACCGGAAATCTACCGCAGCTGTAAGCCCCGCCCGTAGTGAGCGAACTCGCTCATCCGAAGGGCGGGATCGACTTCGACGTCGTTCCGAAGGGGATCCCGAGATGGCTCCGCACCTCGAGATGCGCGGGGGAAACACAGAAGGCCAACAGATCGCCAACGCGATCGGCAAAGGCGAGGCCCGGGACGGGACGACAATCGACGGCAAGCTGACGACAGGCAACCGTGACGTCGGCACAGGCGAGAAGCCCCAAGCGAGCCGCAACCAGCTCCACGTCGCGAAGCATCGCGGGCACATCCAACGAGAGACGTTGCTCGCGCGCCGCATGGACCATCGCGGCGAGGTGCAGACGAGTGGGCTCCGTCAGGCACGCATCCAGCGCTTGGCGCAGGACCATTCGCTCCTCGGTGAATGCCGAAAGGGAGGGTGGCTCGGCGCTTCCCAAGCTCACGGCGACCGCGACGAGACTCTCGAGCTCATCCGCACTCGGGAAGAACACCGGGAGGCGACCGAGCTCTCGCTGAATGCCGAGCTCGTATCCCGCGCGGAACAGGGTCTCGTGTGGACTTGCACCGCGCAGCAATCCGCCGCCAATCACCAGCGCAGGCGTGCCAACCCTCGGGTGAACGAGCGCCGCGGTTTCGTTCGGCCTCACGAAGAACGTGTACGGAGGCAAGCCAAGCAACTTCGAGACGAAGTCGACCCGCTTTACCGCGGCAACCGACGTCGATGCTGGATCCTGCCGTTCGTGTTCGTCCAAACTGGGCGGAAGAGAGCCCGCGCGCCGCAGCCGCAGCTTGGCCGCAACCGCTGCATCGTGAATGGCGAGCAAGAGCAGACGCACCGGATGCTCCGCGATCCTCAGCTGCACCAACATGCCTTCGTCGAGAGCGCACTTCGCCCCCGGTGCAAACGCGGACACCGAACGGCGGTACTCGCTTTGCTCTGCGTCATTGGCCTGCCCCAATTGCACCAAAGCGCTCGACGCGAAAAAAGCGCGTTCTCGATCGTTGGCGCTCGAGGCGAGCCGAGCCATGGCTCGATAGGCCACCACGTTGCGCGGAGAATGACGGACGGCTTGCGCCAGCAACGCGAGGGGCTCGAGTGTCTGCCCCTGTTGTTCAAGTGTCCGCGCTCGCAGCACCAAGGCCGAGGTGTTCGTTTCTCCGAGAGCCCCCTGGGACTCTCCAGACAATTCGAGTAGCGTCTGGAGTTCGGTGCTCCAGTCGACCTCGCTCGGACGCAGGGCGACCGCAGAGCGGAGCGCCGCCGTCGCCGTGGCGATGGAGTCGTCGACGATCTCCCGAAACACGTGAGCTTGAGCTTCCGTGCTCTCGCAAAAACCGACCATGCGCGACCGAAGCGCTGCGGCCGTGGCAAAGTCCCCTTGCTCGCGAGCCAGCGCGAGTCGCTGCGAGAGCGCTGCGCGATGCTCGGGAAAGTACGCGAGAGCGACGTCGAGGTAGCTGATGGCGAGGGCGCTCTCGCCGCGGCGGCGAAGGAGCATCGCCAGACACACCATGACCTCCGCGTGTCGCGGGCTTCGTTCGCTACCGAGCAAGCGATCGGCACGGAGATAGGCGATCTCTGCCGCCTCCTCCTCGCCGAGATCGGCATAGCGAGAAGCCTCTGCGATGGCGAGTTCGATCCCCGTCGACGATGATTCCGCCGCCCGTGGGTCCGTCTTCTTGGTTGGAGTTGGCGTCGCGGTCGTCGGTCTGTCGAGGTCGAGAGTCATGGCCGTAGCCCCGCGTCGTTCGTAGCGCAAACGGGCGCGGGGCTACTCGTCCCCCTCGCGAATAGTTGGGTTATCCCACGGCCTCTCGAGTCGAGTCTTCCCCGAGATCGATATGGGCATTGAAGCTTCGCACGACCGCCGAATCTGCGTCGCCCATGTCGTCTTTCGGTGCTGCGACACGTTCACGAAGCTTGAAGAACGCGACAGTGGACGCCAACTGCTCGGCCTGCGCGGCCAAGACCTCGCTGGTCGCGGACAACTCTTCCGAAGAGGCGGCGTTCATTTGTACGACTTGGTCGAGCTGATGCATCGCATTGCCCGATTCCTCGGCACCCTTCCGGATCTCCTGCACGCTTTGCGCGATTCCCTGCACGAGACTGGCCGTGCGTTCGATGTCCGGAACGATGCGTTCGATCATATCCCCAGCCTCCGAGGCCACCGCGACGCTCTTGGACGTCAGTTCGCGAATGTCGTTGGCTGCATCGCCGCTGCGCTCGGCCAACCGGCGCACCTCTGCTGCCACCACGGCGAACCCCTTGCCCGCCTCGCCAGCGCGGGCCGCTTCGATCGCGGCATTGAGCGCGAGCATGTTCGTCTGCCGGGCAATCTCCTCGATGAATGCCGTCTTCTCGGCGATGGTGCGCATCGCGATCACGGTGTCGGCGACTCGCTTTCCGCCTTCGCGGGCATTGCGTGCGGATTCATTCGCGAGAAGCTCGGTGTGTTTGGCAGCTTCGGCGGCCTGAACGGTGCTGGCGCTCATCTGCTCCGTCGCGGAAGCCACTTCGGTCACCGAGGCCGCCTGGGAGCTCGCGCCTTGTGCAAGTGCATTCGATGAGGAACTGAGCTCCGTTGCGCTCGAGGCAACGCTCGTCGCGCCCATGGACACACTGGTCACGACCTCGTTGAGCTTACCGACCATGGCGGACAAGGACTGCGCCAGATCGCCAATCTCGTCCGTGCGCTCGAGATACACCTTGGGCACTTCGTGAGCCAAATCCCCGTCGGAGATCCCGTCGGCAATCTGCACGGCGACCTTGAGCGGTTGGGCAATGCGTCGGGTCAACACATAGGCGAGTGCCACGGCAGCGATGACGGCGCAAAGGACGATGGGATAGACCTGTCCGCGAGCACTCGCGTCCGTTTCCTCGGCGTGTTTCGCTTGCGTCGCGGCGCGCGCGTCGACGAGATCTTCGAGGGTGTTGATGTGTTCGCGCATGACCTCGAACTGCTTGCCGAGTTCACCCGTGGACAGTGCGAGCGCGGCTGCTCGGGACGCCGGATCCCCGCTTTTCACGAGGGCCATGTATCGTTGCGAAGTATTCTCCCAGATCTGTCGGGAGCCGAGGTACTTCTCGTACACGTTGATCTGTTCTGGATCCGAAACCAGTGCGCGATACTTGGCGAGTCGATCCGCGGACTGCTTGACGTTGTCCGAGTAGTCCTTGAAGTACCCGGCGCGCTTCTTGTCGTCGGTGTCCGGTAGGAGCAGGGATCGTTCGGCAACGAGGAGTTGCTGGAGATCTCGATCGGCTTGATCGAGAAAGTCCACGGCTGGCAGCGCCTGCCCATGAACATGTGTGAGGGCCGCGCCAACTTCGAACAAACCTCGGATGCTCACCCAAGCGATGGCGCCCATGAGCGTCACGATGACGACGAAACTCGCTGTAAGTTGTGCCCCAACCGATGCCTTACCGAACATAGATCCTCCACAAGACCGCTCATGGCGGCCCCAATTGTTTCACGGTGCGAATATTTCGATTCCCATCGACTCGACCGAGGTGCCTATCCACCCCTCAATATCTCTCGAAGTGTTTGTCTTCTGCATCCTTGCCCCCGTTGAGGGCGTCTTGCTCCGCGGGAGATCCCGCAGCGGAAGAGGCCGTGGCTTCGGGTTCCACTCGAAGATCGACCACCTCTGCCGCCCCTGCTGCGGGCAGGTTCGACTCGACTCCCCCCGAGGTGACCTCGCGGTCCGGAAACTCACGATCCGCGTGCGTCGAGGCTGGCGTCTCGTCCTTCGGGTTCGACTTGCGCCACACGCGCTCGACCGCTTTCCCGACCATTTCCTTGCCGAGCGCCTTGAAGCGAGAGGCTCGTGGCTTCGAAGCCGTTGCCGATGATGCGCGCGTCTTTGGCTTGTTCGTCGAGGCAAACGGGGTAGCGGAGGCGCTCGCCGTTGCGGCGATGCGAGCAGGCCGCAACGACGGGACCGTGCCTGACTTCGGCTGATTCGCGTCACGCGCCGGGATGCGCCCCGTTATACCAAGGCTCCCGCGCCGCGACTCGATTGCTCGCAATTCCTTCCGCGGCAGCGCCGTGAGCGCCTTGCCACTCGCGGCCTGCGGCGTTCCCTTCGCGATGGGACGAAGTGATTGGGAGGGCGGGACGCGCTTGGACGTCGTGACCGCCGCCGCGGAGGCAACGGAAGCGACGGGAACCGACGCTTTCGCGGATGAGCGCTTGCTCGTCACCTGCGCTCCCGGCGCGACTTCCGCGTCGCGCTTCGCTCGGAACGCACCGAGCATGCCTTCCAATTCGACGAGAGCCTCGCGAAGCTGGGCCATCCGTGCCAACGATGGCTCGCCGCGCGTGGGCGACCTCGAAACGTCGGATCCGCCGCGTCCGTCGATGCTGGTCTTCGCCAATCCGTCGAGCTCCCGCTTCATCTTTTCGCCGATGCTGCGCACCTCGCTCGCGACAATCGCAAATCCTCTACCGTACTCCTTGGCACGCGCGGCCTCGATGGCAGCGTTCAGCGCCACCATCTCGAGGCGCCGAACCATTCGATCGAGACTCACCAAGTTGACGGCTTGGCTCACCGAATCGACACCCGACACGACACGTGTCGGAGTCTCCGCCAAGCCGGACGAGACGACCGGCGTTGTCTCGTCTGGAGTCGTCTTGTCTGACGTCGTCTTGTCGGGATTCGTCTGGTTCGGCGATGTCGCGTCCGGCGGCGCAGCTCCCGCGAGGGAGCCCCCGGTGGTGGAGAGGATCGCGGAGGCGCGCTCGAGCCAGGCAACGAGATCGCGTTCGAATGCGGTCAGATCCTGGTCGAGTTCGGCATGCCGCACCGCTTCACCGTGAGGCCTGTCTTCGTTTCGTCCATCGACGCTTCGCGCCACGGTGACCTCGGGCGCCATTTTACGAGGGCTCGTGGGTTCGTGTCGCAGATCGATCTGGACGGAAGACGGGCGGTCCAACATGGCCGTTCGCTCGACCTTCGAGGCGTCACCACGACGATACCAACCCCAAGCGGCGAGAACGACGCCGAGGGCAAGCCAAAGGAGCTGCGTCCCCGGAAAGCCGAAGAGCAAGACGGCCGCAAGTATCACGCCGACGCCGAGCCCGACCAAGCCACGATCCCCGGGCCTCGTCGATTTCGAGACGTCTTTCGTCTCTCGAAGGCGCACGCGGCTCGACGAGGGCGACGCGCTGCCCTGACGAGCCAAAGATCCGCGAGGATCCACTGGCCGTCGAGGCGCGGTTCTCGCCGATTGTGCCGAGTTCATCCGGCCCCCGCAGCGACGAGGCGCTCGGCGCCAGAAAACACCTTTTGCTCGTCGAGGATGAGAAAGAACTTATCGCCGTGGTTGCCGATCCCTTCGATGAAGTCCGTCGAGATCGAATCCCCGAGTCGCGGGGGCGGTTCTATGGTGTCACTCTCGATGGCGAAGACGTCGCGCACCGCATCCGCGAGGACACCGATGGTGTAGGTGTGGTCGGCGAACGTGATATCCACGATGATGATGCAGGTGTCGACGGTGGTCTCCGTTCGACCCAAGCCGAACTTCTGCCTCAGATCGAGGACGGGCAAGACGGCGCCGCGCAGGTTCATGATGCCGCGGATCCACGCCGGAACGTTCGGCACCGGCGTGATCGGCATCAGATCGACGATTTCTCGCGCCTTCGCGACGTCGAACGCGTAGAGCTCCTCGGCGATCCGAAACGTGAGAAAATGGCGTTCATTCGCTATCGTCATAAAACCTCGTCCATGGGAACCGAATTGAAATACGCGTTGATGTCGTCGAGCCCGAGCACCAACTCGGCGGCGCCGCGCGCGATCGCCTCTTTTGGCATTCCGAACACGACGGCGGAAGACTCCGACTCGGCGATGGTCGTCGCTCCCGACTGACGCATCCGCAATAATCCGCGGGCGCCGTCGTCGCCCATGCCCGTGAGGAGCAAACCGAGCGCTCGCCCACCGACTTCCGACGATACCGAATCGAACAGGGCATCGACGCTCGGTCGATGTCGATTGACGGGCGGATCGTCACCGAGCATCACGCTGATGCCCGTGGCTCGAACCCGCACGCGAAGATGGGCGCCACCACGCGCGACGATCGCTTGCCCCGTCGTGACGAACTGGCCATCCGTCGCCTCGGACACACTTACCCGGCAACAATCATCGAGCCAGCTCGCGAAGCTCGTCGTAAACCCAGCAGGCATGTGCTGCACGATCACGATGGGCGGCATCTTGTCGTGCATGGGCGCGAGAACGCGGCGAATGGCTTCGGTGCCGCCCGTCGACGCCCCAATCGCGATCAGTTTGGGTCGTTTGATGGGACCCGCAGGTCGCACCGGTATGGGCCGCGGCGCCTCCGCCGGATCGCGCCCATTCGGAGCACGAACGACATTTGCCGCACGGATCGCGCTTTTGCTCGCGGCGGGTTGCAGCTTGTCTGGCATGCTCCCCACGAGCACGGGAGTCCGCACGCGCGCCGTTTTTGCAACGCGCACCGCTTCCCGAAGCTGATCGGCGAAGCTCTCGTCCTTGGCGAAACCAGCAGGCTTCTCGAGCACCTCCACGGCGCCGGCGCGAGAAGCCTCGAAGGCTTTGCCAGAGCCCAAAGCGGTGAGCGACGAGCACACGATTGTCGCAATGGGATGTTGTCCCATGACCTTGCGAAGAAAGGTGATGCCGTCCATCCTCGGCATTTCGACGTCGACGATCATGACGTCGGGCACCTGAATGGCGAGACACTTTACGGCCTCGAAGGGATCCTGTGCCATCGCGATGACGCGAATGTCGCCCTCGGCCTCGAGGAGGGCTCGAAACACTTGACGAACGACGGCGGAGTCATCGACGACGAGCACGGTGATGCCACGATTCATGACGTCCTCCGATAGACCGAGTGCGCAACTCGCCGGATCGGAAGGTCAAAGCCGTCAGCCGTCTCCGACAACCCCACGAACAGCCAGCCACGTGAATTGACATGGGACAAGAGACGCCCGAGGATCCGTCGCTGCGCCTCGCGTTCGAAATAGATGAGGACGTTACGCAGGAAGATGACGTCGTACTTCGCTAGTCCGAGTCCATCCGCATTCGTCAGGTTCACTCGAAAAAAGGTCGCTCGCTCACGCAGCTCAGGCACGACGCGCACGAGTCTCTGATCGCGTTCGCGACTGCGCATCAACCACTTGTTGCGCAGCGGCTCGGGCACCGTCGAAACCGTCTCTTCGGGATAGACCGCGCGTCGCGCCGTCTGGAGCGCGCGTTGCGAGATGTCGGTGCCCGTGAGCTTGAACCGAAGGTTCCCGAGGGTGTGGGCCAAGGTCATTCCGATGGTCCACACCTCTTCTCCCGTCGAACACGCGGCGCTCAAAACCGAAATGTCCGAGCTTTTCCCGTAACTGCCCAATACGTCCTTCGACAAGACGGAGAAGTGGTCTTGTTCGCGGAAGAACGACGTATGGTGCGTCGTCACCACGTCGATGAAATGCTCCTTCTCTTCTGCCTTTCCCTGCGCGCTCGTCAGATACTTGAGGTACGCGGAGACGCTCGAGAGCCGAAGTCTTCGGAGTCGCATCCCAATCCGTGCAAGGAGCATGGCGCGCTTGTGGGGGCCAAGTCGCACCCCCGTCCACTCCTCGGCCAAACCCGTGAAGGCGGCGAACTGCTCGTCGGTCAGCGTCGGCGCAAGGATTTCGGCTGCGTCGTCGACACCTCGAGACGTCGACGCGACGACCTCCGAACGTTCTCGCTTCGAAGTCTTGATTGCACCCATGCCCTTCGCCACTGGGCTCATAGAAGTAGCCTCATCACGCCCAAGCGATCGAAGGTCTCGACGATTCCGTCAGGGCAGTTGACGAGCGAGAGATCGCTCTTTTCGACCTTGGCAGCCACCAAGAGCTGAACGACTGCAGTATCCATCGTCGAAACTGCCGCGAGATCGATGCTCAAGGGAGCACTCACGGCGAGTTTCTCGGCCAGCATTCGCTTGAGCTCGGCGATGTTGGAGAGCTCCAAGGCACCAGACAAAGTCAACTCGTTCAACATTGGCCCACCTCGGACATTTGGTTTTGCGCGTCGCGGTGACGACGAACTCGATGGAGCTCATCGATTGCCATCCGCTCCAACCCGAACACGTCGACGATGAGCGCGACGACGCCATCCGGCAAGACTGCGGCTCCCGCGAGGGCCCCGGGTTTCACCAGCGTGGAGTCGAGCCTACCCAAGACTTCGAAGGAGGGATTGAGGGACTTTACGACGATCTGATAGGTACCCACGGCGTCGTCGACCATGATCCCGAAGCGGTGTCCTTCGTTACCGAGAATGATGACCATGGCTTCCATGGGATTGACCTTCTTGGCTTCCATTCCGAAGAGCTCGCCCAGTTTCGCCATCGGGACGAAGTTGCCGCGCGCACGAATGAGCCATCGCGAACCTTCTGCAGCACGGAGATCCTCCGGCTTCGGATAAATGAGCTCCACGATGTTGAGCAGAGGAAACGCGATGCGTTCTTGACCGAGCCGCACGACGAGCGCATCGATGATGGCGAGCGTAAGGGGCAGCCGAATGAAGAAGTCCGTCCCTTGTCCCGGCCGACTTTCGATTTCGACGTCTCCACCGAGTTCCTCGACGTTTCGACGCACCACGTCGAGCCCGACGCCACGGCCCGACAGCTCCGACACGCTCGTGGCCGTGGAGAAGCCCGGACGAAACAGGAAGTCGTGGATTTGGCGCTCGGCGAGTACCTCGTCCTCCAGAACCCAGCCGAGGGCGATCGCTTTGCGTCGGACCTCCTCGGTCTGGATCCCACGACCGTCGTCGGACACGGTGATGACGACCTTGCCGTCGCGGTGCACGGCCGAGAGCGTCAACTTCGCCTTGGCGGGCTTTCCAGCGAGCAATCGAGTCTCGGGGGGTTCGATGCCGTGATCGAGACAGTTGCGGATCATGTGCTTCAAGGGATCGACGAGGTGTTCGACGAGACTTCGATCGAGCTCGGATTCTCCGCCCACGGTGACGAGTTCGACGCGCTTGCCGAGCTGTGACGCGATGTCACGCACGGTGCGCGGGAAGCGATTGAACAGTTCGTCGATGGGAACCGTTCGCATCTGCGTCACGCCGTCCTGCATGTCACGAGTGATCCGCTCGAGTTGCTCCATGGCAGCGCGACGCGTGCCGAGCTTCGAGTCTGGATTCATGACGACGAGAGACGACTGCGACACTGCCGTGACCAGCTCGCCCACGAGATTCAGCAGTCGGTCGACCTTCGAAGCATCGACGCGAAGAGAGGTGGCGCGTTTGATGTTGCGGAGCAGGTTCTGCTTCTCGAGGGTCTTCTCGAGCACCTTCGGCGCGAGTGAGCCCCGCTCGACCAAGATCTCGCCGACGCGCTTCTGAGCACCGAGGGCCGACTCGAGCTCGTCGCGACTGATGTGCCCGCTCTCGACGAGCAGCTCGCCGACGCGTCGATCGGCCGCGCGGAGATCGACGTACTTGCCGATGTTCTCGGTGACGTCACCGATCACGATTTCACTCTCGGACCACACGAACAGGAAGGTCGCTTCGACGGCAGACTTGGCCTGTTTGGTCCGAAGATAGAGGGTCCAATTCAGGTAGAGACGGGTCGGATCCAGCGCCTCGAAGGGCGGCAGTCGAGCGGTGTCGAGCTCGATGTGTACCACGTCGCCCATCCCGGCGAGTTCGTCGAGAAACAGACGAGGATCGACCCCATCGCTGAGCAACGTCTCGGAAAACTTCATTTGGATTTGATAGATCCGTGCCTTGGGCTCACCCCGCAGTTGCGGCGCTTCTTCGGGATTGTTCCCCCACTCCGCGTGGGCGCTCAGGCGTTGACAGAGCTCGATCTGCTTGCCGATGTCCGAGCTCTCGCCGAGCTCGACCTTGCCAACCATGGTTCGGATCGCGTCGACGGCAGCCAGCATGTCGCGCACGAGTCCCGGCGTGTAATGAATCTTGCCGCGACGCAGGGCGTCGAGCGCATTCTCCGCACAATGGGCGACTTCGACGATGGCGCGTTCGCCCACGAGCCCGGCGCCACCCTTGATGGTGTGAGCAGCGCGAAAGATCGCGTCGAGCAAGTCGGGACGGACCTGCCCAGCCTCGAGTTCGATGAGCCCGGATTCCAGCTGATCCAGGAGGTCGTGGCTTTCGGCAACGAAGGTGTCAGAGACGGATGAATGAGTCACGGTGCGCTCCTCGACGTGCGGCAAACTGAAGTCAAGAGTCCCTCCGAGCCGAGCGGGGGATAGGGTCGTCTTCCAGCGCGATCGTCACGCCCTTGGGACTGGCTGCCGACTCGCTCGCTGGGCTTTCGATGAGAGCCCCCGTCGCGGCGGTCGCGGCGGAAGCCGATTCGGTGGTCGTAGTCTCGCTTGCGTTACCGTTCGCACCCGCGTCACTTCGAACGCTCGCAGGCGAGGGCGCAGCCGAGACCGACGCGCGCGCTCCGAGGGGATCTTCCGTCGCTTCCTGGAGGTCGCCTGCGGGACGTAGGCTCGGGAAGGTGGCACTCGACTTTGGCGCATCGTGCTGGCTCGCCTTCGACGCATCGAGCTTGCTCGACGATAAAAACGGCGAGTCGGACGTGTTGCCGCTCGCGACCGCGCGCGCCCGGCTCGTGCGAGGGACGTTCCCCTTGGAGCGTCGTTCATCCACGGCTCGCGAGCGACGCCCCTTCGAGACGATGGCACGGGTATCGAAGAAGCCGATGGCCTGGTGCAGCTCGGCGGCACGAGCGGCGAGTTCCTCGCTCGTCGCCGTCAGTTCTTCGGACGCGGCGGCGTTCTGTTGCACCACCTGATCGAGTTGCTGCATCGCGCGGTTCACTTCGCTCGCGCCCTGATTGATCTCCTGTGAGCTCACCGAGATCCCTTGAACGAGGGTCGCCGTTCGCTCGATGTCCGGAACCGCTCGCTCGATGCGCACGCCCGCTTCACCAGCAATGGAAACACTCCGATGGGAGATCTCGCGGATCTCCATCGCCGTGATTCCGCTGCGCTCCGCCAAGCGACGGACTTCAGCCGCCACGACGGCAAACCCCTTGCCCGCTTCGCCGGCGCGAGCCGCTTCGATGGCCGCATTGAGAGCGAGGAGATTCGTCTGTCGTGCGATCTCCTCGACGAACGTGACCTTGTCCGCAATGGTCCGCATCGCCGCGACGGTTTCCGCGACCCGTGTCGCGCCTTGCTTGGCGGACGTCGCCGACGTGGCAGCGAGTCGTTCCGTCTGTTTGGCGTTCTCCGTCGAGGCCGTGATTGTCGAAGAGATCTGCTCGATTGACGCCGAAACCTGACTGACGGAAGCGGCCTGTGAGCTCGAGCCCTGTGCCAAGGCCGACGAAGACGCGCTCAGCTCCGTTGCGCTACTGGCGACGCTCGCAGCGCCGGCCGAGACCTGAGAGAACGACGTCACGGAGACGCGCAGCCATGATCCCGAGGGTGCTCACGAGGTGCCCGGGCTCGTCGCGAAAGTGCTCGTCGACCGAAATCCCGAGACGCCCTTCGGAACACGGTCTCCGCCAAGGTCACGGCTTCCTTCAGCGGAAGGGTGATCGAGCGCGCGACGACGACCAATCCCGGCAGGACGACCCCCAAAAACAAAAGAGCAATGAACCAAAGCACGGGACGCGTCTCGCGCTCCGTGAGCGATTGGATATCGACCGAGAGGGCATGCTTTACCGCCTCGATGTGATCGATGTACACGCCGGCGCCGATCCACAACGGCGTCCCCGGGATGCGCTGCGCGTAGGAAATCTTTGGAACTTCGCCTCGCACGCCGGGCTTCGTGAAAACGTAACGCACGAAGTGGTTCGTGCCTGCGGTCCTCGCCAATTCTGCGATATAGGCGACGCCATTGACGTCGACGGCACTGCCGCGGTCGGTTCCCGGATAGTCCGCACGCGTCGGATGCACCAGGTTCATGGTGTCTCGAAAGACGAAGTAGTAACCGCTGCGATCGGCACCGAACCGCGCCGCCGCAAGCACGGGCTTCATGATCCGCACTTGGGCAGCCTCATCCGTGACCCCTGTCAACACGACGCCGAGCGTCTGAGCCATGCTGTCGACGCAGGTTGCCAATGCGGCCTTCTGTCCCTCGAGAGCGGCCTTGCCAGCACCTTCGACACCTGCATCGCGAGTCTTTCCGAGCACGACCAGCATCGAATGCACGATGAGGAACGTGGTCACAGTAACGATCCCTGCCAGCGCCAATAGCCGCTGCGCGATGGTCGTATGCCGAAGTAATTTCATCGGGATGTAGTCACAACGGCCTTCGTCCAATGGTGCTTAATGCCGCCCCCACGTCTGGGATCCCGAAGTGCAGTGTTCGTTGCAGCCGCCCCGCGACGCTGCATCATTTTCCGATCCAGCGGGATCGCGGTGGCTCGCGTTCGACGAGCACACGCCGACGGGGCAACTCCGCTCGAACCCTGGGCGCGCACGCCGCGCTCGCGCTCAGGGTAGAAGCGCTGGCCGCGGCGCTCGTGTCGATGCACGAAGACTTGCAACGTAACGAAGGAATGCGGCTTTTTCCGCAGGCCTTTGGGTTGGTCCGGCGTAGCAGACGATCCCCCACTGGATCGCGATTGCCACCGGGATCCCAACCAAGAATCGCGGTCTTACGGAGGATCCGACCGCCGTTCGAAGGAGAACGGCGACGGGCCACGATAACACGAGCACCAGGGGAACCAACGAGACGAGCCCCTCGAGATCGAGGAGATAACGGCCGAGGTTCGGGATCACGATAGAGCCCCCGGCAAGATTTCCCGTAACGTCGAGGAGCGGGTTGGTCAGCTCGTTCGGTGGCTCGGGAAAGAAGGCCGTCACGGCCTGAACACTCACCAGTGAAGCTGCCCAAGCGGCGGCGAAGATCGCCCAAAACCACGAGGATTGCTTGTGCTCATCGAGACCGACGGCGAGCTGCGCCATGAGGAGCGGCACGACGGGCAAGAGCAGCCGAGGACCGTACCCCCAACCCGCTTCCCAGGTGAGCGAGCCAGCCATGAAAGAGAGAGCGAGAAGCACCGAGAGGCTCGACGCAATCGCAAAGGCGCCGTGACCGCGCCGGCACAAACCCAATAGTCCGAAGGGAGCGAGGGCGAGGACCGGTGCCGTCGTCAACAAGCCACGGTGACCACTGAACAGAGCATGAAGATATCCCTCGGTCGTCGGCCAGAGCACGCCACCAATTCCCTGCCCGTGCACCGCTGCCATGTGGCGATAATAGAGATGCCCGTACGATAGCTCCAAGGGGCCACCGAAGGCGCGCGCGTGATAGACGAAGAAGACGAGCGCAAAAGGCAAGCCGCCGAGCAGCATCGCCATCGTGCTTGGAAGCCAACTCCGTCGACGAAGGAAGATGGCATGAGCGAAGAGCGGCAACGTGAGGACGACGGCCTGATACTCCGTGAGTTGAGCGAGACCGAGCGCGGCGCCCACGCCAGCGCTATGGAGCATCCCGCTCGCACCGCGAAGCTCGCGACCGCGATGCATCAGAAGACACGCGAACACCCCGAGCACGGCCACGACGTGATGCCCGAAGAATGCGACGCCGTAATGGAACGCCGCCGTCGCAACGAGCCACGTGAGGGCGACCAAGTGAGCAATGGGACGCGATACGTCGAGATGCCGAAGCAGCGCCCGCAAGGCAAACACGCCGAGGAGACTCAAGGGCAACATCACCGCGAAACGGCCGAGTAAAAGCAGCTGCTCGACGCGGATCTGGTCCGGCGCAACGAAGGCGCGGAGCGCCAGGTACGCGGGCACGGCGACGAGACTCGAGCCCGGGGCCTTGTCGGAATAGAGGTGCCCGTCGTGCGTTGCGAGATCGAAGATGCGCCCGAACCGCCGCACCTCGACGTCGATGTCGAAGGTGTGGCGTTCGACAAGGGCCACCGTGAGGTAGAGTCGCGAGCGCTCGTTCGGTGCCGACACGGCGAGGGGCAGTGTCGTATAGGCGAGCAGAAGCGTCAGCCCGAGCACGAGCCAAAGCGCAGGCAGCCACTTGTGCCAGTGGTTCGTCACGGCCGTTCGAAGAGGGGGGTGAGCTCGGAACCCGATCCGGCTCTCGGCCGGGAATTGCCGAGCCAGAGACCGTAGAATCGCTCACGGCCGGGGCGCTCGCGGACTTCGACCTGGCTCACGTAAACGAATCCCGCTTTCCAGATCGCGGGATGAAACTCGAAGTTGGTCCCGTAGCGCTTCTCTTTGTCGTCGGCGCTGACCCAGATTCCGAAGGGTGCAGCGAGAACCCGCGAACGAACGTCGAAGAAGCTGTCGAGGGAGAGCGGACCTGCAGCGAGGAAGTAAACCTCGAGACGGGGTGGCACCGTGGGCAGGAGTCGGTGCCCGAGGAGCCGCGTGCCGCCACGGTAGGTTCGCGCCGATGAGCGATCGAGGGTGCTCTCGATGGCCGCGAGTAATTGCGCGGCAAGGGCTTCGTCCTTTCGCTCGACCGCGACGTTGTGCGCGATACGTCGGTTCTCGGGGCGATCGAGCCCTGAGGGGATGGGATTCGGTATCGTCGCGAGGTGAGTGTTGTGCTCCCAGGTTCGGAGGGGATCCTCGACGACGCGGTAGATCGGATCATGCGCTTGGACGAAGAAGCGGCGAAACCATCCCGGAGCTTGCGCTTCCAAGCCGAGCACGGGGACGTCGCGGCCCCCTGCTGCTGCATTGACGTACAGATACGGTCCAATCACCTCGTGCTGCAGGGATTGAGCCCAAGAGAGCGTCGTGCTCGGGGCGTACCTGAGAATCGAACAGGGCGCGATGGGTTCCGGTGGGATTCGGCCCGCGCAGGCTCGCGCGTACGATGGTTGGACGCTCGAGGGCGTAGTCCTGGGACCAATTGGGCCACATCGAGTTCTGGAGCATCACGCGTTCCCCTTTTGGCACGAGACGCTTGAAGTGCTCGAGGGCGGCAACCTTGTCGTAGTCCTGGAGATTGAGCTGACCGTCGTCGTTCAGGCGACACCCGGAGTCGCGCGCGTAGTCGAGGGCGCGCAGGCCGTCGGGGAACAGGGCAAGAGCGACGGCTCCCACCGCGCCGAGTGCCCACAAGGAGGCGCCTCCCTCCCGGACACCTCGGCGCGCACCGCCCGGAGCGTCACTCCCGGCGCGACGCGTCTGCGCGGGTTCGTCGCTATCCAGCGCAGAGCTCCCGGCGCGACGCGTCTTCGGCGGTTCGTCGCTCCAAGAGCCGTCGCTGCCGGCGCGTCGCGTGCTCGCCGGTTCGTCGCGCCAAGAGCCGTCGCTGCCAGCGCGTCGCGTGCTCGCCGGTTCGTCGCTCGCCAGTTCGGCGCGCGCGGCGCGGCGCGTGCGCCAGACGACGAGGGCGTCCTCGAGCGTTCGCGTGAGGACGGCCAAGGATAGGGCAATGGTCCCCGCGAAGGGTAAGGGCCAATAGATGTGAACGTCCGCACCGTTCTTGAAATGGACGTAATGGATCGTAGCGACGACAGTGAACAGGAGCGGCACGAGATCTGCCATGCGTCGGAACACGACGAGCCGTCCTAGGGAGACGAGCGTGCCAATGCCGGCGATCCAGAACCCGAGCTTCGTGAACATGAGCTCGAGCCAGTAGCGACGATGTTGCAGCACCTCGGTGAGAGGTGAGTCGTTGCCCTTGGCGCGATGATCGGCGGAGCCGAGGAAGTCGTCGTATAGGCCAATCTGCTGGAACACGAAGACGTAGAGGCCGATGACGGCGAGCACAACGAGAGCCGTGCACAGGGTCCCGCGAAGGAGCGGGCGGAGATGTGCGTCGGGGACGCTGCTTTGGGGCCAGAAGACGAGAAGGAAAAGGACCGTGGCCGCGGTGGCCAAGACATAAAGGCTTGCGATCCAATCCGTGTTTGCGGCAAGGAAGGTGACGGCGAGGAGCTCGAGGAGACGACGGTTCGAGCGAGTCTCGGCGAAGCGCAATCCGGAAAGGGTGACGGCGAGCATTCCCGCGAGGGAGAAGGTCTCGAAGGCGGGGAACTGGGCGAACGCGAGGGTGATGGGAAGGACGGCCCAAGCGAGAGCGGCGACGGCAGCGGAGGCTTTGTCGAAGAGACGGTTCGCGACGAAGAAGAGGAGGCTCGGCATGCCGACGTTGAGGCACACCGGCACGAGACGAATGGCCCACTCGTGACGACCGAAGACGAGGCGCGCGAACCCGAACAGGTAATACGTACCCCAGGGATGATGGGCGTAGGCCTGGGAGATCTCCGGGGCTTGGTTCGAGTAAGCACGCACGGGATAGAGGATCCCGTAGGTGACCATGTTGTCCGCCATGATGGCGCGAGCAGGCAGCACGGCGACGTGGCCCGCGCCGAAGGGGGCGGCGATTTCCCAGAGCCCGACGACGAGCATGAAGAGCGTCGTGAGGCCGAGCACACCGTAGGAGATGCGATCGACCAGGGACCACTTCGAGAACGGATTGCGCATGAGGACGCTCAGGGACGAGATGCTGACGTGACGCGCCAAATCGCCCAGCCGTCTACGACCGAGAGGAGCTCGGATTGGGCGGCCACGTGATCGCGCGAGGGACCGAGACGCGTTGCCAAGCTGCCCGGCGGCATGGCGGAGGTCCAGGGAGAGGTCACGTAACAGGAAGGCGAAAGGCGCGCGATGGCCTCGCTGAGCTTGACGTCGAGTTCCGGCGCGGCCAAAGCGAGAATCGTCCGTCAGGGGACGGATCAGCCGGGCTCGCGGTCGCTCTTTGAGCATCCAGGTGAGCTCGGGCTCGTCACCGTGAACGAAGCAGTCGCCTTGGGTTTGCAGCCGTTCGAGAGCGGAGCGAACTCGACGCGCGCCGGGGAGATTGATCTGGGCGTTGCTGTAGAGATCGCCTTCGAGGATCTCGACGGCGTGGTACGGCATGAGGTTCGCGAGAAACTTGAGACGCACCCAACTTCGCCACCAGTAAGAGCCGGGAGCGACGCCCACGGCAGTGCAAAGGGCGGCCATGAGGAACAGGCCGGACCAAAACGCAGCGAGTGCGGCAGGGCCTTGCACCAGAAGCTTGCGGTAGAGTTTGTAGATCCCGACGGCAGCAATCATGCTGAGGAACGGCAAGGCGCCACTCAGTCGCCCGGGATTCGATTCACCGGTGATCGCGAAGCCGAACGTGATGACACCCACGATCGCAAGGAGGAGGCGAAGGCCTTGGATCTCTTCGCGATGGGTGCCGGGAAGGACGAATGCGACGAGGCAGCCTGCGGGGATGATCGCAGATTGTCGGAGCAGGAGGCGATCGACGAGGAAGTAGATCCACTCGATGAAAGCGTCGGGGGACCAACTGAACCAAAGCTGGATTGGGGCTGCACCCAGTCGGTCACGAAGACGTGCAGAGCGCCGCGGTGATGGAGCCAGAGGGCGACCGCGAGGGGAAACAGCAGCGAAGTGAGGACGGCGACGAGCACGGCGGTCACGGGAGCGAAGCCTTCGCGCTCCTTCGCTTCGAAGCGGGCGATTCGGTAACCGAGGGGCAAGAGGACGAGCCAGAAGAGTGGGACGAAGATCGTCGCGAGGCTCACGAAGAGCCCAACGGCGGCATAGTGATAGAAGCGGTTGTGTCGCGTCGGGGTGCGCAGGGCAAACAGCGTGGCCAGGGTCACGAAGCAGGCGGCGTAGAGCTCGGGCTGGCCGGTGTGCTCGAACTCGAGCTGCGCGTGGACGAACAGGGCCAGGGAGGCGGCGATGACACCGACGCGTTCGAAGTCGGCAATGCGCTTCATCACCTTCGTCGTCGCGAAGGCAAGGACGAGGAGGGTGGCGATCTCGACGACGCGCATGGCCATGGTCGAGGGCCCGAGGAAACGTTGCACGAAGGCGTGCAGAATGGAGATGCCCGGTGCGCGCAGGGACCAAAACGTCTTCGCGGGAGCCCCACCGAGGAGCACTTCGCGACCGCTGATCGCGAACTCTGCCAAGGAGCGCCCCATCGGATAGACGAATAGCTGCAGGACCGAAAACACCGCCGCGAGGATGGCGACAGAGGTCAGCCATAAATCGGGATCGCGAACGAACTGCCGACCTACGACATCTGCGGGGGGCGGACGCACCGAGGTTGTCGCCATGCGCGCCCACCCTAGCGAAGCCACGCGACGGAAGCCAGGCGAGTGTTTCACCAGAGCAATCGCCGGGGACAACGGGACCGAGCCGACGAGCAATCGCCGGGGACAACGGGACCGAGCCGACGAGCAATCGCCGGGGACAACGGGACCGAGCGGTGGAGCTTCGTCGGGGATGCGGGGACCGAGCCGACGAGCAATCGCCGGGGACGAGGGGAACAAGCTGTCTCGCCGCGGAGCGTTCTTTTTGTTGGTGCGGCGCGGGAACGGCGCGGGGCGAACGGCGGGGGTACATGCGGGGACGGCGCGGGGCGGACGGCGGGGGCACATGCGGGGACGGCGCGGGGCGGACGGCGGGGTTCACGCGGGGACGGCGCGGGGCGGACGGCGGGGTTCACGCGGGGACGGCGCGGGGCGAACGGCGGGGCTCCCATTGGGGAACGGCGCGGGGCGCGACGGTGACGTCGATGCAGCGGCGCGGCGCGCGAGGGATCCGTCGCTGGAACGGTGCGGGGTGGGCCTCGGAAGCGGCCCGATCGGCGGCGCGGCAGCCCAATTCCGAACCTACGGTCGATGGCCAAGGGCGGACGAAGTTCGCGATCTGATGCCACCGAGCTTGACGGACGACCCCATACCTTCTATTTCGGGGGCCACTGATTGCAGTCGCAGTCTGTGGCACGCGCCCGTAGCTCAGCTGGATAGAGCATCGGACTTCGAATCCGAGGGTCGTAGGTTCGAATCCTACCGGGCGCGCCGAAAAGTAGTGAGCCTAGCTCACGAAGAGGGCGCGCCAGGTGCGAACGACAGTTCGACCTGAAGTGAACGAGTGCAGCTTACTGCGCGAGTCCGCGCAGGGCCACGGTGACGCGACCGCATGGGAGCGACAGGGCAAAGCGCGCTCTGTGCTTTGCTGCCCACCACCTTGACGACGAGACGCGACGCCGCACGAGACAGTGAACGTCGATGGTCGAGGAGCTCCACGGCACGGTCCAGACGCGTCGAGGAGCCGGTGGGTTAACGCGTAGCTGAAAAAGGTACCGGCGAAGACCTCGTGACGCGGGCAAAGGCGCGCACGCGCGAGGTTCATTCCGGGAGCGACAGTTGATCGAGCGGGCTCAGCACCCCGAAAGTGCCGCGACCAATGACGTGAGTGTAGATCATGGTCGTTCGCACGTCGGCATGACCCAAGAGCTTCTGGATTGTGCGGATGTCGCAGCCTGAACCAAGAAGATGAGTTGCGAAGGAGTGGCGCCTATGGCGCCCAAGATATAGGAGGCACTCATTCGCCACCCATCTGCTCGAGGCGAGATACGATCTCCGAACGATCCAAGAGCTTCTCGGACATCAAGACGTCTCGACGACCATGATCTACCCCCACATCTTGAATCGAGGTGCGCTCGGCGCTCGCAGTCCCCTCGATTGATTCGACGGCTCTTCAATTGACTCGACCGCCCTTCGACGCAGGGCGCAGCGCCCTTGTGCGTCGTTATCCGGTTATACTGCAGGGCACGGGTGCGCTCCACGCGAGCTTTGTCCCGTTACACTGCAGAGGACGCGTGCGCTCCACGCGAGCTTTATCCCGTTACACTGCAGAGGACGCGTGCGCTCCACGCGAGCTTTATCCCGTTATACGGGTGGACGACGTGCTGCCCTGCAGCGAACGCCGATTTATACTGCGGAGGCGAAGTACAATCAATAGTCCGTCGAAGTCGCGACTACGAACATTGGGAGATAGCCCTTTGGTTACCCTGCGCAGCGATAAATTGATTATCTTGCTTCGAGTCAGATAGAAGTTGGGCGGACGTCAGAGCGGCAGAGACGCCACATTCAGAACCGCGGGTTGCGGCGAACCCACATCTGCGCGAGACTCCCCGGACCATACATGTCGAGGCTGCACCACCACCTCCTTCTCCTTGGCTGGCGATGGCTGGCTCTGTTCGTGGTTTGGGACGTTGTCGCCGTTGTGAGCGCTGTCGTTGCCGCAAGAACCCGAACGCGGATTTCTCTCGAAGTGGTGCCTTCGAACGAGCGTGGTGGCAACTCTGGCTTCCGCTGCGACAACGGTTGCGTCATTTTCTGTACGGGCTCAGCTCTACGAAGCAAATTACGGCAAACGAAGTAATTCCTTCGTCTGAGACTGTTGGGCCAGTTGGTGGTGGGCCTTTGGCGCTCAACAACGCCATTTGGGGGGGCGCTCTGACAATGCTCGCCGTTACCGCGAGCTTTGTCTGTCTAGGGGTCGTCTCAAGCTTCAAGAACTCGAAGACAGAATCTCTGAATGTCAGCAATGCGCGTCTGGAGAGAGCTGAGGACGCGGTGCGCCAATGCTATGTGAAGATGCAGTGATTCCGGAGCCAGTTCGGAACGCACCGAACACAACGCATGACTCTGGTATCAAGAGCGACTGGTCCGCATAGCGCAATTGGAACAACGAAATTAGCGGGAAGCGCAGCCGCGTTGACGAAGTTGAATCCGTCCAAATTCGAAGTGCACGGCGCGGCACCGTTCAGCCGCACGAATGGAACACCGACGAACGGGGCTCTGAGCGCTTTCTCACTGCGGTCAATCCGCTGCAGAGACGATCGCCGCCCAACAATCGCTTGCACCTGACAGCCCATTGCACCGAGAGGTTGGCACCAGCGGCGTCGGTGGCTCGCTTCGCTCGCTTCAATTGTACGGCCGCCGCTTGTCTGGCATGATGGTCGACGTCGCTTCGTCTGGGCACGAGGGCTGCAGGTGAAGCGAAAAGCGTTAGGTGGTCCAGAGCAGTCGGCGAGTCTGGAACCGGTGATTTGTCGTGCTGTCTACGAATTTCGCGGTAACGGCCGGGTTCCGTTGAGCGTGGTTGAGCGCCGCTGCAGGTCGATTGGGCCATTGCCTCTGCATGTTGGTGCTAGCAATCCAGGAGTCATGGGAGAACACGTTCATAGTGGCGTCGCATTGACACGGGTCGCCGCTATTCATTGAGGAGGATTCGTCGTGGTCCGTCGAGTTGAAGGCACAAGCTCGTTAGCAGACGCTGTTGTCGAATGTCGATCCCTCCTTGACAGGGGACTTGAAGACAAGCGCCGTTACCCGCGGGAGGCTTTCAAGCGCCTCTTCGATGCCGTGGTGGCATATGCGAATGCGACTGCCAACGACGAACTCATCCATCGCAGCGTAGTTCAGAGCGTACATGGTCTCCGTGCTTACCTCGAGGTAGAACGAAAGCGCATACCGGACAACATTCTCTATGACGCCGATCGACTTGAGACTATTCTCTTTGCTGGATACGATCCGTACTTTGAGGGAGACGAGCCACCGGGACTCTAGCAACTTGTCTTGACCCCCCCTGAATTGACTAGGTTGTCTCGATGCCACCTGTAATTGTCAACCCACTGAGTCTCGCCGACGCTGATTCGTTCCTTCAAGCTGTTCATCGCAGCACAGGACTCCACGCTGGCCTCGTCGAACCACCTACAACACAGGTGGCCTTCCAGAAGTACCTGAATCCGGACCAGCAAGTGTGTCTAAAATTCGCCGTTCGTAATGGCGAGGGTGATCTGGTAGGAGTAGTGAACATCAATGCAATCATTCGCGGCGCATTCCAGAACGGCTGCCTGGGCTTCTACGCCTTCGTGCCGCACAATGGACGCGGGTACATGCGCGCTGCGCTTGTCGAACTGATCACGTGCGCCTTTCGGGAACATGGCCTCCATCGTTTGGAAGCCAATATCCACCCCGAAAACCTTCGTTCGTGCTCTCTTGTCGAAAGCCTAGGGTTCCGCCTTGAAGCCCTATCTCCTCGCTATCTGCGTGTTGCGGGTATCTGGTGCGACCACAAGCGCTACGCTTTGACGGCAGAAGAATGGCCACAAGATGGGGCCACCTAACTCACGCTTGCAGCTGGCAGCCAAGCTCTTCTTTAGGCTGTGTCTCGGCGCCAGTCGTGGCTCGCTTACGCTCGCGACAATTGTACTCCTGGCGCCGGTCTGGCATGCTGGCAGGCCATCGCAGAGACCAATGCGGCTGCGGCTGAAGCGTAAGCCGTTGAGGCCGTAGAAAAAGTCGCTTTGTGCTTGGAATTTCAGGGTTCGGATGGATACAAAGGCGCCCGGACGGCTTACCGGGACGCTCGATGGCCAGATACAAACACTACGACATGAATCAGACGAAAATGATTCCTGTGTCGTACGCCGACCAAGTTATGGAAGGGTCGTTCGAATACGCCCTCAACGAGATCGTCGAAAACCACCTCGACTTGTCGGTGTTCGAACATCGCTACCACTCTACCAAAGCGTCGCAGCAAGTGTAATGAAGCCGTGCAACGCATGCGACGGAAGTTCGATACCCCCTTCGGGCGCGAGCTCTACAGCCGCCGGATGGGCACCGTCGAACCCGTCTTCGCCAACATCCAGAACAAGGGTATACGCCGATTCACACTCCGTGGTCAGAAGAAGGTGAATGCACAGTAGAAGCTCTTCACGATGGTGCACAACATCGAGAATGTGGCGGGCGTGGCAAAGCGGTAGAGGCCCGGACGGGGCCAGTAGCGCGACCTTGCGCCTCTCGGATGACGTAGCGTTTCTCCGGCAGAATCTACAAATTACCGCGGGACTACCCTCCTTTTCTGGAAAGTTCGACCATACAGGAACGCCGGACTTGCCGTCCTCCCTCGACTGAGTTTTTCTACGGCCTCGTTATCCGGACTGGACATGTATCAGGTAGACGAAGAAGACCGTGTTGTAGAGCTATCGGACGTCCCGCAATCTTCGGTGGGAGCACCGATTCCTCTCGTTCTTTCTGACGAACACCGATTGGTCGTGGCGTACTACGTTCAGGAAGCCCCGCCAGATTGGGACGGGTCCACGGCTCGGGTCGTCGGGCCTGAAGATGTTGGTGAACCGTTTGCCCTCGTCCGGTTCAAGTTCTGCTACGCCCACATGTTTGGACCGCCGAACGATGAGGCGTTCCGTGGACATCCGCTGTCCTCCCGGGGACTGCATCCCTATGGTGCATTCGAGGTGACTCACTCGTCTTGGATTCGTCGCTTGGAGAGGATGAACGCAGTCCATCCCTATCACCGCCCCGAGGTCTTCTGGAAGAGAAGACACATCGTCTTCGCCTTCCACGACACCACGCTTGAATGCGTGTGCGACGGCTACGACGTGAGGCTGGGCCAGGGCTCTATCGCGTCGGCTGTTCCGGAAATGGTTGGGCTTCTTGAGTGAAAAGCTGGATAACTCGCGTTTCCAGTGGCCGGCCTCTCCATGCTGAAAGATTGGGCCAGCTCCAGTCGTGGCTCGCTGCGCCAAGCCTCCGCTCGCTTCGATTGTACGACCTGCGCTGGTTTGGCAAGCTGGTGCGGTTGGTGGTGGTCCTGACGCGGCCGGCACTGAAGCCCAAAGCGCTATCGGGAGCAACCCAGCAGAACGCAGAACATGTCAACGCTCGAGTTTCTTGACACCTACGGCGGCCAGTCACTGGGGGAGCTCATCGCGCTCGAATCCAAGTTTCGAGTCGATTCCTTGGTGCTCGCTCTCGAAACTGCAATTGACCTCAAGCTAGCACGAGTTGGCCTTACCGCGCTGTCAAGCGAGGAGCGTATCGTCCTCGCGGTGGAGGCTCTGGAGCGGGAAGTCAACAACGGCGGTTTTCATCAGTTCTTCTTGAACGGCTCACGGATTCACGCAAGCACCCTTGTGAATGCACTGAATGCCATTGGGTGCCCACGTCAAGCCGAACTCGCAGACCGCGCCATCGCGCTGCTTTCAATAGAATGCGATATCAATGACGAGTCAATCGAACATGCACTCATTCGCGGTGGAGACGAACTCGTTGACTCTCTAAGCGCAGTGGACACCGATTTCTACGCGTGCTCAGAACCGATCGCCGAGCGACTATTCGCCTTTGTGAAGGCGCACCGCGAGAACATTCGCCTGCTCAAGACGGAATGAAGAAGATGTGCCTGATGGTCTATCTGGCTAGCGACACGCCCTTGCGACTGATCGAGTTTCGGAACGACGAGGTCAGTTTCCACGTTGCGCAGCTATCCAACGAGGAGAGCGTGGTCGCCGCACAATTCACTAGACCGTACCTTGTCTGTGCAGGCTCGTATGAAGGATGTGGTTGCGGCTTCTGCTACGCAAAGTGGCCGTCAGCTTCGCATTCGGATGAGGCGCTTGCGCTAGGACGACGGAGCCTTGACGCGCTAGCGGGCTACTTGTCCGAAGAACTGCTGCGCGTAGGTACAATTGAGCTCTTCGCATGCTGGGACGGCGACCAGCTCGCTCCGCCGGAACATAGTCGTCATCTCCGACCTCGCGACATTTGCTGCGCGGAATTTTTCATCATCGAACGAGAATCATCGCTGATCCTTCCGGACGAGGCCGGATAACTCACGCCCCTCAGGTATCCCCACGAAGTAGTGGCAGATCGGGGCTGAAATTGGATAATTCGGGATCGACGTGCATGTCGACTTCTGATCTATTGGCGTCCAAGAGTACCCCAATGAGATCGGAGAACCGACATGCACAAAGGAATTCTATCGCGATGGTTGAATAATCACACGGTCATCGGTCATGCGGTGCGGGCAGCTGCGGTGGTTCGAGTGGTTCGAGCGGTTTTGACGGGCGGGCGATTATCCCTTACGCATCTGGGGCGTCACTTGGGCGGAACGGCACGGGTGAAGCACCAGATAAAGGCCGTCGATCGTCTCTTGGGAAACCCGCATTTACAGCGCGAACGTGGCGGAATCTATCGAGCGATCGCCCGAACGATGCTGCACGAAAATGGGCGCCCCGTTATCGTTGTTGACTGGTCCGATTTTCAGCTCGGCCGTCAATGCGTCATGCTGAAGGCCGCGCTACCCATTGGAGGACGCGCGATCTCACTATATGAACGGGCCTTTCCGTTCAAGCGGTACAATAGCCCAGAAGCACATGGCGAGTTTCTACGGGAGTTGCATGCCCTGCTGCCGCAGAATTGCAGACCGATCGTTATTACCGATGCAGGTTTCCGCGGTCCTTGGTTTCGGCAGATCGAATCGTACGGTTGGGACTGGGTTGGTCGTGTGCGCAACAAGATCAAGTACTTTTGCGAGCAAAGCGGACGTTGGTGCCTCATTAACAGGCTCTATTCCCAGGCAACCACGAGGATGCGCTACCTCGGTGAGGTGACGCTGTCGCGACAGCACGGCTATCGATTTCGAATGTATCTCATGCGCGCCCACAAGACCCGCACGAAGCGTCCAACTCGTCGTCGACCCAAGCATCACCACACCACGTTGTATCGTCGACGCTATCGTGTACCATGGCTACTTGCAACCTCGTTGCCCCATCAGCGAGGCAGCGAACGGCGAATCAAGCAGCTCTATGCCAAACGGATGCAGATCGAGGAGACCTTTCGCGACCTGAAGTCCCATCGCTGGGGATTTGGACTTCGCTACGCCCTCAGTTGTGACCCGAAACGATTGGAAATCTTGCTGCTGTTAGGCGCCTTGGCGACACTCGTCGCGTGGCTCGTCGGACTCGCCGCTCAAAATCTGCGAGTAGACCGACACTTTCAGGCAAATACCGAACACCGACACCGCGTACTCTCAACCGTGTTCGTTGGACGTCAGTTCCTAAGCCGCCTCAAGGAGCCTCTGCCATCTTCCCAAGTCGACCAAGCAATCGTCGCCTTACGAAAGCTGGTCTTTGACGCGTTACCGGCGTGAGATTCGTGGGGAGGTCTTGTCAATTCCCGCAAGTATGCCCAGACTGCCTTCGTGGTCTTGCGTAACTGGCACCGCTTCGTCTTTCTATGTGTCCTGGGCTGCACGCCGGAGCGACTGAGTCTTCTCTCTCACCCGTCGATGCGACTCGGATATCAGGGGTACGTTGGAAAGCAGGGCACGACGGCGACCAGGCCGATAGCCGTTGATTGGGAAAAAGCAGTTCTCGATGGCGTAATAATCCGACAAATCCACGGGCCCTGCTTTGGAACATGCCCGGCGTATTCAATCTCAATTTGGGGAGATGGCCGCATCGAGTACTTCGGTGCCAGCCAAGTACTCGCGTGCGGTGTACGCCACAAGCAGATCGCGATGGAGGACGTTCGTCGCCTGATCGATTCAGCACGTACATCGGGATTCTTCTGGCGTGATGTTGAGCCTGACAAGCTGTGCGACTTCTGGACGGATTTGCCGACGGTAGTAACGCGCATTGATATGCCAGGGTACGGGCGCGCAATCGAGCACTCCTATGGTGTTCGCTGTTTTCCTGAGGAGCTACAAGCCTTCGAAGACGAGATCCCGCGCGTCGCGGGAGTCCAAGAATGGACCGGAACTGGGGATCGGCTGAGATTCTGTGATGCTGTCGACTACGTCAGCGATTGACGCGCCGATCTCGGTCGGTTGGAGCGAACCACTGACCCTTGCCCCTTACACACGGCTTCGGGGGGGACAATGCTCGACGATGGCCCTGAAGCCCTTGTCATCTACGACAACCTAATCCCCAGCGCGAACTCGGCGTCCGTCGGGTCGTCCTTGGCTCGACTCGGGGTGAACGCATTGCGATATTTGGCCAGCATCGCTGGCTGCACGAGAAAGACGACGAAGAAGTCGTGTTCCAGGAGCGCGGAGACGATGGGGCCCTTGGCGAGCTCCAGGCACACGGCCACCTTCGCCCCGTCGAAGCGTTTGCGCAGCTGCTCAGCCCAGGCGTGAATGGCCTTCGGGGTGTGTTCGAGCACGGAGCGCTCCCGCTTTCCAGTTGCGGTCACCTCAAGGCACAAGTCGTGCTTTCGGTCCGCCCAGTCCAAGCCCACGCATGCAGCGAATTCAGATTGCCCTGTCTTCATCGGTCCTCCTCGGTTACCGTTGGCTCAGAGGACGTGCATAGCCGAACCCAGCGAAAGCAATATGGTGAGCCAGTTCGAGTGGCTTTCCCTGAGTATTCGTTACGGGTCGCAGTGCATCCGACGGCACGAAGTTGAGTTAGTGAGCATCTCGTGCTCTCGCATGAATATTCGTTGCCGAAGGAGTGCATGTCCTCTGCCAACTTCCCGGACTCTACCGGATCCAAGTCAGCGATGACTGTCGACCCATATCACGTTTGCAGAAGGCGGCCTTCCTTGCTGTCGCGTAGTGGCCGTCGCCAGCCGTGGCTGCGCTTCCATTGTACGGCTGGCGCCTGTCATGGCATCCTGCTGCGTGCTTCCGGAGCTGCTGCGGCCGCTTCTGAAACGCAAAGCCGTTCGGCGGACTCAATGGAAGACAAGTCAGACCGAATCCCGAGCAGCGTGGCTCCCGACTGGATAGCACTCATTGCTCGCGATGAAGGTCCAGTGCTCCATAGCGGCTTTCGGGTAGTCGTCATCGAAGGAGATGGTCGACATGCGATGACCGATTTCCAAGTACTGGAGGAGGCACTGCGGTACGCGGATGATGTTGCTTCCGAGTCGGAAATTCCGCCGCCCATTGCCTACGTCTTTGCGCCGGGGCTTCAATACGTTCGTCGTGGCCGCCACTATGCAGAACCGTAACGACTATCGAGCGCTCGGCGGACGCTTCGACGTCACGCAATGCTGTCAAGTCCGTGGATCGTGCAATTCGAGCTTGAGGACCTTCGCGTACTGGCGAAAATCCCCATCTGTGGTGTAGATCGCGAGCTTGCGTCGCATTGCTGTCGCGCAAATCAAGAAGTCCGTGTTCGAGCCTTGGATGCCGCGCTCGCGGCACCGATTGAACGCCGCCGCTGCGTCTTCGTAGTCAGCCGACTCTAGTTCCAGGTCTGGAAACGATCGGAGGTGGTCCCGCAGGAGCTCATATTGAGCTTTTACTCTTATGCCGGACAGCAGCTCCTGCCGAACCGGTCCCAAAAGTACAACTCGCCCCTCGCCGATCAATTCGGCAAGTTCGCGGGGAGCCGCGTTGTCGACTCGTTTCGCCCTCCTGAGCGCGAGCGACCAGACCGACGTATCAACCAAGACATTCACGTTCGCCGCCGTTGCTTCTTGTAGTCGTACGACGAGTCAAAATCTATCTTCCCGAAGAGGTCGACCACTTTTGCCTGCCGCCGGCGTTGGATGTATTCTCGCAACGCTTCGTTCACCGTGTCCTTCTTAGTCCGGTGGCCTCCGACTTTCTGAGCTTCGCCCAGCAGAGCGTCGTCGATCGCTAGGTTCGTTGGCATGCGTAGTAGTCTACACATGGAGATGTGTGGGGCAACCGCGAAACTGCCGAACGAGGTCAATTTGAGTCAATCCCTGTACTTCCTTGCGAGTTCGTGGTGCCTAACAGCGCCTGGGAAAGCCGGCGTCCCCGCGGTCGGAGGGGTCAAAAATCGTTTCAACGCTCGGCTAAGCACCGCTTGTCGCAGCCATCCTGACTGCGTTTTCACCAGCCCAATCTCGACCGCGGAACAAGCCCGAGCCGAACCAACCCAGCGCTCCAGACGGAGCCGCCGAACTCCGGTTTGGAGCAGTCGGAGGCCTGTAAAGCTATCCGTTGCGTTGTACCCAAATCAAAGCGATGATTCAAGAGCGTGGCTTGGCGCTGGCCTCCGCAGCTCAAACCTAAGCGTTGGACTGACGAAGCTGAGACCATGCAGACAGACTATTCGACCGTCGCGAAGCTCCCCGAACAAGAGCAGCTACGCCTTCTCGAATGCGGCGACGCACCCGAACGTCTGTGGGCTGCCTGGTCGCTAGCGCTTCGACGAGGACAAGGTGCCTTGCCAACGTTAACGGAATTGCAGGTTGACGCACTGAACGAGGGACTGAAACGTCAGCTGCTAGTGGTTCTTGCAGGACTTGGCGCTCGAAATCTCCTTCGCGAGATTGCACTCGATGACCCGTCGATAAACGTCCGGGCTACAGCGCTCGCGAACTACATTCGTACAAGCGGACCGGAGAACACTGCGTCGACTCTCTCCTTCACACTTGAACTAGTGGACTCAGGCCTGCCAGAACTAGTGCTCACTGCTCTGCTCGAGCATGAAGCGAACAGACTCAAGTTGCCGGAACGAACTCTCATTGCCTGTCTGTCAGGCCGGAACGACGAAGTTCGACTGACGGCAATCCATTGCCTTCTTGGAAATAGTACCGTCTCCTCCCCTGCTCGAATGGCCATCCTGCAGCGGTTGGTGGACGAGCAAGTCGACTCCTTGACAAAGGAGTTGCTCGCCTACTTGCCGCGCGCTGAGCTTCCTCTTCTCTTCGACCTCCTGAAGACTGCGCCGCGTGAGCCAGCCATGAAGCTGATGGGCAACCTGCGGAAGAAATTCGGTACACTCACTTGGGATGAGGTGAAGCCTCTTTCTACGGTGTCCGAACCATTAGTCGTGGAGGCTGCGGTTCGCCTCATCCAACTTCCAATTCCTGATGAGGCCATTCCCTGGGTCAGTACCGTGTATCGCCAACTGATCCCGGACTCCGGTGCAACGGATTCCGCCGCCCGATGGAGTATCGGATACGCGCTTCGTAGATCGCTCTCGGAAGAAAACGTGAACCTAATGCCACCGGAGACAATTCGTACCCTTCTACAGGAGGTGGCGGAGGAAAATGTATACTTCGCAGCAGCCACCCCCGAAGAGCAAGAACTTGATATCGACTTTGACTCTGACGCGGAGGATTTGGCGAGACTCACCACCATTCTGTTCGCTGCAATAGCTTGCGAGTGATCGCGAACGCAGTCCGCCTCAAGCTTGCAGCTGGCAAGTGCTAGAGATGCTAGACCTTGATCTGATGCCTCGTTTCGTGGTGCGCTTGCAGCTGAAGCTTCAGCCGTTGAGGCCGTAGAAAAAGTCGCTTTGTGCTTGGAATTTAGGGTTTGGATGGATACAAAGGCGCCGGACGGCTTACCGGGACGCTCGATGGCCAGATACAAACACTACGACATGAATCAGACGAAGATGATTCCCGTGTCGTACGCCGACCAAGTCATTGAAGGGTCGTTCGAATACGCCCTCAACGAGATCGTCGAGAACCATCTCGACTTGTCGGTGTTCGAACACCGCTACCACAACGATGCGACGGGTCGCTCGGCTTACGATCCCAGGGTTCTGCTGAAGATCGTGCTCTGCGGGTACTATCGCGGGATTGTCTCCAGTCGTAGGCTCGCCGAGGCCTGCCGTCGCAATGTCGTGTTCATGGCGCTTTCGGCAGACACGAGGCCGCACTTCACGACGCTCGCTTCGTCCGTCAGCAAGATGGAGCACGAAGTCGCAAGCCTGTTCGGTGATGTCCTCCTGTATGCCTCGGGGCTTGGCCTTATCGGCAAGGAGCACTTCGCCGTCGACGGCTGCAAGTTGCCGTCGAACGCGTCCAAAAAATGGAGCGGCACCCACAAGGAGCTCGATGAGAAGCGGCAGAAGTTGGAACGAGTCGCCGAGCGGATCGTGCAGCGACATCGCGAGCGTGACCGGCAGGAGCGCAAGAGCACCGATGCCGCCGCTGAACCCGAGAGTGCTCGGCGATACCGAAAGAAGATTGCCGAAATCAAAGACTTCCTCGCCAAGAATGAGAAGAAGCGCGGACCGACCGGCAATGAGCAGAAGAGCAATCTGACCGATCCCGAAAGCGCGAAGATGACGTCGTCTCATGGCGTAATCCAGGGCTACAACGGACTGGCAGTCGTCGATGGTCGGGCTCAAATCGTGGTCCACGCAGAAGCCCACGGTTCCGGATACGAGGCGCACTTACTGGCGCCGCTCATCGAGGCAACGCGGAAAAGGTTCGCCGAGTTGAATCTAGCCCGAGACGTCTTCGCGGCAACGAAGGTGATTGCCGACAGTGGCTTTCACAGCAACGTTGTGGTGGCAGCCGTGGAGCCAACGGGCGCTGACGCATACATCGCGGACCGCGATTACCGCAAACGAGAACCAGTCTTTGCGAGGGCATCACGATACAAGGCGCGCAACAAGAAAGAACGAGGCCTACGTCGTAGACGCGAGCGCGAAGCGCTCGAAAAGACCGAGTCGAAGCGGTTCACCGCCAAGGACTTCGTCTACGACGAAGCTCGCGCGCGGTGCATCTGTCCTGCGGGGCACAAGCTCTACTGCTCAGGCAAGGACATGCTCTTCAACGGCTATCGCGTTGCGAGTTTCAAAGCACCGAAGACGGCCTGTCGCGGATGTCACTTGCGCGCTCAGTGTCTCCGCCATCCCGACCGCACACCTCAGCGACAACTCATGATCATAAAGCATCCAGAGGGTGCTCCACCGATGCGTCGCAGCAAGTGTAATGAAGCCGTGCAACGCATGCGACGGAAGTTCGATACCCCCTTCGGGCGCGAGCTTTACAGCCGCCGGACGGGCACCGTCGAACCCGTCTTCGCCAACATCCAGAACAAGGGTATACGCCGATTCACACTCCGTGGTCAGAAGAAGGTGAATGCACAGTGGAAGCTCTTCACGATGGTGCACAACATCGAGAAGGTGGCGGGCGTGGCAAGGCCGTAAAGGCCCGACCGGGGCCAGCAGAGCGACCATGCCCATCTCGGACGACGTAGCGTTTCTCAGTCAGAATCTGCAAATTGCTGGGAGAACACCCGCTTCTGCTGGAAAGTTCGACCATGCAGGAACGCAAAGCTTGCCCTCCTCCCTCGACTGAGTTTTTCTACGGCCTCGTTGGACACACCCACCGAGGCACGCTTGCTCTGTCGTCTAGATTGGCTGCTCGGTGCAATCGGCGCGCATTCACTTTGACTTCATGGCAGAATCCGACTGTGGAAAAGTGGCAAGACTTCGAGCACCTCGTGGCAACCATTCATCAATTGCTCAACGCAACGGATTACAGCGTCGAGACGGATGTCGTATTGACTGAGCCCTCCGGAGCTAAACACCAAATTGACGTTGTGCTTCAACCCAAGACGCCGTTCGCTGGACCAATCCTCGTGAGCTGCAAGGCCTGGAGGGAACCAGTCGGAGTTGATCACGTTCGCGAATGGTCCGATATCGTGCAGCACACGGGCGCAGCAGCGGGAGTCATCGTTGCACTCTCCGGGTTTACTGGCGGAGCTATCGATGCCTCGCGCAACAAGGAACGGCGGATCTCGCTTTGGAAACCTCGACCCCTCACTACTGATGATTTCGCACCCGACGGGGATTCCCCTGATGGGTACCTCGCACACATTTGCATCCAAGGCCAACTGAGGGCGCCGCGAATAGTCGAGAAGACATTTAGGCTTGAAGCGCCACGCGCTGATGGCAAACCTGCTACTCGTCAAACCTCGTTCAATTTTTCATTGGCGAGCCGGGATCAGTGGTACCTGCGCGACACACAGGATAACGTTGTCGACAACCTTTGGGACCAGGTCGTTGCTCTGGCGCAGTCGGCTCAAGCTTCCGGAAATGTCGAGATTGTACCAGATGAGCCCCGGTTCTTCGTGCTTCAAGGCGTCCGCCTGCAACTGCGCCGCGTATCGTTCGATGTCGAAGTCATCGTACATGAGCTAAACGGTGAAGTTAACCTCTTCAAAGACGCGTTTGGCTACGTGAACGCGATTACCGAAGAGCTGAAAATTGTGCCGCTGCCGATGTTCGCAAGCATCGAACAACAACGCAATGCTCGCAAGCTCCTCGATGAAAACAGGGGTGTCTAACTCACAACTGAACTTGACGGGCGAAGCGCCCGCAAGTTCAGTTGTAAATCCGTTATGCCGAGCCCTAGTGTCCAACGTAACGATCCCGCGAGATATCAGACCGATGAGTCTGGAACGCACTCTGGCATTACGAAGTGACTCAGACTGGCCCCGTAGGAGGGGAGGTACGCACTTTGGCGCTTCGCGACACCAAAATGAAGGCTATCGTTCAGGCCGTTGCTGGCTCGATGTCCAATCGCGTTGCTCCAAGCCCTGCGCAGTACTCGGCACGCCGTGTGCTGCGTGGGACTCAGCCGCCAGTCGGACGGGTAGCAGCGGCTTGGTTGGTCGTTTTGTCTCTGGTTCTGGCGTGCAACGGCCGTCTTCGGGGTGGTTCACGCCTGGACGCGCATGACCCGATACCGCTTGGCAGTCCGTCGCCTTGCCTCGAATCCTTCGTGTGTGGATGTCCACCCGAAGGCGGGCCAACTTCGCGCATCTGACAACAAGCTGACCGATGATGGGTTGACCAAGCAAGGGAATCCAGCCGATTTCGACCCGGGTCCGCAAACGTCGACACCCTTTCGTGTGTGGATGGCAAGCCAGAGGCAGATGTCTCTCATGCCGGCTCGCAACGCTCTCGTCGTCTTGCTTGCCGACGCTGACCACTTTGCCGTCGCGCCTGCACACTTGCTGTCGAGATGGGCATTGCGTGAAGAACCTCGCCTCCTGCGCGGTCTGCCGACTGCAGAACCGAGTGCGGTCGCAGCCTCGGCCGAGCTCTCTGGGAGGAAGCTTCCCGGCAAGGTCACCATCTCTGGTAGTTGGCCCGACGAAGCCAAGCTTCGACTTGACTCAATGCCAGACGGTGGGTGCGCAGGATGCTGGGACGATTACGAATGGCGGACAGACGAGTGGGTCAAGGTGGAGAAGGCACCTTGGCTTCCGATCTGGTTCGAGCCGAGTGGCGGCGTATCGACCTCCAGAGTGACCTTCGCCGACAGAACCGAGATCTGGGAGAAGTTCGAAATGCTTCAAGTAGACGGGGCATACTTTCCGGAAGGCAGGAGCATCTTCTACTCTGATCCCTACGGAAAACACCGATCGCGCCGCCAGCGGACCGTTGGCCCCTCACAGTGCCACGGTGGCGTCCGCATCAACGGGCACTTCTCCGGCGTCAGCATGTCGAACGGTGCGCTGTTGTCCGTAGGTCCTGATTGCGTGACCGGAATCGCTGCAGCCGAGTATTGGCCAGGAAACTCGGTCCGTTCTGGCATCACCGAACTGCCCAGCCAGCCGCGCGGACCGACACCTCTCAATCCTTTCGGCGATATCGTCTCTTACCTCGTTCGGTCGCCTAAGGATGTCGTTGTCGCGTTCAATGCTGAAGAAGCAGAACAGGGGACACTGAGAACGTATGTAGGGGCTTTCGATGGTTCAGGTTGGAGGGACCTTTCACCTGAAGGCTCTGGGGAGTTGTCGTCTATCGAGCGACTCGCCGACGGTTCGTTCTGGCTCGTCACCGGAGGTGAGACGCTTCGCATCTGGCGGCACCCTGGATTGCCCGCCGGGCTCGATGCTTGGAAGGATGTCACGCCAGAGGTGCTGCGTGGACACCAGTACAATATCCAGCTGACCCATACCACCGGAGGTCGCGTATGGTTCGGCGTTTCGCGTTGGATTTTCGAATGGCTCGGAAGCGAGTGGCGCCAGTTCACCCTCCCTCGACTAGGCGAGCCAATGGTTCAATGTACGGCAGTCGACGTGAACGTGGCACTCGATGAGAGCGAGCCCGTTGTCATTGCGTCATGTGGCGACACTCGAGCTCTGCTGCTCATGCGAGAGAAGCACAGTCTGTGACGCGATAACTCGTGCCAGACCCTTGGGGATGAGCGTCGTCTCTCCTCGGGCTGCGTCATTGACGCCGGCATAACTCACAACTGAACTTGACGTGAGCAGCGCACGCAAGTTAGTTGTCAGGCGTTATCCAGACGAACCGAAATCACGTCCGCGGCGGGGACGCCAGAGCATCCGCCCTGATTCCGATTTGCGCAAAAAGCGCGAGGGATTTGGCGCCGGAGACTGGTACTACTGGTGATACCATTCGGAGATGCTTGTCGTTCTGGATACCTCGGTCCTCGTTGCGGCCTGGCGGTCGCGGTCCGGGGCATCCTTTGCGTTGCTTGAAGAGCTTCGAGACGAATCGTTTCGAATCGCGCTGTCGGTTCCGTTGGTTGTCGAATACGAATCCGTGCTCTTGAGACATACGGCCCCGCCAAGGCCACGAGCAGACGTTGCGGGGTTAGTCGACTACTTGTGTCTTGTTGGCGTGCGGCAGCAGGTCTTCTTCCTCTGGCGACCTTTGTTGCGAGCCCCAAACGACGATATGGTTGCGGAGGTAGCTGTCGCCAGTCAGTCTCAAGCTATTGTTACACACAACATCAAGGACTTTGATGCTGTCTCGTAAGCCCCTTATGTCGCGCCTGCTAGCGGTCCAGGTCGCGTCCGCCACAATGGCGTGGCGATGACACGGAAGACCGCAGAGCAGCAACGATCACTCGGAGCGGACGACGGAGGCCTACTGGGCGCCTTACTTGGTGGCTTGTTGGGAAGCCCAGTTCGCCGGGGTAAGCTCGCAGAAGATCCCGCAGGCGCCAGCCGGACTCGAGCTTGGTGATGACGTCGACCAAGTAAGCGTGCGCGTCGATCCCCAGGATCTGGCAGTTGTCGACCAGAGTGAAGGCATTGGCGAGGCGCTCGCCTCCGCGAATGGATCCCGTGAAGAGGAAGTTGCGTCTGGCGACGGCGAAGGGCCTGATTCGACGTTCGCAGCGACCGTTGTCGATCTCGAATCGGCCGTCCTCGAAGCAACGACGGAAGTAGTGCCGTTGATTGATGGCGTAAGTGGTTGCCCGTCGCAGGGGCGACTTTGGCAACAACTTGGGATCGGTCTTGTCTACCCACTCATCGAAGATGTCCAGGATAGGCCACGAGCGCCTCCGTCTCTCTTCGAGCCGTTGATCAGCAGACAGTCCTCTCCGCTTGCAGTCGTCTTCGATGGCGTACAGATCGGCAAAGTACTTCAGCGGAATCGAAGCCCGCCCATCTTTCGCTAGCAGCGCCTGATGGAACTTAGAGCGAATGTGCATGCCGCAGCCGAGCCGACGGTCATTGGGGACCGCAACTCGAGTTTCGCCATCGTCATCTTCGACTTCTCGGGAGTACCCGGCGTACCCATCGACTTGTATGAAGTGTTCGATGCTGCTGAACCAGTCGGCAATTTCGGTAGCCTCCCAGTTCTTGGTATAGCCGTAGGCAACCGTTTCACGTCCTCCCACGGTGCCATCGGTACCGACGAAGCACCACAGGTGCCCGCGGAAGGCGCCGTGCTTGCCCGCCTTGTTCAACGTCTTGAGATGCGAGTCGTCCGCGGCCACGATGAGCGACGCGAAGACTCCAGACAGCACCGCTTGGGCAACGGGCTCGATGATGTCGGTCGTGTAGTCCCAGTAAGACTGAAGCGTCTTGTCTGGGATTTCGAGACCCATTCGAGCAAACTCGCGACGCTGACGGTCGAGAGGTTGAGCCAGTGCGCACTTGTCACGGACAATCTTCGCCAGCAGCGAAGCATCGACCTTGCGATGGACGGCTGGAGTGCTCATTCGTGGAGCCGTCACGGCGTCCTGTCGGCAGTCGCAGCCGAGCTTCTCGCGCTGCTCGACATGGACCACGATCTTGGCTGGCACGAAGGTAAAGAGCTCATGCTCGACATTACCGAAGCTCTTCATCTCTTTGCCGCAGACCGCACAGTTGCGCTCCTCTGCCGGCACTTCGACCTTCTTGATGACACGCTCGACGTTGGCGCTCGCCTTCATCGATTGGACGCGAGTCCGCTTCTTCTTCGGTGGGTCCGAAGCGGGAGCTTCCTCGGTTGCTGCTGCTTCGTTGCCGGCGCATTGCTCGGGTTGTTCCGCCACCGGCACGGGCAGCTCGGTCGTGGTTTCCGCCTGCTGCTGGTCGCCGCCGAAAGCGAGGAACAGTTGTTTTAGCTCGTCCCGTGACAGTCGCTCGGTGCTGCGTCCGAAGCGGTAGCGCACCGCCTTGAGCACTCGCCAGGCGAGACGGTCACTGGCTCGCTCCATCGCCAGCATGGTGGAAACAACGGAGTCGATGGCTTGCTCGAATTTGCCTTCATGGGCCATCGAAAGCAGCGTCGCTTTGAGTTGCTCCATGCGCTGCTGGCGTTCGTTCTCGATTTCGTCATCGAGGACGATCCCAGCCACGAGCAGATCTTTAGCCACCGGCAACGGCCCGGAGATGACGAGATTCTTGCTCGCCTTTCCCCGTTTTTCGCTCTTGTTGCCGGTGTTCCGTTTAGTCACGACCGCTTGCACGGGTATGATCAATCGCGATCATTCGTGCAAGCAGATTCGTGCAACGAATCTCAGTTTTCGACACGCGGTGGCACGTAACGCTTGCGTCGCTTTGCACCAGCAAGTTCGATGCCCTCGAGCATCAACGCGAGCTCCGCTGAATCGATCTCCACCTGACGAGCACCGTCTCGAGATTGCTGTACCAAACGAAATGTGCCCGCCTCGAGACGCTTCTTCACCAGACAAAAGCCGTTTCTGTCCCAAAAGAGCATCTGGGCCACGTGACCGCGTCGATTCAGGAAAACGAACAGATGTCCGCTGCGCGGCTCGAGCTCAAACTCAGATTCTACCAACGCAACCAATCCATCGAAGCTCTTGCGCGCATCGGTTGGTTCAGTGGCAACGTAGATACGCACGCTCGGCGGAAGTGTCAGCATGACTTCATTCCCTCCACGACTGCTAGAAGGCGAGACAACGTCTCAGGCTGGAACGCTCCCGTCACACGCACGGCTCGTCCGTTGGTCAACACGACCTCGAATTCCCCGCTTCTGGTCGGGCGTTGCGTCTTCGTCTCCCCAACAGCTCCACCTTTGGTGACGCGAAGAGGAACGAATCGTTTCGTCCACTTCGATGCCGGGCTCTTCGTTCCCGCCTCGTGTCGGAGTCGGCTAGCCCAGTATGACAGCGTCCCTGGGTGCAAGTCGTGCGCTCGGGCATATTGCCCGCACTTCTGGCCACTGTCGCGCCACCGCTTTACTTCGGTGACCCAATCCGCACGCGTCCTCGACGCGCGCTTCTCACGCCTCGTGCTGCCTGTCGCGTTCTGCATGTGGCGCAGTCTGCGTCCGCACGCGCGATCCCGCATTCAGGCGACTCGTAAGGGGCTTACGCTGTCTCGAAATTCGGTGTCCGAATGTTTACCCCTGGCGAATTCCTCGTCGGTCATCTGCGGAGGTCCTGAATGGCAACGCTCAGTCTACGTCTACCTGAATCCGTGCACCGTAAGCTTGCGGAACTTGCCCAAAGCGAAGGTGTTTCGCTGAATCAGTTAATCAGCTCAGCCGCTGCTGAAAAACTTGCCGCATTAATGACCGAGGAATACCTGGCGGAGCGAGCGAAGCGCGCAACCAAATCGAAGTTTGATGCTGTACTTGCTCGTGTTCCGCGTGGAAATCCGGTTGAAGGTGACGAGCTGCCAGCCGGATATTCTCGACGCGCGAAACGAAGAGCTGGATAGCTCACGCCCTGAGACCGACGGCAAGTATGAAGTGATCTCTAGGCTGCAGCCGAAGCGGCATGCTTCAGCAGCGGTGCGTGGGGCTTCTGCAGCGCCATCAGGTACTTCGATCCGTCGTATGGAACACGGTCGATCCAGCAGCGGTAAAGGATGCGGCCTCTGCTTGTTGGTCAGGGCGCATTCACGTCGGCGAGCCACTCGCGCAGCAGGCCCGGGTGCTGACAACTCACGGGCAACGGCTTGCCCTCGGAGCTGAGCTGCGCGACGAGCTCGGGGCTGCCATCGACGAAGCCGCTCGGTGAGATGGCGTAGAACTGCGGCGGCGCGTCAGCGTGAACCTCCAGCCCGAGCACCAGCTGCGTCTGAGAGCGCGCGTCGAAGAGCAGGTAGTCCTCCTCTCTCCTCATGAAAACCACAGAGCCCTTCCAGCCGAGCAGAACAGGATCAGAGGGACTGGCCTGCAAGAGGCCCGGAAGCCAAAGTCGTTCACTGCCGTCGTGTAGGTCGACCACAGCAACGCCGTGCTGAGTGGCATAGGCCAGCCAGCGCCCTTGGGGCTCGACGTTCATCTGCCAAATGTAGCCTGAACGCTTCTCTGCGAGCTCAACCTCACGCCGCAGACCTTCGCTGCCGACGAGGCTCACGATGCCTTCATGCAGGCTCACCAAGAGGTCGTCTTCGGTGACTGCGCCCTCGCCATCCGCCGAGTAGACCGTCTTTCCGCCTTCGATACGTCTGATTTCGCTCTCGAAAGTGAGCACCCAGCCGCCGCGGGTGGGCAGCACGATTTCAGGGAGCTCCGACGTGCTCCAGACCGTGTCGCCCGATTCCACGTCGAATTCATCGGCCCTGCCAACGATGGCGCGCCCCACTTCGTTGAAGCGACTCACCGCCAAGAGGCGCTTGCTGTCGGGACTCCACACGACTTCGTTCGACGCTCGGCGAGCCGTAACTGGAGCGAGCCTCGTTGGAAACCGCGACTTCCAGCAACTTGCGTTGCTGCCTCGCTGCAGCCGTGGATTCGACGCTCACCGATTGACCGCTCGGGCGCGCAACCAGGGCACCATCTGGACTGACGTTGCCGCGAGACACTGGCTGGGTCGACACGGGCGAGGAGAGCATCGCGTCGATATTCAGCTGAATGCGCGTGGGTTGGACGAGGTCGACGAACCAAGTGCCAGCATCCACGCGGCTCGGCTTCTGAAAGGGGACCTCCGCAAACACGAACAGCGGCTGGACTTGCCCGTCCACGACTTTGCCCACTCGCCCCGCCTGCAGGACCGTCACGTCCTGGCTGCCTCGCGTGAAGAGGAGGCTCTTCACTTTGCGATCTAAAAGGATCCCTTCTTCGGATGGTTTGGCGCCCAGGTGATACAGGTACAGGTTGCGGTCATGCGCGTACGCGACGGTCTTCGCGTCGTCTGAAATTGCGCTCCATCCCCAGGAGGCCAAAGGAGTCTTGTTCAATCGAACGAGGCCTCGGCCCTTTTGCCAAACCGTGAGCCACGTCCCTTCGCTATCGCGCCTACTAAGCACGACGGCTTCCGCGCGCCTGGCGATGCCTGCGCCGGAGTATCCCTTCGCCTGCGCCTTCAGCTCAACGCTAAGCGGATGCTCGGGGAGGCTCACTCCCTCGACACCCGCCTTGCAGATCGCATCGAGCTCTGCCTGTGGAAGCGGCGGACTCCCGCCCATATCGCTGCCCGGAGCGCCACCGGCTCCGCAGCGATAGAGAACTTCGCCCCGGCCATTCCACACTGCCAACGGGGGCGTTCGCCAACTCGTCGAGGTTGCGAAATAGTCCGTGCCCGGCACAGCCCAGAACCCGTAGGAGGCGTCGACCGGCGCCTCGGCGACGACTCCAGTTTCCACATTCAGCAGCTTGCCTCCGAGCACCAGAACGCGCCCCTCTGCACTCGAGCTCAAGCTGGCGATGGCGGGCACCCGATTGACGTCGACTTGAGCCACTCCGCACTGCAGGCTCGCCCAGCGAAGCTGAAGCTTCGTCATGCGCTGATCGACCAGCTTGCTCGCTTCCTGGGGCGCGGGCGCAGGGACAGCTTGGGGCTGTTCTGGGCGTTTCGCAACAGCCGCCTTGGGCGCCTTGGACGTGGCGCAGCCGACCTGTCCAGCACCGAGCATAAGGGCACATCCGAGGATCCGTGCGCTCGATGTGCGCGCTGCATGGCCGTTCATGGCCACGCCAATTAGCACGCTCCGTTCCTCAATGAGACTCCAAAAGGGACGCCGAAACTCTGCGGTGGCCGCTTTCGTAGCTCCCCCGCATAGCCGAAACTTTCCGGATCTCGTCTCGGGTGTTCCACCAAGCAGACGCGCCCTGCCGCCAGCCCCAGTGTCATCTCGCATCTTGAGGCGTCACTGCGCCGAACCGACCTAATCAAAATCTCCCCCGCGCAACCTGATGGCATTGCCTCGCTCGCGAAAACGGTGGCCACGATTTAGTCTTCCGAACGGACACAACGGAAGCGTGGACGCCGCAACTCGAGCGACCCGAGTCGCGAGCGCATTGGACTACGATTCAGCGGTGATAGCAACCGGTGACGAAGACGACATGCGTCGACTTGCCGCGCCGGATCGGAGTATTCGAATCTTCCGCATCTGACCTTAGCGGTAAGCTGGAGTCAAACCGGTCGAACTCGCTCTTGGATTGGTGGAAATCCTTCCGCCGAATCCGAGAAAGCCCAGAGTTATCGAAAGAAGGTTGCCGAGATCAAAGACAGAATTCATTCGTCTTCGCGAGACATGATCGCGAGCGGTGTTCGCTGGAATATACCCGAACGCGCGATTCGCTCGGTTGGGGATTCGCGAGGCCCTGAGGATTCCAGGCGCAGCGCTTAAATCCCAGCAGATCCTCGTTTCCTATGTCGACCGCTGAGCGGGAGTTCTCAACGATGTTATAACATCAGCATGGTCAAGCATCTGCAGGCTATCGGCAACAGCTCCGGCATCATCATCGATAAGCCCATTCTCGAGCTGCTACGCATAACTCCGGATACCGAGCTGGACGTATCGACTGACGGCGAACGTCTAATCATCACGCCAGTTCGCATCGAAGCCAAACGAAAGAGTCGCATTGCTCAGGCTCAGTCGCGAGCTCTGGCCAACCACGACCGAAGCTTCCGCAAGTTAGCCAAGTGAGTATCGACTACCAGGAGCCGGAGTTCCTCGGTGTCGATGACGTGCTGTCGATGCATGAGGACCGATACTGTCAGGGCTGCAGGTGATTGCTATCGCGTTGTGGCCGTAGAAAAAGTCGCTTTGCGCTTGGAATTTAGGGTTTGGATGGATACAAAGGCGCCCGCACGGCTTACCGGGACGCTCGATGGCCAGATACAAGCACTACGACATGAATCAGACGCAGCTGATCCCCGTGTCGTACGCCGACCAAGTCATTGACAGTGGAGGCGAACGCACCTCACGCGCTCGCCCCTTCCGACAAGGCAAGGCTGGCGCACAGCGTCGACGGAAGACGGTAGGTTCGACGTCGGTGGAGCTCAGCATGGCGCGCTCACTGACGGAGGTGGCGCGCGCGGACCGTTCTCGTTCGCGGTGGGTGACGTGTCCCAGCTCGCCGAGGCACTCAACCGCCGCGGCCACGACCTCCCATAGCGTCACAGAGGTGGCAGACCGCTCCGATCATGACGCCGCCAAGCGGACTACCGACAACGAGTGCCTGCGCACCTGGCGTCGCTCCTTCGTTTCTAAGGACGCCGGCGAGCCGTCGCCTGCCCGATGTCCGATTGAATTCCGTCTCCGTCGTCATCGCGGAGGGCATTGGCACGATTCCAAAGGTTCGCTGATACGCCGTTGACGTCGTTCGCGCGCGGGCTCCTTACCCGTAAGCAAATCGCACGATCGGTCTTGGGTGAGCCTTACGGGTAAGCGGGATCCGAGGTTGGAGATCCAGATCGCCTTACCCGTAAGGAAAAATCGGGTTCAGAACTCGAAGGGCGTCTTACGGGTAACCAGTTTCCGAGAACTTACGTGCGACACGCTCGGTCCGACTGGCAGATTCGGACTCGGAATGACCGAAACTTGCTTACCCGTAAGCAGCTTCGGACCTTGGACCTTCGATCCCCCTTACCCGTAAGGCAGTTCGGACCTCGGACCTTCGATCCCCCTTACCCGTAAGGCAGTTCGGACCTCGGACCTTCGATCCCCCTTACGGGTAAGCATTTGAGCCGTGACTGGAACCAGCTGACGCATCGCGACCGACAAGTGCCCGACTGTGCGCACGGCGAGCGCGAGGCTCGCTTCCAATCTGTTGATACCGGCGAGACATGGTCGACGTTCACGGTGACGATCCTGGTCGAGCAGCAAGGACGGAAGCCATTGAGCCATTGACTCGGCGCGAATGCAATCGTTTCAACCGGGGCCGCCAACGTCACAAGTAGGAACCCTCGCGGAACGCGACGGCATGCGTCTTGGCTCGCGACTGCTCCCCAGTTCTCCTCGCTGGACGAGGAAGTAGTTTCCCTCGCACGTTCCGCCGAGATCGGGATAATCGAGCTGGTTATGGCGGAGCCAACCGAGGGACTAAGGTCGGTCGCAGTGCGACCCCTATCACGTACTCCGCAACGACCATTTCCTAGACTTGCAGAGCTAGCAGGAAGCAGGATGGGCCTGTCAGATCCCTCTCCCGAAGCGATGGGCGCGCAGACCGAGGCTCACCACCGCCTTGGCGGAGCCCAAAGACTTCGGACGACGTGCATGATGAGCCAGACGCTCCGAGACTTAGCAATCGCCAGAATCCAGTCCATGCATCCCGAACTCGACGAGCGCAAAGTTCGGGATCAACCTCTCGTCGAGTGACGAAGCCCGTTCAACCGATCGTATTTTTCCGATGAAGTCTATTACGAAACCAGACGGCACCACTGCACTCGTTGATGATGCGACGGTGTCGTACCTGGAGTCCACCGCGCCACCGCCGAATCAAGAGTCGCTCGCACTCATACTTGAGAAGACTGCCCGCATCGAGGTTGTTCGCGGGGGCTCATCCAACGGCATACCGCATAACAACGAAGTACTCGCCGCTACGGAGGATCCGAACACGATTGAAAGACTGCGCCATGCGTTGCAGATCCGTGATGGCGGCTGCGGGCATTGCATGTGCCACGGAGATCCGACCCTGGTGCTTTCCGATCGGCGCGGTGATCGGTTAGCCGTGTTAGGAGTGCACCACGGTATCGCGATTCGTTGGTGCGCATGGAAGGATGACGCCGAACTCGCCGACGGCCGACAACTACTTCAATGGCTCCTCGCGCTGGGAATTGCGTATCCGATGGAACAGTTTGAAGCTGACCGTCTTCGAACGCTCGAGTCTCAAGCCCGCGCGGAACGCTGGCAGGCCGCAGCGCCTGCGCCGCTCGCGGCCCACCCCGTGTTGGATATTGACCTCGCACTCAATCCGGCTCCGCTGATTCCTGTGCTTGAAGACGCATACCCTGACCCGCGAGTAAGAGCGCTTGCGCTACTCGAATGGTTTGGTCATGGCGCCGGGCCGTGGAGCGGCTTTCCGGCGTATGAGCAGCTCCCGGAAAACCTTCTGTTAGCGCTACCCATCGGTTGTCTTCTCGATGCCCTCAACTCCGAGCCCTTGACCTCTGCCCAACTCGAAGGCGCCGCGAGGCTCTTCGCCGGCTGGACTTTCGGGAAAACCCGACGACGTGATCTCAAGCGCCTCACGCCTTCCAATCGAAAGCGATTGCTCGATCATGCCCTGAGTTCGACAGATCGCGATAAGCAAGCCCGCGCGAGGAAAGCTTTCGATCCGAACCACTAGATGCGCCGCTCAACACGCGATTGCAGCGGAGGGCCTGACTACCGAAGGCTCATTCCCTAGCGGCAGTCGTGGTCCGCTTCGCTCTCGCAATTACGACTGCCGCTTGCATGGCATTCTGGCGCGCGCGTGTCTTTTCACCTGAGGCGGCCGCACCTGAACCGTAAAACCGTTTTGCAGGCGAGTGCATCAGGAAGTGCCGGGACTACGGGAACAACTGGGACGACGAAGTGTCACCGTACTCGATGTCCTCGAATTGCCACCGTCCCTGCAACTTTGGTGCGCTGCTCGTGTGCGCGATTTGCTGGGTTGAGCCATGGGGATGCACGCGACCGTCATTGCCGGAAGCCAGTTCAGCCATTCATCGGACGGTGCCACAGCGAAGAGCCCCGAGCTCACACCGGAACCTTGAAGGCGACAACAAGACTACACCGAGGTTGTCGTGTCGACCTCGCGACTATTCCCCTTCTCGCCACGGATTTCTTGACGAGGCACTATTTGCAGAGGCTACTCCGCGAACTGCCAGTTTCGACGACTACACGGAGAATAGCTATCACATCGAGAAGCAAGACTTGGTTGATGGACTCATTGAGCAAGCCGCTGCGTGCAACGTCAGACTCCGCGCAATTCTCATTGTTGGCCCATTGGGGATGCTTTGGGCGTATCGGGTTGCCACGTTTGTGGATGAAGGAAACCAACTACGCATCAACTTCGTTGCGGTTCCGCACGCGCGAATCACCGAGAAGAGAACCGCATCGGTATCCAGCGAGATAGCGTTGCGCCTATTAGACGACATTGCAAAATCTCCTCGAGTCATTCCCGGCAAGCCAAATCCTCCGTCCGATGATCCCGAAGACCTGGGCGAGTTCGCATTCAATCTGCTGCTTGTCAAACTTGACGGGGCGCAGCCGACTTACTGGCACGGACACCTTTACGACATCTTTCCAAAAAACGAAGACAAAGAAGTCTTAGGCTACGTGAATCAGCTGGTGGACATGACTACCACGACCTATAAACACGGCGATCCAGTTCCAGCGCCGCAAGATGCTTCGTGAGTGCGCTACCCAACGATCCCTCGCGACCAAGGCATGCAGCAGGAACGTGCACAGGATCTCATGCGACGAAAGCCTCATCGCCTTGGTGCGGTCGTCGTAATCACTTCAACACCGAAACGTCACGACTCGCGCAGTACAGAAGGCGACGGCAAAAATCCGTAGCTCAAGCTTCGTTCCGGTTGCAGGAAGCATCGAAGTCGGTGTTCGAAGGTTCGCTTTCCTCGCGGGAGCCGTCCAAATCGCCAATCGGAGGTTCGTTCTCGACGCGGTAGCCTCCCTCGGCGGCAAGCCGAGATTTGTTCGGACTGTAAGGAGCCTCAAAGGCGTAGGCCGACGGTTCGAAGGCAGCGCTCCCGCAAATGATGTCTGTGCGTCGTAGCTCCGAGGTAGGTTGCGTTCCGGTATACCGCGTGACAGTATAGTCGAGTCCGAATGATCCTGAACTTCGCGGACCCCGGCACACGAGATATCTTCAACGAATTGACTCGCGTCGTGCTCGTGCGGCCTGTCCGGTGACTCTTTGGGCAGTGGCCCGACGGAAGTTGGATCAGCTCACAGTCGCGCACGTTCTCGACGATCTAAAGGCACCGCCAGCCAATCACTTGGAAGCTCTCAAGCGGGACCGCAAGGGTCAACACAGCATCCGAATCAATCAACAGTTCCGCATTTGCTTCCGCTGGACGAGCGAAGGGCCAAGCGACGTCGAGATGGTCGAATACCACTGACGAAAGGCGCAAGTCACCATGCAGAGAATTCCGACAAGACGACCTCCGACCCATCCAGGTGAAATGCTGCTCACGGAATTCCTTGAACCGCTCGAACTGACACAGGTTGAGCTTGCCCAGCGCATCGGCGTTCCATTTCAGCGTATCAACCAGATCGTGAAGCAGAAGCGGTCGGTGACACCGGACACGGCGCTTCGATTTGCCCAATTGTTCGGCACGACGCCGGAGTTCTGGCTGAATCTGCAACAAAAATTGGGACTTGTACGAGGCTGTCGCAACATCAGCGAAAGAGATTTCTAGAATCAAGCCTCTGAAACGAGCAGGCTAGCTCACGCCCTGAGACCGACGGCAAGTGTAAAGTGATCTTCTAGGTTGCAGCCGAAGCGGCATGCTTCAGCAGGGGTGCGTGGCGCTTCTGCAGCGCCATCAGGTACTTCGCCTCGTCGTATGGAAGACGGTCGATCCAGCAGCGGTAAAGGATGCGGATCCATTTGAAGGCTAACGCTCGAAGGGCGGCTTGGTGCGAGCCGCCGCGTGCCCGATACGCCTCGTAGAAGGCCTTGGCCCAGAAGGAGCGAGTGATGGTTTGGGCCACCCACTCGACGAAGGTTTGACGCAGAAAGGTTGAGCAGGAGTAACGCCAGTGAACCCAGCACTTGTTACCACTGCGCTCGGTGACGGGGGCAACGCCGGCGTACTCTTGAAACGCGGCGGCGTTCGGAAACCGCTCGCGGTGCTCGCCGAAGGCCACCAGCAGGCGAGGCGCCAGTGCTGGCCCTGCTCCAGGCAGTCCTGCGAAGAGCTTGTAGTCGGCGAGCTTCGAGCAGCACTCCGCAATCTCCCGCTCGAGCCGATCAACGGCGGTGCAGAGCGCTCTGAGCTGCAGCAGCGAAAGCTCGACCAGCAGTTGAGCCGGACGGATGACAGCCTCGTCGGTCGTCAGCGGTTCCTCGCCCTTGAGCGCGTCGATCCGTCGATCGATCGTCGATTGGTATCGGACGTCGTGCTCGCGGAAGAAGCTCTCGAGCGCACTCCGGCGAGCCTTCTTGGCGGCTTCGAGAGAGGGCCACCGCTCGAGAAAGTCGGCGAACACCCCCGTGTCCTTCTCCCGAAACAGCCCGAGCACTTGCGGAAAGTAAGCCTTGAGGTTGGCAACGATGCGGTTGGTCACCCGCACCCGATCTTCAACGAGTCCACGTCGGGTCTCGACGAGTTGTCGCAGCATACGCATGGTCGGACTCTCGGGTTTGAGCCGCTGGACCCGCTCCGGGTACCGAAGCATCAGCTCGAGAGCGAACTCGGCGTCCGTCGGGTCGTCCTTGGCTCGACTCGGGGTGAACGCATTGCGATATTTGGCCAGCATCGCTGGCTGCACGAGAAAGACGACGAAGAAGTCGTGTTCCAGGAGCAAGGCACAAGTCGTGCTTTCGGTCCGCCCAGTCCAAGCCCACGGATGCAGCGAATTCAGATTGCCCTGTCTTCATCGGTCCTCCTCGGTTACCGTTGGCTCAGAGGACGTGCATAGCCGAACCCAGCGAAAGCAATATGGTGAGCCAGTTCGAGTGGCTTTCCCTGAGTATTCGTTACGGGTCGCGGTGCATCCGACGGCACGAAGTTGAGTTAGTGAGCATCTCGTGCTCTCGCTTGCATGTTCGTTGCCGAAGGAGTGCATGTCCTCTGCCAACTTCCCGGACTCTACCGGATCCAAGTCTGCAATGACTGTCGACCCATATCCGCGATGAACCTGGCAGCTTCCCCGCAGAAATGGCGGTCCCGCCGCAAGCGGCTGCCTTCCCACCTGACGGGTTCCGATGGTACTGTGCGGGCTGCAGGTTATTGCTAACCGTTGGGCAGTCTAGAACGTTGAATCATGACCGAACAACATGTTGATGAATGGTCCCGTCTCACGAGTCGCGCCATTGCTGCTGTCAAAAGCGGCTCCGGTATTCGTGAGCGTGGCATGCAGCGCCAATTCCAGCTTGTCGTGATCCCCGCATTCGATGTTGTCGCATCATGGGAACTATTTCGAGAAATATGTTCGCTCGGGCCCGAACCTATTTGAGATTGCTCTTCTTGAATGGGATCAGCCAGTCGATGCGAGCAAGCTGGAAAGCCCTCTGAAATACCCCGACGACCTTGAGCCGACGATCCGGTTGATGCGCACATCCCTCGACAGCAAGCGAGCAAGCAGCATGCTTGCGGCTCTCAGTGGTGTTCAAGTGCCCCTTTTTCCCGGGGATCATCCAATCGGTTGCGACGGCACGACGTATCGCATCGCCGTAGGCGACCTGTTTTCATCGTCCACCTTCGAGTGGTGGGAATCCGGTCCGGAGCGTTGGACGGCACTTGCCAGCGCCGTGCGCGACATACATGCGATGGTCGTTGCTGCCGCCCCGCCCAACCACTAGTCAATTGGCGCTTAACCCGAGGGTTTTGTCGCCTCAAGCCGCGATTCCTTTGCCGCGGTCGGAGGCCATTGCTCCCAGTTTGGGAGCGTGCTACAAGAGTCTAGGCGTGCGCATCTTCAATCGAGCCACGCTTGTGGCCTTCTGGACCAAGCACAAGGACGCCGAAGGTCCACTTCGTTTGTGGTTCTCCATCGTTGAGCGGGCCAAGTGGACCGGACCATCCGAGCTCCGCGACGCCTTCGGAAGCGCGGACTTCTTGGCCGACAATCGAATCGTTTTCGATATCAAGGGGAATCGCTATCGCATCGTTGCGCAGGTTAAGTACGCCCCACTCTGCCTTGTTTACATCAGATTCATTGGAACACACTCCGAGTACGAAGAGATCGACGCGAGGAGAATATGAAGTCCATCATCATCGAACCGGTCGTTGACGAGAAGTCCCATCGGAAGGCATTGCGCCAGATTGAGCAACTCTGGGACGCTGCTCCCGGTTCTGCACAGGAACGACATCTCGACGCATTGGCAACACTCGTTGATGCATATGAGCGTCGCACGACTCCAATCCCTCCACCCGACCCTGTTGATGCCATTGCCTTTCGAATGGAAGCACTTGGACTAACTCGGCACGACCTCGAGCCCTATATTGGCTCTCGAGCCCGCGTTTCGGAAGTGCTCACCCGCAAGCGAGCGCTTACGCTTGCAATGATTCGCAAGCTTCATCAGAACCTTGGAATTCCTGCGGAGATTCTGATCGGAGAACCACGTCCATTGCGCAAAGTTGCATCAGTCGCGGTTCGTTCTACGAGATCGCGACGAGCTGCCCAACTCAGCGTTGCACCTGACGGTCGAACTCGCTCACGCTCGTCCGCCCGCAGGTGAGCGCCAGGCGTTGGACGGACGAACACAAATCGGAATCGATGTGCAGCTCAAAGAGGAAGATAGCGCGGTCCTTGCCCAAGTCGATGACTTCCAAAATGCTCTTGCGAGAGCTACTTCGGGCGCGCTTTCTGAAACGCGACTTCTGAAGTATCTGATGCCGTGGGGTGATACCGTATTCAATGAAGCCCAGGCGAACGACTTGCGCGACGATGTTCGCCAGTTGATTCGCTCCCAACCCGGTACACCGCTGGCCGATGTCCTAGTTGCCTTGGTTCTGTCGTCGCGAAGACCTTCGACACCGAAACGTAACGCTTCGCCCTATGCTGAAAATGACGGCGCGATCGCGATCGCGGAGCGAGGGACATAGCGACCGAGAGACTCTCCTCTCGATGAAACTTCACCTGCGTTCGAAAGTGCAATGCGCCTTCTTTGGTGCCCTTCCGGAGTTTGCACGGACGCCGTGGCACGTCATGCGGCAGTCAACAATTCGGGCAATCCAAATTCCGTCTCGCCCCACCGATCCTGTGCCGAGAAAATTCGCAACGGTCGTCACCTTCCGAGTAATTCCCTGACCACGCCCCGTCACATGGCCACGCCTCGTCACATGGCCACGCCTCGTCGCAAAGCCACGCCTCGTCGCAAAGCCACGCCTCGTCACAAAGCCACGGCCCGTCACAAAGCCACGGCCCGTCACATGGCCACGCCTCGTCACAAAGCCACGGCCCGTCACAAAGCCACGGATTTTAACCGCGGAAGCTTCTGCAACGACTTTCAAGCCTCGATCAACGAAAACGAACCTTGATCAACGAAAACGAAACCCCCTCCCGTGAGAATCGAGCCTGATTTCTGCGAGATCCGAGGTTACAGCAACGCAAGAAAGACGACCCCCGTCGAAATCCCCAATGGTTTCGTCGTTGCGGAAGCCTAAAATCCGTAGATCAAGCTTCGTTCCGGTTGCGTGAAGCTTCGAAGTCGGTGTGAGAAGATTCGTTCCGGTTGCGTGAAGCTTCGAAGTCGGTGTGAGAAGATTCGTTTTCGTGCCGGCAACCATCGGACTCGGGGGTTCGCTTTCGCTGTGGGGACCATCGAAGTCGCCAATCGGGGGGTTCCTTCTCGACGCGGTAGCCTCCCTCGGCGGCAAGCCGAGCTTTGTTTGGACTGTAAGGAGCCCAAAACGCGTAGGCCGACGGTTCGATGGCAGCGCTCCCGCAGATGATGTCGGTGCGTCGTGGCTGAAGGACTTTGCCGATAACGTCCCTCCCCCGTTCGTCGTCAACGCGGCTTCGGCGGCGCTGCCGAGGCGACGACTTCCCTCAGACCGGGGGGAACGGCCAGCTAAATGGCCTTCGACGAGCTGCGATTGGGAGCTACGAAGCGTGCGAGGCACCGTGAATGAGTACGAAAACCTACTGCACTCAGTGACCCATCTGACTCTGCAGATCAACGCTCGCCTTCAGCCCGTTCACCGCGGGGAGTACTTCGAAGATCCAATCGACGACGCACTGCGAGGAGCACAAGCCGGCGAAGTAGACGGCGCGGGCACAATGCAATTCGAGAATGGCGAAGTCCAGTTTTGCGATATCGAAGTGTCCGTCGCGGGAAATCCTCACCGCGCACTCGAAGTCCTCATCGATAGTGCAACACAGCTAGGCGTGCCCAAGGGTTCGCAGATCCACCTCGAGCCCAGCGAAGAAACAATACCCGTTGGGATCACGGAAGGGCTCGCAGTCTACCTGAACGGAACCGACCTACCATCGGACGTCTACCGAACGTGCAATTCGGATTTCGTACTCGCTGAATTTGACCGTCTTCTAGACGGAATCGGTCAAGTGCTCAGCTGGTGGCAAGGCCCGAAAGAAACCGCGTTCTACATGTATGGCTCTTCATTTACTGAGATGCGATCACGAGTCCAAGAGTTCCTAGACACCTACCCACTCTGCAAAAAAAGTCGCGTCGAGCGTATCGCGTAGACTCAACGGACTAGCCGCGTTCGAAGTCATCATCCGCGTTCGAATCGCCCTCGCTTCGCGAGTCAACCCGGTGTTGCTGAGCCGTCACATTTGTCAGGCCGACGTCACCTACTCGTATTCGTCGGTTCACGAGAATGTCACGGCGTGGCGGTACGCGAGCGGTTCGAGAGCCCCTCGTGTCAAGAAAGAAGCCAACGCCGGGGAAACCCGCCGACGTAAAGATTGCAAAGGTGCCATTGATCCCGAAAGAGATCAGTTGGCTCAGTTTCAACGAAAGGGTACTGCAAGAAGCCGAAGACTCGAGCAACCCGTTGCTCGAGCGGATCAAATTCCTCGGAATATTCTCGAATAATCTAGACGAGTTCTACCGCGTTCGGGTCGCGAACCTACAGCGCATCGAGCAGGAGGTCGGGCCGAAAGCGCGAGTGGCAGGGACGATGGTGCGAATGCTGATAAAGCAGATCCGCGCACGTGTCCTGCGCCAAGCGGAACAGTTCAACGAAATCACGAAGCAGCTCTTCTTGGAGTTGGAGGAGCAGGGCGTCCACATTTTGGATGAGAACCGACTACGGCCCGAGCAAGCGGAGTCGGTCAAGGAGTACTTCCAGAACACCGTGCGACCAAGGCTCGTTCCGATTATTTGCCATCGAAATCGGGAGCTACCAGCCTTTCGAGATCAGTTCATCTATCTCGCTGTGGAATTGACCGTACCTTCGAGAAAGACGCCCATCTATGCGTTCATCGAGGTTCCGACCGATAGTCTATCGCGATTTCATATATTGCCGAAATCCGAAGACGGCGACTACATCGTGCTCCTCGAGGACGTCATTCGCCTGTGTTTAGGCGAGATATTCGCCCAATTCGAACCGACTCAATGCCGAGCATGGACGGTAAAGATCACTCGCGATTCCGAGCTCGAGCTGAGGGACGATCTCGGAGAGGCGTACGTGGAACGCGTGCATCGTGGGCTCCGCAAGCGCCGCACGGGTGCTCCGGTACGCATGGTCTACGACAAGGGACTCCCCCTCCCCTTTTTGCGCTTCCTCGTTCAGAAAATGAAGTTCGGACGTGACGACGCGCTGATCCCGGGGCAGCGGTATCACAACTTCAAAGACTTCATGAGATTTCCGACCCTCGGCCGTGAACACCTCACCCGGCCACCGGTCGCTCCAATTTCCCATCCGGCGCTGCGCGGCCATCGCAACACCTTCGATGCCATCGCGCGCCGAGACGTTCTACTTCACTTTCCTTACCACGGCTTCGTCACCATCGTCGATCTCCTGCGTGAAGCCGCAATCGATCCCCATGTGACGCACATCCGAATGACGGTCTATCGCGTCAGCCAGACGTCGAGCGTCCTAAACGCACTGATCAATGCGGTCCGCAATGGCAAACGCGTGGTCGTCGTCATCGAGCTTTTGGCGCGATTCGACGAGGAAAACAATCTAGACTGGGTCGACCGCCTCCGCGACGAGGGCGTGGAGGTCATTACCGGTGTGCGTGGACTGAAGGTCCACGCAAAGCTGCTGCTCATCAGCCGCCGCGAGTCGAAGGTCATGGTTCGATATGCCGCAATCGGTACAGGTAATTTCCATGAGGAGACGGCTCGCATCTATTCGGACCACTGTCTTCTGACTCGCGACCCCGGCATAACGACCGACGTATTTAGGGTGTTCGAGTTCTTCCGCAACAACTACAAGGCGATTGACGGCGCCCACCTCGTCGTGAGTCCCTACGGAGCAAGAAAGCATTGGCGCCAGCTGATTCGTCAGGAAGCCCGTAACGCACGATCGGGTCGCCCCGCCCATATCTGGATCAAGCTGAATAACTTCGATGACGTGAAGCTCGCGAGAGCGCTTTACGCCGCATCGAGAGCTGGAGTAGACGTACGCCTCATCGTTCGGTCGATGTGTTCGTTGGTTCCCAACTATCCGGGGTATTCCGACAACGTGCGCGCGATCAGCTTGGTGGGGCGCTTCCTCGAACACAGTCGTTTCTTCGTGTTCGGGAATGGGGGGACGCCCCTAGTGTATCTTACGTCCGGAGACTGGATGGCACGAAACTTCGACGCTCGTGTCGAGGTCGCGTGTCCCGTGAGGGATGAAGGTCTCGCTGCTCAGCTGATTGATTACTTCAAGATGCAGTGGGAGGACACCGCCAATTCGAGAATATGGGACCGAGAGCTGTCGAATACTCGTTCGTATTTACTGAGTGACGGTCCGCTTCGAAATACGTCATGATCAGATTCGGTCGTATCTCCTATCGTTGGCTCGACGGTGACGACCAGACCACCAGACGCAATGGACAATAAGGGCATGGAAGAGAATCTCAGATTTGCTGCATGTGACGTTGGCTCGAATGCGGTGCGTTTGGTCGTCGCCAAAGTCATTGGGGATTCCAAGCGCTTTCTCCAACGCGAGGCAAGCTATCGCGTGCCCCTTCGGCTAGGGGAGGACGTGTTTTCCGTCGGCAAGATTTCGGACCGGAAGCGGGATGGCCTAGTCCAAGTCTTCAAGGCCTATCGGGCCCTCGTCGACTACTTCAGCCCGCGCAAGTTGCGCGCTTGTGCAACATCAGCGATGCGCGAAGCGACAAATGGGACCGACGTTGCTCAGGCGATCTGGAAGGAGAGCGGGATTCGACTCGAAATCATCTCTGGAGCTGAGGAAGCGGGGTCGCTATTCTCGAACCATATCGAGGTCGGGTTATCGCCTCAGAAGGACTATCTCTACGTCGACGTGGGGGGAGGGTCGACTGAGTTGACGTTGCTCTCGAACGGCAAAGTGATCCAAAGTGAATCGTTTCGCATTGGCGCCGTTCGCTTGCTGAAGTCGAAGGTGGACGACTCCGAATGGGCACGGATGAAGAACTGGATCCAAGCACTTCCGCGCGGCATCCGTCCCACGGAGGCGATCGGAACCGGTGGCAACATCTCGAAGATCTACGATCTGGTGGTAGGCACTCCAGGCTTGCACCTCAGCCGGCGTCGGCTCCGCGAGGTCGTCGAGTCCCTCGAACCCCTCTCTCTCGAGGAACGAATGCGTTCGTACAACCTCAAGCCGGATCGCGCGGACGTCATCGTTCCCGGCGGCAGGGTGTACTATCAGGTCATGAAGTGGGCCGAGATCAAAGAAATGATCGTTCCCAAGTTGGGCGTTGCCGATGGAGTGTTGAGCCAGCTCTTCGAACAAGAGTACGGCTATCCTCCGCGCGAAGTCCAGCGAGCAGAATCGTAACGAAAGCGCGAAACGAAAGCGCGAAACGAAAGCGCGCTCGAGACCGTTCGTCGAGGAGAGCGAAGCGGTGAGGTCGTCGACGAGCGGGCCCGCTTCCGCGCTTACGGAAATTGAGCCGTCGCCGAACGACTCCCTACTTTCGTTGTCAGGATCCACTTCGGTGGGATTAGCCACACGAGTTGACCATTCTCCGGATATTCACGTTCGAGATCGACGCGGGCGAGCCCAGCCTTCTTCAGTCGCACGCGAGCGCCTCCAGTCAAATCCCCAATCGTTCGCGAAAAGTCCGGTTCGTGGCCAACGAGAAGAACCGTTCGGGAGTCTCGCTTGGCCAAAACATCCTCGAGAATTCGAGCGGTGAAGTCTCGAGCCAACAACGGTTCGAACTCCAGACAGTGGTTGAGGCGCAGCTTTTTTGCGACGATTTCCGCAGTCTGTCGAGCCCTGAGGTGCGTGCTCGATAGGATGAGTTCGACACCGAGCTCAAGCTTGGCGAGCGTGGCGGCGAGCTCGACGACACCATCGCGACCAGCCTTCGTCAGCGGCCGTTGATCGTCCGCGCCGTGCCAGTTGGTTCGGTTGACAGCAACCCCATGTCGAAGAAAGAGGAGTTTCATCGTGACTGCCTTGGCCCCCCCGCACCGAACGGATCGGATTGCAGGAAACGTTCGGACAGAAAACTCCGTGATGTCTGTTCTGTCAAGGAATTGGACGTCGCGACGCGGAGTCGGGGTGGCGCACGTACACCCCCGAGTGGAACGTCGCGCAACTGCGATTTCCGACGTCCTCGAGCATCGGGTTACGTCACTCGGAGCCGAGGGACGAGGGCATGTGGTCTCGACAGCCCGGGTTTCGAGCGCATCCTGATTCGGACGGTCTCCAGACGGGCAAGCAAACCCGCATGGCGCAACGTTTACGCTATGCCGAGCGCGCGCGATAGCGGCGATTCTCGTAACCGGCATTACCGAGGAAGCGCCGCAACACTGCTTCCGGAGCGGCATCGACATCGACCGCGACCAGTGCATCGACGCAATGATTGAAGTTCGGATCGACATTGAACCCCGCCACCTTTGCGCCGAGCTCCAAGTAGCGCTCGATCAGCACAGGGATCGGACGTAGCTGCGCGTCATTGAGCTGTCCGAGAAGTCTCGAGAGCTCTCGACGGCTCTTGCAGGCGCGCGTAAGCACGGTGCGCTCCGTTGCGTCGAGCTCGAGATCGACCGGCAGACGCGGCTCGACCAAGCGCTGCAATCCAGGGTCGCCGTGAATCGCCCGCAGGTAAGCAAGCAAAAGCCGCCTCGCGCTGCCTCGGTATCGGCCACTGATACTCGCCGGCCCTATCAGACGATGATACCGCGGGTACCTGAGCAATAGTTCGCCGATCCCTCGCCACAGCAACGCCAGCGACGACGGTTGACGTTGGTACTCTTGACGCACGAACGAGCGCCCGAGTTCAATTGCCGATGCGAGCATTTTGCGCATGCCGCCTCGAAATCGAAACAGTTGATTCGTGTAGAGTCCTTCGAACCCGTGAGTGTCGAGGATTTCGTCGCAGAACGCTACGCGGTAAGCTCCCGCGATGCGCTCCGCCTCTCGATCATAGAGCACGAGGTGGTGATAGCTGTCGTCGAATGGATCTCTGTCCATTGTCGCGCCCGTCCCCTCGCCAACGGCACGAAATGTTTGCTCCCGCAAACGTGCAATTTCCTCTAGCGTTTCCGGAATATCGACTCGTCGAGCGAAGTAGACTTGAAAACGCCCCGCATCGATCAGCTTCTGACTCGTTGGTAACTCCGAAAGCTCTAGCTTGATCAACTTTGGATCGCGTGGACCCGAGATCGGTCGATGGTACCTTGGCAAATTGGCTGAACCGGAAGGCGTCTGCAGGTCATAGCAGCGTAACCGGAGCCATGCGGTCATCACCTCGTCGTCTTCGAAGGACGTGAACGTGGCAGCGGGGACGACCTGACCAATCTTTAGCGTGACAGGAGTTCCACGGCGGGCCAGCATCTCGCGCGGAAGCAGGATGGTTCGAAGTGACGGATGGATGAGACCCGCAGCCTGGAACATGGCGCTGTTCGCGCCTTCGAAGAAGCAAGGCAGGATCGGCGCGTTGCAACGTCGCGCGAGCATGGCCACCGACTGACTCCACTCGGAGTCTTCGACGCCCATTCGTCGCGGTTGAAAGTGCGACACCTCTCCAGCGGGGAATACGACGAGCATGCCGCCGGAATTCAGATGCTTCAACGCGAGCCGCAATTGCCGCGCATTGCGTCCAGCCTGCGCCCTTCCGTCGAAGACCGATACGTCCAAGAACCACGGTGTAAGCTTCGTGATCCGCGAGAGCAGCGAGTTCGTCATGATCCGAACGTCGGATCGACATCGTAGCATGGTGGCGCCCAGCGCCAGACCGTCGATCCCACCAAACGGGTGGTTGGCGATGACGATGACCGGGCCCTGACGGGGAATTCTCGAAATGGACGCTTCATCGACGTTCAAACGCACGCTCAACCGTGACAATGCCTCTTCGAAGAGACTGTTGTGCCCGAGCTCCGCACTACCGAGCTTCGCGTGTTCCCGATTGAGCGCTTGCATGCCAGAGATACTCAAGATCCCAGCAGTAATCCAGGGCGGAACGCCACTTGGTAACCTGGTCGCGAGTTCGTCCACGGAGACAATCTGCGTCTCGCGCAATTGATTCGATTGGTTCATCTGAACGGCTAGGATGGTTTCGCTCAGCGTCACCTTCGCGACGGAAACGCAACGTTCTGATTACCGCCTCGCCAGCGAGCTGTTCGACCACCACCAGCAAGTCACTATCCCTCCCGCCTCCGACGCGCCGGGGACGCGTGCTGTACCCGCTCCGGTTCGCGTCCCCCGCAGTGTTCTCGTCGCCACGACAATGTTTCCGATTCGATGCGCCATCGCTTGCGAGTTCTCGCTAAGAATGGCCGCGGGAATCTTCAAGTCGTCATCGCGTTCGGCAGCGCCAAGGCGCAACGTCTGGGCGCAATGTCGGAATGCAATCAACCGCGATGTGTCTAGAGCCGTCCTTCACAACGCGCATGGTGCCGTTGCCGAGCGGCTGACGTTCAAAACAGAAGAATCGGAGCCGTTATGCGTACAGTCAAAACAGTCGCGTGGGCGATTTCGCTGAGTGCTGCCTGTGCCACGGGATGTATCGGTGGCGGTGACGCGCTACCTGGGGACGATACCGGTCATCATCGAGGCGGCGCGTCCATGGGCGGCGCAGGGACCGGCGGCGCCACTACGGATGGGGGCAGCACGAGTTCCGGGGGTTCAGCCGCGACCGGTGGTCGTTCGTCACGCGAGCTCTCGCTACTCGAGCGTTTCGGCATCGCCACGGATTCTCCGGTTGGCCTCGTTGGGCGCGCGGTATTACCCGCCGCTACCTTCGTCGAGGGCCCCGCTTCGGGCGCCCTCATTGGCTCTTATTTCTCTTTCGCAGCCCGTTCAGGGCTTCTCCTGTTTGGTTGATGCGAAGGACGGTTCGTTTTGGGCGTTGTCTGACAACGGCTACGGCTCGATCGAGAATTCAGCTGACTTCCGCTTGCGGATCTACCGAACCCGTCCTGATCTACGGACTCGTGACGGTGGCTCCGGCAGCGTCTCGGTCGAGAGTTATATCGAACTTCGCGATCCCGACAAGAAAGTGAAGTTTGCCATCGTCAACCATTTCACGAGCGAACGCGTACTCACGGGAGCCGACTTCGACGTAGAGTCATTGCGGATTGCACCCGACGGCACCCTGTGGATCGGAGACGAATTCGGGCCATTCCTCTTGCACTTCGATGCCTCTGGACGGCTCCTCGACGAGCCGATCGCTCTACCCGATCCGAAGGATCCGACGCTCGAGATCCGCTCCCCCCAGAATCCCTGGCTCGAAGAGGGCTCGGCCGTTCGCGTCATGAATGCATTCCGTGCACGCGGGGCGACCTTGGGAGCAACCAAGGCTCCCGTGTTCTCGCCGTGGCACGTTCACTTGCTCGATGCCGATACGACGGGCAATCGCGGCTTCAACACGCAACGCGACAATCTGGCGGCCCCCAATACGCCCGGCTTCAATGGTGACACTGGCCTAGTCGCAGCCAACGATGAGTTCGTGCGTCTAACCAAGAGTCCCGGCACGTTTCCGGACATGCAGGCGTCTGGCTACCCCGTGGTGACTTGGACCGTCAATAGTCCGGCACGCATGACTGAGCTTCTGAAGCTGGGCGTGAACGGGATCATCAGCGACCGACCGGACTTGCTCTTCGCTGCAGCCGCTGCGTATGACGCCAATGGCGACGGCACAGCGGGTGATCTTCTCGACAGCGATGGGTTGATCGATCCAGGTAAGTTCGACGCTCAGGCTCACCGCGGCGGGCGAGATCTACGTCCCGAAAACACGCTACCCTCGATGGAAGCGGGGCTCGACGCGCTCGTCACGACACTCGAAACCGATTGTGGACTGACCGCAGACAACGTTCCGGTCCTCTATCACGATCGCGTATTTCGCGCCGAATTGCCTGGAGAAACTGGCGGCAAGTCGCGCCGCAAGCTTGGTGACGAAATACCTGCGCGCATTCGAGACGTGACATTGGCCGACATTCAGGATGCCTTCGACCCCATTCTAAACAACGGGGTCATTCGAGCGGGCACCCCGCAGACGAGTGACGTGGCCCTCTCGCCCGTAACCGTCGCATTCTGGAAGGCTCACGGTCGTCGAGACGCTCGCGGTGACGCCTACATGATGCCGAGTCTCGATCAATTGTTCGAGTTCGTCGACTTCTACGTGGACTACTACCGCAGCGGTGACGGCAAGGAGCACCCTTCGGCCACCAAGCGCTGGAAGAATGCCGCACGAGTGCGGTTCAACGTGGAGACGAAACTCAATCCACGCGAACCTGACGTGACGAAGACTCCGGGTGAATTCGTACAGGCCATTGGCCAACTGATCATGGACCGTGGTCTCGAGAATCGCGTCGATCTCCAGAGCTTCGATCTGCGCACGTTGCTCTTGGCGCAGGCTGAGTTCCCTTCGATTCGCCAGGTAGTTCTCTTCGGTGACTTTGGGCAATGTCCCAATCCCGAAAGCAACAGTGCGGCCGAGGGCCGAAGCTACTGCGATGACAGCACGAACCTTCAACCGCTCGACATCGGCGCACCCGTCACTGAAGTGCTAGGCAACGCGAACAATACGCCCTGGTTGGGCGGGCTGTATTGGCCCTATCGCCGCACCGTACTCGACAACAAGGTGCGGGCGCAGACGAGCGGCGGCTTCGAGGGAATGGCGATCTCGCCAGACGGCTCTAAACTCTACCCGCTCCTCGAGAAGCCTCTCGACGGCATCGGAAACGAGATCATCGCCAGTGAGTTCGACATCAATACGAAGTCGTACACGGGCAAGCGCTTCGTTTACCAGTTCGACAAGGGCGTATCCATCGGTGAGTTCATCCTCTACACCGACCGTCAAGGGCTTATCATCGAGCGCGACGGAAGCCAGGGCGTACTGAACGGATTCAAGCGCGTTTATTCGGTGGACCTACCCGCGAGCGGGGGGCGCATGACCAAGACCTTGGTTCAAGATCTGATGAACATTGCTGATCCGAGTGGTCTCGGTAGCGAAACGTTCGTCACGGGAGACGTTGGCCTCGGTGAGCCATTTGCATTTCCCTACACCACCATCGAGAGCATTCTCGTCATGAGCCCAGACGTGATCGCCCTCGTCAACGACAACAATTATCCATTTAGCATTGGCCGTCACGTAGGTTCGAAGCAGCCTGACGACAACGATCTCATCTTCGTGAAGCTGCCGCAACCGCTCTTCTGACAGGCGCCAAGGAAGACGAGCCCCCCGACTGCCTGCGCATCGCAGATCCGCCAAGTGCTTGGGCAACTGGCAAATCGGCGCTCCGCAGGCAGCTTTGGCTGCGGAGTGTTAGAACGCGACGAACGCGACGTCTTCCGGGACGAGCTTCTGCTGGTTGATGGCGCCGATGATCTCATTGCGCATGGCCACGAAGCGTGGATCATTTCCGCTCTGGGACTGCAGCTCGCGCATTTTTATCACCGCTTCGCGCTCGAGTCTCCCTTGCGACAATGCCTGGCTCACGATGCGTTCTGCCTGCCGAACACGGCTTTCCGCTTCGGGGCTCGTGGGTCGCGTTTCTTCAGACTCTGCCGCGGGCTCATCTGGCGCCGTTGTCGCGTCGGGGAACCCGTTGGCCCGCAGCAACGCGACGATTCGTTGGGCCAGGGCTTCTTGGTCTCCAAGACCGGCAACTCCGGCAACTTGCAGTACGGCTGGGCGCGTCGTTCGTTGGCTCGAAGTCGCAGACTCAGCCAAACGAGCGTCCAACTTCCGCACTCGCTCTTCTACGGCTATGGTCTGCTGCCGCGTCTGATAGAGCAAGAGGACGACGGCGCCAAGCGCCGCCGCCTCGATCGTCTTCCACACCCAAGCCACGACACGGTTGTCATTCATCTCGATAACCTCTGTACGTGTCAGTGCGTACCCTCAGAAGACAATGATTGCCGAGGTCATCGCTGGCATTGCAATGCCGCCTACGACCAGGCCCCGCTCGGGTCTAATTGGGAATACCGACTAGAGCAGCCCAGAGTCGTTGAAGAACTGTATCGTATCCACCTGACTCGACGTGTTCCAATGCACGTAGATATTGGAGTCGACGGCGACGGCGGCTGCATCGAAGAGGGTCAACACGCTCTCCGGAAGGCTCGCAGAAAGCGGAAGATACTTGTACGTACCGGCAAACTTAGCCACCACGTAGCGGCTGATTCCACCCGAATAGCCATAGCTCTGAAGGATGAGATAGGCGGAAGCATCGGTGCTGTTGCGGAATGCGCGCAACGTTCCCGAGCAATAGCCTGCCCCATCAGAATAGAACTGACAGGTCGCCGTTCGCGGGTTGGCCTGACCTGCGCTGGCGCACAGCGCAACGGATGCAACGCTCAAAAGGCTTGCGACGGACACCAGTACCTTACGCGACGTAGTTGGACGCTTAGAATAGGTCATGAACCGCTCCTCTGTTTTACCCGCGTGACGGGTGAAACGACGCTAATGCATCGCTCATTAGTGCGTCAAGGCTCTCGGCATGACCGTCTGCTTCGGTTTCAGCTGGTGAAATCCATCACTTATCCATGCGGTGGTAGCCCCCACGGGATCTCCCACAGCGTTACGACTGCAATTCGCCTCTGACCTAAAGAGCCATTGAAGGCACCGCACGAGTCTCAGGCTCGGATCTCCAAGTCAACCGGCGTTTCTTCCCGCGAGTTACGTCGCAACAACGCGGCATTTGCTGCAATTGATGGGCTTGGGCTCGCTGAACCATAAAGGGCTGCGAAGGACAGCGGTGACGGTTGCCGCGAATTGGAAGGCTCATGCGCGCCGGGCGCTGCCATGCGTCCCTTCGGCCGTCAGTGAGCCTTGCCGCACCAAAGTGACCTTCCGTTGTGGGAACGAGGGATCACAGCTCGAATCAGCGACACTGATGAATAAGGGGTGGACTTCACAATCGTAATCACATGTTCGATGCGTAAATCGCAACTGATCACCCCACGCTTAGTCGACGTTCAAATACCTACGCTGCCAAGCGCCCGCGAAATGGGCATCTGGCTATCTTGAACGGCGCATTGGTCAATAGTAGCCTCTTCACTTATGTGGCTTTTGCAAACCGGCACGGTGCTCGCCGAGACGGATGACAACTTCGTCTTCTGCGTGCCGCGAGATCTCACCTCCTATCTAAACCCACCGGGTCCGTTCCCTGATGTCGCATTTTTCGTGCGAGATAGCGGGCTTGGCGCGACCGAATTTCACATGATGTCGGGCAGAGCCACGTATCAGCAATACTTGTTGCAGATGGCAATGCCTTGGGCCCCGAGCGATGCTGCCACGTACGACTTACTCTGGGACGGCGACGTCACTAGAGCGTTTCGGGTAAACAAGGTGACCGGTGTGGTCGAGCGGGCGGATCCCCGAACAGGCACTGCTACGGGGAAAGCTTCAATTCCCTTCGGTCGAGGCGTGCTTCAACCAAACTTTCGATTTCTGCTCACCCAAAACGGTCTGATGGCGATCGATCCAAAAGGACCGAGTGGGAATACGGAAGTATACGTGACGAATTACGTGTCGACCGGAAGTGGCTACGGCTATTCCGTACCCGTACGGTATACGACGTTATGGGGGCCCTCCGACGATACGCTCGACTTCGTCGATCCGGGGGGCGGAGGACTGGCTCTGTACAACCGCGGCACTACTGCCTCTGGCTTTACTGAGTACGCATCGGTGGATTCATCGTTTCAGCGCTATCAGGGCAGCTTGCCGGATCGAGTGACGGAGCTCAACGCGCCAGTAGGGACGAATCACCAAGTGATGCTGCATAGAGGCAAGATGGTCGTCGTCATCAAGAACGGGACGGGAACCCAGACGACTGAGGTGCACATCGCCAACAACCCGCCGTAAACGAGACGGCCACCTTTGCATCGAAGCCTTCATCCAGAGGCCCCGGTCCGGGGGAACGCGAAGTCAGCGGAATCGGCTTCCAACCCGGGTGAACTTGCGACTGGACGCGAGCCGCAGTTCGCTCGCTCGCACGTTCTCCACTTGCGTACAGCCCATCCGTACGTTACATGCTGAGCTGAATGGTTCAGTATTCGAGTGCACGCCTAGATGCATCCTTTGCCGCGCTTTCGGACGTCACGCGACGCGGCATTCTGGAGCGACTCGGGCGAGAAGATGCCTCAATCACGGATCTCGCCGAGAAGTTCCACATGACGTTGACGGGCATGAAGAAGCACGTCGGCGTTTTGGAGCGTGCCGGCTTCGTCATCACCGAGAAGGTTGGTCGCGTGCGAACCTGCAAGTTGGGTCCCCACCGGCTGGACAAGGAGATGGCGTGGATGGAGAGCTACCGCCAGCTCTGGAGCGCACGCTTCGACGAGTTGGACAAGATCGTCGAGCAACTAAAACAAAAGGAAAAGGTCAATGGCCGCAAAAAGAGAGAGTGAGCCCTCCCCCATCAAGAACCGCACGACGGTGGAACAAACGTCTGAGCGTGAGAATCGTCGTCACTCGAACCTTCAACGCTCCGGCGCACATCGTGTTCGAGGCTTGGACCACGCCCGAGCTCTTCAAGCAGTGGTGGGTACCGAGATCCATGGGTATGTCCATGATCTCCTCGCAAAATGGACGTTCGCACCGGGGGCAAGTACGTTCTCGTGTTCCGCCACGGTGACGCACCGCCCGCAGAGTTTTATGGTCGGTACATCGAAGTGACGCCACACTCGCGCCTCGTCTGGACCAACGACGAGAGTGACAATGGCTCCGTCACCACGGTGACCTTCGAAGAAAAGAACGGCAAGACGCTGCTGGTCCTGCACGAGCTCTATCCCTCGAAGGAAGCCTTCGAAGCCGAGCATGGCATGGAAGACGTCATGGGCGAGACCTTCGATCAGCTGGACGAGCTCCTGCTCTCCCTGGACGCAAGCGCCAAACCGTCGTGAAGTCGTCGCGCTATGGAGCCTCGTCAACACGTGCTTGCATCTGACGTGACCCGGCAATGACCTCTTCCCTGGAAGCACGAGACTTCGAGCGATGGTGTTACGACGAGGATACCGCGGGAACCACTCTTGGTCCGATCTTCCAGAGGCTCGCTGAACAGCGGTACCTTATCAAAACGAATTGAAATGGCGTTCCAGATCGATCTTCGAAAGCCGACCGGGAAGGAAGGCGAGTGCAACCGGCAGTGGGCGGAAGCGGTCGCACGGCTCCCGTTGTTTGGCTTTCAGAAAGTAAGCCCGGAGCTCCTAGGCGAGCTGGCGAACGAAGCGGCGCCACACGCGGGCCTTACCCCGGAGGAATATATCCGACGCGAGATTGGCGTGATCGTCACTTGCGAGATGGACGACCTCTGGATCAACGTTGGGTTCTGGAGCGCCGTCGCTACCCTCGAATTGCCCAACTTCCCCCCGTGCGGAATCGACGCGGCCCTCGGGAGAATCGCGCCCGTCCTGAGAACGCTACGTGAGTTCGGGTTCGTCCTGCTCAACCCCGAGACCAATGAGCCAATCGAAGACGAGGAGGCAGCCGCATTGGTTCGAGCCTACCAGGCCCGACAAGCGCTCGTTCAACGGGTCGCCGGGCTATGCGATGGCAAGCCGGGGTGATTGCTTGCATACCCTGATCGTTGCCGCCTACCGCAGAGCTACGCCTACGCTGACGGACGCCTACTCGTTCTGGAAAGCACGAGTGCCGCAATGACGCTTGGGATCCAAACCGCCAGCGCAAGCGCGGTGCAGTTCATGGCGCCCGAGATCCCCTCTGCCAACACTCGCGCTTTCTGAGAGGGTTCCACGCGCTGGCTTGCGACTGCACCGAAAGCCCTAAAACGGGAGCATTATTGGTGGTGATAGGTCTCGCCGGAGGCGTGACCATCTTCCCGATCCATTTCGATTTCTACCTTCAGCTGCAGACGCACAGAATCGATCTACTGTACGTATTACCGGGATTGATGCTGATGACCGGTGGTTGGCTGCGAAGAACGCAGCCCTGGCGCGCGTTGGCTAGGTGACAATGCGCTAGCAAATGTGGATGTCGCTCTCGAGAGGCGAACCACCGGAGGCACTAACGAGCGCGCAGTGGAAGATCGTTCCCTGGAGTGGAGAAAAGCGAGGTCCGGCATGGCCGCAGTCCAAGAACTAACCGCGCTGGGATGGGATGACCATGGCCGAAGCGCTTGCACGTGATTAGCCCCGAAGAGAGCTCCGTCGCTCTCGAAGTCACCGCCCAACCTCCGTCCTTCGTTCATCCACCGTCGAGGGCCTACGCGGCGCGCGCCCTCCCTTCTTTCACCAGCACGGCGAAGGATGCCGCGCGCTCGCGTCCGAGCGAGCCACCCCGACGAAGGATGCCGCGCGCTCGCGTCCGAGGAAGCCACCCCGACGAAGGATGCCGCGCGCTCGCGTCCAAGCGAGCCACCCCGACGAAGGATGCCGCGCGCTCGCGTCCGAGGAAGCCATCCCGACGTTCCCTCCAGCGTCCAACGCGCCGACGTTTGCGCGACGCGCCAACATAAAATCCATCACGCTGTGGCTTGTTCTCTCGCGCCGACGCTGTGTGTCAGCACCCTCATTCAAATGGTCGTGTCTGACTCGAACCCGCACACCGTGACGCGCGCGAACTGTCACCAAGACTCATTAAATGTCACATTGGTGATTGCCCTCGTGAGGTGTTCGCGATAGAGTCGCGCCGTCAGTGGGTCCGGGCAAAGTCGAACGTCGAACAAGCACGTCCTCGTGCGATGCTCACCCCAGCTCGACATCATTAAAGGAGGTATTCAGTCTAACTAGGTCAACTCAACGTAAATAAACGGAGTCCGCACTGTTGACGCAGCCGGACCCCGGACCACGGAAAAGAAGGTTCCAATGGTCACGAGAAACATACCAGAATCCCCGGTAAGATCGTATCGTTTTGTCTCTTCGTTCGTCGCTTCACTCCCAATCATTGGGTTAGTGCGGCGTGGTAAAGGGTCCCTCGGCTATTCGTTCAGCGAAGTCCGTGCACCCAGTATTCCGCAAGGAAATGGGCGACTCGGTCGAGGGCAGTGTGGCAGAAATCGTCGCGACTTCGGCTCGCGTGCGTCTCGCGGCTTCGGCTCGCGTGCGTCTCGCGACTTCGGCTCGCGTGCGTCTCGCGGCTTCGGTTCGCGTGCGTCTCGCGACTTCGGCTCGCGTGCGTCTCGCGACTTCGGCTCGCGTGCGTCTCGCGACTTCGGCTCGCGCGCGTCTCGCGGCTTCGGCTCGCGTGCGTCTCGCGGCTTCGGCTCGCGTGCGTCTCGCGACTTCGGTTCGCGCGGCTTCGCACGTCGCGACCGGCTCCGCCTCAATGACGAGTGTGTCGTCTGCGAGGTGCGGTCATGACGATTCACTATATCCACATCGAGGACTCGATGCCGCGGGGAGACGTCATGCGCGTCATGGGTGCGTTGTACGATCACGCGCGGCAACTCACGGACGTTGGCTCCATCGTCGCAGACTTTCAGCTCTCCGTGAGCGACGGAGTCGAGATGATTCGCCAAACCGCGACGGGGATCCGTTCGAACGCCGTACAAACCACATTGCTCGCAAACCAGCTCTCGGAGCTGGCGGGAAGGCTCGACACCGTTGCGAGCTTTCTGGAGAGCGCCCAGAACCTCAATGACGACGACGACGATGTGACGGACGTCACGAAGCGACAAGACGAGTAAACGCACCCATCTTGAACGACAGGGACGGGGCGGCGTTCGTTGGTTCGTCCTTGTCGTTCATTTTCGCGCTGCGACTGCGGTGCAAGCTCACTATTGGAGGTTCCCGAGTCGACGACTGGTGAGGTCGCATCAAATCCGAACTCGCTTCATCAGGGCGTCCAAGGTCTCGTTGACACAGGCCACCTCGAATCCGCTATCATGCCGGATTGTGAAGCGAGTCGCACGTTATGGTTCCTCGATTTTCGCGGCTTTTGCCCTGGCTCTGGGGAGCCTGCTGGCGGGATCCGGCTGTATCTTCACCCGCGTTTGTACCCTCGCGGACTGCATCTCTGGAGCTACCATGACCGTCGAGCTGCCACCGACGGCCGACACCTTGACCGGGCAAACCGTTACCCTCTGCCGCAACGACGAATGTCATTCGGCAGTACTCCCGAAGCTACCTACGACTAGCCGGGACGAGGAACTCACTTTCGCAGGCACGAGCGCCATCTGGTCGCAGTTCTACGTGAATTCGGATCAAAAGGGCGAGCTCTACGTCGAATGGCGCGCCAAAAACCACGATAAACCCAAGACGCGCGACCGCTACATCCTCAAATCGATCGATACTTCGGGCAATTCGACGACCTTGCTCGACAAGACGGCCACGTACGAGAGGCTCTCACCGAACGGCGACGATTGCGGCCCCATCTGTTGGTACGCCAACCTCACGCCGTAAACGGCGCGACACTCGCCCGAAGTTCGCCACTGCGCTCGCCGATGACGTCGAGAGTGCCATCGCACCGTCGCCCGCCGATGACGTCGAGAGTGCCATCGCACCGTCACCCACCGAGGTTCTGTTTCGGTACTCCATGAGGATGCTCTCCGTAGTCCCTGATCGCCCAGTGCTCGACAAGCAACGAGCGTCAGCTACTTTTGGCCCCATGGCATCCACCAAGAAGAAGACGACGAGCAAGAAGGCGCCCGCAAAGAAGCCTGCAGCAAAGCAAGCGGCAGTCGAAAAGACCGCAGGCAAGAAAACCGCAGGCAAGAAGACCCGCGCCAAGAAAGCTCCGGTAGCGGAGGCAGAAACCAAGAAGACGGGCCGAGGAAAGGGCGCATCCAAGGAGATGACGGAGCGAACCATCACGGCCACCGTTACCCTCGCGGGCTCCCCCGACGAACTCAAATCCTGCGTCGAAGAAATCGTCGAAGCCGCCAAGAAGGTGCTCGAGAAGGAACTCCGCAAGCAGATCAAGCAAGCCTAAGGGCTGACGTTCGCATCGACGACTTTTGGCGCGGGGTGGGTCAAAGGTCGTCGGTCCGGAGGACATAAGTCGCTTATGGACCTCCTCCCGGGTCGACGCCCGTCTCGGAGCCGATGCGGGCGACGCCGAAGAGAGACTCGAACGCTCGAGGCTCGAGACGTCTCCCGCGGGATCCTTCGATGTCTGGTGTGCGTAGAGTGCCGTCAGATGGGTACTGGTCGCTCGAGACTTGAATGAAGACTGGCTATTACTCGATACGACTGTCAGCATCGGGCCTTTGGCTCCTGCTTCTGGCGTTGCTGACGCTGCTCGCCATTGGGCTCCACCGTTGGCTACACGGGACCAAGGAAAGCGAGCAGCTTTATCTCCAGCTCGGAATGTTGATCGCGCCAATCGTTCCGATGCTGTGCTTTCGCGTGCGACTGCTCGACGAGATCGTCGCCGCTTGCGTCAGCATCGGCGTTTGGTTCGCGTTCGCGGCGGGGTTCTTCTATTACATGGATCAGCATGGCTCCTTGCCTGCTGAACCCTGCGAGAGCGCACGCGCAGACTTCGACGAGATGGAGTGTCGTGGCCACTATGGCTTCGAAAACGAACTACTCGTCCTGCCGCTCGCCGTGACGGGAGCACTCGGTACGCTGATGGTGCTCGGCGGTACCGTCGTCGTCAGACGGATTCGACGGCGCCCTTGAATGACCGAAGCTCTGCCCTGACCCCACGCGCGAGCTCCCCATCGCCGCTCGTTTGTCACCGATGGTGCCAAGTTCTTGCTGCCGGGCAACGCCTCTGGTAGCGGACGAGGGATGAGTGTATTCCGCCTGAACGCCTTCATCTGCGCCGTCTCGCTCGTCGCGGTTGGTATTCAGGTGAGCTGTCGGCATGCAGAGCCGAGCCGTGTCGGCACGTCCGCAGCGGCTCCGCGCGTCAAAAGCGAGCTCGGGAGCGCAAACGCAACGAATGGGGTCGCGATGTCGGCGTCAAAAGCGGCTCCCCTTGGCTCGGCAGACGCGAACGCCCTGACAACGAGTGCGGCGACACCGACGCAGCCGCTCGATCGCGCTCGGTTCCCCGGAAGAGAGCTCCATCTCGAGTTCCACCTCGTCGCCGAGTTGCCTTACGAAATCGAGCTCCTGCCCCTTGGCGCAACCGCCTTGCTCGCGGGAGGACCCGAGCGCTTGCCCCTTCCACTCGTGATCGAAGGGAATCAATTGAAGCACTTGCCCGAGCTCGCTCGTTTCGATGAGCGACCCGAGGCGGGCCGGCGCATTTCCGTAGTTACTGGCACCTGGCCAAACCAAATCTGGTTGGCATTGAGCGACGCGTCTGACGCGGGACCGTCCTACTGGGATCTCGTATGCATGGGAACCGAGCCGCGGTTGGACGAAGAAACACGAATACTCCCCGTGGGTGTTCGACATCGTGCCCTGGCAAGAAGATCTCGTGCTTTTGAGCAAGTGTGAGAGTTGTCCCGTCGCGCAAGTGCCTGGGGTCGACGTGCGCGCGAGCAGCGGTAAGCGGGTCAGGAAGCTCAAAGCTTCGGCATGCCAACTCCCCGACGCAAAGCTCCCGCCCGCGTGGACAGGGGAAGACGCGCTCCATCTCTTTGGTTACGAGTGTGATGATCGAGGCATCCTGCCCGATGACGGAAACGTCTTGGTCATGGAAACCTGGTCGAGAAACGGCAACAGAACGACTCGACGCTTGCCTCTGCCAAAGGCGAGCTCGACCGTCGAACGGCTGCTCGCGACGCCGAGTGGCGTCGTGGCCTGGTTTGCGGCCGCAAACGGTTCAGCGGGAAGCCTTTTGCGCTTCGTCGACGGCACGTGGAAGCCCCTCGGTGAGGTTCCCCCCGGATTCGTCCCGAATCTCTGCCCCTAATACGGCCGCACTCTGGGGAGTCGTCGATGGTCGTCTGCTCTCTTGGGACGAATCGAGCTGGACCATCACGGAGTTACCTCGAGAGAGCCGAGCGCGAAACATGACGTGGACTTCCGTGTGGCGTCGCGGCGCGACGGACATCTGGCTCGTCGGCATGTCACCTTCCGATGGATCCGCTCCGCCACGTTACTTCCTCTTCAACACCGCCGACGGAAGTGCCACGGCTCCTCTGCCCAAGGTCGTCGAGCACGACCCGATGCTCGGTGCGCCAAACGAACGAGATCTCCCCGTCACCTGCGCGCACCCTTTTGCCGATCTCCTCAAACTTACGCCCTTTCAACTCGGTTTCGACAGCACCATTCGCATGAGCGAAGGTGAGGCGCGCGCGGCACTTGCGCTCGTTCTTTCCAAGCGTCCATCGACGCCTGCCCTCACTTTCGTGCGGCACGGTTGTTACGGTGAAGACTGCATCGGCGCCGTCGTCGAAGCTCAACGAGAAGCCGACGAACTGCGAAGAGAACTGACTATCGCAGTAAGCGCCGTTCTGAGTCGGAGAAAGACATCCAAGCTCACGAGCGATGGCCCACCTGCAACGTGGCTCATTGCAGATAGCCACCTTCGCTGCTTACCCCCGCCCGAAACGAGTCCATTCGTCGTTCCGCGCTGACGCGTCATCGAACAGACGCACGCTGTCGCATCGCTCGTCTCAAATGAGGGTCGGCAGAACCGAGTCATCCGAAAAGGTTCAGTTGAGTTTCCGCTGGGATCGGAAAAACGCCGATAATCACCCACGGATTCGTGGCCCAAAAGTGAAACTGCTGGGTGGTGCCCAGAAATAAGTGCAGATCTTTCGAAATGAAGTCGTCCCAGTACTTTTGGCGGACCTTCTCGAGCGCCACGGATTCGTCACCATTGGCGCGACGAGCACAATTCCAAAAGAGCTGACCTATCTCCCAATCCAAAATCTGCAGCTCGCTTACCGTACCGACGGCATCCTCGAACTTATACGAGAATGAGTAAGGAAGCTTCGGAATGATCTCGAATGTCTTTCGCCAGCTGTTGTCCGAGAAGAGGTCGAGCTGCGCGTGCAGAGCGCGCATTTGCTCGAGTCTCTTTCAATCCCAGGCCCGTTCTTCAGCTTCCCAGCTGAAGCCGTGAATTCGTGTAGGCTTGAATACGGCGAGCGACAGTCGATTTGCCTTGGCCTCGGCGATCAACTCGTCCAGACGGTCGTAGACTCGTGCGGTCCTCAACAGGAGCCGTCGACGTTCACGCCAGTTATCCGAACAGTCGAGTTCCCCAACACGCACGAAAGCGCTGTCGTCGATAGGCCGAAACGTCTCCGGACGTGGATCTGTCTTGTTGCGGATCAACTGACACTCGACCCACTCGAACTTCCGATACTGGTCGACTTCTTCGAGACGGCGAAAGGGCACAGGATAAATCCGTACCCAGGAGCCGTCCTCCCGAATTCCTGCTGTGCAGACAGTCTCGCCATACTTCCGTGAAAGAGTTGGATACGTCTTGACCGTAATCAAGATGCGCTGTTTTTCGACCATACCCCCTCATAGGTGCTTCGCGCTGAAGTCCTTTCCCAATAGTGCCGCAAGGGCGTCGGCCACGCAATGACGATGACACTGCTGCGGGAGGTGTTCGTAGCAAGTCAGCGCGACTCTATCCCCCTTGCGGATCCAGCTGGCAATGCGCTCGAGGTTCTCGCCTTGCGTCGGAAGATAGGTGCGTTCGTACTCTGAAAAAAGGGCGTCGTAGTCTTCCTGGGTATCGAGCGATTGTCGCTGTTCGGACGCAATCCCTAGCTCGGGCAGGTGCTCGTAACGGATGCCAACACCGCTGCAACCATTGGCCAGAGTACTCTTCGAGAAGCCATACTTGCGACTGATGGGGGTACGTCGAACATCACACAGCACCGTGACGCCCGAACGAATCATCGTGTTTAGATAACTCTCGAGCGAATGACCTTCGTAGCCAATCGTCTGTAACGGCCGAACGCGACCAACCCGACGAGCTGCAACGATCCGGTTGAGAGCTTCCTCATCGCCATCGAGTACGCGCGTAGCGATCTCGCTACGAATGGCGTAGTAAGGGTACTTTCTGTAGCTGTACGCAATGAGCTCGTCCCCTCGCAACGCGCCATGCTTCTGCGCGAATGCTCGGGTTTGCGCACTCGGCACCTTGGCGATCGCTCGTCGCCCAGCCGAGGTCAGTTCCCAGCATTGCTCACTTGCAGAAATCACCCCGCGCTCGATGAGCTTTCTCCGGTCCGCATAAGACGTGAAGGAAAACGCCCCGAACTTATATGGAACGAAATCGTAGAGGGATTCCTTCCCTTGTTCGAGGGAGTAAAGGAAAAGCAGCTTCTGAAAGTCCAGCAAGTCGACCGTCCCCCCGAGGGCATCGAGGAGGCAAAGAAGGTGCAGCTGACGCGCGTTCACGAATGGCGTCGAACGGGTACTCTGCGAACGGGGAGAAGAGACGGACATTGTGGAATCCTTGGAACAAGTCACGAACTGGCGACTGCGGTTCAATAGCACAAGCCACCCAGGCCGGAGAGCGATGGGGATTCGATGCTCGGATGCGAGCAATCACGGCCCAGTCACTTCGCTCGTCACGTGCGCAAGATGACGCAATCCCCGTCTCTGTCGCCACGCCACCTCACATTCCTCCGTCCCTCGTCAACGCCCAATGCCTGGCACATGCGTCCACTAATGTTCGAACGCGTGCCAGCCACTGAACCCGCGGAGACCTTCTTTTGTTTGTCCGTCGCGCACACGCCGCGGCGCCGATGAACGTCGGCAATCGACTTAGGACGATCCGTACACGTTCGCGCCAATATGCGTCGTGGCACTAGGGGCGTTTCGACGTTGACACGCGGACGCCGAGGGGCCTAAAGGAAGGCATGCTTAATCGTTGGGCGATTGTCGGATGCGTCGTGACCCAATTCCTCGCCGTGGAAGCGCTGGCGGCAAACGCGGCTGCGCCGTCCACGGGGACCGCTCCCGCGTCGCCTGCGCCGTCCACTGAGACTGCTCCTGCGGTGTCGCCTGCGCCGTCCACGGGGACCGCTTCTGCGCCGTCACCGGGCGCCGACGCGCCGTCGTCAGCTGCCGAAGTTACGCCGCACCAAACCCCAGGAACAGAACCGGCACCCTCGGCTTCGCCGGCGGCCCCGGCAGCTGCCACGGTGCAAACAGCTGCCCCCGCCGCCGCCAATGCTCCGCAGATGGCCCCTGCAGCTTCTCAGAAAGGGCCCAGCAAGCCCCTCATCGTCGATCTGCCCGTCCGACGCAATCTGAAGGATCTCAACGGCGTCGCCCTACGAATGCTCGGGGTTCGGTTCACCGGCACGGTCACCCGCGAAGGCGGTTCCAACGACGCGGCGTTCGGCGCATCGCTCCACGAACGCGGCGTAGGACACCTAGAATATGGCGCGCTCAGCTCGCGCTACGCAGACACCTTTGAGATCGGCGGGGACGCGAAGGGAGTGCTCTATCGGGCCGAACTCCAGATGGCGATGGGCGCAAGATGGCTCGTTACGCCAACGACTGGGCCGCTACTGCGCGTCGGTGGCCGTGCCCACATTGCCAGAGCGGCAGACTTTTTTACGTCGGACGTGCGAGCACCGGTGATTCAGCTGGGTTGGCATCATTCGTCGAAAACCATCGATTTCGAACTCGCCGCCGAGGCAGCACCGGTTCTTGGCGGGCACCTGCAATTCAGCGGCGAGAATCTGCGCCTGAAGCGGCGCGACGCATTTGGCGGGTTGGCGGGGATTTCTTGGGAGAAGTTCCGCCTCGACAGTGAGTTCGCCTGGTTCCACCGAAAGGGAGAACCGAGAATCATAGAGTGGAGAGCCGCGCTCTGTCGAGCAATTAGAGGCTCCATGGTTTGCATCGACAACCGCATCATCAGTGCCGATACCGGGCCCTTGACGCGCAGCAATACCCTGGGACTTACCTGGATGTTCGGTCAGTACGACTGGCTTTGATCGGCGTATATCTCGAAGTCGCGAACTGAGCAAGCATTTACGCGCCTGCTTTTGAGAGGAACGCTTATCGAGGTTCGTTGGTCCATTCGAAGGAAGCAGTGCATCTTTTCGGCGTAGAGTGCGACGCCTTAGTTGACGGGAACCCCGTGTCCCGATTACTAAGGAGTGTCATTGGGAGCGGTGGAGCGTGAGATGCTGGGCAACCGACGAGGGAGTGACGGAGGGTTTTCCCTGTGTTCCCGAGGAGCGTTGCTAGCCGATCCCAAGAGCATCGAGAAATACGAGAAGGAATGATGATTATGAACAAGATGATGTTAATCTCGGGCGTGCTCTTTGCGGCCCTCGCGTCTGGCTGTGCAATGTCGAACAGCGTCCCGGTCACGGGCTTCGTTTACAACGGGGCCAAGGGCACCCACGGCGCAACCAGCAACGTCGTTGCGGCGAAGACCGGTTCCTCCTGCGCGTCCTCCATCCTCGGCATCGTTGGTAGCGGCGACGCCACTGCCGCAGCCGCCGCCAAGGCCGGTGGAATCACCAAGATCGCAACCGTCGACTCCGAGAACTTCGCCATCCTCGGGATTTACGCAACGAACTGCACCGTCGTCACTGGCGAGTAAGTTCGCAGAGGGGGAGAACACGGCGCCGCTGGCGACGTGTTCTCCTTGTCCGTGTCCAGCGTCACGCTGTCATGAGGCACGGGCAAATCGGGGTGAATCGATCGCAAGATGCGTTTGCTTTGCGCCGCATCGTGTTTGCGTCGCGTCGCATCGCGTTTGCTTTGCGCCGCATCGTGTTTGCGTCGCGTCGCATCGCGTTTGCTTTGCGTCGCATCGTGTTTGCGTCGCGTCGCATCGCGTTTGCTTCGCGCCGCATCGCGTTTGCTTCGCGCCGCATTCGGCAAATCGGGGTGCCCTGGTAAGACGGTCGCGCCACGTCAGTCGAGATCGATTCGAGCAACGGTGAAGTCGATGGTCCCCTTGGCTCCCATACCCTCGGCAGCCACGCTGACCTCGTGCATCTTTCCGAGGTCCAATCCGAGGCGCTTCCAAGCGAGGAAATGGTCCGTCACGGAGACGCGACCGCACTGTCGCGGCGTTTGCCGGAGGCTAAAGTAGCGCTCGGGCCAGTTTTCATCGATCGCGATGGTCGGACCGGTGCGTGACTCTTTGTAGACGTCGGACTGTGCACCATCAACGGTAATGGTCCCAACCTTGGTGCCCCAATTCGTGCGGCGCGCTCCGATCCAACCTTCGACGATGAAGAACTCGACATTGGGAAACGTGGTCACGCCGCAAACACCAATGTAAGAGGGACCGCTCGTTCCCGTCTGCGCGAATGACATGAACGACGAGATCCGCCCAAGCTGCTCGAACGCGGGCTCATGCTCGAACGAGTCAGTCGCCTTCGAAGGCCTCGAAGCCAAGCGATCGGAATCGCTCCGCGGCGCTCCTGGCGAAGGGAGACTGCGCTCAGTTGGAGGGGTCGGCACCGGGCTCGAGGGGAACCAAGGGCTTTACGAGGCAAAGCCGCTGGATGTCTCCCACGTTGATGGTGACGTGAAAATCCCGAAGCATGGGCGCACGGAATAGCGAAGCCAGATGCTTCGAGAAAAAACCATTCCGAGTCATGACGCTCAGGTTCATCGCGAGGCGTTCGAGCTTCACCGTCCGCCCCGTGCGGCACCAATGGACCGACGCGAACCCGGCAGCCTTGCAGCACCGCATCAAGGACTCTCGTGTGAAGAACGTGATATGTCCATCGCATCGCATACTGCGCTCGTGGGCGCCGAGGAGTTTGAACATCAAGGAGTCGAAGCGCGGCGTTTCGAGCACCAAATGCCCACCAGGTTTCAGCACCCGGTGTAGGGCGCGCAGGGTGCCAATCGGATCGGGAACATGCTCGACCACGTGCAGCATGACCGCGACGTCGAATTCATCCGGCGGAAGCTCCGCTGTCTCGAGGGTTCCGTTGATGGTCGGAATGTTCAATTTCTGCGTGGCGTATCGCCAAGCATTCCGATCGGGCTCCACGCCCATGACGTCCCACCCTTCCTGACGAAACGCCTGCAGTGTGAATCCGAGACTGCTCCCCACCTCGAGCACCTTGCCGCGTGCCGGGTGGAGCAGCCGAAGCATCTCGCGCGTGTCGTCCAAGTCTTTGACTTGCACACGTTCCTTTTCGAAGCGCACCCGATTCTCGCGCTCCATGTCCCAGGTCGGATCATCAGCCCAGTTGCGCATCTCCTCGCAGTCCGCTTGTCGTCTCGGGTTGGCGTACATGAGACTGCAGCGCTTGCACTTTACGATCTGATTGACTTGGGCGACCCCAGATCCATAAAGGACGGCAAAATCGTCCGCGCCACAAATGGGGCAACGAACACTGATAGACGACGGGTTGGAGTTCATGGCTCCTCCTTTCATGCATCTGCGGTTATCTGCCTGAACAGGGCTGCTGCAGAAGAAACTCGCGTACCACGACGAGCGCGCAAAGGCGAACGGACTGACCGCGAATGTTCGGCTGGCTGGGCCCCTCCGAGCGATCTTGCACAGCACATCGCCGCAATTCAAGCGTGAGCGCGCACCGTACGCACTCGATGCGCCCGTAGTCATGTCTATGCTTGGCGCCGCGCCGTGACATTGGGCATCGCGGGCTCCCTTGCGCCCGACTCGCATGCCCTTTCACCGCCACTTCTCGATGGAATACAGCAACTTGAAAGCAACGAAGGACCAATCTCAAAAGGAGGCGATTCTCGGCGCGCCACGATAGGGTGGGTGCGATGTCCGCGATGCCCCTTGCGCTGCAACGCCCGCGCACTGGCGAGATCCGAAAATGATCGACATCAAGTCGTAGCGTCAATCCGCGTGCGATTGGCGTGGGAACTCCTCGATTTGCACGACGCTCGAAGGATTCTCCTCACGCCGGATCGAGCGTCTCGTTTCGGACACGTCGTGTCTGCACTCGCACTCTGGCGACACTGACGCCGCCAAATTGCCGGACGCGAGTCACCGGGACGACGCCCCCGTCACGTCGAGCCACAGAACTTCGACTCTCACCTATCGCGACACCGGGCGGTAGCGCGCCTTTGTCGCCGCTTCGAAGAGCCTAAGGGTCAAAGACGCGCTCCGTCTGTCGAGACCAGCTCTTTCGACGAGGGAAGGCGTCGACGTCGCGAAGTGATCCCAAAGCTCACTCGGTGAACAGCCGAACGCGTCCCCCTCTTCGAGGTAGTGGTGAATGCTCGTCGAGAGCGCTTGGCGGTCACCGCCAGACGCCTCCAACGCCCGCACCGTTCTGGAGAGGATCCCACGCAGGGTACGTGCCTCGTCCCGCTTCGACGGAAGACGCGTCGCTTTCGCCTCATTCCCCGATCCTACGTCGCTCGGAACAGCGAGCGCGGTTCCTGTTTCTGGAGGATCTTCGGGCAGCAGCTCCAACCCTTCGTGATTCGAAGACGATTGGACGAAGAATCGCGCGGTCCGTGCAGCGTTGTCCTTGATCCGAGGATCGGCGCCTGCATCGAGCAGCAGGCGAATGACTCTGCCCTTCTTCGGCAGCGGCAGGCTGCTGACCGGACCCGAACTCGGTAGGCGTTCGGAAAGCCCGGCGAGGTGCAGCGCCGTCTGACCTCTCGGATCGCGGTAAGTCGCGTCCGCACCATGCTTCAGAAGAACGTCGACGATCTCGTCGAGACCGAGCTCCGACGCTTTCTGTAGGGGAGAAGATTTGGTTACGCCCAAGACGTTCGGATCCGCCCCTTTTCCCAACAGCTCCTTCACCAACTTCAGATTGGCGACGCCAACGGCGTCTTCCAAAAGCGACCCCATGGCGCCTTTCGGCACTGCGTTGATGTCGCCGCCAGCGGCGAGGTACGCGCGCACGTCTTTGGTGCGACCTTCTATAATCGCGAAGTACGGAAACCCTGGCGCGCTCCCGCCGGGTTTCGACAGGGTGGGTTTTTGCGACGCGGAACGCTTCGCAGAGGCGGATTTTGGCGCGGCGGGTTTTGGCGGACCGGATTTCGGCGCGGAACGCTTCGCGGCGGGTTTCGACGCGGCGCGCTTCGCGGCGGGTTTCGACGCGGCGCGCTTCGCGGCGGGTTTCGCAGCGGCGCGCTTCGCGGCGGTCGGCTTTGGCGCCGCGGCTTTCGTGGTAGCGCGCTTCATCACTGCGCGGACTCTCCCGGAATCAAGGTTTTCCAGCACTCCCCGAGCGCCACGTCCTCACGTCTCCGTCGCTCCGCCAGCTGGGTGATGGCGTCACCGTACACGCTGCGGATCAGATAACACAGTTCGTAGGCGCACAAACGGACGACAACTTCTTCGTGCGCCGCTGCCTTCGTGAGTGCCATAAGAAACGTCGGCGAGGGCTCTCGATCGAGATCGATCCGAAGGGCAAACTGCCGAAGCCCGCGCATTCGCAGAGAGGGATCGGTAGCATCGTTCGCGTCCGCCTCGTACGTCTCATAACATGCAAGGGCTTGGGCGCGAACCCAAGCTGCCTCGGCAACCGGATCTGACGTTTCCCCTGAGCTGAATGTCAACACTTGCGCGTCCAGATTCGGGAACACATCGAGCTGGATCCGAGCGCCGCTCTCGCGCGTAAAGGTGATTTCGGCGAGGGGAGAAACGCGTTCGAGACGAATCCGATTCTCGACACCATACCGGTTCGTCAATAATCCTTAGGATTTCGGCTTCGGAGATGGTTCGATCCACCCAGAGACGTTGCCCCTTCATCGTTCCTCTCCCTCGTCTTCGTCTTCGTCTTCGTCTTCGTCTTCGTCTTCGTCGTCTTCGTCGTCTTCGTCTTCGTCGTCTTCGTCGTCTTCGTACTCGTCGTCTTCGTCGCTACCCATGTCGAGATCCGCAGGCTCGCCCATTTCGTTGTACTTGGGCTCCGGCAAACCCTGCTTCAGGATCTCGAGCATGAGACCTCGCAACTCCTCGTCGGGTTCCACGAGAGCCATCTCTTCGAGCAGGGCGCGATACCCGTAGTCTAGGCAAAGCTGCGCGATGACCCTGCGCTCATCGACGCCGAGCCCGAACCTCGCGATGCTGTCCCGTAACCGGTGTACCGCGACGAGCTCGCCGTGCTGCAGCGCGGTCAAGACGCGAAGAAATGCGATTGGCTGCTCGGGGTGCCGCTGTAGATGCCCTTCGAGATCAGTGACAGTCATCCATTCGAACCCCTCCAGTGCGGCCACCACGTCCGCTGGCAGATCCGTTGGATACTTCGCGGAGGCTGCAAGGTTGAACCGTTCGATCGTCTCCGGATACGGATTGGGCGCGTAGCGAATGTGCCGAATCCCAAACGCCGTTCCGCGAGGGTCATGGATCTCGTAGCCGAGCTGAGATCGGCTGAAGTGGGTTCGGCGTGTGATCCGCGACACCGAACCGCGCCGCTGGCTCCGCTTCGCCTGGTTCACGCGAATGAGATCCACTGGGGGCACGAAAGGCATTTCGTCTGGCCAAGGAATCTTCCTCGAATGCGCTTCCCCAGGACAGAGAGTCCGCCGCTGGACTCGTGAGGAAGTGACGTTCGAGTTCATGAGGCCCCGCCATCTCCAAGGTGCCAGAATAGGGGTTCGGAACGCGCAATTGGCTCAAGTAGCCCATGAAGGCGCGAGCAACACGCGGGAGCTCCCTTTGGCGGCGAGGCCGCGTCAGAAAGAGTCGCTGCAGGGCCTCGGCAAGCGCCGCAGGCTCCGCCGGAACTCGAGTGAAGAGCCCCGCGGGAAACTCGGCGTAAGGTGCAATTCCAGATCGAATCCGGTGCATCCAGATTGACGTAGCAGTGACTATCGAAGAGCAGACCCACGTAGGACCGATTTCCGGGCACTTTCGGACCAGTTGCGAGGAGCGTGAGCGGCGCTGCCACGGCTTGGCATGCACTCCAGAGCCCTTCGGTCCAAAGCGTGCCCAGGTGAAAGTTACTCGCGTAGTGCGCTCGCAGCGCGTTTCCTCCAGCACGGCCCGATGCCTCGTCTACGAACCGAAGGCCCAAAGCGCGCAGCCCCTCGTCATCCCGCAGCCGCGCGAGAACGGGCCAGGCATCGAGCCACCCTGCGTCCACCACGGGCTCTCGTATGCAGTCCTCGAACTCGGGTGTCCCGCGCAGGGCGGCAAAGCCTTCATCCGAACGGGCTCGAACGCGTAGATCCGCGTTGGACTCAATGGCTTGCTCGAGCCGACGGAGCGCGTGCTCCCTTTTTCCCTGGGCGACGAGAAGCCGAGCTAGTACGAAAGGCAACTGACCGGAAGCCGTGTCCGGCGATTCCCCCTCCAGGCCTTCCTCGAGGACGCGCACCGCACTCCCTACGTCACCGCTTTGGCTGAAACAATGGGCAAGATTCCAGCCGAACATGCGCCGCGTCGTCCCCCTCGTTCTCACGAAGACAACACTCCACACTGTCTTTCAACGCCTCGATGGCGTCCGACGTGCGCCCCAGACCGGCGAGCGCGAGCCCTCGCGCGTGAAGCCAAGAAGCAGGAGGTCCGGATGGGTACGCCTTCGCCAACTCGTCGAGACCATTCAGAGCTTCCTCGCACCGTTCCTCTGCGAGCAGGAGCTCGCAGAGGAAGAGTTGATCGTGACGTCGTTCGCCTGCGTCCTCCGGCCCATTTCGAGCAACCAGTGCGCGTGCGAGCAACGCACGGGCCTCCCCGAAACGCTTGCTATGTGCCGAAAGCGCCGCACGAAGCCTCAACCCGTAAGGAGCAAGCTCCCCGTTCATGTCAAATTTCGCGAGCTGCGCCTCCGCCGCCTCGAAGCTCCCGTCGTTCACCACGGCAAATGCAACGAGACGCTCCACCCGCTGTGCCCCAAACCATGGAACAGATGCCACGGGGAGAGCCTGCGTCAGCTCGGGACCGACTGTCCACTGAAACCGCGCGGGAGGAGTTTTTTTGCTCCATTCCCGCGCGCGCGTCCAGCGCATCTCGGCGGAAAGCCAAGCCGTCGGGCGAGTGGATTCTACGCTTTGGTGTCCTCGGTTTCGCTCTCGGTCTCGGTGGCGTCCTTCGAGTCGTCATCCGCCTCGTCCTCGTCATTGCTGCCGCTATCGTCGTGACAGCCGCCCACTTGCTTTGGCACGTTATGCTCTGGGATGGCCATGGGGCGGACTTCGTTCACATCGTTGGAAGCGTGCTTCGGCGTCGGATCCCGACGTCGAATCTACGTCGCCGTCGGACTCCGGTGACTCTTTCGCTTCGTCTGCTTCGTCTGCTTCGTCTGCTTCGTCTGCTTCGTCTGCTTCGTCTGCTTCGTTCGCCCCACCAGCCTCGCAGACGGCCGTAGAATCGTCGTCCACACACACCGCGCCGGTGCTGCTCACTACGCCGTCCTCACATTCATCTGCATCGGCGTCGCCCTGCGTCGTCCCCCGAACCGAGAAGCCCGCGCTCGGTGCAGCGTCATGATGACGTACGAGTCCCAGATTGACGTTGGCATTTCCTGACGTGATCGAGAACCGTTTGGAGAGGCTTCCGTCCTTGCGCGCAAAGACGACGGGCTCAGCCGCATTGCCGGACTCGACTTCCATTTCTGTAAGAGTGGCCCTTACGAAGGGAAAGCTCGAATTTGCCCTCTGCATCGGGCTCGGCCTTCGTCTTTGCGCCAGTGTCTGTCCGTAGCAGTGACCGTGCCTCGGTGCGTCGGGAAACGAGGACAGGGCTAGTCGTCCCGAAATCGTTGAAGCGTTCGAGTCTGAGCCACTACCAGCGGCGTTCGAACAGGCATTGAGTGCAAGCAACACCACGGTGGCCACAACTGAAGACTTCGCAAGAAAATGCATGAGCTACTCCCTGACTCGGAAAGTACCGACGTCTGGTTCTTCAGTAACGAGACCGCGCAAGAGCAGGCATACGCCCGAACACAAAAACTGAGAAACGTCACTCTTCCGCGACTTGGTGGTCGGTCACCCCACTGCGCATCGACATTTTCATCGAAATGCCTGCTCGGAACCGCGGGAGGTTACTTCATGAGAAATGGCCGAACTTAACCTACTCAATCCAAGTGAAATGGTCGATCGTTCGAGCACGCTCCCCTCCCCGCCGCCAAAGTCGTCACCACCTGCGGCCCTGGGCTTGAACGAGCTGAACGCGTGGTTTCAAGAGCCAGAGGGCGATCCGTCGGACAGCGAGGCACAACCGTCGACGGGCACCGACGGCGAACCGCCTCTACCCACCCCTACCCCGACGAGCATGCTCCTCGGGCTCGAACGGCTGACGCAACGTCGACCTTACGTCGTCGCCTGTGGTGCGGCACTTGGCTCCGCGGTCCGATTTCTGTTCGTAGTCGGTGCGGCCCAGCTTCTGACGGTCCGTCCAGAGCGAAGCTCGATGGTGATGGAGAGCTGTTGCGGCCAACGACCGATGTCGGTCACCCTAGAAGGTCACCCAGTTCAGGCCGACGTGCAAGCTCGGCAGTGAGACTCGAGACTGCAAATCCCGCATGATCGTGCCGTACCAAGGGGAGTCCCGAGCGCCGAGTGCGGAGTCCGTTTCGTTGTCGATGGACTTTGCTGTACGGTAGAGACTCGTCGGAGACTTCGTGGATCCAGTCGTATTGGTGCAGGTGCTCGAGCAGCAGAGTCGTCACGCGGCCGAAATGGTGACCGTGTGCACGACTGCATTGCGTCGAGGAACCTGCCAGCTCGCGTCTCCCAAACACGTCGAATCGCTCGCTCCACGCGCCGTGGCCGTCGTGTCGTGGAAAGATCGGAAGCACGAGAGCGTGCTCATCGAGGTCGGAAAGGAAATCGACGGCGAAAAGCGCTGGTTGGCTCGGAGCATCGACTTTCAGCCGCAAGACGCGATTGGCGACCGCTGGCGCGTCGTTGGTCTCACCGTCGCGACTCTGGTGGGAGATCTCGAGGATGCTCAGGCGCACCAAACGCTCGGAGTTGAAGAGCCTGCGGACGCGCTTCCCGCCGAATCATCCGCGCCTCCGGCTTCGCCGGACGCTTCCACCGCGCAACCGGCCTCGCTTGCGCCTCCAGCGCCCCCCCTCCTGCCCGCACCCACGCCGTCGAAACCTCGACGGGCAGCAACGGAATCGCGAAAGTCCGTCACCGCGGGAGCCCGACCAAAATCAGAAAACGAATTGCTCTGGGCAGTGGCCGCTTGCGGCAGCATCGATCCACTGACTCCCCGCTTCGGTGGTTTGCTGCGTGAAACCACGTTCCCCGAACGACGCTGGTTCGCAACGGTTGCGTTGTCATACTCCGCGCGTCCCAAGGACGACGTGGGGCTGCAAATGTCTTGGGCCGGGCTATCGACGGGCGGCGGACTTCGCGTGGGCGTACCCGGCACGCAGCTGCAATCGCGATATCGATTGGAACTCGTCGTCGAACGGATTTCCGCGTCGGCGTACGCGCCCGAAGGTCGCGAGCACGACGAGAGCGCACGCTTCATCGCAGCGGCACGTGGCGGCATCGGGCTCGAATGGCCGCTCGGCAGGCATGTCGGCTTGGTGGGAGGTTTGGATGCCACATTGTATGCCCAACCGGTGCGCGTCCGCTCCGCTGGCAGCCAGATTGCCGCGTTTCCACAGGCGACGCTGACTCTGAACGCGGGTTTGAGCGTGAGGTTCTAGCCGAAAATCTAGAAATTCGTAAGCCCCATGCCTGCCGATGCCAGGGGTACGTTACCTAGATTGAGACGAACATGGTCGACCCGTCGCGACAACGAACGCTGAGACTCGTCGGCTCGACCGAGAAGGCCGAAATCGCACCCGTGTCGGACGACGAACTCATCGACGCCCTGATTCGTGGGGACTCCGGCTCGGGTGAGCGGCTGTACGATCATCTCATTGGCGTCGTCGAGAGCACGCTGTATCGAATCTTGGGTGCGAGGGGACCCGATCACGAAGACTTGGTGCAGTCCGCCTTCGAGCAGATCGTCGTGACGCTCACACAGGGAAAATTCACCCGAACCTGCACGCTCAAGTCATGGGCGGTAGCGATCACGAGCCATTTGGCGCTCAACACGGTGCGTTCGAAGACGAGCGAACGCAAGGTTTTCAATCTCCACGCCGACGCTGACGCGTTCGAGAGTGCCACGTGGCGGAGCGATCCAGAGCGTGACAGCAGCGCGCGCCGAGAACTATCTCTGTTGCGGAAACTCCTGTCACAGATGTCACCGAAGCTAGCGCAGACACTCGTCCTCCACGACGCCTTCGGTCATGATTGGCGGAGATCGCGACGCTCACGGGTGCGAGCATTGCCGCTGCACAATCACGGTTGGTTCGTGGGCGGCGGACGCTCGAAGAACTTTTGGCCAAGAGTGGCCTTCGGGAGGAGTCATGACACACGAGGGCACGAAGCCGATGGCGCTCCTCGAGCAACTCGGGAGAGAATCCGTGCCACCAATGGATGCCGAGCGGCGTCAAGCTCAACGGCAGCGGGTGGCCCGCGCGATCGAAGCCCGGGCCCGGCAGACACGTGAGTCTACCGCCTGTGCACCAACGACCAGCACGAATCGCGGAACACTGCGACGCTTTGGTTGGGCCCTAGGACTTGCGGCGGGAGTGGCACTCGGTGCCGCTGGATTCAGAGCAGCCTCGACCACGGAGCATGCCGCATCCGTCGCCGTCGCAAAGCAGCCGGGGCAAGTCGAGTTCGTCGAAGGCGACGTCAAAGTGCTTCGCCCAGGTCGACCCGAGATGCGCGTCGCGGCATCCCATGCGCTCGCTCAGGGCGACATCGTTCGAACTGCGCCGACAGCGCGTGCGAACGTGAAGCTCCTGGCAAACGTCGAGATTGAAATGGCAGCGTCCACGGAGCTGCGGTTGGGTGACACGACGCGCCTGCGCGACTCCGAAGTGTGGCTCGAGCAAGGGCGAGCGCGATTCGACGTCGCCAAGCGACCTGCGGACGGCAAATTCGCCGTACACTCGCCGGACACGGACGTCATCGTTCACGGAACGAGCTTCACCGTAGAGGTTCGTACCCTCGAGACGGGAGTGCGAACGACGGTCAGCGTCACCGAGGGACTCGTGTCCGTCGTCGGTGCCGGCAAGACCGCATGGCTGCGCGCGGGTGATCGCTGGGCGTCCCGCGAAGAACCTGTTTCGAGCCCGACGGAGCCTCGAGCGGCGGTCCCGACGCCAAACCGTGCTCGAACGCCGGAAGGCGCGAAGTCCGACCGAGTCCCGACGAGCACTCTTGCCGCTGAGAGTCGCGCCCTCGAGACGGCCATGGCCGCCAAACGTCGTGGGGACGATACTGAAGCATTGCGACAGCTCGAGCAGTTCCTGCGAGATTATCCGAGTTCACCCCTCGCGCCCAATGCTCGAGTCGAACGGTTCCGTGTGCTCAAGCACTTGGGACGCGATGACCAAGCGGCGTCTGCGGCGCGTGAATACATGGCCACCGATCCCAACGGCTTTGCGCGCGACGAAGCCAAGGGTCTTGCAATCCCGAGTGACGCCGCGGTTCCCCGAAGTACCGTGCCGCGAACCGGAAACGAGCCATGAGTTCGAAGCTGTTTCGATTGCTCGGATGCTGGGCGATGTGCGGCTCGCTCTTCGCCTGCAGCAGCGGCTACATGAACATCGATCTGTTCGAGGATTCGACCGGTGGGGCACCGAACGAGTCGACCGACGACCATGGAAGTGGTGGTACACCGGCGTCCACCACTTCGGCTTGTGCGGCGATTTGCGAATCGAAGACGCTGCTCTGCAGTCCGACCCTGCGCCAGTGCGTCGAGTGCCTCAAACACAGCGACTGCGCGGAGGCGGACGCGCCGCTCTGCAATACGGCGACGGGGACCTGTGTGGCTTGCTTGTCGAGCTTGGATTGCTCGTCACCTGAGGCGCCCATCTGTAGTCCGCTCACCAACCGCTGCGTAGCTTGTGCCACGAGCACGGACTGCGAGGACGGCGAGCGTTGCCAACCATTAGCCGGCGTGTGCGTCGAACCTTGTACGTCGTCGAGTGATTGCGACGGCGAGGACGACGCACTGGTCTGTGATCCCGATTCGTTGCAATGCGTCCAGTGTCTTCAAGACGCGGACTGCGCCGAGAACCATCGTCCCTGCGACACCCGGAGTCACCGCTGCGCAGAAGACTGACTCCGTTACCGCGCAGACCAGCCCAGACCAGCCCAGACCAGCCTCCCCGGTCGAGCCAAGACAGCGTGGCCCAGCCAGCGACCAACGATCCAAACAGGCTTGCGCCGGTGCCGCCCATTGCCGCGGAATGTGGGCGAAGTCAGCGAGAGTCTCCATCCGACGTGCACGAAGGAGCCGAAATGATAGCGTCGCGGCCATGAACGCTTCAGCACCTGTCGTCGATGTAGATGCCAAGACGGTCGTCCACGGAGGCCGCACCTTCGTCATGCGCCCCCTCGCGGAGGACTCGTACACCATCATGGAAGCGGGAGTTCCCGTGGGCCGCGCCGTGTTCACCTTCGGCGCCGCAAACGCCGTCGCCGAGAGCGACACGGTCACCGAGGACTTCCTCTGGGAGGTCGCCGAGGCTTGGTTCGCCGCGCTCGACGGCTGAATGATGCACGCCCGCTCCGTGCCGGTAAGAGCGGAGCAACGCACACCGCCTCGCACGGCGATGCCCCGAAATGGGAGACATCGCCGTTGGGTTAGCTCCATGCAAGCGAACCGGATATCGGCTTGCGCCAAGGGCGTCAAGATCTATCCCCGTGCGGCACTCCTCCTGCGATGGTCGGGCTTTGGTGTTTGGGGCACGTGGTAACGGCGTCGCGGTGTGTTCTCGCCGAGGCGTCTACCAAGATGCGGGCGCTTACGACTGCTCGTCCACGGGCGAGCGCTCACGATGGCTCCAGCAGACTGTCAAACCGTTCGGCTCCGTCGCATGGAAGCTCTCGTAGATGAAGTCGAACTCGGGCAGATGCATCGAAAGCGCTGGCAGTAGTGCCGCACGGTTTGCTGCGTCGTCTGCCACCGAATGGCGTCGGGCCGTTCGGGTGACAATCGACCACGTGAAATCGCTATAGGTGCCAAATTGCGGATCGCCCCAGGGGTTCTCCGTCCATTCGAGCTCGACTTGAACGATGGCGTCCCAGGGAACTACTCCAATCGTTGGTTCTTTCGGAAAGATCAAGCCGTCGGCATTCGCACGGACTTCGGCTCGTTCGGCAGCGAGCAGATCCAGCCGCTTTTGGCGACGTCGCGCATGGTGAGCAGATGCCACATCGAAAAGGCGTCGGTACCAGCGCGCACCGAATCCAGGCAGCGTAAAGAACGCTGACATCGCGAAAATCGCGCTCGCCCACCACATCGAGGGATCGACCTGGGCAGCGCACAGCCCCACGCACGTCATCACGACCGATATGACGAAGGCCAGCAGCTCACGCGCGGCTTCGCCGCTCGTCTCACTTGCGCGACTCTTGTCCTTACCCAACGAGCTCGGCGAATTCTTGGCCATTCCCGAATGCAATGCACTCTAGTCAGATCCCGAGCGGGAAACCAGTATCCGATTCGAAGCCCCGAGGCTCGAATGGGATTGACATCCTACGGCCTCGGCAAGCGAAGGCTGCTGACACACGGACCAGGTCGCGAACAGAACTGCTCGGTCGTCAGTCGTCTCGATTGCTTTTGCTCCTCGACTCCAATCTCCGCACTCGTCGTCGAAGTTCTTCGAGCTCCTCGTCTCTGTCCTCGGTCGATTCGGCTTGACCCCGTACCTTACGCCGGAACTCGCGACAGTCTGCAGTCGTATCGAATCCCCAACCGGCAGAGGTCAGATAGAGCGCGGATGCAAGGAGCCCGGTGAGGACGAGCGTAGTAGAGTCGACACCGATAGCACTGCTCGTTTGCTCTGGCATTGCAGCTACCGAGATCGTGTTGGTTGCAAAGATTCCGCCCATTACCGTATCGACTACAGGCGCAGCAACACTATCCGTACACTCCGTCTTGATTTCTTCGACGGGCTCTCCCGCTCGCTCCCTGAGCTTGAGCGCGCGCCGCGCCGGGTCTTCGACCTCTTGCACGCCCAAGAGCGAACAACCCGATGGTGCACCGATGAGAGTACACGCAGAGATCAGAGTGATGAGAGCACACTTCCACGAGCTTCTGGTTGGCCGCGTTCCCACCCGAGGCGCAATCGTGCACCACCAGTCGTCAGGCTTGCTCCCTCCGAAAACACGTCGCCCTAGCAACGCAAGCTTCCCAAGGACGCAACGTGGCGGGCGTGATAGTCGAGGTTCTGCGGCGCGATGAGTGGTTTCGTGCGAATGACTCATGGGAAACTGCTGTGCGTCCGAAGTCGGTGCATAGCCCACGCGACTCATAGCGGACAAGTGGGCTCTCGACAATAGCGACGGCCGTCCGTGTTCTCTTTAGTCCATGCGCGAGACAACCCAGATTTCGTGTCGATTCGGGTCTGGTGTTCCTCGAGAACGACGATTCGCCCGAGTCGCCTGCTGGAAGCGAGCGGCATTCGTCGCTCGCCCAAGCGCTCAGCCCACGTCACTTGGCGCTCGTCCGGTGATGTTTATCGACAAATAGTCCCTCGAATTGGTTTCTAGCCGACGCGGCGACGTCGCTCGACGGACGGTTGGATAGTGCAATGAGACGCCTTGGCTCGTCCGCTCAGCTGCGTCCTTTCGTCAAGCGCACTGAACGGCGCTCTCAACGGCACGAGGGCATGGCATCAGAGCCCCCTCGACGTGACGTCGAATCACAGCACGTCGAGGATTCGTCGCTCGACGGCATGAAGCGGGAGGACGCCAGCGCCGGCCACTCAGCCTTCGCGCTGCATCTTCGGCCTTTACGACTTTCGCACTCGAAGTCTCAATCTCGCTAACAGACGGCGGTACTTGGGCACACTTACCGTGCGAGACCCACGACGAATGAGCTTACGAGCGCGTCGCGAGTAGTCGAGCACGCGAGAAGCGAACGCTTCGACACTCACGGTTGAGAAGTTACCGAGTTTTGCTTGGGCAAACGCGAGTCTCGCAGAAGCCCCCCTACTATCTCGAGCTCTACGACGTTACCACGGGTGGTTGGCTATCCTGGTGTGGCTACGGAAGCTCCTGCAGCGCAAACCTCTCGCAGGCCGCCGCAACCACGCATGCATTCGCCGCTTACCTCGTCAGCGCAACGACGACCACCGTTCCAACCTCGGGTTACGTCTCCAACTCCGCCAAGACGTTCGTGACGTGGGGCAGTTCGGGATACCAAGTCTCCGTTCCGAATTCCGTCCAATGCACGACGCCGACGGGACATGCAACAATCACTGCAACCGCAAACGTCGACGTGACGAGCACGCCGTACTACATCGAGATCTTCGACGGGAGTGGAAACCGAATTGCCGTTTGCCCTCGGAACGCGACATGCACGGCATCGGCACCTTGCAACAGCTTCGCCTACAGCGCGTTCATTTCCAACAATTCGACGGCTTTCCCACCGGCAAACACTCAGGCATCTTCGAATACCGCATGGACCGTGGTCACGAGCATCTAGCCCAGATTTTCGTTTGACCATTCCTTCCCACCACATAGACGATACGCCAGCACCAGAGCCAGAGAAGGAGACTGCGCCTCGACGGCAAGGCACCGGCGAGGCGCGCCCGAAACACTCACACTTGCGCGATTGCGACGAGCCGAGCCACACCGAGTGGTTCGGCCGCGCGTCGCCAAGGCCGTAAGAGCAATTCGCCCTCGCCAGGGAACATTTCCGACGGCGAGATTACTGACGGTACTATGTCCTGCCTCCGTCGATATTTCCCGTTCGTCGCTCTGCCATTGGTTGCCGCGTGTGCATCCACAACGCCGCCAAGGTCGGCGGTAACGGGGCAACCGCCGAGCGAGGAGGAGATCCTTCCTTTGGTCCGTGTGCGTTTGTATGCATCGGGCGTAGGCTACTTCGAGCGACATGGCGATCTCGGTTCGGGGCAGCGCAAATTGCCGGTACCTGTTGGACACTTGGACGACGCGTTGAAGAGCCTCATCCTGCTCAGCCCCGCCTCGGAGCAAATCAGCGTAACCTTTCCGAGTCGCGTGAGTCCGGCCGTCGCGCGAGCGCGAGCGGGCATGGCTGCCGCCGAGAACGCCGCCCTGAGTTACGATCGACTTTTGGCAGCGCTTCGAGGAGAAGAAGTCGTCGTGAGGCTGGGGGATACGACGCGGTTTGGCAAGAGTCAGTTGAGTGGACGAGTCGTCGAAGTGGTCTCGGTAGAGCCGACGCATCCGTCTTACGATCATGGTCCCGTTGGAGCCAAGAACGGTAAGGCAGCTCGCGCAACCGAAGGCAGTGACAAGGATTCGAGCTCGGGTGATTCAGGGCAGAACCCCGAACCAGCACGTCTCCAGCTGATGTTGTTGTCCCCAGAGTATGGCGTCATCCGTTTCGACCTGAGTGAGCTGGTCTCCGTTCGACCGATCGATTCGCGACTGGTAGAGAGGTTTGAGGCAGCCCTTTCAGCTCGCATTGCGACCCGAGCCAACCCGACTGAATGGCTCGAGATGGCCGATGGCAAGAGAACCTTGCGCGACCTGCGGCTTGGATATCTCGCAGAAATTCCCATTTGGCGAACGAGCTATCGGCTTTTGGTTCAGGCTCCCGGACGAGCGGAACTACAGGCCTGGGCACTGGTTCACAACGACACGGACGAGACTTGGAGCAACGTGAGGTTGGAATTGGTAGACGGCGCACCCAGCTCCTTCCTCTTTCCCTTGGCTGCGCCGCGCTACCAGCGACGCGAGCTCAACACACCGGCAGACGAACTATCGAGCGTGCCCCAGCTATCCACGACGACAACCGACGCCCTCTGGGGTGACTTCAGCGACTATCAGGGGGAGACCGTGGAGAACATTTCCGGCGCCGATGGGCAAGGAGGCCTCGGATTAGGCAGCGGTCAAGGCTTCGGCTCTGGCCATGGTGCGCTAGGCGGCAGTCACGTGACTCGCGCACCAAAGGTGAACGCGTACGACACCGCGTATGTCGCGAGCGATTCTGCTCTGGGTGGGAGACTTGGTAAAGCAAGCGGGAGTCATTCCGCCAGCAGAACGCGCAGTATCAGTATATCAGGTGCAAACGCCGTTGAACCTGCTGCCGCAACATTCAGCGCTACTACCGTTCTTGAAGAGCGGAGTCTCCGCAAAGACCATCGTTTGGTTCAGTAGTCCCGATTCCAAGCCGGAGCGAGCCATCGGGCTCGTCAACGATACCCCCAACACCCTTCCCGAAGGCCCCGTGTCCGTGTTTGGCCCTGGCGGCTTCCTGGGCGAAGCGCTGATGCAAAGCTTGCAACCAGGAGCCCGCCAGTTCGCTCGCATTGGTGACGAGGCAGACTTCGATTTGACCATGGCCGAGAGCACTCGAACGAGTCAACGGCGTCACGTCGACTTCCAAGGTGGTCAACTTCGCGTGCACTCCGTCGTAGTCACGGAGGATCGACTACTCTTCAATAATCGCTCTGGGGCTGCGTCCGAAACCTACGTAGGGCTCGGCGTCGTCACCAACGCTCGACTGGAAGGGGTCGACCGAATCGACTTCGATAGCACGACGGGCAAGCCGTTTGCCGTGTTCGATGTTGGCGCAGGACCCGGCAAGGAGCGCAATATCGTCATCAGACAAGGCGTCGCCCGTGGCCACGGCGTCGAGGATCTTGGACTCGACGAGTTGGATGAACTCATTCGCGATCTGGATCTACCTGCAGAGGAACGCGCCATACTGACGAAGGCGCGAGTCATCGTCGACCGGCGCCTCGCATCGACAACGGCGCGAGAGGAGCTGGAAGTCGAGCTCGAAGCGTCTCGCCAGGACTTGGAAGGACTAAAACAGGCGAGTCGTGAGGTCGGAAGTAAGGAGTCCAAAGACGCGAGCACCGTGATGACCACGCGCGTGCTGGCGAGCCATGACGAGCTGCGAAAACTCGAAGCCAAGAAGCGTGTTCTGGACAAAGAGCTCGAGGCTCACAATGCGTCGCTCCGAGCGGTGCTAGGCGAACTCAATGCCTATCGCACGAAGACGCTCGAGGAGCGCAAGCAAACCGAATCCAAACGAACGCGAGGGTAGACGGCTTGCGTCATTGACGCCGCGCCTTTCGGAATGGCACCGCTGGTGCTGGGCAAGTCGACGGCGGTGCCCCGTGTGATGTAATCGCGACAGCGTGCGATTCCGAGCGCGCCCCCCGAGAACCGCCGTTCACGGCACTGGTCGCTTTCCGCGCACTTCGGCCTCCGAATGGGACCGGCACGTGACGTGCGTAGTGGCGGCTCCGTGTCGACCGCATCACTCACAACCGACCCGCATTCCACCGCAGCAGCCGCGGAGCCGTCCTCAAGAACTGCCGTTCTCGGGGCCGCACTCTTGTTGATATGTCTGCTGGCCTGCGCAAGTGGGCCACATGCGGTCTATAGCGGCGCGACTTATCCCGTCGTCGCGTCGCCCGAAGCCGTCGCCGAGCGGAACCAGACACCTGCGGATCAGGTCGTCATCGGCGAAGTGACGGCAACCTGCGGAATGTCCGACCGAGAGGACCTCCTTGGCATCTTCGACAATCGCTCGTGCAAACGAGCCGAGATGACCCACGTGATGAAAACCGAGGCGTCGAAAGCGGGCGGTCAGACACTAGTGGCACGTCGCTGCGATATGGACGCCGAAGCCGGCGTGGACTTCTCCTCCGAGCATTACACGGACCACTTCATCGAATGCCACGCAGACGTTGCGCGCTCGAAGGCGCTGACTGCCACGAGCAACACGCCAGAATGGCTCAAATGCGCAGTGGCGCCGCAACGGCCTTCGGCGCCGCCGAGCGCTGCCCCGTCCACAGGGTCGAGTTCGGCATGCAAGCCATGACGCGCCTGCCGTTCGACGTCGCGCCTCCGTTGCGATTACGATTTCGCCCGTCCCTGTGGCGCGAGTCGCCGTTACCCCCTAGGATGCGGGCGGGGGCTCGGCTCTGACCGTCGACATGCACGACAGGGGAATCGTCTGGATAGGCTACATCACGGGCTATCGCGGTGGAGGGGCGCAGATTCGACGAGCTGCGCTCACCCTTGCGGCAGAGCGACGTGCGGCATTGCCTACGCATATCCTTCGTTGTGAGCCCGTCGAAACGAAGCGGGCGTTCGTCGACGCGATGACGAACATCTGCGAACGCGGCGAGGTCATTCGAGAGTTTCATCTCCTTGGCCATAGCGCGCTCTACGGGTTCATGTTCAACACCTGCGAACTGCCAGAGCAGTTCAGTCCCCATGAGTGGCGGCAATTGAAAATCCCCTTCGCGCCCGAGGGTGAGGCTTTCCTGCATGGCTGTCGCACTGCCCGTTGGTTTGCGCCCTTCTTTGCTCGCACCTTCGGCGTTCCGGCGAGTGGCTATCACTGGTTTACGACCTTCTCGACGAGTCGTTCCCACTTCCGCTGGGAGGGTCTCCGTTCCTCGCGCGAAGAACCGATTAACGTGGTGGGTTGCCCTGGCCGCAAATCCCACGGTCTATTCGGATCCGTCGCCAAATACAGCGGCCTTTTGCCCGTAGAGCGTTTCAAACGCATGGAGCCGCGCCCCATCGAGGGCGATCCGACTTACGACTCCGTTGCGACGCTCTATGACGCGGCGTATGCGGACATCCGAGTCCGCACGGAGGAGTGGGAATGGTTGACGTCAGCGCATCCCCACGACCGGGCTTCGCGTTCTCGACATAGGCTGCGGTAGTGGCGCCCTGCTTTTGCACATCGCCACTCACCTCGCTCGAGGAACTGGCGTCGACATTTCACGCCCACTCCTCGAGATCGCCCGAAACAGGGCGAAAGCGCTGCCAAAGTTGGAGTTTCTTCAAATCGACGGCCCGCACTTGCCCCTTGCTGACCGAAGTTTCGACTTGATCGTAAGCGTGCTCTCGTTTCGTTACTTGGATTGGGATCCGATGATGAACGAGCTCCGACGAGTGCTCGCGCCGGGAGGGCGGATGCTCATCATCGACGTCGTAACGACGCCGCTTACGCTTTCCGACGTGCCACACGCCCTTCGCTCGAAGGTGCGCCACGTTTTTCGAAGGCGAAGATTCCCAGACTCGATCCGCGCCCAGCGCGTCCTCACGAGCGATCCGCGCTGGGCAAACATGCTCAAGTACAACCCCGTGCGCCTGGAGCGAGAGCTACGCTTGTACCTCGAGAGTCGATTTCCCGACGGTAAACTCGAGGTCTTGAGTATCGAAGGTTCACACCGTACCCTTGCATTCGACACGGGCCCGCTCGAACCAGGTTGGGTCGCACCCCAGAGTTATCCTTGAGGAGAAGATGTTCGACGTCGACGTCAAACGAGTGAAGACCAGTAACGCCATTTCCCGCGCAGAGCTGCATGGCCCACCCGTCTTGAGGACTCGAACCGAGAGAACTCGGCCCGAGGAGGAAAACTCCCCGCTCAAACGCATTTCCTTGGAGCTCGCCCGCACCTGCAATCTCCTCTGCCTCTATTGCTACAGTGAGGCAACGGCGGTTCGGCGTCGCGGACTCACGGATCCCGAGGTACGTCGAGTCATCGCCGAAGCAGTCGACGCCGGAGCCCGTCTCGTTTCTATCGTGGGCGGCGGTGAGCCGCTGATGCGTCCCTCTCTCCTCGTCGATGGCGACTCGTGCATCGACTACGCAAATGGCCTCGGCAGTTACTGCTGCTTGTATACCAACTGCAGCCTCGTCGACATCGACGCGGCGCAATGGTTGTACTCTCGAGACGTCACCGTCGTGGGCAAGCTCAATAGCCTACGCGAAGACGTGCAGGATACCCTTGCTGGGGTCAAGGGAAGCGCCGTACGAATGCGTCGTAGGCATCGACGCATTGAATGCAAGCCGGGTTCGCCGACGCAACGTCTAGGCGCTTTGCCCTTGAGTTCGTCATCCCGCCCATACGTATGACGAAACCCGGTTCTCGGCGTTGGCTACGCCGAACGACATCATTCCGGAGTCCGAAATCCGCATCCTTGCACGGCAGAGCCGGGACATCGTTGCAGTGCGCTTTATTTCTTGGGCATGAATAAGTCGGAAAGTACTCCGGACAGATTTCGAGGAATTGCTGCACATCATTTGCAGGAGCTCTGGTTAACGATCGGATTGCCCACCCGCCGTTCCCGGCCAGCTCTTGTCGGCTTTAGGTGCTGTTCGGATTATTGTGTTTCCCGATGAACCTTAGCAATACGTACGTAGTCGTAAGGTACACAC